>CAVSIS010000024.1:0-163143 GCA_963727925.1 uncultured Acidobacteriota bacterium | reverse complement strand
GCGCGAGGCCGCCGAGGGACGGGTCGGCGGCAAGTGCATCGGCGGCCTTCGCCAGGCAGTCGGGCCGGACCTGCACGTCGGGGTTGAGGAATGCGACCGCGTCGAAGCCCTCACCGACCGCCTCGAGGCCCCGGTTGCAGCCCCCTGCGAAACCGATGTTCTCGGACAGCTCGAGCACCCGGACCCGGCCACCGGCACGGCGAGCGAGCTCGACCGAGGCGTCCCCCGAGGCGTTGTCGACGACCACGACCTCGGTCACCCCGTCGGCGACAGCGAGCGCTGCGAGGCACGCCGGCAGGTCGGACTCGCAGCGGTACGAAACCACCACTGCAGCGATCTGCAGCCCGGTACTCACCTCGCCTCCCCGGTGGCAGCGGTCGCGGCGGGCGGTTCGAGCAGCAGCTCGGTGCCGAAACGACGGCGCACGGTGAAGCCGTCGCGCACCAGTGCCTGGGCGAGCGCCGGCTCCTCGGAGAGGTCGACCAGTGCCGCCGCCACCGGGTAGACCGCGAGGAAGCGACCCATCCGCGTTCGGTCGAGAGCGGCCATCGGCGCTGCGCGGACGCCGACCACCCGCGCCCGCGGGTGCTGCGCCCAGTACTGGGTGCCCCGGTTCGCCTGCAGCATCACCGGACCATCCTCCCCTGCCGCCTCGACCAAGGCGGCCGCCGCCGCCGGCGAGTACGGTCGGAGCGAACCGAGCGAGGCGACGGTGTCACGGTAGCGCATCGCCGGAGGGAGGAGGCCGACCACCAGGACCGCACAGACCGCCCACGGGAGCCAGCCCCTGCAGTCGGACAGGGCGGTCGCGACGGCGGCGGCTCCGAGAGCCGAGGCGAGGCAGACCGGGACCAGCCAGTAACGCAGCTGAAGCGGCTCGGCGAGGTGGAGGATCCCGAGCCCCGCGATCGCTGCCGTGACGACCGCCATCATCGCCAGCAGCCGGTCGACGGTCCCACCCCGCGGTCCGCGGCGCAGCACCAGCACCGCCACGCCGACCAGCAGCCACGTGGTCGTGAGGTCGAGGAACGCGTAGCCGCTGAGGCGCAGGCCGAGGGAAACCCGAGCGGCGAGAGCCGTAGCTCCCTGAGCCAACAGGCTGCCGCTGTGGACGTCGAGCTGGGGGAACAGAAAGTAAACGAAGTGCTCGCCGTCGAACACCCCGGGGACATTGCGCCCCACCATGCCGAGTCGGGCGGGCGTTGCCAACGGGACGCCGAGGTCGGCCAGGTTCCACGCCACCTTGATGGCGGCAACCGCGGCGAAGCCGAGCACGCACGCCGCGATTGGGGCTACCAACGCCGCTGCGACGCGCCCGCGTCGATCGAGCAGGATCACTGACGCGATCAGGAGCGGACCGAGTCCTCCCCAGATCAGGGCGAGGTCCTTCATCCAGAAGGCCAGGCCGCACGCGGCCCCGATCGCCGCCGAGCGCCGCGGGGATGGCGGACCGCGGAGCAGCAGGAGCACCGCGAGCAAGGCGAAGACCGCCGCCGGCGCATCGTCCATGAAGGCGCCCGTCATGACCTGCAGCCCGGGCCCGGACAGCAGGAGAAGGAGGAGGACCCCGGCCGCCAGCCCGACCATCCGGGTCCGGGAGCGGGTCGCTTCCGGCGGCGCGAGCCGCCGCGCAAGAGCCGTCATGAGCAGCCACAATGCCAGCACCCAGACCAGGTGGGGCAGACGCAGCATCGTGTCGTGCCCGGCGCCCATCGCCTCCGCCACCCCCCGCAGCAGAACCAGCGCAGCGCTGCGGTGCCAGTCCTCCGGCCGGACCATTGGGTAGGGCTCAAAATACCAGTGCACGTAGGAGGTCTCGAGCAGCGGCCAGGGCGCAGCACCCGCGCTGCGGTGGACCAGGCCGAGGTTGTAGAGATTGTCTGTGTGGACGTTCGGAGTCCACAGGGCCAGGCGGGCGACCTCCGCCACGAGCGCCAGCAGGACGAGACCGAGCACGGCGCGGGCGAGGTGCCTGCCCGCCCGCCGGACGCTCTCGCGGGTCACCCGCAACCTCCGAGAATGCTGGCGACCGGCGCCGCTTCGCCTGAAGCCACCACCGTCACCGTCGCCACTGCGCGGCGTAGCCGGACCGTCGCAGGAAGGCGCGTCTGCGGGCGGTTCCCACCAGCAGGTCCCAGAGGTCGTAGTACCGCCGCGCGCCCCAGCACAGGAGGCCGAACAGAGGGGAGTGGAAGGCGATCCGCTGCACCGCCGAGCGACGCAGCAGAAGCTCGAGCCACGAGACCGCGTTGTGACGTGCCGGTGTGAACGGTCGCCGAGGGGGAGCGACCGGGTCGCCGAGGACGGCGAAGTCCCCGAGGAACGAGCCCAGCCCCTGCTCGGACGCACGCCTCAGGTGTGGCACCGAAAAAGGGTCGATCCCCATGATCTGGGCCGCGACCGCGTCGATCCCGACCAGGTTGGCCGACGCCAGCACGGTGTTCATCTCACGGGAGATGCCGGCCTTGGGCCCGTTCCCTTCGAGCCCGACGGTACCGTCCATCACGGCGAAGCGCGGCTGGACCAGGAGGTTGACATCGGTGATCGCGTCGGTGAGCACGAGGTGATAGTGGTGGCGCAACGATTCGAGGCATCCCCACTGGTTCTTCAAGGCGCCCGTCAGGACCGTCTTGTTGTGGGTCTTCAGCAGCGGCAGGGTGACCAGCTCGGTTCGGGTCAGCACCTCCGGGATGTTGACGTCCCGCAGCACTGCCAGGCCTGAGTCCCTCCGCCGCACGACGGGCTGGCGCGACATGTTGCACCACCGCACCCCGAGGCGTTGGCAGACCTCGAGCAGTCCAGTGAGGCGCACGCTGCGCTCGACGTTGAGCACGACCTGGTCGGACTCGACCAGGAACATCTCGCCAGCGTGCTCGCGCAGAGTAAGGATGACGCCTTCGACGACCCAGGGCGCGCTGATCGCGCCGGGGATGAGCTTGTCCCAGCCCAGGTTGGCCTTGAGCGAGATGTCGGCGCCGGGTGTGAGGAACCGTCGCCACTCGGCCAGCTCCATGGCGCGACGGGTGTCCGCGATCACCCGCTCGCGGTCGGGCGCCGTGCCGACCACCGCCACCGGCGCGCTTGCCCGAAGATCGTGGCCGGGGGCAGATCCGGGGGCATCCGGTCGACCGCTCATTCCACACCTCCGAGACATTCACTCACGGGTGGAGCCCCCCTTGAAACGTCGGGTCGAATCGACCTGGCTGCAGCCGGCGGTAGAGGTCCTCGCGGGCGGCGGCGGCGACCACGGCGGAGCGGATACGGTCGGAGCCGAGCGAGTACGTGTTCGAGTCTTCATGGTGCACGGCGATCAGGAATCGTCCGCCCGCCAGGGCGTCACGAAGCACGGCGCGCGAGACCGCGGCGAACAGCGGGGTCGGTGTGCGGCCGACGGCACACGCCGTGACGAACGCGGCGGTGTCGGTCATGCCGAGCACGCCGAACGGCCGCGGATACAGCCAGATGTACGTCGCGGGGAGGTACCAGGGAACCGCAAGGAAGTGCGCGTAAGCCCGCTCTCTCCACACCCGCGTGTCGCCCTGCACGAAGACCACGACCGCGGCGGGGTCGGCGATCATCGCCGGCAGGATCTCGCTCCGGAACGACTCGGCCGCCTGCCGGTGGAGCTCACCGACGAACGCGTAGTCGCTCTCGGCGAGGTTGATCCCGAGCACGAAGACCAGAGCCACCAACGTCGCTGCGGCGAGAGCCAGGGCTCGCTCGCGCGGTCGCCTCGCCCTCGCCCACAGGCTGCGGCCGGCCTCACCGACGATCACTCCGACGCCGACGAGAGGAACGTAGGTGTAGCGCGACGCCTGGTGCGCCAGGAATACGGTCGGCAACATGGTCACGACGATCCAGACGAGTGCGAAACGGTACGGCTCGCGGAGCCTTCCAGATCGCGATCGCAAGCGCCGCAAACAGCACCACCGCGAGCCACAGCGGCACCACCGGCAGCCTACCGCGGAGAAGGACCTGTCCAACCGTGGTCATGTCGGGTCCGATGAAGCCGAGCACGACGTCCCAGAACCTCGACGCCGCCTTCCAGTCGAGCTGCAGGTAGAGATCTCCGCTCGCGGAGCGGACCACGCAACTCGAGGCCGAGATACACCGCTGCGAGCAGCCACAGGGGAGCGGTCTCCCGCAGCCATCGGCGGCCACGCATCGCCAGGAGGAGGCAGGCCAGCGGGAGCAGGACGACGGCGTTCTCCTTGGCGAACAACGCGGCGAGGAACGCCAGCGACGCCCACCCGCGACGCCCGCGGAGCAGCAGCAGCACGGCGCCAAGACCGAACAGAAGGGCGAGTGGGTCGGCGACTGCATAAGGGCGCAGGACCGCCTCGGCATGGCGGAAGTGGAGCGCCCAGAAGGTGGCGCCGATCAGGCCCGAGACGCGGCTGCCGCTGAGCTCGAAGATGAATGCGCTGACGAGGAGGAAGTTGAGCACGTGGATGAGCAGCAACGACGACTGGAACGCGACCGGCCAGACACCTGCCAGTAGGAGGTTGGTGATGAAGTAAAGGGTTTCGGTCGGGCGCAGAAAACCGGCGATCGGTGCCAACAGCTGGCCCGGCAGGTGGACTGTCTTCACCGCCAGGAAGATCCAGTCGAAGTCATCGGCAGCGAAGTAGTTGTTCAAGCTCGGGCTGAAGCACGCGACGACCAGTGCCGCGAGGGCGAGGTGGACGATTCTCGAGGTCGACGGGTCGCTCAGATCGAGCGATCCGTTGGACGCCCGTCCAGTCATCGCGGGCTTCCGGGCTGCTCACAGTCCCCGTACGGTGTAGGGGTAGGGGCAGCACTTCGGGATGGAATCGTCCGTGGCCCTCATGGCTGCTCGATTATGGCAGGCCGCGCGCACCCGACGCGTGGATGCTGCCGCGTCGCGAGCCGAAATCGGAGTGCGCCCCACGCTGCAGATAATGGTCCATCAGGCAAGGCGTTTGGCGCCATGGGACATCGCCCGGAAGATCGCCTCCATCCGCTCGACGTGCCGAACGAGTGAGAACTCGGTGCGCGCTCGCCGGCCCGCCGCCTTGCCAACGGCGGCGCGCATATCGGAATCGGCTGCCAGCTCCGCCATTGCAGCCCCAAGGCCGGCAACGTCTCCCGCCGGCACCAGAACGCCGGTCACGCCGTCCTCGACCATCTCAGGAACCCCACCCGAGGCGAAGGCGACCACTGGGCGGCCCGCCGCCATCGCCTCCATGACCACCCGCGGCAGGGGATCGGGCGCGGTCGGCGTCACTGCCACCAGGTCTGCGGCGGCGAGCAGCGACCACGGGTTCGGCTGAGGCGAAGCCAGGCGCGCCCATTTCCGGCCAGCCAGCGCAGTCTCGAGGCGCGTACGCTCGCGGCCCGACCCCGGTCCGGCGAGGAGCAGCTCGAGCGGCACCCCTGACCGGCGTGCCAGCTCCACCGCCGCGACTGTCTCTGTCGCTCCCTTGTGTGGCAACAGCTGGCCGAGCCAAACGACCAGCGAGACATCGGGATCGAGGCCGAGCTCGGCCCGGGCCGCCTCGCGCGAGGGCGGATCGGCGGGCGCCTCGACGCCGTTGTGCACGACCTCGAGCCGACCGCCGAGGCCCTCCGTCTCGAGCCACGAGGCCACCGCGCGGCTGACCGCCACCACGCAGTCCGCGTCGCGGCGGAGGCGGCGGGCGAACGCCCTTCGCCGCACGCCGGGGGGCAGGATCTCCCGCACGTGCCAGACCACCGGCAGCCCTGCCACCCGCGCCGCGGCGGCCCCTCCGAGGTGCGGCAGGCAGTTGACGTGGACGACGTCCGGCATCAGGTCCTCGAGCCAGCGTCGTAGTCGTCCCAGACCCGGGTCGGGCAGTCCCCACCGGACGAGCCGGATGGCCTGCGCGAGCGCGGGCTGCGGCTCGGGCTGGACCAGCCAGCACATCCGCACCGGCAGCTCGGTGATCGCGACCCCGGCCGCCTCGAGCTGCGGCGCGAGCGCCCAGCGGGCCGGGGCCGCGACGTGGACGTCATGCCCGCGCTCGGCAAGTCCGCGAGCGAGCAGCGCGAGACTGTGCTCGGCCCCGGTCGGCGCCCGGGTGGAGGCGAGGTGGGACAGCAGAGCGACTCTCACGCCGGTGCTCCGCCCCGGACGGCCGTGCCCCGGCGCCAGGCCGACAGCACCATCAGCGCCCACAGCTCACGGCCGCGATCCTGCACGCCATCGAGGTGCTGCCGCACCAGCTCCGCGACCGCCCCGGTCTCGAGCAGCCCGTCGATCGAGAGCGCCGCAGGCGAGAGCAGGTCCAGCATCGGCTCCCGCAAGGCTCCCCGCAGCCAACCCCCGATCGGGACCTCGAAGCCCTGCTTGCGGCGGGTCACAGCCGCCTCCGGCGCGAGCCATCGCGCAGCCTGGCGCAGCAGGCGCTTGTCCCTGAAGATCGAGAGCTTGGTCGTTCCCGGCATGGGCAGAACCAGGTCGACCAGGTCGTGATCGAGAAACGGGACCCGCACCTCGAGCGAGTGCGCCATGCTCATTCGGTCGACCTTGGGGAGCAGATCCCCGGGGAGGAAGATCTCCCGGTCGGCCTCGAGGCGCCCGTTGAGAGCATCGAGGCGGGCCATCCGCTGCCAGCGCTCGCCGAGCTCCCGGTAAAGATGGATCAGATCCTCTTCCGAAGCCGTCGCCGCCGGTGCCAGGCGGTCAATCTCCCCGGGCATGAAGAACCGTCCCCAGTCAAGCTGACGAGCGAGGCTCGGCCGCATCCGCACTCGACCTCGAAGACGGGGCGAAAGCCGGCGCCCTGCAAGGGCAAACGCCAGGGGAACAACGCGTCGCCCGAGGGCACCCACCCGGTCGAGCGCGACGTCGTACCGGTGCCGGGCATAGCCCCCGAAGAGCTCGTCCGCGCCCTCGCCCGAGAGCGCTACCACGACCCGGCTCCGCGCAAGCTGCGACATGTACCAGGTTGGGATCGCGGTCGGGTCGGCGAGTGGGGCGTCGAGGTCGTCGAGGATCCGCTCGAGGTCCGACCGAACCTGGGCCGGATCAACCGTCAGCTCGTGATGCTCCGACCCGAGCGCCGACGCCACCTCACGAGCCGCGGGCAGCTCTGAGACCGCGTCCGGGCCCTCGAACCCGACTGAGAACGTCCTCAGCGGACCACTCACCGCCTCGCGGGCGGCTGCGGCGACGCAGCTCGAATCGAGCCCGCCGCTCAGGAACACACCGACCGGTACGTCGGCAACGAGCTGGCGTCGGACCGCGGCGCGAAGCGCCTCGTTCACCGCGAGCGCGGGGTCATCGCTCGGGAGCTCGGCGTCTCCTGGGTCGGGCGCCTTCCAGAAGCTCCACTCGCGAAGCGTGCCGTCGACCCCATACTCGACCACGGTCCCGGGAGGAACCGTTCGGACGCTCGTCCACGGCGAGCCCGCCGACGACAGGTGTCCCCAGGCCAGGTAGTGACGCAGCTCAATCGGATCCACGCTCCGGGTGGTCGGGAAGCCGCCCGCAGCTAGCGCCCGCAGCTCGGACGCGAACCCGATCGTGTCGCCCTCGCGGCACACGTACAGAGGCTTGATGCCGAAGCGATCGCGGACCAGCAGCAACACCTGCCGGCGGGCGTCCCACAGGGCGAGGGCGAACATTCCGTTGAGCTGCGAAAACGCGGCAGCGCCCTGTTCCGCATATTGCCGGAGCGCGACCTCGACGTCGCCCCGGGTGCGGAAACGGTGTCCGCGGGCTTGGAGCTCGGCGCGGAGCTCACGAAAGTTGTAGATCTCGCCGTTGAGCACGATCGCCGCCGAGCCGTCTTCGAGCACGATCGGCTGCTGCCCGGTTTCGAGGTCGATCACCGCCAGGCGGCGGAAGCCGAGCGAGACCGGGCCGTCGTCGAAGAAGCCGGCGTCGTCGGGACCGCGATGGGTCAGCATCGCGGTCATGCGGCGGACACGTGCGGCGCGCTCGCCCGAGCCGACGCCGAGGATGCCCGCGATGCCGCACACGGCTCGCCTACTCCTGTCCCATGGATCGGCCCACGGCCGCCCGCCGATCGGCGAGGACAGACTCGAGAATGGCGGTGAAGCGCGGCGCCAGCACCGCGACGTCGAACCGCCGCTCGACGAGGGCGCGGCCTTCGTGCGCGAGGCGCCGGGACAGATCTGCGTCGATCAGCAGGCGCGTCATGGCCTCCACCCAGTCCTGCGGCCGCTCGGCGGTCAACCCCGTCACCCCGTCCGTGACGACGTTCCGGTTCATGCCCACGGGCGACGCCACGACCGGGATGCCGAGCGCCATGTACTGGATCATCTTGAACGAGCACTTTGCCCGCGTCCACGGCGTGTCCGGCAGCGGCATCAGCCCGACACGGATCCCCTCGAAGCACGTCAGCTCAGACTCCAGGGTCCAGCGACGGAACTCCACATCGAGCCCGTCGAGGCGCGGCGAACGGTCGGCGACCACGACCACGCGCAGCCCGGGCACGCGCCCCGCCACCTCCCGCAGGGGAGCCGCCAGTGCCTCGAGGTAGGCCAGGTTGTCGCTGTGGCCGACCCAGCCCAGCACGGGCTCCGCGCTCGGCCGCAGGGCTCCAGGATGGAAACGGCGTGCGTCGACGGGGGTCGGCAGGATTTCGAAACGACGGTGAGGCAGGCGACCGGCGATCTCCAGGTTGCCGCAGATTGCGCGGTCCATGATGTCGGCAGTGGCCACGAAGTTCCGCCGGTAGCGCCTGCAGACGGCCGGACGCTCGGCGACGCTCGGGGGCGGTAGGTCGAGCGCGTCGTCGAGGTCCCAGACCACGGGCGCCCCTGCACGACCCAGCCTGCGGGCGAAGAGCGGCGGAAAGGTCCGGCGATGGACCAGCACGAGGTTCGTCCGTGGCCGACCCGTCGTGATGAAGAGCTCGGTGAGCCGACGCATGCGATCGCGCAGGCGAGCGCCGGTCGGAGCCGGCTCGAAGCGAACATTGGGCAGGAAGCCGGCCTCTCGCATGGTGTTGAGATACGCCAGGACCCGGTGCCGTGTACTGGCGGTCGTGCGATCGCCCACCACCAGGGCGAGCAGGTGCATGCCTGCAGCTTCGCTCACGCGCCGACCCCGGCGGCCGGGACCTCGCATCGAGGAGCGTCTGAGCGTCGCCACGGGCGGAACCCCTGGCCAGCATTGCACGACCGCCAGCGGGGGCAGCCCGCGTTGCTCAGGTCGCACCCTGCGCGAGCTCGATCGCGACCTCTGACGCGCCGCCGTGGCAATCGCTTCACGTCCGCTGCCTTCGACACTTGCCCTCCGCGACACGGGCGACGTCGCGGTGCTCCCCGACGCCGACTGATGTCCCACTCTACCCGCAGTCCTCTCCCACTGGCGATCCCGGTTATGCTGGGGCGCATTCTTGCGGAGGCCTGGGGGGCGATCGTGCGTGAGGTGGCTATCCTCATCCCCAACTGGAATGGGCGTCCAGTCCTGGAAAGATGCCTTCGCGCGCTGCTCGACCAGGCCGGCGATGTCGACCTCGAGGTGATCGTCGTCGACAACGCCTCGACCGACGGCGCCGCCGAGTTGCTTCTACACGAAACTGCGAGGTCGCCTCGCCTGCGAGTCATCCTCAACGACCACAACCGGCTCTTCGCCGCCGCCTGCAATCAGGCCTACGCACTCACCGGCGCACCGTTCGTCGTGGTCGCCAACAATGACGTCGAGCCCTCGCCCGGCGCAGTCCGAGCGCTGCTGCGACACGCCCTTGACGCGCCGAACGTCGCCGCCGTGACGCCGCGTTTCGTACTCCCGGACGGCAGCTTTCAGGAAGCCTACCGACGCCTTCCGAACGCCGCCTTCGTGATCGCTCACTACCATCCGCTTGGGCGACTGGTTGATCGGCTTCGTGCTGAAGCCGACGACTGCAGAACCGTTACCTCTGCCGTGATCTCTCGTTCGACGGACCCGCCGAGGTCGAACAGCCCGGCGCCTCGTTCACGCTGTTGCGGCGCATCGCGGTCGAGGCGTCCGGGGGCCTGTTCGACGAGCGGTTCCCGCTGCTGTTCAACGACGTGGATCTCTTCTTCCGGCTACGCGCTGCGGGCTGGAGGAGCGACGTGCTGCCACAGGTCCACGTCGTGCACCATGCCGGAGTGGCGTCGCGCGCGATGCCGCGGGCGACCTACCGCACCTACCAGTTCGACGGCATGTTCGAGTACTTCGCAAAGCACCACCGTGGGTCGCTGTGGGCGCTCATGGTTGCCTGGCCTCACTGCTGGTTGCGGTGGCGAGGTAGCCGACAATCGGTGGTTGAGCGGGAGGATTCCGGCAACGCTGAAGGGAATTTGCCTCAGTGAGTTGGGCACCCGATTGGTCTTGCCGTCATCTAGCGTGAGGAGGCTGTAGGAGCCAGGGAAGGGCCCCATCTCCCTCAACTCTAGAGGCAGCGAGGGCGGGGTAGAGGAGGCTAAATGGGCGAAATCAATGCAAGGCGCAGCGATGACTAGCAAACTCCACGGTGGAGTTCAATCCAGGCGACGCCTCAGAGAGGTCCCCCTAGATCAAGAACCCGTCCGAGGCTCCAGGCCTGACCGGGCCTCGTTGTTTTTCAAGCGTTCGGCGACTGCAGTTCTTGCCGGCCTGACGACTCTTGTGGTGGTATCCCAGATCGTCTTTCTTGCTGAGACCTGGATTCCCTATCCTTTCGCTGATCACCTAAATTTCATTCTAGCTTACTCTAAGGTCCATACATTAGACCAGTTCATGCGCTTTCTCGCCCTGCCACACAATGAACACTTTATGCCTCTACCGAAGTTAATCATGGCAATTGACTTTAGTCTCTTCTCCGGCTCCATGACTGTACTCCTCGCTGTTCGCTGTCATTTCCTGGATTGCTATTACAATTGCATTCATCCTCGCTTGCCCAGCCAAAGAAACTACCTTTCGGGCCGCATTTATCGCGTTGGCGATCGTGCTGCCTGCATTTTCATGGGGCCTCGAGGACTTTTTCTGGGGATTTGCCTTTCATCAGATTCTCGTATTGCCTCTTTCACTTCTTGCACTCCGTTTTGGTGTTCACTCGCTGTGGGAGCATCCCACGCGCAACTATATCTTTAGTATCCTCTTCGCCACCGCCGCGATGTTCACATCTGGGCAGGGCTTCCTCGTTCTGCCAGTTTTGGCGGTCGCACCCCTCGTGAGCAGCCGAAACATGCCCTTCACTCTTGCATATGGCCTGCCCGCGATTTTCTCATGGGCTCTCTACCTAGCCGAAGCGTCCTCCCGCCAGCGGTGACCTTGTCTCGGCTCTTCACGCGCCTCTTCAAGTCGTTCAGTTCTTGTCCTACTACTTCGGCGTCCCCCTGACGGCTCATCCTAGTCTCCATAACATCGGGCGGGTCGTGGGCCTTTGTTTCATGATGACAACTGTCCTTATCTGCTATTGCCGCATTTCGCCGCGGAACTACAGATCGCGAACCGGCCTCTTTTGGCTGACTTGCCTCCTTTTCGGCTGGGGAGTCGCCATTCTAATTGCAATCGCCAGACACTACAACGTCGCTGCACTCGCACCTAGCTCGCGCTACTGGCCTTTCGTGGCTTTGGTGGCGGTTTCGTCCGTTGCACTTGCAGTCTGTACCTGGGAGGCCGATCCTATTGAGAAGTCGCGGACCGGTTATAGCGATGGTGCTCACAGTGCTGACGGTCTTCTCTGTCACTCATCTTCTCGTTGGGGAGAACTGGATTGTATGGGCTACAGACCGTCGGGCGGCGATGGCGAGAGTTCTTACAGGGGAAGGTACTAGCCGAGATTCTGCTGCCTTCAATGATGATACTGAGATTACCAGAAGGGCTCTGGCCTTGATGAGGGAAGAGTCTATCTATGTTTATCGGCCGTAGATTATGATGGGGTTCTCTGCTACTTCGTACCGCGAGGACCTGGGAGGATCAGCGCCTGGTGGCGTTCGGTGGAGGGAGGAGCAGGGCTCAAGCCAACTCAGCTGGCCGTTCGACATGGCCGCCAGTTAACCCCGCCAGGGTCCCGGCCCTTGGGTGTGCTGGCTGGCGCCGAGGGGCTCGTCGGCGCACCATGTGGGGTGGTGGATCGCGAGTCCCGCGCGTGGACGTTCAGTTGATTCGCCCGAACTACGGCCGCAGTCTCACGATCGTATCCGGGCACCAGGAGGCAGCCCAAGAAGCCGTCGCAGAACACGGCGGACGGGTTCCTTAGCGCGATAAACCGGCCTCTCCCAGATCCTATACCGCAAGTAGTCCATCCAGAACGGTGACAGCCAGCGGCCGCCGTTCGCGCGGTACACGCGCGGCTCTTCGCCTAGAAACGCCCGTTCCTGGCTGCCAGACTTGGAGCTCTCGTGCAGCCGGAACCACGCCATGACCTCGGGGATGAACTCCGCCCTCACCTGGCCGGCGACGCGGAGGAAGAAGTCGTAGTCGAAGAGGAAATGGAGCTCCTCGGACAGCGGACCAAAGGCTTCAACCACCCGACGCCGGTACCAGCTCCCCGGCTGCGAGACGTAGTTTCGATAGCTACGCAGCTGGCCAAGATCAGGCCGGACGTAGGGGTTTTGGATGGTCACTGGCCGCTCATCGGCGTCCACTACCAGGCAGAAGCCCCACACGAAGCCGAGCTCGGGATCGGCAGCAAAGCGTTCGACGGCATATTCGACCGAGCGCGCAGTCAGAAGGTCGTCGCTGTTGATCCAGCCAAGGACCTCGCCGTTGGCCATGCGAAAACCCTTGTTGATCGCCTGAGCCTGGCCCGAGTCGGGCTCCGAGATCCAGCGCATTGGCAGGCGGTCAGCCCAGTGGCGGATGATGTCCAGGCTTCCGTCGGTCGAACCGCCGTCAACTACGACGACCTCGATCTCAGGATAGGTCTGGGCTCCGAGGCTGGCGAGTGTCATCGGGAGGAAAGAGGCACCGTTGAGGTTCGGCACCACGATCGAAACGAGGAGCCGAGGCTCCGCAGTATCGCAAGTCGGCGACATTGTGGCCCACTATAAAGCCTCACCCGGTGGGATCAGCCCGACAAGCGGTTGAGAATGTTGGCCTGCGCCGCGGTCTGCCGGCAACGGGGTGCGCCGGTCTTGGATAAAGCGGCCTGGCTCGCCCTGGGGCGTCGACCGTCGCGCGCTGGTGTAGAGAGACACCCCACACTGTTTCTTAGTGGACATCCAGAATCCCGCACAGCAAGAGGAGCTTGACCAGGTCACCCTTGAGGGGATTGCAGTTCTCTCGAAGGGAGACGGATGGCCAAGCTCCGGGAGAAGGATGTCATGGCAGCGCAGACGATGAAAGAGCACGGGCAGAGCGCGAGGTCGCTGGCGCGGGCGTTGCGGGTGGACGAGAGCAGTCTTCGGTACCGGCTGAGACGACGAAGAGAGGGCGCTGAGGACGGGCGCGGGGCTCAGGTGGAGGCGTGCGAGCCGTACGCCGCTGAGATCGGCGCATGGATGGCGGGGCAGGAGGAGCAGGCCCCCCCCCCCCCCCCCCCCCCCCCCCCCCCCCCCGCAAGGACCCGGCGGCGTGGCTCCGGTGTCACAACGAGGTCTTCCTGCGTCTCGGCGGGGTGCCGGTGTGTGTGCGGCCGGACAACGAGAAGACCGCCGTCGAGCACGGGGCGGGGCCGTGGGGCCGGGTCAACCGGGGGTACAGCAGCTACGCCGACCAGCTGGGCTTCATCGTCAACGCGGTCCTGGTGAGGCACCCGGAAGGCAAGGGCAAGGTCGAGCGGCGGTGCCGGGACATCCGGTGGACCCAGGTTCGTGAGGACGAGTGCTTTGCCGATCTGGACTCGTTGCAGCGGGCAACGGACGAGCGGATCACTGCCCGGGCGAAGCAGCTGACCTGCCCGCAGACGGGGGCCAGCGTCTTCGAGGCGTGGCAGCTGGAGCGGCTCGCTCTCAGGACGCTGCCTGAGACCCTGCCGCACCCCTTCGACGTCGAGGTCACGCCCACAGTCAGCCACGACTGCCTGGTCGGCTTCGAGGGGCGGCAGTACTCGGTGAGCTTCGAGCACGCCGGGCGGACAGTCAGGGTGCGCGGCTGCGGGGACCAGGTGGAGATCCTGAGCGGGCTCGAGGTCGTCAAGCGGTACCCGCGGTGGACCGAGCAGCGGCTGCTGGCCGACCAGGCGGACTACGACGGCGAGTCCACTGACAGGGTGATCCGGCCGATGCCGCTGGGCGGGCTCGGCCGCATGATCGTGCTCGAGCGCAGCTGGGAGGCGCCGCGACGGGCGATCGACCACTACGCGGTCCTCGTCGGAGGTGCCCGGTGAGCGCGGTGGTGGACCTCGACCGGACACGCCACCTGCTCGAGGAGACCGGCTTCGAGCACGTGCCTCATGTCCTGCCCGAGGTGCTCGAGCGGGGAGTCAAGGAGAAGCTCCCGCTGGGCGGCTTCCTCGAGCTGGTGTGCACGACCGAGCGCGACTTTCGGGAGGAGCGCCGGGTGAGGACCTCGCTGAAGCTGTCCGGGCTGTCGTCGGCAAAGACGCTCGACAGCTTCGACTTCGCCTTCCAACGCGGGGTGGACCGGGGCAAGGTCGAGCTGCTGGCCACATGCGAGTTTGCCCGCAGGAGGGACAACGTGCTCCTGCTCGGCCCGCCGGGGGTGGGCAAGACCCATCTCGCCACGGGTCTGGGCACCCGGGCGGTCCAGAACGGCTTCTCGGTCGCCTTCATGTCCGCCGACGAGCTCGTCGAGCAGCTGCGCCGCGACGACGCGTCGGCCAACCGCCGGCCACGGCGGCGCAAGTACATGAGCTCCTCGGTGCTGATCGTGGACGAGCTCGGCTTCCAAGCGCTGGACCGTCGCGACGCCCATCTGCTCTTCAAGGTGATCAGCTACCGCTACGAAAGAGGCAGCACGATCATCACCTCGAACAAGTCGATCCGCGAGTGGCCGGAGATGCTCGCCGGCGACGACGCCTTGGCGACGGCGATCCTCGACCGCATCCTCCACCACTGCCACGTCCTCAACATCGACGGCCGCAGCTTCAGGCTGCGCGAGATCGAACGTCAGCTCGGCGATGGGTAGCGCCCGCGCCGACACGGCAGCTCAGGCTCCGGGGCTCCGCCCCTCCGCCTGAGCTGCCGTCCCCCTGGAGGTCCTCACCGATGTACCCGAGCCCCGGCCACAGACACCGCTGGGGAACCCTGCGGGAAACTGGGTGTCGCTTGACACAAGGGAGCTGGGGGTGGACCACGCATGGCAGTGGTTGCGGCGCCTGAGCCTCGGGCGACTCACGAATCAGTCGATTTCTCTCGAGTTCTGACCGGCCGTCCGACTGATCCAGAATTGTGGAAGCGTGTACGCGGTACCCATCTACCCATCGGTACCCATCCTCGTACACTGCCGAGATTCCGGCGTCGGATCTCGACACCTACGAGATGCCGCCACCGACCGACCACGCAGATTCGCTCGCTGCCTCAGCATCAGGGGGGTCCCGACCCGGTCGCCCTTTCACGAAAGTGTCGAGAGTGTCTGATTTCGCACCGGAGCTGCCCGCTCAACGTCCCGGTTCGAGAACATCATCCTCTGGCGCGCGAACCTCATACAGAGAAAGACCGCACCCAGGCCGTCCCGGTGGGCAGTCGTCGAAGCTCCCGAGTATCTCCAGGCGATCCAAGAACGTCGGGGACGAATAGCCGCCTCTCTTCTTGCGCATTTCGTTCGACAACATGTACTTGAAGTCTACGATAAAGCGAATGTGGTTCTCATCGACGTACCTCGGCAGGTCGTTTCGTCGTGCGTACTCGTAGATGTCGTTGTTCACGAGACCATCGAGGTTCACGACATGTCCGCCCTCGTAATATCCAATGATGCCTGCATTCCAGCTCCCGACGCGTCCACCGAGCGCATGATTCGCAAGGAAATGACCTGCGCGGAACATGGAGAGCTGGTGTGGCCATTCGGGCTGGCCGAGCAATCTGTACGCGGATGGCAACTGCGTCACGATCAGAGTCATCGTCACCATGATCGCCGCCAGGTTGACAGCTCGATGCGACTTCGTACCGGTGAATGGAAGGCTCACGGCCATGAACATCGGTACCACAATACAAGCCGTATACCAGAGTTGTATCGACGCTGGATTAAACGAGTAGAAGCACATGTACGTGACTATCGCGATGAGGCTGCCGATCCAGATGGTCGCATCGCTCCACTCACCTCGAATCTCGCGTCGTGACTCGGTTCGAGAAGGTACCGCCAGCTGCGGCTTGAAGAACCTGATCGCGCCGCCAACGATAGCGGCAACCAGTAGAACGTATACAAACACTCGCATCCGCCCGGTCTCGTCCTCGAACAGTCCCAGAATCACGACGTAGATAGGACGAATAGAGGGACCATAGGTATCCAGCCAGAGGGTCTTCATTCGTGCGCTCGATTGGAGGTACTGACCCGTCAACACGGCATTGTGAAGCATGACCACAGCTATACCGAGCGCGGAGGCAAAGAGCCCAGAAAGCGCACCGAAGAACCGGGCCTTTCCGCGCTGCGTGCGTACGGTAAGCAGAGCTGCCGCAACGAAAGCCGCTGGCAGAAGTCCGAAGTCGGTTCGTGACAAGCTTCCGAGAAATCCGAGCGCCACCAAACTCGCGCAATGCGCTGCAGTCCTGCGGCTTCCAAGGAGCCGAAATGAAAAAACATAGAGTGTCGATATGAGTACGACCCAGCACCATTCCATTCCGGAAACAGTGTTGAGACAAATGTTTCTTGAGAGGCAAAAGAGGAGCAGAACTAGAGCTGGAAGGAGGCGGCCAGATCGAGCTACAAATACCACACCTACACCCATAGCGATGAGCGCCGGTGCGAGAGACATGACCAGGACGGCGCTGACGAAGTTCTCCGCTGATGGGTGCGCAAGAGCATAAAGTGCGGCCAGCGCATACGCATGGAGCGGGTGAAATCCAGTCGTGAGGCTGATGCCGGAGTCAAATGTCCACTGGCCTTGGGTCACGAAGTTCCGTGCCAGGGTCAGGTAGTAGTACGCGTCATCAGGAACGAATTGGACGCGGTACTCTGGCGGAAAGCGAAGGATCGAGATCGCAGTGAACGCCCAGTATGCTATCGAGAGCACTATAGCGAAACTGGCGGCGGCTCTCTCGGGACCAAGCCTCATGTTGGTCATCACACCGGTGGTCCCTTTCGAGAGAGCTGCGGTCCACAACCGCAGACACTCCACTCTGAGATCGCATCGCCTCACAGTATATTCACGAGCGCCGCAGAACTGAGGGTATCACGACCCGAAAACCGTCTTGAGTTCCGGTCAGTGACTGCGTTGGTCGTCGTTGACGACGACGAACTTGAGGCGTCATGGTGGCCACTGGCGGATCGGTCCCACGTACACACTTCCACACCCATGGTCGGCCCGTACGTCCTCGCCGTACCCCGTCTTGCGATATCGCTGACTCCTGCCACGCTTGAGGGATGGAATCTGGGGACCTCCAGAGGTGGAGTGAGGAGCTGAGGCAGGAGCTTGCCGAGGGAAGGGGCTTGGGGCGTAGCAAGAAGAGGCGGTGTCCTGCCGAGCTGCGGTCCAGAATCATCTCCTTCGCCAAGGTCTGTCGCGATCGCGGCGAGCCGTTTCTGGATATTGCCGTTCGGCTCGGGCTGGTCGAGTCCGCGCTGACGCGGTGGATGCGGACGGAGAGGATCCAGGAGGAGCCGGGTTTTCGGTCGGTCTCGATCGTGCCCGCTCGCGAGCGCGAGGTTGAAGGTCGACAGACCGCACCAGGGCTGACGCTGATCACACCTCTGGGCTTCACCGTCGAGGGCCTGGATGTCGACAGTCTTGCCTACCTGCTGCAGGTACTGCAGTGATCGGCTCCACCCGCTCCGTGCGGGTCTTCGCCGACCACCCTGCCGATCGACATGAGGAAAGGCTCCGACGGCCTGTACGGCCTGGTCAGTACCCACCTCGGTCGCGACCCACTGTCCGGCGACCTGTTCCTCTTCGTCGCCCGCAATCGCAAGCGGGCGAAGGTCCTGATGTGAGACGGCACCGGACTGTGCCTGTACGGCAAGCGGCTCGAGAAGGGGCGATTCGCCGAGCTGTGGGCGGGCAGGGACAGCGCCGAGCTCGAGCTCACGGCCGCCGAGCTGTCGTTGTTCTTGGAGGGCAGCTGGCTGGTCAGGCAAGTCCCGGTTTCGCCCGAGAGAATGTTCCGCAAGTGCTTGACGAATCAGCATCTTATTGAGAGAATCCCGTATGCCGAGGCTGGAGACGATCACCGACGTGCCGACCCTCCAGCAGGTCGCATCCCAGCTCGAGAAGACCACCATCCGACAGTCCAAGGAGATCGCCAGACTCCGGGCTGAGAACGCCCGGCTGCGGGGCCGTGACGTCGATCCGCAGACGGAGTTCGAGCTGCTCAAGGAGTAGCTCGCCGCCATGCAGCGCACCCTGTACGGCCCGTCCTCGGAGAGGCGGCCCCAGGAGACGCCGGCACCGAGGCCTGTGCAGCTGCCCACCGGCCACGGCCCGAAGCCGCAGCCGGATCTGCCGATTCAGTTCGTCACCCACACCTTGAGCGAGACCGAGCGGACCTGCAAGGTCTGCGGGTGGCTGATGGTCGAGATGGGCGAGCTGGCGGAGGAGTCCGAGGAGATCACCGTCGTCGGAGTCGAGTACAAGCTCGCCACCCATCGGCGCCAGAAGTATCGCTGCCGGCGCAACGAGGCGGTCAAGACGGCGCCCGCGCCGGCGAAGCTGATCCCGGGCGGGCGCTACTCGGTGGACTTCGCGGTCCAGGTGGCGGAGCAGAAGTACCCCGACCACATGCCGCTCGAAAGGCAGGCGCGGGCCATGGGCCGTGCGGGCCTGGACGTGGACAGCCAGACGCTGTGGGACCAGATCGACGCGCTGGCGAGTCACCCCGAGCCGACCTACCGGGCGTTGCTCGGCAAGGCGCTCGAGGCGGACGTGGTGTACGCCGACGGGACCCAGTGGCCGCTGGTCGAGGGCAAGAAGGTCAGCAAGTGGTGGACCTGGCGCGTGGTCAGCGAGGACATCGCAAGCTATCGCATCCTGTCGAGCCGCTCCAAGGCGTCGGCGGCGGCAATGCTGCACGGCTTTCGAGGGGTGGTGCTGACCGACGGCTACATCGCCTACAAGGACCTCGAGCGGGACGGTCCCCGCGACAAGATCCCGGTCGCGTACTGCTGGGCCCATGTGCGCAGGAAGTACATCGAGGCGGAGGACGCCTACCCGGAGCTGAGCGACTACGCGGTAAAGCGTATCCGCGAGCTGTATGAGGTCGAGTGGGCGGCGCGCAAGGAAGCGGACACCTCAGCCGAGCCGAGGGCTGCTCTGCTCAAAGCGAGGGGCAGACTCCGGGCCGAAAGGTCGAAGGCGATCATCGAGGAGCTCTTCAAGTGGGCCGTGGAGCACCGCGGGGCGGTGCTGCCGGCGAGCAAGATGGGCAAGGCGATCGCGTACATGATGAACCTGTGGCCGGGTCTGACGCGCTTCCTCAACGATCCACGGATCCCGCTCGACAACAATGCCGCCGAGCGGGCGCTGCGCGGCGTGGTGGTGGGACGGAAGAACCACTACGGCTCACGCTCCAAGCGGGGCACCGAGGTCGCGGCTCTCTTCTACACGCTGTTTGAGACCGCCAAGCTCAGCCAGGTCGATGCCAGGGTCCATGTCCGGGATGCCGCCCTCGCTGCGATCGCGAGCCCCGGCGCCGTCACGCTGCCGAGCGACCTCGGCTGACCTGATCTGCCTCGACTCAGATTCCTTGCACTCGGAAAGTGCCAGACGTCAAGACGGGGCACGGCGAGGACGTACCTTGCAGGCATCCAATGTAAGTGAGAGAATTTCTTATACATAGAGCTGACTTCGATGCTCGCTGACCAGCGGTGGTTGTCGAGCGGCGAGAGGTTCCACCACTTCGACGTCGAGGAGTTGATCCCAGCCGGGCACATCCTGCGGCGGATCGAAGGGTGCTCAATTTGGTGTGGGTCCAAGCCGAGGTCGCACCGCCATCCGCCAAGCGAGGCAGGCCGTCGATCAATCCTGAGGTCGAGGGTGGTTGACGTCGAGCAGGGCAGCAAGGCCGTCGAGAAAATCCGTTTGGAAAAGGCCAGGAACCACGCAGGCCAGCAGATGTCGACGCGAGGCCATGCGATCAGCCAGCGACTGCGCGTCGAACACCTGATGGGCAAGGGCAAGAGATGACACGGCCTTGGGCGGGCTCGCCACCGAGGCCAGGAGAAGGTCGACCGCCAGGTGAGAATGACCGCAGCGGTGATGAACCTCTAGCGCCTGGTCTCCCACTGGTCCCGGCGCAAGGCGGCGGCGGTCGCCGTTTCGTCGCCACGGATGGCTTCTGCAGCGCTCTCCAGGGCCGTCAGAGCCACTCTTGGCCACATTCTTCGCTCCAAATGCGACCTCCCGGCAAGTGGAGCACCGCTCGACCTCCTTCATCACTCGCGTCACGCCTTTCACAGGCTGATCAACCTCGAGCCACGCCTCGCGCTAGTCACGGTTTCTTCACGGGGCTTCTAGGCCCTTCAGGTCCTTGAGCAATCTAAGGTAGTGCTGGGCACACTGCAGGATCGAAAAATCCCGGATCGCTCGTTGCCTCCCGGTGCGACCCATCCTGGTTGTCACTTCGGGAGAGCGGCAGAGTTCCGTGAGGGTTCGAGCCAGCCCCTCCGGATGACCGGCAGCGACCAGCGAGCCTGTGCTCCCGTCTTCCACGATCTCAGGAATACCACCACACCTGGACGCAACAACCGCCGTCCCGCATGCCATTGCTTCCAGGATTGTGTTCGGCGCGTTATCCTCGAGCGATGGTGCAACGAAAACGTCTGCCGCGCTGTAGATCAGTGCGAGAAGTTGGTCCGAACGGACCGGTCCGAGACGGCAGACTTGTTGGGTCGGAATTCCTGGCAGTTTTCCCTGCCCGACGCAGACCAGCTGTGCTTCCAGGACCTTGGCGACGGACAGCAAGGCCCGGATGAGAACCGCAGAGCCTTTACGGATGTTAGACACGTCGTCGGCGACGAAAGCAATTACCGGAAGAGCCGGGTCGAGAGCGAGGGCTTCTCGGGCAAAGCGCTTCTCCCGCGGATGGAAGACCTCGAGGTCCACTCCGTTCGGAATCACCGTGACGGGCTGGTCCCTCCACACCCGGCTCCGTCGGACCTGGGAGGCCATCCACTGAGACTGTGCGACCACATGGAAGGCGCGAGTGTTCTCGGGACAGTAGACGGACATCTTCTTCCGGAGCTGGCGATATGACAAGTCCCGCATCCTCTGCGAGCCCAAGTAGGGGCACATACCGCACTCGTGGGCATATCGTCCGCAGCCAAAGTCATAATGGCAGCCGCCGGTAAAGGGGTTCAGGTCGGAGGGTCGCCAGACGATCGGAGCGAGGGATCCAGCGCGATGATGAAGAAACGGCCCCGGGTCAACGAACCCAGCCACCCAGTGAAGGATGTACGCCTCTCCGTCCGGCAGTTGTTCGAGAAGGTCAGCCGTCAGCGGACTCGTGAGAAGGCTGAAGACCTCCCGAGGAATGCGGCCAGCCTTCTTGTGAGCTAAAGCGAGGTGAGCGGCAAGAAACGCCCTGATCAGTCTTCGTTTGAGGCGTTGTCTCACCTTTCGTGACGGTTCCAGTGCAATCACGTCCGAGTCCGCGGAGCTCTTTTCCGCCACGAAGAAGGTTGACATTTGCCCGAGGGATCGCAGACCTCGATGCAGGCGATAGGCGGAACGTGCCCCCCCACCTCGCCAATCGGAACGACTCAGATGGACGATTCCAGAGGACTCACCCGAACCGTCAGTGCCACCCTTCAGCCCAACCTTCGAATCGGGCTGACTAGAGAGGCCTTCTTGAGCCAGCATCGTCTCTCCTCTGTGATGAATCGGATGTCTGTATCCCAGAGGATTCGCGCTTTTGCGCCTCGACCCAGTAAGCTGCCGGGAAGCCCTCAACGGACTCATCGATGGCGCTCAAAGTGAGGATCGTGTAGCTCGGCTCCAGCACCCGCCGAAGGCTGTGCTCGGTGAATCTCCAGTAGTCGTGTGGTTCAAAGTGAAGAGGCTGCCGAAAGGGTACTCCTAGTAGGAGCGTCCCACCGAACTTCAGTACTCTCGTGATCTCATCGAGGCCACGATGCCAGTCGAATACGTGCTCAAGAACGCCACTACAGAAAACACAGTCAAATACTTCGCTTCGCAAGGCGGACATTTCCGTGACATCCAACACGACGTCAGGGCGGAAGGGACGGATGTTGATCTCAGACGTCACGTAGTGGTCCGCACATCGGAAGTAGCTCCGATAGGTGGAACCCTCGCCATCAAGATCAAGCCCGCTGCCAACTGACAGCACCCTGCCCGAAAAGGAAAGCGCACGCTCGCGGAGCCACTCGTTTGACTCTAAACGCGCAGCGGACGGAGGTTCGGTCCCGCCTCGAAGGAGCCCGATGAACCGCCGCGCGACAGATTTGGGGATTCTCCAGATCGAAGGGACACTCACAAGGCATCGCTCCACTGTCGCGGACCGCTCCTTCAAGAGATCGTGCCCGCGTTCCTCGACATCACGATACACCGAACGCCGTCGCCTCTGCGCCGTACACCAGAGCTTGCTCGCCGCGGCACAGCGCACGATGCCAGCCTCAGCTTCGACGACGGCGTCAGGATCGATCAACAACGGGCCCGCGAACAAGCCTGGCGATCCTCTGGCGAATTTCCCGAATCGCGATGAGCGTCACGGTGCGGGTGGCCCAAACCCGAAACGCAGAGGAGTGGGTCGCCTGCGACCGCATGGCTGCGCTGGTGATCTCCGCGGCGATGTTTCGGACCCGTTCCGACATTTGCTCTGGATTGAACTCGGCGAGCACTCGCTTTCGAGCAGCATTCCCAGCATTACGAAGGGCTTCAGGCTTGGACAGAATACGCACTATCTCCTTGGCGGCCGCCAGAGGCGATTCCGGATCAACGAGCCACCCGGTGACTCCGTCCAGGATGGCCTCTGGAACGCCCCCGGTCCGACCGCCCAAGGACGGACAGCCGTAAAGTGCTGCCTCAAGGAAGACAATCCCGAAACCCTCGAACCGAACACGCGACCGGCTGATCATCGCAAACAAGTCCGCCGCAGCGTAATAACTGGCAAGGTCCCCGCGAGACAACGACCCGGCGAACACGACCCGATCCCGCACCCCGAGGGACAGAGCGAGGTCCTCGAGTGACGACCGAAGCGGCCCGTCACCGACAAGAACCAGCCGGACGGCCGGAAGCTCTGCAGCAAGCCTGGGAAGCGCCCTGATCAGGGTATCCTGACCCTTGTCGGGAGCAAGACGGGCGACACAGAGCACCATCGAGCCACGATCGACTCCCAGACGGCAGCGCAGCGCGGCCACCGCACCAGAGTTGACCGTTGGTCTACTCCCGGGATCCACTGCTGGGGGCACAACCACCGTGCGGTCCCGCAAACGCGGACTGATCTCAGCCACCATCTCCGCCGATGCCCAGCTACTGCACACCAGTCGGAATGAGCGGGAGTACAGCTCGCGCAACCGCGACCTTTCTCGCGTGCTCAACCTCGGAGGAAAACGCCCCAACGATATTCCAACCTCGGTCCCGTGTATCACCACGGAGTAGGATTGCGCGGGCAGGCATGGCAAAGATCGCAACGCAATCTGCACCGCGGGGTCTCCGACAATCAAGTGTGACCCGGTCGTGCAGGCGAGCCTCCTTTGCGGCTGCCAGTATGAGCGCAGCATCCGTCCGGCCAGGCCGCCGTATTACAGCGCCCTTGCAAGTCCCTTCTCGGGCACTTGTTCCACTGTATCTCGGTACGACCGCGAGCACTGGAGTCCCCAATCCCGCGAACGCTCCAACAAGATCCTGGCAGTAGACCCCCGCCCCTCCCCTGAAGGGTGGGTACTCTGCAGACAGCACAACAAGCTTCGCTGGAGCCTCGTACATCCTTTACTTCACGGCGATGACCCGCATGTCTCTCCCGGGAATGTGAGTCTCGGGCCGGTGGTCGGCAGACGTCACCTGGTAGCCAAGACCCGTGAGTATCGTGACCAGCTCCGACAATGAGAAGAGGTAACGATGCGTTTCGAATTCAAGACGGTCCCATTGATTGCCATAGAACATAGCTCTGGCCAGCTGTCTGTTTCGAGGCCGTGGATGGAAGAGCCAGAAGACACACCGCCAGAAGTCCGGTGTCTCGAGGTGCAGTTGACCACCAGGCATGAGAATACGGTACCAATCCCGGAGCATTTCCACGGCGGCCCATCGTGTGAAATGCTCGATCGTGTGTGACGTGAAGATCTCTCCAACTGAACAGCTTGGCAGGCCCAGGTCGGAAATGTCTACAGAAAAGTCGGCGACGTAACCAGTTCGTGAAGAATCGGGAGTATTCAAGTCAAACGGGTAGAGATCAATGTTGAGGAAATCCCGCCAGCGTACTCCTCCGCAGCCAAGATGCAGCTTCACTTTCCCCGGAGGTCGGCTTGCCACAACCTCGACAAGGTCGCTCTGCCTTCCAGGTTCAGTTGCTCTTGCTTTCAATGCTCCTCTCCGACCAGGAATGGCGAAGAAAGGTGGCGGCGTCATGAGCTGGGGTCATTCTACCAGTTCGATAGAAATCACCAGGTTCCACACTTATTGAGAAGGCGCCCTGAATGTAGTCGAGGACCTCACCACCGCTCATGACACGAACATCCGCACTGTACTGCCCTGGAGAAAGCGCGAGAACAGGAACCGTCACCTCGACGCAACCAAAACTCTCGATCTCTGGCAGGCAGGATCCGCTATCGACGGAATCAAGATGGCACACCTTCACGCCGAGAGCATCGAAAAGGCTGATTGCCCATGCTGGACTTCCGCCAGGAGTGACAGCACGATAATCAAGCTCCAACGTGCATTGATCCCCCACGGCGAAGGATGTTGTCTCCTCCCCGATCGAGCTGATCATCCTGATCTGTTCAATCGTCAATCTCCTCGTCCCGGTCCTGTCGACACGACCCCGCACGTCAGCTGATGGAGAGGGCGCAGGTCCTGCGGCGAAGTACTTCGACACGACAGCCATCGTCGAACCAAGAACACGAACGGCACCTGCCTCTATCCACATGGTCTTCGGGCAGAGCAGGCGGATGAGCTGAACGTTGTGTGACACAACGAGCACTGCCCTGCCATCCGAGCGTGCAAGGTCACTCATCTTCGCCAGACACTTCTTCTGGAAGCCCGCATCCCCGACGGCGAGAACCTCATCCACAAGGAGGATCTCTGGTTCAAGATGGGCGGCGACGGCAAAGGCAAGACGGACGTACATGCCGCTGGAATAGCGCTTCACCGGCGTGTCAAGGAAGCGCTCGATCTCTGCAAAGGCGACGATCTCGTCGAACCGGCGGTCGATCTCGCCTTTGCGCATGCCGAGGATGGCACCGTTGAGATAGATATTCTCCTTGCCAGTAAGCTCGGGGTGGAACCCGGTGCCGACCTCGAGGAGGGAGCCGACGCGACCCCAGAGCTTCACCCGGCCCGTGGTCGGCTCGGTGATGCGGGCCA
Organism: uncultured Acidobacteriota bacterium; assembly: GCA_963727925.1. Taxonomy (GTDB): domain Bacteria; phylum Acidobacteriota; class Thermoanaerobaculia; order Thermoanaerobaculales; family Sulfomarinibacteraceae; genus CAVSIS01. The sequence goes on along the minus strand of CAVSIS010000024.1, from coordinate 137,650 downwards.
GGATCTTGAGCAGAGTGCTCTTGCCGGCGCCGTTGCGGCCGATAATACCGAGCACCTCACCGCGGCGGACCTCGAGGTCGACGTCCTTGAGCGCCCATAGAATCTCTGGTTCGGGCCGCGAGCGCTCGCCGCGGGTGAACGCCCTCAGCCCGCGCGCCGGCGCCAGAACAAGGCCGGTCAAGGACTCACGCAGGGTCTTGTAGGGCGCCTGGTGGCGGCCGATACGATAACGCTTGCCGAGGACCTCAGCTCGGATGACGACGTCGCTCATCGACCTCATTAGACCACGTCGGCAAAGGTCCGCTCCATGCGTCTGAAGTAGACCGCGCCGGACACAACCAGGAGCGCGGTCACGGCGGCACTCGCGAGTATCAGCAGCCCCGGCCGTGAGTCAACCCCCAGCAGCGCCCAGCGGAAGCCCTCGACAACGCCGGTCATGGGATTGAGGCCGAAAACCCAGCCGGGCACGCCGAGGGACTCGAGGCGGGCGGTAACAGCAGAGGCGGGGTAGATCACCGGGGTCACGAACAGCCAGATCTGGACCAGAAAGGGCACGACGTAGCGCACGTCCCGGTACTCGACGTTGAGCGCCGACATCCACATGCCGACTCCGAGGGCAGTCCCGAAGGCGAGGACGAGCAACAGAGGCAGCCACAGCACCGCGGCGCCGGGCCAGATGCCGTAGTACACCATCATGGCCAGCAGGACGACGAAGGCGAGCACAAAGTCCACAACCCCGGCCACCACGGTGGCAAGGGGAATGATGAGCCGTGGAAAGTACACCTTGGTGATCAGGTTCTGCGAGCCCACGAGGCTGTTGGACGACTGGCTGAGCCCCTGGGCGAAGAAGGTCCAGGGTAGCAACGCCGCGAAAGAAAAGATGGGGTAGGGCAGGCCCTCAGACGGGATCCCGGCCAGCCCGCCGAAGAACACCGTGAAGACGATCATCGTCATTGTCGGTTGGAGTATGGCCCAGGCAGCACCAAGCACCGTCTGCTTGTAGCGCACCTTGATGTCGCGCCAGACCAGGAAGTACAGCAAATCCCTGTATTCCCACAGGTCGCGAAGCTTCAGCGAGACCCAACCCTGCGAGGGTTCAATGACCACGCAAGGGCTCTCACCGTCTGGGATCCCGGTACTGGCCTGAGGATTCATGTCGGCCATCAACCCATTACAGCCGCCGACTCGGCTCCTCGACCGGCAGGGCCCCCCGGCGGGAACCCTCGAGGTCTCGGGCGTCGAGCGGACAGCCGCTCTTCAGAGCCGAATCCCAAGACAGTAGCAGTCAAGAGCCTCCGCACCGGCAGATTCTACCAGCGATGGGACCAGCCGCTTGGATGTCAGCGCCTACTCTAAGAACTCGCAGGCCCCACCTGACCGGCCCCATCGGAACACAGCGAGTACGATGTTCGACACATCCATATTCACCGACTGAGGCTGACCGAGTCAACGCGGCCACTCCATGTTAGCCGTGTTCATCCTCTCGACTTCACCGCTCAGGATCCTCGAACAACTCATCCAGAACCGCCCGCAGCCGCGCATCGCGCCCCCGGACCGCGCCCGGCCAGTCGATGGCCGCCCCTTCCGCAAACGGTGACGGGCCGCGAGAGGCCGCGCCCGCAAGCATGCGGAGGTTCTCCTCCCAGGTCCCGCTTCGACTGAGCAGACGCGCCGCCAGGTACTCGACATAGGGCACGTCGTCGATCAACGGCGGCACGTCGCGGGTAACACGTTCGACCTCATCCGGTGCCAGCAGCAGGTCCCTCGCCAGGTCGTCCGGGGTCCCGATCCCGCCGATGGCGAGCGAGCGGGCCACACGCGAGTCGAGGAAGCGTCGCCAGTCGATGGAGACCGGTCCAGGCGCCACCTGTCCGGTGACGACCGTGTTCTCGTTGACCGTAGTGACGTCGTACCACACCACGGTGTGCGGAAAGACCTCGTGGAACGCGCGCAGGATACGCAGGTAGCTCGCGCTGTCGAGGGAGTACAGCGGCAGCCACATCGAGACCACGCCGCCCGGCTCGAGATGGTCGCGGCAGAGCCGGAAGTACTCGCGCGTGTACAACGTGCTGTTGCCGGCATACAGGGGATGGATCGAGTCCGACAGGATCGCATCGTAACGAGCCTCGGTCGCGAGCAGGTAGTTGCGACCGTCGTTGACCACGATGTGGACGCGTGGATCCCCGAGCACGCCGCGGTTGACGTCGGCGAACCAGCGGTTGGAAGCCGCAAGGACCTCGGGGGAGATCTCAACCACATCGATCCGTTCGACCGGGTAGCGAGACACGGCCCAGCAGGTTCCCCCAGAGCCGAATCCAATGTGAAGGACCCGACGGGGCGCCGTCACCTGGAGCAGGGGCAGATTGCCCTGGAGCTGCTGCACGACCAGCAGCGAGGCATCGGTCCCGGCCACGTTCATGCCGTTGAGCTCGAGCGACCGCCAGCGGGGACGGTGGCCGAGGTAGTCCTTGACCACCACGGTTGCCGACACGCTCTCTGAAAGGTGGCGCAGGACCCCACTGTCGCCGCTCACGCTGCCCGCTCGGCGCAGGACCCAGTCGGCCGGCAGCACGGCCCCGAGCGTCATCACGACCGCCCCGGCGGCCGCGGCAGCAACCACCAGACCACGTCGCCGCGACACCCCGAGGGCCACCGCAAGGTGGATCAACGCGAGCACGAGCAGCGTTCTCTGACTGCCGAACATCGGGACGAGGACGAAGGGCGCCGCGAGCGCCCCGAAGATCGAGCCGACCGTGTTGGCGGCCGCGATCGCACCTGCATGGGCACCGTCACTACGGGCGGCCGGGTCCGCCGCGACCGCGAGCGGGAACGACGCGCCGAACAGAGCGGTGACTGGCAAGAACAGGATCACGATTGCCTGGAGCATGACCAGCTGGAAGACCGGAAAGCTCGCGGGGAGCGCGAGCAGGTGGGCCGGCCACGCCATGATGTCATCGCTGAACCCGAGCAAGGGCACCTGGACCGCGAGGGCGATGGCGGCGGCGAGCTGGACGCGGGCCAGTGCGCGTCGCGGATCACGGAGGCGTTCGCCGAGGGCGCGCACCGCGAGGCTCCCGACTGAGAGCCCGACCAGGTAGACGCCGAGCAGGATGGCGAAGGCGTAGACCCTCGACCCGAGGGAGAGGACCAGGATCCGGACCCACACGATTTCCGCCGCCAGCGCGGCAAAACCCATCGCGGCGACGAGCACGAGGTGGCCGCGAGCACCCTTCCGAGAGGGCGAGGGCTGCGGCACGGCGACAGCCACCGCCGGAAGGTGGCGCTCGCCGACGAATGCGGCCACACACACCCCGGCGCAGGCGACGGCGGCCGCGGCCAGGCTGCCCCGCTCGCCGAGCACCGGCAGCAGCAGGTATGCGGTCAGAAAGACCCCTCCCGCGGCGCCGAGGGTGTTCAGTCCGTAGAGCGTGCCGACGCGTTGGACCAAGCTCGAGTCCCGCAGCCGTTCGACCAGGAGGGGCAGCGTCAGTCCCATCAGGAGGGTGGGGACCAGGAGCACGGCACAGGCGAGGACGAACCGCTCGGCCACGCCAACCAGCATTGCGTTGCCGAGATCGTCACCTACCAGCGTGCCGAAGCGGAGGACAATCGCCTCTATCCGGGGGGAGAGGGCGAAGAAGATGCCGATCAGGCCCTCGGCGGCGCCGTACCAGATCAGGTGGTGGCGAATGCGCGGGGCGAGCCGGGCGGCGATCGCCGCGCCCAGGGCCATGCCCGCCATCCACACCGCGACCGCCGCCGAGGCGGCCCACACGGTGTTGCCGAGCACCAGGCCCAGCATCCGCATCCACACGACCTCGCCGACCAGGGCCGTGGCCCCGGAAACGGTGAACAGCAGTCCGATCCACCACCTCATGCGGAGCTCTTCGAGACGGAGCTCCGCCGGTTCCCGCGCGACACGGCACAGATCACCACGGCCAGGACGCTGAGCACACTGAGGACTGCAGCCGCGGTCATGCCAGGCGGTCGATAGCTCCCTTCAAGGCGGTGGACCCCACCGGACAATGCGACCCACTGGAGAATACCGGGGCCCTTGCGGAGCCTGGCCGTCTGGCCGTCCAACGTCCAGCGCCAGCCCCTCACGGGCGCCAGGTCGAGCCACAGGACGCCCGGGCGAGGCAGGACCGCTGCGACCCAGATCCGGCTCGTCCGGTGGGACAGCGCGACCACCGCGCCGACCCCACGCCACGCCCGGTCGGGCTTGGGCGGCAACCCGGCGACGGTCGCGAGCGGGAGCGCTCTCGGGTTCCGGTACAGCTCCAGTCCCTGACGCCGCTCCACCGGGGCCCAATCGTCCGGATGCCAGACATCCTGGTCGAGCACGATCCATCGGGCGCCGAGCGCGTCGAGCCACCAGCGACCGTCAGGGCCGCGATCGGCTTCTGCGAGATGTGCCTCGACGTCCCGCTGGCTGACCGGCGCATCCGAGCGCACAAGCTCCATACCGTCGGCCAGGTTGAGGTACCCGACCGGCCACAGGCGCGCCGCGCCCGGCCGCGCCGCCAGCCAGCGCAGCCGGTCGGCGCCGGTGGGCGGCGTGTACAGCCTCCCGTCCGCCCGTGCGGCCAGCCACGGTTGTGGGAAGCCGGCCCGCCGGCCGCTCTGGTCGAGGAGCTCGGGCAGGCCAACGGCTACGACAACCGCGAGACCGCACACGATCGTCGCCTCCCGAGGGCTCGCGCGACCCTCCCGCAAGGCGGCGGCGACCAGCGGCAGACACGGCGCCAGCGCGAGCACCGCCACGCCGGTCCGCCCGACCGCCAGCGCCGCCGTGAGCGTCGCCGCGGCGACCAGGAGAGCCGTGCCTCGACCCTCCCCCGCCCGCCATCGGGCAACTCCGGGGCCGATAAGCGGCAGCAGGACGACCACCGCGAGCAGCGCGAAACGCGACGGGTATCGGACCAGGCCCGCGGTGACGATCACGAAGATGCGGTCGAGCCCCACGGCGGGCAGCACCGCGAGCACGCCGAGGCCTGCTCCGATCGCCAGCCATGCGAGGCGCCGCCGTACTCCGAGCAGGATCAGCACCAGCAGGGGCGCTCCGATAAAGAGGCTCTCGAGCCAGGCGAGACCGCCGGTGCCGGGTGGAACGACCGGGACGACGAGACCCAGCCAGCCACCCGGCTCGAGCCCTCCCGGGAGCGGCCTCACGCCGAGCTCGGCCACTCGGCTCCCGTCGGCAACCCAGGCAAGAAAGGGCGCCAACTGGACCGCAACCACACCGGCGGCGAGGGCGAGCCCGGCGAAGGTCGCGCCCCGGCGACGGGCCGTGACCACGGCGAGCAGCGCGCCGATTCCGACCACGACCGGCTCGCCGGCGAGCCAGCACCCCGCCGCGGTCGCTGCCACGGCCGCCGTCACCCGACGCGGTTTCTCGAGCCGGGCCGCCAACGCCATCCACGGCAGCCACGCGAGTGCCTCGAGGTTGTTGAGCACGCCGACGGTCGCGATGACCGGACCGACGGACCATGCGGCGACCTCGGTCACGCTCTGTCCCCATGCGTCGCTGCCGAGCGCCCGCGCGACGAGCCCCGCGCCGAGCGCGAGCCAGGCGAGGTGGAGGGCGATCTCCGCGGTCAGCGCCCACTGCGGCGTCAGGACCAGGCCCAGCCAGTGTGGCGGGTAGAGGAGTCCGGTTTGGGGGTTGGCGAACCACGCCTCGAAGGCGCCGTTGCCCGGGTTCAGCCATGGGATCTCGCCGGCGCCGACCCGGGTCCAGGTCCATGCCCGCATCGGCGCGAAGTAGCCGGCGAGGTCGCGGTGGGACGACGTGAGACCGGCCCAGGGCGCGAGGAGGAGAAGGAGCGGGGGCCACCACAGGGGCAGGCGCCTCACTCGAGCGCCCTTTCAAGCGACCGGAACTGCCACGCAGGGGTCCTGAGGAGCTCCCGCTCATAGGGCGTCAGCGGCCGACGGACGCGCCGTCCCGCCGCTTCCCTGGCGCGGGCGAGGGCGCCGCGAGCCTCTTGGACCCGACCCAGGTCGACCTCCACCCTGGCCAGGAACAGCCAGCCCCTGACGAAAGCCGGCTCGACCTCGACCGCACGCTCGGCCTTGGAGCGCGCGCCCTCGAAACTGCCGGCGGCGCGCTCCAGGCGGGCCCACTCCAGCCACGTCCAGGGCAGGCGGGGCTCGAGATCCGTCGCATGCGCGAAGGCGTCGGACGCCTGCTCCAGAGTTCCGGGCCACTGCCCGTGATTCTCGAGCGTGCGGGCCAGGACCCGGCCGAGGGTCGCCCACGCGGCGCTGCTGCCCGGATGGACGCGCACGGCACGCTCGCTCCAGTAGAGAGCCTCGCCCACCTCCTCCCAGCCCCAGTCGCGCCCGGTGACCAGCACCGCCGCCCGCTGCCGCGCCGGGATGTCGTCCCAGGGTTCGGTCCTGGCCGCGCGCTCGACCGCCTCGGTGGATGGCGTCTCCGCTCGTTGCCAGCGCACCTGCGCCAGCGCGGGCTCCGCGATCGACCACATCACCGCCCAACACGAGACGGACGCGGCGATGAGCCGTCGCCACGAATGGTCCGACCGCTCCCCGACGGCCGGAGGGCTGGCGAGACCGATCACGACCGCCCACCACCACAGGACCACGTCGACCTGCAGCATGTCGTGCAGGAGCGCCATCACCAGGACCGCGACGGCCACAGCCCGTCGGGCCCGCGGCCCGGACCCGTCGCCGCGGGCATCCGACCACCACCAGGCTCCTCCGGCCAGCACGACCAGGGCCAGGCCGACGATGCCGGTCTGGGTCAGCACGGCCAAGAGCGTCGACTCCGCGTAGTCGGGCTCGAGCTCGTGCTGCGCGAGCTGGTCCGGATACGTGATGCGCGCGCGACCCGCGACGTCGGCCCACGCGCCCGGGCCGAAGCCGGTCGCCGGGCGCTCGGCCGCGACTCCGATGATCGCGTGCCAGATGGCCGGCCGATGCCAGGCGAGGGTATCGGGCTGGATTGTCAGCCGCCACCCGATCGCCGTGGTCACCACTCCGGCGGCCACGATCAGCACGACCACGCGCGAGCGACCTCTGGGAACCGCGACCAGACCGGCGGCGGCCAGCGCCAACAGCGCCGCTCGCGATCCGGTCAGGAAGACCGCCACGACCAGGGCAGCGACGACGGCGGCGGCCAGCCAGGGCCGGCGGCCCCGGGCCGAAGGCCACAGCAGCACCGCGGTCGGAACCAGCAGTGCAGCGGCCACGTTCGGGTTCTCCAGCAGCCCGCCGGCGCGCGGAACTCCCAGTCCCCACCACTCCGCCGCGACCGCCGCCGCGAGCAGCACGGCCGCGGTGCCCAGGATCACCCTCGCCGCGCGCCGTCCGGCGGGCGCCGCGCGGCGACCCGAGAGCCACAGCAGCCAGGCGACCAACCAGGCGCCGACGGTCTGCTTGGCCGCCAACGGAGCGAGGCCAACTGCGATCGCGATCGTCCCCGCCCAGATCGCGAGGAGTAGCGGCAGCCACTCCACTCTTCGCAACGAGCGGCCCAGGGAGAACGCCACGACAGGGGTGACGAGCCCTGCCATCAGGCCGATCGCCAGCCGCTCGGGAGCCGGGAACGCGCCCCCCAAGACCGCAGTCAGGGCGGCGAGAGCTGCGGCCAGAACGACCGTCACCTCAGTCACCAGGCGTTCCCGGCGCGGCCCGGTCCGGGTATCGGCTCCGCAGGACGTTGAGCATCTCGGCGAAGCGCGGCTCGCGCGGGCGAGCTCGGGCGGCCTCCCAGGCGGAGGCAAAGGCATAAGGCAGCCGTCCTCGGGCGAGGTCCAGCCGCGACCTGAGCACCGCGAGGGTGGCAGAGCGTGGATGCAGCCAGCGCCACCGATCGAGCGCGTGCGCCGCACGCTCCACCAACCGCGGATCTCGGCTGTCCAGGGCGGCCTCACCGAGGCGGTGAAGGGGCTCTGCCCGCCATGGCGCGAGACGCTGGGCGCGCAGCCATCCTTCGACCCGCGCAGCCGGGGTCGGCGCGACCGCCGCCGCTCGCCCGACCTCGGAGCTGGTGAGGAAGAGCACGGCGCCCGCCAAGCCGACCGTCGCGATGGCGACCATCAGCCAACGTCCTCCGCGGTCGCTACCGGATGACGGTTCGGAATCGAGACCGGGCGCGCGAGCCTCCGCCATCGTCCATCCGGCGAGGACGGCCCACGGCACGGCCACACCTGAGGTGCTGAGCGAGAAGTCGAGCAGGTTGTGGAGGGGGATCACCGCCAACGCTGCCGCCAGCTCGGGCCTGAGCGGCCAGACCCGACGGATCAGCAGGATGAGGGCGACCGCGGCAACGGCCGCGAGGCCGGCACCGGCGACGCCGAGCTCCACCATCCACTCCAGCGGCAAGCTGTGGGGATGGAGGGGAAGGTTGCCGACCGGAAATGGGACCCCTTGGGACGCCTGGCCGTAGCCCCCCAACCCCACCCCACTCAACGGGGTTCCGTTCCATGTCCACAGGGCGGTGCGCCAGTTCTCAACCCTCAGAGTGACCGGCTCGAGCGCGCGAAGATCGGGCCGGAGCAGCGCCACAGCAACGAGCGCGGAGACCATCACGACCCCCACGGCCACGCCCCAACGGCGACGACGGCCCGACGCGAGCGACACGACAGCGGCGAGCCCCAGCCCCGCTCCGAGGATGGATCGTGAGAGAACGATACCGACGAGTGCGAGGGCGAGGCATGGGATGGCGGCGAGCCGCCACCGGCGACGGCCAGCCGCGACCACCAGCAGCGGCAGGGAGGTCGCGAGCAGCGCGGCGAGGTGGCCCGGAACGACGAGCGACGCGAACGCCCGCCCGCTGCCGAGCCTCATCCCTGCAGCCTCTCGAAGCGCCTCGGGGAGTTCCTCGAGGCCCGACCGCATCTGGTCGAACCCGATCGCGGTCTGCCAGGCCGCCCATGCGCCGAGTGCCGCGAGCCCGAGCGCGAGGGTCGTCGGGGCCCATGCGGGAGGCCTCTCACGGGACGCGAACCAGATCAGCACCGCAGCCGTCGCCGCCAGAGCGCCGGTCGGCAGTGCGGAGGCGGGGCTCCAGCCGGACAGTCCCGAGGCGAGCAGGCACGCCGCGAGAATGAGCGCCCCGGCGAGCCTTCGCCCCGGCTCGGCCGTCCGCTGCCACGACCAGGGCGTGACGAACAGCAGCACGGCGGCGAGCACCAGGGGCGTTGCAGCGACGGTCTCCGCAGGCCTCCACGCCGCCCATAGGGCGACCGCGAGCAGGGCCATCTGGGCTCCCACGGAGCCGAGAGTAGCAGAGAAAAGGGGCGCCCGAAGGCGCCCCTATGAGCATCAGCAGGAACCGCGCGGGTCAGTCTGTCTGGACGCCTTCCGGCCACTGGGTGAAGGTGCCGTCCTGGTACCAGATGTCGCAGTCGAAGTTGTTCGTCTGGGTGCCGATGAAGGTCGTGTTGAACACCTTGTCCCGCCCATAGGAGATGATGGTGTAGTGTCGGCCCGCGGAGTCGGTGTTGAACGACATCGCCTGGTTCCAGCCGTCGTTGCTGGGCAACCTCTTGATGTAGGTCGGCGTCAGGTAGCCACCCAGCCCGGCGGCGGTCGTGACGCTCGGCGGGTAGTAGTTGTTGTCGACGGCGTACGACTCGACCGCCGTAGCGATCGACCGCATGTCGGCCATGGTCCGCTTCTGCCGTCCACGGTTGATTGCGTTGAGCAGGTTCGGGATCGCGATCGCCGCGATGATTCCGATGATGGCCACCACGATCAGCAGCTCGATGAGGGTGAAACCGCGTTGTCTCCGCATGAGATCCTCCTTTCCAATCCACTCTGTTCAGTAGCAAGTTCCGTACCACATGTGAAGGGGCCGCGAAAGGGCCCACAATGACGCTCTACGTCATGACGCGATGCGGAATCTCCCCGCTGCGTCACTCCCACTCCGGCCCGTCCCCGCTCCAGATGTGCTCCGGCGCGAACACCCCCGGCCATTCGACGGGGGCGGTCACCCGCAGGCGGGAGGCCTGGCACCAGTAATCGTAGGCCAATCCCTCGCGAGCGTGAACCGCCACATCGATCACGTAGTCCCCGGGGGCGAGGCGCAGTGCCGGGTAGCGACAGCGCATCTCGCCGCTGCGCGCCAGTCGTCGAGCAACGATCCCGTCGAGATCCGTGTTGTGGCCCGCGACCTGGGTCCCGTCGAGGCGGTTCCATCCGATGCCGAACACGAAGTCTGTCACCGGCGTCCGGACCTCGTACCCAACGTGGACGGTGCAGTCTGCGCCGGACGGCAGCACCCGGATCGGCACCCCGCCGCTGGAGAAGCTCACGCTGGTGATCTCGACGTCGCCAGTTCCCCAGCGCTTGCCTTCCTCGACCACCCGGACGGCCGGCGCAACTCCGCCGTCCTCCCGAAGCTCGGCGCCGGCGACGTCGCTCCGGTACCGAGCCACCACCGAGCCAGCGGGCCCGTCCGCCACCACCCGGCCGTGTCTGAGGTACAGCGCACGGTCGGCAAAGTGTGACACCAGATCGAGATCATGAGACACCAAGACCATGGTGACACCCTGCCGTCGCATGCGCGCGAGCCGGTCAAGGCAGCGCCGGGTGAAGCTCGCGTCGCCGACCGCGAGGACCTCGTCGATGAGCAGGATGTCGGGGTCGACCGCCACCGACACCGCGAAACCGAGGCGCACGTACATTCCCGACGAGTAGGTCTTGACCGGCTGGTCGATGAAGTCGCCGATGTCGGCGAAGGCCAGGATCTCGTCGAGCCGCTGCTCGATCTCGCGCCGACCGAGGCCGAGCAGCATGCCGTTGATGATCACGTTCTCTCGACCGGTGATCTCAGGGTGGAACCCCGCACCGAGCTCGATCAGCGCGGTCACGCGGCCGTCGACCCGGACGGTTCCGGCGGAGGGGTGGAGGATGCCGCTGATCAGCTTGAGCAGGGTCGACTTGCCCGAGCCGTTGGGTCCGATCAGGGCGACCGCCTCGCCCGGTGCGACCGTGAGATCCACGCCGTCGAGCGCGAGGTACTCTCGAGCCGATCTGCCGGCGCCTCCGAGCTGGCCGTGGAACAGCGCGCCTTTCAGTGTGTTCAAGCGCCCGCCGACGGTCCGGCGGTAGACCTTGCGGACGCCGTCGAGGCGGATCGAGCCCTTCACAGGGCCTCCACGATGGTCTCGCGCAGACGGTTGAAGACCAGGCTCCCCACCGCCCACGCCGCCATCGCCACTCCCATCGCGAGCGCCCAGGTGCCGATCGACGGCACCTGCCCGTCGAAGGCAAGGCCGCGGTACACGTCCACCAGGCTGGTGAGCGGCCCGGCGGCCAGCAGTCGTCGCAGCCACCCTTCGGGAAGCCCGGTGAGCGAGTAGATGATAGGTGTCCCGAAGAAGAGCAGGTTGAGGAGATGGCTGATCAGGTCGCGCAGGTCGCGGAAGTGGACGGCGAGAGCCGCGACTGCGAGGGCGCAGCCCCCGGTCGCGACGACCCAAGGCACCAGGGCCAGAGGCAGCAGCACGACCGTCCACGGGAAGGGGTGCCAGCCCGCGAACGACGAGACGACCAGTGCGGCGAGCAGCACGGGGAGCGCGAGCAGGTGGTGCACCAGGTGCGACAGGACCACGACCGCGGGAAAGATCTCCGGAGGGCACACCACCTTCGCCAGCAGCGGTCCATTGGCGACCATGGTGACTGACGCGTCGAGCAGCGCCCCCGAAAAGAAGAGCCACGGCAGCAGGCCGGTGAACAGAAACAGCGGGTAGGGGTCGATGCCGACCGCCCGCGGCTGAAAAACGGTCGTGAACACGACCGCATAGACCAGGAGCAGCAGCAGCGGGTTCAGCAGCGACCAGAAGTAGCCCAGGAGCGACGCCCGGTAGCGGGCGTTGAGTTCGCGCCGGACCAGCACCGCGATCAGGGCGCGATGGCGCCACAGCAGCCTCAGCGACGACATCCGTCTGCGTCCGTCCGGGAAGGCCCGGCTACCCCTTGGAGAGCAGCAGGTCCTGCATCTTCTGGAGGATCTCTTTCTTCTTCATCGTGAGGTAGCGCTCGTAGGTCAGGACCTGGCCGCGGTCGCAGATGAACATGATCGGGTTGTGCTTGACGTTGCCGTAGTCGTCGAACTGGATGGCACCGCTGACCCCCATCACGTTCTGCAACCCGAAGTGCAGCGCCTTGGTGAGCTCCGAGGTGACCGGGGGCCGGGCGACACCGACCGCCTTGATCACGGTCCGCATCACGTCGTAGCCGCTCGCCGCAAGAATGTCCGGCGGCCGCTGGTAGGTCTCCAGGTACCGCTTGACGAAGCCCCGCACCGGCTCGGCGTCGGAGGTCCGGTCGAAGGCGGGCAACGGGAACATCACGCCGTCAGCCAACGGACCGGCTTCCTGCAGCACGCGCGTCGAGTCGAACGCCGAGGTCGTCACGATGCGGCCCTCGTAGGAGAGCTGGCGTAGGTGTCGCAGCACCTGAAGCGTCTCTTCGCCGTAGCCCACGATGTAGACCGCCGGCGGCTTGTTCGCCGCGAGCGCCCTCTTCGAGAGCTGCTGCCAGCCCTGCTCGCCGACGTCGATCCGGCCGAGGACCTTGCCCTTGAGGTTGTCGCTGGTGAACTGCTCGCTGAACTGCGGCTCGATGCCGCGGCTGTAGTCGCTGTCGTGGACGTAGATCAGGACCGACTCGACACCGAGCTTGTTGACCAGGAACTGGGCAGCGACGTTGGCCTCAAACTCGTCGGACGGGTAGATCCGGTAGAACAGAGGCGACAACTTGGCCAGCCCAGGCGCCGACGCGGAGGGCGACACGCAGATGACGTTGAGCTCGTCAAGGACAGGAATCAGGGCCCGGGCCTCGGTACTCGTGGCGCCGCCGATCACAATCGATACCTTGCGCTCCTCAGCCATCCGGCGCAGCTCCGCCACCGCTGTGTTCGGATCGGAGGCGGTGTCGGCCCACACGATCTCGAGGCCTGCCGGGTAGTCGCCCTCCTCACGAGCACGGGTGACTGCCAGACGGGCACCGCTCTCGATCGACTCGCCGTAGTCGCTGTTCGCGCCGGTGATGGGCATCAGCACGCCGATCACGGGCTTGGAACCGCAGCCCCAGAGAAGCCCGGCGGCCAAGAGCAGGAGCCCCGCGACCGTCGCGTTTCGCCGCGCCATCGTGCCACCTCCTCCGCCGGCTCGCCGAACAGAGTACCATACCGCCGGGATGCGCCCAGAGCCGCTCATTCAGCCCCTTTTCTCATCGCCCTCCTGCTCGAGGAGCAGACGGTAGAGGACCCGACGTGGGAGCCCGAGATCGGCTGCCGCGGCTCGTAGCGCCTCGGTTCGGGGAAGCCCGGCGGCAAGCGCCCGCTGGTAGGCCGTGCGCGCCGCCTCGCGGTCTTGGGTGGGTGTCTGGGTGACCGACGGCGGTCCGACGACGAGCACGTGTTCACCGCGCGTTGGCTCCACCGCTGACGCCGCAGCCAGCACACCAAGGGAACTCATCGAGGCCCGCTCGTGGACCTTGCTCAGCTCGGAGAGAAGGGTCGCCGGACGGTCGTCACCGAGTCCGCCGGCGAGGTCGGCGAGCTCGGCTGAGAGCCGGTGCGGCGACAGCAGCACGACCAGGGTGGCCGGCCACACCGCGAGCTCGGCGACCCGTTGCCGCCGGGCGCCTGTGCGCGGGGGCAAGAAGCCGACCAGGATCGCAGGAAGCGGGGGCTGCCCTGCGGCGGCGAGGGCGGCGGCGAACGACGACGGTCCCGGCACGCTGCGCACCGTCAGATTCGCCTCCCGAGCGGCTCGAACCAGCAGGTATCCCGGGTCGGATAGGACCGGTGTCCCTGCGTCGCTGACGAGTGCAACTTCACGACCACCTTGAAGTGCCGCCATCAGCTCCGGCACCCGAGCGCGCTCGTTGTGCTCATGAAGACTGCGCAGCCTCCGGCCGGCCGGGATGCCGGCGTGGCTGAGCAAGGCGCGGGTCCTACGGGTGTCCTCCGCCACCACCATATCGACCGTCGTGAGGACCTCGCACGCTCGCGGCGAGAGATCGCCGAGGGTGCCGATCGGCGTCGCCACCAACCACAGCGTCCCGTGAGACGGGTCCATCCACCGACGATACCCGCGTCGTGGCGACACGTCACCCTCGCCGCATCACGATGAGCGGTACCATGTCCGCATGGACCTCATCGTCGTCGCGCTCGCACTGCTCGTCCTGCCCGTCCCTGCGGGCGGACCCGTGACCGTCGAGGAGGTGCTCGCCGTGGTCGGCAACGTACCCATTCTCGCCAGCGACGTTGCCCTGGCCGAAGACGTCCGTCTGCTTCCGCTCGATCCAGGGGAGGATCCAGCGTCCTACCGGTCGCGGCTGATCGACGCCCGCATCCGGATCGAGCTCCAGTACCGCGACCTCGAGACCTCAGGGGTGCTCTACCGTCTGCGCCTCGACACTGATACCGTGCTGCACGACCTCGTCGAGCGAGCGGGCGGCTCGGAGCCCCTTGAAGCGGCCCTCGCTGCAGGCGGGTTCACCCAGGAGGATCTCGATCAGCTCGCCGTCCGCCTCGCGGCGGCACGCGCCTACACCGAGGAACTTCTCCGTCCCACGGTCAGCGTCACGCTCGAGGAGATCCAGCAGGCGTACGAACATCTCGTCCGCGACCAACTCGCCCCGTCCGGCGCGCCGGCGCCCTCGCTCCCGGAGGTCCAGGATCGCCTCCGCGCCCTGCTCGTCGAGCGCAAGCTCAACGACGAGATCCAGCGCTGGCTCGACACCGCCCGAGACCGCCTCGGGGTGACCCGCTTCACTCGCTGAGTTTCGACTCCAGCTCTGAATACGCCCCGGCCCCTGCGAGCACGGCAGCGGTATAGGCTCGGGTTGCGTCGAAGCTGATGCCGACAAGGTAGCGGGCGTCACTGCAGCCGCTGCCGCACTGCGCCAGCCAGAGATCGGCCTGGGCCTCGCCGGCGTTGTAGGCCGCCACCGCGGGTGCGAGCAGCGGCCGGTAGCGGGCGACAAGTCGCCCCAGCTCCCGCGCCCCCAGCTCGAGTGCGACCTCGCTGCGGAACAGGTCGCTCGGATCCGGAGGTTCGAGGCCGTGACGGGAGGCGACGGTCGCTGCGGTCGCCGGCATCAGCTGAGTGAGCCCGCGGGCGCCGACGGCCGAGAGGGCGGTGGTGTCCCAGCGCGACTCGGCTCGGACCAGCGCCGCGAGAAGGGTGTCGGGGATCGACGCAGCCGCGGCCGCCCGCCTCACCAGGCCTGCACCGGGAAGCGGATACAGGGCGCACCGCAACGAAAGGGGAAGGACCCGTTCCGGAAGCCGCGGCAGGGCCAGACGGTGGGCCAGATCCGCCGCTGCCATCGCCTGGCTGACCGCACCAGCTTCGACGAGTCGGGCCGCACTCCACGCGGCATCGGTCGCACTGCCGGTTGGGAACTGCTCCGGCGCCCAGGTCGCCGCGAGGCCCTCGAGGCCGAGGTTCCACAGCTCCCTGGCGGTTCCACTGAGCCGTGACGAGGCGTCCGGGGGAGCATCCAGGCCGGTCTGCGCCGCCACCCTGGCGTGCAGCCGGGCGAGCCGTTTTTCGTCGATCTCGAGAACCGCCCAGGTCGTGGTCGCCTGCCGCCCTGCCGCGTCGACGACCGTGACGGCGCGACGCTCGAGCTCCGCCAGCCACGGCGCCCGTACCTCGCGCGGCATGCGCGCCACGACCTGGCGGGCGGCGTCCGCCCAGTAGCTGTCGAGCTCCTCGGCAACCGCCTCGAGCCGGCGTGCACACCCGTTCCACTGACCCACGTCGGCGTCGAGCCCAGCGGCAAGCACTGCCGCTGGGCCTCGCCACGGCCTGCGCGTGACCTGTTCCAGCTGGGCCCTGGCGCGCTCGACCTCCGAGCGTGACAACGCATCGAGCGCGAGCAGGATCCGGCCGCGGTTCCGGGCGCTCCTCCCGCGCAAACGGGCAAGACCGGCCTCGGCGTGAGCCACCTGGTGGTTGACCAGGCGCAGGCGAGCGAGGAACAGGCGGCGATCGTCATCGGGCCGGTGTCCGACCGCACGAGCCGCAGCGCCGACGGCATCGGCGATCTTTCCGGCGAGCTCGAAGGTGCGTGCGAGGCTGATCTCGAGGTCTGCCTCAGTCTCGGCGTCAGGCGCCAGGCCGATGGCGCGCCGATACCAGATCGCGGCCTCGTCCCAGCGCCCGGCGCGGAACGCGCAGCGTCCGCGCAGAAAGGTCGCCTCCCAGATCGGGACGCCATGATGGCCTCCTCCGGCGACCGACTCGAGCAGCGGCGCCGCGTGCTCGTATCTGCCGTGACCGAACAACGTCTTCGCCACAAGCCAGCGCTCGCGCGCGGTGAGGGTGAGCTGGGGCTCAGCCGAGAGTCTCTCGGCCGCCTCCAGGGCGGGCAGGTCGCCGGTCGCGCGCTCGAGCAGGGCCGCGGCCCGCCTCCGGCCCTCCGCGCCCGGATCCGCCACCGTCAATGCCCCTTCGATTTGCCGTCGCAGGCGGCGTGGGGAACCCGTCGCGGCTCGCTCGATGCGGGCGGCAGTCTCCCGGGAAAGCCCGATCCCGAGCAGCTCGCTCACGAGGTCGGCAGCCGCATCGCGCAGCGCGCGAGTGCGGCCGTTGGCCAACACCGGCAGCACCAGATTCGCAGCCATTTCGGCTTTGGTCGAGGGGAGGAGCCGCGCCAGCTTCATTCGCGCGACCTGGCCTGGACCGTCGTCGCCCACGGCGCTGGCGAGCACCTCCCGCTCGAGCGCGTCCTCGCCCGCGGCTTCGGCGGCGACGGCAACGACCAGCGCTTCGTGGGGCGTCAATCCGACCGCCGAGTCACGCGCGGCCACCGCCACGAGCACTCCGCGCCACTGCTCCGCTCGTGCGAGGTCCACCAGATCAGCGGCTCCTGCGAGCAATGGCAGCCCGATGACGACAAGAAAGACGCGAAGCAATCTCATGCATCACGGTTCTACCATCGACCGCCACAACCCGCCAGTGCCTGCAAGCGCCTTGAACCACCACCCGACTCCGTCGCGACCTCTCTGTTCCCAATCGCCCGCAGCCCACCACCAACCTCGTCATGCACCCTCCGGACCGGAGGTCTGCAGCCGCCGCCCGACTCCGTCGCGAGACGGTCGGGGAGCCAGCAGATCTCGTGATTTCGGGTCCGAGGAGCCCGGAGGCGTAGCCCAGCTACGTCGAGGACTCCTCGGGCCTCAAAGCGCGGGAGCTGCGGCCCCCCGGGCGTCGCAGCAGGAGTCGGCCGGCGGATGCAGGCCCTGCCTGCACCTCTCACCACATCTCTCGACGAGGGTGCCGAGATGCCTGTCAGCGTGGAGGCATCGAGGGACGAGGCGCCGAGGCGTATGGGGACATACGTCGCAGGCGCCGAGTTGCGAGAGGGCCCACGATGGCGGGCATATCGGCGCCCGCAGTAGAGATGTGGTGAGAGGTGCAGGCTAGCCGGCCCACCATCCGAGCGCGAACAGCGCCATCAGGAGCGCTCCGACGCTGCCGCCGACGAAGGCGGCGATGACTGGCAGAGTCCGCGTACCGCGCGCCCAGGCGATCCCGGCGACCGCGAACAACGGGAAGACGGTCACGCTCAGCCGCCCGAACGACCACAGCGTCGAGCCGAGCGGTACCAGCACCGCGAGCACTGCATAGGCGGAGGAGGAGGCCCGCAGACGGCGCGCCGCCACCGGCAGCAGGGCGAGGCAGACCAGCGCAATCGTCAGCTCGAGGGTCGAATCGTGGGCGCCGTGCGCGTGCGGCCCACTCTGCCACCAGCGGAAAAACGCCCGCCACGGGCCGCTCATGGCGCCGCGCCAGCGGGACTGGCGTTCGAAGAACGCGAGTGGGTCGCCGAGGGTAATGCCGAGGAAGGAGAAGAACCCTGCCAACGCGGCCACGGGTGCCGCGCTCGCCGCCCAACCCCAGTGCGCCGCCGCCGAATGGGGCTCCGCTCGCCGCGCCTGCCACCACTCGATCGCCAGCGGCACTGCGAGCAGAACTCCGAAGGGGCGGGTCAGGGCCGCACCCGCCGCGGCGGCGGCAGCGATGCCGAATCGGCTCCGTCGGGCGGCGACGAAGGCGGCCAGGCTGAGCACGAGAAACAACGACTCGGGGTATACGGCGGTCAGGAAGAGACTCATTGGATGGAGCAGGAGGGCGGCCACCGCCGCCAACCCTGCACGTTGCCCCAACTCGCCGCCCCCAGCCTCATCCGCGACCAGTCGGAAAAGCAGGATCGCCGCGGCGACCAGGGCAAGAAGGGACAGGGCTAGCCCGGCGCCGACCCCGCCGAGCAAGGGCCGCAGAGTGCGGATCATCATCGGGTACAGGGGCAGGAAGCCGGCCGTGCCCGTCGCGTCATAGGGAAGGCCGCCCTCGGCCATGAAGGTCCGAACGTCGTAGCCGTGGTCGGCGATCAACAGGTACCACTCCGAGTCCCAGCCAACCCAGATGTCGATGGCGCTCGCCAGGGGTGCGTGGTAGGCCAAGTTTCCACCATGCGCGCCAGTTGGGTCGAGCAGGGACACCGCGGACGCTCGGCCGGGCCGGCCGTGCGGTCCGGGCAGCAGCGCCACGGCGAGCAGTCCGACCACCTCCAGCGCGAGGCGGCTGGCGAGGATCATCACCACCAGGGCGCGCCAGGGGATCCGAACCGATTGCGAAGGCGGCATCTGCCGCAGGCTAGCCGGAGGGTCGCGAGGCTGTCAACGCGATAGGAAAGCGGAGATTGGAGATCGATGGCGAAACGAGGGCCGAAAGAGGCCGTGAGCCGTGGTGGTTTCGCAGGACGTGCGAGTGAGGCGTAGCCCGAGCTACGTCGATCGGGCGAGTTCAAGAAGACGCCGCAGATTGTGGTCTCTCCGGGTCCGCAGCGGTCAGGCTGGTGCGAAGTGCAGGCTAGCCCGCATTATTCACCTGGGTTCGTCGCGAGACTGGCGAGGTGGCGTGCGCAGTGGGGTTTTCGAGCCGAGGGGCGCGGAAGCGTACTTGACAGTACGTTGAGCACCCCGAGGTGAGAAAGCACCGCTGAGTGCGGCGCATCGCCGGTCGCAGGAGAAGTCTGGTGAATAGTGCGGGCTAGCGGCCCGGTCGGGGGCCCCCCCGCGAAGCGAGAATCGCGAAGAGGTGTACGATTCGGCGTCGGAAGGCCGCAAATGTAGTCCTTCTACTTCAAGGATTTCCGGCGTCGCAAAGCGCACCTCAATCGCGATTCGCAGCCGTGAGGAGGTTCCGGCGGGCCTCTGGGCTCTCCGAGCCCGTTGTGACCCGGGGACGGTTGCTGGATAATGCACCGGCGAAGTGGACGACGCACCCTCGCCGATGCGCGCCAGCCCGGTGCGCGACCACATCAGCAGGGAGACATCACACATGGACGATCGCCACATCAAAGTGCTGATCATCGGATCGGGGCCCGCCGGCCTAACCGCCGCCATCTACGCCGCCCGCGCCGAGCTCGCGCCGCTGGTCATTGAGGGCATGCAGCCCGGTGGCCAGCTCACCATCACCACCGAGGTCGAGAACTACCCCGGATTTCCGGACGGCATCCTCGGTCCGGAGATCATGCAGCGCACCAAGGCCCAGGCGGAGCGCTTCGGAACTCGACTGATCTTCGACGAGGTCAGCCGGGTCGAGCTCGATCGGCGGCCGTTCGCGGTTCACACTGCGTCTCGGGGGAGCTATACCTGCGACGCACTGATCATCGCCTCGGGAGCGTCTGCGAAGCTGCTGAACCTACCCTCCGAGGCGCGCCTGATGGGCCACGGCGTGTCAGCCTGCGCGACGTGCGACGGCTTCTTCTTCCGTGACCGCGAGGTGGTGGTGGTGGGAGGCGGCGACACCGCCATGGAAGAGGCGATCTTCCTCACCCGGTTCGCGACCAAGGTCACCGTGGTCCATCGTCGTGACGAGTTGCGGGCGTCGAAGATCATGCAGCAGCGTGC
The DNA here is from genome assembly GCA_963727925.1 of uncultured Acidobacteriota bacterium. Lineage (GTDB taxonomy): Bacteria > Acidobacteriota > Thermoanaerobaculia > Thermoanaerobaculales > Sulfomarinibacteraceae > CAVSIS01. The sequence continues at coordinate 117,738 of CAVSIS010000024.1, read as the reverse complement.
GCTCGCGAACCCCAAGATCGCCTGGGAGTGGAATGTCGCCGTGTCTGAGATCATCGGCACTCCCGAAGGCGGAATCACCGCGGTACGGCTGCAGGACACCGTAACCGGCGCCGAGCGCGAGCTGGCGACCCAGGGCGTGTTCATGGCGATCGGCCACAGGCCGAACACCGAGCTCTTCCGCGGTCAGCTCGAGATGGACGAGGTCGGCTACCTCAAGACGGTCCCGGGCCGGGCCCGCACCTCGGTCGAAGGCGTGTGGGCGTGCGGCGATGTCCAGGACCCCTACTACCGTCAGGCAGTGACCGCGGCCGGCACCGGCTGCATGGCCGCCATCGAGGCCGAACGCTGGCTCGCCGAGAGGGACACTGAATAGCCCCTGCTGTCCACGAGACTTCCGCCGCGGCCGGCGAAGCGCGGGTTCGTAAGTAGAGCACGGCTTGCACCGGGCCTGCGCCGGCGCTACGCTGTGGAATGCCGTCCCCCGGACCGGGGTTGACGGAAACCTTGGGAGGTCTGGATGCTCTCATTCAGTCAGAAGGCGATCGACAAGGTCAAGGAGTTCTCCGCCCAGATGCCCGAAGCCGACGGTAAGGACCTCAGGATCTTCATCCAGGGGGTCGGCTGCTCCGGCTTCGTGTACGGCTTTACCTTCGACGAGGTGCGCGACGACGACACCGTCGTCGAGGCCGGCGACCTCAAGGTCCTGGTCGACCCGCGCAGCGCGCCGCATCTGACCGGCTCGTCGGTGGACTTCATCGAGGACCAGCGGGGCTCAGGCTTCACCGTCGACAACCCTAACGCGCCGGTCAGCGGCGGCTGCAGCTCGCACGGCTGCTCGGGATGCGGCTGACCCCGGTGCACCAGGTCGCACCCCTGCTCAGGGTCGTCCGGCTCGGACACCCGGTGCTGCGGGCCGTGGCCGAGCCTGTCCCGGCCGACTGGATTGACAGCGGCCGCCTGCGCGAGCTCGGTGCGAGCCTGATTCGGACGATGATCGAGGAGGACGGAGTCGGCCTCGCCGCGCCGCAGGTCGCTGAGCCGTTGCGCCTGTTCGCCTACTGGGTGCCCGGCGACGAGCCTCGGGACGAGGTGCCGCCCACGGTCCTGGTCAATCCGGAGATCCGCCCGATCGGCGACGAGCTGGTCGAGGGCTGGGAGGGCTGCCTCTCGATCCCCGGGCTGCGTGGCGTGGTCTCGCGGTACCGCCGGATCAAGGTCAAAGGGCTCACGATCACGGGCGAGCCGTTGTCCTTCACCGCCGACGACTTTCACGCCAGGGTCATCCAGCACGAGCTCGACCACCTCGACGGCATCGTCTTTCTTGACCGGATGCGGTCGATGCAGAGCCTCGCCTTCGACCGGGAGCTCGAGCTCCTCGCGGCGGACGACGAGGACGGACGCTGAGGGCGACCGCCGAGATGGCGCCGGCGGGCCCGTGAGCCTCTCCGCAGATCCACTCGAAACCCACCAACCTGCGTCGACTGTATGGCCACCCCTGTGGGCGGTTGCGGCGGCCTGTGTCGTCGGAGGCCTCGCCGGCACCTTGGCGATCTCCAACACCTCCATCGGATGGCATCTGGCCTCTGGCCGTTGGATCCTCGCCCACCACGCCGTGCCCCTCGCCGACCCGTTCTCCTTCACCGCCGTGGGGGCGCCGTGGCTCGACCACGAGTGGCTGTTCCAGGTCGCGGTCGCCGGGGTCGACGCGGCGGTGGGTGGAGCTGGGCTGGTGGTCCTGCGCAGCATATTGGTCGCCGTTCTCGGCGCGGTGCTGCTCGTGATCGGCCACCGCAGCGGTCTCAAGCCCGGGTTGGCGCTCCTGCTCGCCTCGGTCGCACTCGCCGGAGCACGGATGCGGTTCTTCCTGCGTCCGGAGCTCGTCACCCTGATCGTCGTCCCGGCAACGGTCGCCCTGTTCCTGGATCGCCGCCGCCTCGGCCTCTGGCCGGCCGTCGCGTGGGTCGTCGCTCTGGTCGCGCTCGGTGCCAACTGCCACGCGGGGGTGTTCGCCGCGCCGGCCCTGATCGCCGTCGCATTCGCGGGCGAGATCGCCGCCGCCGTGCTCGGCAGTCGCCGCGACCCCGCCGGCATGCGGTCGGGGGCGGCGGTTGCGGGCGCTGCGCTCCTCGCCCCGCTCGCAACGCCGTACGGGTGGCGTCTCTACACCGTCCCGTTCCACCTCGCCCACCTGATTGGGCTGCCGCACATCCCGAATCCCGAGTGGATCTCTCCGGGGCCCATGGATGTGCCGGCACTCTACCTCGCGATCCTCGCGGCCGCGCTGCTGCTGGCGACTGCCGAGCGAAGTCTAGCAAGGTGGCTTCTGCTGACCGCCGTCTCTGTGCTGGCACTGCGCCACGTCCGCCACGTCGGGCTGTTCTTCACGATGCTGCCGGTGGTTGCCTCACCCGCCCTGGCACGGATTGCCGAGCGCTCCGGTGAGATGGGCGCCCGGCGGGCCGGTCGCCTTGCAGTCGCCGGGGTCGCGCTCCTCGCGCTGTACTTCCTCGTCATGCCCTGGGCGCGATTCGCGGACGGCCCTTGGGCTCCTGTCTACCCACGTGCCGCCTGCGACGTCCTCGACCGCGAGGGGCTTCGCGAGCTGCGCCTGTACAACGACGTCAACTTCGGCGGCTACCTGATCGGACGCTACTTCCCGACCCGCCAGGTGTTTCTCGACGACCGCAACGAGATCCACGAGCCCCTTCTCGCCGAGATCTACCGGCTCCTTTCGTCGAGCGACGTTGCCGGCTGGCAGGCAATGCTGGACCGTTGGCGGATCGGCGGGGCGCTGGTCCGCTACCACCCTGCTGTCGCGGTCCACACCCCCGGCGGTGAGGCTCTCGGCCGTCGCGGCTTCTCGGCGCTGTGGTTCCCTCCGCGACGCTGGGCGCTGGTCTACTGGGACGACGTCGCCATGGTTCTGGTCGACCGCACGGCAGTACCGGCGAACTGGCTCGCCGTGCACGAGTACCGCGTCGTCCGGCCCGACGACGGCGAGGAGCTGTTCCGGAAGTTGGCCCGTCGAGAGGTTTCACCGGGGGAGGTCGCGAGCGAGCTTCGCCGCGCCCTCTCCGAGGCGCCGGGCTGCCGGCGGGCGATCGAGCTCGGAGCGCTCCTGGTCGAGCGCTGATGGCGAGCCTGCAATTCTCACCACCTTCCTACTGCGGGCGCCGATCTGCCAGCCATCGCTAGCCCTTTCGCGACTCGGCGCCTGCGACGTATGAAGGCATAGGACTCGGCACTTCGCCGTTCAACGACTCAGCGCTGACAGGCAGCTCGGCGCCCTCGTCATGTGACGTGGTGAGAAGTGTGGGCTAGGCTTCGTCGGCCCCGTTCAGGGCGAGGCGATGGACCATCTCGTTCAGCGTCGTCGGGCTCAAGCGCAGCAGTCGCGCCGCCTTGCGCTGCACGCCGCCGGAGCGCTCGAGCGCTTCGGAGATGAGGCGGCGCTGGTAGTCGGCAACCGCGGCACGGAAGTCGACCCCGTCGAGCGGCAGCGCGGGCTCGGTGGCACGAGCCGACGGGCCCTCGCGCACCACGGCGGGAAGCGCGTCCAGATCGATCAGCGAACCCCTGCTCAGCACGGCGGCGCGCTCGACCACGTTCTCCAGCTCGCGAACGTTGCCCGGCCAATGGTAGCGGGTCAGGGCTTCCATCGCGTCCGGGGTGAATCCCTCGACCTGGCGCTGGTTCTCGGCCGCGTACATGCGCAGAAAGTGGTCGGCGAGGAGCGGCACATCGGCGCTGCGCTCGCGCAGCGGGGGCAGCTCGATCGAGATCACGTTGAGCCGGTAGTAGAGGTCCTCGCGGAAGCGCCCCGCCTGGACCTCCTCCCAGAGGTCGGCGTTGGTCGCGGCGAGCAGGCGGACGTCGACCGAGATCGGCTCGACACCGCCGACGCGCCGGAACTCTCGCTCCTGGATGACGCGCAGCAGCTTGGTCTGGGTCTCGAGCGAGACGGTGCCGACCTCGTCGAGAAACAGGGTTCCCTCGTGAGCGGCCTCGAACAGGCCCTTGCGGCTGGAGACCGCACCGGTGAAGGAGCCTTTCATGTGCCCGAACAGCGACGACTCGAGCAACTCGGACGGAATCGCGCTGGTGTGCACCGGCACAAACGCGCGGTCGCGGCGCGGGCTGAGCGCGTGGAGCGCGCGCGCGACCAGCTCTTTGCCGGTCCCGGACTCGCCCACGATGAGGATGTTGGACCGCGCCGGCGCTGCCCGTCGGACGAGCTCGTAGACTTCGTGCATCCTCCGGCTGGTGCCGACGATCTCCCCCATGCCCTCGAGCCGACTCTTGAGCTCGACGTTCTCCATCTGCAGACGGCGCTTTTCCGCCGCCTGCCCGATGACGTGCAGGACCTCGTCGTTCTTGAACGGCTTGGGGACGTAGTGGAAGGCGCCCTGGCGCATGGCCTCGATCGCCGACTCGATCGACGAGTAGGCGGTGATGACGACAACCGGGAGATGCGGGTCGAACGCCTTGATCTCGGGCAGCACGTCGATTCCGTTGCGGTCCGGGAGCATGATGTCGAGCAGGACGACGTCGACGTCCGCTTCGCGGAGGGTGCGCATGCCGTCGGTCGCGTTGATGGCAGAGAGGTACTCGAAGCCGTTCTTGCGTAGCAGAGTCCCGAGCACGTCCTGGAGGACGGGCTCATCATCGATCACGAGGACGGTTCCGTTGCCTCCCATTTCGGTAGCCTGAACGAGGCCCGCGCTCCGCCCATTTCAGAACCGGAGACGGCGACCTCACCGTCAAGCCGGGTGATCATATCACGCGTGATCGCGAGACCCAGGCCGGTTCCGCCGCGGTCCGTCTTGGTCGAGAAGAAGGGCTCGAAGACCTTGTCCCTGAGCTCCTCCGGAACCCCCGGACCGGCATCGTCCACGTGCACCTCGCCCCAGCCGTCGCGGGCCTCCACCACGACCCGGATGGCAGTAGTCGCAGGCGAGGCTTCGACGGCGTTGCGGACCAGGTTGGAGACCGCGAGCTCCACGGCTCCGGGCGCGCCGGACACCATCACCGCCTGGGCGGGTCGGACGATTTCGATCCGGTCGCCGTCGCCGCTGGTTCGGGCGGCATCGCGCGCGGCCCGCTCGGCGACCTCGCCGAGGTCGAAGACCACCCAGTCTCCGCGACTGCCGCGGACTGCGGCGTGCAGATTGGCAACGATCCGGGACACCCGGAAGCTCTGCGCGACCAGCTTGCCGACCAGCTCAGCCCTCGGGTCGTCCTTCGAGGTCATTTCGCCGAGCATCTGGGCGAACGAAGAAATGCCGGTGAGCGGGGTATTGATCTCGTGTGCCAGCCCGGAGGCGAGCCGACCGAGGGCCGCGAGGCGCTCCTGTTCGCGCAGCCGGTCCTGCAGGTCGCGAAGCTCAGTCACGTCCTGGAGCACGACGACACGACCGTTGAAGCTGCCGCTGTCCAACTCGAGCACCGACACCGCCAGGACCACCCGGCGCGGCGGGTCCGAGCGGGTCACGGACTCCGCGTTCTCGGCATGGAGCGGCAGCGTCGGGTGCCAGCTGACTGGCATTTCGACAAGCTCTTCCAGCGCCCTGCCGACGAGGGTCGCGGGGTCGTGCCCGAACAGCTCGGCAGCCTCGGCGTTACCCGACAGGATGCGTCCGGTGGCATCGCAGACCAGGATCCCGGCCGCCGACGACTCGATGATCCGCTGGGTGTTGGCGTGCAGGATGCGGTACTCCTCAGCCTGGCGGCGGAGGTCGTCGAACAGACGTGCGCTCTCCAGCGCCAGCGCGGCCTGGGCGGCGAAGCCCGTGACCACCTCGCGGGTCTCGCTGCCGAGGGGGAATATCCCCCGGCGCAGGCCGAGGTAGGCCAGACCGTGTACGGTCCCGCCGCGTTCGAGCGGCAGACGAAGGGCATGACCCGCGTCGGCCAGGGGGCGCTCGGGCTCACTAGGGTAGGGGGCGGCCATGGCTTCCGCGGGCAGCAGCTCGGGAGCATCGCCGCCGCTGTCGGTGACGCGGTGGAAGCGATCATCGGAGCGCCGGACGTAGGTTGCGACAAGCTCGAACTCGAGCCCGTCGTGGAGCACGTCCGCCAGCCGTCCGAGGACCTCGCGAGAGTCCCCGGCACGCAGGAACTCGCGCGCCGTCTGGGAGAGAAGACCCTGAGGAGCAGGCCGGCCGTGGTAGAGCCATTGGTCGAGAAAACGCTCCACACGCTGGCGCATCGGTTGGACCAGAATCACCAACAGCACGCCGGTGGCGAACGCGACGAGGTTTCGCAGCGGGCCGAGGTCCGAGGCGTAGCTGAGCAGAATCCGGTTGGTGGTCGAGAAGATCAGGCCGCCGGCGACGACCACCAGAGTGGCCGACAACAGGTCGCGGGAGATCGGCTCCAGGTCCCACAGACGGTACTCAACGAGGGCGGCAAGAAACCCGAGCGGCACCGCCGCCACCGGGAGCACCGCAAGCCAGGTGAACGGCTCGAACCAGACGCCGAGCCATCGCGGGAGCACCACCACGGCGGCGTAGGGTGCGAGCCCGATGAACATCCCCAGTGCCACCCACTCGATCTGACGGCGGACCCGCGCAACCCGAATCGACGCTCGCCAGCGGCGGACCTGCAACACCGCCCCCGCCGCGAGCGCGACGCCGAAGGCTCCGCGCAGACTGGCGGCCACCGCGGGCCACCAGACCTGACCTCCGGGCACCACGGCAGTTGCCGCCGCGATCCCCATCGCCAGGACCATCAGCAGGTCGTAAATCCTGAGCGCGGGTCGTCGTTCGGGGAAGACCGCGAAGAAGCGCAGCAGGAGGAAGGGCACACCGGCGCCGGCCGCCCGGTGGAGAACGCCCAGCGCCGTCTCGGCGTCCGCGGTCCGGTGCGGGATGGCCGCAACCACAAGGGAGGCGACTGCGAGCGCGAGAAAGGTCGTCGCCTCCCGACGCCGGGTTCCGAGCACTGCCCACAAAGCACAGCCGAGGCCGAAGACCGCGACCAGCGACCTCGTCAGGTAGACCGCATCGACCCGGGGTGGCGGCGCGTGGAAGGCGACCTGACGTTCGTCACCGAAGCGCCCTCGCACGGTGAGCGTGTGACTCCCGGCCGCGAGCACGAACACGGGATCGTCGAGGCGCTCCACCTGGACCGCGTCGATCGCCACGATCTGGTCGCCCTCCTCGAGACCGGCAAGCTGAGCCGAGCTCCCGACCGGAGCGAGATCGACCTGAATAGCCCCCCGTACCCAGGTCACTCCGAAGTCGAGCACGAAGAAGCCGCGGGTGGTGCGCACCAGCGAGGTGACCGCGACGGCGAGCGCGAGCGCTGCGACCACGACGAGGGCGATCCGTCGCATCCGCAGCCCGACCGCAGGGTAGAGCCCGGACGGGCGCGCAGTCGTGACCGGGGGGCCGGTTCCTGCGGCGTCCTCGGGCCACATCATGGTCCCACCCGCAGGCCGAGCACAGGATCGTCGCCTGTCCGGCCCGGCATGCCGTTCCCGCACGCTTGATGCAGAGAGGAAGGCAGCGGGCTCATTGTCGAGCGTCGCATCGCCCCATCATGCCATCTTCCCGGCCAGGCCTCTAGGTCTCGACCGAGAGCTCCTCGCTCGGCTCGGCGTCCACGCTGCGCAACGCCCTGCACCGTAGCAGGTCGCGCACCGCCAGGGCGACCTGTCCGCGGCTGAAGGGCAGCCTGTCGGCGAGCGCTCCCCAGCCCATCGGCTCCGTCGCGAAGGCCTGCCAGACCCGCTCGAGAAGCTCCGGATCACCCTCAGCCGTCAGCGTCATCTGGCGCGTGGCGACGCCCAGGGCGACCTCCGGAGCGACCTCGGAGGCAAACCGCAGGTACTCGTCGGAGATCCGCGCCGCTTCGAACAACAGGCCGGTGAGCTCGAAGCGCTGCGTGCCGGCGAGCGAAGCCGCGGTCGAGTTGAAGGTGAAGCTCCCGCGCTCGGGTGGGGACACCAGGATTTCGAGAAACGCCTCGACACCGGTGAGCGCGCCGCAGGCCATCGGGCCGACAGCCCGGTCGGCGATGTGGATCGCCCCAAACTTGCTGCCGCGCGCGTCACTCACCTCGAGGGTCCCCGCCGCGCCCGACTCGACGATGGTCTGTAGGATCGTGGGCAGGTCGAAGTGCTCCAGGTTTCCGCCGAGCCGCGCCGTCCGTGCGCCCAGGGTGGCGAAGGTGCCTTCTAGGCGGCGCGCGAGATTGTGCAGGTACTGCATTGAGAAGTCGCGGGAGGAATAGAGCTTGCGAAGCACCTGCGGGCGCAGCCACTGAATCGTCGTCCCGCCCTCGGGGAAATGTGCGAGCGAGCTGAATGCAGTGCCGGTGATGACCTTGCTTTCGGCCAGCGTCGCCCCTGGTCCGAGATAGGCGACCGGTTCGGGCTCGCCTCCTGCAACCACCGGCCGACATACCTCAACCACGCCGTCAGCCACGAGGTAGAGCGCGGAAGGTGCCTGTCGAGGCCGGAAGAGCACCTCACCCGGAGCGTGTCGACACACGCGCCCGAGCTGCGCGAAGGCCACGCGCTCGTCCTGGGCCAGCGCCTGAAAGAACGGGCTGTCGCTCAGGAATCGGACGATCTCATCTGGCCGCATCGTCGAGACATGCTACCACTCACCCCGGCATCGGACCACGAGCGGGGCAGAAGACCGAGCGCCGGCGACTGCGTTCCCGACCGACGGCTACGGACTCATGCCGCCTCGGAACCCTTTGCCGGCCTTGCGAGAACCCGGCCGACCATGATCGCCACCGTCGCCAGGCCGGCGAGGAGGAGAACCGCAAAGAGCAGGAAGTTGCCCCACTGCGGGCGGACCGCCGCCGCCGCAGAGGCCGCAAACGGCTCGAGGTAGAGGGTGCGGATCTGGTGCCGGGTGACGCTCATGACCGCAACGGTGAGCGTCGCCGCCGCGAACGTGCCGGTGACGAGACCTCTGCTCTCGAAGGGATCCCGAACCCGGGTCAGCATCATCAGGACTCCGACGGCGAGCACGACCGCGAGCGTCAACGGAGCCAGTGTCGCGGCGCCTACCCGCATCAGGCCGAGGAGCACGGGACGGGGCAGGAGCAGGAGCAGCACAACGCCGTCCACGAGCTGCATCGCGGTCGCGACCAGGGCCCAGCGCCAGGCGAACGCGGCGATCGCACGGTTGGTCTGGGCGTCCCGCCCAGACGTCCCCTCTCGCACCGCCCACCATGCGACGACGAGGGCGCTGAATGCGATCGCCGCGAACAGGAAGTGGGCGAGACGTGGCAGGTACGTCGGGTCGGCGAGGACGCTCCAGCGGCCGGACGCGGCATCCGCCCAGCGCTCGGGCTGAGCATGGAGCAGCTGCACGGCCACCTGCACCATGGCGATGGCGACGAAGGCTGCGGCCGAAAGCCAGATCCAGAGGCCGCCGCCGCTGCGACCCGCGGGCACGCCCCGGAACTTGTAGAGGTAGAGCGCGTAGTAGCCCACGAGCATGAGCAGCAGGAATCCGAACCACGCCCAGCCGATGAGGATCGTGGCCGTGTAGAAGGTCTGCTGATACAGGACCTGGACGAAGAGCAGGGGCGCGATCCCGGCGGTGATCGCCAGCGCGACCGCATAGCCGTTGATCCGGGCCAGTCGGCCGGCGAGCACTGCGCGGGGATCCTCCGCACGGCCGCCTGCCAGCGCGTGGGCGACGGCGGCCAGGAGTCCCCCGCCCACCGCCAGGTTCAAGAACAGCACGTGGAGAATGAAGGTGAAGACGAGCAGGACGTGGAACAGCCACGGCGGGCCGGGAAGACCGGCCGGGTCCAAAGCCGGGATCAGGTTCGGGGTCATCGCCCACCTCCGAGCCCGGCGGTCTGGGTGCCGCCGTTCTTCTTGAGCGCGACGAGATACTGCGTGAGCGCCTCGACCTCCACCTCACTGCCAACCAGCGGCGGCATGAACGGGTAGTCGAGGGCGCCGGGTGCCGCTCTCTCTCCCGGGGCGAGCGAGGCGTAGACATCGCCCATGCCGTACAAGGCCATCAGGGCGCCGGCCACGATGTCCGGGTCGTCGGGGAGTAGCCTGCGGATGCCCTGGTAGCCGTCGACGGTGTGGCAGCTGGTGCACTGGGCCCTGAAGATGCGGCGTCCGGTGGCAACCGGATCCGCGTCCCCTCCGACGTCAGCCCATCCGGAGTGGGCGAGAAAACCGCCCCGGTCGAAGTCCGCGATCTGGTCGATCCGGAGCCCGTTGGAGAACATATCGCCGTGGATCAGGAACGGCTTGCGGATGCCCTCGCGAAGACGTTCGTAACCCGCGAAGAAGGTGAACGCGCCGACCATCAGGACCACTGCCGTGACCGGTCGGACCCACCGCGGCGCTGCGATCAGGAGCACGAGGGCCAGGACGAGGACCGCCGCCAGCGCCCACAGTGTGAGGTGGCGGGTCGACGCCAGCGGCGCCAGCAGCGGGGAGGTGCCAAGGAAGAGCGCGCGGGCGTCCTCGCCCACGGCCGCCTCCCACCAGCGGTAGCCCGCGTAGGCGAGCAGCGCTCCGCCGATAAGCCAGCCGCCGAGCCATCGCAGCAGGCGGGGTCGCGCCTCAATGGACGCCCTCATCGCCGGAAACACCATGAAGACGCTCGCCATGATGAGCACGATGCCGGTGCGCAGGAGCAGACCCGGCCAGTAGGTGGGGTTGAAGAACCCGTCCCAGAAGGCGTGGGTCTGGAGCCACCGTCCCGGGGTGAGCATGAAGGTGATGATGCCGTTGATGATCACCAGGGACGCGTAGGCGGCCGCGAAGTAGATCCAACCCACCATGAGGTGGACGCCACGGGAGACCTTGCCCCACGTTGCCCAGTAGATCAGCGCGGCCACCACCTCGACGATGAAGAAGACCCACTCCATCGCCCATCCCCAGACGTAGGTGTGGATCAGGGCCGAGATCGCGCCCGGCGCGATCAGTCCGGCGACCACCCAGATTCCAACCCCCGAGATGGCACCGAACACCGTCGAAACAAGGATCAGCATCAGTGAGGAACGGCGCGCCAGCTCGCCCATTTCGGCGTCGCCGCGGCGCACCGCGAGCGTCTCCGTGGATGCGATGACGAGTCCACCGCCGACCGCAAAGTGGGAGACGATGACGTGTAGGACCGCGACCACGGCCATGAGCATCGCGCCGCCGATGGAGATGTCCCAGATCGGGTAATCCACGTCCCGTTCCTCCAAGTTTGCCAGCCGGTCGAGGCTACCACTCGGAGGTTCCCAAGCGCAACTTCCTTTGAACGTTCATTCAATCGTTGCAAAATCATATCGAAATATTTTCACATCTTGGAAGATGGGCGCGGTCTGCGGAGCGAAGCAACGGGTTTTCCCAGCACGGTCCTCCAATTGGAGTCACAGGCCTTGACATCACCACAGGGTTCGCCTATCTTTGATTGAGACTCTGATAATGAGACTGGGATTAGGATGCCATGACAAAACTCGCCCAACGTGCCCAGAAGCTCTTCGTCCAGTACCTCAGGGAAAACAACCTGAAGGTTACGCAGGAGAGGCTCGCCCTGCTGGACGAGATCTTTGCGACCAACGACCACCTCGATGCCGACGAGCTGCTGGCTCGTATGAAGGCAAAGAACCGCAAGGTGTCGAGGGCGACGGTGTACCGGACCCTCGACCTGCTGGTCCAGTGTGGTCTGGTACGCAAGAGCCGGCTCGGTCGTGAGCACTACTTCTACGAGAAGATGGAACCCGGCGGCGGCCACCACCACATGGTGTGTACCGCCACCGGCAAGATCATCGAGTTCTGGGACGCCGAGCTCGACGAGCGCCTGCGCCGCATCTGCCAAGAGCACCACTTCCGTCCCTCGTTCATCTCGATCCAGATCCAGGGCTTGAGCGAGGAGGCGCAAAAGGTGGAGCAGGAGACGACCTTCTTCTAGGGTGGTCGGCGGGCGAGCGGTCCTGCTGCGAGCCACGATCTCGCCGCGCCTGTGCGGCTTTCGGGCGCTCGTGGGTCCTCAACGTAGCTCGGCTACGCCTCCGGTCCACGAGCGCCCGAAATCCACACATTCGCTGGCGTCTCGCGGCTCTCGCGACGGACCGCGCACCCGTCGATGACCCCGGCACCCGCACTCTTCACTCTTTTCTCTTCACTCTTCACCAGCTTGCCGCACGTCCCGTGCGGCAAGCTACGCGAGATCCGGGCGCCAGCGGTCGATCCAGCGCTGGAGGATGATCGCGGCCCACAGCGGGCGAGCATGGTTCGCGACCTCTGCGCGGTGCTCGGCGAGGCGACGGTGGACATCGTCGGCGTCCACGATCGCCTGCCGTTCGAGCCTGCGCCTGTCGAGCAGTCGGTCCACCTCGGCCCGCAGGCCGTTGTTGATCCAGGTCGAGACCGGAACGCTGAACCCCCGCTTGCGGCGGGTGATGATCTCGGCCGGCAGCCAGCCCTTCGCGACCCGCTTCAGCAGCCACTTGGTGGTCAGACGCCTGACCTTGACATCGGCCGGGAGTGCGAGCGCGAAGGCGGTCAGGTCGCGGTCGAGGAATGGTGCGCGACCCTCGATCGAGTTCAACATGGTCGCACGGTCGACCTTGACCAGGAGGTCGTCGCGAAGATAGCTGCAGTAGTCGAGGAGCATCGCCCCGGCGAGCGGACCGAAACGCTGCATCGTCACGCCGACCTCGCCGAAGCCCCCGCCGGTGACGAGACCGCCGGGCGCGGGCGCCAGGCCGATGCCGAACCAACGTCGGTGGCGCTCCACCCAGTCGTCTCCGGTGCTCTCGAGGAACTTCTTGAGCAGGAACTCGATCGAGACCTTTCCCTTGGACGGCGGCACCCGCCGGGCCAGGCTCTCGACCGCTCCCCGGAACGCCCTGGGAAGTCGAGCGAATGCGGGCGCGAGCCGGTGGCCGAGGTAGGTCGGGTAGCCGCCGAACAGCTCGTCTGCTCCCTCGCCACTGAGAACGACGGCAACGTGCTCGCTCGCCGCACGGGCGAGCAGGAAGGTGGGCAGGATTGCGGGATCCGCGATCGGCACGGCAACGCGGGCGGTGATCTCGTCCAGCGCGAGTGTCAGCTCGGGCTCGTCGCACGGGACGTTGCTGTGCAGCGTGCCCGCGGAGGCCGCGCAGCGCTCGGCCCACGGACTCTCGTCATAGCTTTCCTGCGAAAACCACGCGGAGAACGACCGCACCTTCTGGGGCCCGATCATGCGCGCAGCGAGCACGGTCAGGATCGAGGAGTCGAGCCCACCGCTGGTGAACACGCCCACCGGCCGGTCGGAGACGACCTGCTTGGCGACCGCGGTTTCGAGCAGCGTCGTCAGTCGCCGCGCACGGTCTTCGACGTAGGGCTCGGAGGCCGCGAGGTCGACCGGGAACCAGTACCGTCGTTCGTCGACCGAGTCGCGTCCGATCACCAGGCTCGTGCCCGCCGCCACGCAGCGGATCGTCTCGAACATCGTGCGCGGCTCGAGCACATAGCCCAGGCTCAGATATTGCCCAACGGCGACCGGGTCGAGCGCGCGGCTGATTTCGGGATGCTCGAGCAGCGCCGCGACCTCGGAAGCGAACCAGACCTCGTCGCCGATCAAGGAGTAGAAGAGCGGCTTCTCACCGGCCCTGTCGCGCGCAAGAACGAGAATCTCGCGCCTGGTATCCCACAGCGCCAGTGCGAACATCCCGTCGAGCTCCGCGACCCCGTCCACCCCGCGCTCGCTGACCAGCGGCAGGATCGGCTCGACATCCGCACGGGTTCTGAAGGGGTAGTTCGGGTAGCGTCGACGCAGGTCGCCCGCGTTGTAAATCTCGCCGTTGCACACCAGCCACCGCTCTCGATCGGGTCGGGTGTAGGGCTGGTCGGCGCGTGGGTCGACGTCGATGATCCGCAGCCGCGTCGCACCCAGGGCGCAGGGGCCGAGGTCGACCCAGCGATTGCCGTCGGGGCCGCGGTGGTGGAGGGCACGGGCGATCCGGTCGAGAACCTCGGGCCGCGTGATCGCAGCACCCGCCCGGGAGACCACGCCGAAGATGCCGCACATCGGCGTCAGCTCCCCACGGGGGCCGAAACCGCCGCGCCTTCGCCGGTCGTCGGCAAGGTGCACGGACCGTAGGCCGAGTACCGCAGGCTGCGGGCGATCACGGCCAGGCCCGAGGCGTCGAGCTCGGCGACCGTTTCGCGATCCCGGTTCGAGGTCACGAAGATGGTGGGCTCGGTGCACCCCGTCAGCGCTTGACGCCACCAGTCGGCCGGGCGGAGAGGGGAGCCGGGCACCTCGCGCAGCCGGTCCACGGACTTGAGCACGTAGTTGCTGGTGAGCTCACCGCCGGTGGCGGTCGAGAGGAGCACCTGGCGCCCGAGGTAGAAGGCGAGCGAGTGCGGGAAGGCGTGAATGCCCGCCACCTGTCCGCCCGGCGGCAGCTGCTCGGCGATCGCCAGGGCCAGGTCGCGGGTCGAACGGCCGCGGCCGATCTCGGCGAGCAGCGGTCGCCCGGCGAGCAGGAGCACCACCAGGGGGAGGCCGAAGGCGACCACCACCCCCTCCCAGCGCAGACGGGACAGCCAACCGATCCCCGCAGCGACCAGGCAGGCCAGGCCGAGAGCGAGGAGCACCGCCGGAAATGCCTGCCGCAGTCGGGGTTCGGCGTGAGACGCGAGACCCGGCGCGAAGGACCCCAGAGTGGCGAGGACACCGAGCACGGCCAGTACGACCGCAGTCGGCCGTGCACCGAGCAACGATCGGCTCGACTCGGGCCGCCACAGCGAGGCGAGCAGCAGTGCGACCGCTGGGACCAGCGGGAGGACATAGTGCGGTTGCTTCGAACGTGACAGCGAGAACATCACCAAGGGGACGACGAGCCACAGGACGAGGAAGACGGTCCGGGGATCGGCCCTCGGCCCCCGGCGACGGGCCCTCACCCAGCCGGCGAGCGTGGCGAGCGACCACGGGAAGGCTCCGAAGAACAGCACCGGCAGCAGGTACCACACCGGCCGCGTGCGACGGAGCTCGTCGCTGGTCACCCGACTCCAGGTCTCGGTGACGAGCGCGTAGTGGAGAAACCCTGGTACGGCACGCTCCGTGGCCCACAGCCAGGGTGCGACGAGGAGCGCAAACGCGAGCGGTCCTGCCGGATGCCAGACCACGGCGCTCGCCCGCCGATATATCGCGTAGGGCACCGCCACGAGCAGCGGCACCAGCAGCGCGACCGGCCCCTTGGTCATCACCCCAAGCGCCATGGCGACCCAGGCGACCACGGTCCACAGCCTGCTGTCGGCACCGACCGACCAGGGTTCGACCCTGCCCTCGACGGCGCGGTGGAAGGCGAGGATCGCCGCGACCATGAACAGGGTCATGGTGGCGTCGAAGATGACCGCGCACGCGAGCACGAGGGTCACCGGCATCGCCAACGCGGCGCTGGCCGCGATCCAGGCGGCATCCCCGCCGTACAGCCGTCGCGCAAACCACGCCACCAGCGTGATCGTCAGCAGGGTCGCGAGCAGCGAGGGCAACCGCACCACCAGCTCCGAAGGGCCGAACGCACGGATGAACGCGGCGACCACGGTGAAGTACAGAAAGGGCTTGTCCATGTACGGCAGACCGTCGAGATGAGGGACCAGGAGGTCGCCGGTCGCCGCCATCTCGCGTGCGACCTCGGCGTTGCGCCCCTCGTCGGGGTCCATCAGCGGGTAGGAACCGATCAGCCAGGCGAGCGTGGCGATCACGACGAGGATCCAGATCACAGGGGCCAGCCGCTGGAGTCGCCCGGTCATTCACGCCCCCCGTCAGGTCCGTCGAAGCCGACTGCCACTCGACACTCCCCGGCGCGCCGGGGCCCGCATCGCGGGCGGGCCAGCGCGCCGAGGGCGGGTCGACCCGCGCCGCTCCGCTGGCTGCCCATGGTAGCCGATTCGCCTCCGATCACAGGTGCAGCCGGCGTCACCTGCGTCGGCGAGGTGGAGGAACGTCCTCGGGCGGAACGATCGGCAGGATGCCGGCTGCGGTCGTCTCGAGCCCGGAGAGCTCGGCCGCTCCCGCCAGGCTCCCGGCGATGGCGTTCGGCTCCAGGCCGAGCACCTCGAGCTCGAGGTCGCGCGCCGTCTGCCAGGGTCTCTCTCCTGCCGCGAGCGCAGCGCACGCCCCCGCCTGCCCCAGCGTCCCGCCCGAGTCGGCCGCGAGGCGAGCCGCGACGCGACGACGGATCGGCGCCAGCTCGGCCTCGTCCGGCGTCGCCACCAGCCGCGGCCACACCGAGGAGAGCTCGCCCTCGAGGTCGTCGACAGTCGCGTCGTCGCCGCTGACAAGCACCACGAGGACGGTGCGTCCCGGCACCAGCGGCCTCAGGACCTCGGTTCGCCGCGTCGGCACGGTCGCCGCCAGGCGCGCGCTCAGCAGCTCAGCGACCACCGACCGGAGGGCGAAGCTCGAAGAGTCCTCGAGACCGAGCGCGACCGCGACGGTCGAGGTCCGTCCGGGCACCGCCTCTCGTCCGCGGCCGACCACACCGGGAACACGGCTGACCGCGGATTCCGGCTCGGACTCGCCGACCAGGAACTTGGCAAGTGTCTCACCGGCGGCCTCGGCATCCGGAACCACTGCCCCGAGGGCCAGGTTCGATGGCCGCAGGAGCGTGGATGGAGCGAGCTCAGTGCCGCCCGAAAGCCCGAGCCGATCGCCCATCATCGCGAGCGCCCGTCGGCGGGCATCCACGGAGGTGGTCACGGGAACGTCGTCTGAGACCACCCTGGCGAGCGCGCCGCGCACAGCTTCGACGAGCTCCGCAAAGCCGTCGGAAGGCGCCGCCAGCTCGAGCGCCGGCGGGCTCGCGTGGACCCTCACCCAGCCCGGAGCACCGTCACCGGACCTCAGCTCGACCGCCAATCGGGCCAGCACTGTGGCCGAGAGCGCACCATCGACGTCGGGGACGAGGACCGGGCGCAGCACGAGCGCTGACAGCCCAGCGGCTCCCCTCTCGAGCACCACCGCAGCGAGGTCGTTGTCCAACGCAACCCGCTCTGGCGGCGGAGCGAATCGAGGGTTGAAGACCTGTGGCGGGAGGATCAGCACGGCACTCCCGGGGTGTTTCGGGAGCCAGTCCTGAGCGGCGGCCCGGACACCCTCGAGGGTCACGCCCGCGATGCCGAAGAGGAGCTCTCTGATGCCGCTGTCGCCGGAGGTGAGCCATCGTTCGAGTAGCATCTCGGCCGCCTCTGGGTGACGTTCGAGCTGGGCGAGCCGGCGCACGGCCACGCGCGTCCGCGCCCCCTCGACGACCGCCGCGTCGAGCTGGGGCGCTGACGCGAGCCGCGCCAGCGCGAGTCGAAGCCGCGAAAGCCGGAGCTCGGCGAGATCCGGATCGATGCGCCCCTCGAGAAGGCAGCGGTCACCCTCGATGCGGCTCTGCAGACCCTCTGCCTCACGCCCGAGGAGCTCCGGGAGAACCTCCCACAGCACCTCGACAGCGGTGCGGGTCGGAATGGTTGAGGGCGGCAGCGGGAGGCTCAGGCGCAGCGTCGCCTCGCCGCCCGCAGCTCCCAACCGGCGTTCGGTTCCACCCTCCGCCAACGTGGCCGCCGCGGACATCCGAATCGTGGCGAGCGCGCGGCCCGCGAGCAGGCGGTCGAGCAGGGCGCGCAGCTCGGCGGAGGTCGCACCGCCGACCGCCACCACGACCGGCGGGGCCGGACCCGTCGTCGCACCGAGGGCGGCTTCGAGATCGGTCGCGAGGGTGAGGGGACCGCCGACCAGCGAGTGCACCACGACCCGGCCCTGCTCGTCGAGCTCCGGCCACGCG
This sequence comes from uncultured Acidobacteriota bacterium, assembly GCA_963727925.1. Lineage (GTDB taxonomy): Bacteria > Acidobacteriota > Thermoanaerobaculia > Thermoanaerobaculales > Sulfomarinibacteraceae > CAVSIS01. The sequence goes on along the minus strand of CAVSIS010000024.1, from coordinate 99,987 downwards.
ACCGAGGTCGCCTCGGCGAGGGGCAAGGCAACCTGGACCAGCTCGACGCCGCCCGCGATCCTGTCCACTCCCAGCGCCTGCGCCAGGACCGGGCGTGGAATCGCGGAGAGGCCGATGAGCAGCACCACAAGTCCTGCAATACGAGAGTTTTGTCGTCCCATGGCGGGAGCCATGGTAGCATGCCGGCCGTGAACCGCTCGGTCGACGTCCTCACCCCTCGCGCCGTGCTCGCGAGCTGGTTGCTCGCCGCAGTGGCACTGCCCTTGGCCCTCGTGCTCGCGATGCTCGGCCAGGCGGTCGGGGCGATGCTCGGCGGCTGCCGCTGGATCGGGATGAGCCTGCCGCTCGACCACTCGGTATGGGCGCTGGTCAACCAGCCTACCCTGGACTTCGCGGCGAGACCGGCAGCCGTCGGCTACTGGCTCGGCTCGCTCGTCCTGCCGCTCGTGGTCGCCCTGCTCGGGATCGGCTTCGTGCCGCGACCCCGCTCCCTTGGCGCCGAGCTCGCGGCCGTACAGATCACATGGGCGGCCGCCGTCGTTGCGGTCGCCTGGCTGCCCCTCCTCGACCCCCTCGAAGGCCACCTCGCGCGATGGCTCGCGCTCGGCCGACACCCTACCGAGCTCATCAGTGTCGCCCCCGCCGTGGCCGCGATCGCGACCGTGCCGGCCGTCCTGCGCCTCCTCGCGCTGCTGCGCGGGGCACGCCGGCAGAGCGGACGCGGGCTGCGCCTGGGCGCGGTGCTGCTGCACCTTGTTCTACCCTGCGCAGCCGGGCTCGGCGCGGCCGCGACCCTGCTTCATCCGACGCCGGTGGCGGCGCTGATCGGCGCCGCAGCGCCGTCCGTGGTCGCGCTCGCCATCGCCTGGTACGGCTACCCGACACCCTTCGTGCACCCGCTGACGGCGCTCGGTGGTCGGACCTTCGTGGTCGCCGCGCTCGCCGCCGTCCTACTCTGGGCGATGGTGTGGACAACCGGCCGGCCGCTCGGCGACGGGACCTCGGCCGGAGTGCTGTGGGGTAGGTCCAACGGCTTCAACAACATCCGTCCCTGGATCCAGCCGACCCCGCTCCACCCCCAGCAGTCGCCGTCCCTGCTCGACGACCCCGACGGGTCCTAGCCCGCACTATTCACCAGACTTCTCCTGCGACCGGCGATGCGCCGCACTCAGCGGTGCTTTCTCACCTCGGGGTGCTCAACGTACTGTCAAGTACGCTTCCGCGCCCCTCGGCTCGAAAACCCCACTGCGCACGCCACCTCGCCGGTCTCGCGACGCAACCTCGCCGCAGGCGAGTCGCTGAAGGGGGACAGGGTGGGTGTGAGCAACCCAGGTGAATAATGCGGGCTAGAGGTCCGGCCGAGCCTCTAGGCCCAACTCCGCACGAGAATGACGCGTCGGCGACCGTCGTTATACTGCCGAGAGCGATGTCGAACCCCGGTGCCGATGGCACCGTGATTCCGAAGGAGGACCATCATGTTGAGCGACACCGTCCAGAAGGCGATCAACGAGCAGATCCACGCGGAGTTCTACTCGTTCTACCTCTACCTCTCGGTTGCGGGCTGGTTCACCAATCGTCACCTCGAAGGCTTCGCACACTGGATGCAGGTCCAGGCCCAGGAGGAGTACGGCCACGCGATGAAGCTGTTCGGCTACGTCCACGACCGCGGCGCCGCGGTCAAGCTCCAGGCCATCGACGCACCCCCGTCCGACTGGGCGTCGCCGTCGGTTGCTTTCGAGTCGGTGCTCAACCACGAGCGCCACATCAGCGGACGCATCAACACCCTGGTCAACATCGCCACGGACGAGCGCGACCACGCCACCGCCACGATGCTCCAGTGGTACGTCAACGAGCAGGTCGAGGAGGAGGCGACCGCGGACACCCTCTTCCACCAGGTCAAGATGCTCGAGTCGAGCCCGCAGGGCCTGTTCATGCTCGACCGGGAGCTCGCCTCACGACCAGCCCCCGCCGCGACCGCCGCAGCAGCCGAGTAGCCATCACCCGAGTAGCTGCTCGACGATCGCGCCGGCGACGTCGATCCCGGTGGCCGCCTCGAGCGCGTGAAAGCCTGGCGTCGGGTTGACCTCGGCGACCACCGGGCCGTCCGCTCCGGGCAGCAGGTCGACCCCGGCAAGTCCGAGATCAAGGGTCGTGCACGCCGCGATGGCGAGAGCTTCACCTTCGGCGGTCGGCTGCCACGGCTCGACCCGCCCGCCGCGAGCGGCGTTCGACCGCCACTCTCCCGGCGCGGCTCGGAAGCGGGCGGCGGCGATCACCCGGCCCGCGACGACCATCAGCCGTAGGCTCGCCCCCTCGGCCTCGATGAAGCGCTGCACCATGACCTCGTCGCCGACCCGCCACAGGCTGTCGAGGACCGCCTCGAGGTGATCGCGGGTGTCGCAGCGGATCACCCCGACGCCCATCCTCGAGCGCCGCTGCTTGACCACCACCGGCAGCCCGAACCGGCCCGCCGCCGCCGCGGCGAGCGCGTCCGGCCCGGCGCCGGCGAGAGACTCGGGGACGGGCAGGCCCGCCGAGCCGAGGGCCGCGACCGTCCGCCAGTGGTCGCGGGCGCGGCGGATTGCGTGCGCCGGGTTCGGGGTCGACACCCCGGCGCGCTCGGCAACCTCGACCGCCGCCAGCACGCTGTCCGGACGCCAGTTGCCGACCCGGGCGAGAAGAGCGTCCGGCAACGGGTCGAGAAGGTCCTTCCCGTCGATGCGGAGGCTGACGGAGGATCCCGCCCCGGCGACCACGAGGGTGGCGTCGACGACCTCCGCATGGGCGCCTCGTTCGGCCGCGGCCGCGGCCAGCCGACGATTGACCTCGAGCTCGGGGCGCGCTGTCAGGAGGAGGAGACGCGCCGGCGTCGTCGCCACCAGATCGGCTCCGTCTCAGGCTCCGAGCCGGTCGAGGAAGCCCATCAGCCTCGAGCCGCCGTCGCCGTCGAGCCGCTCGAAGGCCGTCCCGATCCCGGCGACCCGCTCGCGCTCTGGGTCCGCCCGCCGCACCACCGCCACGCTCCCTCTGACCGCGGACTGTTCACCGGGCAGCAGGAGCTCGAAGGCGACCCGGGCGCCGATCCCGAACTCGTCGCCTCCGCGCACCAGCATGCCCGATCGTGACAGGTCGCTGGTGCGGCCGAAGGTATGCACCTGGGTGTCGTCGACCCTGCCGTCGAGGGCGACCACGGCCCGGACCCGGACCCGCGGCTCGACCGCGAGCAGGTCCGCCGCGGCCTCCAGCAGCCGCCCAGGCGCGGCCCCTCGCACGACCCGGTTGACACCTTTCCCGACCAGCGCCTCGGCTGCCGTCGGGTCCTCGGTGGCGGCGACCAGAAGTCCCGCCCGGTGACAGGGGGAGCCGGGATCGCGGACCGCAGCGACGAGGTCGGGCAGCGGTACGGAGGGGATCGGCGTGACCACCACCAGGAGGTCGAATGGCGTCACCTGGACGAGCTCGAGGACCTCTGGTCCGGGCGCGAGCTTGTGGACCGCGAATCCGGCCCCCTGAAGCGGAAGCACCAAGCGGTCCACCGGCCCGGAGGCGGGGCCGAGCACAAGCACGTGGCGGCTGGCTCGAGTCATACCCTGCCATCGTAGCGCACCGAGCGCGCGCCTCACCTGCATTTCTCACCCCGTCACGCCACGAGGGCGCCGAGATGCCTGTCAGCGCCGAGTCATCGAGTGACGAGGCGCCGAGCCGCGAAAAGGGCCGGCGATGGCTGGCAGATCGGCGCCCGCAGTAGGGACCTGGTGAGAAGTGCAGGCTCAACGGGTTCGTTCAGGTCAGGGCACCGGAACCACCGTCGGGTCGCCCACGGCGACCGGCCGCGTCCCGCCCCGCCACACCTTCCGCGCCCAGGACGCGACCCCCTCGACGCCGAGCATTACGTACGGCAGCACGACGAGGGTCAGCACCACCGAGGACAGCAGGCCGCCCATCACCGTGCGCGCCATCGGAAAGTAGAGCAGACCGTCGACGTTGGCGCCGCCGATGGCGAGCGGCAGCAGCCCGATGATGGTCGTGGCGGCGGTCATCAGGATCGGCCGCAGCCGCTCCCGGCCCGCGCGCAGAATGGCCTCCTCGCGGTCGACCCCAGACCGGCGCAGCAGGTTGATGTGGTCGACCAGCACGATGCCGTTGTTGACCACTACGCCCATCAGAATGAGAAGCCCGATCTGGGCCATCATGTTGAAGGGCGTGCCGGTGAGGGCGAGCGTCCAGGCGACCCCGGGCAAGGCGAACGGAATCGAGAACAGGATCGCGAACGGCTGTGCCAGCGACTCGAACAGGGAGGCCATCACCAGGTAGACCAGGATCAGCGCGAGGATGAAGTTGACCCCCATCTCCTGGTCCTGGCTCTGCTGCTCGAGGATGCGGTCGTTCCAGCTCCAGCTGGTCCCGGCCGGGAGGTCGAAGGCATTCATCAGGCCCTCGATCTGCTTTCGGGCGTCCTTCCAGTTCGAGCCCTCATAGGTGCCGCGCACCGCGACCTGGATCTTGCGGTCCTCGCGGCGGATCTCCTGCGGCCGCTCGACGACCTCGAAGCTCGCGAGGTCGCCGAGCAGTACCGGGCGCCCGGCGCGGGTCGAGACCGGGATCTGCTTGAGGTCGGCGAGGCTCTCGCGATCCTCGAGCCGCAGCGCGACCCAGGTGTCGATCTCCTTGCTCCCGGCAGAGAAGCGGTTCAGCCGCAGGCCGCCGAGGGAGAACGCGATCAGCCGCGTCACGTCGTCGGCGGTCATCCCGAGCCCGGCCGCCTTGTCCCGGTCGAGCCTGACCTGGACCTCCCGGCGCCCACCCTTGCGCGGCGGGGCGATGTCCTCGACCCCGTCGACCGTGGCGAGCCGGCGCGCGGCCTCGTCGGCGAGGTCGTACAGCACCGCCGAGTCCTGGCCGAAGAGCTTGACCGAGAAGTAGGTCGCCGAGCCGCCCTCGTCGGCCTCTTCCTGAAAGAAGACCCTGACCCCCGCGAGCTCGGGCAGGCCTTCGCGGATCTTCGTCCGCAGCGCCTTCGCCGCTTCGTCGCCGAGGTCCTCGCGGTCGAGGGTGATCGTCGTCCCCGCGCGGTTCTCGGCGTAGAAGCTGTAGACCGACTCGATGTCGTACTCCTCGGAGTGCGCGAACAGGTACCTCTCGACCGCGTCGACCGCGCGCTCGGCATCACCCTTGTAGGCGAAGTCGTCGAACTCGTAGGTCAGGTAGAGACGGTTGTTGACCAAAGCCGAGAACATCGCGGTCTTGACCAGGGAGAGTGCGAACGGCAACACCCCGAGGACGAGGCCGAGCATCAGCAGGCCGAAGGTCTTGGCGCGATGGTGCAGGGTCCAGCGCAGGACGCGCACGTAGCGCTCCTCGAGCCACTCCACCGGGCGCACGGGACGCGGCTCGCGCACGCGCAGCAGGTGGGCCGCCATCAGCGGGATCAGGGTCAGGGAGGAGAACAGCGAGCACGCGAGGGCGATTGAGATGACGAGGCCAACCTCCTTGAGCCAGGTGGTCAGAGCGGTCCCGGAGCCGACCACGAGGGGGAGGAACACGATCAACGTGGTCGCAGTCGACGCGGTCACCGCCATCACCACCTGGCCGGTGCCGGCCAGCGCTGCGGTGCGCCGATCGGCGCCGGCCCGGAGCTGGCGGTCGACCGACTCCAGGACCACGATCGCGTTGTCGACCAGCATCCCGACCGCGAGCATCAGGCCCATCATCGAGAGGATGTTGAGCGAGCCGCCGAGGAAATAGAAGATGCCGCAGGCAGCGAGAATCGAGAACGGGATCGAAAGCGAGACGATCAGGGTCGAGTCGAGCCGGCGCAGGAAGAAGTACAGGCAGAGCGTGGCGAGCAGGGCGCCGATCGCGCCCGCCGATTTGAGACCGTTGAGGCCGTCGAGGATCTCCTGGCCCTGGTCCTGCCACACGAAGACCTCGATCCCCGCGAGCAGCGGGTCGCGGTCGATCTCTTCGTGGAGCACGCGGTTCACGGCCCGCACCACCTCGACCGTGTTCGCTGTCGACTCCTTGTAGACGTCGAAGGCGATCGCCGCCTTGCCGCCGAGGTGGCGCCCGTACTCCACCGGTGGCTCCTCGTAGCGTATCGTCGCAATGTCACCGAGGCGCAGCCCGCGCTCGTCGATCGGCAGGTCGGTGAGGGTGTCGAGGGAGTCGAACGCCCCGAGCGAGCGTACCGTGTAGCGTAGGCCGCGCTCGGAGACCTCGCCGAGGACCAGGTTTGCGGAGACGCCGTTGAGGAGCCGGACCAGTCGGCCGACGTCGACCCCGTGCTGCTTGACCTTGTCGAGCTCGAGGTCGACGAACAGCTCCGGAGGCTCGACGCCGTTGAGGTCGACCCGGGCGACTCCGGGCACCCGCCGCAGTGGGTTGACCACCCGTGTCTCGAGCAGGTCGTAGTTCTCGGACAGGTCGACGCCGGTCGCCGCGATGCGCCCCTGGACCACCGGGATGTCGCTGGTGTTGAACGAGAAGATCACCACGTTGACGACGTCGTTCGGGAGGCTCGCCCGGACCTGGTCGATCTTCTCCGAGACCTTCATCCGAACCACGTCGAGCTCCTGGCCCCAGTTGAACTCGAGGATGATCTCGGCACCGTCGGCGCGCGAGGTGGTGGTCATCTTCTTGACCCCGGACAGGGTCGCGAGGACCTCCTCGATCGGCTTGGTGATCTCCTTTTCGACCTGCCGGGGGTGGGAGTTGGGGTAGGTGACCTCGACCCCGATGAACGGCGCGTCGATCTCCGGGAGCCAGGCCAGCGGCAGCCGCGTGAGGGCGATGGCGCCGACCAGCAGCACGCTGGCGATCAGCATCGCGGTCGTGATCGGCCGATTGACGGCGAGGCGCGGCAAGCCCACGGCGACCCCCTCAGCCCGCCGCGACCGGGTCAGCGGTCGCAACGACTGCTCGCTCGGCCTCGCTCTCACCCGGCACCACGAGTGCCTCGCGGTCGAACAGTGAGTAGACGACCGGGATCACCACCAGGGTGAGCACGGTCGCCACGCTCAATCCCCCGATCACGGTAATCGCCAGCGGCGCCCGCAACTCGGCACCCTCGCCGAGGCCGAGCGCCATCGGCAGCAGGCCGACAACCGTGGTCGCCGAGGTCATCAGGATCGGCCGTAACCGCGCCCGGCCCGCATCGATCAGGGCCTCGGCCTTGGCGATCCCAGCGCGCCGTCGCTGGTTGACCGCGTCGACCAGGACGATGGCGTTGTTGACCACGATGCCGGCCAGCATCACCGCGCCGATGATCGCCACCACGTTGAGGCTGTGACCGGTGAGGGCGAGCGCCAGGATCACGCCGACCGCGCCGAGCGGCAGAGTGAAGATGATCACGAACGGGTGGAGGAAGCTCTCAAACTGTGAGGCCATCACCAGGTAGACCAGGAACACCGCCAGCCCCATCGCGAGCATCAGCGATCTGAAGGAGCGCTGCATCTCCTCCTCCTGTCCGCTGAGGGCAGCCGTGACCCCGGCCGGCAGCGGCGCGGCGCGCAGGACGGCGCGCACGTCGGCGGCCGCAGCGCCCATGTCGCGCCCGTCGAGGTTTGCCCACACCATGGCCGCACGCCGCTGGCCGATGCGGCGGACCTCGGTCGGCCCCTCGGTGAGGCGAACGTCGGCGACCGACTTGAGGAAGATCGGCCGGCCGCCGCTGTGGCCCACGATCAACTCGCCGACGTCGGCGACCGAGGCGGAGCCGTGCGCGAGCGCCCGGACCCGGATGTCGATCTCGCGGTCGCCTTCGGTGAAGCGGGTCGCGACGTCGCCCTGGATCTTGGTCCGCACCGCCTGAGCCACCGAGGAGATCTCGAGACCGAGGCTCGCCAGCGCCTCGCGCCGGAAGCGAACCTGCACCTCGGGGTTGCCGAGCTCGGTCGAGGCGCGCACGTCGACCAGGCCCGGGACGACGGCCATGCGACGGGCGAGGTCAGCGGTGACCGCGTGGAGCTCGACGAGGTCCTCGGAGTAGACCTCGAGCTCGATCGGAGTGCGGAAGCTGAAGCTCGTGCCCCGCTCGTACTTGACGGTTGCCTCGGGGATGGTCTCGAGGCGCTCGCGCAGACTCGCTGCGACCGCGGCCTCGGTGGCGGCCCCGGCGCCCGGCAGCAGCCGCACCAGGATCCGGCCGACGTTCTCGCCTTCGGTTCCAGTCGCGGTCAGCGAGAGGCCCGCCCCGCCGGCCACGGTGGACACGTTCTCGACCCCTGGGGCACCCTCGATGGCCGATGCCGCGTCGGCGACGACCTGGTCGGTGAGGGCGAGCGGCGTGCCTTCGGGGAGCTCGACCCGGAACGAGAACTCGCCCTGGGCGAAGGGCGGGATGAGGTCGAAGCCGAGCCGCGGCGCCAGGACGGCCGCCACAGCAACCACGCCGGTGACCATCGCCAGCACCAGCCCGCGGTGACCGAGCGACCACCCGAGCACGCGGGGGTAGGCGGCCGTGACCCGTCCGAGGAGGGCGTCGAAGGCCCGGGAGACCGGCCACGCGATCACCCGAACTACCCGGCCGAGCCCCGCCAGCACCCGTCGCAGGGCGGCGAGCGCCAACGTGGGCCCGGTGACGAACACCGCCCGCAGCACGCGTCGCACGCGACCCACCGGGCGGTCCGTCTCCGCTTCACGGACCTCGCGCGCTCCACCGAGGGCGGTGAGCATCGGGATCAGGGTCAGCGATACCACCAGTGAGGCGAGCAGCGAGAACGAGACCGTCAGGGCCATGTCGCGGAAGAGCTGCGCGGCGATCCCCTCGAGGAAGACGACGGGCAGGAAGACGGCGACGGTCGTCAGGGTGGAGGCGACGACCGCCTGGCCGACCTCGGAGGCGCCCTCGCGGGCAGCGGTCACCGCGTCGAGACCCTCCTCCCGGCGGCGCACGATCGCCTCGAGCACGACGATCGCAGAGTCGACCAGCATCCCGACTCCGAGGGCGAGTCCCCCGAGCGACATCACGTTGAGGGTCGTGCCCGTACGGTACATGAGGAAGAAGGTCGCCACGATCGAGATCGGGATCGCGAGACCGACCACGACGGTCGAACGGGCGTCCTTGAGGAAGAGCATCAGCACCGCGATCGCCACCAGGCCGCCAACAAGGGCGTTGGACAGCACCTCTCGGACCGAGGCCTGGATGAAGCGCGACTGGTCGGCGCCAGAGACGATCGCGACGCCGTCGGGCAGCTCCTTGCGGGTACGCTCGAGCCGGGCGGCGACAGATTTCGCGACCTGGACCGTGTTCGCGTCGCCCTCCTTGTAGACCGCAAGCTCGACCGCCTCGTGGCCGTCGTAGCGGCTGATCACGTCGCGCTGCTTGTGGGTCCGGGTCACCTCGGCGACGTCGCCGACGGTGACGCGGCGCCCGCCCTGGGTGAGGACGACGGTGGCGCGAATGTCGTCGAGGTCGCGGAACTCGTTGCGCGCCCGCACCAGGTAGCGCGCCTCGGACTCGTAGAGACTGCCGCCGGCCTGATTGAGGTTTTCGCGCAGGAGGCGGTCGTTGATCTGGTCGATGCCGAGCCCGAGCAGGGCGAGCCGCCCCTCGTCGATACGAACCTCGATCTCCTCCTCGTAGCCTCCGTGGACCTTGATTGCGGCCACGCCCTCAGTCGGCTCGAGGTCCTTCTTGACGAGCTCCTCAGCCACGTAGCGAAGCTGGTAGAGACTCTCGCCGCCGGTCAGGTAGAGCCGCATCACCGGGTCGTTGGCCGGGTCGAAGCGCAGCAGGAGCGGCTTCGTCGCGCCGTCCGGAAGCCGCACCAGGTCGAGCTTCTGGCGCACGTCGAGGGCGGCGAAGTCCATGTTGCGGCCCCAGCCGAACTCGAGCGTGACCTGGGAGAGGCCGGGACGGGACGCCGAGGTCAGCCGCTGAACGCCGCCGACGATGCCGACGACCTCTTCGATCGGTCGGGTGAGGAGCGTCTCGACCTCGGCCGGCGCCGCCCCCGGGAGCTGGGTCTCGACGGTGAGGCTCGGGTAGCTGAGGTCGGGCATCAGATTGAGCGGAAGCCGACCGAAGGCCACCAGCCCGAACAGCACCACAGCGATGGTGCACATCCAGACCGTCACCCGGCGCTTGAGCGAGAACTCGACGATGCGCATGAAGCCTCCAAAGGGGGGCGGGGTCCGCACCCTTGGGGGAGATCGGAGACGGCGCGGCCCTGAGGCCGCGCCCGGTTAGAGGACCTTGATCTTGGCGCCCGGCTTGAGCCCGCCCTGGCCGGCGACGATCACGCGCTCGCCCGGGCTGACGCCGTCTATCGCCTCGATCACGGTGCCCTCCTCGAGGCCGAGGGCGACCACGCGCTTGACGGCGGTGTCGTCGTCGCCGGCAATGAATACGTGAGCCGACCGCAGTTCGCGAACCACGGCCTCGCGCGGAACCAGCACCGCCGCCGGGTGCCGCTCGCGTTCGATACCGACGGTCACGAACGCCCCGGGGCGCACGGTCTCGGGCGGTGCCAACGCCTCGACGGTGACTTTGACGGTACCCGTGGCGGTGTCGACGACCGGGCTGATCTGGCGGATCCGGCCCGCGAAGCGGACCGAGGGGTCGGCGGCGAGGGTGATCCGCACCGTCCGGCCCGGCTCGAGGTGGAGCACATCGCCCTCCGGAAGATACAGCCGGGCGATGAGCGGGTCGAAGCTGGCTATCCCGAACAGGTTGTCCCCATGGCGCACGTGCTGGCCGACCGTGATCATCCGCTCCGTGACCCGGCCGTTGAAGGGCGCGCGGATGACAGTCTTCGACAGCGACCACTCGGCTTCGGCGACCTCCTGCTGGGCGACCTCGTGCTCGAGACGGATGCGGTCGAACTCCTCGGTCGAGATCAGGCCCTGCTGCCGGGTCGTGTCGGCGCGCGTGAAAGCCATCGCCGCGTTCGCGGCCTTGAGTCGGGCCTTGTTGAGCGCAATCTCCGCCGCGGAGCGGTCGAGCACAGCAAGCACCTCACCGGCGGCGACCTTGCGGCCCTCCTCGACCTTGAGCTCGGTGACCCGGCCCTCGGCCTCGGCAAGCACGCGCACGTCCTCCTCGGCGACCAGGTTGGCGGTCGAGGAGATGTAGGCGGCGATGTCGCCGCGCGTCGCCTCGGCAATCTTGACCGGAATCGGCGCCTTCTCCGCGTCCTTGGCGTCGGCGCCCTTGGACCCGGCGTCGGCCGGCGCCGCAGCCTGATCCGCCGCCTCGACGGACCTGCCGCCACCGGTCGGGCTGAGCCACAGCACGAGCACGGTGGCGATGCCGAGGGCTGCCACCACGGCCGTGGCTCGAAGAGTGTTGCGTCTCGCTCTGGCGGTCATGGTGTCCTCCCGGGCTTCACGAACTCGTTCACTTGTCGTAACGAGGTCGGCTCGACCGGTTTAACGGCCCGGAGAGGAAAAGGTTCTCCGTCGCCGCACGGGAGGTGTGCGGCGGGTCGGATGGGAACGACGTCAGGCGGGCATCTCGGCGAGCGCGGCGGGCTCGCGATCGGCGGCGGCCTCGAGGGCGCGCCGGACCACCCGGGCGAGCCGCCGCACGCCCTCGACGATCCGCGCCTCCGGCATCGCCGAGAAGTTCAGTCGCATCGTGTTGTGATGTCCGCCGTTGGGGAAGAAGGAGCCGCCCGGAACGAACGCGACGTCCTCTTCGAGGCTCGCTGCGAGCAGCTCGCGGGCGTCCAGGCAGTCGGGAACCTCGACCCACAAGAAGAGTCCGCCCCGCGGCTTCGTCCAGCGCACGCCGTCCGGCATCTCGGCCGCCATGGTGGCGAGCATGGCGTCGCGACGACGTCGGTAGACTGCGCGGATACGCTCGATGTTGGCCTCGAGCCCGAATCGGGCGATGTAGGCCGCGATCTGCCGCTGACCCAGAGTCGAGGTGTGGAGGTCGACGCCCTGCTTGACCATGACGTACCTGTCGTAGAGCGGCCGCTCGGCCACCAGCCACCCGATGCGCAGCCCCGGGCAGAAGATCTTTGAGAAGGTTCCCAGGTAGACCACTTGGCCGCGTTGGTCGAGAGCCTTGATCGGGCGCCCGGGCTCGCCCTCGAAACAGAGCTCACTGTACGGATTGTCCTCGACCACGGGGATGTCGTAACGGGTCATCAGCTCGACGAACGCGCGCCGTCGCTCCTGCGACCAGGAGCGCCCGGTGGGGTTCTGGAAGTCCGGGATGACGTAAACCAGCCGGGCGCGGGGATACTCGATGAGCTTGCGCTCGAGATCGGCGAGCACCATGCCGTCGTCGTCGGTGTCGACCTCGACGAAGCGCGGACGGTAGGCCTTGAAGGCGTTGATCGCGCCGAGATAGGTCGGGCTCTCGCAGAGCACGACGTCGCCGTCATCGAGGAACAGCCGTCCGGACAGGTCGAGGCCCTGCTGAGAACCCGACGTGATCAGGACCTGATCCATCGCCACCGGCACCCCGAGCTGCAGCCGCATCCGCTCCGCGATCGCCCGCCGCAGCTCCGGGTCGCCCTCGGTGGTCGAGTACTGGAGCGCCGACGCGCCGGCGGTATCGAGCACCTCGGCCGACACCTCCGCCATCTCGTGGGCCGGGAAGAGCTCGGCCGCCGGCAGGCCGCCGGCGAATGAGATCACCTCGGGGCGCTGGGTCAGCTTGAGGATCTCTCGAATCTCCGACGTCCTGAGCCCCGCCATCCGGCCTGCGAAATGCATCGTCACCTCGGTCATCTCCGTTCTCCTCCCTGCACCCGTGCCGCTCACACGATCGGCGGCGTGCTGACGTCCGGCGTGTCGTCGCGGTGGCCCGGCTGAGAGGCCGCGGCGACCGCCTCGAACAGGCGCTCCACGCCGACCGCAAGGCGGTCCGGCGGGAGGTATGAGAAGTTGAGTCGGATCGTGGTCTCCTCCGGCGCATCGCGGTAGCACGACCAGCCCGGCAGGAACGCGACTCCGGCCTCGGCCGCCCGCGCCACCAGGCGCGCCCGGTCGACGTTGGCGGGCAGCTGCAACCAGAAGTAGAAGCCGCCCTCGGGACGGTTCCAGGTCACCCCGGGGGGCGCGTGACGCTCGAGCGCGGCGGCCATGGCGTCGCGGCGCTCGCGGTAGACGCGACGCACCCGCTCCAGGTGGGGTGGATAGAGCCCGTCGGTGAAAAAGGCGTCGAGCAGGTACTGGGCAGCGCTGCTGGCGTGGAGGTCGACCAGCTGCTTGATCAGCGCCAGCTGGCGCACCACCGGCCGCGGTGCGACCAGGAACCCGAGCCGCAGACCCGGGAACAACACCTTTGAGAACGTGCTCAGGTAGAGCACGCCGCCGGTCACGTCGAGCGCCTTCAGCGACGGCAGGGGCTCGCCGTCATAACGAAGGTCCGAGTACGGGTCGTCCTCGAGCACCGGGACCTGCCAGCGGGCGGCAAGCTCGATCAGGCGATGGCGACGCTCGCGAGAGAGCACCGCGCCGGACGGGTTCTGAAACGTCGGCAGGGTGTAGATCAGCTTCGGCCGACGGTGCTCGAGGATCGACTCGAGGAGGTCGACCCGCATCCCGTCGCCGTCGGTCGGCACACCCACCAGCCGTGCCCCGGCGGCGCGGAAAACCTGCATCGCACCGAAGTAGGACGGCTCCTCCAGCACCACCAGGTCGCCGGGCTCGAGGAAGGCGCGCGCCACCAGGTCGAGCCCCTGCTGAGAGCCCGACAGCACCAGGACCTGAGCCGCTGCGGCCGTGATGCCGCGCCCTGCGAGCCATCCGGCGACGGTCTCGCGCAGGGGCGAGTGGCCTTCGGTCGGACAGTGGAGCAGCAGCGGCCCGCCGACCTCGACCCGCAGCCGCTCGAACAGCCTGCTGAGATCGTCGAGGGGCATCAGGTCGGCGGCGGGAAGCCCAATGGCGAGCGAGATCACGTCCGAGCGTTCGGTGAGCTGCAGGAGGTCGCGCACCAGCGAGTCCGAGGACGCGGCCACCCCCTCGCGGAAGAGCTGGCGCCACGGCGGACCCGCCGTAGCGCGTTCGCCCGGCTCACCTGCGTGCGCCCCGAGCACCACCGTCCCGCTTCCGACCCGCGAGGTCACCATCTGGTCGATGCGGAGCTCGCGGTAGGCGGCGAGCACTGTGGTTCGGTTGACCTGGAGCGACTCCGCGAGGCGCCGCTCGGGTGGCAGCCGAAACCCCGTCGGCAGCGCGCCGGACAGGATCATGCCCCGGATCTGGCGCTCGATCTGGCGGTAGATCGGGGTTGGGCTCGCGCGGTCGAGGGCAATCTCCACGGCGTCTCCCCGCTCAGTAGACGTTTGGACCGTTCCAATCACAATATGGCAGCGTATTCTGGAGGACGCAACGACCAATTCCAGAAAGTTGGAATCATCCAATCACGAATGCACCCATCCAATGACCATGAGACGACACCGCGCGACCGCATCCTGCTGCCGACGAGTGTGACAGAGCGAGCTCAAGAAGACGCTGCGGAGTTGACCCGTTGCGGAAGGACCGTCATCCCGCACTGCGCACCTGTCTCGCTCGGTCCGCAGCCACCGTCCTGGTGAGGAGTGCAGACGAGTGCCCTGTCTGGGAGGTCCGCTGTGCTCTTCACAGAGCCAGCGTAGTTCCTGGCAAGGCGCGACGACGAAGTCCGAAAGAGCCCGACGGGATGAGCGCAGCTCATCCCAAGCATCCCGCAGGGCAGAGGCCCTCGGCCGCGTCTCGACCCCCCGATCATCGTCAAGGGCCTCTGCCCTGCGGGATGCTAGTTCAGCTGCGAAGGATCCACGGCGCCGAGCCCGTCGCGCTCCGCCTGGCTGCGGTAGAGGGCGTCGTAGACCTTGAGGTAGCGTTCCATCAGCGACGTGGCCTCGAGGACCTGCTGCTTCTCCTCGCTCGGCATGTCGAGGACGTGGCAGGCAAGCGCGAGCAACTGGGTGTCACCGACGTCCGCAATCTGGCGAGCGACCTCGCGCCGGGTCGCCTCGTCGGCCTCCACCAGCCCCGGCAGCGTCGTCTTGAGGTCGCGGCGCATCGGCTGGACCCCGGCCACGTCGTCGCTGGTCTCCTCGAGCGGCATATAGGCCACCCGCACCTGGCGGTAGGCGTACGGTGAGGAGAGCTCCTCCTCGATCCTGAAGCGCTCGATTCCGACCAGCCAGATCAGGTAGCGCCCATCGTCGAGACGCTGGTTGTGGGCGATCAGGCCGGCGCAGCCGACCGGCTCGACCTCGGGCATCTCGTCTTCGGGAGCTTCCTGGTCGGACAGGATCCGGACCATCCCGATCACCCGGTGGGTGGCGATGGCGTCCCGCACCATGTCTCGGTAGCGGGGCTCGAAGATGTGCAGGGGCAGGACCTCGCCGGGCAGCAGCACGGTGCGTGCGAGCGGAAAGATGGGCAGGACGTCCGGGACGAGCACCGTCTGCCCGTCGGGTCCGGCTGCGTCGAAGGATGCAAAGGCGTGCATCGTGCTCTCCCTTCCCAAACTGAAACACCCCATCGTGGCGACGGTGTTCCCCGCCGGGGGTGGAGTACCATGAGCGCGATTGGCGGCCGCGATCGGTGCGGAGATGCTGCGGGGTCGCGATGCCGCCCAGGTCCGACGCGGAGGCCTCGCACCATGGACCAGCCGAAGAGCTCCAACATCCAGCGCACCCGCCTCAACGTCACCCGCGCCGAGCGCGAGCTCAAGATGGGCCACCGCGGTGTCACGGTGTGGCTGACCGGCCTCTCGGCCTCGGGCAAGTCCACCCTCGCCGCACTGGTCGACCGCGAGCTCACCAGCCGCGGCGTGCACTGTGCCGTGCTCGACGGCGACAACATCCGCTTCGGGCTCAACAGCGACCTCGGCTTCAGTCCCGAGGACCGCAACGAGAACATCCGCCGCGTCGGCGAGGTGGCCAAGCTCTTCACCCAGGCCGGGATCGTCAACCTGGTCGCCTTCATCTCACCCTACCGCCGCGACCGCGAGCGCAGCCGCGAGATCCAGGAGCCGAGGGACTTCATCGAGGCCTTCGTGGACTGTCCGCTCGAGGTGTGTGAGGCGCGCGACCCGAAGGGCTTGTACCGCAGAGCTCGGGCCGGACTGATCCCGGAGTTCACGGGCCTCACCGCACCGTATGAGCCGCCGGAGAGACCGGACCTCGTGCTGCCCACCGACCGCGAGGATCCCGATCACAGCGCCGCGCGGATTGTGGCCTACCTCGATCGCCACGGCTACCTTGACACCCGTCCCGCCGAGATCTCGATCACGCTGGAGGAGTCATGAACCCGCGGACACGCAATCTGATCCTCCTCGGGGTCGGCATCGTCCTGCTCACGCTGGGACTCGGCGCCGACACCGCCGGCTTCGGACATGCGCCGGGGTTCGGGTGGAAGCAGCAGCTCATCGCAGTGGCAGGGGCCGTCGCAGCCCTGGCAGGTCTGGCCGGGCTGGTCCGGACCCGCAACTGACCTACCCCTCTTCACGAGCGACAAGCCCGCCGCACCTGGATATCGAATTCTCTCCGTCGGTCAGGAATAGAGACTCGATCGCATGAGTTGTCCCCGGTGCAAGCTCGAACGACCTCCTCCTTCCTTCCTCTGGCCCCCCCGCGGGGCCACATTTTTCCCAGCCTGCATTTCTCACCACCTCCCTACTGCGGGCACCGATCTGTCAGCCATCGCCGGCCTTTTTCGCGCCTCGGTGCCCTCGTGACGTGGTGAGAAATGCAGGCTAGTGTCCTGAGTCAGAAGTCTGCTGCCATCTCGGCGGCTGATTCCGCCGCTGGCGGCGTTGCTCCTCCTTGACGTAGGGCAAGGTTTTCCGCCCCACTCGCCTCACAGACCCGCCGCCCCCGCATCCTCCCAACCTCCCGCCCCCCGGCGGGTTTCCGCTTGCGTCATCGCGCCTTGCCAGCAGCGGAATCCTCTCGCCGACCAATCCAACGAGCCTCTGACTCAGGACACTAGCAGCGCACGTAAAGACGGCCCCCGGCAGGTGCCGGGGGCCGCGGGCGGTGCGCAGTTCCTCGGAGAGACTACTTCGTCTTCACGGGGTCCGGCGGGCGCTTGGGCAGGTGGCGAGGCTCGGCCTCCATCGCCTTGAGCACCTCGGCCACCGCACGTTCGAGCTGCGGGTCTCGGCCGGCGATCACCGACGCCGGATCGTTGGTGACGTCGATGTCCGGGTCGACGCCGTGTCCCTCGATGATGTAGGAGCCGTCGACGTCGTTGGTCGCCTGCATCGGGACGAACACCTGGCCGCCATCGATCAGCGGACCTCGCCCGGAGATACCGACCACGCCGCCCCAGGTGCGCTTGCCGATCAGCGGACCGAGCCCGGCCTTCTTGAAGCGCGCGGGGAAGATGTCGCCGTCGGAAGCCGACGTCTCGTTGATCAGGCACACCATGTGCCCGTAGAACACGGTGTAGGGATAGGTCCTGGGGTGGTCGGAGCCGTTCCCGAAGCGGGTGCCAAGCAGCTTGCTGTCGAGGCGCTCGATGATCCACTGCGAGACGTTGCCGCCGCCGTTGGAGCGCACGTCGACGATGAGGCCCTCCTTGCGGATCTGGGGGTAGTACCACTTGATGAACTCGGCGATCCCGTCCGCCCCCATATCCGGGATGTGAAGGTACCCGACCCGCCCGTCGGTCATCTCGGCCACCTTGGCCCGGTTGCCCGCGACCCACGCCCGGTAGAGCAGGTCCGACTCGGAGGCAATCGGGGTGTAGGTCACCTTGCGGGCGCCGTCGAAGCTCGGCGCGGCGTTGACCGTGAGCGTGACGGGGTCGGTCAATCCGCGCAGCAGCCGATAGGGGTTGTCGGCACCCTTGAGCTCCTCGCCGTTGACCGCGAGCACGTAGTCGCCCTCGTGGACCTGGACGCCGAGCGCGTCAAGCGGTGCCCGGTACTTCGCCTCCTCGGCGTCGCCGTGCAGGATACGCGCGATCCGGTACCTTCCCGCGGCCGGATCGAGCGCGAACCGGGCGCCGGGCAGACCAAAGGTCGGCCGGTCTGGGATGTCGAAGTCGCCACCCTGGATGTAGGCGTGGCCGACGCTGAGCTCGGCGATCATCTCGCCGATCACGTAGTTGAGGTCCGAACGGTGGGCGACGTACGGCACCAGCGCGCGGTAGCGCGCGCCGATCGCCTTCCAGTCGTAACCGTGCATGTTGGGAACGTAGAAGAAATCGCGGTAGCGTCGCCAGACCTCGTCGAAGACCTCGGCCCACTCGTCCCTGGGCACGCGGTTGACATACATGTCCTTCGTCGAGACGGTCTTAGCGTCCTTCGCCTTGGGCTTGGCGTCGAGCAGCTTGTAGGCCTTTCCCTGTTGGACGATGACCTTCGAGCCGTCGGCCGACAGCGCGGCGCCCTCGATGTCGTCAGCGAGGGTCGAGGCCTCGCGCTCCGCGATGTCGAAGATCATCAGGCGGGTCGGCTGGTAGCTGTCGCGGCCGTAGAACGGCGCCCCCGAGACGGCATAGAGCAGGTGGCCCTTGGTTGCCTCGAGCCCTTCGAGGTTGTCGGCGTCCACCGGCACCGCGACCACTCGGTCGGCGAGGCCGTCGAAGTCGATCTTCACCGGGGCGGGCTCAGTTTTTGCCTCGGACTTCTCCTTCTGACCTGACGTGGCCTTTCCACCCGCCTTGGTCGCCGCGGCCGTCGCGTCCTTCTCCTTGCCGGCGTCGATGGTGACCTCGTCCGAGCGTGGACCGAACGGGTCCTTGACGTCCGTGGTCAGGGCGTAGCCGAAGATCCCCGTCATCCGGTTGCCGGCGTAGTTCCACTCCAGGGACGAGATCTGGGGTGCGAACTCGCGCTCCGACATCACCCACAGGAAGTGGCCCTCGGGGTCCCAGGCCGGGCCGTTGACGTTGAAGGTGCCGTCGGTGACCCGGTGCAAGACGCCGTCGGCGACGCCCCACACGACCAGGGAGCGAAAGCCGTTCTCGTTGGCCATCGAGAAGGCGAGCCAGCGCCCGTCGGGCGACCACGCGTAGTCGAAGACGCCGCCGTACTCGTCGTCGGCGACCTCGACCACCTTCTTGTCCGCAACCGTGACCACGTAGACCTTGCCGTCCTTGTCGGCGACCGCGAGACGGGACCCGTCCGGCGACCACGTCGGCCACATCAGCATCGCGCCGAAGCGGTCGGTGAGCTGCTCGGCGGGCGTCGAGCCGTCCTGGGCGATCAGCCACAGCTGCTCCTCGCCGGTAGCATCGGACACGTAGGCGATCTTCGCACCGTCGGGCGACCACCGCGCCCACTTGTCGTGGTGGCGCGAGCTGTCGGTCAGGTTGCGGGTCGGTCCGTGCTCGATCGGCACCGTGAACACATCGCCGCGGGCCACGAACAGGGCCCGCTCGCCCTTCGGGCTGAGCTCGAAGTCCTCGACGTTTTTCCACGCCGGGTAGCGCGACGGCCGCGTGTTGAGGCCGTCGTCCGGGACCTTGATCGAGAGCTTGGTGTCGGCCGCGGTCGCGACGTCGAAGACGTGGAGCTCGCCATCCGACTCGTAGACGATGCGGCTCCGGTTGTCCGACGACGGCCAGCGCACGTCCCAGGTCTGGGAGTGGGTGAGCTCGTTCACCGCCCCGGACGCCACGTCGTAGGCGTAGAGGTTGAGCGTGCCGTCACGGTCGGAGGCGAAGTAGATGGTGTCGCCGATCCACATCGGGTCGCGCTCGGTACGCACCGAGGGCGCGATCTTGTCGACAGCGTTGGTCGCGAGGTCGTAGATGTAGAGGTCCTGCGCCCAGCCGCCCTCGTACCGCTTCCAGGTCCGAAAGTCCCGGAATAGCGGTGAGTAGACCATGCGCGTGCCGTCGGGCGAAAAGTCGCCGGCCCCCGAGGAGGGCATCGGCAGCTGCACCGGCAGGCCGCCATCGACGCTGACCGTGTAAAGCGCGGTCTCGGTCCGGCCGACGTCCGCGTCGCGCAGCGAGCGGAACAGCACTGCCTTGCCGTCTGGCGTCCAACCGTAGACCTGGTTGTCGTAGCCCCAGCGCGGCGGCAGCGGGCCATGGGCCGGGTAGTAGGTGAGCTGGCGCGGGACACCGCCCTCAGCCGGCACCACGTAGACCTGCTCGTCGCCGTCGTACTGACCGGTGAAGGCGATGAAACGCCCGTCAGGCGAGTACTTCGGGAACAGCTCGAGGCCCGGGTGCGCGGTCAGCCGGGTCGCGGTCCCGCCGCTCGTCGATGCGGTCCAGATGTCGCCGCCGTAGCAGAAGGCCACGTGGTCCCCGGAGATGTCGGGGAAGCGCAGCAGCTTGGTCTGGGCTTCGGCGCCGGACGCGACGGCCAGCGCGAGCACGCAGACGAACCCTTGGATCAGTGATCGGTGCAGTGATGCCATGATGCCTCCTTCGCAGGGTCCTACGCCCGAAGCAGCGAGATGTTGCTGCCCCGGGCCGGGCCCCAGGCGCAGCATACGTCACTGCTCGACGGGGTGCGCGATCCACGCCCGCGCAGAGCCGCGGTAGGCGACGATCTGCCAGGTCAGGCCCCGGTGGCAGAAGCGCACTCCAGGCCCGGGAGCGACGCGCCCGTTCATCACCACGAGGCTGGCGCCGTCGCCCGCGTCAGCGATCACCACCGCCGGTCGCCCCCCGACCCGGGCCGCCACGGGCACCCTCGCCACCGCCTGATCCGCGTGCGCGCGCTTCATCGCCGACTCTCCCCGACGGATACTCCGTCTCGTCTCTGCATGAGATGTACGAAAAGCGGCGAAGGTTGGTTCGGTGGCACATGGCCACCCGTACAGGCGTTCGCCTGTTCGGGTGCGCCCTGTGCCTATGGGGGAGAGGACGTCACAAGAATGGCGGGACGCAGAAGGTGGGCGGGTGGGGCACCGGAAGGGACTCGCTCGCGTGGGGGAAAGGGCGGGCGGGAAGCGCGAGTTCCAACCAACGCTCGACCGCCAGGGAGAGATGGCGCACCGGAAGGGACTCGCTCGCGTGGGGGAAAGGGCGGGCGGGAAGCGCGAGTTCCAACCAACGCTCGACCGCCAGGGAGAGATGGCGCACCGGAAGGGACTCGAACCCCTAACCTTCTGATCCGTAGTCAGATGCTCTATCCATTTGAGCTACCGGTGCGACCTACGGACGACGGATTGTGCCACAGGGACCCCCTCGATGCAACCCCCGAGCGGCGGTCTATCGGCGTGCAACCGGGGGACCCGTCTCCGCGTACAATTCGACTCCGGAGGAACCCGTGGACCACATCCTGCAGCTGGAGCACGTCAGCAAGCGCTACGGCGACCACCTGGCGGTCGACGACCTCTCCTTCGCAGTCCCGCGCGGATCGGTCTTCGGCCTGCTCGGCCCCAACGGCGCCGGCAAGTCGACCACGATCCGCATGATCATGCGCGTCATCACCCAGGACTCGGGCTCGATCCTGCTCGACGGCCGTGAGGTCGACGACGACCGTCGGCGCCTGATCGGCTACCTGCCCGAGGAGCGCGGTCTGTACCGGAAGATGAAGGTGCTCGAGCACCTCGTGTTCCTGGGCACGCTGCGCGGGCTCCGCCCGGCGGAGGGGAAGCGACGCGGCAGCGCCTGGCTGGAACGATTCAAGCTCGGCGACTGGGCTACCCACAAGGTCGAGGACCTGTCGAAGGGCATGCAGCAGAAGGTCCAGTTCATCGGCACCATCCTCCACCGTCCGCAGCTGGTGATCCTCGACGAGCCGTTCGCCGGGCTCGACCCGATCAATGCCCGCGAGCTCAAGGACCTGCTCCTGGCGATGTCCGTCGAGGGTGTCACGGTCGTGCTCTCGACCCACGTCCTGCCCCAGGTGGACGAGCTGTGCAGCCACATCTGCCTGATCAACCGCGCCCGCCCGATCCTGGTCGGCGCCCTGGCCGAGATCCGCGAACGCTTCGGCGGCAACGCGTGGACGGTGCGCTCCGACCTCGACCAGGAGCGGGCTCGCCGCTCTCCCTGGGGTCACGGCGGTCAGTCCGCTCAAGGAGGACAGCCTGCTCGAGCTGGCGGAGGGCGCGTCACCGCGAGAGCTGATCCACGCCCTGGTCGAACGGGGCGAGCTCGAGAGCTTCACCCGCTTCGTGCCCGATCTCGAGAACATCTTCCTGCGGGCGGTCGGGGAGGACAGCCATGCCGCGTAGCCTGCCGGCCTCGCCAGAGGGGTGCCTGCATCTGCCACCTTTTCGACGCGCCGCCGTCCTCGACGTAGCGCTGCTCCGCCCGCCGGCGTCGGCGCGCCGAGAAAGGCAGCATCTCCCAACGCCGACCGACCCTCGGAACGCCCCGTGGCGAGGTCGACAAGCTCAAGGATTCATCGCTCCGAGAGCGAGATAGAGGGAAGAGGCAAGAGATGTTGCGTCGAATTGCTGTTGTTGTCCGGCGTGAGTACCTCGAGCGCGTTCGCACCAAGGCGTTCTGGATCTCCACCCTGCTGGTCCCGGTGATCCTCGGGGCGATGATGATCGTCCCGGCGTGGCTCGCGGCCCGCGGCGGCGGCGAGTTCAAGGTCGCAGTGCTCGACTTCACCGGACGCTCGACCGAGAAGATCGCCGCCGAGGTCAACGCCTCCATCCACCCGGACGACAAGCTCACCGTGACCCTCGTTCCGCAACCCACCGGGCCCGACCCGGAGGCGGCGCGAGAGGCCGTCAAGCAGTTGGTGCGCGACAAGACCAAGAAGTTCGCTGGGATGCTGATCCTCCCGGCGACGCTGCCGGAGAGCGGCGAGCCCGAGTACGTCGCGCCCAACGTCGCCGCCTTCAAGCTTCTCACCCTGCTCGAGCGCGCGGTCAACAAGGTCGTAATCGCCGAGCGCCTGACCCGGGCCGGGCTCGACCCCGACAAGGTCGGTGAGCTCACCGAGCGGATCGACCTGAAGACGGTCAAGCTCGGGACGAAAGGCGAGGAGACCCAGGACAAGGGCCAGGCGTTCCTCCTCTCCTACGCCTTCGTGCTGATCATCTACACCACGGTCCTGATGTACGGCATCTACGTCATGCGCGGCGTGCTCGAGGAGAAGAGCTCGCGCATCGTCGAGGTCATCGTGTCGGCGGTCAGACCGTTCGAGCTCATGCTCGGCAAGATCCTCGGCATCGGCGCGGTCGGCCTGACCCAGTTCCTGCTATGGGCGGCCATGATGGCGGTGCTGTCGGCGCCGGGAGTGATCACCGGCCTCGAGCTCCCGAGAGTGGGCGCAACCGTGCTGGCCTTCTTCGTGGTCTACTTCGTGCTCGGGTTCCTGCTCTACGGCAGCCTCTACGCCGGCATCGGGGCCGCCTTCGACACCGAGCAGGAGGCGCAGAACTTCCAGAGCGTGGTGACGATCTTCCTGGTGATCCCGCTGATCCTGATGATGCAGATCTTCAACCAGCCCGACGGCACGCTGTCGGTCGTGCTCTCCCTGATCCCGTTCTTCACCCCGATGCTGATGACCCTGCGCTTGACCCTGACCCAGGTGCCGGCGATCCAGCTCGTGGCCTCGGTTGTGCTGATGCTCGCGACCATCGTCGCCTCCGCCTGGCTGGTCGGCAAGATCTACCGGGTCGGCATCCTGATGCACGGGTCCAAGCCCAAGTTCAAGGACATGTTGCGCTGGCTCAAGCAGTCCTAGCAGCTCGCATCGCAGAGCCCCTACCAGGAGCACGTTTGGGCCACCGCGCGGGTGGGGCTCTGCGACGCGCGCTGCTTTGGGCTCGCTGCGCGAGTCCTGTGGCGCAGTTCAGGACCTCATCCCCACACTCCGCTTCGCCGTCGTTTCGGGATGGTGGAACATCCAGGCAGAGATCAGGAGGGTGCGCCATCGTCCCGGCATGGGTTGCGTCGTCGATGGCTCTCAGCCGAAGAAGCGCCTCAAGCGAGCCTTGATGTCGGCCGGTTGACGGGCTATGACCGACTGCTATAATCGGCGTCCCCTACGGGGGTCCTGCTGGGGTGTCGTCCAATGGCAGGACATACGGCTCTGGACCGTAGAATTGGGGTTCGAGTCCCTGCACCCCAGCCAGTTTCCGGAACGGACGGCCCGGCACGCGCCGGGCCTTTTGCCTTCTGATGCCTGCCAACGCGCCCATGCTCGGCGAGCTCGCCTGCCTCTCGGCCGCCCTCCTGTGGGCGGTGTCGATCCAGCTCTTCCGTGACGCCATCAACCGCCACGGCGCGCGGGCCGCCAACCTCTTCAAGTGCGCGTTCGCCGCGACCCTGCTCGCCGTCACGGTCGTCGCAGCCGGCTCATGGCGCGCCTTCTCCGTCACGTCGCCGCGCGACCTCGGTCTGGTCGCGCTCTCCGGGCTGCTCGGACTCACCCTCGGCGACACCGCCCTGTTCTCCGCCGTGGCCCGCCTCGGCGCCCATCGCGGCCTGCTCCTGCAGACGCTGGCCCCGGTCTTCGCCACGGCGATCGCGATTCCATTGGGCGAGCGGCTCGATGCGGCGCAGTGGATCGGCTCGGGGGTCGTTCTTGCGGGCGTGATGATCGTCCTCTCGCGCGACGACGGGCGCCCGGGACGACCAGCGGTCGGAATCGCCGCCGGCGTCGCCCTCGGCGTCCTGTCGGCCTTCGGCCAGGGCACCGGCGTGGTCGTCGCCAAGGCTGGAATGGCGACGCTGCCGATCCTGCCCGCGACCCTGCTCCGACTCGCCGTCGGGGCCGGCGGCCTGGCCGCCGTCGGCGCCGTCACGGGGACCCTCGGACGCGCCGCGGCTGCCCTCCGCGACCGTCGCGGACTGCCGCGGTTGGCGCTCGCATCGTTCTTCGGCACCTACCTCGCCATGCTCCTCATGATGGCCGGCATTGCCTGGGCGCAGGCCTCGATTGCCGCGGTCCTGCTCGCCACGCCACCCGTCTTCGGCCTGGTAGTCGAAAGCGCTTTGGAGCACCGCCTGCCTTCGGCCCGCGGCGTGCTCGGCACCGCCATCGCGATCGCCGGCGTCGCCCTCCTCGTCGCGGGATAGGATTTCACCACAGAGGCACAGAAGCACAGAGAGGAACACGGAACATCGCAAAGAGACAACAGGGCGGGAGCCCAACGCGCGTGAGCGCGTTGGGCTCCCGCCCAAGCTGCTCTGCGATTTTCTGTGCCTCTGTGCCTCTGTGGTTCACATGTGCGACGGGTGGGTCAGGTGGCGGGTGATGACCGCGGCGCCGCCGACAGCGATGACCCGGACGCGGTCGGACTCGGCGAGGTTTGAGATCGACGGCCGCCCGCCGGCGTCGAGGGCGACGCCGTCGACCGGCCACCGGAAGCCCTCGAGAGTCACCCGCACCCCGGGGTCGAAGGTCCACACCGACCAGGTCTGGCCGGGCTCGGCCGCGAGCTCGAGCTCGCCCGAGACCGCGAGCACCTCGGTCGCCGCCTCGCGCAGCACCAGGTTGGGGCCGAACGCCAACCGAACGAGCAGGCCGAGGTTGCCGATCGTGTGATCGATCCGACCGCCAAGCGCGCCGACCACCGTCAAGCGTCGCACCCCGAGGACCTCTACGGCGTGTTCGACCGTCTTCTCGAGGTCGGTCCGGTCCTGATCGGGTCGCAGTACCATGAGTCCCTCTCCGAGCCACTGACGGACCGATGGCCGGATCGAGTCGAGGTCCCCGACCACCGCAGCCGGGCGCAGCCCGAGCCGGGCGAGGTGATTGGCGCCGCCGTCCGCAGCCAGGAGCGGCGAGGCGGCCGTGGCGAACGCAGCGAACTCCGTGGTCCAGGTCAGCGGTGCAGAGGCGACGATGAGGCCGCGGGGGCTAGCCTGCATCGCTCACCACGCCACGTCGCGAGGACGTCGAGGTGCCTGTCAGCGCCGAGTCGCGAAATGGCCGGCGATGGCAGCCACATCGGCGCCCGCAGTAAGGAGGTGGTGACAAATGCAGGCTCGACATCGGCCCATGGTACATCTGCGGCCTTCCGGCGCCGCTTCTCACGCCTCCTCGCGATTCTCGCTTCGCGGGGGGTTCCCGGCCGGACCTCTGGGGCCCGCCAGAATGGTAGACTGACGACACCATGCATCTCGCCCAACACGTGCTTTCGGGTACGGTCTACATCCCCGACACCTCGGCCCTGATCGAGAACCCCGATGCCCTCGACCGCCTGATGACCGGCGGCAATGTCGTGCTGCTGCTCCACCAGGTCGTCGAGGAGCTGGGCCGGCTCCAGTCCTCCAAGACCAAGTCGGACGGCGTCCGCCACGCCGCTCGCCAGGTCGCTCGCAAGCTGCTGGAGTACCGCCGCAACGGGATGATCCACCACGCCGTCGAACGCCTTCTCCGTCACGAGGTCGACCCCGACGTCTTCAGCTCCACTCCGGCCGGGGGTGTACTCGCCTGGGAGCCCGACGGTGAAACCGCAGCCCCCTACCCCTCCAGCTCGGGCGACAACCTGATCCTGGCCAGCGCCCGACGCATCGCCGAGGTCGCCAAGTCAAACGGCCACCCCGGCTTCGACGTGGTCGTGATCTCGGAGGACTCGAACCTCCTCCTCAAGTGCGACGCGCTCTCGATTCGGGCCGAGAACCTGCGCTACGGCAAGGTCGCCCTCGAATCGGTCGAGCAAGTCTACTGTGGAGTTGTCGACGTCGCGGTCGGGGCCGAGGTCGTAGCGAGCTTCCTCGACAGCGCACCCCCCGGCGAGCGCTCGCTGCCGATCGCGGAGGTCGCCGCGCTTGCCCATCATGAGGTCGGCTGGAACCTCGGAGTTGTACTGCGCTGTGCGGACGAGCCCATGCTGGTCACCCGCGCCAACCCCGAGACGGGCATGCTCGAGGACCTGCGCTGGGCGCAGTACTGGGACCGCAAGCGGCTCGAGTATCGGCCGCGGCCGATCCTCGGACTGACTCCGCGCGACCCCGAGCAGGTACTCGCGATGGAGTTCCTGCTCGACCCGTCGGTCGAGCTCGTGGTGCTCGACGGCCCCGCCGGCTCCGGCAAGACGCGCCTGATGGTCGCGGCCGCGCTGTCAATGCTCGTCGGCCAGCCGACCGCACTGCGGGTGTCACCGCAATCGCAGCCGCTCCAGCCCGACTACGGCTACGACAACGGGCTCCTGTTGCTGCGCCCCGAGCAGGCGTCGAGCCAGTACGAGATGGGCTACCTACCGGGCGACTTCGAGACCAAGCTTTCGCCTTGGCTCGAGCCGTTCCTGCAGGCGATCCGGGGGCTCTCCCTGGCCAACGACCACGACTTCCTCAACGATCTGCGCGCCGCCGACCGCCTCACCATGCTCTCGACCTCGATGCTGCGGGGCCTCGATATCGAGCGCTCGATCGTGCTCGTCGACGAGCTCCAGAACGGCGACCGCCACCTCGCCAAGACCCTCATGAGCCGCTTCTGTGCGAGCTCCAAGGTCGCCCTTGCCGGCTGCCTGGACCCGGTTCAGATCGACAACCCATACGTTGACTGGCGCTCCAACGCCCTGACCCGGATCAAGGAGACCTACCGGGCGTTCGGACCCGAGGTCGCCCAGGTGCGCCTCAAGCACAACTATCGGGGGCCGATCTCGACCAAGGCCGACGAGCTCTAGGGGGCTGGTGGGCGCGGCTTCGTCGCTGCGGGCCGCCATCCCGGGTCATCTGCCGTGCTTCGGGAGGCGCGCCAGTCCTCAACGTAGCTCCGCTACGCCGCCGGCTGGCACGCCTCCCGAATCCCAGCATCTGACGTCCGGTCTGACGTCCCTCGCATGACGAAGCTGCCCCCACCAGACCCCCAAACCGATTCCGCAGAGTTGCTCAGCCGGTCGGAAGCCGATGACGACGCACAGGAGCCTCCCCGCCCCACGTCTCGCGTCTCGCGCTTGACAACGAAAACGGTTGCTCTGTGGTTCAGTCCACGGTGACGGTGCGGACAGTCATCTCCGGTGGGCTCTCGATGGTCTTCTTGACCGCGCACTGGCTGGCAGCACGCAGCACGGCGTCGTGGTACCGCTCCGGGAAGCCGGCAGGCAGCTCGATGTCGATGCCGAGGTGAGCCAGCTTGCCTTTGTCGTCCCGCTCCCAGCGCTGGACCAGGCGGATGCCCTCGGTCGGAATGTCGCGCTTGGCGCAGAAGCCGAGCACGTAGATTCCGGCGCAGGTCGCCAGGGAGGCGAGAAAGAGGTCGAACGGCTCCGGTGCGCTCGCGTCACCGCCGTACTTGAGGCTCTGGTCGGTCAGGATGTCGAACCCGGCGAAGTGGGCGGTCACGCGCTTACCGCCGGGAAAGCTCACGGTCATTTCGTTGTCGGCCATGTTTGCGCCTCCACGGCGCCGAAGCTCGCCGATCCGCCGCCGCCTGTCAACTCCTCGAGGTCGGCTCGGGCATGCGGAACACCGCAAGCTCTTCGCGGTTGCCTTTCTGGCCGGCGACCGGGGAGGGCACCACGCCGATGCGCTCAAGGCCCAGCGTCTCGAGGGCGGCGACAGTGCCGTCGATCGCCTCCCGCCGCACCGCCTCGTCGCGGACGATCCCGCCCTTGCCCACGCTCTGTCGTCCAGCCTCGAACTGCGGCTTGACCAGACACACCAGCCACGCGCCGGGACGCAGGTGAGGCAGCAGCGCCGGCACCACCAGCCGTAGCGAGATGAAGGACACGTCCACGGTCGCGAGGTCGACTGGGAACGGGAGCTCGTCCGAGCCCAGATAGCGGGCGTTGACGCCTTCCAGGACCACCACCCTCGGATCGCTGCGCAAGCGCCAGTCGAGCTGGCCGCGGCCGACGTCGAGCGCAACCACGCGCCGCGCGCCGCGCGCGAGCAAGAGGTCGGTGAAACCCCCGGTCGAGGCCCCGACGTCGAGGCAGACCAAACCCGTCGGGTCGACGTGGAACTCGTCGAGGGCCGCCTCGAGCTTGAGGGCGCCGCGGGACGCCCACGGGTGGTCGGGCTGGGCGATGTCGAGCCGGCAGTCCTCCCTCACCTGGGTCCCCGCCTTGGTGACGACGGCACCGTCGACCCGCACCCGCCCGGCGAGCACGAAGGCCTGAGCGCGGGCGCGGGACGGAACGAGGCCGCGCCGCGCGAGGGCGACGTCGAGCCGCTCGCGGGCGGTCATCGCTCCTCGGGCATGGCGACGCGCTGGATCCGGTGCTGCCAGGTCAGGGCCACGAGGACCCGGCCCTCGGCGACCACGGTCAGACCCGTGACGCCGTCGAGACCGGTGGCGACCCGCACCGGCCCCCGCCTGCCGGAAGGGTCGAGGCGCCACAGTTCTCCCGAACGGGGTGCGCTGGCCAGAAGATCGCCCATCGGGAGCCGCACCAGGTAGCCTTCCTGCTGGTCCCCGCCCTGCCATCCAGGAACCGGGAGCGTGCGCTCGACCTCGTGTCGGACCGGATCGATCAGGGCGACCACACCCTCGACGGGGACCGCCGCCGCGAGCCGGTCGCCGAGCCACGCGAGTCCGACCGCCGGTGCGTCGAGGTGGACGATCTCGGTCAGGCGCCAGTCCGGAGGCGCCGCCCGCAGCACACGCCGGTTGCCGGTGTCGGCGATGTACAGCGCGCCGGCGTCATCCCAGGCGACACCGCGCGGCCCGTAGAGATCTCGGCCGACCACCCGCACGGCGCCGTCGGGCGCGATCAACTGGATGCGCCCGTTCCAGGTGTCGGCGACGGCGAGCGTGCCGTCGTGGTCCAGCGCCAGCCCGGAGGGCTCGCGAAACGCCCCTGGAGCGGATCCCTCGGAGCCGAGCGCGTCGAGGCATGAGCCGTCGAGCCCAAACCACACGATGCGGTGGTTCCGCGTGTCGGCCACCGCGAACCACCCGTCCGGCGACACTGCGAGGCCGCGCGGCTCGGCCAGCCCGGTGTGGCCGCCGGGCGGTGCGAACGCGACCAGTCCGCCGCAACCGCCGCCGTCCCAGGCGACGAGGTCGCCGTCGGGGCGGACGAGCCACAGCCCAACCTCGCCGCCCGCGAGCGCTGCGATCGGGCCGGCGTCGGCGAGACGACGGCGCCACGGCAGTCGGCCGCCGCCGCTCGACGCCAGGCCCTCGGGCAGCAGCGCCCACAGGTTCGGGCCCGACCAGGCGAGCGCGCGCACCGCCTCCGGAGATGGACCGAGCTCGCGGACCCGTCCGGAGTCGCGGACCCACACGCTCTGCCCGTCCGACCATGCGACCGCCTCGCCGCGCACCGCGGCGGCGCGAACCGGGCCGGCCTCCTCGTGGTGCCAGGTCCGCCCGTCGTCGGAAGAGACCAGCCCGTCGGAGCCCCACGCCCACAACCGGTCGCCCGCCGCGAGCCCGAAGAGATTGAAACCGCGCGGCCCGCTCGACCAGCCGTCGGCCGTCGCTTCGGCGATGGCGCCGTCAGCACAGCCCACCCACACCCGTCCGCGCCACCCCGCGGCGGCGACCGGATCGCAGGGCGGTGACGGCAGGGCCGCCTGCGGCTCGCCCGCCGGACCGAGGCGCAGCACGGTTCCGTCGAGCAGGATCACGACCCCGCCGTCGCCGTCACGGGCCAGGGCGCGGACCGGCCTCGGGACCGACACCGGGACCCGGCCGATGCGCTCCAGGCCGACCGGGAGGGCGCGCGGCGGCGGCGGGGCCGCAACTGCGTCCGCACAGCTCGGCAGCACCATCCACACGGAGGTGTCGCCACGGCTCGCGAACCGCACCAGGCCCGGCGTGCTGGCCAGCGGTTCGTCGCCCCGAAGGTCGTAGGTCGTCCGCTCGAGTGGACCGACCACCACCCAGCGCACGTCGTAGCGGTCCAGCACCGCCCGCCGGTGACGGGGGTCGCGGTCGGTGTAAAGCGTCTCGAGATCTCGACGGCGCGCGAGAATCTCGTCCAGGGACTGACCCCGCTGCTGGAGGTGGTACTCCCAGCCAACCACCGTCGCCAGCCCGGTGTGCATGGAGATCCTCGTGTAAGCGGCGTAGGAGGCACCCGCCGCCTCTGCAACCGTGTCGCCGGAGCGGGCGACGCCCTGCAGGACGCGCACAGCGAACCAGGTGTCGGGGTCGCGGACCGGGAGAAAGGCCTGCCCGTCGAGGGTCGGTACCGGCGAGACCATCCGCGGCTGGCGCAGACCCTGGACCACGCCGAGCGGGAGGTTGACCAGCGCCACGACCTCGAGCGGCAGCCATGCCGCGACGAGGAGCGACCGCCGCCATCCCCGCGACGAGAGCAGGAGCAGGCCGAGCGCTGCGGCGAGCAGCCACCAGACCCCGTTGTAGAGCTTGAACAGGGTGTTCATGCGGTCGATCAGGGTGTAGCGCTCGGCGAGGGCGACCAGGGTGACGCCGAGAGTGGCGATGGACCACGCCAGTCGGGCGAGCCGGCCGTCGGACACCGCGGCCATGCTCACGAACAGGCCGACGAGACCGAGGGCGACGGCGGCGGCGCCGGAGCCGAGCAGCACCCCTGCGGCCACCCCTGCAGCGGCGAGCGGGACCGCCACCACCGCACCGCGGCGCAGTGACGCGGCGGCGAGCACGGCAAGCGGGATCAGGAACACGCCGAAGTGGCGCAGCACCGCCCACCAGGGCGCGAAGTCGGCGCCGGTGAGGAACAGGCCGCGCCCGCCGACACCGCGCCCGACGCCGTTGGCGAGCTCGACGATCCACGGTGCCGCCACCGCGAGACTGATCGCAGCGGCCAGCGCCAGACGCCCGATCGCGTGCAGCCGGCGGGGTGTAGCGGCCACCACCCCGACCGCGAGCGCTGCGGTCACGACCAAGATGTCCCACGGGTTGGTGGTCGCCAGCACGCCGACTGCGAGACCGCAGGAGACGGCGGCGAGCGGCCAGCCGCGCTTGAGGTGGATCGTCGCCCAGCCCCACAGCGCCGCGACCAACGCCACCGGCAGCGCCAGATAGTGGGCGTGGAGATCGGCAAAGAACGCGGTCCACAACGGGTACTCGTCGATCGCGAACCCGGGGACCACCCGCGAGGTCGCCCACCACATGTCGAACCAGCGTCCGGAGCGGGCCATGCCGGTCAGCCACGGCCAGGCCAGGTTTCCGGTGAGCAGCACCAGCACCGGCACGAGCCAGGCGGCCGCCGCACGCCGGCGCCGTGCGACCAGGAGCCCGAGGGCCGCGAGCGGCGCCGCCGCGAGGGCGGGCACTGCGGCGGCCATCAGGTTGTAGCCGACCGCGGAGGACGTCCCGGCAAGCAGGATCGGCCACGCTGCCAGGACCTCGCCGCCGTAGTAGTAGAAGAGGGGAAGCCCGGCGAGCCAGGGCTCACCGGGCGGCCAGGCCCGGGCGGCGAGGAACGCATTGAGGAAGGAGAAGTCCATCGGCTTCTCCCCCCAGTGGATCGCGGGGTTCAAGGCGCGTACCACGAGGAAGCCGAGCCACACGGCGACGGTCACCAGCAGCACCGCCGACATCGCCCGCCCGCGCGAGCGCACCAACCGGACCACGACCTGCCGGCGCGCCGACAGCGCGACCATACCTGCGGCCAGGAGGGCGAGCTCGATCCAGGTCGCCATCGCCGCGCCCACTGGCCACAGCCCGGCCTCGGAGCCGAACCAGAGCAGCCAGGCCGGCGCGATCCAGCCCGTGGTCAGGGCGAGGCCGAGCCCGGCGTCCGGCCAGCCACGCAGCGCGGGCAGAGCGATCGCCCACACCGCGATTCCCGAGGCGGCGAAGAGCAGCGCCCAGAGCACGACGTCGAGGATCTGGCGGACGCCGCCCGGCACCGCCGGCAGACGCGGGAGCGGGTCGACCAGTCGGGCCTCGACACCCGCCGGGCCGAGCTCCTCGAGCCCTGGCAGCGGCCGGGAGACGCGCTCCACCAGCGCAGCAGGGTCGACCGTGCCGGTACGGCGGAGCACCACCACCCTCGGGAAGTCGTAGTTCACGAAGCTCTCATCGGCGAGCTGCACGGGCAATCGCAGCCCGAGCAGATGGGGTCCGCGCTCGACGCGGGTCACCGGCGTGAAACCGGCCTCACCCGAGAGCAGCAACCGGTACAGCCGCCCGGTGAGCGGGAAGCGCTCGGGGTTGGCGAGAACCGTGTGCCGGACCCGGTTCGAGGTCAGCACCACCCAGTCCGCCTGAGCGAGGTTCTCGCACCAGCGCTGCGCCTTGTCGGGGTCGTCGGGAAGACCGTAGGACGGAAGCTCGACCTGCTGGAGTCCCGCCACGCCGGTGAGGTCGAGGGTCTCGTCCCAGTCCTCGAAGGCCACGGTCTGGCCCGGCTGGATCGTCATCCGGAGCCACTCGGCGGCGGTCCGGTGCGGGTGCGGCTCGAGGAAGGCCGACATGTACACCAGGCCCCAGAGCACGGTCCCGGCAATGACCACCCCCGTGATCGGCTTCCGGCCGAGCCGCGCCGCGCGGGAGAGCGCCCACCCTGTGACCATCACCGCCGGCACCACGAGCGGCTCCCAGTAGCGGAGGTACTTCACCTGCAGGGTGGCGAGCCGGCCGGCCATCGGGACGAGCCACGCCAGCAGCACGACGAGTGCGGCGTCACCGGCGGTCACCGGGCCCGCGAGGAGGCGACGCCAGCGCGATCCGAGCCGCCACAGGGCGAACCCGGCCGCGACCGCCGCGGCGGCGGCGAGCAACGGGCCGAGACCCCACAGCGCGAGCTCGCGCGCCGGGTACAGCACCGGCAGGGTCCCGTGGTACACGCGGACGTAGGCGAGGTCCGCGCGGCCGAGGACCATGGCGACCTGCTCGCCGACCCCGGCCAGGTATGCCGGGTTGAGGTGCGGCGCAACCATCGCGACGAACCCGCCGAGCAGGGCGGTGAGCCCGAGCCCGGCCGCCGCATACCGCGGGCGCCCGACGCGCCCGGCCGCGGCGGTCAGGGCGAGCGCCGCGGCCGCGAGGGTGGCAAAAACCACCAGCGGCGGCCGCGCCGAGGCGAACGCCCACGGCTGGGCGAGCCAGAACGACGCCACGGCCGCGACCCCCGCCACCGCCGCGAGCCGCGCCAGTTCGAGCGGGCCGCGTCCACGCGCCGCGAGCAGCAGCGCCACCGCGAGCGGAAACACCAGCGGAATCGACGCGACCTTCACCGCCAGAGACGCCCCTGCGGCCGCCCCGGCAAGCGCGGCAGCAAGGGTTCCGCCGCCGGTGGCGAGCCAGAACGAGCTCGCGAGGGCCGCCATGACCCATGCCGCATGGTCCGCCTCGACAGTCGCGAAGTGGGACTGCTGGAGGTCCAGCGGTACCCACGCCCCGAGCAGCAGGACCACCCACGCCGACCGCTTGCCCCAAGCGCGGCGCGCCATCCAGGCCGCGAGCATCAGGGCGATCAGGCTAGCCGCCAGGGACAGGACACGGCCTCCGACCAGCAGCCCGCGGTAGTGGCCGCCGTCGCCGGTCAGCCACGAGGCCAGCCGGACCAGCTGCAGGTGGAGTGAGCCGTAGGCATAGAAGCCGGGATCCGCGAACCAGGCGTGGAGACGCTCTGCGACGAACGCCACCTGGCGCTCGTCGGGGTGGGGCGACCGCAGCGACGAGTCCCAACCCTGCACGGCCAACCGCAGCAGGCCCGCAAGCAGGAGCAGCAGCCACGCGCGACGCGATCGCATCGCAGCGAGCCTACCGGAAGCGGTGACGCGGTGGCAATGTGAGTGGGCGCATCGCCACGGTCACCGGCGCCGGCGAGCGACGTAGCAGGCAAGGGCCCCAAGGGCGCCGTCGTCACCCTCGATCGAGGCGGCGCGTCCGACCAGCTCCGTCTCGAGGTCGTCGAGCCGCGCCCTGGCGCTGGCGAGCCCGAACAGGGTGACGTAGGTCAGCTTGCCGGAGCGGGCGTCCTTGCCGGGGGACTTGCCGAGCTCCTCGGCCGTGGCAGTCGCATCGAGAATGTCGTCGGCGATCTGGAACGCGAGACCGAGCGCCTCGCCGTAGGCGACGAAGGCCGCCCGTGCTGGCGCGTCGACCCCGGCCAGCACCGCCCCGATCTCCACTGAGGCGCGCACCAGGCAGCCGGTCTTGTGCCGGTGGATTCGCTCGAGGCGGACTCCCGGTGTCTCTTCTGCGTCCGGCGCGCTGCCGGTGCACTCGAGGTCCTCGACCTGGCCGCCGACCATGCCGCGGGAGCCGACGGCCTCCGCCACCAAGGCGGTCGCCGCCGCGCGTCGTCCCGCCCACGGCTCGCCCTCGGGAAGCCGTGCGAGGAGGCCGAGTCCTTGGGTGAGCAGTGCGTCGCCGACCAGGATCGCGGTCGCCTCGTCGAACGCGACATGTACCGTGGCGCGGCCGCGTCGCAGCACGTCGTCATCCATCGCCGGAAGGTCGTCGTGGACCAGTGAGTAGGTGTGGATCAGCTCGAGGCCGACAGCCGCCTCGGTGATCGCCTCCGGATCGCCGCCCGCCGCGGCGTGGGCGAGCCGGGCGAGGATCGGCCGCACCCGTTTGCCGCCGCCGAGCACCGCGTAGCGCATCGCCCGGTGGAGGCGCGACGGCCAGGCGTCGGCCGAGGGCAGCACGAGGTCGAGAGCGGCCTCGACTGCCGCGCGCTCGCGTGCGAGGAGCTCGGGGAGATTCACACAGAGTCCGGGTCGAGGGGCTCGGTCGCACCCTCGCCGTCGTCCGGGGCGAGCAGTCGCGCCACCTTGAGCTCGATGCCCTCGAGCCGAGTGCGGCACGCCCTGGCCAGCCCCATGCCCTGCTCGAATAGCTCGAGCGCCTCCTCGAGGCCGACGGAGTCGTCCTCGAGGCGGTCGACGATGTCCTCGAGCCGCGCAAGCTGGTCCTCGAAGCGCTCCCCGTCTGGACGCTTGGTCATGAATCCTCCTCGGGAACCGCGCCGGGGGTCTTTCCCCGGTCCCCGGCCGGCCCGGTCTCGCCGCCGAACAGTGTCGTCTGAGCCCCCGGCATGCTCCGGACCGCCCGCGGCCGCTCGCCCGGCGCCGCGACCGAGCGCAGCTCGCCGTGCGCCAGGCGGGTGCCGATCACCTGGCCCGGCCGCACGCGGGATGCATCCTTCAGCGGCGCGCCGTCGTCGGCCAGGGTGGTGATCGAGTAGCCGCGTTCGAGCACCGCCATCGGACCGAGGTGGCCGAGTGCGCGCTCGCTCGCGGCGACGCTGCGCGCGACACGGTCGAGCCGACCGTGCATGAGCTGCACGAGGAGCTCGCAGCGGCTCGCGAGAAGACTCCGGTGCCCGCCCGCCGCAACCCGCCCCGGCAGTCGCCGCAACCCCGCCCGGGCGGCCGCGGTGCGGACGCGCAACCGGTCGAGCCGGCTCCGGAGCACCGCCGCGAGCCGATCCGCGCGCTCGAGACGCGCAGACGCCAGGCGCAGCCGCTGCGGGAGCCGCGCGAGCCCCGAAGAACCCTCGAGGCCCCCGAGGTGCGCTCGCGCGAGGTCGAGATGGCGCCTGAGGTCGCGGGCGAGGCGCACACCGGCGTCGTCGAGCCGGCGCACGCAGCTTTCGAGGCGTTCCGCGACCAGCTCCGCGGCCTGGGTTGGGGTTGCCGCCCGCAAGTCGGCGACGAAGTCCGCGATCGAGACGTCGGTCTCGTGCCCGACGCCGGAGACCACCGGCACCGGACAGGCCGCGATCGCCCGCGCGACCGGCTCCTCGTTGAACGCCCACAGGTCCTCGAGGCTGCCGCCGCCGCGAGCGACGATCAGGACGTCGACCAGGGCGCTCGCCCCGAGGCGGTCGACCGCGACCGCCACCTGCTCGGCCGCGCCGTCCCCCTGGACCTGTGCGTGCGCCACGACCACCTCGGCGAATGGGATCCGGTGCAGGACCTTGAGCATGTCGCGCAGGGCGGCACCGGTGGTCGAGGTCACGATCCCGATTCTGCGCGGGAAGACTGGCAGGGCGCGCTTGCGCTCGGGTGCGAACAGGCCCTCCGCTGCGAGGCGCTGCTTGAGCTGCTCGAAGGCGAGCTGGAGCGCGCCCAGGCCCTGGGGCTCGAGCGCCTCCACCACCAGCTGCAGACGCCCTCGCTGGGGGTAGACGGTGAGGCTGCCGAGGGCTCGGACCGCGAGCCCGTCCTCGAGCTTAAAGCGCAGGCGTTCGGTCCGCGATCCCCACATCACACAGTCCAGGGCGGCCGCGCCGTCCTTGAGCGTGAAGTAGAGGTGCCCGCGCCCGGACGTGCTGGCGTTGGTCACCTCGCCGTCCACCGCGAGGCCGGAAAAGCCCTGCTCGAGCAGCGAGTTGAGCTCGTCGACAAGCTCCGAGACGGTCCAGATCCGGCCCCTCACGCCCCCTCCGGCGCCAGCGCCCACGGTGCGGCCAGGCAGGCGTAGGTGATCATCGACACCTCGGCGTCGGCCCAGTTGTACTCGAACAGCCCGGCAACGGTGATGCCCGCGATCGCCAGCAGGCAGCCGGCAAGAGCGGCGAACTCGGGGCCGTCGCGGCGGCGCAGTGCGTGCCAGGTGTGGCGCGCGAAGACGACCAGGACCGCGAGGTAGGCGGCGAGGCCGAGCAGTCCCCGCTCGGCGGCGATCTGGACCACGTTGGAGTGCAGGTGAGGTACCTGCCAGCGCGGCGCGTCCTCCGCCCGGTACAGCGGGTACCGCCGCTTGACCATACCCGGACCGACGCCGAGCAGCGGTCGGTCCTGAACCATCTCCGAACCGGAGACGGTCATGCACAGGCGGTCGTAGTTCGAGGGCTGCGAGAGGTCGAAGATCGAGACGAAACGGTCGAGAACCGGCCGCGGCAGGAGCACCGCGAGCAGGATGGCGACGACCGGGTAGGCGTAGAAGGCCTTGGGGCGCCACACCGCCGCCATCAGTACCGCCCCGGTGGCGAGCCCGACCCATGCGTTGCGGGTAAAGGACAGCAGCAGCGCCGCGGTGCACACGGCGACCGAGGGCACCGTCCACAGCAGGCGGCGACGGTTGGGGTGGAACGCCGCGTCGGCGGCGAGGAGCAGCACGACCACCAGGGTCCAGCCGGAGAAGGTCATGTAGTGGTTCATGAGCCCGGTGAGCCGGTGGGCGAGGTTCGACGAACCGTGGCTGTACTGCCACAGCCCGACCAGCGACGACGTCACCCCGCTCACGGTCATCGCGACCAGAAAGCGGTCCCACCAGCTGCGATCGACCATGGCGGCGGTCATCGGGACGATCGCGAACAGCGACAGCTCGCCGAGGTTGCCGAGGCTGAACTTCGGGTCGTAGGAGGCGAACGCCGAGGCCACGCTCACCAGCACGTAGCCGAGCAGCGGGAGGTAGATCCGAGAGGGTCGCCAGGTCGCCGTACCGCGCACTAGGCCGGTGACCCACAGCAGCAGCGCGAGGCCGAGGAGGCTGTTGGCCAGACCCAGCTTGAAGCTCAGGGCCACCCCGGCGACGAGCAGGCCCGCCGCCACGCCACGCAGGCTCAGCCGAACACCTCCTCCCAGGTCAGGGCCTCGTCGACCAGCATGACAGGGATGTCGGACACAATCGGGTAGACACGGCGTGAGGAGTCGCTCGCGAGACCCTCCTCGACAACCGGCTCCTCGTCCTTGAACTGGTCGCGGTACCGCTCGACTAGGCGCTCCCGGACCGCCAGGGGCAGTGGCACGAGGCGCAGCGGCGACTTGTCCACCGGGCACACGAGAATCTCGAGCAACTTGGGATCGATCGCCATCGTCCGGCGCTCCTTCCGGCGCAAGTGTAGCTTGCACCGGCCAGCACGTCCCTGATCTGGACGGGTCGCCCCGCCAGCTCAGCCGCAGGGCGCGGTGAGCCCGTACGTCGTACCACGTCCCAATGCGAGGGTACCGAGATGCCTGCCAGCGTGGAGCCATCGAGCAACGAGCCCGCGAGGCTCCCGCCGGGTGGAGTCACTCGTCGCGCAGCTGGGGCGGCTCGCCCTTGACCTTGGCGATCTCGCGCTGGAGGTCCTCCTCGGTCTCGCGCCGGGCCTGCTCGAGGTGGCCGGGGTGCTCGTGGTCGTACATCTCCTCAGGCATCGTCCCGGTGATCCAGCTCGGGTTCATCGGGTAGACGTGCGGGTTGAAAACCACCGAGTACATGTGCCAGACGAGGATCGCGAGGGTCGCCAGCCACGCCTCCCAGTAGTGGACCACCAGCGCCACATCGAGGGCACCCTTGGGCAGGAACTGGATGAACCAGTTGTCGAACCACAGCATGAACCCGGTGACAACCATCACCCCTGTGCCCCAGACGAGCGCCCAGTACTCAGCCTTCTCGACGTAGCTGAAGCGCTGGATGCAGGGGGTGTGCTCGCGACGTCCGAGGTTATAGAGGATGCGCTGGATGAAGAAGGTGAAGTCGTGCGAGTTGGGCAGCATGTCCGTGAAGTAGGCGCGCCCCCGCGGACGGAGCAGGAAGAAGACGTGCCAGATGATGGTGATGACGAAACCGACGGCGGCGACCCGGTGGACCGTCCCACGAAGCTGGAAGCCGCCCTCCCATCCGAAGAAGAAGCGGGCGACGAAGCTCTGATCGAAGCGCAGCGCGAAGCCTGAGATCACCAAGGTGATGAAGGTGACCATCAGCAGGGCGTGCTGCCAGACCTCGTCGGGACGCATGCGCCGCACCTGTGGGCGCCGGTCGAGCATGTTCTTGATCTGGCGGCCGAGATCGATCAGCCAGTGCAGGACCATCAGACCGATGATGACCACGATGGCGACGATGTAAACCTTCTCGACCACGTCAGCGGCGCGGGTTCGCAGGCCAGCGCCGCTGAGGCCGTGGATCGGGGTCGAGGCGAGCTTGGCCGAGATCGCGGGGTGGCACTCGCCGCAGGTCTTCCGGAGGTTGGCCGGGTTGACCGTCGAGGTCGGGTCCGAGCTCGGCAGGATCCGGTGGACGCCGTGACAGGAGGCGCAGTTGGCGACGTGGGTGTCGCCGGCCTTGCTCTTGAGACCGTGGTATGAATCGATGAAGGTGGTCAGACGTCCCGCCGGCAGGCCGTACTTCTCGTTCAGGACCGTCGACTCGTGGCACGGTGAGCAGGTCTCCTCGGCGACCCGGGACCGCGACACCGGCGAGCGCGGGTCGGACGGCGAGATGATCCCGTGCTCGCCATGGCAGGTGGTACACACCGGTACGTCGGTCTCGCCGCGAGCCGCCCGCTGGCCATGGATCCCCTCGAGGTAGTCGTTCTCGACGCCCTTGTGGCACTTGCCGCAGGTCCGGGGAATGTTGAAGTGGTTGATCGACGAGTCCGGCTCACCCGGCGACAGGATGCGATGCGCGCTGCCGCCAGCCGAGTGACAGTCGTTGCAGGTCGCGGCGACGTAAATCCCGCCCCTGGATGCCTTGCCGTGCACCGAGGATTCATAGATCTCGATCGGGTGGTCGATCAGAATGTCGTACTTCTTGGTCAGGTTGAGGTTCTCGTGGCACTTGCCGCACGTCGAAGGGAGGTTGAGGGGGTGGGTCTTCGAGGCCTTGACCGACGACGGCAGGATGTCGTGGTCGCCATGGCAGTCCGAGCACTTGGGCAGGTCGGTCATGTTCTCGCACGGTCCGACCACCGCCCGGCCGTGGGCCTGGTACTGCTTCGACTCCTCCTCGTGGCAGCTCCGGCAGCCCTGGCAGCCGGGCAGAAAGCCGGTGTTCTCCGAGTGCGGGACCGTGTTCTTGTCGACATGGCAATCCAGGCACTCGAGCCCCTCATGGACGGAGTGCTTGATGTCATCGGCATACACGGAGCTGTGCTTGCTGGTCTCGTGGCAGGTCGCGCAGGCGCTGCTGTCGATCTGCTCGACCTCTTCGTCGGCCGCGAGCGCCAGGCCCCCGGCCATCACCCACGACACCGCAGCGAGCAGACAGGCTCGGCGGAAGCTGTGCGAGGTCATCGGTTCCTCCTCCATCCCAGAACAGGCAGCGCCCGCGACGGCGTAGATGCCTGAAACGACTCGTCCTCCATTCTCTGAAGTTTCGCAAAATTGTCAAGAGAGAAAATGTTTATATTCAATCGCTTGCTGAAGTGAGGGTGTAATCAAGAGATGCCAATGAGACGGAGTCGCGCACGCTTTCCGAGCCTGCTGCCTCTCCATAAGCTGCGCGTGCCGCAGAGCCCCCGGAGCGACGTCTCCTTTCGGATCGCCTTGATAGGGCTCTGTCGCACGCGGTGCGAGCCTGCACTTCTCACCACGTCACGTCGCGAGGGCGCTGAGGTGCCAGTCAGCGCTGAGCCATTGAGCGGCGAGGCGCCGAGTCGTATGGGGACATACGTCGCCGGCGCCGAGTCGCGAAAGGGCCGGCGATGGCTGGCAGATCGGCGCCCGCAGCAGGGAGGTGGTCAGAGGTGCAGGCTACCGCACCGAGATCCAGAGCCGCCGCGACCGCGGCCCATCGAGCTCGATCAGGAAGACGCCCTGCCACGTCCCCAGGCCGAGCCGGCCGCGTGTCACCGGCACGACGACAGAGACGCCCAGAAGGCTGGAGAGGAAATGGGCATCCGAGTTGCCCTCGGTGTGCGCGAAGGCGACGCCGGGAACCAAGGCGGCGTAAGCGGCGAGCAGATCACCGCGGACGTCGGGGTCGGCGTTCTCGTTGATCACCACCGCGGCGGTGGTGTGGGGGACAAAGACGAGACAGCTCCCCTCAGCGATCCCAGCGGCACGAACCGCCTGTTCGATCTCGGAGGTGACCTCGAGCATTTCGAGTTTGGCCGAGGTGCGCAAGGTGATCTCGTGCATCGTGGGCCGCCTTCCAGCCGGGCCTCGCATGTCGATTCTCGAGGGGCGCTGGTGTCAAGGATACCGGAAGGTAGCCCTGCCGTCGCCGGTGGAGCCTGATGAGAAGTGCGAGTTCGCCCGCACTGATCATCAACTCCCGGCGGGCCAAGCCTCTGACCACAGCTCGCGGTACGCCTCGGACAGGAACACGACCCGGCGCACATACCCGTAGGTCTCCGGGACCGGAATCTCCTCGGTGAAGCGACGCCGATCCGGCCACGCCGTCCACCAGCGGCGAGCACGGGCCTCGCCGGCGTTGTACGCCGCCAGTGCAGGTTCGATCGCGCCGAAACGCTGCAGCAGACCGGACAGCTCGCGGGCCCCGAGGCGAAGGTTGAGCTCGGGATCCGTGAGATCCGCCGGTCCGCTCAGTCCGAGAGCGCGGGCGTGGATCCGCGCGGTCCCGGGGATCAGCTGGAGCACCCCGATCGCGCCGGCCGGGCTCCGCACGGCCTCCGAGAAGACGCTCTCCTGTCGTGCAATACCGGCCACCAGCCACGGCGGCACACCCGCACGACTCGCGGCCTCGACGAGGGCCGAAGGCCAGCGCAGCGGGAGATAGGCGCGGACCAGGTCGCGCGGGGCGGAGGTCATGTCGATCGTGCCCAGCTCGGGCGCCGCCAAGCGCAGCCAACCGATCGCGTCGTTCGGGCGCCCGGATGTCATCGCGAGCTCCGCCGCGGCCAACGCCTCTCCCGGGAGAAGACCTCGAGCCGCAGCCAGCCGACGCCACTCGGCGAGCCCCTCCGACGGCGCTCCCCACTCGAGCAGAAGCCGGACCGAGCTCGGCGGGGTGGCGGACCCGGCGTCGGGCACGGTCTCCGGCGCCGCGCGAGCCGACGTACCGAGCTCCTCCCGCGCCCAGACTGCGTAGAGATCCGCGATGGGAGCCTCCGCGAGTCCGCCCAGGACCCGCGCACGCTCGGTCACGCCTCGCGCCGCCCAGAGATCAAGACAACGCACCTGGTCGGGTAAGGCGGCGGCAACCTCGAGCGCATCGGTGCCGCGCTCCGCCCGGGCCAGCGCGACACCGAGCCGACGGCCGAGCCACGAGCGGCGCGGGTCGTCCCAGTGCCCCGCCTCGAGCCGACGCCAGGCTCTCAGCGCAGTCTCCAGGCGGTCGGCCTCGGTCCCGCACTCGAGCACCAGGGTGTCCGCGACAGCGCCCCGCTCTCCCGAGCGGGCGCGTTCGGCGGCGGTCAGGCACGCTCTGAAGGCCGGTGTGGCAGCAGCGCCGGGCACCCGGCCCCAGCCGATGCGACGTTCGGCCTCGGCACGCGCGAGGAGCTCGTCACGGCTCGATCTGGTCATCGCCGGCAGGAGCGCCAGACCCCTTTCGACCTCACCGCTCTCGACCTCGGCGCGCGCAAGCTCGAGGCGCCGAGCCCTCTCCGCCTCTCCCCGCCAGCGCAGGCGGCGGAGCTCGGAGCGGGCAATGGCCGCACCACCGGCTGAGCGCCAGGACTGCGACCGCTGAAGCCAGTCCGCAGGTGTCATCGCGCCAAGCACGACCCGTTCGAGATTGGGATCCGAGCGGCGCAGCCGCCCGGGATCGGTGCGTGCAAGCCGATCGGCGATCCGCCGACGCACCGCACCATCCGCAACGGTGAGGAGGCTCTCGGCAGCATCTCCGCTCCCGCTGGCGGCGGCGGCCTCGAGCACGTCGACGGCCTCGGCTGTGCGGCCCTCGGAGAGCAGCGCAGCGCCGAGGCCGACAGCAACCGCCGCGCGCATGTCCGCCGGGGGCGGCTCTTCGAGCAGGCGACGCCACGCGCCGGACGGTGCGTCCGCCCTGCGCAGCGCACCGAGCCAGGCGCTCATGCGTGCGCGCTCGAGGAACGTCCCGGATCCCGCATCGGCAAACGCGGCAGCGGCGGAGAGGGGGTCGGAAATGCGCTCTGTGAAACCGGTCCGGAGCCTCTCGAGACGGGCCGAAGCCGGGCCTGACGGTGCTCCCGGGTTCGCCCCGCAGGCGACGACGATGGCCGTCGTCGCCACCAGGGCGCGGATGCCCGAGCTCACATGCCGAGGGCGTCCGCGTCGCCGTCGGCGAGGATCCGGACCAGCTCTTCCTGGAAGTAGTCGCGCTCTTGGCGGACGTCGGCCGGGATCCGCTTCTCGTACATCTCCCGGCTGCGGTCGATGTCGTCCTTCAGGCGTTGATAGAGGTCGCGGCTCGCGCGCCCGCGCTCGACCTCGTCCTCGTTGTAGAGCTTGATCTCCGACACCAGGAGGCGTGCGAAACGGCGAGCCTCCTCAAAGCGGGAATCCTCATCGGACGGGGCGGCGGACGGTTCGACCGCCGGCGGCGGTGGCACCTCGACCTGCATCGGCGCGGAGACCGGCATCTCCTCGGCGCGCTCGACGCGAATGGTCGCCGACGGGTCGTAGTCCGCGACGAAGTCCTCCTCGGCCTGCTCCGGCAGATCGACCCCGATCTCAGGAGGAGCGACAGCAGGTTCCTCGTCCTCAATATGGGCTGCCGTGGCCTCGACCGCGGCGTCGTCGGCCGCGACCTGTTCCGCCTCGGCATCGGTTT
Organism: uncultured Acidobacteriota bacterium; assembly: GCA_963727925.1. Taxonomy (GTDB): domain Bacteria; phylum Acidobacteriota; class Thermoanaerobaculia; order Thermoanaerobaculales; family Sulfomarinibacteraceae; genus CAVSIS01. The sequence continues at coordinate 55,997 of CAVSIS010000024.1, read as the reverse complement.
CGGGCTCGGCCATCGTTTCCGGCTCGGGGACGCTTTCCGGCGCGGCGGATTCTTCAATCTCCGCCTCCGGTCCTGGTTCTAGCTCGAATCCGGCGGCCTCGTCCGCAAACGCCTCTGGCGCTTCGCCAGCGCCGGCCGTGACGAACTCCGCCAGGGCCGGCGAAGGCACGGCCGGGCGGTAGTGAAGGGTGTCGATCAACCACGACGCCAACGCGACCAATCCCTGAGCCACCTCGGGCTCCCACGGCCGCTCCGCGGTGCGATCGACGTAGATCGCGCCCACCGTCTTGCCGCGCAGGCAGACCGGCAGCAAGCGCCCCTCGTCCGAACCGGGCTCGCTGGTGAGCCACAGCGACATCACCGGGTCCTTTGAGGGATCGAACGCCAGAGGCATGCCGTCGGCGGCGAAACGCGCGAAGACCGGCGACGCGCTGACATCGGCCTGCCAGTGGCGGAGACCTTCGGCGTGGTTGAAGCCGATTCCGCTCCATGCACTGAGGCTGCCGCCTCGAATCACCAGCACCGCCGCCCGTCCGACATAGGCGGTGAGCAGGGGCAGCAGCTCGCGCAGCAGCTCAGACTGGCTGCGGGCGGCATCGAGATCTCGCAGCAGCTGCGTGGTGACCGCTCCGGATGGGCGGTTTCGGGCGACCTCGAGTTCATCCTCGAGCTCGGCAATCCGCGCGGCCAGTACCTCGGCCCGATCCTCCGCAGTCGACAGCCGATCCTGGAGGACGGCGACCGCCGCTTGGACCTCGGCGAGGGGGAAAAGCTCCTCGGCTTCCTGCGGCAGCGCCTCCTGGACGGAGGACTTCGCTTCCTTGATCAGCTCATCGAGGCTCTCGAGAACAAAATCGAGGCGATTGGTCACGGCTTCGAGGCCGCGCTTTTGCGCCCGCTTCAGCTGCTCGAGGACGGCATCGTTGGGATCCATGGTGCCTCCCGCTGTGCGTTCATTTCATTATCTACGTCTCCTTTCGCTCACGTCAAGAAAACGCGCAATTACGTTGTCACCAGAGTTCGATTCTGCTAGCTTTCCCGAGAAGGGAGGAGTCATGAGGCAACCGCGCATCCTGCCCTGCATCATGATCGTGATTGTTTTCACAGGAGCTCTCATCGGGTGCTCCCGCGGCCCGTCTCAGGCCGAGCAGAAGGCCGAGCAGATGAAGCAGCAGTTCTCGGAGCTGGGCACCAGCGAGGCCGCGATCCGGACTGCGCGCGAACAGCTCGCATCGGCGAAGGAGACCGTGGCCACGATCGAAGCGGTGGACGAGCGCAAGCGGACCGATGAGCAGAAACAGCAGCTCGAGCAGCTCAACTCGTCCACAGCGGACCTCGAGGCTAAGGTCGACGCTGCGTACGAGGACTACCAGACCCGGCTCGCCGACTTCCTCAACTTCGCCCTCAACGAGTACCCGACCGCTCCCGAGACCGCCCAGGCGCTCCAGATGTACGCGACCGAGGCGATCTACACCGCGAACGACATCGTCCGCAAGTCGGGCGACTACAAGAAGGCGATCGACACGGTTCAGACTGCGAAGGGCTACTACGACGCGATCGGCATGCAACCGGTGCAGCTGCTGACCGACAAGCTCGCCCAGCTTGACGAGATGCGGTACATCACCAAGGAGCGTCTCGACCTGGTGAAGAAGGGCATGAGCGAGCAGGAGGTGCGTGACACCATCGGAGTGCCCTACTACATGAACGTCAAGAAAGACGAGGCGCGCGGCATCACGTTCTGGCTGTACCCGAAGCGGGACGGCGGAGCAGCCGCCGTCTACTTCGACAAGAAGAGCAAGGTCTACTCGATGAACTTCGACGCCGTGAAGGTCAAGGTCTCCGGCGAATAGCACCTCCCGAGCTGTGACCCCAACGACGGCGGCCACGCCTTGACGCGGTGGGGCCGCCGTTGCTACCATTCCGGTCCCTGCGAGGTGCGCCAGGGGGCACCAAATATGCGGGAGGAGGGGGTGACAGCCGATGCCGACAGGTGTAACCGTTCGGGACAATGAGTCATTCGAGCAGGCACTGCGCCGCTTCAAGCGCAAGTGCGAGAAGGCCGGCATCCTCTCCGAGGTCAAGCGTCGCCGCTTCTACGAGAAGCCATCCGAGCGCCGCAAGCGCCAGATGATTCAGGCGCGCAAGAAGATGCTCCGGAAGCTGGCGAAGCAACGCAAGGCCGGATTGCTGTGAGCCGGCGGTGACGCGACCGCTCGCCGCCGAGCTGGAGTTCGACAAGGTACTCGACCTGGTAGCGGCCCACGCTCGAACGCGCGTGGGCCGTTTTGCCGTCTCCCGAGGACCTTCCTACCGGCCGCCCGCCGAGGCCCACGAGCTCGCCGGCCTAACCCTCGAAATCGCTCGGCTGGCGGAGGCGGACGGACCGTTGCCGTTCTCCGGGCTCGACGAGAGCGAGGCGCTGCTCGACCCCGCCCTGCCCCCGCCGCAGGAGATCCCGGACCTTCTCGCCCTGACCTCGCTCGCGGCCGGGCTCGGCGAGCTCCGGCGCCGCCTCGCCGGCGCTCCGCTCGATCTCTCCCGACTGCACGCGCTCGGCGACGCCCTCCCCGACTCTGCAGCCCTCGCGGCGTGGGCGGTGCGCCGCCTTGGACCCGACGGCCAGATTCCCGACGATGCGTCGCCGGAGCTCGCCCGCCTGCGCCGGCAGTTGCTCAGGCTCCGCCAGGAGCTCGCCGGCGAGCTCGACGCCCTGCGGCGGCGGTACTCGGAGGCAGTCACCGACGCTCCGCCGACCCTGCGTCGCGACCGCTACTGCCTTCCGGTGCGCGCGGCCGCGCGCGCCGATCTGCCCGGCCTCGTGCTCGCCAGCTCGGGCAGCGGCGCGACCGTGTTCGTCGAACCGTTCGAGGTCGTCGAGCGCAACAATGCGCTCGCCGACACGGTCGCCCGAGAGGCGGAGGAGGTGGCTCGGATCGTCGCCGAGGTCGCTGCCGCACTGGCAGCGGCACGGCCCGAGCTGCGTCGGGGCCACGCCACGGCAGCGACACTCGACGCCGCCCAGGCTCGCGCTCGCTTCGGCCGCACCGTCGAAGGGCGCGTGGTCCTGCCCGAGGGTCATGACCTCGTGCTGTGCCGTGCGCGGCACCCGCTGCTCGACGAGCGCCTCGCCGCCCACCGCGCCGACGCAGCTGGCGGTCAGGCCCGCCTCCGCCCTCGGCAGGTGGTGCCCCTCGACCTGCGCCTCCCCGCCGGCGTTCGCACGCTGGTGATCTCGGGTCCGAACGCCGGCGGCAAGACCGTCGCACTCAAGACCGTGGGCCTGATGGTCCTGATGGCCTCCCACGGGATCCCGATCCCGGTCGAGGAGGGCACCGTGATCCCGGCACTGGACCGCATCTGGTGCCACATCGGCGACGAGCAGAACGTCGCCGCCGACCTCTCGACCTTCTCCGCGGCCATGGCCGCGACGGCGGAGCTTCTCGAGGACGCGGACGCCTCCTCGCTCGCGCTCTACGACGAGCTCGGAGCCGGCACGGACCCCCTCGAGGGCGCCGCGCTCGGGTGCGTTCTGGTCGAGGAGCTGACCCGTCGACGAACGCTGACAATCGCCACCACCCACCTCGCTGCCATCGCGATGACCGCCGATGCCACCGAGGGCATGGAGAACGCGGCAATGGAGTACGACGAGGCGGAGGGGCGGCCGACCTTCGCTCTCCGCCTCGGCCGGCCAGGCCGGTCGCACGCTGTCGAGATCGCCGAGCGTATGGGCGTCCCCCGGCGTCTATTGGGTCGCGCACGGGAGCTGCTCGGCGGCCAGCACCTCAAGCTCGACCGCTGGCTGGAGCGTCTCGAGCAGCTCGAGACCGTGCTCGAGGATGAGCGCGGATCGGTGGCGCGCGAGCGCGCGCAGCTGGCCGACCAGAGCCGCCTGATCGACGCCGAGCGGCGTCGCCTCGAGCACGATCTCGAGAGCATCCCAGGCCGAATCTCCGAGGAACGAGAACGGCTCAAGCGGCGGGCGAAGAGCCAGCTCGACGTCGCGATGGCTCGGCTCGACGAGGCGGTCCGCAACGCCGCAGCGCTCGGCAAGCGCCAGCGCCAACGGCTGCGCGACGAGGCTCTGAACCTCGACGAGCCGACCGCCAGCCCTGCTGCGGCAGGCGCGCTCGCGCCCGGGGACCGGGTCCGCGTCGAGGGTCTGGGCGGGCACGGTGAGCTGGTCGAGCTGCGCGGCGGTCGAGCCCTCGTCCTGGTCGCCGGCAAACGTCTATGGGTGTCGGCCGACGTCCTCTCCCGAGCTGCCGGTGCCCAACTCCCGGTTGCGGCACCGACCATCAGCGTCGAGGCGGAGGACCCGGGCGGCCGCGAGCTGTTGCTGCTGGGGCTCGACGCCGAGGCCGCACGTGAGCGCCTCGACCTCTTCCTCGATCGCGCCCTGGCAGCCGGGCTCCCTGGCGTTCGCGTCGTCCACGGCCACGGCAGCGGGACCCTGCGACGCATGGTCCGCGAGGTCTGCCGCTCCCATCCGGGCGTGCACGGCAACCACCACCCGCCCCAACACCTCGGCGGCACCGGCGTGACCGAGATCGAGCTCGGCGGTCCCGACGATGGCTGAGCCCGAGCTCTCGCCAGCGGTCCTGGCGCGGCTGCGCGACGCGGTCGACGCGCTCGAGGTGGTCGGGGACCAGGTCCATCTCAGTCAGCGAGGGCGGCGGTGGATCGGGCTGTGTCCGTTCCACGAGGAGAAGACGCCGTCGTTCTCGGTCGATCCCGAGCGGGGGCTCTACTACTGCTTCGGCTGCCACGCCGGTGGTGACGTGATCGACTTCGTCATGCGGGCACAGAAGCTCAGCTTCCCCGAGGCGGTGGGCCAGCTCGCCCGGCGCTTCGGGGTCGCTCTCCCCGAGCGCGACCCCGCATCGGCCGCGCGGCGCGATGCCGTCGAACAGCTCCGCGGGGTGCTCGAAGAGGCCCAGGCGTGGTTCGTCGCCCAGCTCTCCGGGCCCGCCGGCGAGCCCGCACGGAGGGAGCTCTCCCGGCGTGGCTTCGAAACCGAAACATGGGCCGGCTTCGGCTTCGGCTGGGCACCCGACGACTGGCGCCTGCTGCTCGGCCACCTGGCGCGTCGCCACACCGAGAAGGCCCTGATTGCAGCCGGTCTGGCAATCCTCCCGGAGCGCGGCGGCCGCCCCTACGACCGGTTCCGGGGGCGGGTCACCTTTCCAATCCGGTCTGCCGACGGCCGCTTGGTCGCGTTCGGCGGGCGGGCGCTGGGCGGGGGCGAGCCCAAGTACCTCAACTCACCGGAAGGTCCGCTGTTCGCCAAGAGGTCGACCCTGTTTCTGCTCGACCGCGCGCGGCGAGCCATCGGGGACTCGGGACAGGCGATCGTCGTCGAGGGCTACTTCGACGCACTCTCTCTGCACCGGGTGGGCGTCGGCAACGTCGTCGCCACCCTGGGCACGGCGCTGACCGCGGACCACGCCCGGGTCCTCCGCCGGCTCGCTCCCCGGGTGCTGCTGTGCTACGACGCCGACGAGGCCGGTCAGCGGGCCGCCGTCGCCGGCAGTCGGGTCCTGCTCGAGTCCGGCCTCGAGGTCGCGATGCTGCGGCTGCCCGAAGGCGTGGATCCTGATGACGTCGTCCGCTCCGGCGGCGCAGACGCAGTTCGCGAGATCCTCGCTCACCCGGTCTCCTTGCTCGACACGCTGCTCGACGGACTCCCGCAGGATCCTGCCGAGCGCCGCCGCGGCGGCATCGAGGTCGCGGAGATCGTCGGTCGGGCGCGCGATCCGGTGCTTCGCTACCAGCTTCTCGAGGAGCTCGCCCGTCGGCTGGACCTGCCCCTCGAGGTGGTCCGCGAACGCGCGGGCGGCGCCACCACGGGGGCGCCCGGCGCCCGGGTCAGGAAAGCGCCCCTGTTCCCGGGCGAGGGCCTCCTCGTGCGGATCCTGCTCGAGGGATCGCCGGCGTGGCGGCAGCGATTGCTCGATGTCGTCCAGTCCGAGCTGCTTGCGGACCCGAGGGTACGGGACATCATGGCTGTGGCCCGGGATCTTGGGGCGCGGGAGGACACCGGACCCGAGACCTACAGCCGCGCGCTGGTCGACCAGTTGGAGTCGAGCGACGCCACCCTCCTGGTCGCGGAGCTCGCCGCGGTCGAGCTACCCGCCCTCGAGGACGAGGCCATCTCCAGCCAGTTGAGGGTGTTGGAACGGCGGCAGCGGGCTGAGGGCGCTCGACGCCTGCAGCGCGCCATCGAGAAGGCGCAGAGCGGCGGCGACCGCGCCGAGGAGGACCGCCTGCTGGCGGAGAAGGTACGAATTCGGCGGGATCCTTCAGAAAACTGAGCGCGATTGCCGAGACCTCTTGCCAAAGTGCCGAGGGGAGCCCATATTCCCCCTGGTGGCGGCGGCCTGCGGTGGAGGGTGGCGTGCCCCGTGTGCGGCGCGCCGCGATGATGACTCAGCGGACGAAACAGCGTGCATGACCCGGTAGGGGAAGGGACGGCGATGCAGGGCTGTTGTGTTCCCTGCGGCGCAGGGGGAGCTTCGCGCGCGGCGCGCGAAACCCGCCCATTCCCCCCTCCGGTGCCCCGGGACCGTCTCCCCGAGTGAGTTGCTGATGGAGGAAGTCGGCGTGCTGATCGAAGAAAAGTACCCCGAGCTCAACAAGCTGATCCAGGCAGGAAAAGAACGCGGCTTCATCCTCTACGAGGAGCTGTACGACAACCTGCCGGAAGAGGTCACGGGCATCGCCGAAGAGCTCGACGACATCTATATGCGGCTCTCGGAGCTCGACATCGACGTGATGGACGCCGAGACCGTCGAGGGCGAAGGCCGGGAGACCGAACGGAATGCTGGGGGCGAGGACAAGGGGGGGGACGCGCCGGCGGCGAAGCCCGAGATCCGAGCCAACGAGCAGCTTGAGAAAACCAACGACCCGGTGCGCATGTACCTGCGCGAAATGGGGACAGTCAAGCTCCTCGACCGCGATGGCGAGGTGGACATTGCCCAGCGCATCGAGGCGGGCGAGGCGAGGGTGTTCGTCGCGCTGTCCAAGGAGCCAGACCTCCTGCGTCTCTTCCTGCGCACCAACGAGCTTGCGCGCCGGGAACGCCGCGGCATGCGCGAGCTCTTGCAAGGGCACACCGCGCGGCTCGACGAGAAGGCCGAGGAACGGGTCGGCGAGAATCTCATCCTGTTCACCCAGATCAGCGACCTGGACGAGGAGTCGCGCGAGCTCAAGCGCCGCCTGCGGCGGTGCAAGAGGAGCGGCAAGCGCCACCTCGAGCTTTCGGACAAGATCGAAGCCAACACCTCCGACATCGCAATCCTGGTGCGGCGCGCCGACTTCACGACCACGACTCGCAACCGACTGCTGACCTTTCTCGGCGAGGTTGAGCGCCAGTTCTCGATCCCAATCGTCACGATCGCGAAGGACCGCAAGAAGCTCCAGCAGGAACGCAACGTCGAACGTCGCCAGTTCTACTCCGCCCGGGTCACCCGGTACGAGGAGGAGCTCGAGCGCCTCGAGCTACGTTTCCAGATCCCCTACGAACGGCTCAAGGTGCTCCTGTCTGAGGTCCGCCAGGGTGAGCGCGAGACCGACCAGGCCAAGCAGGAGCTGATCGTCGCCAACCTCCGGCTGGTTGTTTCGATCGCGAAGAAGTACACCAATCGGGGCTTGCAGTTCCTCGACCTGATCCAGGAGGGGAACATCGGCCTGATGAAGGCGGTCGACAAGTTTGAGTACCGACGAGGCTACAAGTTCTCGACCTACGCCACGTGGTGGATCCGGCAGGCGATCACCCGCGCGATCGCTGACCAGGCGCGCACCATCCGGATCCCGGTGCACATGATCGAGACCATCAACAAGCTCACCCGCACCACCAGGATGCTGGTCCAGGAGTTGGGGCGCGAGCCCTCTGTCGAGGAGATCGCCGAGCGCATGGAGATGCCGGTCTCCAAGATCCGCAAGATCCACAAGATCTCCCAGGAACCGATCTCGCTCGAGACGCCGATCGGCGAGGAGGAGGACTCCCACCTGGGCGACTTCATCGAGGACACCAACTCGGTGTCGCCGATCGACGCGGTCATCATGCGCACCCTGAAGGACCACACCGAGACCGTGCTGCGCTCGCTGACACCGCGCGAGGAGCAGGTGCTGAAGCTGCGCTTCGGTATCGGCGACGGGACCGAGCACACCCTCGAGGAGGTCGGTCGCACGTTCAACGTCACCCGCGAGCGGATCCGCCAGATCGAGTACAAGGCGCTGCGCAAGCTCCGTCATCCAACCCGCGCCCACCTGCTCAAGCCGTTCGCCGACGGAACGCTCTAGGAGTTCATAGCGCATCGACCCTGGCCTTTCGTCGCGAGCGAAGTGACTCTTTCCAGTGGTGTTGTGAGTCCGGAGCTACACCCCGCGCCTCACCTTCGCCCGGCCGTGCGCAGCCCGGCGCCGGTTGCCGGTTGCCAGGCGACGCGCTACCATGTCGCAGGGCCCATAGCTCAGCGGTGAGAGCCGCCGGCTCATAACCGGTAGGTCCCAGGTTCGAATCCTGGTGGGCCCACCGGGATCAGCACCGCTGGCCAACCAGGGGCCTGGCCGAGAGGACGCCGCCGCGCGGCAGCGGCGACACCGGGCCGCGTCGGGAGTCACTTGCGAGGACCACCAGTCCCCTGCAAAGGTGGCGCGCGCGGAGGGTGTTGTTCTGTCTCGCACCGGACGGGCCTTCGGCGGCGCGGCCGGAATGACGGCGGCCGGGGGGACGGTACAGGTGGATAGCGCGCGCCACGATCTCGAGCTCATGATTCAACTCCAAAACGTCTACGACCGGATCGCAATCTCCATGTCCGAGCGCAGCTCGCCGCCGCCCGAGGTCCGCGAGCTCCAGGACCAGAACCGCAGCCGGCAGAAGGAGCTCGAGGAGCTCGAGCGGAAACTCTCGGAGCAAGAGACCGAGCTGGTCGAGGTCCACCGCAAGGAACAGGAATGGCAGCTCGAGCTCGAACACTTTCAGCGCCAGAAGGCGACGGTCACCAACGAGCGCGAGTTCACCGCCGTGATCAGTGAGATCGACTACGCCACCAAGGCGCTCACCGAGACCGGTGGCCGGCGCAAGGAGCTCGAAAGCAGCCTCGAGACAGTGCAGGGCGAGCTCGCCTCGCGCCGCGATGCCCGACCCGAGGAGGAAGCGGCCCAACGGTCGGTCACATCGGCCTGGGATGCACGTCGCGAGGCGCTCAAGGACCGTATCCACGACCTGGCTCTCGAGGCGAAGTCGATCGAGTCCGAGCTCCAGCCGCCCAATCGCGCACGTTTCCTCCGCCTGCTCCAGCGCAAGGGAGGCACCGCGATGGCGGCGGTGGTGGAGGGCTCGTGCTCGGTGTGCCACTTCGCGCTGCGTCCGCACCTCCAGCAGCGTGTCCGCCGCGCAGCCGAGGTCATTGCCTGCGAGCACTGTCACCGCATCCTGTTCCTCAACGACTCGGTCGGTTCGTCCGACTCCGGTGCATGAGGGCGGTCGCCTCGATCGACGGAGGCGCCCGCGGAAACCCCGGACCGGCCGGCTGGGGTGTCGTTCTCGACTGCGAGGGCGATCGCTTGACCGAGTCCGGCTATCTGCCGCACGCGACCAACAACGAGGCCGAGTACCACGGCCTGCTCGCGGTGCTCGCGTTGGCCCACCGCCTCGGCGTGACTTCACTCGAGGTCCGCACCGACTCCCAGCTCCTTCAGCGCCAGATCGTGGGCGCCTACCGGGTCAAGGCCGCCAACCTGCGGCCGCTCTACCTCGAGGCGAAGCGGCGTATCGAGGGCCTCATGAGCTTCCGGATCCACCACGTGCCGCGCGCCGAGAACCGTGCCGCCGACCGGCTCGCCAACCTTGCGATGGACCGCGGACTCGAGCCCCCCGGACCCAGTCGTGCAGGGAATATCTGAGCGGCTGCACGAGGTTCGGCGGCGCCTCGCCGCCGCCGCCGAGCACGGCGGGCGCGACCTCGCCGAGGTCACCCTTGTCGCGGTCGGCAAGACGCAGCCCGCCGAGGCGGTCGCTGCAGCAGTCAGGGCGGGGGTCCATGACCTTGGCGAGAACCGGGTCCAGGAGGCGGCTGCGAAACGGCCCCACGTACCCCCGGCGCGCTGGCACCTGATCGGCCCGCTGCAAGGCAACAAGGCGAGGCTCGCCCTCGAGACCTTCGACGTCGTCCACACTCTCGACCGGCCGGAGCTGGTCGAGCGCCTGGAGCGACTGCTTGCGGAAGGCTGGCCTGCGCGCCGGCTCGACGTCCTGCTCGAGGTCAACGTCGGCCGCGAGAACCACAAGGCCGGCGTGCTCCCAGAGGGTGCGCCCGCCCTCGCGCGTCTCGCCGCCGCGTGTCCGCATCTGCGCCTGGTCGGCCTGATGGCGATCCCGCCGTTCACCGAAGACCCCGAGGACTCGCGGCCCCACTTCCGGGCCCTGGCCGGGCTCCGCGAACAACTCCAGGACCGCCTCGGCACTGCCCTGCCCGAGCTTTCGATGGGCATGTCCGGCGACGTCGAGATCGCGGTGGAGGAGGGCGCCACGCTAGTCCGCGTCGGCACCGCGATCTTCGGCGCACGCACCTAAGCTACAGGTCGCACCTCCTCTCTGCCGCCACGATCGATCTGACCACCCCAACCCGGACTCTTCACCAGACTTCTCCCGTTACCGGCGATGCGCCGCACTCAGCGGTGCTTTCTCACCTCGGGGTGCTCAACCTGCTTTCGAGCACGCTTCCGCGCCCCTCGACTCGAAAACCCCACTGCGCACGGCACCTCGCCGGGCTCGCGACACAGCTCGCCGAAGGCGAGTCGCTGAAGGGGGACCGGGTGAGTGTGAGCTACCCAGGTCATTGATTCTGGCGAGGCCATTGGGAGACCTGTACGGCCAGGTGACGTAAGAGTTGGCTTGACAGGGGTTCCGTTTTCCGGCAGATTGTGAAAAAATTCGCATCCGTCGCAGGATGGCGAGGACTACCCATGGACCAGAAGCCCGTCGTGGCAGGAGATCTCGAGCCGCATGTCTTCCGGATGGCCGCCGAGGCGGTGCCCCGGTGCATCGACTTCCTGCGCGACCTGGTGACCATCCCGTCACCGACTCGAGGTGAGCGGCTCGCCTGCGAACGGGTCGCGAGGGAGATGCGGGATCTCGGCTACGAGAACGTCGAAATCGACGAGATGGGCAACGTTGTCGGTCGGTTCGGGTCGGGCCCGCGTGTGCTCGCTTTCGACGCACACGTCGACACCGTCGGCATCACCAATCCCTCGCAGTGGCGCTACGACCCGTTCCGCGGTGTGGTCTCCGGCGGGATTCTGTACGGCCGCGGCGCCTCGGACCAGAAGGGCGGGCTCGCCGCCGCGGTCCATGGTGTCGCCCTGGCAGCTCGTCGCGGTCTACCCGAAGACGTATCGATAGTGGTCACCGCCACCGTCCACGGCGAGGACTGCGTTGGTCTCGCCTGGCAGTACCTGATCCGCGAGCGCGGGCTCAAGCCGGAGGTGGTGGTGGTCGCGATGCCCTCCCACCTCGGCGTGTGTTGGGGCCAGCGCGGCCGCATGGAGCTCGAGATTACGACCTACGGCGTATCCTCGCATGGCTCGCAACCGGAGCGCGGCGCCAATGCGATCTACGGCATCGCACCGATCGTCTCGGCCCTCGCCCGTCTCCACACCCAGTTCTCGGTCAGGCACCCCCTGCTCGGACCAGGCTCGGTTGCGGTCACCGGTATCAGCTCCCGCTCGCCTTCGCTGACCGCGATCCCGGACGAGTGCACGATCCACGTCGACCGGCGGCTCACGATCGGTGAGGACTCGGAGGCGGCCTTCTCCGAGATCGCGTCCCTGCCCGAGGTCCAGGCTGCGGGTGCGCGCGTCCGGCTGCTCGACTACGACCTGCCCTCCTGGCGCGGTTTCACGTACCCCACGCGAAAGGTCTTTCCCGCCTGGGAGACCGCGCGTACCAGCCCTGCCGTCGAAGCGGCACTGGCCACGACCCAGACCGTTCTCGGACGGGAGCCGCGAATCCAGCGCTCGGCCTTCTCCTCGTCGGGCTGCACCACCGCGGGGACGTTCGGCATCCCGACGGTCGGCTTCGGTCCCGCAGATGAGGTCCACTCGCACAGCGTGAACGACCAGATCCCGCTTTCGCAGCTCCAGCCCGCGATGGCCTTCTTCGCCCTCTTCCCGGAGGCCTACCTACGGATCAAGGGCGCGCAGGATTAACCATCTCCCCTCCGGTACGATGTGCGGGTGCCGGAGCTTCCCGATCTCACCATCTACATCGAGGCCCTCGCGCGCCGGTGTGTCGGGCGGGTCCTCGAGCGGGTCGAAGTTCTCGACCCATTCGTACTCAGGACCGTCGATCCGCCGCCGGAGGAGCTCGCCGGTCGGGCCGTCAACAACGTCCAGAGACTCGGCAAGCGACTGGTCGTGTGTCTCGAGGGCGAACGCTTCGCCGCGATCCACCTGATGAGGCTCGGCCGGCTCGCGTGGCAGGCGCCCGGCAACCGTCCTCGACGGCGCGGCACGCTGGCCGTCTTCGCGGTCGGGGACGGCGCGCTGCTGCTGACCGAGAGCGGTTCAAAACGGAGGGCCTCCCTCCACCTGCTGCGCGGACGCCCCGCGCTTGCCGCCATGGACCCCGGCGGTCTCGAGCCGCTCGAGTGCGGTCGCATCGCCTTTGCCGCCCGTCTGCGCGCGGTCAACCACACACTCAAGCGCGCCTTGACCGACCCGCGGGTGATGGCCGGCATCGGCAACGCCTACTCTGACGAGATCCTCCACCGCGCTCGCCTGTCTCCGTTCCTACTCACGGCACGACTCGGCGACGAAGATCTCGGCAGGCTCCATGAGGCGACCGTCGCGGTGCTCTCGGAGTGGACCGAGCGTCTGCGCCGCGACGCGGGAGACGCTTTCCCCGGACACGTGACCGCCTTTCGCGATGGCATGGCGGTCCACGGACGCTTCGGGCAGCCGTGTCCGGCCTGCGCCGCGCCCGTGCAGCGCATCCGCTACGCCGACAGCGAGGCCAACTACTGCGCCCGCTGCCAGACCGGAGGCCGCCTGCTCGCCGACCGTTCGCTGTCGCGGCTGCTCAAGGCCGACTGGCCGCGAACCCTCGACGAGCTCGAGTCGCGCCGCTAGCCTGCACTTCTCACCACCGCCCTATTGCGGGCACCGATCTGCCAGCCATCGCCGTCCCTTTCGCGACGCCGCGCCTGCGACGTATGTCGTCATACGCCTCGGCGCCTCGCCGCTCAATGGCTCAGCGCTGACAGGCACCTCGGCGCCCTCGCAACGTGACGCGGTGAGAAGTGCAGGCTAGGCCTCGGCGAGGTCGCCGAGCATCGAGTGGAAGCTGCGCAGACGATCGCCGTGCACCTCGCCGGCGTCGACCGCGGCCTGTACCGCACAGCCGGGCTCGTGGTCGTGGCTGCAGTCCGCGAAACGGCAGGCTGCGGCATGGCGGTTGAGCTCCGGAAACGCGGCCTCGATCTCGGCCCGGGTCGTGCCGTGGAGCCCAAACTCCCGCAGGCCGGGCGTGTCGACCACGAAGCCCCCATAGGGCAGCGGCATCAGCTCGGCGCGGGAGGTGGTGTGGCGTCCCTTGCCGGTCGCCTCCGAGAGCGATCCGACCTTGAGCCGGAAACCGGGGTAGATGGCATTGAGAAGAGAGGATTTCCCCGCCCCTGACGGACCACAGAACAGGGTCGTCCGACCGGGGAGGCGGCGCTTGAGCTCACCCAGACCGCGCGCGGTCCGCGACGACACCCTCAGCACCGCGTAGCCGAGCGCCGCGTAGGCTTGCAGCCAGGGCTCGACCAAGTCGAGGCCCTGGTCGACCTTATTGATCGTGATGATCGGCTCGATACCGGCGAGGTGGCAGGCCACCAGGAAGCGATCCAGCAGCGCGGGCTTGGGCTCCGGATGGCGCGCGGCGAACACCACCAGGGCCTGGTCGACGTTGGCCGCGAGAACCTGGGGCCGGTTCGAACCGGGCGAGCGGCGCAGGAGGCACGTGTGGCGCGGTCGTACGGCGACGATGACTCCCTCGCCGTCGTCCATCTCGACCGAGACCTCGTCGCCCACCACCAGGGACGCGGCCTGCGGCCGACCCTCCCACTTGAGACGCCGGCGCGTCGCCACGACCAGGGTGCGATCGCCTACCTGAACACGCACCAGCGGACCGTGCATCGCGATGACCGTGCCCTGCACCAGCTCCGTCACCGCGTCAGTATACCCCCCGGCCGCAGCCTCATCTCGGCGACCGCTCGAGGCTCGGCGGCCGCGCCAGGAGCTCGTCGACGGCGTGGCAGAAGCGCGCGAACTCCGGGTAGTCCTCGGGTGCTACCGTCTGCGCCGGAATGTCGAGCGCAACCACCGAGTGGAGCCCGTCGGACGCGACGTTGACCGTTTCCCCCACCGAGCCCCAGCGCGCCGACAGGATCCGCGGCGTGGCCACTGGCTTCCAGCCGGTCGGCGGCGAGAGGGCGAGCTCGAGTCGCTGCAGAATCGGAAGGTGGAGGACCAGCGGAAAGGTCCGCTCCGGCAACGAGGCGAGAGAGGGACCGAGCGGCTTGGCGAGCACTAGGCTGCGGCAGGTCATGGTGTGCTGGGCGACTTCGCACGCGCCGGGCGATACCAAGTCGAGAACGAGCCGGACACCACCGTCGTCGTCGAGTCGCTCGACCCGACCGTCCACCTGCTCGGCGCCTGGAAACACGCCCACGGCGATCTGGCGGTAGACCATCGCGACGCGGTCCGGGGGCTGGCTCTGCACGGTCTCGTAGAGCCTCTGGCCCTGGCCCCCGGGAAGCTCGAGCTCGAAGTGGATGTGAGCGGTACCGTCGGCATCGATCGCGGCGCGCGCCGAGACCTTCTCTTCCAGCTCCGGGTTGGGAAACTCGGGCAGGCGCTCGATTCGCTCGACCGGCGTCTCCGGCCTGGCAAGCGCCGCCGCCAGGGCGTCGGATCCCTGCAGCAGGGGCCGAACCCTTCCTGCGCCGCGACGGCCCTCCTCGACGTCGTACCACGCCGAGCGCCCGTTCCGCGACAGCCTCAACAACGGCGTCGAGAACGCCTCCATCGACGGCACCGCCAGGTGGGTCCCGGCGAACACCCGCGGCCGCGCCATCACCAGGTCGACATCCCATCCGCCGGCGAGGAGCGCTGCAGCTGCGATCACGATCCGGTTGCCCTCCCCCCGGGAGAAGCTCTCGCCCGCCGTCGATCGCAGGTCGATGCTGTCCCGTCCTTCCTTGACAGCCTTCTCGAGGCCTTCCGCGAGCCGTTGCGCCGCCACTTGAGGATCGTCTCCCGCCACCAGCGGCGCGCTCCAGGCCTCGAGCTCGGGAGTCGTCTCGAGGACCTCCAGGAAGCGGTCGCGCAGCACGTCGCCGACATCCTGCCAGCTCACGCCGAATCCGTAGGTGACCCACGGCAGCAGCTCCTGGGCGGGGGGCGAGAACGGCTCGCGGGGAATCGGCGGCACCTTCTCCGCCCGCCAGCGCACGACGTGGAGCCCGTCCTGGTCCCACTCCTTGCGCTCCAGACCGACGAAACGGCCCTCGACCTTCGGATCGACGCCTGGCGGCACCAGGAGCGCGTACTCCGACAAGCCGAACGCCCGGTCGGCATCGGCGAAACGGTAGATGTACGGCGAAAGATGCCCGCGGCGCGAGGCGCCGGTGGGTGCGATGGTGGCGACGTACTCCTCCTCGACGAGGT
Organism: uncultured Acidobacteriota bacterium; assembly: GCA_963727925.1. GTDB lineage: Bacteria > Acidobacteriota > Thermoanaerobaculia > Thermoanaerobaculales > Sulfomarinibacteraceae > CAVSIS01. The sequence goes on along the minus strand of CAVSIS010000024.1, from coordinate 40,283 downwards.
CGCCGGGCTCGACGTCAGCGAGCTGGTAGGCGTCATCGTCAGGCGCCAGCTCCGGGGGCACCACGATCGTGCCGTCCGGCTTCACGATCCGGACCTTGAGGCGCAGTGATCCGGGGAGCTGTTGGAGCGACGCGGCCTGGCGCGCGCCCTCCGGAGTCACGGCGCGGGTCAGACCGTGGTAGTAGTGCAGGGAGGAGCCGTCCGGGAAGATCCGCTCGACCGCCTGGTCGAGTAGCAGCTCGGCGTCGACTCCCTCCGGAGTGGCGCCCCGCTGACGGGCAACCTCGAGACCGTCGACCACGAACGGCGCGTAGAACGGGGTCGCGCCCAGCGTCCAGTCGAGAGCGGCGAGCTGCAGGTTGGAGGGATGGCGCGCGAGAACGCGCTCGACGGTCGCGCGCAGCGTCTCCGGCTGATCGGCGGCGAGGGCGAGCTCGAGCTCGTCGAGGGCCTGGAGGTCGCCCCAGCGCTTTCGCGCCGCCTCGAGGGAGGCGCTCGCCTCGGCCGTGCGACCGGCCTCGAGCTGGCGGCGGGCGGCGTCGAGATCGATGGTCGGGTCCTCGGCCCGCCTGCGCAGCCGATCGAGGATGTCCACCGCGTCGTCGACCAGACAGGCACCAGCGAGATCGTCGACCCGGTCGAGGTTCTCCGGCTCGCTCTGGGCGAGCGCGCGCAGTAGCCGGATCCGTTCGTCCCAACGCTCCAGTCCCTGCGCGACCTCGACCCGCATCTCGGCGACGCGACGGGACCCGGGAAGGATCGCCGCGAGCCGTTCGAGGGCGGCCTCGGCCTCGCGCACCCAACCCCGTCGCACCGCCTCGCGGACCCACTGGCTGAGGACCCGGGCATCGCCCCCGTAGCGGTCGACCATGTCGTCGAGGAGCCGGTCGACATCCTCAGAGCGCTGCTCCCGTACCGCGAGCGCACGCTCGGCAAGCAACGACAGGGGAAGCTCGGCCGCACGCCGGAGGTGCTCGCGGGCACGCCGCGCCGCAACTTCCGGTGCCAGACCATTCGGCTCCTCGAGCACCAGCAGGGCGGCGGTGAGGTTGGCCGTCGAGTCGTCGGGGGTGAACGCGAGTGCACGTCCAACCAGCTCGGACGCGCGGCGCGGGTCGTCGCGGCCCCGCGCCACGGCGACACCGAGCAGGAGGGTCGGCAGATCGGCGTCCCCGCCTTTCAACCGAGTTTCGAGGGCTGCCGCCGCGGGGGGATCGGCCCGGCGCGCGGTCGAGCTCGCGGGCGAGGTCACCGGCGCGTCGGCGACCGCGACGTTGACCGGTCGTCCGTGGTCGTCCAAGAGGCTGACCCGGGCCTGTGGCACGTCGGTGGAGGACATCTCGACCCGGATTCGGTGGGATCCTGCGGCGAGCTCGACCCGGTACCAGCGCACCCCGGGCGAGGTCTCACCTCCGCGGCGGACGCGATCGACAGCTCGTCCGTCGAGCTCGAGGTTGGCGCTGTCGTCGACCTCGAGGACCAGCCAGCCGGTCAGCGGCTGCCCGAGGACGACATCCCATGCGGCGAGATAGACCCCTCCGTAGATCATGCCTCGCGGCGGTCGGGCCGAGCCGTCCAGGGTGGTGAAACGGAGTCGGAATGGGTGGGCGTCATCGACGAAGCGCGTCCCCGGCGGGGGCAGGCCGGCGTCCGGGGGAACCACGCCGCGCTCGATGTCCAGGGTGTCGAAGACCCCGAACGGCCCTGCGAGTTCGACCGATGCCGGCACTCCGGCTGGAGGACGGCGCGCGAGCTCCGCCTCGAGTCGGGCGAGCAGGAAGCCGAGCTCGGGATCGCGCTCGTCGGGAGCCGCAGCGAGCAGGGCCTCGGGCTCGGCAATCACGTCGACGTTGTGCAGCCACCAGCCGGCGGCAGCGATGGCGTCGGCCGAGTCGGGGGCGTTGCCGACCGTGTCGAGGGCGGCCCGCCTCGCCGCCTCAAGGTCGAAGTGGAAGTCGCCCTGAGTGACCTCCGACCAGCCGGCGACAGCCGGTGAAGCGACCAGCGCGGCGAGGACGGCGAGCGCGGCACGGCGCCACATCAGGGGACCTCCAGGGGACGGGCCAGGGCCCGTTCGACCCGGACCAGGAAGTCGCGCAGCTCGCCCGCGCGGTTGGCGGGCAGCAGACCCGGAGTGAGCTCGAAGGTTCCGGCGAGACGCCAGCCGGTCGCCCGCGGCTCGACCGTCAGCCGGAGCTTCCCGATGTCGGAGATCAGCTCGAGCGCCTCGGGACGGGTCGTCGGCGGACGACCGAGGTCGACCGTCACCGACCACTCCTGGCGCGGCTCGACGGTGATCAGGAGGGGACCGTGGCGTTCTCCGCCGGGGGCGAGCCGCGACACCAGGTCGAGCTCACCGGGGTAGGTCGGGATGCCGCCGCCGGCGAGCAGAGCGGCCCGCGGCACCGTGGCGTGGACCTTGAGAGTGACCGGGTCACGTCCCGGCCGGACCGTGATCTCGGGCTCACCGACGATGCTCGCGGAGGGGAACATGTCCTGGAGCCAGCGCGCGATGCGGCGTGGGTCCTGGCTCCCGGAAAGGGTGCCTCGCCGGCGGCTGGCGGCGTCGCCGGTCGCCTCGACCGCGACCGAGACGTCGACGGTGCCAGCATCCCCCCGGGCGAGCGAGAAGTCGAGCCGGTCGACGCCGGCGCCGACCACCGGCGTGGTCACCGGCCGGCTGTCTCGTCCCTCGATGACCAGGGCCCAGGCACCCTGGTCGAGACCGGGCGGCAGGGTCGGGTCATGGCCCGAGGCGGTGCCGTCGAGCCACATCGTGTCCTCGGGCAGGTAGGCGATGGCGTGGTTGAAGTCCTCGAGCACCGCCAGCTTCGATGCGACCGGGCCCTCGTCGGCGGTCCTCAGCAGGACCATGCGCGCCGGAATGTCGACCGCTCCCAGCAGGCTGACCAGGAAGCCCGCCTTGTCCTTGCAGTCGCCGATGCCGTGGTTGAGCACCCAGTCGGCCGAGAACGGCCGGAACCGGTGCTCGCCCAGCTCGAGCCCGACGTAGCGGATCTCGTCGGTGACATAGCGGTAGATCGCCCGGATCTTGGCGTTCCGGTCGGGCAGACCGTCGGTGAGACGGTGAGCGAGCTCCTCGACCTGACGCGAGGCGACGATGCGGGGCGCGACGTGGCGGCCGTACCAATCGGCGAGCTCTCCCCAGGTGGGGTGGTTGGAGTACGTCAGGTAGGCCTGGACGGTGAGGCGGGGCGCGGGGGGAACGTCCCGCGGCACCGCAGCCAGCTCGTGCCACACCCACTGCAGTCGGACGCCGCCTCCGGGCTCGTCGCTGCGCACCGGCTCGGCCTCGAGATGGGCGAGCTCCCAGGCAGGCAGGACACCGTCCCGGCTGACCATGGCGACCTCCTCGAGATGGGTCGGCAGGTCCCCGCCGATGGTGATCAGCCCGCCCCGGTAAGGTCCGGTCTCGTTGGCCTCCGAGGTCTCCGAGAGAATGTAGCTGAGCTCGACCAGGTCTCCGTCCTCGAGCGGTGCGAAGTCGAATCGACGCAACCGGGTGTCGTAGTAAAGGTTGAACTCCGGCTCGGCGAGCCGCGGGCCGTCGTTCTGGCGGGCGCTCACCTCGCTGCCGTCCCGTCGCAGCACCCGGGCGGCGAGCACCCGCAAGCGCTGACGCTCTGGAACGTAGGCGACCGCGGAGTCCTCGAGGTCCTTCGCCTGTGCGGCGGTTCGCACCAGCCAGGCGCGCTGGACGCGCTCTTCGGTCAGCTGCCCGGGCAGGAACTGCAGCTCTTGGTGCTCGAGGACCGCGACCGCCGGTCCCTCGCCGGCAGCGGCGTCGGCGAGCTTCCACAGCTCGGACGGCGGGCGCAGCCAGGCGCTGTCGTCTTCGCCTTCGCCGAGAAGCCGGAGCAAGCGCTGGGCGCGGCGCTCCTGGGGACGCACCTCGAGCAGTCGGCGGGCGAGGGTCGTGGCCGCCTGATCGTGACCGTCGGCGTGTTCGAGCCGCGCCAGCTCGAGAAGGAGATCGGGGTCGTCGGGGCTCCGCTCAAGACCCTGCTCGAGCACCCTGCGGGAGGCCGCGGTATCACCGGCGGCAAGATCGAGTCGGGCGAGGCGGACCCTCATCCCGGCGAGGTTCGGGTCGCGTTCGAGCGAAACGGTCATCTGGTGCATGAGCCCGGCGCTGTCGCCGCACTCGACCGCCGCCCGCTCGTCGAGCTCGAGCACCTCCGGTCGTCCCGGCACGATTTTGCGCAGCCCGCCGAGGACCTCGTGCAGGGTGGTCCAGCGCTTGGCGGCCACCGCCTCGCGCCCGAGCAGTACGCCGACCTCCACGCACCGCGGAGCACGCGACGAGAGGGCTTCGAGGCGGGGCAGGGCGAGCACGCCCCACAGGTCGGCCTCCATGTCGAGCTGGACGGCGCGGACCACCGGTTCGTCTCGCGCCGGCTCGAGACGGGCCGCCGCCTCGCTGAACAGCCCGTGCTTGTGGTACCAGGCCGCCAGGGCGATCCGCGCCCACACCAGCTCGGGGTCAGCTTCGACCGCCTCCTCGAGCAGCGTCCGCAACGCCTTGGGCTCAGTGGTGATGAGGCTCTCCAGCAGCCGGGCCTCGCCCGGCGCCTCGGCTCGCGCAGCAGCGCAAGCGGCCCGCGCATCGCCGCTGTCGAGCGGCTGGGACGGACGGTTCACCAGGTAGGCTGCGAGCGCCATGCGGGCGTTCGGCCGGCCGGCGGCCACGGCCGCGCGCAGCTCGGACTCCAGCGAGCGGACCTCGGGCGCCGGTCTGTCGAGCCCGGGCACCGCCTGGGGCGGCACGCTCTCCTCGCGCACGCCGGCGGCGCGCGAGCCGTCCGGCGCGGTCACGCGCACCCGCAGCCACCAGTCGTCGCTCTCGGAGGCCACCGCGACCACCAGCAGGTTGTTCCCCCGGCGCAGCCATGCGCCTGCGGTCTCCTGGTCTTCGGCGTGGGCAAGGGGTCGGGGAGTGGTCAGCACCTCGGTACCGTTGAGCCACGCCCGCGCCACTTGGGCGGCGCCGAGGCGCAGCGCCACCGGCTGCTCGCGTTCGCTGGCCACTGTGGTAGCGAGGTAGACCATCCGCCTCTGGGCCGGCCATACCAGGCCCGCCACCCGGACCCACCCGACGGGGTCAGTTCCCGGCACCGGGCGCCATTGGGCGGCGGCTGCAGGCGGCTCGGCGCGGGTCGCGAAGTCCTCAAGCTCGTCGAGCGGGACGGGCCCGGACAGCCACCAGCCGCTCAAGCCCCCGTCGGCCTGGAAGAGCTCCCGGGCAGCGGCCGGACGGCCCTCGTCGAGGGCCACACGAGCACGCAGCAGGCGCACCTCCGCAGCCATCAGCGGATCCACCGGACGGGCCGACGTCAACCGATCGAGGGCCGGCGCGATCCAGCGCCAGTCGGGCAGCGTCTCCCTCCAGCCGAACGCCAGCACCAAGTGGTACATGTCGGTCGGTTCGAGTCCCCCTGCGACGGCCTCCGCAAGGTGGTGCTCGGCGCGGGTCTGGACGGCGCCCGTCGTCGGGGCCTCTCGGGCAACGGCCGTCAGGGCCGCGAAGATGACGACTGCAAGGAGGGCGAGGCCACGGCGGATCGCGAACACGTCCCGGCGGAAACGGGCCGAAACAGGGGCGCGGTGGAGTCGGTCGACCTGCATCGCGGCAGTATCGCAGATCCGATCGCAAGTGCAGGCTAGAATGCCCGCGATGGTTCGCCCCGCCCTGTCCGTCATCTGTCTCGACGCGGGTCACACCCTGCTCTACGCCGACCCGCCGGCCCCGGTCCTGTACGCCAGGGCAATGAGCCGGCTGGGGCGCGCCGTGACCCCGGAGGAGGTCGCGCCCGCATTTGCCGACACCTGGGCCGCGATGCAACAGGACTCACCGCCGGGGGAGGACCGCTACGGCGGTGGGCCGGAAGGGGAGCGCGCCTGGTGGGGCCTTTTCGTGCGCCGGGTGCTCGTCCGACTCGGCCACGATGCGCCGTGGCAACCGGTGTTGGAGGAGCTCTGGGCAGCCTTCGCCGAACCGTCCCTGTGGCGGACCTACCCCGAGGTTCACCCAACCCTCGCGGCCCTGCGGCAGCGCGGGCTGCGGCTCGCGGTGGTCTCCAACTGGGACAGCCGGCTACCGGAGATCCTCGCCGGCCTCGACCTGGTCCGTTACCTTGATGCCGTCACCGTGTCGCGCATCGAGGGGATCGAGAAACCCAACCCGGAGATCTTCCGCCGCACGCTGGAGCGCCTCGGAACGACGCCGAACGCGGCCGTTCATGTCGGGGACAGCCCGATCGAGGACTACCGGGGTGCCAGGTCCGCCGGTCTCAGAGCCGTCCTGATCGACCGGGACCACCGTTTCGCGGCCAACGGCCGGTGCCGGATCGAGCGTCTCGACGAGCTCCTCGAGCTGCTCTGACCGGCACGCTTCAATCCGGGAGCGTCCCCGGGCGCGACGGTTCACCTCTCGAACCTCGCGCCTCGCGTTCTGTGCTCCGGGCGGAGGCACGCCGGCTATCTCGAAGCCCGGGGAGATCCCCCAGTCCTCGCTCGGCAATGCCTGTTCGGGCGCGCACGAGAATATGAACCGCGAAGACGCAAAGAACGCAAAGTAGTTGTTTTGAAGACTCTTGGCTTCGGTCTTCGCGTTCTTCGCGGCCTTTGCGGTTCAACTCAGAAGGCTGGAAGTCGCACCCTCTGAACCTGGGAAACCATGCCGGTGGGGGTCGTGAGCCAGCCTGCAAGCTCCGCCCCTACGGTCGCGGAGGTCCTTCGTCTCACGTCTCGTGTCTCGCGCTCCTGGCAGCGGGCGTCACTGCGAAACGAGCTCGGCCGGCCCGATCATGGCCTCCCTCTCCGGCCTCAGCGCCATGGGCTCACGGAACACCCCGAGCAGGTAGAGGGTCTGCTCGGCGATCTTGAGCGAGTCCCACAGGAAGCTGTAGAACAGGATGCTGAGCCGGGTCTTCGAGGAGTTGTCCTGGATGCGCAGGATCTGGTTCTGGTCGAACTCGTGGACCAGGAGGCGGAGCTTGCGGTAGCGCTCGGCTACCGCCGCCTCGCCTGGATGGGAGCGCTTCAGCAAGGCCTCGGACGCCGTTCCCAGGATCTCCGCCACCTGCTGCCGCACCTGCCCGAGCTCCCCCTTCTGCGCCACGAGCAGGCCGGCGTGGTTGTTGGCCACGTGGAGGTGCGCCCGCATCACCATGTCGCGCAGGCTCTCGGTGATCTCCTGGAGAGAGCTGATGGTCTGGGCGTAGCGCTGGGACTCCGCGACGTCCGCCCGGTGGAGCAGACGCAGGACCTTGAAAATATTTGCGGCGATGACGTTGGACCAGCGCTGCACGGTCCGCTGCCGGTAGCGGTTGGCCTTCAGGGCCGGGCGGTCATTCGCGAACACCCCCGCAAAGGCCGCGTCGAGGATCGTCTGGACCTCGCCGAGCAGAACCCCGGCGTGCTCGGAAGTGGTGGCGATCGCGGCGTCGGCGTCGGTGATCTTGCGCAGGTTGAAGACCTCGGCGGCGCGCTCCTCGTGCTCGCGGCTGCGGTGCACCCGGTGGGTGTGGAGGATGACGGCGAGCACGAGCACTGCGATCCCGAGCACGGCAATCGAGCGCCCGAAGTAGATCGCGGTCGCGAACAGCGCCGAGACTGTGAACGCCATCATGGCGGTGAAGAACCAGCCGCCGATCACCGTCAGCACGCCGCTGACGCGGTAGGAGGCGCTCTCCCGGCCCCACGCCTGGTCGGAGAGCGATGCGCCCATCGCAACCATGAAGGTGACGTAGGTGGTCGAGAGCGGCAGCTTGTACGACGTGGCGAGCGAAATGAGGGCGGCTGCGACGACCAGGTTGACGCCCGCCCGCAGGAGGTCGAACGAGGGCACCGCGCCTTCGGAATCGGGATGCGGCCGGAAGGCGGCACGATCGAAGCGGCTCGCGATCCACCTCCGGACCGGCACCGGAACCGCCCTGAGGGAGCTGTCGAAGACCGCGGCCACGAGCCGCACGATCGCCCGCGACAGCACCGACGACTCGAACCGCTCGTAACCCTCTTCCTGTCGGCCGAGCCGGACCTCGGTCCGAGTCACACTGCGCGCCTTGCGCGACACCCAGAGGGTCGCGACCATGATCACCCCGGCTACCAGCAGGTACAGGGTGTTGGAGCGGACCGGCTGCTCGAGCGCCACCATCGGCAGGGTCAGCGGCGTACCGCTGGCGACGCCGACGGTCACCGCGCTCAAGCCCGCGAGCGGCACCCCGATGAAGTTGACCAGGTCGTTGGCGGCGAACGCCATCGCGAGCGCGAAGGTGCCAACCAGGACAATCACCTTCAGAATCTGGACGCGGGTGAACCAGAGCAGGAACTGGAGCGTTGCCGCGCATACCGCGAACGACCCGAGCAGGATCAGGTGCGAGTGGCCGTTGATCCACGCCACGGTGTCCAGGGTCAGGAACGAGGCGCCCTTGGCCCCTTTGATCACGATGAAGTACACGATCGAGGCCAGGGCGGCGCCACCCCACAGGCCGCCCCACCGGCGCAGACGGCGCTCGAAGTTGAAGGTGAAGATGACGCGGCTGACGAACTGGACCAGCGCCCCGCTGAAGAACGCCACGACCACCGAGAGCAGGATCCCAAAGATGATGGTCAGCGCCTTCCCGGTGTTGATGTAGTCGACCAGGTTGGCAACGCTTGCTCCGGCGCGGTGGAGCATGATCGCGGAAACGGCGACCGCGGCCCCGAGCAGCTCGAAGACGATCGACACCGTGGTCGAGGTCGGCAGACCAAAGGTGTTGTAGAGGTCGAGCAGGATAATGTCGGTCAGCATCACCGCCAAGAACACCACCATCAGCTCCGGCATGGTGAAGTACTCGGGGTGGAAGATGCCCTTGCGGGCGACCTCCATCATTCCGCTCGAGAAGGTGACCCCGGCCAGGATGCCGAGGCTGGCGATCGCCAGGATGACCTTGCGGGGCGCCACTCGCGACCCGATCGACGAGTTCAGGAAGTTGACCGCGTCGTTGCTGACGCCCACGATCAGGTCGGCCACGGCAAGCCCGAGCAGGATCACGACGGCGACCTGGAACATGCCCATAGTGGTTGCGTTTCCCCCTGCCTGCTGGTGGTTCTACGACCGTTCGGGCAGTCGCGAAGACCCCCGCCGCTGTCAGGGCGAGAGTAGTACAGCCCATGGCCGATCTCAACGGCGGCTCGCGACGGCCCCTCGAGCCTGCATGTCTCACCAGGTCACGTCGCGAGGGTGCCGAGATGCCGGCCAGCGTGGAGCCATCGAGGGACGAGCCACCGAGGCGTGTCACACGACACGTCGCAGGTCGCGAGTTGCGAGAGGGCACGCGATGGCTGGCATCTCGGTGCCCGCAGAAGGGAGCTGGTGAGAGGTGCAGGCTAGAAGTGTCGAGCCCATAGCGTGCGCGGCGTCTTTCGGGCGGCGTGAAGCCCCGTCCTGGTTGCATTCTCGGCCCGTACTCTCACGTACTGCTCCTCGAATGCGCCTCAACGGAGGCTTCACGGCGCTCGAAATCCACCATCCATCTAAGAGCTACACACTCCTAGCCCGCGACGACGCGCGCGCACAGCACGGTCACGTCGTCGTCCGGGGCGCGGTCTTCGAGGTACGAGGCAAGGTCTGCCGAGAGGCGGCTGACGAGTTCGGGCGCGGTCGATGCACCCGCAAGACACTCGGCGAGCCGCTCGAGGCCGTACTCCCCGGCATCGGAGCCCATGCCGGCCTCGGGCACACCGTCGGTGTACAGGACGAACAGGTCACCCGGCTCGAGCACGCGGCTGCCGGCCTCGTACCGCTGTTCAGGCAGCAGGCCGATGGGACGCCCGGTCGCCCCGAGCTCCTCGACCACCCCCGCGCGGGCCAGCATCACCGGCGGGTGACCGGCGTTGACCCAGCTCAGGCGCCGTTGCGCCGGCTGCCATTCCAGCACCACCATGGTGGCGTACTTGCGCCCCTGGGTGAGCTGGTAGAGCAGATCATTGCCCTCCTCGACCACTCGAGCCAGCGAGCGCCGGTCTGCGCGCCGGCTCCACATGTAGGCCTGGACGTTGGACGCGATCAGGCCCGCCGAGACGCCCTTGCCCGAGATGTCCGCCACCACCAGCCACCAGCGCGTACCGGAGCCGGTCGGGATCACGTCGTAGTAGTCTCCGCCGACCTCGAGGCACGGCCGCACCAGGGCCTTTACCTCGAGCCCGGGGATCCCGCCCAGGTCGCGGGGTCGCAGCGCTTGCTGGATCTCGGCTGCGAGCCGCAGCTCCTCGCCCATCCGCTCCTGAGCCACGATGTCGCGGTGCATGCGGGCCGTGGTGAGGGCGATGGCGAACGGGACCCCGAGCTCGCCAAGGAAGGCCACGTCGTCTGCGGTGAATCCGGCGCCGCGGTGGTTGAGCAGCTGGAGCACCGCGACCAGGATGCCGTCGCGATCGCTCACCGGCACGGTCAGCAGGGAGCGGGTGCGAAAACCGGTGGCGCGGTCGACACCGGGGTCGAAGCGGGCGTCGGCATAGGGGTCGTTGAGGATCTCCGCCTCTCCGTTGGCCGCCACGGCACCGACGATGCCGTCGCCGACCTTGAGTCGCAACGGAGACTGCCCGATGCCCTGGGCGACCAGCGAGCTGAGGGTCCCGGCCGCAGCATCGACCAGGAACAGGCTGCCGCGCTCGGCGTCGATCAGCCGCGTCGCGATGTCGACGACGTGCTCGGCAAGCTGGCGCAGGTCGAGGGTCGAGTTCACCAGGACGCTGGCGTCGACGACCGCCTGCAGGCGCTCAAGCCGCGCCTCGAGCTCGCCGAGGCGGCTCACGCGACGACCCCGGCAAGGTGGCGGCCGATCCAAGCGGCGAGCGCCTCGAGCTCGCCGGACCCGCGCAGGCCGACCTCGGTGCGAGCCGCATCGGCAAGCGCGGCCACAAGCGTTTCCTCGTCATAGCGGCCGGCGCCGCGGAAGAGCTGCTGCAGCACCCACGGCGACGGCGCCTTGCCTCCCCGGCTGGAGAGCAGGTCCCCGTCACCATCGGCGAGGCGGGCCTCGAGCGCCGGCGCCAGGCGTCGCTGGAACTCGTTCCGATACCATCCGCGGCTGCCGGTCCGACGCGGGTCCATCTCTGATTCGAGGCCGCAGGTCGCGGCGAGCCGGCGCACCGTCAGAAGCTGCCCGAGCAGGTTCGCCATCTGACCGAGGACGACGCCCGCGACGCGTCCCGGGGCGATCTCCTCTCCGCGCCAGTCGCGCACCGCCTCGCCCCGAGCGGCGGCTTCGAGCACCTCGAGGACGGGCCGTGGGCTGCGCGCGAGCACGGCATCGCGGACGACCTCCGTTGACCGCTCGCGCGGCAACACCAGGCGCCGCACCAGCTCGGCGTCGATCGGTTCGCCGCCGGCCGCGGTGGCGAGCTTACGGACCTCGGCGACCAGGCGCCTCGGGGCGAACCCGAGCCGCTCGAGCAGGAGGCCCTCCGCGTCGCGCTCGAACCGGGCCTCGGGCACCACGCGCGCGAGCAGGCTGCGCAGCGATGCAGTCTGCTCGTCGGAGAGCAGGGTCTCCTCCCACGGCTTGGGATCGGCCGGCAGCGGCAGCCATGACAGCGCATCGGCACCCGAGGCCTTGACCGCGTCCGCGAGCGGTCCCTTCGGGGCGTTGGCGCAGCATGCTCCGAGGATCAGCGCGACCTCGTCCGGCACGCCCTGGGAGACCACCTCGACCAGCGGCTCGAGCAGGCTCGCGTCGAAGTCGTCGGCCGCGCGCTTGCGAACGCCTCGTTGGCGCGGCGAGGCAGACACCCATGGGCCCGCGTGGGCCACGAGCAGCACCCGTGCCGATGCGAACAGGGAGGGTGAGCGAACCTCGAAGGCGATGTCCGCTGGCGATGCCTCCTCGGAGAGGGACTCCGCCTCGACGCCGAGTGCGGCACAGGCCGCGGCAGCCGCCTCCCTCAGAGACTCCTCGAGCAGATAATCGTCCGGGCATGCGAACAAAAGAACCGGTGCCACGTCACAGGTCGCCGCGGTCCTGGAGCTCCTGGCAGTCGATGCAGTGGCGAGCCCACGGGACCGCTTGCAGCCGCTGCATGTGGATCTTCCGACCGCAGTTGGTGCACGAGCCGTATTTCCCGTCCTGGATACGCTTGAGCGCCTCGTCGATGGACTTCAGGATCTGCCGCTCCCCAGTGGAAAGCTGGTAGCTGAGGTCGCGCGACATGGTCGTCAGGGCGCGGTCGCCGAGGTCGGGAGCGTCCTCCCCGTTGCCCTCGTGCTCGCTGCTACGTGCGGCGCGTACGCGGGCCATGAGATCGTCGCGCTTCGCCAGCAGCAGCGTGCGAAACGATTCGAAGTCGTCACGGTTCATGGCTTCAGTCCTCCCGAGGCGCCCGACCTCGACGGCCGTTGACGCCGCCCCGATCACGCTGCGCCGGTTCAACCGGAGCGAGCGCCAAGAGGCTCACATCGAAACGCTCGATCATTCTAGCCTGTATGTCTTTCCAGGTCGCGTCGCGAGGGCGCCGAGATGCCTGCCAGCGTGGAGCCATCGAGTGACGAGACGCCGAGGCGTGTCCCGAGACACGTCGCAGGCGTTGAGTAGCGAGAGGGCCCGCGATGGTTGGCATATCGGTGCCCGCAGCAGCGACCTGGTGAGACATACAGGCTACGACATGCCCCGACGATGGTAGGCACCGCCGGCGAGGATGTCGCTGGCCCGGTAAAGCTGCTCCCAGAGCAGCAGGCGGGCGAGCAGATGCGGAAGGGTCATCGCGCTCAGCGACAGCCGGAGGTCGGCGGACGCGGCAAGGTCGGGGTCGAGGCCGAGATCCGATCCGACCACCATGGCGAGCCCTTCGCTCCCGGCCGCCTCGGCGCCCCCGAGCCAGGCAGCAAAAGCCTGGCTGTCGAGCTGCCGGCCGGTCTCGTCGAGCGCCACCACGCGCCAGCCGGACGGGACCACGCGCCGCGCCGCCAGAGCCTCGGCCGCCACCGCTCGGCGTGGATCCGCGTCCCGCCCGGAGCGGACTGGCTTCAACGACAGATCCTCGGCCGGCCAGCGCCGGTTCGCGCGCTGCCGGTAGATCGCGACCTCGGCCTCGTAGGGGCTCGCGGCCGGCCGCCCGAACCAGATCACCCGCAGTTTCACCGCTCGGAGGACCCCTCGCCCGGCAGTGCGCTCGCGACCTCGAGCCTGGGTGCGCTCGACCACAGCCGGTCGAGAGCGTAGTAGTTGCGCCGCTCCTCGCAGAACACGTGGATCACGAAGTCCCCGTAGTCCATCAGCACCCACTCGCAGGTCGACTCGCCCTCCACGTGCAGGGGACGGTGGCCCTCGCTACGCAGCTTCTCGGCCACGTTGTCGACAATCGCCCCGACTTGACGCGGGTTGGCGCCTGAGCACAGCACGAAGCTGTCGGCCAGCGAGGTCATCTCCGACACGTCGAGAGCGACGATCTGGAAGCTCTTTTTGGCTCGCGCCGCCTCGACCGCGGTCGTCACGGCGGCGACGATGTCGGGGTCAGACATGCCCGTCCTCCAGGACGCCCTCGTGCCGGTACAGCCGGTACTTCTCGATGTAGGTGTTGACCTCGTGCGGGACCAGTTCGCGGATCGGCTGTCCGCGGCGCTGGCGCTCTCGGACCGAGGTCGCAGAGATCGGGAACGGTTCGTGGTTGAGCAGGTAGATGGTGGCCTCCTCGGGATCGGGGACGCGTTCGAACGGGACCACGGTGCGCAGGCGTGGGCGCAGCACCTCGGGGACCCGCTGCTCGAGCTCCGGACCCCACATGTGGGCTCGGTGAAGGACGACGAGATGGGCGAGGTCGACCAACTCCCGCCACCGATCCCAGCTTCCGATCTGCGAAAACGAGTCGGAGCCGAGCAGGAAGTACAGGACCGCGGACGGGAAGCGGTCGCGGAACCGACGCACGGTGTCGACGGTGAAGGTCGGCCCCTGGGCGAAGACCTCCTCGTCCGACGCGAAGAAGCGCTCGTACGGGAGGGTGGCGAGCGCGACCATGGCCAGCCGGTGCGTGACGGGGGTCAGCGGCTCGCCGTCCTTGTGCGGCGGACGCCCGGCGGGCACGAAGTAGACCGCGTCGAAGCGGAAGGTCTCTTCCGCGCGCACCGTCGGCACCAGGTGACCGAGGTGGAACGGGTCGAAGCTCCCGCCGTAGATCGCGATCCGCGCTCTCATCCGGAAAGGTCCCGGTCGGGCGTGGCGGCGTTGAGCAGTGCGGTGATCAGGGTGTCGATGCCCTCGCCCGTGGCCGCGGAGATGGCGAGCGCCTCGACTCCTTCAGCGCGGGCGACCGTGGCCAACTCGGCGACGGCGAGTGAGCGCTCGGCGACCGCGTCGAGCTTGGTCCCGACGAGCAGCCAAGGTCGTTCGGCGAGGTCCGCCGAGTAGGCTGCGACCTCGTCGCGGATGGTCGCGACCCGCGCCGCGACCGGGATGGGCTCCGCGAGATCGACGAGGTGGGCAAGGACTCGGCAGCGCTCGACGTGGCGCAAGAAGCGGATGCCGAGCCCGGCGCCAAGATGGGCGCCCTCGATCAGTCCAGGGATGTCGGCAACCACCAGGGTGACGGTGTCGTCCCCGGGTGCCGAGACCACGCCGAGGTGCGGCTCCAGGGTCGTGAACGGGTAGTCCGCGATCTTCGGCCTCGCCGCCGAGATGCGCGACAGCAGGGTCGACTTGCCCGCATTGGGCAGGCCAACCAGGCCGACGTCGGCAAGCAGCTTGAGCTCGAGTGAGACCTCTCGCTCGTCGCCGGTCTGGCCGGGATCGGCGCGGCGCGGCGCCTGGTTGGTCGAGGTCGCGAAGCGTGCGTTGCCCCGCCCGCCCCGGCCCCCCCGGGCGATCACAACCGACTGACCGGCCTCCACCAGATCGGCGAGGACCTCGCCGCTTGAAGTGTCCCGAACGACCGTGCCTCGCGGCACCGCGAGCACGACGTCGCCGCCGCTGGCGCCGGTCCGGTTCGATCCCTCGCCATGGCGGCCTCGCGGCGCCCGGATCAGGCGCTGATGATGGAGGTGCAGCAGGGTGTTGAAGCTGGCTTCGGCGCGCAGGATGATCGAGCCGCCCCGACCGCCGTCACCCCCGTCGGGGCCACCGCGCGGGACGTACTTCTCACGCCGGAAGGACACGCAGCCGTTGCCTCCGCTGCCGGCCCGGAGGGTAATCCGCGCGGAGTCGATGAACATCGCGGCCCGGAATCACGACGGCAGGATGCTGATGAACCTGCCCATGCGTCCCCGGTCCTGGAACTTGACACGCCCCTGGGCGACCGCGAACAGGGTGTCATCGCTGCCACGCTTGACGTTCACGCCGGGCTTGAACCGCGTGCCACGCTGGCGCACGAGGATCGTTCCTGAGCTCACCAGCTGACCGTCTCCGACCTTGGTGCCGAGACGCTGGGCGTTGGAGTCACGCCCGTTGCGGCTCGAACCCTGACCCTTCTTGTGAGCCATATCTCCCCCTACGCCTCGATGGCCTCGATGCGGACGCGGTAGTAGTCCTGGCGGTGGCCGGTGGTCCGCTTGTAGCCCTTGCGCTTCTTCTTCTTAAACACGATCACCTTGTCGCCGCGCACCGGGGCCAGCACCTCGCTGCGGACCAAGGCGCCTTCCACCAAAGGCTTGCCGACTCTCAGCTCCTCGCCGAGGTTGACCAGCATCACCCGCTCGAAGAGGAGATGATCCCCGCTGGTGAGATCGGGCTCAGTCCGCTCCACGCACAGCTCGTCGCCGGGGCTGACCCGGTACTGCTTGCCGCCATGCTCAACGATCGCGTAATCGCTCATTCCACACCTCTCCCCATACGAGGGCGATCCTTTTAGCAAATTGCAGGTTATCTGTCAAATCCTAGGGGCCCGGCCGGACCTCTAGGAGGGTGAAAAGCGGAAGAAACGCGGGGCGGGCCGAGAACGGCCCGCCCCGGACCGAAACCGTGAAGAGATCCTGGCCCGGGCCCCTACCGTCCGGGTCTTCGCAGCGGCCCGCCGGGGCGCGGCGCCCCCGGGCGCGGATCGTCGGCTCGCCGCTGGATGAACTCCTGTCGCATGCGGTCGAGCTCGCGCCACTGCTCGCGGGTGAGGCTCTGGCGCACCGCGAGCAGCAGCTCGAAGCGCTCGTTCTCGAGCCGCTGGCGCGCCTTCTGCAGCGCCGCGAAGGCCGCCCGGACCTGGTCAGGAGCGAGCATGTCGCGGTCGACGAGCTCCGCGAGGTCGAGCTCGGCCCGCTTGACGTCGGCGTTGAGGTCGATCATGCGCCGGGCGTGCTCCACCACCAGGTCGCGGATCGCGGTCTGCTGGCTCTCGCTGAGGTGGATCCTCTCGACCACGCGCGGATTCTCCCACCACCGGCCGGATGGGATGTTGAGCTCGGCGGCCGCGAGACCGGCTCCGAGCAGCAGGGTCAGTAGCGTCATCATCACTCGTCGCATCATCGTCGTCGTCTCCCTCCGGCCCGCTCACGACGTCGGATTGCTCGTCACGGCCTGGAGCTCGTCGGCATCGGGCACGATCGGCTCGAGCGCCTCGAACCCCGGGTAAATCGGACCGTTCAGCGTCGCGTCGACCTCGGCCAGGATTCGCTCCACCGGCACCGGGGCGACGGGCTCTGGCGTCCGCCGGGCCAGCTGGAGCGCCCCCAGGCCGAGCGCCGCGAGGATCATCGCCGCCGCGGCGAGCAGCCGCACCCGCCGGTGCGGCGCCATGGCGATCACCGGTGCACCCAGCGGCAGACGCTCGAGCACGGCGAGGCCTTGGGCCTCCCAGTCGGGCTCCTCTCCGAGGCGGGCGCGGCGCAGCTCGTGGAGCTGCTCGCCGAAACGCTCGACCCGCCGCCTGCAGGCCAGGCATTCGGCCAGGTGGGCGGCGGCGGCCGCAGCCAGCGGCAGCCCCGCCATCGCTCGCGTCAGGTTCTTCTCGTCGAGATGCGTGGTCATCGTACGTCTCCGAGCTCGCGCCGCATTCGGTGCACGGCGCGGTGCAGCTGTGTCTTCACAGTGCCGACGTGGACGGCGAGCGCGGCCGCGATCTCCTCCAGCTCGAGTTCGGCGTAGAAGCGGAGCCGGAAGATCTCGCGCTGGCGCGCCGGAAGGGCGCGCTCCGACGCCAGCAGCCGGGCCAGGGCCTGGCGCTGGGCGGCTCGAGCCTCCGGGTCGGCGGCCTCATCGGCGAGCCCGGCCAGCACACTGCCGCCGGTCCCGTCGTCATCCTCGGCACGCGGGCCCTCGCGTTTCCTGCGCCGGAGCTCGTCGAGGCAGGTGTTGATCGCGATCCGCGTCAGCCAGGTCGAGAACGCCGCGCGACCGTCGAACGAGGGCAACCGCACGAAGGCCTTGATCAGGGCGTCCTGGGCCGCAGCGTCGGCCTCGTCGGCGCCGACGTACTGCCGGCACACGCGCCACACCCGGCGCTGGTAGCGGGCGACCAGGGTGCCGAAGGCCTCGCGGTCTCCGGAACGGGCCGCCGCCACCAGAACCTCGTCGTCCAGCTGAGAAAGATCGGCTCGAGTCGGCGTCATCGCGTCAGCTCGCCACACGTGCATCGGACGCTGCCGGCGGTCCGGGGTTGACATGCATCGTCCCAGGCAGGGTAGCGCGTCGGGCCCCCACGCACCGCAGCTTCACGATTGGTTCACACGGCACCGGCACGTTGCCGTTGTGCGGATGGCGCTGGTCGCCGTCTTTGCCCCGATCCCGACCCGCAGCTGGACTCGGTCCGCCTGAAAATGCGCGTGGCCGTCGCCAGCGGGAGACGGCGAGGGCAGAGCTCCACGGTGCCCTACTCCTGCGCTCGATCGGCCTCGTCGGCGCTCTCGACCGCCGCGATCCCCGGCCGGGTCGGAAACGTCAGAGTGATCTCAGTCCCGAGACCCTCGCGCGAGTCAAGCTGGAGCGTGCCGCCCATGTGCTGGACCATGTGCTTGACGATCGCGAGGCCGAGACCGAGGCCGCCCTCGCCGGGGGTGCGGGCGCGGTCGAGGCGGTAGAAGCGCTGGAGCACGGCCTTGAGCTCGGTGGCCGGAATCCCGACCCCGCTGTCGGACACGCTCAACATCACTGCCGAGCCCGACGACCACCCGCGAACCTCGACCCAGCCGCCGCGTCGGTTGTACTTGATCGCGTTGTCGACCAGGTTCGAGAGCACCCGCGAGAGGGCGCGCCGGTCGCAGGTGCAGTAGAGCTCGTCAGGCACGCCGAGACGGAGCTCGACCTCCGCGCTCTCGGCGTGGGCGGAGAAGTCGTCGACCACCTCGCTCGCGATTCCGGCGAGGCGGTGGAGCTCCGGCTTGAGCTCGACCTGGCCGGCCTCGATCGAGGCGAGCTCGTAGAGCTCGTCGGTGAGTCGCGTCATGCGCTCGACCTGGCGGACAACGATCTCTGCCACGCGGGAATCAACCTCGCCCTCCATCGCCTCGACGCTGGTGCGCAGCACTGTCAGCGGCGAGCGCAGCTCGTGGGACAGATCCTGGACGAAGCGGCGGCGGAACTCCGCCGAGCGGCGCACCAGGCCGACGTCGGCGAGCAAAGCGACCGCGCCGCCATCGGGGGCGGGGAAGGCCCGCACCTCCCACAGCCCGCGCGGGTTCTCCACCAGCACCCGCTCCGAGCGGCCGCCGGCGACCGCCGCGCGGACGGCCGCGACCACGCTCGGGACCCGGACCACCTCGAGCAGGTGCGTTCCCGGCTTGATCTCCTCGACGCCGATGAAGTGCAGGGCGACCGGGTTGACCAGGCGCAGGTGGAGCCCGTGGTCGACCATCAGGAGCCCCTCGCCGAGCCCGGCCGAGAGGTTCTCGACCAGCCGCGAGAGGTCGTCGCGCTCGCGCTCACGCGAGGCGAGGTGCTCCTTGAGCTCGCGCAGCTGCGCGAGGGGCTCGGTCCCGCCGGCGGCGCCGAGCTCGTCGACGAGCTCGGCGTGGGGCCGTCCGAGCCGCTCCCAGACCACCCCGACGATGAGCGCCACCGCGAGCACCCACAGCAGCACCAGCACCGCCGGCGAGGGCGCGCCGAGCTGGGCGACGAGGAGGAGGGGCAGGGAGGCGATGGCGGCGAGCAGGAGCAGGCGCGGGACGGTCACGGAAAGCCCCGGAAGCGGTAGCCGGCCCCGATCACGGTCTCGATCGCCTCGGCGCCGAGCTTGGCGCGCAGGGCGCGGATGTGAACGTCGACGGTGCGGGTCTCGACGTCCGACGAGATCCCCCACACCCGCTCGAGCACACGCTCGCGCGAGGCCACCCTGGGACGGTTGGTGATCAGGTACCACAGCAGCTCGAACTCGCGCACGGTGAGCCGCACCGGCTTGCCTTCGAGGGTGACGTCCATCGGCCCGCGGCGCACCGCGAGCCGGGTGTCCCGGTACTCGTCCTCGGGCACGCCGCCGTCGAGGCTGCGCCGGCGCAGCAGCGCGCGGACCCGGCTCTTGAGCTCGCGCAGGGAGAAGGGCTTGGTGATGTAGTCGTCGGCGCCGAGGTCGAGGCCCAGGACCCGGTCGGACTCCTCGACCCGGGCGGTGAGCATGATGATCGGCAGGTCGCGCACGGCCTCGGTGTCGCGCAGCTCCCGGCACACGCCGAGGCCGTCGAGATCGGGCAGGTTGAGGTCGAGCAGGACGAGGTCCGGCGGGCTGCCGAGGATCCCGTCGAGGCCCTCGCGGCCGGTCGCGTAGCGGGTCGTCTGGTAGCCCTCGCGGTCGAGGGCCATCACCAGGCTGGCCGAGAGGTCGGCGTCGTCCTCGACGAGGGCGATCCGTTCACGGGACATGGCTCCTCCTTCGGCGGCGGCGCTCAGTCCGCCGGGAACTCCTCCTTGTGCTTGCGCTCGCCGCCGTCGATCGGGGTGTGGCGGATGTTCTGCGCCTCGGCCAGATAGACCACCTCCTCCGCGATGTTGGTCGCCTGGTCGGCGACCCGCTCGGCGAAGCGGGCGGTGAAGATCAGGTCGAGTGCACGGGTGATGGTGGACGGGTCCTCCATCATGAAGGTCAACAGCTCGCGGAAGATCTGGACGTAGAGCGCGTCGACCTCGTCGTCGCGGAGGATGACCTCGCGCGCCAGGGCGGTGTCGCGGGCAACAAAGGCGGAGATCGCGTCGCTGACCATCGCCCGCGCCACCGCCAGCATCCGCGGCAGGTCGATGAGAGGCTTGACCGGCGGCCGCGCGTTGAGGTGGAGCACCCGCTGCGCGATGTTGACCGCGTTGTCCGCGATCCGCTCGAGCTCGGGGCCGAGCTTGATCGCGACCAGGACGAAGCGGAGGTCGACCGCGGTCGGCTGGTGGCGGACGATGAACTCGGCGGTGAGCTGGTCGATCAGAACCTCGTGGCGGTCGATCTCGTCGTCGAGGTCGATCACCGCCCGGGCGAGGTCGGAGTCGCGCTCGATTAAGGCGCGGCTGACGTCCTCGAGGGACTTCTCGGCGAGCCCGGCCATGGTGAGCACGGTCTGCTTGATCTGCTCGATCTCGATCTCGAACTGTCGCTGCATCGTATCTCCTCGGGCACCCCGCGGAAGGCCCGCGAGCTCGGGCCCGTCCACGCCGCCGCCGTCGGGGCTCGCCCGAGGGCGGTCGCGGGGCGCGGACGGTCGGGAACCCAGTGCTGGCATCCTATCAGTCAGCCGAAACGTCCGGTCACATACTCCTCCGTGAGCTTCTCGGTCGGATTGGTGAACATCGCCGTGGTCACGGAGAACTCGACCAGCTCGCCGAGCATGAAGAACGCCGTGAAGTCGGCGATCCGGGCCGCCTGCTGGAGGTTGTGGGTGACGATCACGATGGTGTAGCGGTCCTTGAGCTGGAGCAGGGTCTCCTCGATCTTGGCCGTCGAGATCGGGTCGAGCGCCGAGGCGGGCTCGTCGAGCAGCAGCACCTCGGGCTCGTTGGCGAGCGCGCGCGCGATGCACAGCCGCTGCTGCTGCCCGCCGGAGAGGTCGAGCGCGGAGTCGTCGAGGCGGTCCCTGACCTCCTGCCAGAGGTCGGCCTGCTTGAGCGAGCGCTCGACCGTCTCGCCGAGCCGGGCACGGTCGCGCACGCCGGACATCCGTGGCCCGAAGGTGATGTTGTCGCGGATCGACATCGGGAACGGGTTCGACTTCTGGAACACCATCCCGACCCGCTTGCGGAGCCGCTCGAGGTCGATCGCCGGATCGTAGATGTCCTGACCGTCGACCCGGACCTCGCCGGTCACCCGGACCCCTTCGATGACGTCGTTCATGCGGTTGAAGCAGCGCAGGAAGGTCGACTTGCCGCAGCCGGAAGGTCCGATCAGGGCGGTGATCCGGTGCTCAACCATGGTCAGCGTGATCTTCTTCAGCGCCTGGGTCTCGCCGTAGAAGAGGTCGAGGTCGCGGGAGGTGAGCATCGCTCGGGAGTCGGTCATGGGCGTCCTCACACCGCCTGGCCGCGGTAGGCCCGACGTAGGCGCCGGCGGATGACGATCGCGGTCAGGTTCATCGCCACCACCAGCCCGAGCAGCACGAGCGTGGTGGCGAAGGCCATCGGCTTGGCCGCCTCGACGTTGGGCGACTGCATCGAGACGTCGTAGATGTGGAAGCCGAGGTGCATGAACTTGCGCTGCAGGTGCAGGAAGGGCGGCGTCCCGTCGAGCGGCAGGCTCGGCGCGAGCTTGACCGCACCGGTGAGCATCAAAGGTGCAACCTCGCCGGCGGCGCGGCTGACCGCGAGAATCAGGCCGGTCAGGATCCCGGGCATCGCGGCCGGCAGGATGATCCGGCGCAGGGTCTGCCACTGGGTCGCGCCGAGGGCGAGCGAGCCCTCCCGCCAGCTCCGGGGCACCGCGAGCAGGCCCTCGCGGGTCGCCACCACCACCACCGGGACTGTCAGCAAGGCGAGCGTCAGCGAGGCCCACAGGATGCCGCCGGTGCCGAAGGTCGGGGTCGGCAGCCGGTCGGCGAAGAACGCGCGGTCGATGCTGCCGCCGACGCCGTAGATGAAGAACGCCAGACCGAACATCCCGAACACGATCGAGGGCACCCCGGCGAGGTTGTTGACCGCCTGGTTGGCGAGCCGCAGCAGCACGCCGTCGCGGGCGTACTCGGTCATGTAGACGGCGGTGATCACGCCCAGCGGGACGACCGCGAGGCTCATCAGCAGGACCAGCAGAACGGTCCCGAACAGGGCCGGAAAGACGCCGCCCTCGGTGTTGGCCTCGCGCGGATCCGTGACCAGGAACAGCGCCCCTTCGCGGAGCGCGTGCACGATGCGGGCGAGCAGCCCCATCCGGTTCGGCCACAGCACCTCGAGCACGTGGCCGAGGGGGACGCGGAGCGTGTCGGACCCACTGGCAAGTTCGAGCCCCCCGGCGGCGAGGCGCGCGTCGAGGTCAACGATCTTGTTCGAGATCGTGTCGAGCTCGGGGTTGAGCTGGGTGCCGAGCGCGTCGATCCGCCCCTTGAGCTGCTCGGCCCGCGCACGGGCCTCGGGGATGGCGGAGCGGGCGGAGCGCTCGACCTGGTCGAGCGCCTCCTCGGCGTGCGTCAGGGGCGCGCGGACCCGCTCCGACCGCCTCATCAGTCGTTCCCGCTCGTGGCGCAGACCCTCGCCCTCTTCGAGCAGCGACCTGACCCGCTCGACCGCGGGCCGATCGACGACCGAGCCGTCGGTGCCCGACAGCGAGGTGATGCGGCCGAAGGCGTCGCCGTACTCGGTCCGCACCACCCGTACGAGGTCGTCCGGGAACGAGCGTCGGACGATGTCGGCCTCGTTCACCCACACGAAGTCCCGTCCGCCGAGGTCGCGGTTGCCGGTCTTGAACTGGACCTGGTCGCCGCCGGTCTCGGAGCCCGGCGTGGCGCCGTGGATCGGCTCGCGCCCGCTCGGCTCGCCGACCAGCACACGGCCGTCGGCGAGCACGACCTCCGCCACCCGCGAGGGCCAGAACCACCCGATCGCGTTGGACACCACGATCCACAGCAGCACCGCGAGCAGGCCGAGCACCAGCGCGGTCGCGAGCGCGGTGGTCCACACCCCGGGCAGGCCGGGCGCCATCGCCCTGCGCCGAACGAGGCTAGCGTGCATTCCTCACCACGTCACGTGACGAGGGCGTCGAGACGCCTGTCAGCGCTGGATCATTGAGCGGCGAGTCGCCGAGGCGGACACCCGCCGGGGGGGCGGAGGTCGGGCGGATGCGGGGGCGGCGGGTCTGTGAGGGGCGGGGGGTGGAAATGGCGACATACGTCGCAGGCGCCGAGTCGTGAAAGGGCCGGCGATGGCTGGCAGATCGGCGCCCGCAGTAGGGAGGTGGTGAGGAATGCAGGCGAGGACGCCGGGCCTCAGAAGCGGCCATACCGCCTCCGCAGGTAGCGCCCGACCGAGTCGGCGGCGGTGGTCAGGACCAGGGTCAGCACGAACAACAGAGTGCCGGTCAGGAACAGGACCCGGAACAGGGTCCCGCCGACCGGCGCCTCCGGGATCTCGACCGCGATCGCGGCGGACATCGTGCGCATCCCGTTGAACGCCGACAGGTCGAGCAGCGGCGTGTTGCCGGCAGCCATGAGCACGATCATGGTCTCGCCGACCGCGCGGCCGAGACCGAGCATGACCGCGGCGAAGAGGCCCGGGCTGGCGGCGGGCACCACCAACCGGACGGCGGTCTGCCAGCGGGTCGCGCCGAGCGCGCGGGCCGCGCTGACCAGGGCGCCCGGCACCGCCGAGCAGGCGTCCTCGGCGATGGTGAAGATCACCGGGATCACCGCGAAGCCGAGCGCGATCCCGACCACCAGGGCGTTTCGCTGGTCGTAGCGGATCCCGAGGTCGGTGAACAGGTAACGCTGGAAGTTGCCGTCGAAGAGCCAGCCCTCGAGCGGTCCCGCGAGCGCGAACGCCCCCCAGCCCACCGCCGCGGCGGAGGCGAGGAGCACCGCGAGCTCCCCTCCCGGCGGCAGCCGACGGCGCCAGGCCTCGGGCACCATCCGCCACACGCCGATCGCGAGCACCACCGCGAGCGGCAAGGTCACCAGCCACAGCAGCGCGCCGAGCAGGGCGCCCTCGAGGTGAGGCGCGAGCCACAGCGCCGCCAGGAAGCCCACCACCACCGAGGGCACCGCGGCCATCAGCTCGAGGGTGGGCTTGACCAGGGTCTGGACCCAGGGCGGCGCGAGCTGGGAGACGTAGACCGCGGCGAGCAGCGCCAGCGGCACCGAGATCAGCATCGCGTACAGGGTCGCCTTGAGGGTCCCGAACAGCACCGGCCACAGGCTCAGCTTGGGCTCGAAGGCGTCGCTGCCGCCGGTCGACTGCCAGACCCACTTCGGCGCCGCGTAGCCCTCGTACCAGACCGGGAGGAAGAGGGTTCGGAGCGTCACCTCGGGGTGCGGATTGTCGATGCTGCGGCGCACCAGCCCGGCGCCGACCGCGGCGACCGCCCCGTCCGCCTTGGGGTCCATGGCGAGCGCCGTGACCGGGCCATCGCCCCAGCGGCTGTCGAGCAGGCGCCGCGCCGAGGTCGAGAAGAAGAGCGCGACGGTGCCGTCGGCTCCGCCGACCAGGAAGCCGCGTCGCCGGTCCGAGGGCGCGATCACGGTCGGCCGCGCGCCGAGGCCGGGCAGCTCGCGAACGACCTCCCACGCGGGCACCGCCGAGGCGACCTCGACGTCGGGCCGCGAGGCGAACGCGGCGCCGACCTGGTCGTCTGGAACGACCCGCTCGCCCCCCGGCGGCACCACAACGCCTGCTGCATGGGCCGGTCCGGTCGGAGTGGTTGACCACCGTGACCCGGGGGACCTGCAGCAGCACCGCGACCGAGCCGTTCGCGCCGGCGGCGACCAGTGTGCCGCCGCCGATCAGATAGCGGACGACGGCCGTCGGCTCTCGCAGACCTTCGACGGCGAGCTCCTCGCCGCTCGGCTGGCGGAAGACGCGCAGGTGCCCGTCGCGCTCGACCACGGCGAGCGACGCCGAGACCCTCGGCCACCGTCGCGGTCGCGATCGGGGCCACGGCGGGAGCGGCCTGACGAGTCCATTTCTCGCCGTCCGGGTCCCAGCGCTCGAGCTCGAGGCCGCCGTCCACGTCCCACGCCGCGACCAGGACTGCGCCGTCCTCGTCGACGTTGGCCGTGGCACCTTGCCAGTGCCGGCCTTCGGGCAGGTGGAGAGGATCGGCCGAGGGACGCCAACGTGCCGTGGTCGAGCGGATCGTGTCCTGCCAGCGGTCGCTGAAGCGGACGCGGCCGACGGCGACGGTGCCGTCATCGGCCAGGGCCACGACCAGATCGTGGATCTCGGTGTCGGCGGCGACCAGGTGAACCGGCGACGGCAGGACCTCGACCGGCGTCCACCGACGAACCGGGGAAGTCGATCGTGCCATCTGGCCTCAGAGCCCAGGGGGTCTCGCGCCGGGGGTCAGAGCCCACCGCGAGCGCGGGACCGTGGGCGAAGCTCTCGAGCGGCCCCTGCCGCGCCCCGAGAAACAAGGGCACGGCCTGATAGCCGATGTTGACCACGATGCCGATGACCACCACGATCACGAACAGACCGCCGGCGCGGATCACCGCGCCGGCGAGTCGGTCCTTGTGCTGCTCGGTGAGCAGGGTGGCCACCAGATCCGGTCCTACCTTGCGAGTTGGGCGAGCTGGGTCGCGACGAACTTCGCGTCGAGCGGGTCGAACCCGGCCTTGACGATGACCTGCTGCCCCTGTGCAGAAAGCATGAATCGGAGGTACTCGGCGGTCAAGCGGTCGACCGGCTTGCCGGGGGCCCGGTTGATGTAGACGTGGAGGAACCGCGCCAGCGGGTAGCTGCCGTCCTTGGCGTGCTCGGAGGTCGCCGGAACCGCCGGCTGACCCTCGGCGGGAGAAAGCGGCACGGTGCGGACGCCGGAGGTCGCGTAGCCGATCCCGGAGTAGCCGATGCCGTAGCGGTCCTTCTCGATACCCTGGACGACCGAGGCCGAGCCCGGCTGCTCCTTCACCGAGTCCTTGTAGTCGCCCTTGCACATCGCGTGCTCCTTGAAGAAGCCGTAGGTGCCGGAGGCGGCGTTGCGGCCGTACAGGGAGATCGGCGCGGTCGCCCAGTCGGCGCCGAGCCCGAGCTGGCCCCACACGCTGACGTCGCTCGGCGAGCCGCAGCTGCGGCCCTTGGAGAAGATCGCGTCGACCTGCTGCAGGGTCAGCGACTTGATCGGGTTGTCCTTGTTGACGAACACCGCCAGGGTGTCGAGGGCGACGTCGAAACGGGTCGGCTGGTAGCCGAACTTCTCCTCGAAGGCGTCGAGCTCCTTGTTCTTCATGTCGCGGGACATGTCGCCGAGCTGGACGGTGCCCTCGATGAGCGCCGGCGGCGCGGTCGAGGAGCCCTTGCCCTCGATCTGGACCTTGACCTGGGGGTAGAGCTTGTTGAACTCCTCCGCCATCAGCGTCTGGAGCTCGAGCATGGTGTCCGAGCCGGCGGCGTTGAGGGTGCCGCGCAGGCCCTCGACGGGCGTGTACGCGGGCAGGTTGGGGTCGATGCTCGGGCCGGCGGCGGCGGCGAGGCCGGCCGCGCCGAGGGCGAGCGTGAGGGCCGCGAGATGACGACGAAGCTTCATGGTCTTCTCCTTGGTCGCCCCGGTTCGTGAACCGGGATGCTGATCCGTGGGACGCTAGGCGGATGCCGTGAAGATGGTGTAAAGCGGTGCCGGCGGCAGCGTCCCCGCACCGCCGGCAGCCGCGGTCAGTACTTGATCTGGAGGGTCAGCTGGAGCCGGTGGTCGGTGTCGAGACCGTCGAGGCTGTGCTCCACCTGCTCGTAGTCGAGCAGCCACGCGTTGTCCTTGAAGAACCACCACGCGAGGCCGAGGATCGAGCGCTTCTGGACGTCGTTGGTCGAGCTGTCGGCGTCGGAGTCGAAGTGATCGTAGCGGGCGATGGCGGCCCACTGGCGGGCCGGATCGAGCCGTGCCTCGCCGAACAGCGACCAACCCTCCTGCGAGCGCGCCGTGCCGTCGGCCTTGACCGCGGTGCCGCCCTGGTTGCCGTCGCCCGAGTACCACTGGCCGGTGGCGACGAACCGCGGGCTCTCGTAGCTGACCATTGCGTCGAACACGCTCCAGTCCGGCGCCGGTGCGCCCGGGAAGTCCTTGACGTTGCCCTTGCCGGTGACCCCCACCAGGGAGAGCTGCAGCCCGGGCACGGCGTCGGGCAGGGGCCGGAGGGTGAACCGCCCCTCGAGCACCTTGTTGGTGTTCGCCTCGGCCGCGTGGTAGCCGCCGCCGTTGTAGATCCCGACCTGGAACGAGCCCCAGCGGCCGGCGTAGTGGGAGTTGACGTTCTTGCGGTAGTCCTCGGGCATCTCGCCGCCGAAGTTGGCGCCGAACAGGACCCCGGTGTCGGCCGAGTTGAAGATCCCGTTGCGCTCGAGGAACATCGTGTCCTGCATCCGGTAGCGGTTGATGCTCTCCTCGAAGTCGAGCCACGGCATGTGGGCGAGGCCGAACTCGACCGTGGGCTTGCCCAGGAAGCCGGCCTGCTTCCACTGGAACTGACCGTAGGCGTACTTGAAGCGGAGCTTGAAGTCGCCGCTTGCGTCCTGGGTGACGTCCGGCGTGAGGCGGGCCGAGAAGACCTCGGTGATCGACTGCCGGATGTCGATGTAGCCGCGCTTGATGGTGAAGCGGCTGTAGTCGCTCCCAGCGCTGCGCCCGTCCTGGTACGAGAGATAGGTCGTGGTGCCGATCTTGAGGCCCTTCAGCGCGGACGCCGGCGCTGCCGGAGCGGGCGCCGCGGCCGGCGCCGGCTTCGCCTGCTCGGCTGCGGCCTCGACCTGGAGCGACTCGGCCTCCTCCTGGGTGATCACGCCTTTCCTCACGAGCAGCTTGAGCAGTGGGTCGAGCTCTCCGGGTTCGGCCGCGAGCACCGTCACCGCTGCGGCCATCATGAGCACGGTCGCCAGCCCCAGCTTCCAGTTCCGCATGTGCACTCCTTGTGTTTGGCGGCTCGGCCGCCGAGATCTCCCGGGGGGAGGCTGGGACAGGGATGTAAAGACCTCATGAAGTTCGCTGAGTTCTCACAGGGGGTTCATGTGTGTCTTACGTGGATCCGGTAAGCGCGTCCCCGTTTTTCCTTCCAGTACGCACACTCCGGAGCGCAGCCTGGATGGACTTCACGGCGAGGAATCGGAGAGCCGGAGGCTCAGGACGCCGGTTGCGCGCGCTCCCAGAGTGGCAGGTAGCCGACCTCGCGCACCACGCCCTGGCCTTCGGGCCCCTGGACCCAGTCGATGAAGCGGCGGGGCCATCCCTCGGGCGGCGCCGCGGTGACGAAGGTGAGCAGCCGCGACAGAGGGTAGCCGTCGGCCCCCGGGGCTTGGGGCGTCGGCGGCGCAACGCCGTCGACCGCGCAGTGGATGACGTTGGGCCCGTAGGCGACGCCGCCGTAGCCGATCGCGTCGACGTCGGCCGCGACCGCCTCGACGATGTCGTTGGTGCGCGCGAGCACCTTCGCGTCGCTCCGGTAGGGCGCGCCTTTGAGCACGTGGTCGCGAAAGAAGCGGTGGGTCCCGGAGCTCGTTGGCCGGATCAGGACGCGGATCGGGCGGTCGGCCCCGCCGACCTGTGCCCAGTTGGAGATCGACCCCGAGAAAATGCCGTCAAGCTGGACCAGCGTGAGATCGCGGATCGGGTTAGCCGGGTTGAGGTAGACGCTGAGCGCGTCCCGGGCAACCAGGGAGGTCACGCCGAGGGTCCGGAATCTCTCGTAGAGCGCCTCGATCTCGTCCGCAGCGAGCGGACGGGAGGCCGCGGCGATCTCGACCTCACCCGCGATCAGGGCCGCGATCCCGGTCCCGGAGCCGCCGCCCTCGACCCGGACCGCGACCCCGGGGTGGGCGCGCATGAAGGCCTCCGCCAGACGGCGGTCGAGCAGCAGCATGGTGTCCGAACCGACGACCCGTACGACCGGAGCGTCCGAAGGTCGCTGCGCGGGCGCCGGCATCCCCGTCGACCCGCAGCCGGCAGCGAGGGCCGCGGCAAGAACGATCCCGGCCTTCACCGGGCGCGCTCCTCGGCGAGGCTGAGCAGCCGCTGGTAGGCGTAGGGCACGCCAGGGCGCCACGCGGGCGCTTGGCGGTCGTCGGCGAGGCCTGCCACCAGCGCGAGCACGGCGCCGGCGTGACGTCGTGCCGCTTGCCAGTCGATGGCCTGCATGGACTCGTCCTGGGGTGAGTGGTAGACCTCGAGCATCCACGCGAGCTCGCGGCGCAGGGCAACCCCCGGGGAGACTCCCGGCCAGTCGAATCCCTCGTTGACCATGATCGACGGAACGCCGCTCTCGGCGAAGGCGAGCTGATCGGAGTACGCGAAGGCCTCCGCGCTCCACATCTCCTGCGGCGGCTCGTGGACCGCGAGCGCGAGCGGCGCCACGGCGCGGCGCAGACGGTCGCCGAGGTCCGAAAGGTCGCCGCCGATCGCGATCAGGTCACGGAAGTCGGACAGGAAGGCGAGCCCGTCCACGTTGACGTCCGCCACCATCCGCGACAGCGGGACGGGTGGGTGCGCGAGGAAGGTCCGCGCGCCGAGCAGGCCCGCCTCCTCGGCGGTGGTGAGCAGCACGATGATCGAGCGCCGGGGCCGGGTCGGCTGCACGGCCAGCACCCGAGCGATCTCGAGCACGCCGGCCACGCCGCTGGCGTTGTCGACGGCGCCGTTGTAGATCGCATCGCCGGCCACCGCAGGGCCGCGACCGAGGTGGTCCCAGTGCGCCGAGAGCACCACCGCGGTGTCGGCCAGGCCCCGGTCCGAGCCCGGCAGGCGCGCAATGAGGTTGGGCTCGAGCACCGTTTGCACGGCGAACTCGCCGACGAAGCGCAGCGACACCGGGAGGTGGAAGGCGGTGGCCGTCCCGGACGCCCGCAGGGCCAGGATGCGGTCGAAGGAGTAAAGCGCGTCCGCGAACAGCGCCGGCACCTGGTCGGGGGAGAGCTCGATCGAGAGCGTCCGCGGCAGGTCGGCGGCGGGCAGCACCGCGGGGAAGCCGTAGGCCCGGACGCGACGGGACCACGAGGCCACCGCCTGCTGACCGACCGGGAGCAGGATCGTTGCGACGGCGCCCCGCGAGAGCGCGATCCTCTCCTTGGTCTCGGGCGACGCGTAGACGGTCGGTTGGTCGCCACCGAACCAGGCCGGGTCGCTCGATGGCGGCTCGCCGTCAAGGAAGGCCACCACCCTGCCGCGGACGTCGAGGCCGGCGTAGTCGTCGTGGTCGAACTCCGGCGCCACGATCCCCCATCCCACGAACACCACCGGGACCGGCCGCGGGACGATGGTCTGATCGCCGGAGGTGAGCAGCAGGTAGTCGCGGCCGAGCCGGAGCGCCCGGGTGGCACCGAGACTCGACAGCTCGAGGGTCGTCCCGGGCTGCGGCGTCGAGATCACAAGCGGTACCTGCTGCCGCCAGCCGCCGCCCTCGCCGAGCGGCTCGAGACCGATGGCTGCGAGTTGCGCCTCGAGATAGCGCACCGCCCGTGAAGATCCCGGCAAGCCCGGCCCGCGCCCTTCGCAGGCGTCGCTGGCCAGGATCTCGACGTGGTTCCGGATCGCCTCGGCGGAGATCGCGCCCGCGAGCGACACGACCTCGCTCGGCCGCTCGCCGGCCGCGGCCGGCATGACCGAGAGCGCGGCGGCCGCCGCCGCCAGCCAGGGCCGCCATCGCCGACCGCCACTTCCCATCGCCTCCATCCTACCGCGAGCCCAGGGGCTGCCGGGACGTCTGGAATCGCTTCTCTGTCGTTGTGCTGCTCCTAGATGAGAAGTCCCTCCGGTTTGGCCACACTCTGTGAAGCAACCGCTCGGAAGAACAGGGTTCCTCTGTGGATAGCGGGTCCTGAACCACCAAGACACCAAGCCATCACTTGCCTGCATCTCGCAGCTCTGCGCGCAGCAGCCCGTAGATGAGACCGCCCAGCCGATCCGCGTGGCGGAGGACGGCGCCAGGGATCTCGACGCCGCGTGCTCGCATCAGGACGAGATCGCTCTGCACTTCCTGGTTCTCTGCATAGGCGGCCTCGAGATGCTGGTATCGGTTGCCCAGCGTCCGCCCGCTCGCCTCCGACAGCCGCAGCGCGGTGTTACTGCGCCGCTTCGCGGCTTGTGACTCCCCCCGATCAGCTCGCTCCTGCAGTCGTCCTCGCTTCGCGATGACGACGCGATCGCTGGGCTGCTCGCGGCGAGTTGTCGGCGGCCCGGACCACGAGGTCCCGCAGATGTGACAGCCCGCGAGGCAGTGACAGCTCGGCGAGGGTCGCGGCGAGCTCTACGGCGACTGTGAGCGCGAGCAGCTTGGCCCGGCCCCGAGGCAGGCTGCGGTGGGAGGTTCGTGGCTGGCTGGACGGGGGAGTGTGCTGGCTCATACCTGTCGCCAAGGCGGCTGGCAGTCGGCTGTCAGGGGCGGCCGCAGGCCGTGAGCGAAGCGAGCCTGCCCTTGACTGCCGACTGGCGGTCGCCTACTCACTCCAGCTGAGCCAGCACACTCTCCGTCCAGCCAGCCCGGCCACCCGTGGAACCTCGAGCCCGACCCCGTCACCTGCTGCCCGCTGCCCGTCCCCCGGATTCAGACCCACACCCCCTGCGATTGCGCCCAGCTGCTCCTGCCTCCGCGTTCGGGTGCGGGATCAGGCTGCGGGCGGCAGGGCGCGGGAAGCCGGGATCGGGAGGCACGGCCGTGGCGGTCAGGAGGCCGGTCCCGTTCCGGCCGCCCGCTGCCCGCTGCCTGACTCCCGGAGTCGTCCCACACCCAGTCGGGTTGGCCTCGACCCGCGGGACCACGAAAATGGGCCCCGGTGTCGCCACCGGGGCCGATCGCGGAACGGACGAACGCTTGTGGGAAGGCTCGTCGCAGTGGTCAGCCGAGCGGGCTGGCCGGAACGTAGACGGCGTCGCCGTTGACGTTGTCGACCACCGAGGCGTACATGAAGACCGCGCCGGTCGACTCGTAGGTCACGTAGAAGTTGCCGTAGGTGGCCAGGGCCGACCACAGGGCGGACACGTTGTACTGCTCCTGGGCGAAGCCGTTGACCGTGCGGGTGACTTCTCCGAGCAGGGTTCCGTCGGCGTCCCAGCCGCGCAGGGTCACCGTCTGGGCGGTCGCCGAGGGGTTGAACCAGCCGATGTTGGACCGGAAGCCGGTGCCGGAGCCCGCCTGCTCGTTGGACAGGAAGGGCAGCACCCCGGAGGCGCTCGCCGCGGTCATCGGCAGGCCGCGCACGAACTGGCCGAAGGTGCCCAGACCGGCGACGGTCTGGTCGTTGTAGATCCGCATGTCCCCGCTGATGCCGGCGTCGCTCGCCACCACCATCGCACCCTTGCCGTTGCTGACCCCGAACAGGGTGTTGACGGCGTCGTCCACCGCAAGCTCCTGATTGGGAGCGATCGTGGCGCTGGTGGTCGCGGTCGGCGCGGCGTTCCCGGCCGCACCCTCAGCGTAGTAGTCGATGGTCAGGGTGGCGATCTGACCGGAGCGGTTCACGAACCGACCGTCGGTCTTGAAGAAGGTGCCGGCCTGGCCCTGGATGCTGGCCGCGACCGGGAAGTAGAGGGTGACGGCGCCGCCGCCGGAAGCCACACTCCGCAGCGCGCCGCGGATCGCGCCGGACGGGAACGCCTGCGAGTGGACCTGGACGTAGAAGCCGGCCGGGTTGGCGACGACCTCGGCGAGTGCCGAAGCATCGGCCGACACCGTGCCGGTGCCGAGCGCGCCGGCGAACGTGACGCCGAGGTCGATCAGCATGCTGTCGTCCGCGGCGCGGTGGATGTGGGCCGCGGTGGGGTTGTCCACGGCCTGGGTGAGGATGGTCGAGCTGATGTCGGTGCCGTTGATCGTGAGCACCGCGTAGCCGGAGCCGCCTTCGGCGCCGCCGGAGAACCCGGCGAGGTCGGCGGTGAGGTTCTGCGCCGAGACCGCGGCGGGAAGCAGCGCGGCGAGGGCGAGGGCCGAGAGGGTCATCATCATTCGCTTCATGGTGTCCTTACTCCTTCCGCTCATGCCGTGGCTCAGTTGTCCGAGAACATCGCCCAGCCGCTCAGGACCCAGTTGTCGCCGGGTCCGATGGCACCGATGTAGGTCGCGGTGGTGTCGAAGAAGCCGTCATCCGGCGGGGTCGCCGCGTAGTCCGCGTCGAGGGCGGGCGAGCCCGGCAGGGGCGAGACGTCCGGCATCATGAACGAGACCGCGGACCACGGCCAGCCGAAGTTGAGCTTGGGATCGACGTTGCGGTTGTGCCTCATGGTGGTGAAGAGGAAGTCGCGGGTGAAGGCGGCGTTGTCGCTGGAGTTCGGGAACTTGGCGTCGGAGAAGTCGCCGTAGAGGATGCTGTGGTCGAAGACGAGCGGGTTCTCGGGCGAGCCCACCTGGTTGAAGGTCTCGTCGTTGCGGAAGGTCACGGGCGCGTTCTTGGCGCCCATGATGATGATGTTGTGGATGTTGCAGGACGCGCCGCGGCGGATGACGCCGCCGTAGTTGCCGATCCCGTTGATCCCGCCGGTGCCGATCGCTGTGATGTTGTAGCCCTGCGGGTAGGTCCGCGGGAGGAGCGTGTAGTCGTTGGCGTTGTCGTCCCACTCCATCCCGAAGTTGCTGTCGTTCTCGTCGTTGATCGGGCTCTTGATCGAGACCATGAACTGGAACTTGCCCTGCCAGCCCTGGTCGCCGTCCATGCCGTCGTCGGCGTTGCTGATGAACAGCAGGTGCTTGGCGTTGATGGTGCCGCCGAACGGCTCCATGGCGTCGTCCTTGTCGAACGCCACCTCGAGGTAGTCGACCACGGTGGCGTCGCCGACGCCGCACGGGGTGAAGCCGTTGATTTCCTGGTTGGCCTCGATCTCGTAGCCGCCGAACTCGAGCCGCACGTAGCGGATCACCCCCGAGTTGTCATGGGGATCGGTGCCACCGTAGGAGTAGCGCGCCTCGGACGGCAGCCCCTCGAGGTAGGCCTGGCCGCCGGGCTCGTTGATCGGCGCGCGGCCGAACAGGACGAGGCCGCCCCAGTCGCGCTGGGCGCGGTCGCCGACCTTTTGCGCCGAGGTGAACACGATCGGCCGCATGTTGGTGCCGTCGGCCATGATCTTGGCGCCCTTGGCGATGAACAGGCTGGCGCGGGGGTCACCGCCGTAAATCACGGTGCCCGGCTCGATCGTGATCACGTGCGGCTCCGTCACCTCGACGAAGTCGGAAAGGACGTAGCGGTTGTTGGCGGTGAGGGTCATGTCGGAGCCGATGTCGCCGGCCAGGGTGATGGTGTCCTCGATGTAGGAGAACATCGCGTTCGAGCGCGAGATCACCTGGCGGCCCATTGCGTCGCGGACTTCGATCACCCACTGGTAGAGGCCGGTCTGGCCGCTCGGTGCAGTGATCGAACCGCCAAGCGCGCCATTGAGGCCCCAGCCGGCGTCCGTCGAGTCGACCGCCGAGCCGAGCAGAACCAGGTCGTTCCAGGTCGGGACGTTGATCGCCACCGGCGCGCCGGGGTCGCCGAACAGGTCCGCGACCTCACCGCCGGTCATGAGACCGCCCGCCGGAATGTTGTAGAAGGTCTTGGCGCCGGTCATCCGGTTCTGCCAGTACATGTACAGGGTGATCGGCTCCGCGGCGCCGTTCGGGTTGAGGCTGACCCGCAGCTGCATCTTCTCGCCGGGCGCGAAGGTGTAGGTGTTGGTCTCGAGCAGCACGGCCGGGCGCACGCCCTGGGTCGTCATCGCCTCCGCCGCGCGGGCGGCTGCCGCCGCCGCCGCGTCCGGGGTGAGATGGACCGGGGTCACCCAGGTTCGCCCCGAGGGGTTGCGCACCGGCGCAGCATGGTTGTCGGGCCGGGCCGCCAGCAGCGGAGCCGCGGTCAGCACGGCCGCACACATCGCAAGGACACGCTTCATCATGGGCACCTCCTATTGAGATCGGTTCCGGGGTTCACGTTGCGGCGTTGGGACATCGCGTGCACGCCCACCGCTTAGAAGAAGCTGTAGGACAGGCTGAGGCCGTAGGAACGGCCGGTTTGGTAGTACTGCTGGAGCGCCTCGCCCTGGCGGAACTCGTAGCCCTTGTTGAGCAGGTTGGCGCCCGAGAGCTTGAGGGTGAGACCGTCGGCGAAGCCGAGGCGTTGCGACACCACCACCTCGAGATCCGGGCGCGAGGTCGCGTAGATGTCGGGCAGGCCGTAGGCGCCGACATCGGTGATGTGGCGCCCGGTGTAGTTGTAGCCGACCCGGGCGACCGTCCCCCACTCCGGCTGCTCGAACTGGAGCGCGAAGTTGGCGAGGTCGGCTGACTGTCCCTCGAGCGGGCGGTTGGTGTTGGTGATCACGGACAGGGCGAGGTCGGGAATCGTGACCTCGGAGTGGGTGTAGGTGTAGTTCATGTTGATCGAGAAGAAGTGCAGCTTGCTCCACAGGGCGTCGAGCGAGCGCCGCGCCTCGAGTTCGAGCCCCCACAGGGTCGCCGAGTCGGCGTTGGTGAACGAGGTCCGCAGCTCGCTGGTGGGTTGGATATAGCGTTCGATGGGCTGGTCGATCTTCTTGTAGAACACGCTCGCGGCGAGCACCTCGCCGGAGCGAGGAAAGGTCTCCAGGCGGACGTCGAAGCTGTCCAGGACCGCCCTCTTGAGGTCCGGGTTGCCCGAGATGGAGCGGCCGCCGGTGACCTCGACGAAGGTGAACGGCGACAGCTCGCGGAAGTCCGGCCGGTTGACCGTCCGGCTGTAGGCGAGGCGCAGGTTGGTGCTTGGGCCGAGCCGGCGGACCGCGTTGACCGCCGGCAGGGGATCGGTGGTGTCGAGCACCGAGACCACCGGGTTGGCGGTGTCGAAGGGGTTGAAGGTCGTCACCTCCTGGCGCGAGCTCTCGACCCGGAGGCCCCCGATCAGGCGCCACTCGCCGAAGTTGAGGTCGGTCATGGCGTAGACGGCGTTGATTCGGTGGCTGCCGTCGTAGGCGTCGTTGACCCCGGTCTGCTCGCGGATCTCCCATCCCCCGGGACGGATGTTCACTTCCGAGAAGAGGAGCTCGGGCGACAGCGAGAGGTCGAACTGGGTCGAGTCGCGGGTCACGAAGCGGAAGCGGCGGGCCGCGAAGGTGCGGTCGCGATTGGTGGTGGCAAGGCCGCCCTTGATCAGACCGTAGGTGCTGTCGCCGAAGGTGAAGAACCCGGTCCACGACGCACCGCCGTCGACGAGGTTCTCGCTGAGCTCGTGGAACTCCATTCGGCCGGCCTCGGGTTGGCCGACCAGAAGGTAGCGGGTGCCGTCCTCCTGGAAGCCGAAGATGTTCTCGCGATAGTTGGTCTCGGAGGTCGCGCGCGAGCCGGTCGCGCTCCAGTCGATGAGGCTGCCAAGCCAGGGTCCCGACAGGTTGTGCTCGCCGCCGAGCCGGACTGACGTGATGTCCTGCTTGCGGTAGGTGTCGCGCGTGTCCTCGATCACCTGGCCGGCGGCCCCGTTGTCCCCGGTGTAGTCGCGACTCACCGACGTCGCGTGGCGGGTGAACATCGAGTGGAGGTAGATCTTGTCGGTGTCGCGCAGCCTGAGCGAGAGGTTGGCGACGAGGCCGTTGCGCACGGTCTCGGTGTCGGTGTTCATCACGTAGTCGTTGCGGGGGACGAAGACTCCGCCGGTGTCGAGGGCGAAGAAGCGCTGGATCTCGCCGCCGACCGCCTGGTAGTCGTGCGCTGTCACCGCGGCGAGCATCAGGCCCAGGCGTCCGACGGTGTTGCCGTAGGAGGCGGAGTAGTCCATGTTGGCCGGTGCGGAGCTCACGTCCGGTGACCAGCGTCCGACGAAGCCGCGGCCAATCGTTGCCAGCTCCTCCGACGAGAAGCCGCTCGGGTTGACGAAGCTCTTCGGCACCAGCCGCTCGGGGGGCAGGATGCTGGGGGCGGGCTGACCGCCGACGCCGTCCCAGCTCAGGCCGCCGACGAAGCGCCCGAAGGACTCGCCGCGGGTGCCGCTGCGCGAGCTCGCGCCGAGCGACAGGTCGAGGGTCTGCTGGAGCGGAAAGTCGAGGGTCGAGAGGTCGACCTCGCCGCCGCCGAACTCGCCCGGCTTGTCGGGGGTGTAAGACTTGGAGACGTTGATGTTCTGGAGGAGCTTGGCGGGGAAGAGATCAAGCGGGACCACACGCCGGTCGGCCTCGGTGGTCGGAATGCGGGCGCCGTTCAAGGTCGTGCTGCTGTAGCGCTCGCCGAGGCCGCGGACGAAGACGTACTTGCCGTCCTGGACCGAGATCCCGGTCACCTTCTGGAGCACGGCGGCGGCGTCGGAGCCGATCGACTTGCCCATCTCCTCGGAGCCGATGAGGTCGATGATGTCCGCGGCGCCCTTGCGCGAGGCGAGCAGGGACTCCTCGCTGGTCTTGTCGGTCTCGGAGCTGACGGTGACCTCGCCCTTGAAGGCCGCGTTGTCGCCGGTCGTCTCTCCCCCGGCTCCGGCGGCGGGCGTAGAGCCCGCCTCCGCCGCTGGCGCTGGTGCCGCGCCGGCGGCATCCTCGGTGGGCAGCAGCACCAGGGCGATGTCGGCCACCCCGCCGTCGGTGACGACGACGTTCGCCTCCTGCTGCGGGTCGAAGCCGTCCTTGGTGATGGTCACGGTGTAGGTTCCCGCCGGAGCCGCGACGTGGAACGCCCCGGCGGCATCGGTCTGCGTCGAGATCTGGGTCCCTTCGAGGATCAGAACAGCACCGCTCACCGGCTGACCGGTGAGCCCGTCGACCACAACGCCCGTGACCGTTCCGTCGGCCCACGCCAGGGTGGGCACCATGCACAGCGCAAGGGCGAGGGTCAGCCAACCCGACACAGAGTTTTTCGACCGCATCGTTCCTCCGTCCGTTCGCGAGATGGATGGACCGGCCTTCCCAAGCGGTCCGCGGACGACAGGACATCAGACGGGTGTGAAGCGGAAGTCGGGCTCAGGTAAATCCCTGATGAAGTCGGCGTGCCGGTGCCGGTCAGGAGTGCTCGGTCCGCCCTGGGCGCGGTTGCCCAAAACGCCTCGGAACGCAGGTCTTGTCAGGGTTCAGGTCGAGGCGCGAGGAGGTATGACCGATCACGCCTGCTCGAGAATGCGCCGCGGATCAGAGTCCCTGTGGGCCCGCATCGGTTGCTCACTGCGTGCTGAGGGCTACCTTTGGAGCTGGAAGCCGAGCAGGCCCGCGACGAAGGGGGCGACCGCGGTCGCCGGCATCTCGGCGCGCTCGGCGCGTGCGACCCCGGCGCCGCGGGCGAGGAGAATCCCGCACATGCCGTCGAAGCGCGCGTGGTAGCCGTGCTGGGCGTAGTAGCGGCTCGGGGCGATCGGCTCCGGGGCGAGCACCGAGGACGCGGACCAGCCCGGACGCAGCAGCACCACGAGGTCGCCGCCGTTGGGGTGGTCGAAGCCCTCCCTGGCCGCCTGCTCCCGGTTGTAGACGCGGTCCACCACCGGTTGGCCGTCGGACACGAGGTCAGCGAAGGCGCGCGCCGCCCGGGCGAGCAGGGCCTCGGCCTCGGTCGGCGCCACCACCCCGCCGGGCTCGCGACCGGAC
Organism: uncultured Acidobacteriota bacterium; assembly: GCA_963727925.1. Lineage (GTDB taxonomy): Bacteria > Acidobacteriota > Thermoanaerobaculia > Thermoanaerobaculales > Sulfomarinibacteraceae > CAVSIS01. Next base: position 1,790 of record CAVSIS010000024.1, on the reverse strand, counting down.
AAGTTGAGGTAGACCTCGGCGACGCCTCCCGAGGCGATCGCGACCATGGGCGTGTTCGCCGCGACCCGCGGACCTGCGTTGGTCTTGGAAACCTCGACCAGCCCGGCCGCGGCGAGCACCGTGTTGACGAAGACTTCGTCGTGGATCGGCAGGTGGCCGTGGTCTGAGACCATCACGAAGGCGTCGCGGGCAGGGTCGATGAGCCGCGTCAGGTCGCCCACCGAGCGGTCCACCGAGCGGCCGACGCGCTTGAGGCCCTCGGCGGCGGCGAGCGCCTTGCCGGGGCTCCAGGCCCACTGGTCACGCTCGACGATCAGGCTCGAGTGCTGGTACTCGTCCGGAGTGGGGTGATAGCCCATCATGAGGCGCGTCGGCTCGGTGCGGAGGATCACCTCGATCGCGGCGTCGATCCAGCGGTCGAGGCGCTCCGCCTGCTCGATGTAGGTGTCCAGATCGATGCCCTGGAGGACGTCGAGCCACCATGCGGCGAGCTCGTGGTCGTCGGGCGCCCCGGGCCACGGGCCGATCTCGGTCTCGAGCCGCGCGGCGAGGTCGTCGGGCCAGGCGAGCAGGCGCCAGAACGCACCCCGGTACAGCCTGACCGCGCCCGAGCCGCGGTCGAGACGAAGGACCTTGGCCCACGACCGCCAGTGCTGCGGCTGCGCCTCGGAGAAGGCGGGCGCCTCGACGTCGAGCGGCAGCCAGCCAAGCTCCCCCGTGAGCTGCCAGTCGCCTGGCCCCGGGCCGCGCAGCGCGACCGCGTCGTAGCGGGCGACGCCGTCCTGAGCCCCGTCGAAGACGGCGACCTCGACGACCAGCGGACCGCCGGAGCTGCCGTAGACCTCGACTGGGAGCCGCCACTCGATCGGGGACAGCCCGTCGGCCGACTGCAAGTCTGCGACGCGTTCAGCCTTCTCCGGATCGAGGGCGACCACTTCTGGCGTGGCCAGGGGACGCGTCGGCCATGCGACGCCGACGTCGGCGGAGCGCTCGGGTGTGCTGCCGTCCACGTTGGGCCACAGCACGGTCGCGGTCGGCACCCCGGCGCGCCGTGCGGCGAGCCATAGGGTCTCGGCCTCGATCGGCGCATCGAAGCCGGACATCCGGTCGAGAATCGACCCGCCGGCCGGCCGGAACAGGTTCGAGATGATCCCGGTCCCGGACGGCCACGCTCCGGTGGCGAGGGTCGCATGGTTCACCGCGGTCAGGGTCGGGGTCACCATGCGCAGCCGGCGCACCGCGAGCCCGGAAGTGGAGAGAGGGACGAGCCCGTTCGGGTCCGTCGCCACGCCGGACGTGATCCAGCCCCAGCCGAGATCGCCGCCGACACCGTCGTAGGAGACCATCACCACGCGCCTGGCCTGGACCGGAGCGCGCGGACCCGAGCGGCAGCCGCCGGCCGCCGCCAGCAGGGCGGCGACGGTGACGACGGCACAACGACCAACGCGGCTCACCGCGCGATGGTACCGCGAGCACGGCTCGGCGGAAAGCGCTCCGGACGTGGCGCCCCGTGCGCTTTCCGCCGATCGTCCTCTCGATGAGCTGCGCTCATCGAGAGAGAGGGCCTTGGGGCCCTCCGGGTTGAGCACCCCGCGCTCTGGCCTTGGACACGTCGCGCGGAGAAGTGACATCGTGTGTCGTGCGAGGTTACGATCAGAAGCGGCACGACTCTACTTCGCCCCCTGCCGAGTCCGAGGAGCCGGGAGTGACCGACCACGGGGACATCAACGCGTTGTTGCGGGCGACTCCATTCGGCGAGCTGGATGAGGAGCATCTTGCGAGCGTGGGCC
>CAVSIS010000023.1:0-11305 GCA_963727925.1 uncultured Acidobacteriota bacterium | reverse complement strand
GCTTCAGGGGTCGGTGGGTGGCCCACCGAGGCGCGGTCAGCGCGGATCTGGGCGACTCACACCATGGCCGGCCGCCCCGGCCGGCTCCGCCTTGCGCCCACCTGGGCGCCGCGGCTCATTGCTTTCCACCGACAGCCGCGAGATCGCGACCCCGCCGCCGATCGAGTCCGACAGCTCGGCCCGGATCTCGACCCCGGCCTCGACCAGCACCAGTGCCCCGGATGGGCACCCCCACCGAGGTCGCCCCGGCCGGGATCGTCACCAGGCGCGGCACCTGGATCGCGCCCGACGAGGCGCCCATCAGCACCACGGTCGGCTCGTCGCGGGCCTCGTCGATCCCGACCTGGAGCGTGGCGGGCTGATTCAGGGGGATGCGGCCGACCGGCGGATCGAGATCGAGCAGGGTGCGAAGTCGGTCGCCTCGACTAGGGTGCGGTTCTCGCCGACGGCGACGCAGCCCGTCGACGTGGCGAAGACCTTCTCAAGATCGAGGGCTCCCTGGGCCGGCCCGAGGTATGGCAAGAGCGTCCAGTGGATACCGTCGCGGCTGGCCAACGTGCGCGGCTCCTCATCGTATGTCCAAGTCCGCGTATCGAGGGTCCGATGGACGCCGACGACGGCGAACTGCCTGCCATCCCAGGCGACCCCCGTCAACAGCATATCGCCGTCCACCCCGGGGGCCGTACGGTCCACCCAGCCCTCTGCCTCGGAGAACGTCCGCAGCAACCCGGACGCACCGACCGCCAACAGGCGAGCGTCGCCCATGGCAATCTGCCGCACGTCCTCTCCGGCGGATCCAGGCAGCGCGCTCCACTGGCTTGCATCGCTGCTCTGCAACACCGTGCCGTCGGCCGCGAGGGCGAGAAGCCCGCCCTCGGTCGCAAGGACCTGCCTGAGATCTTCGCTGACGCCAGCGCTGCCGATCGACCATGCGTTTCCGTCCGTGCTGGTCGCGACCGTGCCGTGCTCGCCGACGGCGACGAACACGCCCTGACCCCACGTTACGTCCGAGAGCGGGTTCGCACTGATCCCCGGCACGAGGGTCCAGGACAGGCCATCGACGCTGAAGGCCGCATCTTGGCCGCCAACACCGACATACCGGCTGCCATCGGCAGCGAGGGACGTGAGGTCTTCAGCCTCGGCGCTCGACACCGTGGTGGTGGAGCAGGTGCCGCCGGGTGAGCGACGCACGACCAGCAGGTCGCCTGGGAAGCGATTCGGAGGCCACCCGAGCCCGGCCCAGGAGTACCAGAGGGAGCTACCCAGCGCGACCAGCCCGGCGGGGCCGTCGACCGCCGTTTCGAACCACCACTCGTCGCCCCGGCAGGCGCCACCTTGGGGGCAGGCCCACTCCATGCCGTCCTCACTCAGCAGCACGGTGCCCGCGTTTCCAACCCCGACCCACCCGCTCCCTGACCACTGCAGACCCTGCAGCGCCCAGGTCGTGACGTCGTGGTACGGAAGGCTGTTCGACCAGGTCTGGCCGGTATCGCTGCTGACCTCCAGCCACTGGTACGCGGGCACCCCTCCGTCAGGGAAGTTCGACCCGATCGCCAGGATTGTCGGGGCCCGCAGACCGACACACTCCGGCGCGGCGGTGTCGCCGAACCGTTTCTGCTCGGTCCAGCTCCCGCCGTCGTCGCTGGTCGATAGCGTGTCGCCCACGAAGGCGACGAACTGGCTGCCATCCCAACCGACGTCGAGCCGGCGCGCAAGTACGGACGGCGTCGGCGTGGCGACGGCGTGCCATGGCGCCGGGCCGACCGAGCGCCAGGTCACGCCGTCCTCACTCAGGTAACCGCCACGCAGCCCGATCGCGAGAAAGGTCGTGCCATTCCAGGCGACGCCGGAGACTTCTTCGTCGAAGGCATTTTCGACCACCTGCCAGGACTCGCCGTCGATGCTGGTGAGCATCCGGGTGGTCCCGTCGACCACCACAAAGCGTCCCGCTCCAAAGGCCGCGTCGTACCATACCTCTCCATCGCTTGGGAGGCGTGCTCTCTCCCGCCAGCGGCCGCCGTTCGCGCTGGTCAGAACAACCGTCCGATACTCGTGGGGCGTCTGTCCGGTGAGTTCTTCCCCGACGGCGATCCGCACCCCCGCACCCGAAGCGACGGCGGTCAGCCTCGCCGACGACACCGCGTCTTCCACCGTCCAGACGCGCCCGTCCGTTGAGCTCACGATGGTGCCGTAGATGCCTACGGCGAGCAGCTTCCCGTCGGCCGGGATGAGGTCGGTGAGATCCACCGCCGGCGGCAGCGGGCTCGCCCACTGCCAGCCGAGGTTTCCCGCCGTTGCCATCACCGCACTCGCTACGAGGAGGGCCGCTCCAACGATGGCCGCTGCGCGTGACATCATGAGCCTCCCAATGTCCGGCCCCACCGCGATGCATCCTGAGATGACGGCGACGGCCCGATGATCTCAGCCTGGACACATGTGAACGTGTCCAGAGTATCGCACTCGCGAGTCGCCTCATCTGAGAACGCGTGAGGCAGGTCTGAGTGAGGACAGGGAGGAAAGGGGCCCAGGTCACATCAGGAGCGTGTGGGCCATGGGGCCGGAGGCGACCCTGGGATCTTCGGGAAGCGACTGGGGGCCCATGGCACCCACGCTCCTCTGATGCGCTGCGCGCATCGTGGCCAGGGAGGCACCGCGGGCGATCCCCCAACAGTGGTGGTGTTGCCGTGGGTCTGACCAGGCCCGCAAGGCATGCAGGCCCGTTCATACGCTGACCCGTCCCTGTGCCGAAGGATGTGCGCAGCACATCCCAAGCAGCGCGCGGTGCTAGGCCAAAAGCGCGGTCTCGACCTCGCCCGAGGGCACGATGAAGGTCCCGGCCTGGCGCGCGAGGGCGCGCTTGAGGCTCTCCTCGTTGGTGATCAGGACCTCCTTGCCGGTCGCCTCGACGAACTCGATCGAGGCCCGGATCTTGGGCCCCATCGAGCCGGGCGGGAACTGGTTCGCCTCCAGCATCTCCTTCGCCCTGGGCACCGGGAGGGTGCGCAGCCAGTGCTGGTTGGGGCGGCCGAAGTTCTCGGCCACCATCGGCACCTGGGTGAGCACGATGAACAGGTCGGCCTCGAGCTCGCGGGCGAGGATCGAGGCGACGTAGTCCTTGTCGATCACCGCCTCGACGCCGCGGAAGTAGCCGCCGACGTCCTTGTAGACCGGGATCCCGCCGCCGCCGCCGGCGACGATGACCACGCCGTCCTCGACCATCCGCTTGAGCATCGGGGTGCCGAGGATGCGCCGCGGGCGCGGCGAGGCGACCACCTTGCGCCAGCCGCGGCCGGCGTCCTCGACCATCTGCCAGCCCTGCTCCTGCTGCAGCAGGTTGGCGCGGTAGGAGGTGAAGTAGGGCCCGACCGGCTTCGACGGGTTCTCGAACGCCGGGTCGTCGCGATCGACCAGGACCTCCGACAGCACCGCTGCGATCTCCTTGTCGAGCTGCTCCTCGTTGAAGCGGTTGCGGAGCTGGTTGGCGAGCATGTAGCCCATCGAGCCCTGGGTCTGGGCGACGCACACGTCCAGCGTCTGCGGCGGGATCTTGGTGATCGCCTCCTCGACCTGGATCATGATGTTGCCGACCTGGGGCCCGTTGCCGTGCACGATCGCGAGCTCGTAGCCGCGGTGGATGATCTCGACCAGCCACCGGGTCGCCTTCCACGACAGGGTGAACTGCTCCTCCTGGGTGCCGTGGTCCTGGGGCCGCAGCAGCGCGTTGCCGCCGAACGCGATCACCGCGATCGGCTTGCGCTCAGGCGCGTGCTCCTGAATCCGGGGCTGCTCGGACTGCTTCGCCTTCGCGCTCTTTCTCTCGGCCATCTCGCCTCCTCGCACCGCTTCAGCGGGAAACACCGATTGTGAAAGGGGGCACTTGCCCTGTCAACTCTCACTGGACGGCTCGGAGCCGCCCAGTGAAGGAGCCGAGCTGCGCTCGGCTCGAAGAGGGAGGAATGCACGGAGCTGAGGGGCGATTGGACCCCTGGGAGGTAGGACATGCCCGAACACAGCACTTCATCCGAGCGCGGCAGCGCGGTTATCGTCGGGGTCGGCCGCGGGCTCGGCGCCGCCCTTGCCCGGCGCTTCGCCGGCGACGGTCTGTCGGTGGCCATCGTTTCCCGCAACCCTGCCGGCATGGCCTCGTTGCGCGACGAGCTCGCGCGCAGCGTCCCGGCCCGCCTCATCGCCTGCGACGCCACCGAGCCGGAGCAGGTGGACGCGCTCTTCGCCGAGGTCGAGCGGGAGCTCGCACCGCCCGAGGTGGTGGTCTACAACGCCGGCGTCTTCGTCCGCCGCGACGTGCTCGAGACGACCCCGGAGGAGTTCCTGCGCTGCTGGCGGGTGGGCTGCTACGGCGGTTTCCTCGTCGCCCGCGCTGCGGCCCGGGGGATGGTCGAGCGGGGGCGGGGGACGATCCTCTTCACCGGCGCGACCGCGTCCCTGCGCGGCAGCGCCGGCTTCGTCAACCTCGCGGTCGGCAAGTTCGGCCTCCGGGCGCTCGCCCAGAGCCTCGCCCGCGAGCTCGGGCCGAAGGGGGTCCACGTCGCCCATGTCGTCATCGACGGGCAGATCGACTCCCCGCGGTACGCGGAGCTCGCCGCCGGGCGGCCCCCCGACGGTCTGCTCTCACCCGACGCGATCGCCGCCGAGTACGCGCGCCTCCACGCCCAGCACCGCAGCGCCTGGACCTTCGAGCTCGACCTTCGGCCGTGGGTGGAGAGGTTCTAGGAGCGTTTTGCGCTCGGGCCCCGGTACGGCCTTGCGACCAGTCGCGGATACGAGCGGCCCGAGCACCAAACGCTTGCGACGCGCTGCGCGCGTCTTCGAGGGTCTGAGAACGCGCCGGAATCGGACAGCGAGGAAGCCGACGAAGTCGCTTAACGCGTTCCGAAGGCTGAAGAAGCGAGTCGACCCTGGCGGCTATCGGGAGTAGTAGGCCACGACTCGCGGGTCGTTGGCGATGCGCTCTCGGTGCTGCGCCAGTGCGGGCGCGAGCCGCTCGACGAGGTCGGTCGGGACGTGGTCCAGGACGCCCTTGGCCAGGTTCCGGGTCTCGACGAAGACCTTGAGGTCGGCGACGGTCAGCCGCCCGTCCGCGAAGTACTCGCCCCCACCGCGGGCGAGCAGCGCATCGAGGCCCTTGACGTACGTCGCGAGGCGACCTTTGACGAGCTCCTCGCGTGCCTGCTTCATGGCATCGCCCTGGAGACCGAATGTCCTGCCGACGGCATGGTTGAGGTCCTCGACCGCGTCCATCGCCTCGTCGCAGTGGAGCGCCTGCAGATCGTCAGCGGGGTAGAGACCGACGAGCTTGCCCACGTAACGAAGGAGGGCGTTGGACTGGGTGACCTGCCGGCCGTCGATCTCGAGCACCGGCAGTGCGTGGAAGCGGAACGACTGCCGCGCCTCTCGGAACTGGGGACCCTTCACCCGGACGTCCTCGAAGTCGATACCCCCGATGTGGAAGGCGATCCGGATCGACTCCGCCCTACCGCCGTCGATGTCGAAGTAGGTCAGCTTGAATCTGGTCATGATGCGATGTCTCCCTTCGGTCTGAGCGGCCGCAACCGCTCCAGCCGACACCTACCAACGTCCGGGACCCGTGGAACATTCACGGGTCCGCGAGCTCCGGTGTCCCGATTCGGAGAGTCAGCCCGTAAGCCCCTGGCCCACAACTCGATCCACTCCCTGCAACCTCGATCCCGGATCCGAAGAGGCGAGCTCTCACGATGGGGTTGACCGGTCCGTCGGTATGCCCGAGAGGGTCTCAGCCACCGAGTCGGCCGAGAGGCCGTCGGACAGGGTGCGCCCGATGAGCTTCCACCGAGAGGGACATCGCCTGCGTCGCTGTCCGCCCATCGCTGTCCCGGACCCGCAGCACGGCGTCCCAACGTCCCTCCAGCGAAGGCGTCCCACCGATCACACCTGCGCCGCCGTCGAGCTCGAGGCCCGGCGGGAGGGCTCCGCCGGCGAGCTCCCACGTGTACGGAGGACGGCCGCCGGTGGCGCCCAAGGCCGCCGAGTACGGTGCGCCGACTGCGCCCATGGGGAGCTCCGCGCTCAAGATATGGAGCGGTGCCACGACAACCAACGTGCAGGTCACGGCGTCGTGCGACAGCAGTGCGTCCTCGACCGCGAAGGTCAGCCGCCACTGACCGGGCACCGTCGGCGTGCCCGTGAGGATCCCGGCCACCGGATCGAGCTCGAGACCGTCAGGTAGCGTGCCCTCCGTCAGCTTCCACTCGAGCGGCGGCGCACCGCCTGATGCGCTCAACGTCGCCGAGTATGGTAGGTCGACATCGCCGGCTGGGAGCGGGCAGCCGGCAGTGACGGCCGGTGGCGAGAAGGTGAGGGCGAACACGCCTCCGCCCGCCGTTGCAGCGTAGATGGTGTCGCGATCGCCGGCGGACAGAGAAAGCCTCGTGGGGTTCAGGTTCCAAAGACCCGTCGAGATCGCACGCCAGCTCACACCTCCGTCGACGCTGCGGTACACGCCGTTCCCCTGAGTCGCCGCATAGACTGTGTCCGGTGCGACTGGGTCAACGAGGAGGTCCCGCACCAGCTCCCCCCCGAGCCGTTCACCAGCCGGCGTCCAGGTCGCGCCGCCGTTCACGGTGCGAAAGACGTTGCCGCTCCCTCCGCCGGCCCAGACCCTCTCCCCGTTGCTCGGGTCGGCGGCGAGGGCGTAGATCGGCGTCGAGATGCCATCCTGAGCCCGGGTGAAGCTCGCCCCCTCGTCCGTGCTCAACGCGACGTACGCCCCAGGGTAGGAGCTGGCGACGAAAAGAGTGTCTGAATCTGAGGGAGCGAGTGTCATGGCCTGGACCGATCCGATCAGGCTCGAGGGGAGCGCCGCCCACGTCAGACCCGCGTCGTTTGAACGAAACAGTCCGCGACGGTCGGAAGCCCCTGCAAAAACAGTCTGGACATGGCTCGCATCGACCAGGAGCTGCCGAACGAAGCGCATGCTCGCCGGACCGGGAAGATAGGCCCAGGTCGATCCCGAATCACTCGTCTTGTAGACGTACCCGTCGTCAGACGCGGTGTAGATCGTCGTGGGATTGTCGGGCGCAGGTTCGAGGTCGATGAAGCTTGTGCCGACGAGGTCTTCACTGCGTCGCTCCCAGGTCGAGCCGCCATCGGTGCTCCGCCAGATGCGGTCGCCATAGGTCGACACGAGGAGCGTGGCCGGAGAACCCCTCGGCGACACCACGTCTGTGGTGTAGGCGGCGTTCATGCCTTCGCCGGAACGAGCCCAGCTCGCCCCCGCGTCGCTGCTCCGGAGAACGCCCGCGCCGGTCCCGATCAGGAGGTCTTGGGGGGCAGCCGGTCGGATCGCGATCGATCCCACATCGAGGAGACCGAAGGCCGACGTGGTCTGAGCAGTCCACGAGGCGCCACCGTCCTCACTCTTCCACAGCCCGCCAGGCGACAAACCCGCGTACACCGCCTGGCCGTCCGTGGGGTCGACGGCGAGCGCAAGGATGTCGCCCCAAAGGAACTGGGGCAACGGGATCCAGCTCGCGCCGCCGTCGGTGCTCTTGGCGACCTGCCCTGAACCACCCCCGACATAGAGGGTCTCCGGGTGGGCCGGATCCAGCGCGAGAGCCAGGACTTCATTGACCCGATACCCGTCCAACTGAGTCCATGTCGCGCCGCCGTCGGTGGACTTCAGCACCCCATCCCAGAAGTCGCCGAGGTAGACCGTCGACGGCTGCGAGGGATCGACCACCAGCGCCTCCGGCCACGCGGACCCTTCCCCGCTGAGGCCGCCATACACGAGATCCCAGGAGGTACCGCCGTCGGTGGACTTGTAGATCCCCATGTACGCGTGGCCGGCGTACAAGGTCGAGGGTGTCACAGGGTCGATCGCCAGATCCGTCATGTATGAGCCGGGCAGGCCGTTGTTGCGCGGGCTCCAGGTGGCACCCCCGTCGGTCGACTTGACGATCCCTCCAAAGAGGGTGACCGCGTAGAGCGTGGTTGGAGTCAGAGGATCGACCACGACCTCGTACACGACAAGCTGCTCCGGTGCGAGCGGGCGCGGAGACCAGCTCGAGCCCCCGTCGGTGCTCTTGAAGATCCCTCCGCCGGAGACACCTGCGTAGACCGTGGAGGGCGTCACCGGGTCGAACGCGAGCGAGCTCACATACGCGGTCGGCGGACCCAGCGCCGTCCACCGGTTCACCCCCGCTTCGAGCCCCCCCACACCCATCACGGCTACCGCAATACAGCATCCTCCCAAGACCGGACCGATTCTGTTGATTCTCACGACGCCCTCCTCACGCAGCGATCCTCCGGAGTATAAGAAGTCACGATGTTCGGTTCAACTGCGATGAGAAAGATGAGACATGTTCTGCGCTTGCGTCGTGGAATACCCCTGTGCGTCGTGCGGCGGGCCGAAGGCGACAAGCCTCCGGGGGTTGGTCACGAAATGGAAGAGACAAAGACACAGGCAAGAACAAGAAAACGGCGCCGGGAGAGTCCGGCGCCGATCACAGCGGCCTGTCCGCGAGCCTGTAGGCGTGGCACCTAGGCTCGAGGCTCGAGCACCACGACCCGCTCGCAGCCGCCGAGGTCGCGGATCCGGCGCGCGACTCCGAGGCCCGCAGCGCGGGCAAGGTCTGCGACCGCGTCGGCGTGGTCCTCACCGATCTCGAGCACCGCGCCGCCGCACGCACGCAGTACCCGAGGGAGGTCGGCGAGCAGCCGTCGCACTAGGCCGAGGCCGTCCTCGCCCCCGTCGAGGGCCGACGGCGGATCGCGGCGGACCTCGATTGGGAGCTCTGCCATCGCCGGCGTCGGCACGTAGGGGAGATTCGCGACCACCAGGTCCCACGGCGGTGCGACGGCGGTGACGAGATCCGCGCAGTGCAGTGAGACTCCCGGCGCGTGCCGGGCGGCATTGGCCCGCGCGACCTCGAGCGCAGTGAGGGAATGGTCGACCGCGGCCACCCGCCATCTCGGGCGCTCGGCGGCCAGGGTCACGGCGAGGCAGCCGGAGCCGGTGCCGACGTCGAGCACCCTCGCCTCGCGGGCGATAGGCAGCGCGAGGGCGGCCTCGACCACGAGCTCGGTCTCGGGCCGCGGCACCAGGACCGCCGGCGACACTGCGAAGGTCCGGCCCCAGAACTCGCACTCGCCGGTGAGGTGCTCGGCGGGCTCGCCGGCGGCACGGCGGACGACCCAGGCGGCGAAGCGCTCGGCGACGTCTGCGGGTACGTCGGCATCAGGGTGCCCGAAGAGCCACGACGGGCGCCGTCCCCAGGCGGCGGCGAGCAGAAAGCGCGCCTCCCGTCCCGGGTCGGGGATCCCGGTGCGCTGCGGCAGGCGCTCACGGGCGTCCCTCAGCAGGTCGTTGGCGGAGGCACTCACGGGGCGGAGTCTAGCCTCCATGCTGCGCAACGTCACGTCACGAGGGCGCCTGGGCGCCGGTCAGTGCTGCGTCATTCCCAGAAGTTGTCGCGATCGTGCACGATCCCGTCGCGCTGGTGCAGGCGCACCGAGCGGCCGCGCCCGATACTCCTCCTGAGCGAGGTACAGGAGGAGAGGACCATGACGACTCGGCGCGCAATCCTGTTGGTTGTTCTGTTTTGGATGGGGCTCGCTCTCACGCTCGCCGGCATCGCCTCGGCGGCACCCCCGACCGTCGGCCTGGTCGGCTACTGGCCCTTCGACGGCAGCTTCGACGATGCGAGCGGCAACGGCAACCACGGTCAGGGCATGAGCGCGACCCTCGCAGCGGACCGCTTCGGCCGGGCCAATGAGGCGCTCGACACGACGGCTGGTTGGGTCAGCATCCCCGACGACCCGACGCTGGCGCTCGACAGCGGCTTCACCTTCGCGGCCTGGATCCGCCAGGACGCCATCGGGTATGCGTTCAACTGTCTCGCGGGCAAGGATCACTCGTCCGCCTTCGCGCTCGGGATCGGCAGCGGCGGCAACGGGATATGCCCGGATCCGACCCGCTTTCGCCCGATGATCCTGTACGTTGGGGATCAGAGCAGAGGGTTCCACGGTGGCCCCAACTTCGACTGCGGCACGGGCCAGTGGTGGCACGTGACTGTGACCTTCGACGCCGCCACCCGCGACGCCCGCCTCTACGTCGACGGGGCGCTCGCGGACAGCTTCACCCACCCCGGCACCTTGGGCCCCAGCACCTCTGCGCTCGGAATTGGCCGCGACGGTCGCTGGAACGAGAGGTTCAGCGGCCGCATGGACGAGGCCCGGCTCTACAACCGGGCGTTGAGCGAGAGCGAGGTCGCGACGTTGTTCGAGGGCGGGACCGCCGAGCCTTCGGTGGAGACACCGGGCATTTTCGCGTGGGCGGTCGCTGCCGCTGCGAGCGCGAGCGGCCTCAACGACACCCGCTGGCGCAGCGATCTGGTGCTCCACAACCCGGGCCTGGACGCCGCGACCGTCGACCTCTTCTTCCTCGCCACCGGAGCTGACAACTCGTCCGCTGCGCCGGTCCGAGTGAGCGTCCCCGCCGAGTCGTCGCTGCGGCTGCCCGACGCGGTACGCGCCACATTCGGCCGCGACGACGTCACCGGCGCCGTCCTGGTTGGCGCCGACCGCGACCTGATGGTCTCGTCCCGGACATTTAACGACGCCGCGAGCGGCACCTTCGGCCAGTCGATCCCGGGCATCGAGGTCGGGCACGCGCAGACCGGCACCACTCCCTGTCGTGTGGTCCAACTCGCCCACTCGTCGACCCGCACGAGCGGCTTCGCACCAACATCGGAGCGGTCAACCTGACCGGCACCGCCACCCAGGTCACGGTCGAGCTGTTCGCCGGCGACGGGACCCCCCTTGGCCAGATTCGCCTCGACCTGCCGCCCTGGGGTCACGTGCAGGCGTCCGACGTGTTCGCGAGCGTCAGCGCAGGCACCCTCGACGACGCCTTCGCGGTGCTGCACGCCGACAACTCAGGGGCGCGCTATCTCGCCTACGCCTCGGTGGTGGACAATCGCTCCGGCGACCCGGTCTACCTGTCGGCGCAGTAGCGCCGAGAGCAGACCTGGCGAAAGATATGGTCGACTGACTGCTCGGAGCCGCGCATTCCCGGCGGGCGACACGGCAGGCCTGCACTGTGGTGCGGCCGTTTCGGCTGCACACATCCCGGAGAGCCGGCTCAGTGTGACCTACGAATCGGCCGCTCCGCGGCCCGTGAAGGCGGGACGCCCGCACCACACCGAAACGACGTGGCGCACGAAGGGGGCGCCGAGACTGAGCGGCGGCTCGTGGCCGAACGTCTCACGTCTCGCCTCTCGCGTCTCGCGTCCGTCCTTTAGCAGCTCGG
>CAVSIS010000022.1:0-4645 GCA_963727925.1 uncultured Acidobacteriota bacterium | reverse complement strand
TCTGCCGAGCGGCGCAGTGGGTCGCGAGCAACTGAGGTTGTGTTGTGGCAGGTGATGACGCCCTCATCGACCGCTGGCAGGAGGCGCTTCCCCGGGTCTGCTTCCTGCCTGGGGCGTGGAAGCTCAGCGACCGCGGCCTGATCTACGTTCTGCCAACCGGAGACTGGGTAGACGAGTATGTTTGGCACGGAGCCTGAGCCATGATCCTGCTGTGCTGCGACCTCGACCGCACCGTGATTCCTAACGGCGAACCGCCGGAGGATCCCCGCGCGCTGCCGCTGTTCCGCGCGCTGGTCGCGCGCCCTGAAGTCGTGCTGGCCTATGTTAGCGGCCGATCGCGCCTCCTCCAGGAGAAGGCGATCCTGCACTGGGACCTGCCGGTGCCGGACTGGGCGGTGGCTGACGTTGGTACCAGCGTGTACCGGGTCGAATCCGAGTGGCAGCCGGTCGAGGGCTGGCACCGGGAGATCGCGCCTGACTGGAACAGGCTCGAGGGACCGGAGGTCGCCGAGCTGATCGGAAGCCTGGACGGTCTCGAGCTCCAGGAGCCTGAGCGGCAGGCGCGCTTCAAGGTCAGCTTCTACGCCGAGGTGGACGCCGATCCGGAGCGCCTGCTCGCGCCGGTCCGCCACCGGCTGGAGGCCCGCCGAGTGCGTGCGAGCCTGATCTGGAGCATCGACGAGGCCGCGGGTCGCGGGCTCCTCGATGTGCTGCCGGAGCGCGCCACCAAGCTCGGGGCGGTGCGCTTCCTGATCGAACGGCTCGGCTGCGAAGAGGGTGATGCTGTCTTCGCCGGCGACAGCGGCAACGACCTTCCGGTCCTGACCAGCGGCCTGCGGGCGGTGCTGGTGGCCAACGCCTGCTCCGACGTCCGCGACGACGCTCTCGCCGCGGTCACGGCCGCCGGACATTGCGAGCGGCTCTACCTCGCGCGGGGCGGGCTGCTCGGGCTCAACGGGAACTACACCGCCGGCGTGCTCGAGGGTCTCGCCCACTTCCGGCCCGAGGTCCTGCCATGGCTCGAGGACAGTGTCGCGGCCACTGCTGTCGACCGACCGTGACCGGCGTCTGGCCTGCGCATCTCACCGGGTTGCTCACACCCATCCGTTCCTCCTTCGGTGACTCGCCTCCGGTGAGTTCCTGTGGCGAGAGCGGCGCCGCTCAGACCACCGTGTCCCGAGCCTACCAAAGCGCTGCGGCCGGTCCCGGCGCTGCGCCGCCTGCCTTGCGGAACGGAGCCGGTGGAGGGGTGCGGAAAGACGAGCCGGAAAAGGGGCCCGGCCCGTCGGAGGTCGCCGACGGGCCGGGCGGTCGCACTTGGTCAGAAGTGGAGCAGCGCGCTCAACCGGACGCTGCGCGCCGGCAGCAGGTAGTACTGGGCGTCGCCGACCTCGGACTCCGAGACCGGCGGGCGGGTGTTGTTGAGGTTGAACCCGTCGAGGCGCACGTCCCAGCGCTCGAAACGGTAGCCAATGCCGGCGGACCAGGTCGAGTAGGCGGCCGCCTCTGCGGAGTTGCGCTGGTTCAGGTACCGCTTGTCCACCCAGGAGTAGACCACCGTGGCCGTAGCGCCCCGCTTGGGCAGGTAGAGCAGACCGCTCGAGACCTGGTTCGGCGCCGCAATCTCCGGCCGGTTGCCGTCGATGCGGGTCGGCACGCCGTCGAAGAGGCGCTCGTAGTCGGTGAAGCGGGGGTCGTGGTAGGCGTAGGTGAAGCGCCAGCGCAGGTCGGTGGCGAGGAGCGCGTCGAGCTCGAGCTCGACGCCCTTGAAGCGCTCCTTGCCGGCGTTGACCAGCTGCGGGAGACCCGCGTCGCTGAGCTGCGACACGACCAGATTCTCCATGTCCATCTGGAAAACGCTCAACTCCCAGTCGAAGACCTCCTGGCCGTGCCGTCCCTTGAGTCCGACCTCCCATGCCGTGGCCGTCTCGGGGTCGAGGATCTCGCCGTTGGCGTCGGGACCGAAGTCGAGCGCCGCGGGCTTGAAGGTGTTGCGGTAGTCCGCATAGACCCAGACCGCGTGGGCGCCCTCGGCCCATGCGAGCCAGCTCACCCCTGCGGCGCCGCTGGCGCGGGTGAACGAGCGCGAGTCGTGGCCGCTGCCGCCCTCACCCTCGTCCTCGAGGCTCTCAATGCCGGCGCCGAGCTCCTCGCTGTCGGCGTCGAGGGTCTCCTGGGTGCGGTTGAGCCGCAGCCCGACCTGGACTGTCCACCGAGGCGAGGGTGTCCAGTCGGTCTGCAGGTACAGCCCGGAGAAGTTGCGCGTGTCCTTGACCTTGAGTCGCCCGGCGGCCTCGCGGTCGCCGAGCCGGGGCACCGTCGAGCCGTCCAGCGAGGCAAAGTAGTCGAAGTCCTCCGAGTCCTGGTCGGCCGAGCCGTAGAGGTGGTCGAGGCCGAGCGTGACGATGAGGTCGGGCGAGGCGTTGAAGGCGAGGTGGGTGTCGAAGTAGACGTCGTCCAGGGTCAGGTCCTGACGGTAGCCGTTGGCGTTGGGGTCGGTTGAGGAGACGTCGGTGAGGAAGCCGCGCCCGGTGTCGCGGGAGGTGTGGGTGTAGGACAGGGTCGTCGACCAGGTGCCGTGGACGAAGGGCCGCTCGTAGCCGCCGATGGCGGCGACGCGGTTCTCGTCGATCTTGGAGCCGAGCGGGTTGTGGTTGGCATCGACCGGGACCAGGGGCGTCAGTACCGCGCCCGTCCGCGGATGCGGGCTGGCCGGCTCCTGGTTGACGATCACACCGTCAAGATCGAAGCGGAAGCTGCCGTTCGCGGTCGGGACCGCGGCCCGGTAGAGCAGGTGGCCGCGGTCGAAGTTGGTGCGGTCGTCGCGGAAGCCGCGGCGCTCGGCGCTCGCCGCCAGGGACTGCGTCACGCCTCCCGAGGAGGCGAGCGGCGCCGCCCACGACAGGCTGCCGCTGCCGTAGGTGCCCGCCGACGCGGTGAACTCGCCCCCGGGCGCGCCCGGCATCCGGTGGATGATCTGAATGACGCCGGAGAACGAGGTCGCCCCGTACATCACGGGGGCCGCACCGCGGACGATCTCGATCCGCTCCACGTCGACCATGTCGATCGCCGGCAGGGCGGGGTTGAAGGCGCCGCCCCAGGGAACGCCGTCGACGACCAGGAGGAAGGCGTCGAACTCGCGCAGCCCCCACAGCTCGGGCACCGAGCCCGCCGGGCCGCCGTCGCCGCCGGGGCCGATCGAGACACCCGCGACGAGGTCCAGCGCCGACGCCAGATCGGTCGCGCCACGGGCTCGGAGGTCGTCGCCGGTAATGACGGTGACCGAGACCGGCACGCGCTCGACGGCGATCGGGGCCTTGGTCGTGGTGACCTCGATGGTGCCCGACATGACGGGCGGATTCGACGGCTGCGGCGCCTGCGCCGAGACGGGCGCCGCGGCGACGGCGCCGAGGATCGCGAGCGACATCACACACTGCACTGTCCGCATCACATGCTCCTTCCACGCACGGCCCCGCCGGCGGCGAGGTCCGGACTTTACGAGGCGACGGCCCCGGGCGCGGCCTGTGGCGGCCGCGTCCCGAAGCTCAGAGCTGGGGGTCGCTGGACGAACACCCGATGCGCGGCACCAACGCCCGACTGCAAGGTCGGGCCGCGCCGCGACCGAGGTCCGCGCCTCGAGGGTGGGAGCGCTACTCGCGCTGGGGTGGCGCGACCGGGCGCGAGGGGTTGGACCAAGCGGCCGGGTGAGGCCGGCGCGCTGCGCCGACCGTGTGCGCCGCCGGCGAGACCGCCGGTGCGAAGTCGAGTGGGTGGGTCTCGTCGGGCAGGAGGGCGAGCGCGTGCTGGGCCTGCCCCGGTCCGGGCAGCTCGGCCCGCTGCTCACGGCTGGGCAGCTCCGACGAAGGCGGCGCTGTGAGCGCGGCGGTCCACCACTCGCCTTCGGCGAAGCGCAGGGTCGCCGCCGGCGCCTTCGGGGAGCCGAGAATCACGAACGGCGCGCTCACCGTGCTTTCGATCTCGCGACCGCCGACACCGATCCGGAGGCGGAGACGTGCGTCGTCCGCCGGCAGGTTGGGAACCTCCCAGCTCAGCTCGCGGGTCGCGGGGTCGAGCCGGGGCGTAAGGCGAACGCCGTAGCTGCGGCCGCCGTCGAGGGACAGCAAGATCTCGAACTCCTCAACTTTGGCGGGGAGCTCGGTCCATCGCACGGTGGCAGTCGAGCCGGCTGCGAGCCGCTCTCCCGCCGCCGGGGCGAGGATGCTCCCGGCCACGGGCATCGCGCCCGCCGGCTCCGCATGTGCCACCCCGAGCGCTGCAGCGAGGACGACCCACGCCGCCGCCCGGGCGGGCTGCCGAACGCGAACAGGAATCATAGTGAGACATCGTAGCAAGTGTGTGGTGTTTCGTGAAGGGGGTGCCGTTCCTGCACGAACTGAGACACACCCCGCAGCCAACCGTAGGGGCGGAGCTCGTCTTCGCCCGTGGCTCGGATCGCGCGTCACGTCAGTGGTGGCACGACGCGACGCGCAGTCGTCCGGCGGCTGATCTTGGCTGTTGGCCTGATCTGCAAAAATGGCCTCTCGTGCTCGCCGTAACTTCGCGAGATGAAGCTCATGCAGGATCGCGGCCTCGAATATGAGAGAAAACTTTACCGTGTGAAGTGCAACATCTTGACATCTCGAGG
>CAVSIS010000021.1:0-36199 GCA_963727925.1 uncultured Acidobacteriota bacterium | reverse complement strand
TGCGGCCATCACCTCCGCCGACAAGGCGCTAGCGGATGCCAAGTCGGCCTTTGCCGAGATCGCCTACCGGCGGCACGGCCTGCTCGTCGCGTTGGGCCTGATCCTGCTGGCGATCGCCGCGGTAGTGCTGAAGATCCGGCAGATCGACACCTCGCGCTGAACCGGGAGACCTCGAAACCGCCGGAGCGACGCGCTGCCGTGTCTTGAAGGGTATGCCCGAGCAGAGCCGGGCCGCGGTTTCTCGTCACGCCAGCGCAACCCGCAGCGACCCTGCTGACATATGTTGGCGACATGGACTGGAATCCGCAACGAGACGCGGCCGCACTGAAGCGGCGGGAGCCCGAGGCGACCGAACTCTGGTTCCTGGCCCACGCCGACCGGATCTACACCTTCGTCTTCTACCGGGTCGGCAGGGATCCGGAGGTCGCTGCCGACGTGGTCCAGGAGACCTTCCTCGCGGCTCTCGACCGGATCGACCACTTCGACCCCGATCGCGGCTCCATGACCGTCTGGCTGATGTACCTGGCCCGCAACCGCATCCGCTCGGCCAATCGCTTCCGTTCTCGGATGACGACTGACAAAGGCATCTGGGATCGGATCGACGCGAGACTCGTCCCGAGCCACCTCGATCTCCACGCCGACCCGCTTCCCGTCGAGGTGCTCGAGCGACGAGAGGCGGCCGAGCTGGTGCAGATGACGCTGGCCCACCTCGAGGAGAACCACCGCCGGGCCCTGGTCGAGCATTACTTCGAGCACCGCTCGCTGGCCGAGATAGCGAGACGGACCGAGATGACGGAGGGGGCTGTCAAGAGCCTGCTGTTCCGTGCCCGCGCCGCCTTCAGGGCGGTCTTTCGCACCATCAGCGGGGAGCTGGACCCACGCGCGGGAACGGCTGGGAGTGCGCCATGAATGATCACGACGACGACGGGACGGATCGCGACGTGGGACGGCTGGTGGGGACCGTGCCACCGGTGCGGCCGATGCCGGACGCGGACAAGCGCCGGGTGCTGTCCGCGCTGCGTGCCCGGTCCGGCCAGGCTCCGCCGGTGCAGGACCGGACGCTTCGCGGCGGGCACCGACGACTCGCGGGGCTCGCCGCCGCGGCGGCGGTCGTGGTGGGGGTGATCCTGACGCTGTGGCTCGGCGGCGGGACGAGCGGCGTCGCGTGGGCCGATGTGGCCCGGCAGCTGCGTCTGGTGCGGACCATGGGCGGCCCCGTGGTGAAAACCCTGGTTGAACCCGACGGCACCACCCGGGTGATCACCGGTCGCATGTCCTACAGGGACCCGGGGCTGGCCCGCCACGACCGTGCCCTCGAGACCGTCACCATGCCGGACGGCAGCGTGACCACGACCGTACCTCCCAACTCCGTGCTGATCGTCAGAGCGTACGCCGAGGACCTGGTGCTGGTGCAGCTCTTCCCCGAGCGCCGCGAGGCGATCCGCTCGCAGATCGATGTCACGGGAAGCCTGCTCGGACCGTGGCGCGAGCTCCAGCTCAACCCCGTGATGTTCGCATGGTCGAAGCTGCACGCGCTGTCAGCCGGCTCCACCCGCGTGATCGGCCGACGCGAGGTGGCCGGCGTGGAGGCGATCGGGTTCGCCGCCCCCCTCGCCGAGGTCCTGGGACCGCAACCGTTCGGAGCGACGCCCGAAGGCGAGGTGCGGGTCTGGGCCTCCGCCGAGACCGCCGTCCCGCTCGCGGTCGAGGTGGAGAACCACCTCGGCGACGGCAGGTCGGTGACCGACACGATCGAGCCCATCGAGTGGAACGCCCCGATGCCGGACTCGTTGTTCGACGACTCCGTCCTTGAGGGCTACACCGTCCACGAGCAGAGGGCCCACACCCGGGGTTTCCCGGAGCCGGAGTTGAAGCCACACGTGACGCTGAGGATCGGCCCCGAGACCGGCGGACCGGTGGTCAACGAGCTCGACGTCCTCGGCGCCGTGATGGGAACGGTCAGCTTCGAGCCCTGGAAGCGTCCACGGTACCGCTCGTTCATCACCTTCAAGCTCACCGAGGACGGCGCCGAACGCTTGGAAACGTATCTGCGCGAAAACCCGACCACGCCGCTAGAGGTGGACTTCAACGGTGAGCTCCACACGCCGTGGAGGCTCCGTGAGGTGACCTCGCGTCTGATCCAGGTCGAGATCACCCCCCTGCGGAAGCGCCTGATCGACTTCGAGCTCCAGTACCTCTTGCACGGCGAGGAGACGGTCAGGGCCGAGCTGGAACGACGGCGCGCGATGAGCGCGACGCCGGTCGCAGGCGAGAACGGGGAGCTCCCCGTCCGCTGAGCCCAGCGGCTGCGCCGCCGTCCTCGTCGGTTGGCGCCGCGCTGCCATCGCCGACAGCCGTCACGACGGCGGACGGGGGAGTGGCCGGAGCTCCTTCCACACGACCGCCGCAGGTGAGCGGAAAAAGCGGCTGCCGGGTCCGGTCACGGTCATGCGCACCACCGGGTCCGGCACCGGATGGCCCCACAGGCGCAGGTAGCGCTCCATGACCTGGCCGGGGAAGAAGTTGATCAGGATGCCGTTGCGCGCGGTGTCGGGGATCATGCGGTACCTGCTCACCCGGCCCGAGGCGTGGTACAGCTCGATGACGACCAGCGGGACCCGGAACAGCGAGCCCTCGAGACGTCCGCTCCAGGTCGGGCGGAGGTCGAGCTCGGCGAAGAGCAGGTTCGGGCTGGCGGGCACGGCGACCGGAGCGTCGAGCGGCAGCAGGCCGCGCGCCACCTCGACGTACTCGACGGCGAGCGGCTGCGGCCGGCGCTCGAGCAGCGCCATCAGTGGGTCCTCGGTCGCGGCAACCACTCGGTAGTTGCGGAAGATCGTCCGCCAGGTGGCCGGCGCATCCCACATCTGGTGCCGCTTGCCGAGGCCCTGGTACTCGTCGAGGATGAAGCGCGGCCCGTCCTCGGCGTAGTGTCGCGCGCTCCAACGGTCGAGGTAGGCGGTGTACGCGGCGTAGAGCTGCAGGGTCGGGGCGGGGTCCCAGCGCAGCCCGTTCGCCGGAGCGTAGAGGCACTCCCAGGGTAGGGTCCCGACCGGACCCGGTCGGGACCCCATGATCGCCCGCCACGAGGGCGGCAGCTCGAGGTCTGCGAGCTGCTCGGCGCTCTCGGCCGCAAGCCTCCGGCGGGTCTCGGGCAGCTGGAGCAGCGCGCTCAATCGGGCGGCTCCCGGGACACCGGAGAGCTGCCGGGCCGCCGCCCGAAGCTCGTCCGCCGGCGACCGCCCCGCCACCACCGTCACACACACGGCCACGGTGAGCAGGGCGGCCGCGACCGCCAGGCGGCGGCGGGGCCGAGGAGCGATCGCCAGCGCGAGCGCCCCTGCGGCGAACAGGAAGCCGAACAGCTGCACCTCGTGCCCGTCCTGGCGGACGTAGCCGAGCCGGAACTGCAGGAGCACGAGGGGGGCCAGCAGCAGCGACCACCGCGACAGGGCGCTGCGTCCGCCGGCCGCGAGGCCGGCGGCGGCCCACACGCCGACCGCGACCAGGCCGAGGGCGACGTCGCGGCCGCGGCCGATGATGCTGAGCGCCGCGCCGTAGCCCGACACGATCTGCGCCGACCGCTCGAGCCACTCGAGGGTCACCCGCGGCGAGCCGAAGCAGACACCGGCCGCCGCCAGGAACACGGCCGCAGCGACTGCGGGTGCGTGCCAGCCGACCGCCCGGCCGAGCAGCACTCGTCCCCCGAGGACCGCCAGAACGACCGCGGCCACCGCCGCGACTCCGAGCGAGAGCTTGACCAGCACGAGCAGCGCCGCGGCCGAGGCCGCCACGTCGAGCAGGACGCGGTGCGAGGTCTCGACGGCGACCCAGCCGACCCACGCCACTGTCAGCAGCCACAGCCCCTCTCCGACCAGGCCGAACACCGGCGCGGCGGCGAGCACGAGGGCGGCCGAAGCCGCCGCGAGCGGGCTCGACGCACGTCGCAGCCACAGCGCCATGCCGGCTACCAGCAGGAGGTGGAGCGCGATCGCGAACAGGTTCCCCACCAGCAGGTTCGACCCGACGTCAAGGGGTTCCAGCAGGTAGCCCAGCGGTCCGTAGGTGAACACCAGGTCGCGGCCGAACACGAGTCCCTCGCCGGCCGCCGCGTTCACCGCCCACCGCCACGAGGCGTCGATCCCCTGCGGCCCGAGCGCACGGTAGGTGCCGGGGAACGCCGCCAGGCCGTACCAGGCCAGACACACAAGCGCCACCAGCACCTGCCAGCGGGGACGAGCGCCCGCCGTGGCGGTTCCTCCGTCAGCCGCGACCGGTGACGTTCCTGAGTCGTCCGGCAGGCTCATGGTGCGGCCGGCGGGGGCACTCGCGCGAACGCCTCCGCGATCTCGCCTGGAATCCTCAGCGGCCGACCGCCGTCGACCGAAATCAGGGCCCACAGGGTCACGGCCCGCGCCAGCTCCTCCCCGTCACGCACCCGGACGATCCGCGTGCGGCGCTCACAGGTGGCGGCGCGCCACCAGGCGACGTGGGTGAGGAGGGCCACCCGGTCGCCGGCGCGGACGGGACGGAGGTACTCGACCTCGTGCCTCCGGACGACGAAGATCGCACCGAAGCGGACGTAGGCGGCGTGGTCCCAGCCGGCGGCAACCGAGTGGGCCATGGCGACGTCCTGGACCCAGCGCACGTACACCACGTTGGAGACGTGGCCCTGCTCGTCGAGATCGTCCGCCGACGCGACCACTTCGAGGCGAAAGTCCTGCGTCGCGGGTCGACGAGCCCCCTTGGCGCCTGCGCCCGCCCGTCTCCCGTCGCTCACGGCCCTACCTCGCCCGCGCTCATCGCAGGATGAACTCGGCGAACTCCGCCACGGTGGCGAAGCACGCGACACAGGTTCGCTTCATGAAGGCACGGATCTCGGGGATGTCGTGGCTCCAACACGCGGCGGCCGCGTCGACCCCGGCCGCCAGGGCCATGTCGATCCCCGGCTTGAGGTCGTCGACCACGAGCACGTCGCGCGGCTCGAGGTCCAGCCGGCGCAGGGTCTCGTGGATCGGGTAGGGGTTCGGCTTGCGCCGCTCCGGTCCCAGCTCCCAGCCGAACACGAGGTCCGGAACGACCGGGCGCCCATTGGACGCCGCCGCGTAGTGGGCGCGGATCACGCGCGCCTCGGAGTGGGACACCACCACCAGCCGTCCGTCGCGCGCCTGGTAGTCCGACAGCGCATCGAGCACACCCGGGTAGAAGTCGGGTGTCTCCCGACCTGTGAACTCACGCCAGATGCGGTGCTCGACCTCCAGCTCGTCCGGCGTGAACTGGAGCTCGTCGACCAGGTAGGACAGGATCCCGGGGTGGAAGTTCTTTTCGAACCAGGTCTCGAGGTCGGCCGGTTCCCGCCCCGGACGCAGCACCTCCATCGTCCGGCAGTGGGCCGGATGGTGGACCTGACGCGTACCGTCAACGGCGGTGTCGTCGTGGTCGAGGATCAGGCAGCGGTAGCGCGTGGGACGGGTCCCCCGATCGGTGATGATACCGCGTGCACCGCGTGGCGCAGAGCCTCATCGAGGCTGTTCCAGAGGCGGTGACGTCATGGCCTGCATTTCTGACCACGCGCTGCATTGGATTCGCTGCGCGAACCCTACGAGGGCCTCGCCCTCAGGTACTGCTTCGGCCACGGCGCGACGTCGTCGTGGCCAAGCTCGTGGGCGGCGCGCATCGGCCAGCTCGGCTCGCGCAGCAGCTGGCGGGCGAGCAGCACGAGGTCGGCGCGGCCCTCGCGGAGGATCGCGTCCGCCTGTCGCGGGTCGGTGATCAGGCCGACCGCGCCGGTGGCGATGCCCGCCTCACGGCGGATGCGCTCGGCCATCGGCACCTGATAGCCGGGCGCGAGCGGGATCACCGCGCCCGGGGCGAGGCCTCCCGATGAGCAGTCGATGAGGTCGACGCCGAGCGAGCCGAGCCGGCGAGAGAGCTCAACCGACTGCTCGACGTCCCAGCCGCCCGCGAGCCAGTCGGTGGCGGAAATCCGGACCAGCAGCGGCAGCTCATCGGGCCACACGCTGCGCACCGCCTCGACGACCTCGAGCAGGATCCGGGAGCGTCCGTCGAAGTTGCCGCCATAGGCGTCGTCGCGCCGGTTGGCCAGCGGCGACAGGAACTGGTGCAGCAGGTAGCCGTGGGCGGCGTGGATCTCGACCACGCGAAAGCCGGCGACGAGCGCGCGCCGGGCCGCGGCGCAGAAGGCCGCAACCACCGCTCGCAGCCCGGCCGCGTCAAGCGGTTCGGGGACTGGCGAGCCGGGGGCGAAGGGGACCGGGCTCGGTCCCACTACTGCCCAGCCGCCGGCCTCGACCGCGACCGCGCCACCGCCCTCCCAGGGCGGCGCGGTGGAGGCCTTGCGCCCGGCATGGGCGAGCTGGATTCCAGGCACCGCCCCCTGGGAGGCGACAAAGGCGGTCACGCGGCGGAGGGGCTCGACGTGCCGGTCCTCCCAGAGGCCGAGGTCAGCAGGGCTGATCCGGCCCCTGGCCTCGATGGCGGTGGCTTCGGTCATCACCAGTGCCGATCCTCCGGAGGCCCGGGCGCCGAGGTGGACGAGGTGCCAGTCGGTGGCCACGCCCTCGATACAGGAGTACTGGCACATCGGCGACACCGCAATGCGGTTGCGCAGGGTCACGGAGCGCAGTTCGAGGGGGGAGAACAGGTGCTGGGCCATCGTCGACCTCCAAGTGCCCGCAGACACGAGCCCGCGTGTCGTTCCCGCCCTGGAGGCGGCGACGCAAACCTAAGCCGGCGCCTCGTCGTGCCGGCGGGACCGAGCCGATGATGGCACATCCACGCCTGCACTTCTCACCGGAACCACCCCGGCTCCGCGCCGTCACGGCGGGCCTGGCGCTGGACCCGGGCGAGAGCGGCCCACGCGGTTGCGAGCTCCTCGTCCAGTTGCCGGATCTTCTCCCGGATGCCGTCCTCGCGGGCGAGGGTGCGCGCGGTCGGGCGGGCGTCACGGATCGCGTCGAGATCCCGCTCGAGCGCCGCTCGCCGCGCCTCGAGACGGTCCACGGCCCGGCGACGGCGCTCGACGGCGGCCTGCCAGCGTCGCTTGACGCGCGGGTCCGCCGGGGCCGGCGACGGCACCGCCTGCGCGGTCCGCACGGTTCCCACCGGTCGGGTCAGTGCGCCGCCCGCACCGAGCTCGCCGAGGTTCTCGGTGGTGAGCTCGATCCGACCGTCCGCAGAGCGCGCGGCGGTGTCCAGAGTCCGTCCCGCAGCGTAGTCCGCGAGGGTCCGGCAGTGGGGCGTCGGGGTGGGTGGAGAGGGCTCCTGGCCGAGGACGGCCGGAACCGGGAGACACCAGATGAGGATGGCGACGAGAGAAGTAGATGTCACGCGCATGAGGCCTCCCTTCGGGGCTCACGCAGCGTGGACGGCGCGGGGATCGGGGACGCCTCGCTCCTCGACCCCCTGCTCCTTGAGGGTACCATGTTCGCCTGGACGCTGGCTCTCACCTGGACCTCGTCCCAGCTCCTTGCTGCGGGCGTCGATTTCCCAGCCGTCGCGGCACCCTCTGAACGTGAGTCGGTGGGAGGCACGGGCTCGTAAAGGAAACGGCGGGACCTTGAGATCCCGCCGTAGGGTTTTCTGGTCGGCGGCCGGCTACCTGCGCCAGCGAATGAAGACCGCGTAACGGCTGGCGTCGAAGTTCGACAGCGTTGTCAGGGTCTCACTGTACTGGTTCGACTCGTACTCGACCGCGGCGCCCCAGACGCTGGTGAAGTCGTAGGCGAGGCGGCTCCAGCCGCGCTCGAGCTTGAACGGCAGCGAGCCGGTGTTCTCGAGCGAGGAGTAGCCCGCCGACAACGTCGCCTTGTCAATGTGCCAGTCGAAGCTGCCCTCCCAGAGGTCGCCGTCCTCGGAGTGGATTGACGACTCTGTTCCGAGGTCCTGCGGACGGCGAAGGATCGTCGTCGAGTCGGTGGTATAGGTATCCCAGGCGAGGTGGAACGTGAGGTCGGTGGTCGGACGCAGGGCGAGGTCGACCGCCCAGTGGTCCGTGGTGGCGTCGAGCCCGATGCCCACGGTGGAGTTCTTCGAGTCGATCTTCTCGCCGGTCCCGGACACGGTCAGCCACGTCACCGGGGTCCACTCGACCTGCCCGCGCACGCGTGAGCGGTCGAGGTAGTCGGTGCGCAGCACGGCATTGTCCGCGTCGTCGCTCGTGTAGCCGAGCACGAACCTGAAGTCCCCGAGGTGGACCCCCGCCCCGACATCGTAGGTGTCGACCTTGCGGTCGAAGCTCCCCGCCTGGGCGCCGGGAATTACGATCTCGGCCATGTCCTGGTTGACCGTGGTCGAGGTGTCGCTCACGCGCCACCCGGCCCACAGCTGGAAGGGTCCGAGCTCGGAGGCGCGCAGGGTGACGTCGAACAGGTCCTCGTCACGCTCGTACCCGTTGGAGATCTCGACCATCTGGGCGATGTCGCGCGGGTCGGCACCGCTGAAGTTGAAGGTGTCAAGGTACAGGCTCGAGACCAGGGACCACCCCCGGAGCTCGCGGTGACGGCGCTCGTAGCCGGCGTCGAGCGCAACCTTCGAGCTCAGATCGAGCCCGGCGCGCACAGCGCCGCGCCAGGACGGGTTCTCGGTGCGGCTCGCGATGGTGTCGTCGAGGCCCGCGAAGAAGCGCGAGATCCGGTACGACACCAGGCTGCCGGTGAGGGACTCGTCGGAGGACGTGTCGGAGTCGGAGTCGGCGCGGACGTAGGAGGCGGCGAGGCGGACCCGCTCGCCCACCGTGCCCGAGACGTACGCCGAGGTGACCGGTGTGTCAGCCTTGGTGCGCGCCGAGCGGGTGAAGTCGTCGAGGGACACGTCAACGCCGAGCACCGGGGCCGGATTGAGCCCGGCACCCTCGCCCGGAGCGAGCTGACTGTGCTCGATCGACTCGAAGCTGCGCCAACCCTGGATCACAGAGCCGCGGAAGGTGCCGGCGTGGAAGGCGAGCCCGACGCGGAACTCTTCGTCGGTCTCCTTGAGGTTCTGGGCGAGCCGGAACTGGTCCTGGCCGATGTTGTAGGTGGTCCGGCGGGGTCCGTCGACCTGGTTCCAGCGGTAGCCGATGATCGGGGTCACGGCGCGGCCAGGGAGGAGCTCGATCTCAAGATCGAGCATGTCGCGGGTGCGGTCGGAGGTGTGGAGCGCGATCGAGCTGTCATAGGGGTTGGCCCAGCCGGGAATCGCGTCGAACATCTCGTAGCGGCCGTACTGAAGCTTCAGGCTGTAGATCCCGCCGAGGTCGCTCGAGAGGCGGAAGTGGCCGGCGGGGCTGCCGCCGAAGCCCGAGGCGTCGATGCGGAAGCGGTCGAACAGTTGGTTCGAGCCGGTGGTGTCGAGCAGGGTCAGCGACAGGTCGCGGATCACGAACCCGTCGTCGTCGTTGAGCTGCGTGCGGTACATGTCCTGGTTGCCGGAAACGTCGACCCACTGCCAGCCGACCTCCACGTCCGCGAAGGTCTGCTGCGCGTTGACGAGCGGGGCCCACATCCCCACGGCCGCGAGGACGACAACGATCAGAGTGCGGCGCGGCGTCATCGTGGCCTCCTACTTCTGCAGCGTGGGCGACGCGTTCGACCCGTGGACCGCGACGTGGCACACGGTGCAGTTGCGGTACCGCGGGCTGCGCAGGTCGTGGAAGGACGGCGGCTGTGAGCCGAGGGTGCCTACGGTCGTCGGGCTGTGGCACTCGAGGCAGAGCTGGTCGACCCTCGTGCGGCGCAGGGCGTGCGGATTGGACGAGCCGTGCGGCTCGTGGCAGGTGATGCAGGTGGCAGTCGCGCCGCCGGGGTGGGTGTACACGAACGGTCCGCGCAGGTCCGCGTGGCAGCTCACGCAGGCCACGTCGCCGGCGCGGTCGACCTTGAGGCTGCGCTCGCCGGGCCCACCGTGCGGGTTGTGGCAGCTGACGCAGTCGAGCCCGGCGCGGCCGATCCGATGGCCGTAGGGTCGGTCGAAGGAGCGCGCCTGCGCCGCGTGGCAGCTCCCGCAGAGCGTCACCGGGTCGGCCTTGAGCATGTGGAGCGCCGGGGCGCCCTTGGGGTGCACCTCGTGGCAGGACTCGCAGGTCACGCCGGCCCGGGTGTGGACCTCACCCGCCTCGAAGGCGGAGTGGAGAGCGCTGTGACAGGTGGCGCACATCCGCGCGAGGTCCGCGCCGCTGGGAATCTTGATCAGTGAGGGATCGGCCTCTTCCATGTGGCGGGTCCCATCGCCGTGACAGCTCGTGCAGGCCGGGACGTCGTCCCGGTGCTGCCCGTGCGGTGTCAGGGCGAAGGATGCCGCGACCTCATCGTGGCAGTCGGCGCAGACCGGCCCGGAGTCGGCCTCCTGGGCCCAGGCACCGCCGAAGGCCGTCGCGACCAGCACGAGCGCCGCGCCGAGCATCGGAGTGAGCTTGCTCATGCCCGTCCTCCCCTTCCCGAAGATCGTACGGCGGCCCGCCGACGGTCGGCGGGCCGCTTGAAGTTGACGTTCGTCAGTGCGCGTGGACCTTGTCGACCGAGAACTCGCGGTCATCGCCGTGGCAGGCGGCGCAGGACTCGCCGAACGGGGCCGTGTTCACGTACGCGTGGGACGCCGCGTCGACCGTGCTGTGGCACGACAGGCAGGCGGCCGCGGCCGGGAGCATCGGCGAGTAGAAGTCGCGCTCGGTCAGGGTCGGCAGGGC
Source organism: uncultured Acidobacteriota bacterium (assembly GCA_963727925.1). Classification (GTDB taxonomy): domain Bacteria; phylum Acidobacteriota; class Thermoanaerobaculia; order Thermoanaerobaculales; family Sulfomarinibacteraceae; genus CAVSIS01. Next base: position 25,515 of record CAVSIS010000021.1, on the reverse strand, counting down.
GTCCTCGGTCACGGGAACGGAGTAGGTGCCGGGAATGTGGCAGGTCACGCAGGTCCGCCGGTCGCCAGGGAACAGGACATCGCTGAAGCTGGTGTTGCCGATGGAGTAGCCGTGGGTGAGGTTCTCGCCGGTGTGGATGCGGTGGATCATCCACTTGAAGTGGATCGACTCCTCAGGCGCATCGCCGGCGGTCGCATCCGGGTTGTGGCAGACGATGCACTCTTTGACGTTGAAGCGCTGACCGCCGTGAAGCGCGAGCACGTCGTGGCACACGTTGCACTTGGCGAGATCGACCACCTCGCGGCGCGGGACCGGTGTCGAGTCGGTAACCGGGGCGTAGTAGACCGGGTTGAAGGCCGCCTCGCGGACCGACTGACCGGTCGCGGAACCGTCGTCGATAGTGACGTTGCGGTAGACGTCGGCGCTGAACACCCAGGTGCCGACCGCATCGGCCGGAATCGGATTCTGGAAGGTGTAGGCCGCGGTGTCACCGGTGACCGTGGCCGTGACGGCGTCCTCGCGGAAGCTCCGGGTGTAGTCGGTGGTCGGACCGCCGACCAGGATCCGGAGCCGGGCGAGGCTCGACGGCGCGACGAAGGACCCATCGTCGTTGGTGACGCGGAAGGTGACGGTGGGCATGCCGCCGGGTTCCGTTCCGGTGACGTCGAGGATCTCCATGTGGAGGCCGGCGAGCTGCTTCGACTTGGTCGGAATGGTGTGGGCGCCCATGATCGAGATGTCGAACTCGCGGTCGCCCTGGGGGGTGTGGCAGCGGGCGCAGATGGCGTCGTCGAGCTGCGGGATCGGGTGCACGTCGGCGGTGGTCCAGTCGATGTCGTCGTGGCAGCTGCCGCACGCGGCCCGGCTCGGCTCGCTGAACCAGACGTCGCTCTGCGGGGTGTTCTGGTGGCAGCGCACGCAGTTGCGCACGTCCTGCGGGAACACGACGCTGGAGTAGTCGTTGACCGACTGGTTGAACCCGATGATCTGGTACGGGGTGCCGGCCTCCACGCTGGGCAGGTTCTCGCCCATGTGGATCTTGTGGATCATGACCTTGAAGTCGACCGTGTTGCCGGTGTCCGGGTCGACCGAGCCCGAGTTGTGGCACAGCACGCACAGCTTGACCTCGCGCCGGCTGCCGCCGTGGAAGGCGAGCTGCTCGTGGCACGAGTTGCAGGTCGCGTCGGCGATCTCGTTCCAGACCGCGGTGACCTCGCCGCCGTCGGGCCGGAAGTCGTACTCGACGTTCGCGTAGTAGCTCTTACCGGCGATGGCGGTGAGGTTGCGGGTGGCGTAGATGCCGAGGGTCGTGGTCTTGGTGCCGTCGAAGCCCACCGGCAGGGCGGTTCGGAAGCGGTAGCGCAGCCGGCCCATGCCGAGGTCGTCGGTGGTCCCGCCCGAGTCGGCCGACGCCTGGTCCGCGGTGTCGCCGGTGATCGGCGAGGTCTGCGCACGGGTGGTGTAGGCGTGGTAGTCGCGGGTCTGTGCGTCGTACCAGGAGAGGATGTAGCTGAGGCTCACCGCTCCCGGGGTGATCACCCCGGCGCGGTCGAGCGGTTGGCCAAGGTCGTCGGTGAAGCTCAGCACCACCACTGGCCGGCGATCCGCCGGGACTTCGACGCTCTCCACCATCACCTTGAGGCCGGGGCGGATGTACGAGTACTCATCTGAGGTGAGGTAGTACTCGGACTGGCTCTTGTCGTACACCTGCTTCGGGTCCGGCCGGCCGTCGGGGCCGAGCCGCCCGGCAGGGTTCCGGGCCACAGTCGGCAGGGCAATGGCACCGGCCGTCGTCAACAGGACCAGGGCACGCTGGATCGACAGCATCTCATCCCTCCTTACGCCCGCGGCCGAAGAGCCGCCGGGACGCTTTCAGTCCGGATTCGGACCGCACAGGGCCACTGAACGTGGCCTCCCGATCGGTGGAGCGGCGCGGTTGCTCCCGGGCTCGGGAGCCGCCGGGACCGGTGGGCGGTCTCAAGAAGATTCATTCCTGGTTGAGCTTCGCTGATAACCAGTTGTTTGTCAAGAGAATTGAGCATGTGCTCACGAAATGGTTCAGGACATGGGGCTTCTGAGCCTGCAGGCGGATGCCCTGCCCCGACTTCCTGACCGTCAGCGGCGCGCCCTGATGAGTCACGGATTGCTCATAAATGAGACGGAGTCCGAAGATTGCAGTCCAGCCCGTGCACCCCGCGCAGCCGATCACGTCGCCATACACAAAGCGGGCGGCAGCCGAAGCTGCCGCCCGCGGTTCGATCCGGCGGATCGGAGCTACGGTTTCATCGGGACGGTGGTCGCGTCGTTGGTCTTGGCGTCGATCACCGATGCGGAGGTCAGGATGCCGTTGCCCGAAATCACCTCGACCGTGGCGTAGCCCCAGCCGACGTTGGGCTGGCCGGCCCGGTTGAGGAACGGCTGGACGTCCTGGACAACCATCCCGGAGGCCACCGTCAGGGTATAGGTGATCAGCGGGGTCCCGGTGCTGGACCACAGGGTGACGGCCACCTCGGCCGGCGTGAGGCCCGTGTTGGTGACGTTGATGTTGCTGCGGAAGGTCCCCGCGGCCTCGCGCAGGCCGATCAGGCGGGCGACCTGGCCGGTGGTGAGGCCGGCGCCGCCCGCGTAGCCGTTGATGAACTGGCCGAAGGTGCCGACGTCGGAGGTGTTGAAGACGCGTGAGGCGACCTCGAGCGGCTGGTTGGAGCAGATCTCCACGGCGCCCTTGTCGCTCAGGCCCATCTGTCCGACGATGTCCTCGAATACGCCCTGGGCGGCCGGGTCGACCGCGCCGGAGGCCATGGTCGTGCCGGAGCCGGTGTGGAGCACGAACTTCACGCTCGCTGCCGACTCGGACATGTTGCGGGTGACCATGTCGGTGCGCCACACGCTGTTGTTGAGGCCCGTGGAGTGGGCCGCGATCTCGGTCCAGTAGACGTACGGGGTGGTGCAGGTGACCGCACCGCTGCCGTCGCCGGGGTGGACCTCGCCGGCGCCGATGCCGCCGCCGGCGCCGATTCCGCCGGGACGGGCGGCGTTTGCGAGCGCGTCGAGCGACGCGGTGAGCACGGCGGTGGTCCACGACGGGTTGTGGACGCCCTCGCTCTTGTCGCTCTCGAGCAGGCTGTAGTTCCAGCCGGCCTTGGGCAGGCTGGTGTCGGCGAGGTTGTAGAGCGCGACCGCCGGCCCGCCGACGGTGGACTGCGCCTTGACGCTGCTGAGCGCCACCGGTCCGACCACGGTCGAGTCGGTGAAGGTGACCGCGATGCCCTGCCCGCCGTGGGACTCCTCGAAGCTGATCGAGGCGATCTGCGCCGCGTCAGTGATGGTCCCCGAGCCGGCGAGGTCGATGGTCTTGCCGAGGGCGATCTGCTCCTGGATCAGGCGCAGGATGCTGGCCTCGATGCTCGCCTTGAGCTCTTCCATCTTGGCGACGAAGGGGCCCTGGACGTCCTCGGCCTTGACCACCGAGTGGCATTTCGAGCAGATGGTCGGGCTGGCGTAGAAGGTGTGGTTGGTGCCGCCCAGCTGGTAGGAGAGGTCGGCGGGCGGCGGCGTTTTCTCCATGTGGCAGGCGACGCACGCGTCCTCGACCCTGGAGTGGTAGCTGCGCTTGTTGACCTCGACCAGGTAGGCATTCTGGCCCATCAGGACGTCGCCCTGGGCGCCGAGGTGGGGCGCGCGCGCGGCGTCTGAGAGGCTGAAGGTGGAGTCGTTGCGCAGGCCGCGCCGGGTGTTGTGACAGGTGATGCAGATCGCGCCGCGGCCGACGCCGGTGGCGACGAAGCCGGCCATCAGCATCGGCGTGTCGCCGCTGATGCGCACGGTCGCGTTGGTGTCGGCGTTGCCCGAGGTGGTGCCGATGGCGTGCGGGTCGTGGCAGGTCTGGCAGGTCTGCGGGTGGACCTCGTCCTCGGTCCAGGTGACCTGGACGTTGGCGTTGGGGTCGCCCGCAACCTCACCGGTCAGGACCGGCAGCCAGGCCAGGAAGCCGTTGGCGCTGTGGCACTTGGCGCAGGTGCCGTTGGTGCCCTCGGCCTTCGCCACCTCGTAGTTGGCGTGGCCGCTGAGCTGCCACTGCTGATAGCGGCCGTGGCGCGCCGGCTCGCCGTGGCAGACCCCGCACATCTCCGCCGACAGCGTGCCGCGGACGGCGCCGAGCGAGTGGGCGTTTGTGTTCTGCGGGCCGTGGCAGTTCTCGCACTGGATGTTGGCCTGCTTCGCGATGTCGGGAAACTGGGCGAGGATGTTGGTCCAGTTGTCCTCTTCGCCGTGGGTCAGCAGGTTGGAGTCGAGGAAGGCCTGCCAGTCCGGGTTGTCGTCGATGCCGCCGTTGACGGCACCGGGGTCGTAGCCCACCGTGTGGCAGGTGATGCAGCTGGTGCTGTAGTGACCGTTCGGCGTGTCGACGTTCTGGGTGAAGATCTCGGCGTGCCCGGTCTTCTTCCAGGGCGTGAACTCGTCGGCAGCGAAGGTGCCGTTGTGGCAGGTGGTGCAGGCCTCGTCGGGAACCGGACGGCCGTCGGCGTCCTGGCCGACGATCACCCCGCGCCAGGTGCCGGAGTAGATCGACATCGCGATCTGCGAGCCGGCGGCGAGGTCGGTGACCTTCACCTCGTATTTCCCGGCGACATCCGGGGTGAACTCGGGTGTCTTGGTCGACGCGCCGCGGAGGCCGGCGCTGGAGCCGGCCGGCGCCGTCAGCGTCCAGTCATAGCTCGCCTGGTCCTTGCCGTGGAGCAGGACAGGGACGCCGAGGGCGACGTTCTGGATCCCGGAGACCGAGCGCCAGGGCAGGGTGGTGACGACCTCGCCCTCACCGTGGTAGGTGCCCGACGTGGTCACGACCTCGACCTCGAGCATGACCGCGGCGGCGTGCTCGAGGGCGAACGGGTTGGTGCCCAGGAGCCCAAAGCGGTCCTGAACGCCGCCCGGGAACTCGCCCGGCGGCACCGGAACGTTGGGCGGCAGCTGGTCGGCCCCGATCGGCGGCTCGGCGAGCACGTGGAAGAGGTACGCACGGTAGGCGTCCTCGTCCGCGAGCTGGACGGTCACCGTGTCGGTGGTCGTCCCGGACAGGACCGCCTCGGCGCCCTCGACCTGGCTCCAGGAGATGCTCTGGAGTGTCGAGCCGTCGGTGATGTCGACCGCAGCGGTCGCCGAGACCGTCGCGCCCGGCGTCGCGGTTCCGCTCACGGTCACGCTGACCGTGACCGGCTGCGCCTGGGCGCTCGGCACGAACCCGAACGCGACCAGGGCGGCGGCCGCGAGGATGACGATAGGAACCCTGTCAACACACAAACTCCGACGCCTCATAGAGTTACTCCTCCTCCCTTAGATCAAGGGGTAGCATTCGAAGCACGCGTCGATCTCGCGAGCTATGCTCATATGAAAATATTTATCATTTCGCCAAGCGAAATGCAATGATATTCTCAACTTCGCGACGCGTTCTCAGAACAGTTTCCCGGACCCCAACGGAACCTCTGGAAGTACTGCATTTCCAGTGTTCCTGGGAGGTTCTGGTCAGGCCACCCCACCGCACAACCGTCACGGCCACGGCCGCCTGTCTCAAGCGGACTGCCCAGGCGGAGCGGGCCCGAATCCGGCTCGGCGACAACCTCGCCACGGTTGTCATCTCCACTTTCACCTTCGATCTCGTCGCCTCTGGTGCTGCGCCAACAATATAGGTCGTGACGCATGGCAACGCCCGCCGCACGCTGTCAACCCGCCTCGGGATCTCGGCTGTGAGCTTCCCGTGAGGATTCGCCCAGCGACACCAAAGCAGCGCGGGCCGCAGAGCCCCGCTCGACCGTTGCACACGGTTATCCCGTGACGGGACTCTGCGGTGCGCGCTGCGAGTCGACGTCGTCCACGATCGCCACGACCACCGAGCGGACCGGCATTTTGGGCACGCCGAGGACCTGTCGGGCGCCGTTGCCCTCATCGAGGACGAGCACCGTCTCGCCAGCCCCGGCGCCGACGTGGTCAACGGCGATCACATAGCCGCCGGTGGGTCGCAGGCCGGCGTCGAGCTTGGCGCATACCAGCAGCGTACGGCCCGCCATGTCGTGGTGGTGGACCGTTGAGGTGAGGCGTCCCGCGACGCGCGCCAGGATCATCCCGAACCGTCCGCGTCATCGCTCGGCGACGGATCGAGCTGGAGATCGTCGACGATGCCGACCACCGCGTGGTCGACCGGCACGAAGCTCGGCTCCAGGGTCAGCGCCGCCTCCCGGCTCGCCTCCCAGTAGACGAGCTCGTCGGGACCGGCCATGCGGGTCCCGTCGGCGCAGACGAACGGCTTTCCGCTCGCGCTGCCGTGCATGTCGAGCGGCTGCACCCACAGCATGGGAACGCCCTCGAGCCCGTCATAGATGACGGCGGGCACCAGCCGCCCGATCACCCTACCGAGGAACATGGCTCCCCCCGACCGTCTCGGCGCCGGCCGGCTCCCAGCTCCGGCAGGCGGTGAAGCGGGTCCCTTCTGCGAGCGCCTGTCGTAGCGTCTCGTCGAGGCGCGCCATGAGCGACACGCCGAGCACCTCGGCGCGGACCCCGACCGACTCGCGGACGATGTCGAGCGCCTCGCGCACGTCCGGCAAGAGGCCGTCGATCACCGCCAGCGCGCGCCCGCCGAGGTCGTCAGCCAGGCGCGCCTCCACCAGCGCCACCGGCACCGCCTTGAGCACGGTGTCGAGGCATCGCAGCAGCGCTGGCGAGGTCGAGACCTCGAACACGCCGACCGCTTCGCCGAGCGGCGCGACGCGGCCGCCGTCGAGCGCGGCGACCAGGCCTGGGTGGGGATCGGGTAGGCAGACCTCGTCGAGCAGACCGCCCGCGCTGCGCCCGACCTCGATACCCTCCCAGTGGGCCTCCTCGGTACTCGCCACCGAGCCCCCGACGAGCGCGAGGTAGCGGCCCGGGTGAACCGTGCCGCATCGCAAGAGGGCGACCGGAGACCGCTTCAGCATGCGGTCCACCGCGAGCACTCCGACCGCGACGCTGGTGTACTCGAGGAGCGCTCGCGCCGATCTCGGAGTCGCGTGCGACATCGTTACACGATCCGGAAGTGGTCGACCATGACGCAGCGCCGCCGGCGCGAGAAGCTGACCGCGTTGGTCATGCCCTCCCCGGTGGGGCTCGCGATGGTGAAGCTGGTGGGACCTTCGCCGCCCTCGCCCAGGCCAGCGACGATGGGCCCATTCTTGACGAAGAGGCTGGTGTTGATGGTTCGCGCCATCCGGCTCAGGGCGTCGATGTCGCGGGAGTGCATCGAGGCCGAGTGGCCGAAGCCATGCTCTGCCTCCCGGGCGAGCGCGATCGCCCGCTCCACGTCCCGCACCCGGACGATCGGCAGCACGGGCATGAGCTGCTCGCTCCACACCAGGGGGTGGTCCTCGGCGACGTCGGCGATGACCAGGCGGGCATTTGAGCCGCCTCTGGCTCCGACCCGTGCCAGCAGAACGCCGGCGTCCTTGCCGACCATCTCCTTGTTGATCACGCCGTGGGTGCGGGGGCCGTGGACCTCGGTGAAGATCTCCCGCTCGAGCCGCTGCAGCTGGCCGCCGTCGACCAGGTAGGCGCCGCTGCGCTCGAGCGCGGCGATGAGGTCGTCGGCCACGGCGTCGACGACGAAGACCTCCTTCTCGTCGACACACACGATGTTGTTGTCGAACCCCGCCCCGGTGACGATGTCGCGCGCGGCCTTGGCGATGTCCGCGGTGGCGTCGACGACCACCGGCGGGTTGCCCGGTCCGGCGCAGATCGAGCGCTTGCCGCTGGCCATCGCAGCCTTGACGACCCCGGGCCCGCCGGTCACCACCAAGAGGTTGATGCCTCGGTGGTGCATCAGCTCGCCGGCCGACTCGATGGTCGGCTCGGCGACGGCGGTGATCAGGTTCGGGGGCCCGCAGGCCCCGGTAATCGCGCGATTGATGGCGCGGATCGTCGCCATCGAACACGCCACCGCGCCGGGGTGGACGTTGAACACCACGCTGTTACCGGCCGCGAGCATGCCGATGGTGTTGCAGATGATGGTGCTGGTCGGGTTGGTGGTCGGCGTGATCGAGCCGATGACCCCGAACGGCGCCCACTCGGTGAGGGTCAACCCGTGGTCTCCCGTCACCGCCTCGGGCTGGAGCGCCTCCGTCCCGGGCGTCTTCTCGGTGACGAGGCGGTTCTTGACGATCTTGTCCTCGACTCGACCGAGACCGGTCTCTTCGCATGCCATGCGGGCGAGGTCGGCGCCGCCCGAGCGCATCGCCGCACGGACCGCGGCGATCAACTCGCCGCGCTGGGCGAGTGTGGCGCGATCGAGGTCGAGGAAGGCGCGACGTGCCGCGGCGATGCAGTCATCGACGGTGGCGAAGACGCCGTCGCCGGTCTCGCGGTCCCTCGCAGGGGCGAAGGGAGCTGGCGTCGCGAACCGTCCTTGCGAAGGCGTGGAGTCACGCGCCCCGCCGGCGGGAGTCGACGGAGCGGGGCCAACCGCTGCAGGAAGGCGACCGGGGCGAACTCCGGTCCCGTCCGCTCCACCCGTCAGACGGCGCGCCAGCGTGCGGGCGATCAGGTCGACCTGCGCCTCCGACAGGCGGGCCATCAGTCACGCCCCTTCAGGTAGCGTTCCTCACCGCCGATGTCCCAGCTGTCGACGATCGCCATCACCACGGCGTCCACCGGCTTGGCCTCGGTGGCGCGGGTCTGGCGGGCCGATGAACCCGAGGCGTAGAGGACGAACTCGCCCTCGCCGGCGCCGACCGCGTCGACCGCCACCACGATCCCGCCGGTCGCCTCACCGTCGGGCCCGGCCGCCGCCAGCAGCAGCAGCTTGAGCCCCTCGAGGCTCTCCTCCTTGCGGGTCGCGACCACCCGGCCGATGACCTTCGCGAGGTTCATGGCGGCCTAGCCCTGGTCCTGGCGACCCAGCGGGATGACCGCGTCGACGTTGGCGTGGGGGCGGGCGATGACGTGGACCGCGACCACTTCGCCGACCCGGTTGGCGGCGGTCTGACCGGCGTCGCACGCCGCCTTGACCGCGGCGACGTCACCGCGCACCACCGCGGTGGTGTAGCCGCCGCCGGTCTTCTCGTATCCGACCAGCTCCACACGGGCGGCCTTGACCATCGCGTCCGCGGCCTCGACCGTCGCCGCGAAGCTCCTGCACTCGATCATTCCCAGGGCGTCAGACATGGGCTTCCTCCTGCCGGCTCACGGCGCGTTCTCGCCGTGGTATGCGCGAGGCGTCATCGCCTCTCCCGTTCCTCGATGGTTCGTCCGGCGAGCGCTTCCAGCGCGGAGATCGCCGCCGGCCGGGCCGCCTCGACGTCGCGCTCCTCGCCTCCGATGTAGACCCGGCCGAAGCTGCCGAAGGCGCGCACCTCGAGGATGTTGATGTGGGCCGCCTTCTCGGCCTCGTTCGCCGCCAGGGCGGCGTAGGCGGCGGGCTCGACCTCGAGCACGAACAGGGTCTGACCCGAGAGGATCAGGTTGCCGTGCCGCATCCGGTTGATGAGCATGCACTGGTGGTCGTCGAGATGGCGCACCACCTGGTCGGAGACGATCCGCGGCTTGAGGCGCTCCTCCTCCTTGAGGTCGAGGGCCTCGAGGATCGCCCGCCCGGCCTGGCGGACATCGGCCTGGCTGAACGAGTGCACCTCGAGCATGCCGAAGTGGCGCTCGACGATCTGCATCCCTGGGGTGACGTCGGTTGACTTGAGCGCGATGTCGGTGACCCGGTTGATCTCGATCCCTGGCGCAATCTCTACGAACAGGCTCGCCTGCCCGACCCGCGGCAGGAAGCCCTGCGCAATGGTTGCCTGGAACGACGCGAACTGGGGCTGCAGGCTGTCGATCACACAGAAGGCTCTCAAGTCGACCATGGTCTCCCCCTCCCGAGGTCACCGGCTGACGGTGACCTCCTGGGCCTCCTCCACGATGGCGACGCTGGCGCTGGCGCCGATCCGGGTCGCACCGGCCTGGATCATGCGCTGCGCGTCGGCAAACGACCGGATGCCGCCGGAGGCTTTGACCTCCATCCCCGCCGGCCTGACCACCGACGCCATCAGGGCGACGTCCTCGGCAGTCGCACCCCCCGAGGAGAACCCGGTCGAGGTCTTGACGAAATGGGCCCTCGCCTTGCGCGCCAGCTCGCACGCCCGGACCTTCTCCTCGTCGGTGAGCAGGGCGGTCTCCAGGATCACCTTGCTCACTGCGCTGCCGTCACGGCAGGCCTCGGTGACCATCCGGATGTCGCCGAGGACATACGCGTCGTCGCCCCCCTTGAGGCGGCCGACGTTGATCACCATGTCGATCTCCTTGGCGCCGTCCCGGATCGCCCTCCGTGTCTCCATGCCCTTGATCTCGGAGGTGCTGGTGCCGAGCGGGAAGCCCACCACCGAGCAGGTGAGAACGCCCGAGCCGCGCAGACCGTCGGCCACGAGACGCACCCAGCACGGGTTGACGCACACCGATCGGAAGCCGTACTCGCGGGCCTCCTCGACGACCTTTCGGATCATGTCCTCGGTCGCGTCCGGCTTGAGTATGGTGTGGTCGATGTAGCGCGCGATGTCCTCGGGGATGTGGCCGAGGCTGTCCGGGCCGGTGCTCAAGCCTCCTGCACCGAGCGCGATGAAGCGCCGGGCGATCTCCGGTGAGCTGCCGACGCCGGGAGCTCCGTGGAATGCGCCGGTGATGCCGGCGCCACCGAGCAGGCGGTCGAGGCGGCCCAGGATCCGCGCCAGGTCCTCCTCTGAGAGGTCGGCGAGCCCGCCCGGCAACCCCTTCGAACTGCCGCCCGCGCGGGTCTCGTCGATCATCGCGACCCGGCGTCGGTGCCGGTCCTCGGTGCAGTCGGTGGACAGGAAGACATCGACGATCTGGGTCGCGAGACTCGGTCCGATCAGCCCGGCGCCGAGCGTCAACACATTGGCGTCGTTGTGCTCCCGTCCGTTGCGCGCACTCGAGAGGTCGTAGGCCATCGCCGCGCGCACGCCGGGGACCTTGTTCGCGACCATCGACGACCCGATGCCGGCGCCGTCGACCATGATGCCACGCTCTGCCGCGCCGGAAGCGACGGCGTCGGCAACGGCGCGGGCATAGACGGGGTAGTCGACCAGCGCGGACGAGCCGGTCCCGACGTCTTGAACCTGGTGTCCGAGCTGCCGCAGGTGCGCGGCCAGCTTCTCCTTGAGCTCGAACCCCCCATGGTCGGCACCGATCGCGATCTTCATCCCTGATGTCCTCGCTGTCGGTTCCCACCGGACCGCTCCGGCGACACGGTCCGCCTCGTGACCATCACCACACCCGCGACGCGTCGGTGCTGGAGCCCAGCTCGCCGCCTCTCCTCGCCCGCACACCGGCGTCCGCCCGCTGTCCCGTGAGCGCGTTCTGCAGCCGCCGGACATGTGACTCGATGACCGCACGGCCGGCCGCCGTGAGTTCGAAGCAGGTCACCGTCCGGTTCCCCTGCGGCACCCTGGAGTCTGAGAGGTAGCCGGCCTGTGCGAGCCTCCGCGTCTGGACATGGAGGTTGCCGTCACTCAGCCCGGTCTCGTCGCGCAGGGCGGTAAAGGCCCACAGGCTTCCGTCGGCGACCGTCGCAAGGATCGCCAGGCGTGCCGGAGCCCCGAGCAGGTCGTCGATGTCCGCCACGCGCACGGCAGGGCACCCTCCCTTTGTGATCGGCACACCACGATTCTCGGCGCTGTCGCTCGATGCCACCAACTTCACCATGTGAAGTTAGTACCCACACAACGACATGTCAAGGCATAGAACTTCACAGTGTGAAGTATTGCACCCACAAAAGGGGATCTCTTCAGGCTCGTACTTCATTCTACGAAGGAAGCGACCGTTCAACGCGACGGGCGGAGACGAGCTCCGCCCCTTCGGGCCAGCGGCGCGTGCGTCTCACCTCTTCCGCCTCGCGGCAAGGGCACCCCTTCACGAAACACCACGCACTTGCTACTATGTCTCACTATGATTCTCGGTCGTTCCAGAGGTGCCGCCCTGAGCGCCGCGTGGTCCGCGCTTCTTGCCGCCCTCGTGCTGGCGGGTGCGCGGCCGGCGAGCGCGTCCGACGCGTTGCCGGCGAGCGGACATATCCTCGCCCCTGCCGCGGGAGAACGTCTCGCGGCCGGTTCGACGGCCATCGTGCGGTGGTCCGATCTCCCCGCGGAGGTCGAAGAGTTCGAGCTGCTGTTGTCGCTCGACGGCGGGCACAGCTACGGTGTCCGCCTGACCCCCCGCCTCGACCCGGCGACTCGCGAGCTGAGCTGGGTTGTGCCGAACCTGCCGGCGGACGACGCACGGCTGCGGCTTCGGGTCGGTATCGGCGGCTCCGAGATCGAGAGCGCGGCAAGCGCGCCGTTCAGAATCCTGGGCTGCCAACGTGCGCCGGCAGCGACCTTGCGCTTCGCAGCCGGCGAGTGGTGGACCGCCGCGCTCGCGGCGCCGCCACCCTCGGAGTTGCCCAGCCGCGAGCAGCGCGCCGACCTGCCCGGCCCGACCCGCAGTGTGGACGCGCTCGCCCTCCTGCCCAATGAGACCCACCCCTTTGACGTCACGCCGGCGGCCTCGCCGGCGGCGCATCCGGTCGGCGCCACTGGCCGCCCGGTCCCGGCCGCCTGGTCCAACCCTTCGCGGCCGGTCGCGCCACCGCAGCGCGAGTAGGACTTCCACCCCGGACGGCACTCGGTCGGCCCCTCTGCCGCCACGCAGTGCCATCAACCTCGGGCCATCCACCCTCTCGCCTGAGCCCTGGACGCTCGGCTGCAGCAGCCCTCGCCGGGGCCGTCGCCTCATGGACTCCGGACCTTGCCGACGGCGGGTCCGGACGTGGAAGGAGCCATAATGCATTCTGTCCGCTACGTTTTTCTGCTGATGACCGTCGGCGCGGCAGCGGCAGCGCCCTGCTCGGCCCAGGCGCCCCACTCGTCGCCCCTGCCCGTCATGTCGGGCACCATCGAGGTCACGACCACCAAGGCCCCAATCGCCGTCGAGCGCGTGCCCGCTTCGGTTACCGTCGTCTCGGGCGACGACCTGCGCGCGAGCGGCGCGAGGGACCTGGCGTCGGCGCTGAACCTCGTCGCAGGCCTCTCGATTGCCCCCGGAGGCGACGCCGGGCCAGCGGCCTCGGTGCCCGAGATCTGGGGCCTGCGCGAGTTCGACGCCTTCCTGCTAGTCGTCGACGGCGTCCCCTGGGGCGGCGCCTTCAACCCCGCCCTGCCGGCGATCGACATGACCGATGTCGAACGCATCGAGATCGTCCGTGGCGCGGCGCCCGTGATGTACGGCGCGACCTCGTTCTCGGGCGTCATCCAGGTCATCCACCGTGCGCCGGGTACGCCCGGCGGCGAGCTCACCGCGTCGGCGGGGAGCTACGGCAGCGGCAGCCTGTCGTGGGCCGCGCCCCTTGCGTCCTCGGGTGGGGTCACGCAGTCCCTCGCGGCGAGCGCCGAGCGCCGCGGCTTCCGCGACGACCGTACCAACTTCGACCGCGGCCACGTGCTCTACCGGGCCGCGATCCCGACCGCCAACGGGAGCTTCCGCTTCGACCTCGACGGCGTGATCGTCAACCAGGAGCCGGCAAGCCCGCACCCACGGACGGGCAAGGTCCTATCGCCCCTGGTCCCGGTCGACGCCAACCACAACCCGCTCGGCTCGAAGATCGACGAGAATCGCGTCGCCGTTATCGGCGGCTACGAGCGGCCGTTCACCGACGGCGCCTGGGCGACCACGCTCTCCTACACCCACACGTCGCGCGACACCGGGCGTGGTTTCCTGACCGACGTCTCCTCAACCGATCCCAACGCCAATGGCTACCGTCAGGACCTGACCCTGGACGACCTATACTTCGACACCCACCTCGCTTTCAACCCTTCCCCTGACCTCGTCGTCACGGTCGGTCTCGACCACCTCTACGGCTCGGCCGACCAGCGGTCGGAGGACTTCGACTACTTCGCGTCGCTCGACGGCACGGCGGTGCCTCGGCTCGGCGACCTCGAAGCTGCCGGGCAGCTCAAGGTCAAGGACGCGCGCAACTTCTCGGGCCTGTACCTGCAGACCGACTGGACACCGTCGCCGCGGTGGACGGTGCAGGTCGGTCTGCGCCTCAACCGCACCCGCGAGAGCCTCGACGCCGAAAGCGAGGAGTTGAATGCAGGGATGGCGAGCCTCGAGGAGGAGGGCGAGGGCGGCAGCGGCCGCGACTCGCGCTCGTTCACCCGCGGCAGCGGCGCCGCGGGAGTGAGCTGGCTGGCCTGGGCCGAGGGCGCCCATGCGGTCTGGATCTACGCGGACTACCGCAACACCTTCAAGCCCGCGGCGCTCGACTTCGGCCCCGACGCCACCGGCGAGATTCTCGACCCCGAGACGGCGACGGCGTGGGAGGTCGGCCTCAAGGGACGGCACGGCCAGGGAGTGTTCGACTGGGAGCTGAGCGCCTTCCAGATGGACATGGAGAACCTGGTCGTGTCGCAGCTCAGCGACGAGGGCCTTCCCCAGCTGGTCAACGCCGGCAAGGAGCGCTTCAAAGGCGTCGAGCTCGAGCTCGACGCGCTCCTCGCCACCGACCTGCGGTGGCGCTTCACCTACGCCTACCACGACCCCCGCTTCACCGACTACGAGCGTCTCTTCGACGGCGTGCCGACCCGCATCGACGGCAACCGGCCGGAGATGGCGGCGCCGAACCAGGTCTCCACCGGTCTGCTCTACCTGCCGAAGCGGGGAGCGGTTGCGACCGTGGTCTACTCGTGGGTGGACAGGCGGTTCCTGAACCAGCGCAACACCGCCGAGGCGGCCGCCTACTCGACCTGGTCGGCCGGCGTCGGCTATCGCTTCGAGCGCTGGGACGTGCGCCTCGACGCTTTCAACCTCAACAACACCCGCCCGCCGGTCGCCGAGTCCGAAGTCGGCGACGCCCAGTACTATCTACTACCGGCGCGTAGCGTCCGGCTGACCGCGTTACTTCACTTCTGACGTAGTGCCACCGCTCGGCCCGCCGGAGTCTTCCGGCGGGCCGGGCCGCTTTCCGGCTCACCGTTCCGCACCTGTTCATCGGCCCCATTCCGCATGACCGGCGGCGCATCGCCGAGACCGGTCGCGCCACTTTGGTAGGCTCGGCGCACGGTGACCTTCGTCGCGCTGTCGTACCTGGTGCCCGGCGATGCCAACCATGCAGGTGAGCCGCCGGCCCTGGTGGTCTGAGCGGCGCCGCTCTCGCCACTGCAACTCACCGGAGGCGAGTCACCGCAGGCGGAACGGGTGGGTGTGAGCAAACCGGTGAGATGCGCAGGCCAGACGCCGGTCACGGTCGGTCGGCGGCAGTGGCCGCGACACTGTCCTCGAGCCACGGCAGGACCTCGGGCCGGAAGTGGGCGAGACCCTCGAGCACGCCGGCCGTGTAGTTACCGTCGAGCCCGAGGAACTCGCCCCGGGCCAGGTAGAGCCGCTTCCGGACACCGGCCAGGGTGACCGCTGCGACGGCCTGGCTGCGGACCTCGTCGGCGGCGTTGGCCACCAGCACAGCCTGGAGCCCGCTGGTGAGGACCGGAAGGTCGTTGCCGCTGTCGCCGGCGAAAACAGTATCGGCCTCTTCGCAGCCGAGCCGTTCGATCAGGAAGCGCGCCGCCCCGAGCTTGGTGGCGCGCTCCGGTAGCACGTCGAGAAGGCCGCGGCCCGCGGCCTCGTCGATGCTCCAGATCAGGCTCGCCCGCACTCCGCGGGACTCCAGCCGGCGGCGAACCGGCGCGAGCAGGCGCTCCGGATCGGCGCCCAAGTCAGCGTAGAAGCTGACCTTGAACCGCGCCTGCTGCTCGGGCTCCTGGAGCTCGAGACCGTCGATGGACCCGATCAGGTCGGCGATCTCAGGCCCCTCGAGCCCGTTCCAATCCGGTGCGATCTCCCGGCTCCAGCTCTCCACCTGCCGCCACCCGGCGCCGACCTCGAACAGGCTGGTGCCGACGTCACCCACGGCCCAGTCCGGCACCGGCAGGTCCCAGTGCACGATCGCCTTCTCCTGGAGAAGGCGCGAGCGGCCGCTGACGTAGGCGAGCACGACCTCCGGGCGCGCGACCAGGGCACGGAACGCCGGCAGCGCCCGAGGGTCCTCGGGCGGCTCACCGTTGGGGATCACGGTGCGGTCGAGGTCGCAGCACAGCAGAATCATGGCTCAGGCTCCGTACTCAACATACTCGTCTGCCCAGTCTCTGATGGGCGGGACATCGATCAGGCCGTGAGCCCGAGGGGCAACGCAATCGCCAGCCAACCGAACACGAACCGCCAGCTGGAAGACCTCCGTTGCATCGTTGTGTCTCCACGACGGGCCGTCGAGCTGCCGGCCGGCGCACCTGCCACTGCCGGATCATTGACGCACAGACCGTGCCGGCCTCCGACGCAAGGGCCGAGTCCCACGTCCGACATTGCCCTGGCTCAAATGAGCCGGACCGCACGGCCTCGACCAATGCCCAGGGCTCATTGGGAATGCGCGGCCATCGTCGCGGCACATCCGGAGGTCGGCCGGGCAGAAAGTCCGACTGCCGTGCTCGACAACCGGGTGCGCTTCCCGACAGCTCGAAGTCGAGATCCGATCTTGACAGTCGTACGATCGTTTCATACGATCGTTCGCGTGGAGCCCGCACGCCGACCCGACCCCGGACAGCACCCGGAGCCCGCAACAGCCGACACTCGCGAGCGGCTGCTCGACGCGGGCGAAGGCATGTTTGCGAGCCGCGGCTACGCGGCAACGTCGGTCCGCGATATCACCTCCGAGGCCGGCTGCAACCTGGCGGCGATCAACTACCACTTCGGGAGCAAGCACAACCTTTATCGGGAGGTCTTCCGGCGCCGGCTGGCGATGATGCGCCGGGAGCGGCTGGCCGCGATCGAGGCCAAGACCCGGGCCTCGGCGGACCTCACGTCGGTCCTGCGTGCCTTCGCCGAGGCGTTCGTAGCCCCGCTGCGCGAGCCCGGCGCGGAGGGGCGCGGGCCGCTGCGGCTGATGATGCGCGAGTTTGTCGACCCCCAGCTGCCGCGAGAGCTGTTCCACTCGGAGCTCATCGTGCCGGTCAACCGGGCTCTCGTCCATGCGGTCAACGGAGCTGCGCCCGAGCTCAACGAGCGCACGGTCGGGCTCTGCGTCCAGTCCTTCGTCGCCCAGCTCCTCCACCTGGTCCACACCCAAAGTCTGGCGACCCTCGGCCTCGAACGGCCAACGGCGCCCTTCACCGTCCCGGAGGTGGTCGAGCACATCGTCCGCTTCACGGTGGCGGCCATCGAGCGGATCCGGAAAACCTGATCATGACCACGCTACGGGGAACCGTCCGCCACAGCTCGGCGGCGGCCGGAGGACGCGCATGAGACTTCGCCCAGCCTTCTTCATCGCTCTCACCGTGGCCGCCGCGTGCGGCTGCTCGAGCGTTCTGCCTACACGGCTGACCGAGACCGTCCCGGTTCCGGCCGGGCCCGAGCGGCCCGCCGACCTGACCCCGCCGCCGGCGCCGGAGGCCACGCCACCTCAGATCCCCGAGCACCTGCTCGAGGCCGGCGCGGCCTTCACCCTCGCCGACATCGTCGAGATCGCGCTCGCCAACAACCCGGTGACCCGGACCAGCTACCTCCAGGCGCTGTCGGCGGCGGCCGACCTCGGCAGCAAGCGCTCGGCCTACTACCCGACCCTCGACCTCTCGGCCGGCCTGACCCGTGCCAAGCAAAGCGCCCTCGGCGGCCAGTTCAACTTCCTCCAGACCAGCTACGGCCCGACCGTGACCCTCGACTACCTGCTGTTCGACCTCGGCGGTCGAGCCGCGACGACCGATGAGGCGCGCCTCGCTCTGCTCGCCGCCGACTGGACCCACACCGCCACGGTCCAGGACGTCATCCTCGGTGTCCAGCAGACCTTCGTCGCCTACCTGAGCGCGAAGGCGCAGCTCGAGGCGGCGCAGGCGGTCTTTGCCGAGGCCCAAAAAGCGCTCGACGCGGCGAATGGACGCCACGACGCCGGGGTCGCCACCATCGCCGAGGTCCTGCAGGCGAGGACGGCACTGTCCCAGGCTCAGCTCGCTCGCGACCGCCTGTCCGGAAATGTGCTCGCTCTGCGCGGCTCGCTCGCGACCGCCATGGGCCTGCCGGCCACCACACCGTACGACGTCGGCAACCTGCCCGAGGACCTCCCCCTCGACGCCGCCTCGCAGACGGTGGAGACGCTCGTCGCCCAGGCGCGCACCCTCCGCCCCGACCTGGCCGCGGCGCGCCTGAGGGCGGAGAAGGCCGACACCCACATCCGATCGGTGCGTGCCGACGGCAGGCCACAGCTCACGGCCAGCGCGAGCGCGAGCCGGCTCTACTTCCAGCCTTCGACCTACGCCAGCTACGGCGACAGCTGGTCGGCGCGCGTGCTGCTCAATGTGCCCCTGTTCACCGGCTTTCAGACCCGCTACAACGTCGACAAGGCGACCCAGGATGCCGCCGCCGCCGCGTCGCAGGCCGACACCCTCGAGCAGCAGGTGATCCTCGAGGTCTGGACCAGCTACTACGACCTCCAGACCGCGACCCAGTTGGTGAAGACCAGTCGCGACCTCCTCGCCAGCGCCGATCAGTCCGAGAAGGTCGCCTTGGGCCGCTACAAGGAAGGCGTCGGCACGATCATCGACCTGCTCGTGGCGCAGTCCGCCCTGGCCGACGCCCGCGCGCAGGAGATCGAAGCGCGTTCGACCTGGTTCTCCGCACTCGCCCAACTCGCGCGCGACGTCGGTGTCGCCTCGCCGACGCTCAAGGCCGCGATTTCCGTCACCGAGGAGAAGGCAACCCCATGACACACCGAGCGATTCTCACCAGCACCAGCGTCCACGAGTCCTGCCGCCGTTGCCCTCGCATGAGACCGGGATCGCGGCTCGCGGCCGCGGCGGGTGCCGCGCTGGCCGCCGCCCTGGTCATCGCCGGGTGCGGTTCGCCCGCCTCGACCCAGCGCCCGGGCGCGGCACCGGTGCCGGTTACCGTCGGCCAGGTCGTGCGCAAGACGATGCCCCTCGGCTTCCGCGCCATCGGCCACGTCGAAGCGATCGAGACCGTCGCGGTCAAGGCGCGGATCGGCGGTGCTCTGCAGCGGATCCTGTTCGCGGAGGGCGACACTGTCGAGGCAGGTTCGACCCTGTTCGTGATCGATCCGCGGCCCTACGAGGCGGTGCTGCGCCGGGCCGAGGCCCAGCTCGCCAGGGACCAGGCCATGCTCGACAAGGCCGAGTCCGACGTGAAGCGCTACGCCGATCTGGTCGCGCAGGACTACGTGACCAAGGAGCAGTACGACCAGATCACCGCCAACGCCGCCTCCCTGCGGGCCGCGGTGGATTCCGACCAGGCGGCGATCGAGAGCGCCCGGCTCGACCTCGACTACTGCACCATCACCGCTCCGGTCACGGGACGCACCGGAGCGCTCGGCGTCAAGGTCGGCGACCTGGTCAAGGCCAATGCCGACGCCGGAATGGTCACCATCAACCGGACGCGGCCGATCTACGTCTCGTTCCCCGTACCCGCGCAGCGCCTGCCCGAGGTCCTCGCCCATCGCGGCAACCGGATCGAGGTCGCGGCGACCCTGCCCGGCGAGGCTGCGCCGGCGGCGACAGGAGAGCTCACCTTCATCGACAACGCGGTCGACACCTCCACCAGCACCATCCTGCTCAAGGCCACGTTTCCCAACGCCGACGAGCGCCTGTGGCCGGGCCAGTTCGTCGACGTGGTCGTGACCCTGGGCGAGCAGCCGGACCGGGTGGTGTGCCCAACGGCCGCCGTGGGCACTGGCCAGCAGGGCCAGTACGTGTTCGTGGTCAAGGACGACAAGACGGTCGAGCAGCGTCCGGTCCAGGTCGACCGCATGGACGAGCGCGACGCGGTGATCGCCGACGGCCTTTCGGGCGGCGAGACCGTGGTCACCGACGGACAGCTCCGCCTGGTGCCGGGGGCCACGATCCAGGTCAAGCAGGCGTCGGCCGAGAGGAGCGACGCGACATGAACGTGTCCGAGCTCTTCATCCGCCGCCCGGTCATGACCACGTTGGTCATGGGAGCGATCCTGATCTTCGGCATGATGGCGTACCGGCTGCTGCCGGTGAGCGACCTCCCGAACGTGGACTTCCCGACCATTTCGGTATCGGCGGCGCTTCCTGGCGCCAACCCCGACACCATGGCGTCGTCCGTGGCCACACCGCTGGAAAAGGAGTTCACGACCATCGCCGGGATCGACTCGATGAGCTCAACGAGCTCGCTCGGCAACACCAGCATCACGCTCCAGTTCAACCTCAGCCGCGACCTCGACGCCGCCGCTCAGGACGTCCAGGCGGCAATCGCGCGCGCCAACCGGCAGCTCCCGCAGGACATGCCGAGCCCGCCCACCTACCAGAAGGTGAACCCCGCGGACCAGCCGGTCCTTTACCTGGCGCTGACCTCGCCGACCCTGCCTCTGTACGACCTCGACGAGTACGGCGAGACGATGATGGCGCAGCGCATCTCGACCGTGTCTGGCGTCGCCCAGGTCCAGGTCTACGGCTCGCAGAAGTACGCGGTCCGGATCCAGCTCGACCCGCGCGCCCTCGCCACCCGCGGGATCGGGATCAACGAGGTCTCGAGCGCGATCCAGTCCGCCAACGTGAACCTGCCGAGCGGAGTGCTCTACGGCCCCGACACCGCGTACACCCTGCAGGCTAAGGGCCAGCTCACCCGAGCGATGGCCTACCGCCCGCTGGTGGTCGCTTACCGCAACGGCAAGCCGGTGCGCCTGGACGAGATCGGCTCGGCTTTCGACAGCGTCGAGAACAACAAAACCGCCGCCTGGTACATCGACCAGCGCTCGGTGGTGCTCGCAATCCAGCGCCAGCCGGGCACCAACACCGTCGAGGTTGCGAGCGCCGTCAAACGGCTGATTCCGACCTTCGAGAAACAGCTCCCAGCCAGCGTTTCCCTCAAGGTGCTCTTCGACCGCTCGGTGTCGATCCACGAATCGGTCAACGACGTCAAGCTCACCCTGCTCATCACCCTGATCCTGGTGGTGCTGGTGATCTTCGTGTTCCTGCGCAACCTGTCGGCGACCGCGATCCCCTCGCTCGCGATGCCGATGTCGATCATCGGCACCTTCGTGGTCATGTACATGCTCAACTACTCGCTCGACAACCTGTCGCTGATGGCGCTCACGCTATCGGTCGGGTTCGTGGTCGACGACGCGATCGTGATGCTCGAGAACATCGTGCGCCACATGGAGATGGGCAAGAAGCCGTTCATCGCCGCCCTCGACGGCGCACGCGAGATCGGCTTCACAATCATCTCGATGACCCTGTCGCTGGCCGCAGTCTTCATCCCGATCCTGTTCATGGGCGGGATCATCGGCCGCCTGTTCCGCGAGTTCTCGGTGGTCATCGGCGCAGCGGTGCTGGTGTCCGGCTTCATCGCCCTGACCCTGACACCGATGCTCTCGAGCCGCTTCATCCTGCCGCCGAAGAAGGTCGAGCACCATGCGATGTACAACTTCTTCGAGGGCTTTTTCGCCCGCATGCTCGCAACCTACGAGGTCGGCCTGAAGTGGTCGCTCAAGCATCGCCGTACGATGGTATTCGTCACCCTGGTGGTCACCGTACTCACCGGCGTGCTGTTCGTGATCGTGCCGAAGGGCTTCGTGCCGACCACCGACATCGGCCAGATCTTCGGCCAGACCGAGGCGATCCAGGGCGTCTCCTACGACGCCATGGTCGCGCACCAGAAGCAGGTCGGGGCCATCCTCGCGGCCGACCCCAACATCGAGGCCTTCATGTCCTCCGCCGGAGGGCGCGGCGGCTTCGGTGGCTCCAACACCGGCTTCTTCTTCGCCCGCCTCAAGCCGATGGGGGTGCGCAAGCTGACCTCCGACGAGGTGGTCAACGAGCTGCGCCCGAAGCTCGCGCAGATCCCGGGCCTGCGCGTCTACGCCCAGACCCCGCCCTCGATCCAGGTCGGCGGCCGGCTCAGCCGCGCCCAGTACCAGCTCACCCTGACCGGGCCGGACACCACCGAGCTCTACCACTCGGCGCCTGAGCTTGAGAGCAAGCTGCGCGCCAACCCGATGCTGGTCGACGTGTCCTCCGACCTCCAGCTCACCAACCCACAGATCGACATCGACATCGACCGCGACAAGGCGTCGTCGCTCGGCGTGACCGCCCAGCAGATCGAGAACGCCCTCTACACCGCCTACGGCAGCCGCCAGATCTCGACCATCTTCGCGCCCAACAACCAGTACCGCGTGATCATGGAGCTCGCCCCCGAGTACCAGACCGACATCCACGACCTCTCGCTGCTCTACATCCGCGCCTCGACCGGGGAGCTGGTGCCGCTCGACTCCCTGGTCAGGATGACCCCGAGCCTCGGCCCCCTCAGCGTCAACCACTCGGGCCAGGTGCCGTCGGTCACGCTGTCGTTCAACCTCGCCCCCGGCGTGTCGCTGGGTCCGGCCACGATCGAGGTCGAGAAGCTCGCCCGCGAGACGCTGCCGGCCACCATCAGCGCGACCTTCCAGGGCACGGCCCAGGCCTTCCAGTCGTCGATGCAGGGCCTCGGCCTCTTGCTGCTGCTCGCGATCGTGGTCATCTACATGGTGCTCGGCATTCTCTACGAGAGCTTCATCCACCCGCTCACGATCCTGTCGGCACTGCCGTTGGCCGGGCTCGGCGCCCTCGCCACTCTGCTCATCTTCCACGTCGACCTCAACATCTACGCCTTCGTCGGCGTGATCATGCTGGTCGGCCTGGTCAAGAAGAACGGCATCATCATGATCGATTTCGCCATCGAGGCCCAGCGCGAGGGCGGCAAGACCCCCTCCGAGGCGATCTACGAGGCCTGCGTGGTGCGCTTCCGGCCGATCATGATGACTACCATGGCGGCGTTCTTCGGCACCCTGCCGATCGCGCTCGGTCTCGGCGCCGGCGCCGAGGCGCGCCGCCCGCTCGGCCTCGCGGTGGTCGGCGGCCTGGTCGTTTCGCAGTCCCTCACTCTGTTCATCACCCCGGTGGTGTACACCTACATGGAGGGCCTGCAGGAGAACCTCGGCCGCTGGCTGTGGTTCCTCGGCGGCCGCGAGCGACCGGCCGAAACGGAGCCCGCCGAGGCGTAGGCCAGCCCGCACTATTCACCAGACTTCTACTGCGGCCGGCGATGCACCGCGCTCAGCGGTCCTTTCTCACCTCGGAGTGCTCGACGTACTGTCGAGTACGCCTCCGCGCTTCTCGGCTCGAAGACCCCACCGCTCACGGTGCCTCACCGGTCTCGCCACGAACCCTGGTGAATGGTGCGGGCTAGCTGTTCCGGCCGCTCTCGGTGAGCGGCCGGAGGAAGCGCGCGTAGAGGGCGAGGCCGACCGCCGAGGCGACGCCCATCGCCATCACGCCGGCGAAGAACGCGCCGAAGACCGGCGCCCGGCCGGCCGCGACCGGGTCGGTCAGGAAGCGCTGGTAGAGGAAGCCCACCCACGGGCCCGAGTAAAGGTTGCCGAGGCATAGCGCGAGGAACGAGTAGCCGAGGTAGACGGCGACCTGGTCCGCCGGCGCGACCGTGCCGCAATACTCGAAGAAGCGCGCCGAGCAGGTCGTCTCGCCGAGCGACCACACCACGATCCCGAGCGCGACCACACCCGCCGCCGGGGAGATTGCAGGCAGCACCCACGAAGCCGTCGCCACGCTGGTTCCGACGAGCATGGCACGCAGGGTCGGCCAGCGCCGGGTGAGGTAGCTGATCGGGGCCTGCAACAGAACAATCAGCAGCGCGTCGAGGGAGACCAGGACCTCGGCGTTGAGCCAGTGCCCGGCCCACGCGGTGATCGGGATCACGCGGTCGATCGCCGCCTCGGCGGCGGCGACGTTGGAGAACTGCTCGACGAACAGGGGCAGGAAGCCGAACAGCACGTTGATCATCCCCCAGAAGCCCGAGAACACCACCAGCAGGAGCACGAAGCGCCAGTTGGCGAGGACCAGGACCATCTCGGCCAGGACCGTGCCCATGCGCTTGCCCGAGGCGCGTTCGGCGGCGCCGACCGGCTCGCGGTAGGCGGTCAGAGCCTGCGCCAGCATGAGGGCGCAGCACGCCGCAGAGACCCAGAACACGTAGCGGAACTCGGTCCGGTTGCGGACCTGCGCGGCGACGACCGGCCCGATCAGCCCGCCGGCGTTGACCATCATGTAGTAGAGCCCGAATCCGACCGGTCGGGTCGAGCCCTCCTCGGTGGTCCGGGTGACGGTGCCGGCGATGGTCGGCTTGATGATCGAGCCGCCGACCGCGACCAGGCCGAGCGCCACGCAGATCAGTGGGAAGCGGGTGGTCGCGCCGAGCAGGGTGTAGCCGCTGGCCAGCGTCGCGAACGCGACGACCAACGCGGGCCGGTAGCCGAAGCGGTCCGCAAGTGCGCCGGCGAGCAGCGGCAGCAGGTAGAGCGCGAAGGTCACGACGCCGTAGACCACGCCCCAGACGTCGGGGCGCACGCCGAGCTTCTCCACCAGGTAGATCGGGAGCACCATGATCATGCCGTAGTAGGCGAGCCGCTCGAACAGCTCCATGACCACGGCGGAGAAGAGGGTCGGCGGCAGGCGGCGGACGAGGCTGAGATCCACTGTTCCTCCCGGGGCGCGCCACAGTCTAGCCTGCATCTCTCACCACGTCCCTGCCCGGAGCCATGGCGCAGTTACAATGCCTCCAACCACCCCGTCATGACGCCGGAGGCACGATGGAGTACGTGAAGACGGAGGTCCGCGGTCGGGTCGCGCTGCTCACGCTCGAAGACCCCGGCCGCCGCAACGCCCTTTCGCTCGCGATGGCCGAGGCTGTCGCGGCTGCGCTCTCCCGGATCGAGGCCGACCCTGAGGTTTCCGCCGTGGTGGTCACCGGCGCCCCTCCGGCCTTCTCCGCCGGCGCCGACCTCGACGACCTCGCCGCCGCTTCGCGCGAGCGCCTGGGCCGGATCTACGACGGCTTCCTCGCTCTCGCCCGCTTCCCGCTGCCGACCGTGGCGGCGGTCAACGGGCCCGCTGTCGGCGCCGGGCTCAACCTCGCGCTTGCGTGCGACGTCCGGATCGCGGGGGAAAGCGCGCACTTCGAGTCCCGTTTCCTCGACCTCGCCCTCCACCCCGGCGGAGGGCACGGCTTCATGCTCGACCGCATCCTCGGCCCCCAGGGCGCCGCCGCGATGGTCCTGCTCGGCGCAGGGCTCAGCGGCGAGGAGGCGGCCCGATGTGGCCTCGCCTGGCGCGTGGTCCCGGACCAGACGCTTCGTGAGACGGCGCTTGAGATCGCCGGACGGGCTGCCGCCGCCCCGCGCGAGCTGGTGCGGCGGATGAAGTCGACCCTGCGAGCGGAAGCGTCGCTTTCAGACCACGACGAGGCGGTCGCCTTGGAGATCGAGGTCCAGCTGTGGTCGACCGAACAGCCGACGTTTCGCGAGCGGCTCGAGGCCCTGCGCCGTCGGATCGCCGAGCGCAGGTCGCGCTGACCGACGTCCGACATCGGAGGCACTACGTGAACC
>CAVSIS010000020.1:0-15553 GCA_963727925.1 uncultured Acidobacteriota bacterium | reverse complement strand
GTTCCAGAACGCCCGCCGGTTCTGCGAGGGGAGCTGACGGGTCGTCCGCACCCCGCTCACCCGTATACTGGCAGGGCCGCAACAGGGTGACAGAGCACCGGGTCGTCCGGTGAGGAGGAGTCGTGATGCGCTCGCGAGCGCTTGAGGGGATGGAGCTGGCGGCGACGCTGACCGGCGACGTGGCGCCGTTCAACGCGGTCGCGTGCCTGGAGCTGGCCGCCCCGCCTCCGCTCGAACGGCTCCCGGCCGCGCTCGCCACGGTCCAGCGCCGCCACCCGATGCTCCGGGCGTCGATCGTCGGCGAGGGGCGGCGGCTCCGGTTCGAGCTCCACGAGCCGTCGCCGCCGATCCCGCTCACGTTCGACGCTCCAGGGTCGGCCGATCGCTGGCTCGAGCTCACCGAAGAGGAGCTCAACCGGCGCTTCGACCGCACGGTTGGGCCGCTGGTTCGCTGCAGCGCCCTCCCGGACTCGACCGGCGCCGGCTGCCGGCTGGTGCTCGCCGCCCACCACGCGATCCTCGACGCGCCCTCGATGACCGCGCTGCTCGACGAGCTCGTCGCCGCCTGGTGCGGGACCGACAACGATTCCGAGCCGCTCGTCGAGCCCGGTCCGCCGAGCGGGGCGCTGGCGCCGCCCGGGCAGCACGGCGTCGTGGGCGCGCTGCGGTCGCTCGGCTTCCTCGGACGCCCACTCCGTGACGAGGCCGTCTTCCGCCTGCGCCGCCGCGGCCGGCCCGACCCGGGGATCCCCGGCTCCCACCGCAACCGCATCGCCGTCGAGACCCTCGACCCCGAGAGTACGCGGCGGCTGTCGCGCTGGTGCCGGCAACGGCGCCTCCCCCTCAACACGATCATCCTGGCGGCCATGGCGCGCGCGGTCGACGAGCTCGTGCACGGCGGCGCGACCCCAGCGGTGCGCTGCATCGTGTTTCCGGACCTGAGGCCGTACCTGCGGGCGCCGCCGCCGTGGAACGCTAGGCGCCCACATCGCGATGCTCCGGGTGACGGTCCCAGGGGCCGGCGACCTGGCCACCCTCGCCACGGCCCTGACGTTCGCCCTCCGCGCGGCGGGCCGGCGGGGCGACCGTTCGCGCCGAGCGGGCGAGCCCGCGGATGATGGCCATCATGCTGCGCCACCGGCCGGGCCGGATGGCGACGGCGGCGCTCAGCTACACCGGGCCGCCCGCGATCGCTGCGCACTCCGCGACACCCGCGTGGTCTCCCTGCGGGCGTGGGTGTCGGCGATCGACCAAGCGCCGCCGCTGGTCGCCCAGGCCCGCCTGCTGGGAGGGCGACTTCTGCTGGACTTCGCGTGGCTCGCCGCAGAGCTCGACGACGCGACCGGGACGCGGCTGGTGCAGCGGGTCCTCGCCCTGCTTCGCGGCTGCGCCGACGAGGAGAAAGAGGGGCCGCGGGATGGTGATCGTTCCTGAGGACGTGCTGCGGCTGGTGCGGCTCCAGCTCGGGGTGCGCAAGGTGCGGCTCGAAACGCTTCTGGTCGAGGAGCTCGGCATCGAGTCCGCCGACCTCCTCAACCTCGTCGCCGCCGCCGAGGAACGCTGGGGAGTGGAGATCGAGGAGGAGGAGCTGGCCGCGATCCGCACGCCGGCCGACCTCTTCCGCCTGGTGACCTCCCGTGCCGCCTGAGCCCGGGCGGCCTCCGGCGGGTGGACCTTCCCCCGCCTACCCGACCCTGGCGGAGATGCTGCGCGACCGCGGCACCCGCCATCCAGACGGCGTCGCCTTCAGCTTCGGTGGACGCGGGTTCACCTATGGCGACCTGTGGCGCGGTGCGTGCGGCGCCGCCGGCGCGCTCGCGCGGATCGGGTCGAGCGCGGCCGTCCGGTGGTGATGGTGCTGCCCAACGGCCCCAAGTTCTTCATCGCCTTCTACGGCGCTGTGCGGATTCGTGCGGTCCCGATCCCGCTCGGGGAGGGCTCGGCGCCGCGCGGGTACGCGACATCGTCCGGCGCCACGACGCCGCGGCCGTGATCGTCCCGGACGGCTGGGCGAGGACGCGCACCCTCTCAGGGTGCCGTTTCTGGGCTCGAGCGACCTCGAGCACGCCCGCCCGATCGACGCCGAGAGCCGCGGCCCGGCACCGGAGGACCCCGCCTTCATCCAGATCACATCGGGCAGCACCGGCGAGCCGAAAGGTGTGGAGCTCACCCACACCGCGGTCCTGACCAACGTCGAGCAGATGATCGCCGGCATGGAGATCACAGCGGACGACGTCTTCCTGAGCTGGCTCCCGGTCTCCCACGACATGGGCCTGGTGCTCAAGACCATGGTCCCGTTCCGGCTCGCGGCGCGGCTGGAGCTGCTCCCGACCCGTCTGTCAGGGGTCGCCCAATGGCTGGGTGCGATCGAGCGCACCCGGGCGACCTTCGTCGCCGCCCCCGACTTCGCCTGGCGCATGTGCCTGCGCGCCGTGCGCGAGCCCGGACGCTGGGACCTGTCGAGCCTGAGGGTCGCCCTCAATGCCGCCGAGATGGTCCGCCCGACGACCCTGGCGGCCTTTGCCAGGACCTTCGCGCTGCCGCGGGTGATGGTGCCGGGTTACGGCCTCGCCGAGGCCACCGTCGGCGTCTCGATGCAGCCCCCGGGGACCACGCCGCCGGTCGACGAGCGCGGCTTCGTGGCCATCGGCCGTCCCTTCGCCGGGGTCCGCCTGGCGGTGCTGGACGGCGCCCGGGAGCTCGCCGACGGCGAGGTCGGGGAGCTCGCGGTGGCGAGCCCGGCCGTCACCACCGGCTACCGCGACGACCCCGAGGCGACCGCCGCGCTGTTCTGGTGCCCCGGCTGGATCCGGACCGGGGACCTCGCCTACCGACGGCCCGACGGCGCGGTGTTCCTGGTCGGCCGGGCCAAGAACCTCATCATCCAGGGCGGCCGCTTCCTCGCCCCGGCCGAGGTCGAAGCCGCGGTCGAGGAGCTCGGGTTCGTCCGCCGTGCGGCCGCGATCGGCGTCGACCGCGGAGGCTCGAGGGCGAGCAGGCGGAGGTCCTGGTCGAGCTGCGCAGGGCGGCGCCGCCCGACCCGTCCGCGGCCGAGGAGATGGTGGTCGGTCGTCGAGGCGGTCGCGGCGCGCCTCGGCATGCGTCCCGCGCGCGTCGATCTGCTGCGCCCGAAGAGCCTTCCCCTCACCGACACCGGCAAGGTCCGCCACGGCGAGCTGCGCCGGCGGCTGCTCTCCGGGGAGCTCGCCGCCGACGGTGCGACCCCTACCCGGAGACATGAGGTGGGGTCGGCTCACTGGGCGGGATGCCGTCGCCGCCGCGACGAAGCCCGAGCGGGGGCGGCGGTGATCGCGGACGTCCTGCGCACGCTCGCGGTCGCGGCCACCGCCGCGCGCCACCTCGCGGCGCATCGGTTGTGGCGCGTGCTCGGCCGCGAGCCGATCCCGGGGCCCCAGCGGCTGCGCCTGGCGCTCGAAGGGATCGGCGGCACCTACCTCAAGTTCGGCCAGGTGCTGTCGCTGCAGCCCGACGTCCTGCCCCCCGCCTACTGCACCGCCCTGTTCGACCTCCTCGACCGCGTGCCGCCCTTCGCCTTCGCGGAGGTGGCCCGGACCTTCAGCGAGGACTTCGGAGTGGCGCCGGCCGAGGTCTTCGACAGCTTCGACGAGCAGCCGATCGCTTCGGCCTCGGTGGCGCAGGTCCACGCCGCCACTCGCGGCGGTCGTCGCCTCGCAGTCAAGGTCCGCCGTCCCGACGTCGCCCGCCGCTTCTTGAGCGACCTGCGCGTGATGGGGGCCGGCGCCCGGCTCGTCCGGCGGCTCCGGATCCGCTCCCTGACCTGGCTCGCGCGCGCGGTCGAGGAGTTCGCGACCTGGACCTGGAGGAGCTCGACTTCCGCTCGGAGGCCCGGTACATGGCGGCAATGGCCCACCACTGCCGCGACCGGGCATGGGAACGCGTGCCGGAGCTCGTCCCCGAGCTCTCGGGCGCCCGCATCCTGACCGCCGAGCTGCTCGAGGGCCCATGGTCCTGGACTACATCCGCAGCCTTCAGGCCGGCGACGAGAGCCTCGGCGACCGGCTCCGGGCGACCGGCTTCGACCCCGACACCTTCGCCAAGCACCTGATCGAGAACTTCGTCTCCGACGCCTTCCAGCACGGCCTGTTCCACGCCGACCTCCATCCGGCGAACCTGATCATCCTGCCCGACAACGTGGTCGGCTACGTCGACTTCGGCATCACCGGCTCGCTCTTCCACTACTCCCGGCGCCACATCGTCGCGATGACCCTGGCCCTGACCCGGGGCGACGCCGACGACCTCGCCCACTGCTTTTTTCGCATCGCCACCGCCGAGCCCGGATCCGAGCCCGAGGACTTCCGGCGCGAGCTGCGCCGTCTCACCCGGCAGTGGTTCCGATGGGAGGGCGACCGGGTCGAGCTGCGGGTGAGCTACACCCGGGTGATGCTCGACTTCCTGCGCGCTTCGCGCCGCACCGGCATCTGGGCGATGCCGACGCGCTGCGCTACCTGCGCTCGGTGATCACCGCCGATGGGCTGATCGCGCGGTTCGCCGGCGAGGTCGACGTCAGCCGCGACCTGGAGGTGCTGTGCGAACGGTACCTGGAGCGCGAGATGTGGCGGCGCTGGCTGCGCCCGGAGAGCGTCGCCGACCTCGTCGGCGCAGCTGCCGGGTTCGCCGCGGCGCTGCCCGAGGTGGTCGAACGCGCGGTCCGGCGCGGGGGATCGGTCAGTCCGCCGGCTCCCGAGGAGCCCTCGGGAAGGGGGCGGGACGCGGCGCGCCGCGCGCGGCGACGTGCCGCACGGTGGGCGGCGCTGACTGCGATCGCGGCGGTGGGCGCACTCGCCCTGCCCTCCCCTTCCGGCGCCGGGCTGGACGCCGCCTCGACCGCCGCCGCGGTCGCGGCATTCGGTGCTATCATCGTTGTCGGCAATCTGTTGCGAGTCGGCATGACGGACCGGGGACCACAACCCCGGAAGGACACCACGATGCGTGAGCTGACCAAATCGATGTTCCGCCTGTCGTGGGCGATGTCGGCGTTCGGCCTCGAGCAGATGCGCCAGATGGTGAGATCCTCGGACGACGACGAGAGGACCCGAGCAGCGCGTGAGCGGCTCGTGCGACGAGGTCTCCGCGGCGGTGGACGCTCGCCTCCCCGACCGGATGGGCTCGTCGTATGAGGCCGGCGACCGCCTCCAGGGCGAGCTGGTCGACGTCTTCTTTGACGTCGTGTCGCTCGACGACTGGTCGCCGCGTGCGGTCATGGACCGCGCTGCCGAAGTTGCCGAGCGCTCGGCCGACGCGCTGCGGCGGGCCGCCTCGAAGAAGGAGCAGGAGGGCACCGAAGAAGGCGACGCCGAGCCCGAGCCGGCCGGCTGATCCGTGGCGATGGCTCGAGGCGCTTCGGCCCGCTCCCGGGCAGCCGCGCTGCGTCACCGGCTTGAGTCCGCCGGGTTGCCCGCCTCGTCGCGGCGCGCCGCGACCGAGCCGGGCCGCGACCTTGCAGCGACGGCGTGCCACACGCTGCGCTCGCTCGGGCCCCTGTTCGCCGCCTTCGCCGGCTATCTTGGCACGCGCATCGACCTGGTGCCGCTGCGCGATGCCCTCGCGCTCGCCCACGCACCGGACGGCCTCCCGCCGAGCCCGCCGGACATCGTCACGGCGGCCCTTTCGGCTGCGGGCTGGAGTTCCGACGGCGCTCCGGCGCTCGAGCCCGAGCCTCTCCGGGCGACCGCGGTCCACCAGTGGCACCGGGCCTGGGACTCCGAGGGACGCCAGCTCTGGGTCCAGCTCGTCCGGCCGGAGCTCGAGCGCCAGCTCGATCAGGAGTGGGACCTGCTCGGCGAGGTCGCTTCGCGAAGGCTGTGGGGAGGCCCCGGGCGACCGGCCGATGCCGAGGAGCTCACCATCGGCTTCGCCGGCTGGCTCGAGGCCCAGCTCGATCTCGAGGCCGCAGCGGCCACGCTCGAACGGGTCCGCGAGGCCGCCGCCGCCCACGGCGAGCTCGACGTCGCGACGCGGGAGCCGGACTGGAGCGGTCCGTCGGTCGCGGTCTCCCGGCTCGACGATGCCGAGCCCGTCTCCGGCCGGCTCTCCGGCGACACCGACCTTGCCCGTCGGCTCGCCTTCGCCTGGCTGCACCTCGCCCTGCTCGGCGGCATGTGCGGCCACGACCTCGACCCGGTGGAGTGGGTCGTCCGCCCCGGCTCGAGGCTCGGGCTTCTCGGTGGCCGTTTCCTCGAGCTCGACCGCGCGACCCGGAGCACCCTGCTCGGGGCATTGGTTGCCGCGGCCCAGCACGAGCCCGACCGCTCGGGGGACCTGCTGCGCCGCCTCAGCGAGTCGGTCGATGACGACGCGACCCGCGACCGGCTCCGGGTCAGCCTCCGTCAGGCCGAGCCCTTCCGATCCGCGGGTTGGGGTGATCGCTACGCCGGCGAGCGCCTCGCCGACGTACTGTTCGTGCACTGGCGTACGGCGCACAGTGTCGGCTACCGGCCCCGGCCGCGGCTGCAGGCATTCCAGCGCGGGTTCGCCCAGCTCTACCGCATGACCCGCGCCGTCGCCCCCGAGCGGGACGTGCTCGAGCAGGCGATGGCCGACCTGCGGGTGGTCGCCGCCGCCGTCGAGGTGCGCCGTCAACTCGCGCCCAGCCGTGCCCCGCACCTGGTGACCCGGCTGCTCGCAGCGGTGGAGGACGTCGCCCACCACGGACACGACCTCGGAAGCTGGGCGGATGCGGAGCCCGAGGAGCCGCGCGAGGAGGCACCCGCACGCCGCTGGCTCGTCCCGCTCACGCTGGTGGCTGCCTTCACCGCCGCCGGAGCGGTGCTCGAGACCGTCGTCGGCGGCGCCTCAGGCATCGCGACAGCCGTCGCCGTCGCCGCCGCCGTGGCCTGGTTCGCGGCCGCGGTCGAGCGCGATCTCTCCCACCGACCTGCGCGCAAGCCCCGGCCCGGGCGGCCCGCGGCGACGGGCGGAGGCGGACCGTGACCGCGCCCGCCGACGCCCGCGAGCTGCTCGCCCGGGTACCGCTCTTCGCCGACCTTTCGACACGGAGCCTGCGCCGCCTGGTGAAGCTGTGCGTGGTGCGCCGGTACCCGGCGGGCTCGGTGCTGATCGAGCAGGGCAGCACCGGCCTCGGGCTTTACGTCCTCACCGCCGGCACGGTCGACGTCACCTACGAAGGGCGCGATGGCCGCCGCCACCTCGCCACCCTCGGCTCCGGCGAGGTCGTCGGCGAGCTCGCCCTGATCGACGATCGGCCGCGCTCGGCAAGCGTGGTCGCGACCGCAGACACCGAGTGCCTGCTGATCACCCGCAACGGGTTTCGCGAGCTGGTCCAGCGCGACCCCGAGATCGCCTGGGTGTTCGTGCCGGTGCTCGCCGAGCGACTGCGGGAGCTGCAGGAGATGCTCGACGCCGGCGGCGGTTCCGCTCCGGCGCCGCCGCCCCCCGAAGGCGTCACCGAGAGTCCCGACGGCGCCGCTGCAGCCGCCCCGCCGGCCGCATCTCAGGCTCGCTGCGAGACGGCGACGGACGAGGCCGCGGACCGCCGCCAGGACTCGGGCCTGCGCGACCTCCTCCAGGCCCAGCACGCCCTCGCCCGCGCCGGCGTTTGCAGCGCCGATGCCGCGGTCGCCGTGGCCCGAGAGTTCCTCGACACCTTGCTCGAGGAGACCGGTCTCGACGGCGAGGGTCCGACCCGCGAGGTCGTGCGCTCACTGCCCTCGGGTCTCGCCAAGGCGACCACCGCAGCCCTCAAGCGGGGCGAACGCGCCCCCGAGACCGTGCTCGCGACCCTGCGGCACCACCTCCGCCGCCGCGACCGATGAGACGGCGGCTTCAGGTCACGCGCTCACTTGGCGCGCCATCGGCTACCCTGCAATCGGCGCTCGCCGACCTCGCCGACGTTGCCCGTCGCGTCCCCGGCGTTCGCGGAGCACGGGTGCTGGCACGCGAGGTCGACGTGGAGGTCGTCGAACTCGAGCTCGCCGGCGGTGAAGCCACGGTCGTGCTCGAGGTGGTGCGGCTCGGCGACGACGAGCTGCGCTTCGCCCAGGTCGACCGCTTCGGAGGCCGCGCCGTCGACGGCCGCGTGGCCGTCGCCGAGGCCGCGACCGGATGCGGCTGTGAGGTCACGGTCGAGCTCCTCTACCCCACGCCCCTGCTCGGAGGGAAGCGACGCCGCGCACTGCGACGGGCGCTCGAGAGCGCGATCGACAACCTCGCCGCGTCGGCCGCACCCTCCGACGGGGCCGTGGTGGTGCGGCTCGAGGCGGACGCCGCGGGGCTCCGGGTGACCATCGACGGCCGCCGCTACCGCCTGCTGCCGGTGGAGGCACCGTGATCCGCCGGTTCATGCACCTCGACACCCCGCCGGCGGAGGTCGCCGCGCTGTTCCACGACCTCGAGCGCTGGCCGGAGTGGGTCGCGGGGGTGCGTTCGCTGCGGGTCCTGGAGCGCGACCGGGACCGCCTCCAGGTCGAGATGGTCCAGGCCCAGATGGGCCGCACATTCCGCCAGGTCCTGGACTGCCGGCTCTCGCCCGGTGGCCTCGCCCAGCGCCAGGTCACGGGCTCGTTCCGGCGCTGGGACCTGAGCTGGCGCTTCCAGCCGCCGCCGGACGGCCACGGAACCACCGTCGTCATGGAGCTCGAGCTGGACCTCGGTGCGCTCGGAATGATGGTGCCGACCCGCTTGGTACAGGGGGCGATCAACCAGATGTGCTCCCGCTCGGTGGCCGCCGCGCGGCAGCGCCTGCACCGGCCGGCAGCCGCCGAACACGCCGCGGCCATCGCAGGGGACGAGGCCGCGCGAGTGCTCGCCGCCGTGCGCTCGGGGCGTCAGGTGTTCCTCGAGGTCGCGGGCCGGCGCTACCGGCTTGAGCCCGAGAGTCAGTAGCACCTCTGTGGCATACTCTATGGAAAGAACCAGAGAAGAGCTGGTCTGGGGGGTGGACATGACGTCATCGGCAGTGCGTCCGATGGTGCTGACGTGTGCTGTTCTCGCCGCGGCTGCGAGCAGCTACGGCGCCGGCTTCGCGCTCTTCGAGCACGGCAACAAGGCGATGGCGATGGGCGGCGCCTTCACCGCGGTCGCGGACGACCCGTCGGCGGTGTTCTGGAACCCGGCCGGCCTGGTTCGGCAGGAGGATCGGGGCGTCCAGCTCCAGGGTGGCTTCACCCTGATCCACCCGGTCCAGGACTTCGCCGGCGCCAGCCCCTACCCGGGCGACGGCTACACCGCGTCACAGGTGAGCCAGGTCTTCCCACCGATCCACCTGTACGCGGTGGTTCCCCTCGCGGACGGTGTCGTCGGTGCGGTCGGGCTCATCTCGCCGTTCGGCCTCGGCTCGTGGTGGGATGACACCTACGCCGGACGCTTCGTCTCCAAGCGGGCCGACATGCGCACCTGGGAGCTCAACCCGGTGATCTCCGCCAGGCTCGGTGAGCGTCTGTCGGTCGCCTTCGGAGTCCGCTACATGGCGGTGCAGGTCGACCTCACCCGCGACATCCCGGTGATCGACCCCTACCGGCAGGCGGCGGTCGCCGCAGGTCAGGTCCACCTCGCCACCGACGGCCTCAGCAACGGCGCGTGGGGCTGGAATGCGGGCATCATGGTCGACGCTGGCGGCGGCTTCAGCCTCGGCGCGTGCTATCGCTCCGGGATCGACGTCCGGATCGACGACGCCGAGGCCTCATTCACCCAGTACTCCACCGGCCATCCCGACTTCGACACCCTGCTCGCCTCGCTGCTGCCGTTCGGCGACAACATCCCGGGCGAGTCCCGGATCGACTATCCCGACCTGCTCAGCCTCGGGGTCGCATGGCGCGGCGAGACCTGGACGGTTTCGGCGCAGTGGGGGCGGATGGGGTGGTCGAGCTTCCAGGAGCTGCCGCTCAACTTCCCGACCCGCCCCGAGCTCAGCTCGGCGGTGCCCGAGCAGTACCACGACTCCGATCAGGTCCGTCTCGGCGTCGAGTACCGGATCAGCTCGACCTGGGCGGTGCGCGGAGGCCTGGTCCGGGACGAGACCCCGCAGCCGGCGCGCTCGATGTCGCCGCTGCTCGGAGATGGCACCCGCACCGGGGCGTCCGCCGGGGTCGGCTGGAGCGGTGAGCACGTGTTCGTCGACGCGGCGCTGTTCTACCTCAAGCTCGACGAGCGCTTCACCGGCCTCGACCAGTTCGACGGCTACGTCGGCACCTACTCCGGGAGCGCCCTGCTCGGCGGCGCCACCCTCGGCTACCGGTTCTGAAGCGGCGATGCGACGCGCGTTCGGGCTGTTCGTGGTCGTCGCGGCGGTCGCCGCGGTCGCGTGGTCCGGCTGGCGCTCCCGCGACCGGATGCTCGCCCTGCTGTCCGGTGAGCCGACGGTGCCGGCGCCGGTCGCGACCGCCGCAGCGAGGCCGTTCCCGCCGGCCCACCTCGTGACCGCCCTCGGCCGCATCCGACCCGGCAAGGGCGTGGTGCACATCGCCGGCCCGGCCCGGTTCGCGGTCGTGGTCGCCGAGCTCAAGGTCGACGTCGGCAGCTGGGTGGAGGCCGGCGACGTCATCGCCGTGCTCGATACCGTCGGCCCGGAGCACGCCGACGCCTCGGCGCTTGAGGCCGAGCTCGAGCTCGCCGAGATCGAGCTCGCACGGGGCCAGCGCATGGCACGGCAGGAGCTCACGACACAAGCCGAGCTCGACCGACTGCGCGCCCACCGCGACACCATCCGCGCGCAGCTCGCCAGTGCCCAGGCCGAGCTCGCGCTCTCGTTCGTGCGCAGCCCGCAGGCGGGCCGGGTTCTCGCGGTCCACGCCCGGGCCGGGGAGCGGGTCGGCGAGCACGGGATCGTCGAGGTCGCCGACACCCGGCACATGTACGCCGTCGCCGAGGTGTACGAGGACGACATCTCCCGGGTCGCACGGGGGATGCGCGCCCGGGTCACGAGCCCGGCGCTGCCCGACGCGCTCGAGGGCACGGTCGAGCGGGTGGGGCTCAAGGTCGGGCGCAAGGCCGTGCTCGACAGCGACCCGGTCGCCGACGCGGACTCCCGGGTGGTCGAGGTCGAGGTCCTCCTGGATCGCCCCGAGGCCGCCGCCCGGCTCACCGACCTTCGCGTCGAGGTCGCCATCTCGACCCGGGAGCCGGTTTTTTGAGCCCGTCCCTGGCCTGGCGACAGCTCGCGTCGGACCCGCTGCGGCTGCTGGTCGCGCTCGCGGGGGTGGCGTTCGCGGTGGTGCTGATGCTGATGCAGCTCGGCTTCCGCAGCGCGATGCTGAGCTCGGCGGTGCGCTACCACCAACGCCTCGACTACGAGCTCGTGCTGGTCAGCCCGAAGACGATCTTCATCGGCCTCACCCACCCCTTTCCGCGGGTGCGGCTGTATCAGGCGCGGGCCTTCCCGGGGGTCGAGAGCGTCACCCCGGTCTACATGTGGCAGGAGCGGTGGGAGAACCCGTGGCGGCACTCGACCCGCAACGTGCTCGTGGTCGGGCTCGACCCGGACCGGGCGGTGCTCGACGCCCCCGGCGTGGCGAGCCAGCTCGAGCGGATCAGGGAGCGGGACACGGTGCTGTTCGACGTCGGGTCGCGCCCCGAGTGCGGGCCGGTCGGCGAGCGGTTCGCGGCCGGCGAGACGATCCGCGCCGAGATCGGCGACCACACCGTCACCGTGGTCGGCCTGTATGAGCTCGGCAGCTCCTTCGGGGTCGACGGCAACGTCCTGGCGAGCGAGGAGACGTTTCTGCGCATCTTCTCCGGACACCCCGCCGGGGCGATCGACCTGGGTCTGATCCACGTCGCCCCCGGGGTCGATCTCGAGGCGCTGCGGGACCGGATCGACGGCGTGCTCGAGAACGATGTCGAGGTGCTCACCAAGGACCAGTTCACCGCCCGCGAGGTCCGCTACTGGACCGGCAACACCCCGATCGGCTACGTGTTCGGATTCGGGCTCGTGATGGGGCTCGTGGTCGGCGCGATCATCGTCTACCAGATCCTGTTCGCCGATGTCTCCGATCACCTCGCCGAGTACGCGACGCTCAAGGCGATCGGGTACTCGGGCGCGTCGGTGTCGCTGATCGTGCTCCGCCAGGCTCTGGTGCTCTCGGTGCTCGGCTTCGTGCCCGGGGCCGCGGCGAGCCTCGCGCTCTACCGGGTCGCCTCGGCCGCCATCCGGATGCCGGTCACGATGACCCTCGAGCGGCTCGGCGGCGTGCTTCTGCTGACCACGGCGATGTGCGCCGCGGCGGCGCTGCTCGCACTGCGCAAGGTCCGCCAGGCCGATCCGGCGGAGGTCTTCTGATGCCCGACCCGACGGTCGTCCTCGGGGGCGTCAGCCATGCCTACGGACGCGGCCGGCTGCGACGCCAGGTGCTGTTCGACGTCGACGCCCGGGTCGAGGAGGGCGAGATCGTGCTCCTGACCGGACCCTCGGGGGGCGGAAAGACGACCCTCCTGACCCTGGTCGGGGCGCTGCGCTCCGCCCAGGAGGGCTCGGTCAGGGTGCTCGGCCGCGAGCTCCGCGACGCGACCGAGCGAGCCCTGGTCGCGACCCGCCGCCAGATCGGCTACATCTTCCAGTCGCACAACCTGATCGCCTCCGTGACCGCGGAGCAGAACGTGCTCCTCGGGCTGCGCCACCATGCCAGCCTCCGCGGTCGGTCGGCGCGACGCACGGCCCGCGAGATGCTGGCCGCGGTCGGCCTGGAGGCGCACCGCCACGCGCGTCCCCGAGCGCTTTCCGGCGGCCAGCGGCAGCGGGTCGCGGTGGCGCGCGCGCTCGCCGGCCGGCCCCGGCTGGTGCTCGCCGACGAACCCACGGCGTCCCTCGACCGGGAGACCGGGCGCGAGGTCATCGAGCTGCTGCGGACGCTCGCCCGCGAGCACGGCGCAAGCGTGCTGCTAGTGACCCACGACAACCGCATCCTCGACGTCGCGGACCGCATCCTCCACCTCGAGGACGGACGCCTCGAGTCGCTCACCATCGCGGTCACGGCGAGCACCGAGAACCTGATGGCGAGCCTCGCCACCACTGCGCGGGCGGGCGGCCTAGCGAGGGAGCTCGAAGGCCTGACGACCTCGGGGTTCCACGAGCTGCTCGAGCGGGTGACCGGTGAGACCCGACGCTTCCTCGAGGTCGTCCGCATGAGCCAGGGCGATGCCTTCGAGAGCCTGCTCGAGCAGGTCCTCGAGGCGTTCACGCGCAAGATCGGCGTTCTCCTCGACGCCGACCGGGCGACGCTCTACCTTGTCGACCCCGAGCGCGGCGAGATCTGGTCGAAGTTCGCTCCCGATGCCGGTGGACGGGCGTTGGAGATCCGGCTCCCGCTCGGCCGCGGCATCGCCGGCACCGTGGCCGCGACAGGAGCGACCCTCAACATCCCGGACGCCTACGCGGAGCCGCTCTTCGACCGCGCCACCGACGACCGCACCGGCTACCGGACCCGGAGCATCTTGTGCGCGCCGATCCACGATGCCGGGGGACGCGTCTTCGCCGTTGCCCAGATCCTCAACAAGCACGCCGGCCGGCCGTTCACCGAGGACGACGAGGCCGCTTTTGCAGAGTTCACGCAGGGGATCGGCGTCCTCCTCGACAGCTGGCGAACCATGCGCGCGCATCCGCCGAGCGTGACGGCCGCAGACAGTGAGTGACCCTCGGGCTCACCACAACCCGGCGGCGCGCTGTGCGGCGGGTCGGCAGTCGACGGCGGGGCGGCGCTCGAGGGACACACCGCTCCCGTTGAGCACCACCCGCACCAGCTCGGAGCGCGAGCCAACCTCGGTTGCGACCCCTGCGCCGACGGTCCGGGCCAGCTCGGCCAAGACCAGGCCGGGCAGGTTGTTGTGCTCCGACAGGTGCATGCCGACCACCGCGCGCAGGCCAGGGTGACGAAGGCGGTCGAGGACCTCCGTCGCCTGGTGGTTGGCGAGGTGCCCCGAACGGGAGGCTATGCGCTGCTTGAGCGGCCACGGGTAGGGGCCGTGGCGGAGCATGTCGGCGTCGTGGTTCGCTTCGAGGCAGAGCAGATCGCAGGCGGCGAGTCGGGTTTCGAGCAGCGGCGTGACGATGCCGGTGTCGGTGCACAGTGCGACCCGGTGGCGGCCGTCGTCGATGACGAACGCGACCGGCTCGGCGGCGTCGTGGCTGGTCGCGACCGGGAGCACGCGAAGCGCGCCGAAGCGCATCTCGCGCCCCGACTCGAGCTCGCCGCCACCGTTGCAGCGGACCTTCAGCCCGGACCAGGTGCCGGAGGTCGCCCACAGGGGGAGCTGCCGCCGCTTGAGCAGAACCTCGAGGCCGCGCACGTGGTCGCTGTGCTCGTGGGAGAGGAGGATCGCATCGACCTCGGCGAGGTCGCGGCCGAGCTGGGCAACGCGACGGCTGAGCGACCGGGTGGAAATGCCGGCGTCGAGCAGGACTGTAGTCCCGCCGGACGAGACCAGAGTCGCGTTGCCCGACGAACCCGAGGCCAGGATCAGGACCTCCATGGTCATCGCCCGGTCGAACCGAAGCCGCCGGCACCGCGTCCGGTCGCCGACAGGCGGTTCTGCGCAACGAACTCGGCCCGGGTCACCGGCGCGACGACGAGCTGAGCGATGCGGTCGCCGCGGGCGATGGTGACCGCCTCGCTCCCGAGGTTGACGAGCACGACGTGGACCTCGCCGCGGTAGTCGGCATCGACCGTCCCCGGAGCGTTGGCGATGGTGATCCCATGGTGGAGGGCGAGGCCCGATCGCGGCCGGACCTGGCCCTCGTAACCCCCCGGCAGCTCGACCACCAGCCCCGTGGGGACGGCGCTGCGCTCGCCGGGCGCGAGAGTGAGGGGCTCCACGACCGCCGCCACCAGGTCGGCACCGGCAGCACCGTCGCTGGCATACGCGGGCAGGGGCAACCCGTCGCCGTGGGGCAGGCGCCGGATGCGCACAGTCACGGTGTCTGACATCGCCGGCATCATACCGCGCGACCGGAATGAACCACAGAGACACGGAGACAGAGAAGCACAGGGGAGATGCGGAGGGAGACCCAATGACGTAGCGAAGGCGGACGCCGAGCGACCGCCAGACCACCATCCGAGGGCCGAGAGGGTCCCGGCCGCGGTCGGAAGTGCGGTCTGCGGGGGGTTCATTGTCTCCATGATCCGCACGGCGCGAGAGCCGGAAGTTGAAACGCCAAGACGCCAAGACGCCAAGCCATCGCAAGGACGGGTGAGCGGTCTCGCAGGCCCCGGCGGCTGCCTCTGGCAGCCGCCCCTGACGGGAGGAGGGTCCAGGCGAGAGAGGAGCTCTCTTGTCCGGACCCTCCTCCCGTCAGGGCCGCGCGCCGAGCGCGCGGCGGGACCCCACACGGTCGATGCCAGTGCCTCGTGCCCGGCGTTCATCGCTGCACGAGACCGACGTGTGCCCGGAGCGCGGCCGCGCTGGAGCCCGCCACGGCCCTCTTGGCGCCTTGGCGTCTTGGCGTTCTTTCTTGATCCCCGACCGTCGGGATTCGCGCAGCGAATCCAGAGCAGCGCGATCCGCATGGCCCTGGGAACGCGAACAGGTGGGGAGACCGCGCTCACGGGGCCATGCGGTCGCGGTG
>CAVSIS010000019.1:0-10961 GCA_963727925.1 uncultured Acidobacteriota bacterium | reverse complement strand
TCCGCCTGCGTTGACGGCGCGACGTCTCGACTGATGCCCTGCAGCCCTGGCTTCGCCCGCAACCCGAGAGCGCTCCAGGGGTGGGTCTGAAAGCCGGTGCTGCCGGCTGTGAACCAGAGGCATCGGGCGCCCGAATCCGGGGGACTGGCGGCAGGCAGCCGGTGGCGGGGTCGGGTTCGGCATTCGGGCCGGTGACGCCCCGGCGTCCCGATCCCGGCCCCCCGCGCCCTGCCGCCCGCTGCCTGATCCCGGACCCGAACTCTGGCGCGGGATCAGCTGCGCCCTTTGGCTGGGGGAGAGGGTCTGAATCCGGGGGTCGGGCGGCAGGCAGCCGGCGGCGGGATCGGGCTCGAGGTTCCGCGGGTGGCCGGGCTACCTGGACGGAGAGTGTGCTGGCTCAGCTGGAGTGAGTAGGCGGCCGGCAGTCGGCAGTCAAGGGCAGGCTCGCTCCGCTCACGGCCTGCGGCCGCCCTTGACAGCCGACTGCCGGTCGCCTTGGGGGCAGGTATGAGCCAGCACACTCCCCCGTCCAGCCAGCCACGAACCTCCCACCGCGGTCTGCCTCGAGGCCGGGCCAAGCTACTCGCGCTCTCAGTCGCCGTAGAGCTCGCCGCGAGCCTCGCCGAGCTGCCACTGCCTCGTGGCTTGTCACATCTGCGAGACCACCTCGTACGGGCCGCCGACAATACTGCGCTGCGGCTGTCAGAGGCGAGCGGACGGACGCTGGGCAACCGGTACCAGCATCTGGAAGCCGCCTACGCCGAGAATCAGGAGGTACAGAGCGATCTCGTCCTGATGCGGGTTCGCGGTATCGAGATTCCCGTGGCGATCCTCCGCCAGGCGGATCGGCTGGGCGGTCTGATCTATGGGTTGCTGCGCGCGGAGTTGCGACGGGGCGGCCGGTGACAGTCGTCCCGCTGCCATGGCTCATCCGCCGGCGGATGGGGGTGCGGGTCAATGGGTTGTGTCTTCCGCCGGGCGAAGCCCGGAGAAGGAATCTGCGCGCCGGCGTGCGACGCCGGCGCGCAGATTCCTAGGGGTAGATCCGGTTGAGCGTGCGCGGGTACGGGATCGCCTCGCGGAGGTGGTGGATGCCGGCGAGCCAGGAGACGCAGCGCTCGATGCCCATTCCGAAGCCAGAGTGGGGAAAGCTGCCGAAGCGCCGCACGTCGAGATACCACTCGAAGGCATCGCGCGGCAGGCCGTGCTCGGCGATCTTGCGCTCCAGGTGCTCGAGTGAGTCGCTGCGCTCGGAGCCGCCGATGATCTCGCCGTAGCCCTCGGGGGCGAGCACGTCGACCGCCAACGCGCGGCTCGGGTCGGCCGGGTCGGGCTGCATGTAGAAGGCCTTGATCGCGGCCGGGTAGCGGGTCACCAGGACCGGACGGTCAAACTGCTCGGCGAGGACGGTCTCGTCCTCGCCGCCGAAGTCGTCGCCGAACTCGACCTTCTGGCCGAGACTCTTGAGCAGCTCGACCGCGTCGCCGTAGTCGATCCGGGGGTACGGCCGGCGGGTCGCGGGCTCGAGCTTCGAGATGTCACGCTCGAGCCGCTCGAGGTCTTCGGCGCAGCGCTCGAGGATCCGCGACACGAGGGACGACAGGAACTCCTCGGCGAGGTCGAGGAGTCCGTCGAATCGCATCCAGGCGACCTCTGGCTCGACCATCCAGAACTCGGTGAGGTGTCGGCGGGTCTTGGACTTCTCGGCCCGGAAGGTGGGTCCGAAGCAGTAGACCTTGCCGAGCGCCGCGGCCGCAGGCTCGAGGTAGAGCTGGCCCGATTGGGACAGGTAGGCGGGCTCGCCGAAGTAGTCGGTCTCGAACAGCGTCGAGGTGCCCTCGCACGCGGCCGGGGTCAGGATCGGCGAGTCGATCAGGGTGTAGTCGCGGCTTTGGAAGAAGTCGCGGATCGCGAACTCGAGCTCCGAGCGGACCCGCATCAGGGCGTGCTGCCGCTTCGAGCGCAGCCAGAGGTGGCGATGGCCGAGCAGGAAATCGGGTCCGTGCTCTTTCTTGCCGATCGGGAACTCGGGCGCGATCTGCACAGCCTCGATCTCGTTGACCTTGAGTTCATATCCGCCTGGCGCTCGCTCGTCGGCGTGGACGGTGCCCGAGACCCTGAACGACGACTCCTGGGTCAGCGCTACCGCAGCCTCCCACACCCGTTCGTCAA
Source organism: uncultured Acidobacteriota bacterium (assembly GCA_963727925.1). Lineage (GTDB taxonomy): Bacteria > Acidobacteriota > Thermoanaerobaculia > Thermoanaerobaculales > Sulfomarinibacteraceae > CAVSIS01. The sequence continues at coordinate 8,789 of CAVSIS010000019.1, read as the reverse complement.
CCTCTGGTTGGAACACGACGCACTGGAGGTAGCCGAAGCCGTCACGCAGGACGATGAAACGCAGCTTGCCCTTCTTGCGCCAGTTGTAGACCCATCCCTGTAGGGTAACGGACGCGCCCACATGGGCGGCGAGGTTCCGGGTGGTAACGATCGGGCCAGTCATACGCGCCTCCGGAGCCGGAATTCTACACGAGTGGACGCAACCCCCACGGTGGGGGAGAATAGCCCTTTCCGCCGAGCGGCGACCGCGGCGTGAAAGCGATGTCAGGCCCGCAGCCCCGGGAGGCACGATGAAGACTTTCAGGCTCGACGACAGTCGTGGTCAGCGATACCTGGCGCGCGTGCTCGCGCGCAGCGAGACCCTGCTCGACGACGGCCTGTTCGGGCGGGTCCGGGCCGTCGCCGACGAGATCCGCAAGCGTGGCGACGCGGCCTTGCTCAAGCACATCCGAGCCCGCGACCTCGATCGCATGAGCGGACGCGAAATCCGCATCGGCGCCCCCACTGGACCGGCCGAAGCGGAGCTCGGAGACGAGCTGCGGCAGGCGCTCGACGCGGCCATCGACAGCGCCCGCCGCTACCACCGCGGCCAGCTGCCCGAGGGGTCTCGACACGATTCCGAGGGCTCGTTCGCCGCGCTCGAGGTGCGGCCGGTGCCTTCGGTCGGGATCGTGCTCGGTGGAGGCGACGGAATGCCGTTGACCTCGCTGGTCATGGCGGTGGTGCCGGCCCGTCTTGCGGGGGTGGGACGGATTGCGGTAGCAATCTCGCCCCGGCTGTGGCTCGGGCGACCCGAGGCGCGCTACCTGCTCGACAGGCTCGAAGTGGACGAGGTCTACCTGATGAGCGGCTGCCACGCCGCCGCCGCGTTCGCACTTGGCACAGAGTCGGTCGCGGCGGTCGATCTTCTGGTCACCGGCGGCGACCTCGAGACGCTGGCCGCCGGCATGGTCGTGTCGCGCTATGTCTCGGTCCGTTCCTGCGGCGGCCCGCCCGAGCTGGTCGTGGTGGCCGACGCCGGTGCCGATCCCGCGGTGGTGGCGGCGGACGTCCTCGCTCAGCTCGAGCGGGACGCGAACGCCCTCGCGGTGGTGGTGACGCCGTCCGCGAAGCTCGCCTCCGCTGTGGCCTCCAGGGTGCGGTCCCGAGCTCGCCGCCTGCGCCGAGGCCACCCGGCGCGCGAGGCCCTCAAGCGGTGGGCGGGGGCGCTCGTCGTCGCCGACCTCGAGGTCGCGTGCGAGGTCGTCAACCGCATCGCCCCGAGCCGCGCGGAGGTCCTGGTCGAAGACCCCGACAGGGTGCTCCCGAGCCTGCATCACGTCGCTCTGGTCTGCGTCGGTCCGTGGACGGCGCCTGCCCTGGTCGATGAGGTCTCCGGCACGACCGGGCTGCTCCCGACCCTCGGCCGGGCGGCCGCCCGCGGTCCCCTGGTCACGTGGGATTTCTGCCGCCTTCAGGCGGTGGTCGGGATCGCCGCCGCAAACTACCCGAAGCAGGCGTGGACGGCGACCACGCTCGCCGCCGCCGAGGAGCTGCCGCTGCACGCAGGATCGCTGCGCGAGGGATGCCGTGGCGAGGGCTGAGGCTGCGATCCCCGCCGTGACCCGACCCGACCGGCGGCGGTTCCTCGAGCTCGCCGCAGGCTACGACGTCGTGCCGGTGGTGTGCGAGCTGACCTCGGACACGGTCACCCCGTTCACCATCTACTCGGCTCTGGCCGCACTCGGTCGTAATCCATTCCTGCTCGAGAGTGTCGAGGGGGGCGAGCGGGCGGCACGTTTCTCGTTCGCAGGCGCCGACCCGTGGCGGATCGTCGAGCTGCGCGCCGGCACGGTGCTGGTGGACGGCGCGCCCGAGCCTGGTCCACCGCTCGAAGTGCTGCGTCGGGTCACTGCCACCGGGCGAGTCGCGCCGGTCGAGGACCTGCCGCCCTACTGCGGCGGCGCCCTCGGCTACCTCGGCTACGACGCCGTCCGTCTGGTGGAAAGGATCCCCGCGTCGGGCCGCGACGAGACCGGCCTCCCCGAGGCATGGTTCGGGCTCTACGACGGTGTCGTGGCGGTCGACCGTGCGCGTCAACGGCTGCTGTTGGTAGCGAGCGCCAGGATCAACGGTGATCCCGGCGCTGCCTGGAGGTGGGCGATGCACCGGCTCGACGGCATCGCCGCAGCGCTCGCTTCCGAGCGGCTCGCCCCGCGACCCCAGCCGGTGCCGGTCGCGGCCGAGGATCCCTGGACGGGGTGGTCGGCGACGCCTTCCGAAGACGCCTACCTGGCCGCAGTCGCCACCGCCCGCGAGCACATCCTGGCGGGGGACATCTTCCAGGTCGTGCTGTCGCGGCGGTGGCGGCGGATGCCGCGCTGCACCGCCGCCGAGGTCTACCGGATGCTGCGGCTGACCAACCCGTCGCCGTACATGTTCCTGTTCGACACGGGCCAGGCTCGGGTGCTCGGCTCGAGCCCGGAGATGCTGGTCCGACTGCGCGGCGACGTCGTGGCCACCTGCCCCATCGCCGGGACACGCCGCCGCGGTGAAGACAGCACGGAGGATGCCGAGCTCGCCGCGGAGCTGCTTGCCGACCCCAAGGAGCGTGCCGAGCACGTGATGTTGGTCGACCTCGGCCGCAACGACATCGGGCGTGTCGCCGCCCCGGGCACGGTCCGGGTGGTCCGCGAGATGGACGTCGAGCGCTACAGCCACGTCATGCACCTGGTCAGCGAGGTCGAGGGCCGCCTGCGTTCCGACTGCGACGCCTGGGACGCCCTGCTCGCATGCTTTCCCGCCGGGACTCTGACCGGAGCCCCGAAGGTGCGCGCGATGGAGATCATCGACGACCTCGAGGAGGTTCGGCGGGGCGTTTACGGGGGAGCGATCGCCTACCGCACGGTGACCGGCGACCTCGACTCGTGCATCGCGATCCGGACCCTGGTCGAGCGCGGCGGCGTGATGCTGGTCCAGGCGGGAGCGGGGATCGTGTACGACTCGCGGCCCGAGGCCGAGCTCGAGGAGTGCCGGTCGAAGGCGCGTGCGCTGGTTCAGGCCGTGTCGATGGCGGAGGCCGCGGCGGGTCAGTCGCCCGACGAGGTGACGCCGTGATCCTGATGATCGACAACTACGACTCCTTCACCTACAACCTGGTGCAGGAGCTCCAGGTGGTCGGCACGGCCGAGATCCGGGTGGTGCGCAATGACGCTGCGTCGGTCGATGCGCTGCTCGCCCTTCAGCCGCGTGCGATCGTCATCTCTCCGGGACCTGGGACACCTGAGTCCGCCGGCGTGTCGATGCCCCTCATCGAGGCCGCGGCGGAGCTGCCGATGCTCGGCATCTGTCTCGGCCACCAGGCGCTGGCTGCGGTCCACGGCGGCCGCGTGGTGCGGGCGCCGGAGCCCGTGCACGGCAAGACCTCGGCGATCCGCCACCGCGGCGACGGACTGTTCGCCGGGCTGCCCGATCCCTTCGAGGCGACCCGCTACCACTCCCTGGTCGCCGAACAGGCGAGCGTCCCTGACGTGCTCGAGGTGACCGCCTGGACCGACGACAGTCTGGTGATGGGGCTTCACCACCGGACCCGGCCCCACTACGGGGTCCAGTTCCACCCGGAGAGCTACCTGACCCGACACGGCATGCACCTTTTGGCCCGGTTCCTCGACCTTGCGGGCCTACCCGTTTCCGATGCCGGCCGAGCGCTCCTCGCCCAGGGAGGACCATGATGGGCGAGCTGGATCTGCGGGCGCTGCTGCGCCGGTTGATGGCCGGCGAGTCGCTGCCCGGAGACGAGGTCGAGGCGCTGTTCGGGGCGATCATGGACGGGCTGCTCGAGCCCGCCGTTGCGGCGGCGTTCCTGGTCGCCCTGCGCATGAAGGGGGAGACCGGCGCCGAGGTTGCGGCCGCCGCGCGGGCCATGCGCGCGCGGGCGATCGCGGTGCCGATCGCGGACCCCACCTCCGCGATCGACACCTGCGGGACCGGCGGCGACGGCGCCGACACGGTCAACATCTCCACCGCCGCGGCGCTGGTCGCAGCCGCCGCCGGGGTTCCGGTGGCCAAGCACGGCAACCGCTCCGTGTCCTCGCGCTGCGGCTCGGCCGACGTGCTCGAGGCCGCCGGCGTCCGCCTCGACCTGTCCCCGGAAGCGTTGGCTGTCCTCCACCGGGACGTCGGTATCGCCTTTCTGTTCGCACCACGCCTGCACCCGGCGATGCGCGAGGTGATGCCGGTCCGCCGTGCCCTTGGCGTGCGAACGACCTTCAACCTGCTCGGTCCGCTCACCAACCCCGCAGGAGTGGCGCGTCAGGTCGTCGGAGTGTGGGGTCCCGAGGTCCAGGACCTCCTCGCCGCTGCCCTCGCGGACCTCGGCGCCACCCACGCGCTGGTCGTGCACTCCGCGGACGGCCTCGACGAGCTCAGCGTCTTCGCGCCGACCCGTATGGTCGAGGTGCGGGACGGGCGCGTCACCGGCGAGTGGACGGTCGACCCCGTGGCGCTCGGCCTGACCCCGTCCGACCCCGCCGAGCTGCGCGGCGGCGACGTCGCCCACAACCTGGACCGGCTGCGGGCAGTGCTCTCCGGGCGGGAGCGGTCGGCGGCGGCCGACGCGGTCGCACTCAACGCCGCCGCCGCCCTGATCGTGGCGGGCCGCGAGGCCGACCTCGCGTCGGGGCTTGCGACCGCCCGCGAGGTGCTGGCTTCGGGCGCGGCTGCGGCCCGCCTCGAGACCCTGGCGTGGCGCTCGACGGAGCTCGCCGATGCCCCCTGAGTCGATCCTCGAGGAGATCGTACGCGCGGTGCGTGCCCGCCTCGACGCCGCATCGGCTGCGCCCGACCTCGAGCGGCGGGCGGCCGAAGCGTCGGCGCGGCGGATCACGGGCGGACGGCGCAGCCTCGCGGCGGCCCTACGGTCCCGCCGCCCGGCGATCATCGCCGAGTGCAAGCACGCTTCGCCCTCGGCCGGGGTGCTGCGCGAGCCCTTCGACCCGGTCGCGCTCGCGCGGGCCTATGCTGCGGGCGGGGCGGCGGCGATCTCGGTGGTCACCGAGCCGGACTTCTTCGCCGGCGACCCGGCGTGGCTCGGCACGGTCCGCGCGGCCGTCCCGCTGCCGGTGCTGCGCAAGGACTTCATCGTCACCGAGCGTCAGCTTTACGAAACCGCCGTGCTCGGCGCCGATGCCGTGCTCCTGATCCAGCGCCTGCACGACCCGCCCGCCCTCGCCCGGCTGCTGGAGCTGGCGCGCCGCCTCGCACTGGACGTTCTGCTCGAGCTCTTTGTCGATGAGGACCCTGCGCCGGCGATCGCCTCCGGCACCGAGATCATCGGGGTCAATGCCCGCGACCTGGCGAGCTTCCGGATCGACCTCGAGCGCGTCGCCGAGCTCGCGCGGGCGATCCCCGACGACCGCATCCGGGTCGCCGAGAGCGGCGTGCGCGGACCGGAGGACATCGCCCGACTCGCCGCCTCGGGTTGGCACGCTTTCCTGGTTGGCGAGCACCTGGTCCGCGCGCCCGACCCCGAAGCCGCCGTCCGCGCCCTGGTGAGCCCGAGATGAACCACCAAGACACCAAGACACCAAGCCACCACTCACGTGGGCTTCGGAGGGCCGGGCCCCTCAACCGCATGCAGTGCGCTGTGCTCGCTCTTCCCCATCGTGCCTTCCTCCAGTTGATTCGCTCTGCAGGAGGGGTGCACGGGGCGGGCGATTCCCTTGATGGCGAGTGCACGCCGGACCATGGGCGACGTCCCATCCTCTCTGCACCCTCTGCCGATTCCTCACGTCCTCTTGGTGTCTTGGTGTCTTGGTGGTTTGTGTGCTCGGGCGCGCACCCCGTGGCACAGCCGGTCGAGCGATGAGGGTTCTGGTCAAGATCTGCGGGCTCACCCGGCGGGAGGACGCCGAGGCGGCGAGCGCCGCCGGCGCCGACTTGGTGGGATTCGTTTTCGTTCCCGGCACGCCGCGGGCGCTCGACCCCGCGCGCGCGGGTTGGATCCGCGACCTCGCCGGCGCCGAGCGCGTCGGGGTTTTTCGGGGCGCCGCACTCGCCGAGATCGAGGGGGTGCGCGACCTGCTCGGGCTCGACCGGATCCAGCTCCACGGCGACGAGCCCGACGGGTGGCTCGACCGGCTCGGGCCGCGGACCCTTCGTCGGGTGCCGGTGTCCGCGGAGGGTGTCGACTGGGCGCGGGTCGCCACGCTCGCCCGGGTATGCCTGCCGCTGGTCGACCCCGGCGCCGGGGATGGCCGCCCCTTTGACTGGAGCCTCCTGCGAAGCCGTCGCGAGAACCTCCGCTACGGCCTCGCCGGCGGTCTCACCCCGGCCAACGTGGCCGAGGCGATCCGGGCCGCCCGCCCGGCCATGGTCGACGTCTCCTCCGGGGTCGAAACAGCTCCGGGCCTCAAGGACCCGGAGAAGGTCCGCCGCTTCGTGGAAGTGGCCCGGCGGGCGGCTCGGGCGCTGTAGCCCCGAGGTCATCGACCGCCTGGACGACGAGACCCGCTTTCCCCCTGACTCTCTCGAGGACGTCGTGACGGTAGAACCCCCTGACGCACAGGCCCCGAGGATCATCGCGAACCCCGACCTGTGCGTAACTGTACTGTGCGGCGAACCTGTCGTCGTGGAGGAGCCCGTGCAGCATCTCGTCGAGCCACGAGAAGTCATTCGCCGAGTAGCAGGCCTTGATGTCCTCACAGCACCGGCTCGCCCAAGCCTCATCCCACACCAGGTCAGGCGCGATCTCGAAGAAAGCGTCCGAGTCGAAGGCGGTGTGACCCTTCAGGCCGATCCGATTCCCCGGGCTGCGCCCGATGACAGGGCTGTTCAGACCCATCAGATCGACGACAGGGCCGGGGTACGTGTACGTGATGCCGCCCACCGTCACCAGTCCGACCGACGGGAGCGTGTCTAGCTCGGAGAACACCCGGGTCATCAGGCCGCCGATGACCCGGCCGCTTTCGGCGATCTTGAACTCGTGCAGAATCGGCAGGGTGCGAACGGCGTTGCTCCAGTTGACGCGCTGCCCTGAGTGCAGCAGCACGAGCACGATCACTGCGACGGTGACGCTGGCTACGGGTGAAACCCGGCGAGCGAGCTCGCGGGTGTCAATGGCTCGCGCGACCATGCACAGGGTCAGCACCAAGAGAGGGTAGGCGGGCTGAAGAAAGCGGAAGCCCACGAAGTGATCGCCGCCAACGAGCACCGGGGTCGCGAGGCTGGTAGCGGTCATGATCGCCACCAGCGCGAGCTGGAGCCGGCCGGTGCTCCCGACTTTCTCGTCGCCGTCGGTGGTGAACCGGAGGGCACCTCGAACCGCGATGACCAGGGCGACGACGGTGGCGACGAGGCCCAGCTGGACGAGCACCCCAGATTCGATGTAGCGGACGAGGTAGTCGAGCCCTTGCCGGATGTTGTACGTCAGAAGCGGCGAGACCTTCGCGTAGTAGGTGTTGGGAAGCGGCACCCCGAAGTAGATCAGGCGAAACCCGGTCAGTGCAGCCAGAACGACGCCGTAGGTGATGGCCGGCCCTGCCGGGTTGCCCGTCTGCCGCCCATGGTTCCGCTCCAAGCGCAGCACGACCCAGGCGAGACCGACGCAGATCAAGCACCAGAGCATGGCCTCCGGCCGGGTCAGTAGCATCAGCGCAACGATAGCGGAGAGCGCCGGACTGTAGCTCGGGTCGTCGGCCAGCTTCAGAAGAAGAACCGTCGCCGCCACCACCAGAAAGCACCACACCCCTTCATCCATGAGGGAGATCGTGGTCCAGATGATGAAGGAGGGAGACATCACGACCATCGCGACACTCGTGAGACTGAGCACCGAAGGCAGCGTTCGCGGCCGACGAGTCGGGAGAGCGGCCGAATCGACGGAGTCGGACATCATCGTCAACGCGATGGTCACCAGGATGATGTTCACGGCGAGCAGGAGCGCTTCGAAGTCAGTTGTCATGGTGCACAGGAAGGAAACCACGAGCACCCACACCAGCGAGGTGAACCCCTCCACTCTCTCACCACCGACGTTGAACACCAGGCCGTGCCCTTGGGACAGGTTCTTGGCATAGACGAAGAAGATGTTGGCATCGTCGATCCCGACAGCCGGCCGATCGAAAAGCCAGTATGCGTACAGGGCCAGAGCGGAGACCACAACGAAGCTGAGTACCAGCCTGATCGCCAGCTCCTTCACCGAGTCACGCTCCGTGGCGACCTGGGTCAGCTTGCTCGTAATCGAGCTCGTTGGCACGCGCCTCCCTCTGACGACCGTCGAAGGTCAAGATGCGAACCCGCTCGATGGTCTTGGGTTCCAGGCAGCGTTCGTTGACACTGACTCCGTCCGGATTCGACCGGGGCACGTAGAACGACTTGATGCCACAGGTCTTGCAGAACCGGTGACGCGCGACTCCGGTGTTGAAGGTGTAGGTGATCACCTCGGCCTCGCCTGATAGCGGACGAAACCCCCCGGACGGCACGATGAGATGTAGATACGACGCCATGGCGCAGATCGAACAGTTGCACAGCTGCACCTCGATCTCTACGGGCGCCTCGACCTCGAAACGCACCGCGCCACAGTGGCAGCCTCCTGTGTGGGTGACCATTACGCGCTTCCCGTCATGACTCTAGCACCGGTGCTCTGAGTCGAGATCGTCGTGCGCGGCGGCCGTCCGGCCGCCGGATGACAACATGACCGTCGTGTACGCCACGACGGCGGGACGAAGCGTGGCCAAACCGCTTTGTTTCCCGATACAATCAGACCCTCGTTGACGGAGGCAGGATGCGACCCAAACCGGACAGCCAGGGCTACTTTG
>CAVSIS010000018.1:0-288662 GCA_963727925.1 uncultured Acidobacteriota bacterium | reverse complement strand
GCGCGCACCGCTCGGCCCGACCATGGCGACGGATCCCGCGAACAGCACTTCCGTTTCCTGCTCGGGCGGGCGATGGACGAGCTGCGCGGCAGGGTCCCGGCAGTCGATGTGGCCGCGGAGCTCGGCCGCCACCTGGAGGTCGGCCGATGAGCGATCCACTCAAGGGCTATCGGGGCCTCGCACGGGAACGCCTCCGCGAGTGGGGCGTGCGGGTGTGGAGCGACGTCCGCCTGACCAACTCAGCGGGGAGCGTTTTCGAGGGTGTGATCCTGCCGCGCAGCGAAACCTCGGACGACCTCCACCTCGTACTCAAGCTCAAGAACGGGTACAACGTGGGCGTCCACATCGAGCGCGTTGCGACGATCGAGGAGGTCGGCTACAAGGAGGCCATCTACAAGATCCCGGAGAAGGAGTTCCCGCGTCGACCCGATCTGCCGTCGGTCACGCTCCTCGGAACTGGCGGCACGATCGCCTCCCGGCTCGACTACCGTACCGGCGCGGTGATCCCGGCCTTCACTCCGGGCGAGCTCTACGGAGCCGTGCCCGAGCTCGCCGATCTCTGCAACCTGACAACGAAGAAGCTCTTTGGCGTGTTCTCGGAGAACATGTCGTGGCCCGAGTACGCCACGCTGGCGGCCGCGGTCGGCGACGAGATCTCGGCCGGCAGCGACGGCATCGTGATCGGTCACGGTACCGACACGATGGGACATACCGCCGCGGTGCTCAGCTTCATGGTCCAGGACCCGCCGGTGCCGATCGTCCTGGTCGGCAGCCAGCGCTCGTCCGATCGACCGTCGTCCGACGCCGCCCTCAACCTTATTCACGCCGTCAGTGCGGCCGCCGTGGGTGACATTGCCGAGGTCCAGATCTGCATGTTCGGCCCCACATCAGACCGCTATGCTCTCCTCCATCGTGGCACCCGCTGCCGCAAGATGCACTCGTCCTACCGGTCGACCTTCCGTACGGTCGGAGACATCCCGCTGGCGATGGTCAGCCGGGACGGCATCCGCCCGCTGACCACCGACTATCGCCACCGCGATCCATCGCGAGAGGTGCGCGTGGACGCCGCTTACGACGACCGGGTCACGATCCTTTACTACTACCCGGGGATGAAGGCGGACCTGGTCGACGCACTCGTCGAAAAGGGCTACCGGGGGATCGTCATCGCGGGGACGGGGCTCGGGCACGTCAACAAGCCGCTCTACCCGGCACTGAAGCGGGCCATTGCCGCCGGCCTACACGTCGTGATGACCGTGCAGACGCTGTGGGGCTACGCCCAGATGTACGTCTACGACACCGGCCGCGACTTGCTCGATCTCGGGGTGGTTCCACTCGACAATATGCTCCCGGAGACCGCGTTGATGAAGCTCGGCTGGGTGCTCGGCCACACCGACGACCACGCGCTGGTGATGAAGATGATGCGAGCACCCGTGAACCACGAGATCACGGAGCGCGAGCCGCACAATGGCTACCTGATCCTCCAGGGCGGTCTGCCCGAGACCGAGGAGTGGATCACCGCGCACTGGAAGTAGCTCGCAGGTGACCCGATTGCCGGCTAGCTCGAGCCGGTCAGGAAACCGCGACGCCGTGCCAAGGTCTCGAGGGTCGCCTGGTGCTCGCGGTCAGCTGAAGCCAGGCTGGCGACCACGCCCGCCAGCGAGGGGTTGGAATCGACCAGCACGGTGCGGTGGATGCGCTCTGCCGCGTGTCCCTCGGCCCACAGTGCGAAGCGGATCGCGTCAGCCACGGAAGGTTCGGGGTGCCGCTCGCGAAACCCGCGAATCGCGGTCACGAGCTCCTCGACCACCTCCCCGTCCACGGCCACCGGATGAAAGTCGTGCGGTGTCTGCCGGGCAAGCTTGCGGCCATAGCGAACCAAGTTGAGATGCGACTTCTCCTGCAGGCTGAGCCGGAAGAAGGCCCCCGAGACCTCGCCGTCGTCACTCAACCGCTCCGAGAACCACCCGTACAGGTCGGCCAGCCCTCCCTCCACGCCCTCCAGGGCCGAAAGCAGGTTCAGAATCTCCATCTACGTCTCACTCCCCCCATCCTGGAGCCCGGCCGGAGAGGCGGGCCACAGGTTACCAGACCCAGCCCTCTGTACCCGGAGACGGCCGGGGTGAGACAGCCAGCCTGCAGCTCTCACCGGGAGACGTCGCGAGGGCGCCGAGATGGCTGGTATGTCGGCGCCCACAGCAAGGAGCTGGTGAGAAGTGCAGGCTGGCCGAGCTCCGCGAGAACCTCGCGCCGAGGCGTCGGTCCGCGCAGGATCGAACGCGCCATGTTGGCGGTCGAGACATCGCCGAGGGTGGCGGGGGCGAGAGCCCTGGTGCTGGGCAGCCTGAGCCGATGAACGATCTCGTGCTCGCCGGCACGACCACCGATCGATCCGGCCCGACCATGACCTCGTGTGCGAGAGGGCGCGCGGCCACCGGGCGAGCAGCGCCCCAGACGACCTGGACGACAGAAGCCCACCATGGAGCCCAGGAAACCTGCGGCACTCGCCGGCTCCCCCTAAGTGCTGCTCCCTTCCGGGCCTGACACGGTTCGGAGGACGTCGATGCACAGGACCCGGGCTCCACGCTGGGCTCCCGAAAGGTCGAACTGGCGGAGAGGGCGGGATTCGAACCCGCGGTGGAGTTACCCCCACACACGCTTTCCAAGCGTGCTCCTTCGGCCACTCGGACACCTCTCCGGACATCAAACTGGGAAAGAGCATGGCGGAGAGGGAGGGATTCGAACCCTCGGACCCCGTGAAGGGTCAACGGTTTTCGAGACCGCCCCGATCGACCACTCCGGCACCTCTCCGCGACGGGGGCCGTATTTTACGACGACTTGCGCCGGTTGGCAAAGAACTCTGTGAGCAGCGCACGGCTGGCTTCGGCGGAGAGTCCACCTCGGGTCGCGAGCGGCGGCCCGAGGCGTGGATCCTCGGCGAGGTTGATGACCGAGCCACACGCCCCACCGACCGGATCCGGGGCACTCCAGACCACGAGGTCGAGTCGAGCCTGACGGCATGCGGCCACGCACATCGGACACGGCTCGAGGGTGACGTAGAGGGCGCAGCCCTCAAGGCGCCAGTCGCCCCGATGCGCGGCCGCGGCGCGTAGCGCGATCAGCTCCGCGTGCCCGGTCGGATCGCGGTCAGTTTGGCGCCGGTTGCCGGCCCGGGCGATGATGTGACCGTCGGCGACCACCACGGCGCCGACCGGGACCTCGCCCCGAGCCGCTGCCGCGCGGGCCTCGTCGAGGGCGGCCGCAATCGCCGTCCGGTCGCCGTCGTCAAACACCCAGTCCGGATGCACGACTCGAGCATAGCAGTGGCACGGCGTCGTCACCGTGCGCGGGTTCGCTGGAATGTGAAGCCGTTTCTCAGCGCCGCGTTGCGGACGGCGACCGGCGCGCAGCCGGGAGATGGACGAAAGCGCCCCCGCCGCCGAGCCCGCCGTCGGGAGGTGGCGAACGACGGGTCGCAGCAGCGGGGGCGGTGGAGCCTCAGTCGATCTGCTTGCGCAGGATCGCGGGGATCTCATACTCGTCGGTGATGTTCACCCCGTACTCGGCGTTTGGTCCTCCGGGAACGAAGAATCGGGTCGAGCGCGCGGCGGGCTTCCGGTCGGGCTCCGGCGCGGGCTTGACCTGTGGCTGACCGACCGGGAGCTGGCCGCCCTCGTGGGCCGTGGCGAACCCGGTTGCGATCACGGTGACCTTAAGACCGTCGCCCATCGAGGGATCGACGACCGCGCCGAACAGGATCTGCGCCTGTGGGTCGACCCCCTCGGTGATGATCTCGGCCGCCTCGTTGACCTCATTGAGGGTCAGTTCCTCGCCGCCGGTGATGTTGATCAGCAGCCCGCGCGCGCCCTCGATGGAGGTCTCCTCGAGGAGCGGCGACGCGATCGCCTGCTGCGCGGCCTCGACTGCGCGGTGCTCGCCGGAGGCCTCGCCGATCCCCATGATCGCGTGCCCCATACCCGCCATCACGGTGCGGACGTCGGCGAAGTCGCGATTGATGAGACCGGGAACGGTGATGATGTCAGCGATCCCCTGGACCGCCTGGCGCAGCACGTCGTCGGCGATGCTCATCGCGTCGACGAAGCTGGTGTTGCGTTCGACGAACTTGAGCAGGCGGTCGTTGGGGATGGTGATCAGGGTGTCGACATGCTCGGCGAGGGAGCGGATGCCCGCCTCCGCCTGGTGCCGTCGCCGCGAGCCCTCGAAACTGAACGGCTTGGTCACCACGGCAACCGTGAGCGCGCCGGCATCCTGCGCCATCTGCGCGATGATCGGCGCCGCTCCGGTTCCAGTGCCGCCGCCCATGCCGCAGGCGATGAAGACCATGTCGGCCCCCGACAGGAGGTCGAAGATCTTCTCCGTCGCCTCGAGCGCGGCGTTGCGGCCGACCTCCGGGTTGGCCCCTGCGCCGAGCCCTCGCGTGGCCTCGGCGCCGAGCTGCAGGCGGACCGGCGCCATGCAGCGGCCGAGCGCCTGCGCGTCGGTGTTGGCCGCGATGAACTCGACCCCGCCGAGGCCGGCCTCGATCATCCGGTTGACCGAGTTGCAGCCGCCGCCGCCGACGCCGATCACCTTGATCCTGGCCGGTGCCAGCCCTTCGTCGAGCAGAATGCCCGGTGCCTCGTCGGGTCCGGGCGCCGACTGCGGTCCCTCTATGGTCATCTCGAAGCCGTCCACCATGCCGTCGTCAAACTCGATCACGTTCCACCTCCCATCTCGAAAAGCTCTCCCAGGGCGCTGCGGATCCGCGTCAGCAGGCCGCCCTTTTCATCGTCCATAACCGGCGCCCGCAGGCTCCGCCGGTGCTGCGTGTGGACCAACCCGCACGCCACAGCCCACTCCGGTCCTGCCACCGGTTCGGTGAGGCCGGAGATCTCTCGCGGCGTCCCCACCCGGACACGGTGGCCGAAGATCTCCTCCGCCAGCTCCTCCAGCCCCTCGAGGCGAGCACCGCCCCCGGTGACCACCACGCCGGCCCGCGGAGCACGGTCGAGGCCCTCTGCGGCGAGCGCTCGGTGCACCCGCACGAGCAGGTCACGGCCGCGCTCGTAGAGGATCTCGGCCGCAAAGCGGGCGTTGTGGACCTGGTGGCCGGCGCCTCCGAGAGCGGGCACCTCGATCGCCTCGATGTCGAGCCCGTCTCGGGTCGGAACCGCCCCGACCTCGCGCTTGACCCGCTCCGCAGCGGCGGTGGTCGTCTTGAGCAGGGTCGCGAGGTCGCTGGTGAACAGGCGACCCGCGACACCAATGCACCCGGAGGCGGCCACGACACCCTCGGCGAAGAGGATCCACTCGCTCGACCCGTAGCCGATGTCGAGCAGCAGACAGCCGAGGTCGCGCTCGTCGCGGGTCAGAGTTGCCTCCGCGGCGGCCAGCGGCTCGTAGACCAGTCGGCTGACGGCGACCGAGGCACGGTTGACGGCCTGCTCGACGGTCTCCGCGTGGGTCTTGTGGGTGTAGAGCACGAACGCCGAGGCGTCGAGCCGTGTCCCGGGCATACCCACCGGATGGGCGAGGCCGTCCTGGCCGTCAATGGCGTAGCCGCACGGGATGATGTCGAGCACACGGTAGTCGGCCGGGATGGCCATCTGCGCGCAGGCGTGCAGCGCGCGCCGCTCATCCTCGCGCGTGACGGTGTGGTCGCGTCCGGTGACCGGCACCGAAGCTGTCGACCGCATCCCCTGGATCGAGGCGCCGCCGATGCCGACGACGGCACGCTCCACCGGCACGTTGGCCATCGCCTCGGCCTCCTCGGCGGCGGAGCGGACCGCTTCGGAGACCTCGTCGAGGTCGCCGATGACGCCCTTTCGGGCACCGTCGTGGCGGGCCTGACCGAAGCCGAGCACGGTCAGCCGGTCGTCATCCTCGGGCCTCGCCACGAGCACGGACACCGCCGAGGAGCCCACGTCGATACCGACCAACGGGCGAAGATCAGCCATCGCCGCCCTCCGCGATGACAAGCCGGTTGGACCATCGGACATCGGCCCACGACGGAGCCTGTCCCGACGCCACTGCCTCGCACCAGAAGCGCTCGGCGGGAGTTGGGTCCGGTCCGACGTGGACCCGCACCTCGGTGGCGCCGTCAGCTGGGCGTAGAGTCGCCTCGAGGTCGTCGGGCAGTACGTGGTGGACCTCGGCGACAGTTGCACCCGTAGCCCGCTCGAGGCGGAGGACGACCGCCAACGCGAGCTCGAGGTCGGAGCTGGCGAAGCCCTCGAACCGCGGCTCGATCGGCGCCGCCAGCGGACCTGCCGGGAGTCCGTCAGCGGTGACGCCGTGCCATCCCCTCCCGACGCGGTACGAGCCGCGGACCTCGGCCGCGCGCACGGCCACGCGTAGCGTCGCGGGGAGCTCGAGCTGGACATCGACGCCGGCGACCTCGGGACAGGCCTCGACCATGCCCCGAACCCAGTCGAGGTCGAGGAAGAGCTGCGGGCTACCGGCCAGGTCAGCGAGAGACTCTCGAACCCTCGTCGGCAGTTCCTGGCAGGCGACGAGGTCGACCGAGCGAACCTCCCACAGCGGCATCGCCGCGGTCGTCGCCAGTGCGACGGCGAGGGCAAACGGCCACAGTGGGATCCGACGTCGGGACGCGCGCCGGCGCAGGCGGTCTGGGAACGGCGGAGGCAGGCCGGTCATGAGCGGCCTCCGAGCCACATGGGACCGAGCCGGAAAATGTCTCCGGCGCCGAGTGTGACGACGACATCGCCTTCGCGAGTCAGCGTGTCGAGCACGCCGACCGCAGCCTCGACCGAGTCGGCGCGGTGGACACCGGCGGACGCGCGAAGCTCGAGGGCGTGCGCCACCAGATCGCTGCTCACGCCGGGGAGCGGGTGTTCGCGGGCGGCGTAGATCGGCAACAGGACGGCAAGGTCGGCGCTGGCGAGAGCATCGGCGAAGCCGTCGGCGAAGTCACGCGTACGGCTGAAGAGATGAGGCTGGAACACCGCCACCAGACGCCGGCCCGGGTAGGCCTGCCGAGCTGCGGCGAGGGTGGCGCGCAGCTCGGTCGGATGATGGGCGTAGTCGTCGACCACCGTCACGCCTTCGCGCTCGCCGATGCGCTCGAAGCGGCGCGCGACGCCCGAGAACCCGGCCAGCCGCTCGCGCATGGCGCCGAACGGGACGCCGAGCGTGAGCCCGATCGCGATCGCCGCGAGGGCATTGGCGACGTTGTGGCGGCCCGGAGCGGGCAGCCACAGCTCGCCGAGGCTGCGCCCGCCAAATGTCACCGTGAAGCGGCTCCCGAGGGTCTCGGTCCGAACCGCCTCGGCGCGGACCTGGGCATCGGGCCCCTCGCCGTAGGTCACCAGCCTGCGGCCGAGGCGGGCGACCACGCGGACCACTCCCGGGTCGTCGGAGCAGGCGATCACGGCGCCGTAAAACGGCACTCGGGAGGCGAACTCCGAGAAGGCGGCCTCGAGCGCTTCGGCGGATCCGTAGCAGTCCAGATGCTCGGGCTCGATGTTGGTGATCACCGCCCACACCGGATGCAGTGCGAGGAAGGAGCGGTCGAACTCATCGGCCTCGCAGACCAGCAGCGGGCCCGTGCCGAGCCGGCCGTGGCCGCCGAGACCGTGGACCCGTCCGCCGGCGACGACGGTGGGCTCGAAGCCGCCCGCATCGAGCACGGCAGCCACCAGCGCGGTTGTCGTGGTCTTGCCGTGGGTGCCGGCCACCGCGACACCGTGGTAGCCGCGCATCAGCTCACCGAGGAGCTCGGCACGGCGCACGACCGGAATCCCTGCCCGCCGTGCGGCCGCGACCTCTGTGTCGTCCGCCGCGACCGCGGAGGAGACCACCAGCGCGTCGATGCCGGACACGTGCAAGGGGCTGTGGCCGAGCTGGATGCGCGCACCGAGACGCTCCAGGCGCAGGGTGCGTTCGCTTGCTGCGAGGTCGCAGCCGCTGACCTCGCGGCCGGCGGCGAGCAGGACCTCAGCCAGCGCGCACATGCCGACGCCGCCGGCACCGACGAAGTGGAGGCGGGCGATGCCCGGGAGCATCATGGTCCGCCTCCGGTGGACAGCAGCCGCCGTGCGATGCGCTGCGCGGCGTCGGGCAAAGCGGCGCCACGGGACGCCTCGCCCATGGCGGCGAGCCGGTCGGGATCGCCGAGCAGCCTCGCCAGGACGTCGGCGACAGTCGACGGCGTCGCTTCGGCCTCGGTCATGACAACCGCCCCCCCGCAGCGTTCGAGGGAGCGGGCATTGTGCTCCTGGTGGTTGCCCGCCGCCGCGGCGAAAGGCACCAGGAGCGCGCCGCGGCCGGCGGCTGCGAGCTCCGCAACAGTCAGTGCGCCAGCGCGGGAGACGACCAGGTCGGCGTCGGAGAGGGCCTGCCATGGCTCGGACAGAAACGCGGAGACCTCTGCCTCGAGGTGAAGGTCCTGGTAGCTGGTGCGGACGACCTCGGTCCAGCGCACGCCTGCCTGGTGGCGGACCGCGACGGCGAGACCGATCTCGCGCAGTCTCGCGAGCGCCTGGGGCAGGATGCGGTTGAGGAACAGGGAGCCCTGGCTCCCGCCGAGGACAACCACGCCGGGCGGTCGGCCGCGGTGCACCGCGTCGGTGGTAAAGAACTCCCGCCGCACAGGGTTGCCGGTCCACTCCGCGGGCAGCGACGGGAAGTGCCCGACGGCATCGGCGAAACCGCAGCAGATCGCGTCCGCCCACGGCGCCAGGAACCTGTTGGTCCAGCCGGGAACGGCGTTCTGCTCCTGGAGCACCCACGGTATGCCGAGCGCTCCGGCAGCGAGGACACCGGCCGACGAGGCGTAGCCGCCGACGCCGAGCACGACCCTCGGCTGGAGTCGGAGCAAGGTGGTCATCGCGGTCGAGATGGCGGCGGGGAGCTGGGCGGCGGCGCGGGCGGCGGCCGCAAGGCCGCGGGCGTGGACGCCTTCGAGATCGACCAGCGTGATCGGGATGCCTCGCTTGCCGACCAGATCGGCCTCGAGGCCGCGCCGTGCGCCGAGCCAATGGCAGGCGACGCCCATCGCCTCGAGCTCCGCGACCACCGCGAGGCCAGGAAAGATGTGGCCTCCGGTCCCGCCGCCGGCGATCAACGCGCGCCCTCTCATCGCACCACCTGCCGTGAGAGGTTGAGCAGCAGGCCGACCGCAGCCAGGGTGGCGAGGAGGTCGATCTTGCCGTAGCTGACCAGCGGCAGGGGAATCCCCTTGGGCGGCACCAGGCCGAGGCACACGATCATGTGGATCAGAGACTGGGCGGCGAACGCGAAGGTGAGGCCGAAACCGAGCAGGCCGCGCTCCGGTACCGTCTGCCGGGCGGCGATCGCCAGGCCCCGCCAGGCGACCAGCGTCGGCAGCAGCACCAGGACCACGATTCCGATCAGCCCGAGCTCCTCGCCGGCGATGGCGAAGATGAAGTCGGTGTGCGGCTCGGGCAGGAAAAAGAGCTTTTGGAGGCCGGCGCCGTAGCCGCGTCCGAGCAGACCGCCCGAGCCCAGCGCAACCAGACTCTGGTAGGTCTGCCAGCCCGCGGCCGAACCCGCTGCAGGGTCGAGGAAGGCGCGCAGCCGCTCGAGCCGGTAGGGCGAGGTCAACACGGCGCCGACCACCGCTGCGGCTGCCGCCGCCCCGGGCAGCGCGAGCAGTCGGATCGGCAGACCGGCCACGAACGCCATCGCCCCGAGCACGAGCACCACCAGGACCGCGGAGCCGAGGTCGGGCTCGAAGACGATCAACACGCAGGTGACCGCGGTCACCGTGACCAACGGCGCGAGTCGCCGCAGCGACCAGCCCTCCGCGGCGGCGCGCGGAAGCTCGAGCGCCGCGACCAGCACCACCGCGAGTCGAGCCAGCACCGAGGGCTGGACGGAGATGCCGCCGACCGACAGCCAGCGGTGGGTGTTCGCCACCGCGGGTTGGAGGAAGACCAGCAACAGCAGCAGCCAGGTGGCACCGAGCGCGGCCCAGACCAGGCGGCGGTTGTCGAGCAGCTCGAGACGGAGGTGCATCGCCGCGACCAGGATCCCGAGGCCGATCATCGCCACCGCCGCCTGCCAGGTGACGAAGAAGGTCCCAGGCCGGTGGTAACGCTCGGTCGCGACCAACCAGGAGGCGGACGCGAGGACCACCAGTCCGACCGCCGTCTGCGCGACGACGGCACCAAGGAGGAGACGGTCGAAGCGCTGCCTCATGGGCACGTCGCCACCTCCTCGAGCACCAGGCGCGCGAAGCGGTCGCCGCGCTCCGCGTATCCGGAGAACTGGTCGAAGGACGCGCACGCGGGCGCGAGCAGAACGGTCTCGCCCGCTCCCGCGAGTCGCGCCGCCCGGCGTACGGCTTCCTCGAGGGTGCCACAGTCCTCGATCGGTGCGGCATCCCGTAGGACGTGCCCGATGTGTGGTCCGTCGATTCCGATCAGGTAGACCCGCGCCGCAGTCCGGGCGACCTCGTCGCCGAGCGCGGCAAAGTCCTGGCCCTTGCCCTGGCCGCCGAGGATGAGGTGCACGCTGCGCCCGGGATAGCCGGCGAGACCGGCGAGGGTCGCGCCGACGTTGGTCGCCTTGGAGTCGTCGACCCAGCGCACGCCGGCCGCCTCGGCCACGGTGCGGTGCCGGTGGGCGAGACCCGAGAAGTCGGCGAGGGTCCTCGCCATCGCGGCATGATCCGCTCCCAGACGGTGGGCGGCGAGAGCGGCGGCGAGCGCGTTGGCGAGGTTGTGGCGGCCGCTCATCGCGACCTCGGCGTCGTCGCAGATCGGGCGGCCATGGAGCACCAGGGTGGTGCCATTGAGCCAGGCGTCCGCGGGTCGCTCGAGGGAGAACGCGAGGCGCTCGCCGTGCACCGGCATCGCCGCGACCATGGGGTCGTCGGCGTTGACCACCGCGGCGTCGTCCGGCCGCTGGAAGTCGAACAGTTGCTGCTTCGCCGCCAGGTAGGCGGCGAGGGTCGGGTGCCTCTCGAGGTGATCCTGACTGAGGTTGAGGAAGACCCCGGCTAGCGGCCGCAGGGCGGTGCAGAGTTCGGCCTGGAAGCTCGAGACCTCGAGCACCCAGACGTCCCAACCCCCGGCGAGGACGAGATCGCTGGCGGCGGTGCCGAGGTTGCCGCCGGCCACGCAGGCGGTGCCGGCGGTGACGAGCATCGCCGCGACGAGAGACGTCACAGTGCTCTTGCCGTTCGACCCGGTGACCGCGGCCAGCGGCGTCTCGGGCCGGTGCAGCCAGGCGAACTCGAGCTCCGGCACGAGCCTGATGCGGCGGCGGCGGGCCTCGTCGAGCAACGGCGCATCGGCGGGCACGCCCGGGCTGACGATGACCAGCCCGACGCCGTCGAGGGCTTCCGGCGGGTGGCCGCCGTCCCACAGCCGGCTCCCCGAGGGCAGGCCCTGGACCGCGTCCCCGAGCTCGGCGGTGCTGCGCCGGTCCGTCACCCACACCTCGGCGCCGTCGCGGTCGGCGAGGCGGGCGGCGGCGAGCCCCGAGCGGCCGAGGCCGACGATGAGCACGCGGGAGGGAAGCTCGAAACCCATCCTCACCTCAGCTTCAGCGTTGCGAGGCCGGCGAGGGCGAAGACCACCGCGATGATCCAGAACCGGGTGACGACCTGGGTTTCCTTCCAGCCGAGCAGCTCGAAGTGATGGTGGAGAGGGGCCATGCGGAAGACGCGCTTGCCGCGCAGGCGGTACGACGCGACCTGGATCATGACGCTGAGGCCTTCAAGCACGAACAGGCCGCCGACGATGACCAGCAGCAGCTCCTGCTTCGCCACCACGGCGACGATGCCGAGACCGCCGCCGAGGCCGAGGGATCCGACGTCGCCCATGAAGACCTGTGCCGGATGGCAGTTGAACCACAGGAAGCCGAGCGCGGCACCGACCAGGGCGCCGGTGAACACCGTCACCTCGCCCGACCCTTCGACGTAGAACAGACGCAGGTACTCGGCGATGCGGATGTGGCCGGCGATGTAGACGAAGACCGTGTAGGTGGAAGCCGTCACCGCGACAGCGCCGATCGCGAGACCGTCGAGCCCGTCGGTGAGGTTGACCGTGTTCGAGGCACCGAGCAGCACCAGCATCACGAACGGCAGGTACGCGAGGCCGAGAGGGATCAGCACGTCCTTGAAGAACGGCAGCGCGAGGGCTCCCGAGTGGAGGGCAGGGGCGGCAATACGGCGCACGGCGAGCCCCGCGGCGAGCCCGACTGCCGCCTGAAGCGCCAGCTTCTGCCACGTCGTGAGGCCGAGGTTGCGGCGCCGGCTGACCTTGATCCAGTCGTCGACGAAGCCGACCGCACCGAAGCCAAGGGTCGTCAGCAGGACAGTCCACACGTAGGGGTTGCCGAGGTCAGCCCAGAGCAGGGTAGACAGCGTGAGGGCTCCGACGATGAGGGTTCCACCCATGGTCGGGGTGCCGGCCTTAACCTGGTGGTGCTGCGGCCCCTCCTCGCGGATCGACTGGCGGATCTGGAGCCGTGCCAGACGCTCGACCACCCACGGTCCCGCCACCAGGCTGACGAAGAACGCGGTCGCGATCGCGAGCCCTGTGCGGAAGGTGATGTAGCGAAAGACGTTGAAACCGAACCAGTGGGACGACAGCGGGAAGAGCAGCCAGTACAGCATCAGCCGGCCCTCCCCGCGGTCAGGGCCGCCACCGTGCGATCGAGGCCGACGCCGCGCGATCCTTTGACCAGCACCACGTCGCCCGGCTCGAGGACCCCCTCGAGAAGCGTGGCGGCGTCCTCCGCGCTCGCCGCGAGCCGCGCCTCGCCGAGCCCTGCGGCGCGGGCGGCCTCGACCAGCTCTCGGGTCGGCTGCCCGCCGACCGCGATCAGCAAGTCACAGGCTCCGGCGGCGAGCCTGCCGGCCTCACGGTGAGCGGCGGTCGTCGCCTCGCCCAGCTCGTACATCTCACCGAGCACCGCGACCCGCCGACCCGCGGTCTCGGCGAGCAGCAGCAGCAGGCGCTCCACCGCAACCGGGGACGCGTTGTAGCTGTCGTCGACCACCGTGACACCGCCCGGGAGGCGGATCAGCTCGCCGCGGTGAGCGGCCGGGCGCAGGGCGGCCGCGGCCGGAGGTACGGCGTCGAGCGGCAGGCCGAGAGAAGTCGCACAGCAGGCCGCGCCGAGCAGGTTGTCGGCCTGGTGGCGGCCGACCAGGTCCCAGCTCACCTCGACCTCGCAGCCGTCACCGCAGAGGACGAGCATCGCACCGAGTAGGCCGCGAGACACGTAACGCTCGATCCACAGCGAGCTGGCGCCGGGCTGTCCGTAGCGCACCACCCGGCCGCCGAAACGACCCGCCAGGGCGTCCACCCTGGGATCGGCCGCGTTGAGCACGAGGACGCCGTCACGGTCGAGGTGCGGGATGAGCTCGGCCTTGGCCTCGGCGATCGCCTCGAGGTCGGGAAAGAACTCGAGGTGGACGGGCGCGACGACCGTGTACAGGAGGGCGTCCGGGCGCGCGACCGCGCCGAGGCGGTCGAGCTCGCCAGCGTGGTTCATGCCGAGCTCGGCGACCATCCACTCGATGTCTTCAGACTGGCTGAGGAGCTCGGCCGGAAGGCCGGCCTGCGAGTTGCGGCTGCCGCGGGTGAAACCAACCCGATAGCGGCTCTGCAGCAAGCCGACGAGAAACTCCTTGGTAGTGGTCTTGCCGATCGAGCCGGTGATACCGACCAGCCGGTAGTCTGCGCGGCGACGCTCGGCGGCGGCAAGCGCCTGCAGGGCCGTCGTGGTATCGGGTACCACAAGCTGCGGCAGCGGGTGGGCCACAGGTCGGCTGACCAGGGCCGCGACGGCACCGCGGGTGGCCGCCTCCGCGACGTGCTCGTGGCCGTCGGTGTGGCTTCCGGGCAGCGCGACGAAGAGGTCGCCCGGACGTACCGCCCGCGAGTCGATCGAGGCCCCGAGGACCTCGGGGCTCACGGCGGGTACCGCAAGGGCCAGCCAACCGGCGAGCTCGGCGAGGGCACGGCGCATCAACCGGTCCTCTCCGCGGCGAGCTCGCGCACGACCGCTGCGTCGGAGAATGGGATCTGGCGCGGGCCGATCACCTGGACGGTCTCGTGGCCCTTGCCGGCGATCACGACCAGGGCGTCCGCGCCGGCGAGCTCGAGGGCACGCGCGATCGCGGCCCGCCGGTCGATGAGGATCTCGGGCTCTGTCCCCGCCTCGCGGACCCCGGCTGCGACCGCCGCGGCAATGGTGGCGGGGTCCTCGGAGCGCGGGTTATCGGAGGTCACAAGGGCGACGTTGGCGAGCTCGCCGACGGCGCGGCCCATCGGGCCCCGCTTGCCGCGGTCTTTGTCGCCGCCGGCGCCGAAGACGACGATCAGTCGGCGGTCGCTGACCGCGCGCAGCGATGCAAGCACCGCACGCAGGCCTTCCGGGGTGTGCGCGAAGTCGATGAACACGGGGTACGGCAGGTCGACCGCGACCGGCTCGAGCCGGCCGGGCAGTGGACGCGCCGCCTCGAGCCCGGCGACCGTCGCCTCGGCGGTCACGCCAGCGGCCCACGCCGCGGCAGCGGCGGCGAGCGCGTTGCGCAGGTTGTGCAGACCGACCAGGGGCAGAGCGACTGGGCGTTCGCCATCGGGACGGACGAGGACGAAACGGGTGCCACCGAGACCTGCCGCGATTTCGCGGGCACGGACCTCACCGGCCTCTACCCCCCAGGTGACGTCGCCCGCGCGGGGGCGCGCCGCGAGGCGGGCACCAAAGGGCTCGTCGACGGGCAGCACGCGACGCCCGGAAGGGGCCAGGTGGTGGGTGAACAGACGCTGCTTGGCCTCGAAGTAGCGCTCCATGTCGCCGTGGAAGTCGAGGTGGTCGCGGGTCAGGTTGGTCCACACGCCGATCTCGAAACTGAGCCCGGCGAGCCGGTCTTGGTCGAGCGCATGGGAGGAAGCCTCCATGATCGCGACCCGGCCGCCCTCGGCGACGAGCCGCGCCAGCAGGGGCGCGAGCTGGGTAGCCTCTGGCGTTGTCCGCTCGGCCTCCACCGTGGTGCTCGGCAGGCGGTAACCGAGGGTGCCGAAGGTCCCGGTGACCATGCCGGCAGCTTCGAAGACCCGGCTGACGAGGTCGACGGTGGTGCTCTTGCCGTTGGTCCCGGTGACGGCGACCAGGCGCAGGGCGCGCTCGGGATTGTCGGCCGCAGCCCACGCCGCGATCGCGGTGTGGCGTCGCGGCGAGCCGCTCACCAGCCAGGGTATCGACAGGTCACCTGGACGCGGTCGATCCGAGAGCACGGCCGCGGCGCCGCGCTCGAGCGCTCCACTCAGGAACTCGATGCCGTGGTGCCGCTGACCCGGCAGGGCCGCGAACAGTGCGCCCGGCCGGACGTTGCGGGAGTCGAGGACGACGGTCTCGACGTCCACGCTTGGATCGCCGGCGAGCCGGGCGCCGTCGAGGCGGCGGATCAGGTCGCCGAGCGTCACGCTCCCGCCCTTCGGACGACGCTAGAAGGGTTGGCCGCGGCCACGTCGACGGTCGCAGGCGGAGGTGTCGCGGGAAGGTCGAGGATGCACGCGGTCTGCGTGGCGATCCGGGCGAAAGCCGGCGCCGCGACTGTCGAGGCCCAGAAGTCGTCATCGGGCTGGACCACCGCGACGACGATCACGACCTCGGGATCCGGGAGCGGGAGGAAGCCCGCGAACCAGGCAACGTGGTGCTGATCGTCGAAGCCGCCGGCGACCGCCCGCTGGGCGGTCCCGGTCTTGCCAGCGACACGGTAGCCGGCGACCGCCGCGCGTTTCCCGGTGCCATCGACAACTACCGCCTCAAGCATCGCCTGGATCCGCTCGGCGAGGCGGCGGTCCATGACCCGGCGCCGCATGTCGGGGTGGTCGGCAGCGGTCTCGCTGTCCGAGCCGGCCCGCGTCACGAGCCTGGGCACGGGCAACCACCCTCCGTTGGCGACGGCGGCGTAGGCGATCGCGAGCTGGAGCGGGGAGACGGTCAGCTCCTGGCCGAGGGCGAGACCCGCTCGGCTCATGCCCGACCAGCGCTCCGCCGGTGCCAGCGCCCCGCGCGTCTCCCCCGGGTAGCCGACCCCGGTCGGCCGGCCGAAGCCGAAGCCGTCGAGGGTCCGCCAGATGAGCTCGGGCTCAAGCCGCTGAGCGACCTGGATGATGCCGGCATTGGCAGACTTGGAGACGATCTCGTCGAGGGTGTAGCGGCCCGGTTCCGCGTGGTCGCGGACCCAGTGCCCGGCAACCTCGATGCCGTGGTGCGTGCAGTCGAATCGTTCTCCCGAGCGGACCGCACGGGACGACAACGCCGCCGCTGCGATCAGCGGCTTGATCGTCGACCCCGGCTCGAAGGCGTCCTGCACCGGAGACAGTCGCCAGCGCGTGGGCGGCACGTCGCCAGGCGCCGCCGGGTCGAACGACGGCACCGTGGCGAGGGCGAGGATCCGCCCGGTGCGGGCCTCGAGCACGACCGCCGAGGCGCTGCGTGCCGCGTTGCGGTCGACATCTGCCAGGAGCTCGCGTTCGACTGCCCACTGAAGCCGGCCGAAAATGGTGAGCTCGAGGTCGTACCCTGCCCGCCCGCTTGCGAGGTGCTCGAGCTGGAGCTGGCGCTGGACGGCGTCCTGGACCGCCAGGTAGCGGTCCGGCTCGCCGGCAAGGACGGCATCATAGTAGTGCTCGAGGCCCGCGCGCCCGACCGTCGTCAGCTCCTCGCGCCCGACGAAACCGATCAGAGGGGCGGCGAGCGTGCCGAGCGGGTAGATCCGCTCGGCGTCGGGGACGAGCACGACCGCGGACGGCGCCAGGGAGCGAACCGCGGCCGCTGTCTCTCGGTCGACCTTCTGCGCGACCCAGACCGCGCGGCCACCGCCGGTGAGTCGGCGCTCGAGCTCGTCCGCCGGGCAGCCGACGAGTGGTCCGGCAGCCTGGGCGAACAGGGCCGGGTAGGGCAGGAGCTTGGTGTCGACCTGGATCGCGAGCCGCGCCACTGAAGTTGCGAGGACGTACCCGTCCGCCGTTCGGATCTCGCCTCGCCGGCTGGGCGTGGTCAAGACCCGCTCGCGCTGGCGCTTGGCACGCGCGAGCCAGGACTCGTGGTCGAGGAGCATGACCTGTGCCGCGCGTGCGAGCACCACCGCAGCGCCGAGCGCGAGGGCCGCCGCGACCAGGCCGAGACGTCGCCGGTTCACGGGGGTCCCTTTTCGGCCGGGACCGGGGGCGGCGGGGGCACCAGGCCGATAGCGGCCGCACGCTCGGCGAGGCGGGACGGATCGCGCTCGTGCTCGAGCTCGATCTCAAGCTCGCGCTCGCGTCGCTCGAGCCCCTCGACCTTGGCGCGCAGGCCGACCAGGTCGTAGTGCAGGCTGGTGCTTTTGAGCCGCGGCCAGCCGACCAGGAACAGGGCCGCGGCGAGAATGGCCGCGAGCAGCAGCAGGAAGCCGAGCGCCGACAGCCACCGACGGTCGCGTTCCATGACCAGGAATCGGTTCGAGGGACGGACCAGCGGGAGATCCATCAGCCGGTCTCCTCGCCGATTCGTGCGGCCACCCGGAGCCGGGCCGAGCGCGCGCGGGGGTTGGAATCGACCTCGTCCGGTTGCGGCCGGATGGCCTTTGGGGTCAGAACGCGGACCGCGGCGTGGGCGCCGCAGACGCAGCGCGGGAGGTCGTTCGGGCAGGTACACCGGCCCTCGAGACGTCGCAACGTGTGTTTGGTGATTCGGTCCTCGAGGGAGTGGAAGCTGATCACCGCGAGCCGTCCACCTGGCCGCAGCGCGCGCGCGGCGGGCTCGAGGAAGCGCTCGAGCTGGCCGAGCTCGTCGTTGACCGCAATGCGAAGGGCCTGAAAGGTCCTCGTGGCGGGATGGATGCGACCGGTCTGGCGGCCGGCGACGTTGACCACCACGCGCGAGAGTTCACCGGTCGAGGTGATCGGGGCGCGCAGTCGCTGACTGACGATCGCGCGCACGATCGCGCGTGCGCGGCGCTCCTCGCCGAAGTCCCACAGAATTCGCATCAGTGCCTCCGGCTCGGCGTGGTTGACCAGGTCGGCAGCACTGGGGCCGTCGGGCCCCATCCGCATGTCGAGGGGACCGTCCTGCTGGAAGGAGAAGCCGCGCTCGGCATGGTCGAGCTGGAGTGAAGAGCAGCCCAGATCTGCGAGCACCGCAGCCGGCGCCGACTCCTGAAGCTGTGCGAGCACCTCCGGCAGACGGTCGAAGGTCGCCGCGACGAGCCGGATCCGGCCGGAGAACGGCTCGAGCGCCTCGGCGGCGAGCGCCAGGGCCTCGGGGTCACGATCGAGACCGAGCAGCGTGAAGCCGGGATGGGCGGAGAGCAGCGCGGCGGCATGCCCGCCGAGCCCGACAGTGGCGTCGACCAACAGACCCGGCCCCGCCGGGGCGAGCCAGGCGACGACCTCCTCGAGGAGCACCGGTGTGTGGCTGACGGGCACCGGCTTCCTCCATCACAGCTCCAGCTGTGCGAGCTCTTCCAGCTCCTCATCGCTGAGCGATGCCTCTTTGAGGAAGGTCGCGGCGCGTGCCCGGTTGGTGATCGCCAGGTGGTTGATCCGGCCCGACACCACCACCTCGCCCTCGACGTCGACCATCTCCCGCAGCAGGGACGGGACCATAAGCCGGCCGTGGTCGTCGAGCTCGATGAGCTGTCCGTAGTTGACCCGCTCGATCAGCTTGAGGACTGCGGGCTTCATCCCGGGCTTCGACAGCAGCCTCTCCTCCACGGTCTCCCACACCGGCAGCGGGTAGACGCGCAGCTCGTGAGGAAAGAACGAGCACACGTAGACCTCCCGCCCGAACGCCCCCTCGAGCTGCTCGCGCAGCCGAGCAGGCAGCTTGACGCGACCTTTCGCGTCGATGGTGGCCGGGAATCCCCCACGAAACCGTTCCACGAAATCTCCCTCGCCGGTGCGAAACGTGGGATCGGAAGGTGCTGATCCCACTTCTGACCCCATTTGACCACTTCTGACCACACAATCATGCGTCGGTTCAGCCCCGCTGTCAAGCCTCCAGAAGCCCCGGGGAATCAGCTTCCGAGCGGCCGTCCGCACGGGCCCGAGACGCCTCGCGGGGTAGAATGTTCGGCGATGATGAACGGCCCCATCCATCGCGTCGGCGTCGTGCTCAAGGCCTCGAGCCCCGAGGCGGTAGAGCTCGGTCGCCAGCTCTTCGACGAGCTCGAGCGCCTTGGCATCGAGCCGGTGGTCGACCGCGAGTCTGCCGCCGCGCTCGGCATACGTGGCGGTGTCGAGCGGATCGACCTCGCGGCCTCGGTCGACCTGGTGGTCGCGCTCGGCGGCGACGGGACCCTGCTGAGCGTGTGCCGCGGGATCCTCGGAGGAACGCCCATCCTCGGCATCAACATGGGAACGCTCGGCTTCCTGACCGAGCACCCCGCGGAAAGCCTGTTCCCGGTGCTACGCACGGTCCTCGAAGGGCGTGCTTCCTTCGAGCGTCGCGAGCGCCTCGAAGTGACCGTGGTCACGCCTGGCCGGGACCCGTTGTGCCGGTTCGTGCTCAACGACGCGGTGATCAACAAGTCGGCCCTGGCACGGATGATCGTGCTCAGCGTTCACATCAACGAGGAGTTCGTGAGCCGCTTTCGCGCTGACGGGCTGATCGTGGCCACCCCGACCGGCTCGACCGCCTACAACCTCTCCGCAGGGGGCCCGATCCTGTACCCCACCCTCGAGGTTGTGGTCGTGACGCCGATCTGCCCCCATGCGCTGACCAATCGGCCGCTGGCAGTGCCGCTCGACTCGCTGGTCGAGGTTCGCCTCGAGAGCCAATCCGAGGAGGTCTGGCTGACCCTCGACGGCCAGGAGGGTTTCCCGGTCACGCCGCACGACGTGGTGCGGATCCGTCGCTGCGGCGAGCCGGTACGGCTCGTCACTGAGCGGCGGCGGTCGTTTTTTCACGTGCTCCATCGCAAGCTCAAGTGGGGAGACCGCGGCGTGTGAGGTACCGCCACCTCAGGCGGACGGCCCTCGCGGCCTCTGCGGCCGTCGCCTGCCTCGTGATCGTGGCCGCCCTCGCGGTCCATCTCGCCCATGGTGCGGCGGTCACTCGACGTGTCGCCCGCTGGGTCGAGGGTGTCGTCTCCGCGGCCGTGAGCGGCAGAGTCGAGATCGGTGAGCTCGGCTGGCAGTTGGTGCCGCCGCGCGTCGTCCTGCGAAACGTCACAGTGGAGGCGCCGGGCCTGTCGGCGAGACTCGAGCGGGCCTCCGTAGCGCTCTCCGCCTTTCAGCTCGTTCGGCGCACGCTGGTGGTCGACAACATCGAGGTCGACGGTCTCCACCTTGATCTCACCCGCCCGGTCCCCGCGCAGGCCATGTCCGACGGCGGGGGCTGGCTCCGCTTCCGGGTCGGCCAGGC
This sequence comes from uncultured Acidobacteriota bacterium, assembly GCA_963727925.1. GTDB lineage: Bacteria > Acidobacteriota > Thermoanaerobaculia > Thermoanaerobaculales > Sulfomarinibacteraceae > CAVSIS01. The sequence continues at coordinate 268,310 of CAVSIS010000018.1, read as the reverse complement.
CGACCTGCGCCGAATCACGGTGGAAGGAGTCGAGCTCCCCGGCGGCCTCGGCCTGGGGGTGCGGGGTCTCGACGCCTCCTGGACCACCCGCAGGGGATCCCCGCGTGGTTTCGTCCGAGCAGCCCGAGTCGAGGTTCGCGTGCCCGGGCTCGAGCCGGTGACCGTCGCCGTCGAGGCGCGAGCCGTCGCCGATGGAGAGATCGAGCTACGGCACTGGCGGGTCCGCGGCAAGGGCCTCGAGCTCGAGGGTCACGGCCATCTCAGCCGGGGTAAGGGCTCCGAGCTGGTTGGTGGGGGGGCCCTGGATCTCGCCGAGCTCGACCGAGTCGTTCACGCCAGCGGAGTCCTGGAGGGCGTGAGCACGGTCGACCTGGAGTTGAGGGCGGCGGACACGATCCGCCTCAATGCCCACATCCGCAGCCCATCGCTCAGCGCCGCGGGATTCCGCCTGCGCGATGTCTCCGGCAGCGTCACACTGGAGCAGGGCCGGCTGCTCGGTCGCCTCGACAGTGCGAGCTTCTGTGGTGGTCGCGTCAGCGGCAGCTATGACCTCGAACACATCGGTCCTCCCTACTCGCACCGAGTCGAGGTTACCGGTGAGGGGCTCTCGCTGGCGCGCCTGCTCGGCGCGATCGGGGTTCCGGCCGCAGGACTGTCGGCGTCGGTTGACACGACTACGCGCCTGGAGTGGAACGGGCTCGGCCTGCCCCACGGCAAGGGGAGGGGAACCGCGCGGCTGGCCCGTGCTCCGGGAACCCTCCCGGTCGCGGGTTCGCTCGACATCGAGCTTGCCGGGGACGCCGTGCTGCGCTTCTCGGGCCAGCACCTCGCGATTGGTGACTCGATCGTGACCTGGCAGGGGCCGCTGCGGCTCGGCGACTGGGAGCCCGCGTGGTCGCTCCGGGCCGAGCCCGGGGTGCTTGAGCAGATCATCCCGCTGGTCAACCGCTGGGTCGGTTCCGAGGTCCTTCCCGAGAGCATCCGGGGCATCGGCGTGCTCCAGGTGACCGTCGCGGGACCGTGGCACCAGCTGGCGGTTGATGTGCGCCTCGACGCCCACCCGGTGGCGTATCCACCGATGGTGCTCGATCGCCTGGTGTGCGAGGCCACGATCGCCGACCAGGCGGTCGTCTTCGGCCCGACCCGGTTCGGCATCGGAACCGGGAGCGGTGAGGTGGAGGGCCGGATCACCTGGGCGGAGTCGGCCGGCGCCGACCAGATCGACCTCCTGATCCGCGGCGACGAGGTGCCCCTGAACACCGTTGCGGGCTGGATCGACTCAAGCGGAGTCATCGCGGGGACGGGCTCGTTCACGGGCCGCCTGACCGGTCCGATCGCGTCACCGAGGGGCTCCTGGGCACTGGCGCTTTCCGACGTCGCCGTCGCCGGTCGTTCCCTCGGCAGCGGCTCGTCTGCGGTCGACCTTGCCGGGGCGGTCTTCACCGCGCGCGCTCTCGCCTTCGACGGCGGGCTCGAAGGGTCGATGAGCTGGGCGGTCAACGAAGGTACGGTGAGCGGGCGGCTGGAGTGGCCTGGCATGGCGCTCACCGGGTTTGGTTCGATGACCACCGATTTGGTCGGGGAACGCGCCGATGCGCGGCTCGACTTCACCCTTTCTCAGGACGGGCCAGCCACGGGCTCACTCGTGCTCACCACCGGCGATGGGGTTACCCTGGAGGCATCCGCGGACCCGGCCGGGATCGACGGGCGGCTCACCCTCGCTGACGCGGCCACCGCCTCGGTACGGCTCGAGCGGCGCGACGACGGCGGCCTCGAGGGCGACGGCGAGATCGTGGTGCCCGAGGTGGCCCGTCTGGTCGCCCGGCTCGACCCTGAGGCCGGCGTGCCGCTGTCGGGGACGGCGCGGATCTCGGGTCACGTGAGCTGGCCTCCGGGTGCGGCACCGGAGATCGCCGGCCGCCTCGAGAGGCTCGACCTCAAGCTCGAGGATCGCCCGGTCCATCTCATCGAGCCGGCGGCGTTCACCGTCACGAGCGACGGCTTCTCGACCACCGGCCTGCGCCTCGCACTGCTCGACGACGAGGTCTTCGCGCGTGGCGAGGTCACCGCCGACGGCCGTGTCTCGGGGAACCTCTCGGGTACGATCGACCTCCTGCTGCTGCGCTTTCTGCTACCCGAGTGGGAGGGTGCGGGGCGCGCGACCGGGGTCGTCGAGCTGCTCGGCTCCGTCGACCGACCACACCTGGAGGGCATCGCCAGGGTGTCCCAGGTTTCGTTCAGGATCCCGGGTGGCCGTGAGGTGGTGTCCGGGGTCGACGGCACGGTGCTCTTCTCCCAGGACGAGGTCGGCCTCGAAGGGATGACCTTCCGCTTCATGCGCGGCACCGGTTCGGGCGGCGGGAGGATCGGGTTCGCCGGTGCGGTGCCCGACCTGACGCTCACGGGCACCATCGCCAACCTCGAGTACCCCCTCTTCCCCGGTCTCGAGCCCCGTCTCGCGGGGAGGTTCCGGCTCGAGGGGCCGTTCGACGGACTCGAGCTGAGCGGCGAGCTCGAGGTCCGTCAGGCCCTGCTGCGACGCAAGGACGACCTCGCGACCATCATCGCGGACTGGTTCCTGGCAAGCTCGCCGCCGGCTGAGGAGGGCGGGCTAAAGCTCGACCTGCGGATTGAAGCCGACCGGACGCTCGAGGCCCGCACCGGGTTCATCCGCGTGGTCGGTTCCGCGGCCATCGCCGTGACCGGGACCTCGAATCACCCCGAGGTGACCGGGAACGTCGAGTTCTTAGAGGGCGGCGACTTTACCTTCCAGGGCGTCCGCTACGAGCTCGACCGTGCGGTTGTGACGTTCACCGACCCGACGCGCCTCAACCCCTTCCTCGACATCGTCGCCCGGGCGTGGATCGATGCCTACCAGGTCGAGGTGCGGCTCACCGGAACCGTCGACCGGCTGGTCCCGGTGGTGACCTCGGATCCGCCGCTGCCGGAAGACCAGCTGATGGCCATGCTCGCCTTCGGTCGCTCCGGGAACGGCCTCGGCGGTGCTGGCCTCGGCATGGGGGTGGCCTCGTCGCTGCTCGCCCGCGAGCTCAACAGCGAGCTCGAACGACGCGCCCGGGAGCTGCTGCCGATCGACCAGGTCAGGGTCGATCCTTTCGCCGAGGCCTCGACCGGAAACCCGACTGCGCGAGTGACGGTGGTCAAGCAGCTGAGTCCGAACTGGTCGTTGATGGTGCAGTCGAACCTTTCTGCCAACCGCGAGGAGGTCGTCGTCCTGCGCTGGTTCCTCGGCCAGGGCGTGTTCCTCGAGGCGATCCGGGACGTTGACGGCACCGTCGGCCTCGACCTCAAGCTCCGGCGAAGGTACTGAAGGTGGTCACGACGGCTGCTCCGCACGATTCGCGGACGAGGCGACCCGCCCTCCGGTTCGGCGCGTTCGCCCTGCTGCTGGTGACACTGGCGGCCACCTCATGGGCCGCGCCCGGCGACTCGCCGCCGATCCTCCGGGTCGAGGTGGTCACCGACGGTGAACTGCGCCCGGCCGCGATCCAGGAGCTGCTCGGGCTCACCGAAGGGGCGCCGCTCGACCGGCGTCGTCTGCGGGAGGGGATCCGAGCGCTCTATGCCGGCGGTGGAGTCGACCGGCTGGAGGTGGTCGCAGAGGAGGAAGGTGGCGGACTTGCGGTCAGGGTCACGATGAGCGCAACGCCGCGCATCGCGCACCTCGATGTGAAGGGGGTGTCACTGCTGCTCGGCGCCAAGCTGCGTGAGTGGACAGGGCTGCGCCGGGGCGGCTTCATCACTGCCGGAAACGTCGAGTCGGCGGTGGCAAGGGTGCGCCGTCGCCTCGACCAGTTGGGCTGGAAAGAGGCCCACGTCGAGGCGAGCCTGGACTACCGGCGCGAGGACAACACCGTCAACGTCGAGCTCGATGTCGATCTCGGCGCGCCGCTCACGATCGCCCGGGTGAAGGTGGTCGGGGTCGACCTCCCCGAGGCCGACCGCCAGGAAATTGCCACACGCTGGGCGCAGGAGCGCTCCACCGAAGAGCTCGGCGACGAGATCGTGCGCACGGTCGAGGCGCGCGTCCGCGAGCTGGGCTGGTGGGAGGCCGAGTCGATCGGAGCCGAGCTCTCGTCGGGCGCGGGTCCGGCGACCTTGGAGGTCCGCATCGACCCGGGCAGCCGGTACGTCTTCGAGATCGAGGGCGCAGAGGACGATGCTGTGGTTCGCGGGGCGCTCCCCGACCCCAACCAGGTCGATGTCCATCCGGCGCAGACGGAGGTGCTCGCCGACCAGATCCGTGACGCCCTTCAGGCGGGCGGTCGCCTGCTCGCCCGGGTTTCGGTCGAGCTCGACGCCGCGGCCGACCCTCGCGTCATCCGTGTGAACGCGACCCCGGGACCGGTGGTTCAGATCGCCGAGGTGAGCTTCGACGGTGCGACGTCGATCACCCCCGAGCGGCTCGCGGCGGTGGTGGCGGTCCATCCCGGTTCGACCACCGGCTGGCGGGGTCAGCACGTCACTGCGGCGTCCCTCGAGGCCGACCGGCTTGCATTGGTCGACCTCTATCGCCGGGAGGGCTTCGCCGACGCTCGAGTCGAAGGTCCCTCGCTCGAGCCTGGCAGCGAGGCGGCAACGGTGTCGGTCCGCTTCAAGGTCGAGGAGGGCCGGCGATGGCGACTGGCGGATGTCCGGCTCGAGGGCGCGCCCCTCGATCTCGCCGGCAGTCTCGACCTGACGTTGCTCGGCCTCGACACCGCCGGCCCGTGGGACCCCCGTCGGGTCGAGGATGCGACCCGCCTGCTCGGCGTCGAGCTCGCCGACCGGGGCTACCCCGACGCGCGGGTGGCGGCCGAGGTGGACACGGCGTCACCCGGGGAGGCGCGAGTCGTCCTTCGTGTCGATCCGGGGCCATTTGTCCACCTCGGCGAGGTTCTGGTGTCGGGTCTGACCGCGACCCGCGAGGGGGTCGTGCGGCGCGTCCTTGAACGATCGGGAGTCGTGACCGGCACACCGTACTCGCTGGCTGCGATGCTCGACGCCAGGCGGCGTCTCTCCGCCCTGGGCCTGTTCCGTCGGGTGGAGGTTGTCCCGATCCCGGGCCAGGAACGGCTCGCGGTGCGTGGCATGGTCGTGCGTTGCGAGGAGGGTCAGCAGCGCAGCTACCTGTTCGGCGTCGGTTGGGACACCACCAGCGGTCCTCGCGTCACCCTCGGCTGGACTCACCTCAACCTGTTCGGCGGCGCCCACGCGTTCAACGTCGAGACGCGGCTGTCGCGGGACGAAAAGCGCTTCCAGATCGGACTGCGCGAGCAGTACCTGCCGTGGATCGACGAACCCGCCTACGCCTCGATCTACCGCACCGAAGAGCGCTTTCCGTCGTACTCACAGCTGCGCCGTGGCCTATGGTTCGAGCTCGGGGACCGGCGCCGGCGCCCATTCCGCCCGTGGCTGCGATACGAGTACCAGATCGTGAACCCCAAGGCGCCGCAGGACATCCTCTCCGACCTCGAGCGCGAGCAGCAGCAGATCCAGGTCGCGTCGATCACCCCGACACTTGAGTACGACCTCCGCGATGACCCGCTGTCCCCGCATCGGGGCTCGCTCGCCACCCTTTCGGTCCAGTGGGCCTTCCCCGCCTTCAACGCCGATGCCCGCTTCCTCAAGACGCAGCTTGGCCTCAGCACGTACCATCCGTTCTCGGGAGGCACGGCGTCGGTGGGACTGCGGCTCGGCGTGATCCGCCCCATCGCCGCCACGGGCAACCGGCCAGCGAACCTCAAAATCCCGATCGGGGTGCGCTTCTTCGCCGGCGGGCCGACCACCCACCGCGCCTTCGGGCGCGACCTTCTTGGCGTTCCCGGCTCGACGATCAGCGATGCCGGCGAACCGGTCGGCGGCAATGCGATGGCGTTGCTCAACCTCGAGTACCAGCACCCGATCCGCGGCGGCTTCCTCGGCGTCGTGTTCGTCGACGGCGGCAACGTGTGGGAGAAGTCGTCCGTGGTGCGCATGTCCGAGCTGCGCTGGGGTGCGGGTCTGGGGGTGCGGATCGCAACACCGGCAGGTCCAGTCCGGCTCGAGTATGGCTGGAAGCTGGACCGTAAGCCCGGCGAGTCGGTGGGCGAGCTCTTCCTCGCCTTCGGCGTTCCTTTCTGATGCACCCGGCTCAGCAGGAAGGAATTGGAGGGGGCCGGCCGAGGGTTGGGAGTGGCGGAGGACGAAGATGACCCGCCGCATTCTGCTGATTGCTGCAACTTTGCTGCTCACCAACCTGGCAACGGCCGAGGAGGGGAAGATGCTCGCTCCTGGAGACCAGTTCCCGAGCTTCGAGCTCACGGCGCAAGACGGCACCACGGTGTCGAGCGCCACGCTCGCCGGTCATACCTACCTGCTCTACTTCTACCCCAAAGCAGACACCCCCGGCTGTACCCGCGAAGCCTGTGAGCTGCGCGACCGTTGGCCGGATGTCGAGGCCGCCGGGCTCGTGGTGCTCGGGGTCTCGTTCGACACACCTGAGACGAACCAGGCGTTCGCCGAGAAGTACCACCTGCCGTTCCGGCTGCTGTCGGACACCGGCAAGAAGCTCGCCTCGGAGGTCGGCGCAACCCGCGCGCTGATCCCACTGCCGAAACGGATCTCCTATCTGATTGGCCCCGATGGCCGGGTGCTCAAGGCCTACCCAGACGTCAATCCCAAGACCCACGCCGGCGAGGTGCTGCAGGACTTCAAGGCCGTCAAGGGCGACGTCTCGCGCTGAAGCCCGCCCGTACGACACGTGTTCAGGCCGCCGCCTCCGCGGCGGCCTTTGTGTTGGTCGTTGGTGGCTAGGACTGGGAACGGCTGCTGTTCTCGCCAGAGTCCCGCATTGCGCCTTGCACTTGCATGGATAATCTCAAGAACTGATCATGGAGTGGAAGCTCTGTTTTTTGACGTCCATGAGGACCCCGGCGCCGAGAGGGAGCCTTCGGACACTCGGCAGGAAACGGGCGTGTTCGGGGGGGTTGACATCGGACAAAGACTTTCGTATATTCCTAAATGGTTATGTTATGAGGAGGCTGCCGATGCGATGGATCTCACTTGCTCTCGTGGCCACCCTGCAGGTCATCAGCGCCGGTGCCGCAGAGCTCACGCTCCCAGCGGCTGTTGGGACGGCGCTCGAGCACAGCCCCGCGCTGCTCTCCGCGCGGTCCACGGCCGACGCCGCGGCCGCGCGCTCGAAGCAGGCGAAGGGCTTCCGACTGCCGAGCGTCGACCTCACGGAGATGTTCAACCGGACCGACAGCCCGGCCGAGGCCTTCGCCCTCCAGCTCAACCAGAAGCGCTTCGACTTCTCAAGCTTCGTCCAGGGTGATCCGAACAACCCAGACTCGCTCAACACGTTCATGACACGCTTCGAGGTGGTGCAGCCGGTCTACACCGGAGGCAAGCTGTCGTCCCGTATCTCGCAGGCGGAGCTGATGGCGACCGCAGAGGAGCTCAGTGCCAGCCACGAAGCCGAGCAGGTCGCCTTCGACACTTCGACCGCGTTCGTCAATCTGGCCAAGGCGAGGGAGTTTCTCGATCTGCTCACTACCGCCAGAGACACGACCGCCGCTCACGTCAAGCTCGCCGAGCAGTACGCCGCCGAAGGCTTCATCGTCACGGCGGAGGTGCTCAAGGCCAAGGTCTACCTCGCCCAGATGGACGAGATGGTCGCCCAGGCGAGTACCGGCGCCGAGCTCGCGGTGGCGGCGCTCAACTTCCAGATGGGCGTCGACCAGAGCCATGAGTGGTCGCTGGCGGCACTGCCGCCCGCGCCTCCGGTCGCGACCCAGCTCGACGGATGGCTGACGGCGGCCCTCGACCAGCGCAGTGACCTCCAGGCGGCGCGGAACAAGCTCGAGGCCGGCCGCCTCGAAGAGAAGGTCGCGCGCTCTGGCTTCATGCCTGAGGTCGCAGTGGTCGGCCGCTATGACCTGTACGACGACACGATCTTCGGCAGCCACGGTGACTCCTCGACCCTGATGGCGGTGGCCCGGATCAACCTCTTCAGGGGCGGCGCCGACCGCGAAGCGTTGGCCGCGACCCGCCACGACACCGCCGCCTACGCGGCCGATGTCCACCGTTTCGAAGAAGGCATCCGTCTCCAGGTCCGCCAGGCGTGGCAGGAGCTCGCGACCGCCCGTGCGCGCCGCGATACCGCCCAGGCCTCCCTCGACTCCGCCCGCGAAGCGCTGCGCGTGACCGAGGAGCGCTTCCGCCAGGGCCTGGACAAGATGATCGACCTGCTCGACGCCGAGACCGCGCTGCGGGATGCCGAGATCCGAGAGCTGGTGGCGCGCTACGACGTCGTGCTCTCCAGCTACTCGCTCTACTTCGCGTCCGGCACGTCGTTGGTCGAGCTCACTCATCCTTCGGAGGATCCGTCATGACGACCCTGCGCACTCTCACCCTGGTCACCACCGTCTCTGCAGCCGCCCTCCTGATGGGCTGCCACGGCGGCGAGCCGGAACGGGCCGCCGTCGAGCTTCAGCCGGTCAAGAGCCGGATCGTCCCGGTGGCGCGCATCCACGAGTCCCAACCGATCGCGGTCTACGGCCTCGTCCAGCCGGCCCGGCAGGCCTTTGTCTCGAGCCGGGTGGTCGGCCCGGTGGTGTCGGCCGTGGTCGCCGCGGGCGACCGCGTCCGGAAAGGCGACATGCTGGTGCGGATCGCACCCCAGACCATCGACGGTCAGGTCTCCCAGGCCAAGGGCGCGCTCGCCCAGGCCCAGGCCGCCCTCTCACTGGCCGACAAGAACTTCCAGCGCTTCGACCGGCTCCACGCCACCGGCGCGGCGTCCGACGTCGAGCTCGACATGGCCAGGATGCAGCACGAGCAGGCACAGGGGGCGGTCGAGCAGGCCGAAGGCGCCGTCCAATCGGCGAGCTCGGTGGCGGGCGACGCCGACGTGCGGGCGCCGTTCGACGCCCGGATCGTGAACCGGATGGTCGAGGTCGGCGACCTCGCCGCTCCGGGGCGACCGCTGGTCCAGGTCGAGTCGCTGTCCGGCAGCACGATCTGGCTGACGGTGCGCGAGGCCGACATCCGGCGGGTGCACGTCGGCCAAGTCCTCGACATCAGCTTCGACAACCGCTCCGACCTGGGATCCGTACCGGGCTCGGTGCAGGAGATCGTCCCGTCCGCCGACCCTGCGACCCACACGTTCATCGTCAAGGCCGGCCTCGGCAACGCCGAGGTGCTATCGGGCATCAGCGGCCGGTCCAGCCTCCCCGGCGACGGCAGCGACCTGCTGGTGATCCCGACGGGCGCGGTGCACCACCGGGGTGGCCTCGAGCTGGTCGTGGTGCGGGGTCAGGACGGCACCGCGAGGACCCGTGCGGTCACCACCGGGCGCAACCTGCCCGACGGACGCATCGAGGTCCTGTCCGGGCTCGACGAGGGTGATCCGATCGTAGTCGACGCCACCGGTCCGCTCGCCGACGGCACTCCGGTGGAGGTGATCTCATGAGCGAGCGCGACCCCCGCTCGCCCCAGACCGACCCCGCCCGCCCGGCGAAGGACGAGGCCGCGGTCCGGCGCGAGATCGAGGAGGCCCGGCGCGAGGCCCTGCGCCTGAAGATGACCAACCGACCCCTCGGCGCGTCCGGACGGATCGCCAAGGCCTTCCTCGAGTCGAAGCTGACACCTCTGCTGGTCGTGTTTTCACTCCTGCTCGGCGCCTTCGCCGTGTTCATCACGCCGCGCGAGGAGGAGCCGCAGATCAAGGTCCCGATGATCGACGTGATGGTGGGTTACCCCGGCGCCACCGCCGAGGAGGTCGAGTCCCGGGCGATCACGCCGCTCGAGAAGCTGCTCTACGAGATCTCCAACGTCGACTACATCTACTCGACCTCGCAACCTTCGGGCGGGATCATCATCGTGCGGTTCCTGGTCGGGACCGACCCCGACCAGGCGGCGGTCCGGGTCCACGCCAAGATCGCCTCGGCGATGGACACGATGCCCCCCGGGATGATGCCTCCGGTGGTCAAACCGCGCACCATCGACGACGTGCCCGCGGTCGCCTACACGCTGTGGAGCGAGCACGCCGGGCCGACCGAGCTGCGCCGGGTCGCCGACGAGCTCAAGGTTGAGTTCACCCGCCACCCGCGGGTGGCGCAAGTGTGGGTCCTCGGCGGCCAGCGCCGGGTGGTGCGGGTCGACTTCGACCGCGAGCGGCTGTCCGCCTTCAACGTCTCGATCCTGCAGACCTACCAGGCGCTGGGCAGCTTCAACTGGCGTCTGCCGGCGGGCACCGCCGACACCCTCAACCGCGAGGTCGAGGTCGACGTCGGAGAGTTCCTGAACGACGCCGCCGATGTTGGTGACGTGGTGGTCGGCGTCTACGACGGGCGCCCGGTGTACCTCAAGGACGTCGCCAGGGTGACCGACGGGTCCGAGGAACCTTCGACCTACGTGTGGATGGGCAGCGGTCCGTCGGCGCCGGAGAAGGGAATCGAACGGGCCGGGCTCGACGCTCCGGCGGTGACCCTCGCGGTCGCGAAGAAGCCGGGCACCAACGCGGTGGAGCTCGTCCACGACCTCGACGCGCAGGTGGCCCGGCTGAAGGGCACCCTGCTTCCTTCCGAGATCGAGGTCACGAAGACCCGCGACTACGGTTTCACCGCCAACGAGAAGTCCAATGAGCTCATCGACCACATGCTGATCGCGACCCTCGCGGTGGTGATCTTCATGGGGTTCGCCCTCGGCCGACGCGAGGCCGTCGTGGTCGCGGTCGCCGTCCCCGTGACCCTCGCCCTGACGATCGCGGCATCGTACTTCTTCGGCTACACCCTGAACCGGGTGACCCTGTTCGCGCTCATCTTTTCGATCGGCATTCTGGTCGACGACGCGATCGTGGTGGTCGAGAACATTCACCGCCACTACGAGCTGCGCTGGGCGCACCCGCGCCTAGCCACGGTCTACGCGGTCGACGAGGTCGGCAACCCGACCATCCTGGCGACCTTCGCCGTGATCGCGGCGCTTCTCCCGCTGGCCTTCGTCAGCGGGCTGATGGGGCCGTACATGCGCCCGATCCCGATCAACGCCTCGGCGGCAATGCTGTTCTCGCTCATGGTGGCGTTCGTGATCTCGCCGTGGCTCACGTTCAAGCTCTTCCACCGCAGGGCGGAGCGGGAGCTCGAGCACGCCGCGGACGGCCCCGACCGGCAGACACCGGAAGAGAATCGACTGCTCCGGATTTACAGCCGTGTCATGACCCCGCTGATCCACTCCCGCTCGCTGCGCTGGGCGTCTCTGGCCGGCATCGCGGTCTTGCTCGTGGTCTCGATGGCGACCGTCGCGGTCGGCTTCGTCACGGTCAAGATGCTTCCGTTCGACAACAAGTCCGAGCTCCAGGTCGTGATCGACGCCCCCGAGGGCACGACCCTGGAGCAGACCAACGCCGCGGCGCGCGAGGTCGCATCGGTCTTCCGCACCCTGCCCGAGGTCACCGACTACCAGGTCTACGTCGGCACCTCCGCGCCGTTCAACTTCAACGGCCTCGTGCGCCACTACTTCCTGCGTTCCGGCGGCAACGTCGCCGACATTCAGGTCAACCTGGTCGAGAAGAACCTGCGCAGCACTGAGTCCCACGAGCTCGCCAAGCAGATCCGCGCCCTGGTCGACCCGATCGGAAGCCGGCTCGGGGTCAACGTCAAAGTCACCGAGGTGCCGCCAGGTCCGCCGGTGATCGCGACCCTGGTCGCGGAGGTCTACGGTCCGACTCTCGACGGGCGGCTCGAGGTCGCGGACAAGGTCAAGCAGGTCTTCGAGTCGACCGACGGCGTGGTCGACGTCGATTGGATGGTCGAGGCCCCGGCAGACTCGTGGGAAGTCCGGGTCGACCGCGAGAAGGCGATCCGCTCCGGCGTGACCCCTGAGCAGGTCGTGCGTACGCTGCGGGTCGCCCTGTCGGGCGCCGACGTGGGGCTGATCCACGTCCAGACCGCGCGCGAGCCGGTGCCGATCGTGCTCCGTCTCGATCGCGTCCAGCGTTCCCACCTCGACGACCTGCTCAAGCTCACGGTGCACGCCGGCAACGGCCGCATGGTGCCGTTGTCGGAGATCGCGAACGTGGTCTCCAGCCGCCGTGAACGTTTCCGCTACCACAAGAACCTGCAGCCCGTGACCTACGTGACCGGCGAGGTCTCTGGCGCCGCCGAGGCCCCGGTGTACGCGATCCTGAACATGGAGGATCGGCTCTCGGACATCGTCACGCCGCTCGGCGAGAAGCTGCCGATCATCTCCACCCACATGCCCGACGACCGCAGCCGCTACATCATGAAGTGGGACGGCGAGTGGCAGATCACCTACGAGGTGTTCCGCGACATGGGCATCGCCTTCGCCGCGGTGATGGTCCTCATCTATGTCCTGGTCGTGGGCTGGTTCCGCTCCTTCGTAACCCCCTTCATCATCATGGCGCCGATTCCGCTGACCCTGATCGGAATCCTGCCCGCACACGGTGCGCTCGGGGTGTTCTTCACCGCCACCTCGATGATCGGCTTCATTGCCCTGGCCGGCGTCATCGTGCGCAACTCGATCCTCCTGGTGGACTTCGTCAACCTCGAGCTGGAGGCCGGAGAGAACCTCGAGGACGCGGTGATCAAAGCCGGTGCAGTCCGCTTCCGGCCGATCGTGCTCACCGCCGCCGCGCTGGTCGTGGGCGGGGCTGTGATCTACCTCGATCCGATCTTCCAGGGTCTTGCCGTCTCGCTGATCTCCGGCGTTGTGGTGTCGACTATGCTGACCCTGGTGGTGATTCCTCTGCTCTACTTCATGTACCTGAAGACGGTCGGTCCGGAGAAGGTCGTGCGCGTGCCTGACCAGGACGAGGAGTGACGTCAACGCCCCTTTGGGCTGACCGGTGCGGGCGGGCCTTCGCCTGCCGCCGCCGGCGAGAAAGGAGATGTACATGACAGTCAACGAAGCGCTGCGTGCCATGGCTGGGTTCATGGTTCTGTTCAGTCTCGCGCTCGGCGTCTGGGTCCATCCCTACTGGTTCATCCTGACAGCCTTCGTCGGGCTCAACCTGCTGCAGTCGGCGTTCACCCGCTGGTGTCCGGCGATGACGATCTTCCGCAAGCTCGGCCTGCGCGAAGGCTGACCGGGCGGCGAGGGAAGGAGGCTCGGGATGAAGCTGCTGATGATTATCGTCGACAGCAAGCACAAGGAAGAGCTGGAGGTCCTGCTCAACCGCCACGAGGTGGTCGGCTACACGGAGGTCCCGCAGGTCCACGGCGTTGGGGAGACCGGGACCAGGATGGGCAGCCGTGCCTTTCCCAAGACCTCCAGCATCATCTTCACCGTCCTGCCCGCCGATCGGGTGGAGACCCTCATGACGGACATCAGGACGTACTGCCAGGCCTGCCTGAAGAAGATGAAGATGATCGTGTGGGGCGTCGAGGAGATCATATGAGCGTGCTCGGCGAGCTGCTTCCGGTGGTGCTGATCCTCGGCGGCTGGCTGTTGCTGCAGCTGGTCATCCTGCCGCGCCTCGGGGTGCCCACCTGAGCCGTCCCGGACCCCACGGCCGTGGGCCGTGGCCGAGGATGTGGCCTCCAGGAGGAGAGATCCTCCGATCTCTCACAGGATGGTCGGCGGGACAACGAATCGGACCCTACAGCTGCGAAGCGACCATAGCCGAGCAGTCGGCCCGACCCTAGCCCGCACTATTCACCAGACTTCTCCTGCGACCGGCGATGCGCTGCACTCAGCGGTGCTTTCTCACCTCGGGGTGCTCAACGTACTGTCAAGTTTTCCACCAGCCACCCCTCACAGACCCGCGGCCCCCTCCGCGCCCTCCCACCACCCCTCCCCGCGGGTTCGCCTCACGCCCCTCGGCTCGAAAACCCCACTGCGCACGCCACCTCGCCGGTCTCGCGACGCAACTCGCCGGAGGCGAGTCGCTGATGGTGGCAGGGGCGGGTGTGAGCAACCCAGGTGAATAATGCGGGCTAGACTCCCTCCAAGACATGCTCGTCGTACTCGATCTCGAACCGCAGCTTGTGCTTCGCCTCCTCCGCCGCGAGTGAGCGGAAGACCTCGACCAGATCCGGGTCGTCGGTGGCGGCCGCGAGGTCGGTGTAGAGGCGGAACGCCGCCTTCTCCGCCCCCATCGCGAAGCGAAGCGCCTCGGCGTAGGTCATGTTCGGCGTCGGTTCGGCCGGGACCAGGCGTTCGGCGATGCCGAGGCTGACGACCTTTTCCTGGCTCACCGCCGACAGCTCGCCGGCCTTGACCCGCATCAGACGCGCCTTGTGGCGCCCCTCTTCGGCCGCGAACTCGAGGAAGGCCTCACGCATCCCGGGACGGGCCAGGGTTGCGGCGAGAGAGGCGTACAGCGCCGCCGCCTCCTCCTCGCGCGCGATGGCGAAGTCGAGGATCTCGTTGATGCCGGCAAACTGCATGCTCGCCTCCGTAACCGGTCGTCCCAGGGCGGGCGCCGGGTAGGGGGAGTTTAGCCTGCACTTCTCACCACGTCACGTCGCGGGGGCGCCGAGATGCCTGTCAGCGCTGAGCCACTGGGTCGCGAAGCGCCGAGGCGTGCGGGTACGGACGTCGCAGGCGCCGAGTTGTGAAAGGGCCGACGATGGCCGGCAGATCGGTGCCCGCAGTCGGGAGGTGGTGAGAACTGCGGGCGAGCGCACCAGGCGACCGTCGTGGCGGTCAGCCGGCGGTAGACTCGTCGGGTGTTGAGCCTGGCCGGTCTGGTCGTCGACCCTCCCCTGGTGCTCGCCCCGATGGCGGGGCTGACCGACTCGCCGCTGCGCCGCCTGGTGCGCTCACTGCCGGGCTGCGGGCTGGTCACCACCGAGTTCGTCTCGTCCGAGGCGCTGGTACGGGAAATCCCCGCCGAGGTCGCCAAGCTCGCTTTCGCCGCCGAGGAACGCCCGATCGCGATCCAGGTCTATGGTGCCCGTCCCGAGGCCTTGGCCGAGGCGGCGCGCCGAGTCGAGGCCGCCGGGTCCGACGCCTGCGACCTCAACCTCGGCTGCCCCGCCCGGACCGTCATGCGCAGCGGCGCCGGAGCGGCGCTGCTCGCCCACCCCGAGGTAGTGGCGCGGCTCGTCCGGGCGATGCGCTCCGCCACCCGGCTGCCGTTGACGGTCAAGCTGCGCTCGGGGCTGCGGCCCTCGGAGGCGCGCTTCCTCGAGGTCGCTCGTGTGTGCGAGGGAGAAGGAGTGGATGGGGTCACCCTCCACCCGCGGGCCGCGTCCCTCCAGTACGGCGGCCGCGCCGACTGGCGGCAGATCGCAGAGCTCAAGGCCGCACTTTCGGTGCCGGTGATTGGCAACGGCGACGTCCAGACCGGGGACGACGCGCTCCGCATGGCGCGGGAGACGGGCTGCGACGGGGTGATGATTGGACGCGCGGCGGTGGTCGACCCGTGGGTCTTCGCCGCGGCAGCGGCGCGCTTCGAAGGACGCGAGCCGCCGCGCCCGTCCATTGCCGACCGCCGCGCGCTCGCCACCCGCCACCTCGACCTGCTGGCAGAGACCTACCACGGGCGGGCGCTGGTCCACGCGATCAAGGTGTTTCTGCGGCTCTACACCCGCGGCCTGCCCGAGGGACGGCTGCTCAGGCGGCGTCTCGGCGAGCTCGACGACGCCGAGGCCCTGCGCCACGCACTCGAGGAGTTCTTTGCACAGCTGAGTGCCTGAAAGGTCCGCCCGCGGTCACTCGGGGGTGACCCAGCGGCCGCCCGCGGCGCGGACGAGCCGACGGGTCTCGCCGGGCCCGCCCTCCCACAACGCGAGCACTGGCACGCCGAGGCGCTCGAAGGCCTCGACCAGCCGTTCCTGGACGGCCGCCGCCCCTGGACCGCGGATGCCGACGCAGGCGGTGCTGTCGGGCTCGAGGGGGCTGGGGCCCTCCCATACCAGGCAGCCGTTCCACTCAGGCTGGGGCGGGATGCCGGCCATCAGCCCGAGCACGATCTGTGAGGTCGCGACCTGTTGAAAGACCTGCGCCGCCGCCTGGCGGTCGAACGCGAAGCTGTAGCTCTCGTCGCTCCCCATCGCTGTTCCTCCGTCACCGCCGCTGGCGTCTGATGCGTCGCCGAGCGTCAGCAGTATAGAGCGCCAGAGCGATCCAGATGAGGCCGAACGTGACCGCGTGGGCGGTGCTGAACGGCTCGTGGTAGACCGCCACCGCGAGCGCGAAGTGGCAGGTTGGAGCGAGGTACTGGAGGAGGCCGAGCAGGTTGAGGGGGAGGCGGCGGGCGCCGGCCGTGAACAGCAGCAGGGGAACAGCAGTGAGGACGCCGGTGAAGGCCAGCAGGCCGTCCGTCATCGCCGAGACGCGGCCGAAGGCGCCGCGACCGTCCAGTCCGGCGGCCACCAGCAGGGCGAGGGCGAACGGCGCGAGCAGGCTGGTCTCGAAGGCGAGGCCGAGCACCGCGTCGGCACGCACGGTCTTGCGCAAGAGCCCGTAGAGGCCGAACGAGCCGGCGAGCGCGAGCGACACCCACGGCAGCGAACCGACCGAGATCGCGAGCACGGCGACCCCGACCGCCGCGAGCCCGACCGCCAGCCCCTGTCCGCGCGACAACCGCTCGCCGAGCACGACGAGCCCGAGGACGACGCTGACCAAGGGGTTGATGTAGTAGCCGAGGCTGGCCTGGAGGATGTGGCCGCTGTTTACCGCCCAGATGAACAGCCCCCAGTTGACGCCGATCAGCGCCGTGGAGGCGAGGAGCCTGGCGCGGGTTCCGGGATGCGCCCACGCCGCTCGGAGGTCGGGCAGGCGGCGGGAGATCCAAAGCCAGCCGACCACGAGCACGAACGACCACACGATTCGATGTGCAAGCAGCTCGACGGCGGGCACCGTCTGGAGCAGCTTCCAGTACACCGGGGCCAGGCCCCAGGTCAGGTAGGCGGCGGTGGCGGCGAGCACGCCGGTGCGGGTGGGAGAGGTCTCCATGGATGGGGTGACACCTCAATGGGCCAGGCAGCACAACAATGTGGCCGACGGATCTCTGCCCCGAGCGGTCGCCCTCAACGCGCGGCGTCGAGGGTGCGGTAGAGACGGTCGATCTTGTCCGCCGAGTCGACGCACACCGCGAGGTCGTGGAGGAGCCCGTCCTCGAGGCGGTAGAACACGCCGTGCACGAACAGGCGCTGGCCGCGCCGCCACGCCCGCTGGACGATCCCCGAGTGGCACACGTTGTAGACCTGCTCAACGACGTTGAGCTGGCAGAACTGATCGAGTCGCTCCGCGGGGTCCGAAACCGCCTCGAGGAGGTCCCGGTGCTTCGCGTAGAGGTCGCGCAGGTGGCGGAGCCAGTTGTCGATCAGGCCCCGGTCGGTGAGGTCCATCGCCGCATGGATGCCGCCGCAGTGGTCGTGGCCGCACACGATGATGTGCTCGACCTCGAGCATCTCGACCGCGTACTGGATCACCGACAGGCAGTTGAGATCGGTGTGTACGACGACGTTGGCGATGTTGCGGTGGACGAAGACGTCGCCCGGTTCCAGACCGACGATCTGGTTCGCAGGTACGCGGCTGTCCGAGCACCCGATCCACAGGTAGTGGGGCTTCTGCTGGGCGACGAGCTTGCGAAAGTAGTCCGGGTCGGCGGCGGTCATCTCGGTCGCCCAGGCGCGGTTGTTGGCGAAAAGGGTGTCGATGGTGTCCACGGCGCCCTCCGCTGTTGGGCTCTGTGGAGTGTAACGCGATGAGCGAGACCGGGGAAGCTGACCAGAATCGCGCCGTATGATGGCGTCCAAGGGGGCCCATGAGCGCCACACGAGCGGGCGAGAGACGGCGGCGGCTCGCGGAGGTGATCTCGGATGGCTCGAGGCCCGGCGCCAGGCGGTTCTCGGACGGCCGAGAGGCGCGACTCGAGGGCGCGGAGGGGGCGCGTCCCGGCGACCTGGTGCTGGTCGAGGACGACCACGACGGGTACCAGGCCCTCTCGGGGGTGTTCGCCCTGGCCGGCACCGTGCGCGCAAAGATGCTGCGCCTGGCCGCCGCCCACGGCGTCGAGCCGCCACACCCACCGGCCGCGCTCGCCGAGGCGGCGGCGGCCGCGTCGAACCCGGACCTGGACGAACCCGATCTCACCAACCTGACGTCGGTCCCGTTCGTGACGGTCGACCCTGTCGAGTCGCGCGATCTCGACCAGGCGCTGTACCTGGAGCGGGACGGGTCGGAGACGATCCTGCGTTACGCGCTCGCGGACGCCGCCCGGGTGGTGCGACCCTCAACCGCGCTGTTCGCCGAGGCGCTCGCCCGTGGGGCGAGCTTCTACCTGCCCGGGGTCGGCCTGCCGATGCTGCCGCCGAGCCTGTCCGAGGGCGCCCTGTCGCTGCTGCCGCGGGGCGAGCGACGCGCGCTGGTGTTCGAGATCCGACTCGACCGCGCCGGCACGACGCTCGCCGTCCACGTACTGCGAGCACGGATCCGCAGCAGGGCCAAGCTGTCCTACCGCAGAGTGCAGCGCTTCTACGACGATCCGGCGGGGAGCGGCTGGGCGGAGCGGCCGTGGCGGGCCAGCCTCGAGCTGCTCGCCGAGGTCGGACGCCTGCGGCTCGACGACGCTCGCCGCCGGCACGTCGTACGGCCGCACCGCGACGAGCTGATGCTCGCCCCGGACGCCGCCGACCCGGGCCGACTGCGGGCGACAGTGCGGGACCGGCTCCAGGTGGAGTCGTTCAACGAGCAGGTGTCCGTGCTCGTCAACGTCGAGGGCGCGCGCATCCTGGTCGAAGCCCACGGCATGGAACGGGTCGAGCCGATCTTCAAGGTCCACCCGGCGCCGGCGCCGGCCGACCTCGACCGGCTCGCCGAGAGGCTCGCCGCGCTCGCCTCCGCCCGCGGGCTCGATCCGGGAGTGTGGGCGTGGCGACGCGACGCCGAGCCTCTCGCCGACTACCTGGAGCGGCTGCCCCGGCGGGGCAGGTCGGCCCGGATCGGCCGTGCCGTCGACCGCCAGGCGGTGCTCGTCAACCGTCCCGCGGTGTTCAGCGCCGAGCCCGGTCCTCACGCTGGTCTCGGGGCGCCCGCCTACGCCCGCTTCACGGCGCCGATGCGCGAGATCGTCGGCGTCTTCACCCACAAGGAGGCCCTCGAGCTGCTCGCGGGAGCCGGACCCGCGACCGCCGCCGATTTCGGTCTGCGCGACACGGTGGTCGCAGCCGGCAACCGCGCGCGGGAGCTCCAGAAGACGTTCGAGCGGGCGGCCGACCGGATCGCGCTCGACGCCGAGCTTACCCGCCGCGAGAGCGGTGGCGAGCCGCTCACCGGCACCGTGATGGGCATGGCTGCGGACCGCCTCCACGTCCGCCTCGACGAGCCGCCGCTGGACGTCAAGGTCTATCTCTCGGACCTCGAGGCCGCGGATGGTCGCCGCTGGCGCGTCGACCCGCTCGAGGTCGAGGCGTCGTCCGACGGCGGCGCGACGGTGCTCCTCGGCGACCGCATCGGGCTCGCGATCGTCGGACTCGACCGCGCCCGCGACCGCTGGCGGCTGTGCATCGCCGCTGACTAGAAGATCGGGGCCCCCAGTAGGGAAGTGGTGAGAAATGCGGGCTCAGGGCGGTCGGGCCGCACCGCTTCAGGGCAGCGCGGCGCGCCGACCGGCGCCGAGCAGCGCGGTACGGTCGTCGAGGATCACCTTCACCGGCATTGCCGCGACCAGCGGCCGCATCCGACCCTTGTCCAGGAAACCTTCGAGGAACGGGCCCTCGACCAGCCGAGGCAGGATCTTGGGCGCGATGCCGCCGCCGATCCACACGCCGCCGAGCGCCATGACCTTCAGCGCGAGGTCGCCGGCCTCGACCCCGTAGAGACGGACGAAGAGGTCGAGGGCAGCGGAGGCGGTGGCGGAGCGTCCGGCGAGCGCCGCCTCGGTGACCGCCGCGGCAGGGTCGTGCACCTCCCGCATCCAGCCCGGAGGCCCATCCTCGTTGCGCTCGAACAGGAACTCGGCGATCGCCGCCAGGCCCGGGCCGGAGAGGACACGCTCCCAGCTCACGCGGCCGAAGCGGCGAGAGAGCGCCACGAGGAGCTCGGTCTCGAGGGCGCCGGTCGGAGCAAAGCCGGTGTGTCCGCCCTCGCAGGCGAACGGGTGGAGGCGGGCGCCATCCCAGGCCAGTCCGGCCTCGCCGAGCCCGGTTCCGGCCGCGATCACGGCGGCATTGCCGGTCGCGTCGGGGTCGCCCGACTGGAGGACCTGGATGCGATCGGGGGCAAGCGACGCGACGCCCCATGCGGTCGCCTCGAGGTCGTTGAGCAGAACGACCTGGTCGAGGTCGAAGCGCTCGGCGACGGCGTCGGCGTCGACTACCCAGGGCAGGTTGGTGATCCGAACCCGGCGGCCGCGGACCGGTCCGGCGAGCCCGAAGGCCGCCCGCCGCGGGCGTCCGCCGACCTCGGACAGGAACGCGGCCACGACCGCTTCGAACCCGTCGTGCTCCGCGCTCGGGGTGGTGCGCTCGGCGACGAGATGGGGTGGGGCGTCGCCGTCGGCCTCGAACAGCGCGAGGCGGGCGTTGGTGCCGCCGACGTCGCCGCCGAGGACCTGCATCAGCTACCGCCGAGGGCCGACAGTACGGCGGCGAGCAGGCGCGCGAGCCCGGCGGCGGAGTCATCACCGAGGTCGACGCGCAGGGCGCGCCGCCCGCGTTCGGCGAGCACTTGGAGATCGCCCAACGCCTGGGCGCTGTGCACCACGCCAAAGGTCGCGCGCATCCCGGGCAGGGCAAGGTCGTCGCGGTCGCCCGCGGTCACCGCCAGGAACACGCCGGTGTCGGGACCGCCCTTGTAGGCCTGACCGGTGGAGTGGAGGAAGCGCGGCCCGAAGCCAACGCAGGTTGCGACCCGGCGCGCGTCGCGCACCAGGTGGCGGAGCTGGTCGAATGCCGCCGCGTGGGCGTCGTTCATCTCCAGCCAGGCGAGCACGGCGAAGTAGTCGCCCGGCGCGAGCGCGGCGAGGTGAGCCTTGAGTAGGGCGGGGACCATCCGCTGCCCGCCAGCGGCCGCGAGGAGGCGCTGCGCCCAGGCGTCGTCGGCAAAGAGGGTGAGGCCGTCCGCTGCGGCGAGCGGTGCGGTCGTGGGGAGCGACCCGGTGCGCTCATAGGCGGCGGTAAGCTCGCCCGTGGCCATCTTGCTCGCCTCGACGTCGGGCTGGTCGAAGGGGTTGATCCCGAGCACCGCGCCGGCGACCGCGGTGGCAATCTCCCAGCGCAGGAGCTCGCCGCCGAGATCGTAGCGGTCGTCGAGGGTGATGCGGACGACTGGGCGTCCGGCCGCCGCGAGACGCTCGAGGGCGGCGTCTCGCGCGGCGTCGGCCTCGCCGGCGAGGGCGAGCTCGACGAAGAGCCGGTCGTCGCCGTAGACCTCGGGCGGACCAAGGCGCTCGCCGGCGATCGGGATGATGGCCCGTCCGCGCTTGCCGGTGGACTCGGCCACGAGCTGCTCGAGCCAGGCCGCGAGGTCGGCGATTCCGGGCGAGGCGACGAGGGTCAGCTTGTCCCGTCCGGCGCGGGCCGCGGCACCGAGCAGCAGGCCGAGCGCGACCCCGGGGTTGTCGACCGCCGTGACCCCGGGTCCAGAGGCCGCCGCCATGGCGGCGGCGCGGTCGAGCAGGCGCGCGACGTCCACCCCCATCATGGCGGCGGGCGCGATGCCGAAGTCCGACAGGGCGGAGAAGCGGCCGCCGATCTCGGGCTCGCCGTGGAGCACGGCGCGGAAGCCTCGTTCGCCGGCCTCGCGCTCGAGCTCGGAGCCGGGGTCGGTGATCGCGATGAAGCGCTTCGGCGCCTCCTCGGTCCCGACGCTGTCGGCGGCACGGGCGAGGAAGTGGCGCATGAACAGCCGCGTCTCGAGGGTGGTGCCGGACTTGGAGGCGACCACGAACAGGGTCCGTCCGAGGTCGAGGCCGGCCTCGACCGAACGCACCTGGTCGGGGTCCGTGGAGTCGAGGATCGCAAGCCTGGGGTGGCCGGGCACGCGCCCGAAGGTCTGCGAGAAGACCTCCGGAGCGAGGCTCGAGCCGCCCATGCCGAGCAGCAGCACGTGGTCGAACGAGCTGGCGTCGGCGGCAAGCTCAGCGAACCGGCCAAGCCGACGGCGTTGGCGCTCGACGACGTCCAGCCAGCCGAGCCAGCGTGCCTCGTCGGCGCCGGTCCACAGGCCGGCGTCGTGCGACCACAGTCGCTTGGTACCGTCGGTTTCGGTCCAGTTCGAACGCACCCGCTCGAGTGCGCCCTCGAGCGCAGCCGGCAGGCTCGCGCGCATCCGCCGGGCGCGGCCGGCCAGGATCTCGGTACGGGCCCGGCCGACCACCTCCATCAGCCGGTCGAAGGCCTCGGCGAAGAGACGGACGCCGTCGGCCAGGAGCTCGTCGGTGACCGTGTCGAGGGAGATCCCGGCGGCCTCGAGCTCGGCCAGGGCCTGCTCGGCCTCGTCGAGACCCTCGTCGAGCACCGGGCGCACGACCCCGTGGTCGCGGAACGCCGCCAGCGTCGCCGGCGGAATGGTGTTGACGGTGTCGGGGCCGATCAGGTCCTCGACGTACATGACGTCCCGGTAGGCCGCGTTCTTGGTGCTGGTGGAGGCCCACAGGAGCCGCTGGACCTGGGCGCCGCGATCGGCCAGGGCCTGCCAGCGGGGGCCCGAGAAGAGCTCGCGGCCGGTCCGGTAGGCGAGCTTGGCATTGGCCACCGCGGCGCGGCCGCGCAGGGCCTCGAGCTCGCTGCGCCGCGCTCCCTCGGCCTGTTCTGCGAGCTCGTCGAGGCGGCGGTCGATCGAGGTGTCGATGCGGCTGACGAAGAAGCTTGCGACGCTCGCGATCCGGTCGAGCGCGCCGCCGCTCGCGGCGCGCGCCTCGAGCCCGGAGAGGTACGCCTCGACGACCTCTGCGTAGCCGCGACGGGAGAACAGCAGGGTGACGTTGACGTTGACCCCGGCGGCGATGAGCCGGCGGATCGCCGGTATGCCCTCCGGCGTGCCCGGGACCTTGATCATGACGTTGGGCGAGTCGAGGCGGGACCACAGCCGCAGCGCCTCGGCGACGGTGCCCTCGGTGTCGTGGGCGAGGTGGGGGGCGACCTCCAGGCTGACAAACCCGTCAGCGCCGCAACTGGCGTCGTAAACGCCACGCAGGACGGCGGCAGCACGACGGATGTCGTCGACGGCGAGTTGCTCGTAGACCTCGACCGTGGCCGGCGCCGCGACGCGCAGGAGCTCCTCCATCTGCGGCCGGTAGTCGGCCGAACCGGCGATCGCCTTCTCGAAGATCGAGGGATTCGAGGTCACGCCGCACAGGCCGTCGTCGCGCACCATCCGGGCGAGCTCGCCGTCATTGAGCATCGAGCGCCGGATCTCGTCCAACCAGACCGATTGACCCTGGTCGTGGAGCTGCTGCAGAGGGTTCATCGCGCCGTGCCCTCCCCGTCGTGAGTCAGCCTACGGTGCCCGGGGCCGCGCTGTCCAGGCGGGCTCGCCTGAACGACAGCGGGCCGGCCCCGAGGGGCCGGCCCGTGAATCGCAGATAGGACGTCAGGCTCAGACGAGCCGGCGCAGGAGCAGGAACACGCCCGCGGCCGCGAGCAGGCCGGCGAGCACGAACAGGCCCGTCGGGGTGTTCGTGGGTACCGGCTGCGGCGGGGTGGGCGTGATGCGCGGGGTGGCGGTCGGCGTCGGAGTGCCCGGCGTCCCCTCCGGTGTCGGCTCGGGTGCGCCGCCGCAGAAGCAGGAGCCCGGAGCGAGCTCGATCACCGAGCAGAACCCGGGCGAGTTGAACTCGCGCGACCACAGCACGGTCAGCGGCGCGAAGTTCACCGAGTCGCACTCGAGGCCCTCGTCGCGCGCGCCGCCCGGCGAGGCGAAAGTGGCGATGAAGGTGCCGTCGCTCTTCTTGACCTGGACGATCTGCTGGCTGCCGTCCTGTCCGAGGTAGAGCAGGTCGCCGACGCCGGCGAACACGCCGCTGATGGTGCCGAGGTTCCCGCCGGCGGAGTTTTTGGGCGTGATTGCGCCGAGGTTGGTCCCGTCCGAGGCATGGTGCTCGACGGTCGTACTGACGTCACCGGAGATCCACAGCGAGTCGTCGGAGGCGTCGTAGGCGAGCCCGTCGCGGAAGGACCCGACGCTGTTCGTGCTGCTGGTGAACTTGAAGGTGGTGGTACCGCTGCTGGGGTCGATGGTGTAGACGTCGACCGGGTTGGAGCCGTGGAGGACCGCCCAGAATACGCCGCGGCCGTTGTCCCACGAGATCTCGTCGAAGAACGCGCCCACCGGAATCGTGTCGAGCAGGTTGCCGTCCTTGTCCATCTTGTACAGGTTGGAATCCGAGTCGAGCGTGTAGTACACGTTGCCGTTGCAGTCGACGCCCACGCTGACGCCGAACCCCGTCACCGGCAGGTTGACGTTCTGGACCAGGTCACCCGGTGCCGCCGTCACCCAACCGGCAGCACAGCAGCACAGCACAAACGCGAGAGCACTCCTTCGCATCGGCCTTCCTCCTTGGCGAATCGTTACGGTCCGGGCGGCCGGACGCCGTGAATCGATGGCAAACTGATACCAAGTATATATGTGCATTGGAGGAATGCAACCCCGTTACCGTGACGATCGCGGTGGCCCAGCTCCGGCATTGCCCCTCCTCCTGCGCCGGTCCCGTCGGAACGGACGGGATGCTCGCGCGGGGCGGGCCGCGAGCCGTCCTTCGGGCCGGTGCGGAGACCACGGAGCGAACCCGTCGGATCCCCGTACAATGACCCCGTGACGGCGACCCTTCAGCGCGGGCTCCAGGCGCTCGAGACGACCGGGTGCGAGGTGTGCCGGGACGCCGTCACCCGCAACCTCTACGCCACCGATGCGTCCATTCACCAGGTGGTGCCAGCGGCGGTGGCCTTTCCGCGGAACGCCGCGGGGACCTCCGCCGTGATCACGGCGGCGGCCGCTGCGGGAATGACCGTCACCCCTCGGGGCGCAGGGACCGGGCTCACCGGAGGCGCACTCGGCGACGGCCTGGTGCTCGACCTCGCCCGCCACACACGTTGGATCGCCGACCTCGACCTCGAGCGGCGGACGGTCAGGGTCGGGGCGGGGGTGGTGCTCGACCAGCTCAACGCCTTCCTCAAGCCGCACGGTCTGTGGTTCGGGCCCGACGTCGCGACCTCGTCTCGGGCGACCCTCGGCGGGATGATCGCCAATAACTCCTCCGGCGCCCACGCCCCGGTCTACGGCACCACCGTCGACCACGTGGTCTCGCTGGAGGTCGTCCTCGGCGACGGTACGGTCTCCGAGGTCGGCGCAGGGCTCGACGGGTTGCCGACAATCCGGGAGCGAGCCGACGCCCTGGTGACAGCGCGCGCCGACGCGATCGCCGAACGGCTCCCCCCCGGCCTGGTCAAGCGCCGGCCGGGCTACGGTTTCGACCGCTTCCTGGGGGCGACCGACGACCTCAGCCGGCTCGTGGCCGGCAGCGAGGGCACGCTGGCGGCGATCACCGCCGCCCAGCTGCGGGTAGTGCCGCGGCCGGCGCGGCGGGGGTTGGCGGTGATCTTCTTCGCCTCGGTCGAGGAGGCGATGGCGGCGACGGTCGAGCTGCTCGACCTTCAGGCGGCGGCGATCGAGCACATCGACCGCCTGCTCTTCGACCAGACCCGGGGCCGGCTCGCCTTCGCCCGTGCCCGAGGGCTGCTCGGTCTGGACGACAGAGAATGCGAGGCAATGCTGGTGGTCGAGCTCTTCGACCACATCGAGGACGGCCTCGCGGAGGTCGCGCGGCGAAACCTCGGACTCGGAACGATGCTCCTCACCGACCCGGGCGAGCAGGAGCTGGTGTGGTCGCTGCGCCGCGCCGGCTTGTCGCTGCTGACCAGCCGCCGCGGCCCGGCCAAGCCGACCACAGGAATCGAGGACGTGTGCGTGCGCCCGGAGCAGCTGCCGGTCTATGTTGCCAGCCTCAAGGCGCTGCTCGAGCCGCTCGGGCTCGAGGCCTCGTTCTACGGCCACGCCGCGTCGGGCGAGCTCCACGTCCGCCCAACCCTCGACCTCCACACCGCAGACGACGTCGCAGCCCTGCGCCGGATTGCCGACGGCGTGTCGGAGCTCGCGCGGCGCTTCGGCGGCTCCCTGGCGGCCGAGCACGGAATTGGCATCACCCGGACGGCGTACCTCGCCGAGCACCTCGGGCCGGAGCTGGTCGAGCTCACCGCGGAGGTGAAGCGGCTGTTTGACCCTCGCGGCGTGCTCAACCCGGGCAAGATCGTCGACGACGGGCGTTTCCGGATCGATGCCGACCTCCGCCAGGGCGCCGGCGCCGAGGTCCCGCTGCCGTTCCACCCCGAGATGGGCTTCGTCGACCGCGACGGCTCGTTCGTAGCCAACCTCGAGCAGTGCAACGGCTGCGGCGCGTGCCGCAAGGACGCGCCGACCATGTGCCCGACCTTCATCGCCACCGGCGACGAGGCGATGTCGACCCGCGGCCGCGCAAACACCATCCGCGCCGCGCTCGAAGGCCGGCTCGTCGACCCGGTCGGCAGGGGCGTGCTCGCGGCCGGGCTCGAGGAGGTGCTGGAGAGCTGCCTGTCGTGCAAGGCGTGCAAAGCCGAGTGCCCGTCCAACGTCGACCTCTCCCAGCTCAAGGCCGACCTGATCCATGCCCGCCACCGCCTCGACGGCGTGCCACTGCTCGACCGGGCGGTCGCCGCGGCGGACCTGCTCGGGCGGATCGGGACGCGCACGGCGCCCTTGGCCAACGCGCTGCTCGCCGCGCGGCCTGTGCGGTGGGTGCTGGAAGCGGTGCTCGGCCTCAACGCCGACCGCCCGCTGCCGCCGTTCGCCCGCGAGCGCTTCGACCACTGGTTCGCGCGCCGGACGCCCGCGCCGGCGGGAGCCGAATGTCGCGAGGTCATCCTGTGGGACGACACGTGGGTGCGCTACCACGAGCCCGGGATTGGCAGGGCCGCGGTCGCGGTACTCGAGGCGGCTGGGTTTGCGGTCGGGCTTGCCGAGGGCCGGGCGTGCTGCGGCCGGCCGGCGGCGAGCCGCGGCCTACTCGGCGAGGTACGGCGGCTCGGCGGGCACAACCTCGCGCTGCTCGCCGGCGGCGACGCCCCGATCGTCTTCCTCGAGCCTTCGTGCTGGTCGATGTTCGTCGACGACTACCGCCAGCTCGGTCTGCCGGGTGCCGACGCGGTGGCGCACCGGGCGGTGCTGCTCGAGACATTCCTCGCGGCCGAGCTCGAACGGTGCCCGGAGGCGCTGTCGTTCGCAGCATCAGGGCTCGAGGTGGCGATCCATGCCCACTGCCACGCCAAGGCCCTCGCAGACCTTAGCGCGATGGCCGAGCTGGTGGGCAGGATCCCGGGCAGCCGTGCGCGCGTGCTCGACGCCGGTTGCTGCGGCATGGCCGGGGCGTTCGGCATGGTGCGCGCGAAAGACGGGCTGTCCCGCGCCGTTGCGCGTCCGCTGCTCGAGGAGATCGGCGCGTTGCCGGAGGGCGCCCTCCTGGTCGCCTCCGGTACGAGCTGCCGTCACCAGGTGGCGCAGCTCGCCGGGACCCGCGCCCTGCACATGGCAGAGCTGCTCGCGTCGGCACTCCTCGAGCAGGGTGAACCGAGCTAGCCCGCACTATCTCACCACCTCCCTACTGCGGGAGCCGATCTGCCAGCCATCGCCGACCCTTTCGCGATTCGGCGTCTGCGAGGAATGACCCCATTTCCACCCCCCGCCCCTCACAGACCCGCCGCCCCCGCACCCGCCCGACCTCTGACCCCCCGGCGGGTGCCCGACTCGGCGCCTCGTCGCTCAATGGCTCAGTGCTGACAGGCAGCCCGGCGTCCTCGTGACGTGACGTGGTGAGAAATGTAGGCTCGGCGGGCGGAAGGCGAACCGCACCCTCCCGGGATGCGTTTCAGGGAGTGGCACCGTGCCGACAAGGAGACGGGTCATGTCTGTGGCTTACGGCGAAACCCTCGGCTGCGCGTGGCGGCGAGCACGCCGCATGCTGCTCGAACCCTTCGACCTCGGTGTGTGGCTGGTGCTCGGCTTCACCGCCTGGCTCGCGCGGCTGGCGGGCGGCGGTGGGGGCGGCGGTTCGTTCCCGGTCCGCGATCTGTCCCATGCCGGCAGGCCGCGCGACGTGGGCGGCGTGCTGCGCGCCTTCGCTCGCGAGTGGCACCGCCTGTGGGCAGAAACCCGGTGGGGGCCGCTGGTGATCGTCGGCGTGGCGCTCGTGCTCCTTCTGGTCGTGCTGCTGCTGTGGCTGAGCTCGCGCGGAAAGGTGATCTTCCTCGACAACGTCGCCCGCGGCCGCGCTGAGGTAAGGGAGCCCTGGCGACGCCTCGGTCGGCTCGGCGACTCGCTGTTCGCCTTCCGCATCGCCTTCGTCGCGGCGGCGCTCGGCATCGCAGCCGTGCTCATCGTCCTCACCGTCCAGATCGCGCACGGCCCGCTCGGGATCGTCACGGTGGCGGTCCTATGGTCGGTCTTTGCGCTGCTGTCCGCGTTCGTGCTGCTGCTGCTCGACAACTTCGTGGTCCCGATCATGGTCCGCTTCGAGCTCCCGGTGGGCCGAGCCTGGGACGCGCTGCTGCCGTGGGTTTCCCGCGACCCGTGGTCGTTCGTGGTCTACGGCCTGATGCTGCTCGGGCTGGCCGTGGTGGTCGGGATCGGGATCGTCGCGATCGGCCTGATGTCGTGCTGCATGGGGTTCGTGCTGCTCGCCCTGCCCTACCTCGGGACCGTGTTCCTGCTGCCGATCTTGGTCACCTACCGTGCGCTCGGCCCCGAGTTCCTGAGCCGGGTCGACCCCGGCTTCGCGAACCTGCTCGACGAGCTGCCGCCGCGCCATTGACACGGGGGATGAGCCGGTCGAAGCTTTCCCGGCCCGCCGTCCGGCGGACCCGGAGGTGCTGATGGGACGGTCGACCCGACTCACGATCTTGCTTCTGGCCGCAGTGGCGTTCTGCCGCCCGGTGGCGGCGGCGCCGGTCGAGCTCGAGCTGCTCGGCGAGGCCAGTATTCCGACCGGGTTGAAGGTCGACAACCTCGAGGTCGGCGGGCTCTCGGGGCTCGCCTGGGACCCGGCGCGCAATCTGTGGATCGCGGTTTCCGACGACCGTGGGGTCGATGACCCGATCCGGTTCTTCACGCTGCGGGTCGATCTCGAGGGAGGGCGGCTCGCCGCAAGCGGCGTCGCCGTGGTCTCGGCGACCGTCCTCCACGACGCCGGCGGGGCGCCGCTGCCTCCTTGGTCCGCCGATCTCGAGAGCATCGTCCGCCTGGACGACGGCACGCTCATCGTCGGCTCTGAAGGCGACCCGCCGCGCGGGGTCGCGCCCTTCCTGGCGCGGATCTCGGCCGATGGACAGATGCTCGGTACGTTGCCGCTGCCCGAGCGGTACATGCCCGCCGAGGGGCGCGGCGTGCGAACCAACCTCGCGTTCGAGAGCATGACTCTGGTCGACGGCGGGAGCATGTTGCTGACCGCGACGGAGAATGCCCTCGCCCAGGATGGGCCCGAGGCGGCTCCCGGCCAGGGCAGCCCGTCGCGGATCCTCGAGCTCGAGCTCCCCGAAGGACGGGTCGAGGCCGAGTATGTCTACCCGGTCGACCCGGTGCCGCTCGCGCCGCGACCGGCCGACGCCTTCTCGACCAACGGTCTGTCGGAGCTGCTCGCGCTGCCCGACGGCGGCCTGCTCGCGCTTGAGCGTTGGTTCGCGGTCGGCGTCGGCCACGGTGCCCGGCTGTACTGCGTCGACGTCGACGGCGCGACCGACATTGCGGGCGTCGAGCGTCTCGCCGATGCCGGCGTCGTGGTCCCGGCGGCGAAGCAGTTGGTGCTCGACCTCAATACTCTCGGCATTCCGCTCGACAACCTCGAGGGGATGGCCCTGGGCCCGGTGCTGCCGGACGGGCGGCGCCTGATGGTGATGATCAGCGACAACAACTTCAAGCCGGGGGTCCAGTGGACCCAGGTCCTGGCGTTCGCGATCGGAAGCCGGCGCGGGACCCGGATCATGGACGTTCAGGGCGCCGACCACATCTCGCCCCTGCTCGGCGAGTGGGTCCGCGGGGTCGAAGGGGTCGTGACCGCGGTTCGTGCGCACGGCGGCGACCGCGGGTTCTGGATCCAGGACCCGGTCGGCGACGGCGACCCCGACACCTCCGACGGCCTGTTCGTGGCGTCGGTCGGCGCGGTCGAGGTCGCCTCGGGGGATCGTGTCCGCGTCGACGGTCGGGTGGCGGAAGTGGGACGGCCGCGCGACCTGCCCGCGACCCGTCTAGGGGAGGCGCGGGTGGAGATCCTGTCCCACGGAGCGCCCCTGCCGCCCGCGGTGGTGCTCGGCTCGGCCGGACGGCCGGTTCCCGGCCGCAACGCCGAGGACGACGGGCTCGCCGTGTTCGACCCCGGCGAGGACGCCGTTGACACCTTCGAGGCCCTCGAGGGGATGCGGGTCCGGATCGACGGCGCCCGCGTGGTCGGACCCACGAGCCGCTACGGCGAGGTCGAGGTGGTCGCGGACGACGGGATGGGCGCAGGTCCGTGGACGGCGCGCGGCGGGTTGCTCGGTGCCCCGGACGACCTCAACCCCGAGGCGCTGCCGGTGGCCGGCCCCGAGGCCCCCGCCGCGCGGGTGGGCGACCGCTTCGCGGGGCCGCTGGAGGGCGTACTCGACGCTGCCTACGGCGGTTATCGGCTGGTCGTCGACGCCTTCCCGAGGCTGGTTCCGGGGGGACTCGAGGCCGAGACCACGACCCTCGGCCCAGCGCCGAGCCGGCTCACGATCGCCACCTTTAACGTCGAGAACCTGTCGGTGGGTTCGGATCGCCTGCCGCGGGTGGCCCGGGTCATTGCGGTCAACCTCGCGGCGCCGGCGGTGGTGGCGCTCGAGGAGATCCAGGACGACTCCGGTCCCACCGACGACGGCACGGTCACGGCGGTGGCGACCCTCGGCGCTTTGGTGCAAGCCATCATGGAGGCGGGTGGGCCCCACTATGAGTGGCTCTCACTCGATCCGCAGAACAACCAGGAGGGCGGGCAGCCGGGCGGCAACATAAGGGTCGTGCTCCTGGTCGACCCGGCCCGCGCGCGCGCCGTCCGACGCGGTCCCGGAGGGGCCCGGCCGGTCGGGTTCGGGCCGGGAGCGCACCTCGCGGCGAGCCCCGCGCGCCTCGAGCACCCCGCGTTCGCCGAGGACACCGCGCGCGGCTTCTTTCCCGCTCGAAGGCCGCTGGTGGCCGAGCTCGAGGTGGCCGGCCGGCCGCTGTTCGTGGTCGTCGTCCACCTGAGCTCGAAGGGCGGAGACGACCCGCTGCTCGGGCTCCACCAGCCGCCGCGGCGGTCGAGCGAGGCGCAGCGCCGAGAGCAGGCGTTCGCGGTGCGCAACCTGGCGGACCGCCTGCTCGCCGCCGACCCAACGGCCCGGATCGTCATCCTGGGCGACTTCAACGAGCGCCAGGATCGGCCGCCGATGCGCGCGTTGGAGAGTGGCGGGCTGGTCAACCTGACCTGGAAGCTCCCTGAGAACGAGCGTTACAGCTACCTGTTCCGAGGCAGCGGTGAGGACATCGACCACGTCGTCGTGAGCCCCTCGCTGGCGCCCGGCTCCGAGGTCGACGTCGTCCACGTCGACGCCGAGTTCCCGGAGAGCGAACGCGCCAGCGACCACGATCCGGTGGTTGCCCGGCTCGTGGTCGGTCCCGCGTCAAGGTGACGGAGTAATAGAACCACAGAGGCACGGAGACACAGAGAGGGCCACAGAGGACGTTGAGCCGTGCCGTTGATCGGGTCCGAGGATCCGACCAACGGCGCGGCTCATCGTCTGTGTCTCTTTGGTGGTCGTGGGTTCCGGGTCTTGAGCCGCCGGCGAGCGGAGGCGTAGCCCAGCAGCCTTTGTCCCAGAGGGCCAGGGACGCTTGACGGGTTCGTCGCGAGGGGCACGAGGCGGTGCCAGATGTGCGGATATCGGGCTCGGCCATACCGGAGGCATAGCCCAGCTACGTTGAGGATATTGCCGAGACCGAAAGACGCGCAGATGGTGCCGTTTCGTGTCCCGCAGCAGAACCCGTCAAGCGTCCCTGGCCCTAGAAGATGACGTGATCGATGTAGAACTTCTCCACGCTCACCGCCCCGGAGGCCAGCTCGTTCGCCTGGTCGGGCGTGAGGCGGAAGGTGCCCGCACGCTTGTTCCCCGAACTCACGAGCTCGATCTCGAGGGCGGCGGGAGCACTTGCGGGGTCGACCTGCTCGATCACCGAGTAGGCCTCGGTGATGACCTGCAGCGCCTCGAAGACCTGGTTCTGGGAGTCCGTGACCGCTTGGACGAAGAAGTAGTTCGGTCGGGTGCCCGCGCTCAAGCGATAGACGTAGAAGTGCTTGTCCTCGAACAGTTGGGAGAAGGCCTTCGTCATCCGCTGGTCTGCGTACGGGACCGTCTGGAGGCGGATGCCGGGCGTCGGCGTCGGGCTGGGGGTAATGGCCGTTCCGAGCTCGGGGTTGTCCTCCATGTCAATTGAGGCGTAGTGCCCGAGGGAGATCCTGGGAGTCGAGGTTGGTACGGGGGTCTCGCTGTTGAGTTCGTCGATGATCAGTGCGCTGCCCAGCCCGAGCTGGTTGTAGCGCTCGGTGGCGACGAGGTCGACCTGGTCGATGGGAAGGCTGGTCAGGGTACCGGTCACGAGGGTGATGATCGCGTTGCGGCCCTCGATCTTGAGCGGCTCCCGGGCACGGATGCGCGAGCCGTTCTTGAGGACCACGACGTAGCCTTCGGCAGCGGCCATGATAAGGACAGCGATCAAGGGAACAGCGAGGAGGACCACCCACCGGCGCATTGTTCGACCTCCGTTTCCCGGTCAGTATACCGCGACGGCACCCTCACCTCGCGAGCAGGCCGGTCGCAGTGTCCGAGGCGACCTGCCGCAGGAGTTCGTTGCGTGAGCTCGAACCGGTCTTGCGGTAGAGGTTCTTAACGTGGTCGCGAACGGTATGGGGACTGATTCCGAGACGCTCGGCAACCGCATTCACGGCATGGCCGAGCACCAGGAGCCGGAGCACCTCGGCCTCGCGCGGGCTCAAGCCGTGGCGGTCGGCGAAGGCGTCGACCCCGAGTTCCGGCAGCATCGACGCGCGGTGGAGGTGGGCGAGCACGGCCGGGTGTGCGGTCGGGGCCTCGCCTTCGGGCCGTACGCGGACGAGCTCGCACCTCAGTCTGGTGCCGTCCGAAAGGGCGAGGTTTCCCTGCCAGCTCGAGGCGTCCTGTGCGCCGGCAACGAGGTTTTCGACCACCGTGCACAGCAGGTTGAACAGAGGCTGGGGCGGTTCGCCTCCTTCACTGACGGTGAGGCCGGCCTCGGTCTGGTGCGAGAGCAGGCGATCCGCGGACGGGTTGGCATAGACAATCGCTCCGCCGCGGTCGAAGAGCAGGACCGCGACGTCGCTCGCGTCCAAGGCGCTGCGTAGGAAGGCGGCCTGCTCCTGGAGCCGCCGTGCGAGCAGCAGCTGGTCGAGAAGCTGGCGGGCGAGCCGCTCGAAGCCCTGCCCGGGCTGAGCTGTCGTCCCCAGGGTGAGACCCGCGCGGAAGCGGCCCGGGAAGGTGAGCTCGAGGGTGACCCCGTCGCCGTCGCGCCGTCCGTCGGTGTAGCGGTGCACCGCGGTGGCTCCGTCGAGGATGAGATCGAGCTCGCACCAGCGCGCATCCGCAGCTGCTGCGAGCCCTCCCAGCATTGCGGCGACCTCGGGATCATCGCGTGGCGGCGGCCGCAGTGGCAGCAGCACGGGGGGAGACACCTTCATCTCATCTGATTATAGCGTTTCGAGATGCCGGGAGTGTGATGTCCGTCCGCGGCGGCGGGCCTGGTCCCGGCCGGGTGCCCTTGACCGATGTGGGTCTCTCACCTAGACTTCCAGCCTTATGCTGGAGAGCCTCCAGGAACGCCTTGCGCGTGTGACCAAGACCCTCCGCGGCGAGGGCCACCTGACGGAGTTCCACGTCGACACTGCGCTGCGCGAGATCCGACTCGCGCTCCTGGCGGCCGACGTCAACGTCGAGGTCGCTTCCGGTTTCGTGGAGCGGGTCCGCGTGCGGGCGCTGGGACGGGAGGTCCTGACCTCGGTCACCCCCGCCCAGATGGTCACCAAGATCGTCTACGAAGAGCTCGTCCGTCTGCTCGGCGGGACGACCACCGAGCTCGACTTCAAAGGGCGGCCCGCTGTCGTCATGCTGGTCGGCCTCCAGGGCTCGGGCAAGACCACGACCGCCGCCAAGCTCGCGCTCTGGGTGAAGGCCAGAAAGGGCCTGTTCCCGCTCCTCGTCCCGGCGGACACCTCACGTCCGGCCGCGCGCGAGCAGCTCCTGGTGCTGGGCCAGAAGGCCTTGATTCCGACCATCGACACCCGCGACATGGACGACCCCGAGGCGATCGCCAAGCGCGCCCTGCGCGAAGCGTCGATCAAGGGCTATCAGGTCCTGATCTTCGACACCGCGGGACGTCTTCACATCGACGACGAGCTGATGGCGCAGCTCGAACGCCTCAAGGCGATCCTGAAGCCGCGTCAGCTGCTGTTCGTGGCTGACGCAATGACAGGTCAGGACGCGGTCCGCTCGGCGCGCGCCTACCACGAGCGTCTCGACCTCACCGGCGTGATCCTAACCAAGCTCGACGGCGATGCCCGGGGCGGCGCGGCGCTGTCGGTTCGCGAGGTGGTCGGGCGGCCGATCGTGTTCGCCGGTGTTGGCGAGCAGCTCGACGGCCTCGAACAGTTCCACCCCGACCGCATGGCGAGCCGCATTCTCGGCATGGGCGATGTCCTGACCCTCGTCGAGAAAGCCCAGGACGCGGTCGACGAGCGCCAGGCCCAGCGGCTCGAGGCGAGGCTCAAGAAGAGCCAGTTCGACCTTGAGGACCTGAGGGACCAGCTCGCGAGCCTGGCCAAGATGGGTCCCCTCCAGCAGGTCATGGAGATGATCCCGGGCATGGGCAAGATGCTGCCGGCAGGCGGGGTCTCCCAGGAGCAGGAGCGTCAGCTCCGGCGCATGCAGGCGGCGATCGGGTCGATGACGCCGCAGGAGCGGCGCCACCCGCAGCTCCTCAACGGATCGCGCAAGCGGCGGATCGCGAAGGGCTCCGGGACCTCGGTCGAGGAGATCAACCGCCTCTTGCGGCAATACGGCCAGATGCGTAAGCTGATGAAGCGTCTGGGGAAGGCCGACCCCAAGGCCCTCAAGCGCCAGCTTGGAATCCGATGAACGACACCGTGCACAGCGGCTGCAAAGCGGTCGCTCGGAGAGGAGTGAGCAGATGTTGATGATCAGACTGCGGCGAGGCGGGGCGAAACACGATCCGGTCTACCGCGTGGTGGTGTCCGATTCGCGCAAGCCGCCGACTGCCGACTACTTGGACCAGGTGGGGCTGTATAATCCGAACACCGACCCGCCGGAAATTCGCATCGACATGGACAAGGTTTCCGAGTGGCAGAGCAAAGGTGCCGGTGTTTCCGAGACCGTGCGCGCCCTCATCGGGAAGGTGCAGCGGCAAGCGTGACGTCCGGCGGTTGCGACGAAAGGATCTCCCGTGAGCGCGATGAAAGACCTGCTGGAAGAGATTGCCAGGGCCCTCGTCGACCACCCAGAAGATGTGCAGGTGGCCGAAGTCGAGGGTGAGCAGACCACCGTGCTGGAGCTTCGCGTTCGTACCGAGGATCTGGGTAAGGTGATCGGTCGCCAGGGCCGCACGGCTCGGGCGATCCGCACCCTGCTCTCGGCCGCCGGTATGAAGATCCACAAGCGCTTCGTCCTCGAGATCCTCGAGTGATGACAGATTCCGGGGTGCCCGAGGGCTCCGGCGAATGGCTGATCGTGGGCGTCGTCGGCAAGCCGCACGGCGTCCATGGTGATGTGCTGGTCGAAATCATCACCGACTTTCCCGAACGCCTCAGCGCCGGAGTCCGTTTCGGGCTCGGGCCCGACGCCGGCCCGGACGAGTTTCACGAGGCCTTCGCGGTTCGTTACCACAAGGGTGCGTGGCTGCTGTCGGTCACGGGCCTGCGCCGGCGCGAGGACGTCGAGCCATGGCGGGGACGCTTCATGTTCCTGCCGGAGCAGGCCCTCGAGGAGCTGCCCGAGGGCTACTACTACGAGCACCACCTGGTCGGCCTCGAGTGCCGCTCGGCGGCCGGCGAGGAGCTCGGGGTCGTCACAGGTCTCGATCCGAGCGGCGGCCAGACGCGGCTGGTCGTGCGCCGCGGGCAGCGCGAGTTCCTGGTGCCCTACGTTCCCGAAATCGTCCGTGAGGTGGATCTCGACGGCCGGGTGGTGGTTCTCGAGCCCATTCCCGGCCTACTCGACGACGACGCCGAGCTCGCCTGACCACAGCCTCCGGACCGGCCGCTCCGACGGAAATGCCGATGCGTTTCGATGTCCTCACGCTGTTTCCGGCCCTTGTCCACGCCTTTCGAGAGACTGGCGTGCTCGGCCGCGCCGTCGCCCGGGGTGACGTCACGGTCGAGGCACACGACCTGCGGGGGTGGGCAGGCAACCGCTGGGGCCAGGTGGACGACGAGCCCTACGGAGGCGGTGCCGGCATGGTGCTGCAGGCGCCGCCGGTGCTCGCTGCGGTGCGTGAGATCGAGGCGGCGCCGCCGGGGCCTTGCCTCCGGGTGCTGCTCACGCCGCGGGGGCGGGCGCTCGACCAGACGTTGGTCGAAGAGCTCGCCGGCCACGCTCGAGTACTGCTGCTGTGCGGGCGTTACGAAGGCTTCGACGAACGCGTCCACGAGATTCTGCAACCGCTCGAGGTCTCGCTCGGCGACTTCGTGCTCGGCGGCGGAGAGGTCGCCGCAATGGCGGTTATCGAGGCGGTCGCACGCCTGGTACCCGGGGTCGTCGGCGATCCGGAGTCGGTCGCGGCGGACTCGTTCGTCAACGGTCTGCTCGACTACCCGTGCTACACCCGACCGCCGGTAGTGGAGGGGCTCGAAGTCCCTCCCGTGCTGGTCTCCGGCAACCACGCGGCGGTCCGTGGCTGGCGTCTGGAGCGCGCGGTCGAGCTCACCGTAACCCGTCGCCCCGAGCTGATCAAGAAGAGCTGGGAACGGTTCGACGACGACGCCCGCCGGCTGGTCCGTCGGTTGGCCCCGGAGCTGGTCGACCCGTGACCGCGAGAGGTTGCTCCGGCCGCCGGTGTCAGGGGGACTGATGAAGCGTCTATCGAGTGCGATCCTGTTGCTGTGCCTGTGCCTGGGCGTGGTCGTGGTCGCCGCCCAGGGTCTCGGCGACGAGCCCGTGTTCCGGGCCCGTCTGGTCGCGGAGCACGAGCCGCTGGTCGCCGGCGAGTCGGCGAGATTGGCCGTGGTCGTGACGGTCGACCGCGGTTGGCATGTCAACAGCGACACACCGGGCGACGACTTCTCGGTCCCGACCACGCTGGCCTGGAAGCTTCCGGAGGGCTGGCTGGATCCTGTGCCGAGCTTCCCGGACGGCGAGGCTGTGCGTTTCGCCTTCTCCGAGACGCCGATCGAGGTCTGGCAGGGTCGGGTGATCATCCCGGCGGCGGTCACGGTGCCCGAAAACGTCTCCGGCCCAGTCCGGCTGGCGGTCGTGGTGACCGCGCAGGCCTGCAACTCGAGCCAGTGCCTGGCACCGACCGACGTGACGGCGACCCTTGAGATGACGGTCGCCCGGGCCGGGACGGCTGTCCAACCGACGAATGAGGAGCTCTTCGCCGCGGCCACGGCCTCGTCCCCGGCCGTCGGGAGTGGCGGCGCGGGCGAGCAGGAGGCTGGACGACTGGCAGCGAAGTCCCTTCCCCTTCTCCTGATCGGCGTGTTCCTCGGCGGGCTGGCCCTCAACCTGACGCCGTGCGTGTTCCCACTCATCCCGATCACGATCGGTTTCTTCGCACAGCAGACCAAAGACCGCTCGCGGGGGACATTCTGGCTCGCCCTCGCCTACGTGATTGGGATCGCCGCGACCTACTCGGTGCTCGGGGTCCTCGCCGCCCTCGGGGGGGCACTGTTCGGCAGCGCGCTCCAGAGCCCGTGGGTGGTCGGGGTCATCGTCGCGGTGCTGCTGGCGCTCGCCGCGTCGATGTTCGGCCTGTGGGAGCTGCGGGTGCCCGGCTGGGCTCAGCGCGCCTCCGGGGGCCGCAGTGGCGTGGTCGGGGCGCTGCTCATGGGCCTCATCATGGGGTTCATCGCGGCGCCCTGCATCGGGCCGTTCGTGATCGGGCTGCTGACCCTGGTCGGTCAGCGCGGCGACCCGGTTTTCGGGTTCACGGTGTTCTTCACCCTCGCCCTCGGCCTCGGTCTTCCCTACCTGTTGCTCGGCACGTTCACCGGCTTGGTCAACCGCCTGCCCTCGTCCGGGATGTGGATGGTCGGCGTGCGCCGGCTGTTCGGCGTGCTCCTGATCGCGATGGCTGCTTACTTCGCGGGGCCGCAGCTGCCCGCGGCAGTCGGCGGTTGGCTGATGCCGGTGGTGCTGGTGCTCGGCGCCCTCTACCTGCTGGTGGTCGATCGGACCGGCCACGAGCAGCCCGCGATCGACCGCTCGATGCGTCTCGCGTCCGCGGTGATGCTGGCGGCTGGGGTCGTCCTGGCGCCGACGATGCGGCTGCATGAGGGCGGCGGCGAGGCGGCTGCCGCCGGTCACCTGGAGTGGGCGCCCTACGAGGCGGGCGCGATGTCGACCGCCATCGCCGCCGGCGGACCGGTGATCGTGGACTTCTACGCCGACTGGTGTGCGCCGTGCAAGGAGCTCGACGCGATCACGTTCGCCGATCCGGCGGTGCGGGAGGCGCTGGGCGGGTTCACCCGTTTCAAGGTCGACCTGACCCGTGCCGACGCCGCCAGCCAGGCGCTGCAGCGCGAGTACGACGTCCGCGGCGTGCCGACCGTGGTGGTCTGGAACGCAGGTACTGAGCGCTTCCGGGTCACCGGTTTCGAGCCGGCCGAGCGTTTCATGGGACGCCTGAAGCGTGTCACGGGTGGCTGACGTGGCCGATCCCGACCGCTGGCGGCGGATCGCGCTCGGCCTGGTGACCGCCACCATGGCCTACAACGCGATCGAGGCGGGTGTCGCCCTGTGGTCCGGTGTCGTCGCCGATTCGATCGCCCTGGTCGGTTTCGGCCTCGACAGCATCATCGAGCTGATCGCTGCGGCGGCGCTACTGTGGCGGCTGTCGGTCGAGGCCCGGGGCGCCGACCACGAGCGCGTCGAGGCCAGCGAGCGAACTGTCCACCGCGTCATCGGCGTCACCTTTCTGCTCCTTGCGCTTTACGTGGCGGCCGAGGCTGGGTGGGGGCTGTGGCGCCGCGAGGCCGCTGCGGAAAGCATGGTCGGCATCGTCCTCGCCGTCGCGTCGATGGTGATCATGCCCCTGGTGGCATGGGGCAAGCTGCGCGCCGCGCGCCACTTGGGCAGCCGCGCCCTCGCCGCCGAGGCCAAGGAGACCCTGGCCTGCTCCTACCTGTCCCTCACGCTGCTTCTGGGACTCGGGCTGAACGCCGCTCTCGGCTGGTGGTGGGCCGATCCCGTCGCCGCCATCGCGATGGTGCCGTGGCTCATTCGCGAGGGTCTCGAGGGTGTCCGCGGTGAGAGCTGCGAGGACGACGACTAGCCTGCACTTCTCACCGGCTGGCGAAGCGAGGGCCGAGAGAGGCCGTAAGGTTGGGCGGTTTCACAGGACGAGCGAGCGAGGCGTAGCAAAGGCTACGTTGCTGCGCAGCTTCGCTGCTTGCGTCTCTCCGCCATCAGCGGGTGGCCGATGGTCTCGCTGGTAGCGAGACTTCGGCCACGCACCGCTGCTGTCGGCGAGTGTGCTTGAGCGAGTTCAAGAAGGCGCCGCGGATAGGGACCCATTGCGGAACAATGGTCATCCCGCAATGGGCAACGGTCTCCCTCGGTCCGCAGCCGTCACCCTGGTGAGAAATGCGGGCAGGATCGGCGACCCGTCGGGGCCCTGACGGTGTGGTGAGCCGAAGTCCCTGCAGCCGGTCGGTCGGACGGCAACGGGCGCTGCTGCCCGGGTCCGGATCGTGGGTCAGACGGTGCCGGGACCGTCCGCCTCGGGTTCGCCGAGCGCCGGGAACACGTCACCGGTCGAGACGACGCGCTCGGCACCATCGATCGCAAGGCGCAGGTAGCCTTCGTCAGTGACCCCCCGGTACCGTCCACGGACCGTTTCGCCGGAGGCGAGGTGAACCGCGACGGTGTCCCCGGGTCGGTGGACCAGCGCTTCCCGCCATCGCCGCACGGCAGGGGCCGGCTCGGCGATCCCCCGCGCGAGCTCGACGACGAAGGTCGAGATGATCGGCTCCGCCCACTCGACCCACTCTCGGGGTCCGAGGACGTCGGCGAGGCTTCCGGCCGGGTAGGACGCGCCAGGGCCGAGGTCGGGGGCGGCGGCGAGGTTGACGCCGAGGCTCACGGTCGCCCAGTACGGCGCCCCGTGGCGGGCGGTGATCAGCAGTCCGGCGAGCTTTCGGCCGTCCTGGAGGATGTCGTTGGGCCACTTGACGCCGTGTCCCTCGAGCCCAACCGCGGCCAGCGCCTGCGATGTCGCGGCCGCGGCCAGCATCGGCAGCTGGGCGACCCGCGCGGGCGGGACACCGGTTGCGACCCAGCTCAGGTAGAGGCCGCCTTCCGGAGAGGACCAGGTGTGGTCCCCGCGGCCGCGGCCGGCGGACTGCCGGGCGGCGATGAGCACCGTCGGACCGAGGCTCGCTTCCTCGTCGTCGACCTCGTCGATGAGCCTCCCGGCGGCGGCGTGGGTCGAGTCGGTGAGCGAGAGGTAGAGCAGGTTGTCGGCGGCGGCGCCGAGCGAGGTCCACAGGCGCGCCAGCAGGTCCATCACCCGGACACCGCGTCGAGGGTCCTCCGCAGCCGCTCGAGGCGGGTGCGGACCTCCGCGAGCCGCGTTCGCGCGCCCTCGACCACCTCCGGCGGTGCCTTGGAGGTGAAGCCGGGATTGGCGAGCCGGGCCTCGTGGCCCTGGCCCTCGCGCTCAAGGCCCGCGACCTCCTTGGCAATCCGCTCACGCTGCTCGGGGCCGATCGAGCCACGGGGGAAGGCGAGCGCGACCTCGAGGCCGCCGAGCAGCTCGTGCACCGAGTGTTCGGGTGCGGGGCCGACCGAGACCTCGGAGACCGCGGCAAGCCGCTCGAGCTGGACCGCCTGGGCGCGCAGGAACGAGGCGCGATGGGCATCGGCCTTGACCAGCGTGACCGCGATCGGGCTGCGCGGCGAAAGCCCGAGCAGAGAGCGGTAGGAGCGTAGTCCGCCGACCAGCGCCTGCAGGGTCTCGAGGTCAGCTTCGAGCTCGTCATTCTCCCAACCGGGAGTCGGCTCGGGGTAGCGGGCGGTAATCAGCATGCCCTCGCGCCCGAGCTTGGTGGCGATCTCCTCGGTGATGAACGGCATCACAGGGTGGAGCAGCGCGAGGGCCTCGAGCAGCACGCCGCGCAGGACCGACCGCACCTCGCGCCGGTCGGCGGTGGTCTTGGCGAGCTCGAGGTACCAGTCGCAGTAGGTGTGCCACACGAAGTGGTAGAGCTGGTGGGTGCCCTCGTCGAAGCGGTAGCTCTCCCAGGCGCGGTTGACCGAGCGCACGGTGTGCGACAGCCGCGACAGGATCCAGCGCTCGGTCGGCGCGAGCAGCTTGAGGTCGAGCTCGGCGAGGGGGATCTCGTCGCCGACCAGCCGCATCTGGACGAACCGGGCCGCGTTCCAAACCTTGGTGGCAAACCCCCGGTAGCCCTCCATGCGACTGAGGTCGAGCGGGAGGTCCCGTCCTGGCGATGCGAGCGCGGCAAGGGTGAAGCGGACCGCGTCGGCACCGTAGGTGGCGCAGACCTCGAGCGGGTCGACGGTGTTGCCCTTCGTCTTCGACATCTTCTGTCCCTGGGCATCGCGGACCAGGCCGGTGAGATGGACAGTGTGGAACGGGATGTCGCCAGCCAGGTGGCAGCCCATCATGATCATGCGGGCGACCCAGAAGAACAGGATGTCGAAGCCCGTGATCAGCACGGAGGTCGGGTAGAAGGCGGCAAGGTCGGCGGTAGCGTCCGGCCAACCCAGGGTCGAGAACGGCCACAGCCCGGAGGAGAACCACGTGTCGAGAACGTCCGGATCCTGTTCGAGCGGCAGGTCGGGCGCAAGGCCGTAGCGGGCGCGCACGTCGTTCTCGCTGGCACCGACGTAGGCGGTGCCCTCGGCGTCGTACCACGCGGGGATCCGGTGGCCCCACCACAGCTGGCGGGAGATGCACCAGTCCTGGATGTTCTCGAGCCAGTGGTTGTAGGTCGCGACCCAGAAGTCGGGTACCAGGCTGATACGGCCGCCCGCAACCGCCGCCAGCGCCTGCTCGGCAAGGGGCCTGGTGCGCACGAACCACTGGGTCGAAAGGTAGGGCTCGAGCACGGTGTCACAGCGCTGGCAGCAGCCGACGGCCATCTCGTGTTCGCGGCCGCCGCGCAGTAATCCCCCGGCCTCGAGCGCTTCGACCACCGCACGTCGCGCCTCGAGGCGGTCCTGGCCCGCGAAGGGCCCACCGTTGGCGTTGACCCGCCCGTCCTCGTCGAGGATCGGGATGAACTCGAGATCGTGGCGGAGACCGGTGGCGAAGTCGTTGGGATCGTGCGCGGGCGTCACCTTGACCGCGCCGGTGCCGAACTCCGGGTCGACCAGCTCGGCGTCCGCGATGATCGGGATCCGCCGGTCGAGGAACGGGTGGCGGGCGAAGCGCCCGACCAGACTGTGGTAGCGCGGGTCGCCGGGGTGGACGGCGATCGCGCTGTCGCCGAGCATCGTCTCCGGCCGGGTGGTCGACACGACAACCTCGCCGCCGTCCTCGAGGGGGTAGGCGAAGTCGGTGAGCCTGCCTTGGATGTCCTGGTGGACGACCTCGAGGTCGGACAGCGCGGTGTGGCAGCGCACGCACCAGTTGATCAGACGGCGGTCGCGGTAGATCAGGCCCTGCTCGTGGAGGGTGACAAAGGAGTGCAGCACCGCCTGCGACAACCCCTCGTCGAGAGTGAAACGCTCGCGACTCCAGTCGCAGGACGAACCGAGCGCCTTCGCTTGGACCGAGATGTTGTCCTTGTGCTCCTCCTTCCATGTCCACATGCGCTCGAGGAAGGCGTCGCGGCCGAGCGCCTGGCGCGACGTGCACTCGCGCGCAAGCTGGCGCTCGACCATGACCTGGGTCGCGATGCCGGCGTGATCGGTGCCCGGCAGCCACAGCGCGTTGTAGCCCTGCATGCGCCGCCAGCGGATCACCAGGTCCTGGAGCGTGAACTGGAGGGCATGGCCGATGTGCAGCTTGCCGGTGACGTTGGGCGGGGGGATGACGATACAGAAGGGCGGCTTGCTCGACGGCAGCTCGGGCGAGAATGCGCCGGAGGCCTCCCAGCGCTCGTACCAGCCCCGCTCGAAGCTCGAGGGCTCGTAGCGCGTGTCCAGGGTCGGTTCGGTCATGATCGCGGTCTCCTGCCCCGGAAGGGGTTTTGGAAGTCTAGCAGGGCGCGTCGCCTAACCGCCGGTGCCGCCTACCGTGACCCCGACGGACACCGTCGAGTCGATCTCGGCGACCTCGTCACGGACGCCGACCGCAACGGTCTGCTCGCCCTCCCGCATCATGAGGTCCAGCGAGTAGGTGAGCTTGCGGTCCGGCGACTCGAGAAGGACGTCGTTGGGCACTCGTAAGGGAAGCTCGCGCCGCTGGACGTCGGAGGAGCGGCCGTCGGCGCCGCGCACCGCGACGAAGACGCTCAACCGACCCTCGAGCACGTCCTCACTCGGAAGCAGGAGCAGTCGTCCGAGGGGGATGACGACGTTGACCGGGAGTAGGTACTCGCCGCTGTTCGAGTCGCGGTGGGCGGTGCCGGTCTGAAGAGCGATGTCGAGTGGGTTGGTGGTGACGCCGAGGAAAACCGCCGACATCGTCCGGTCGGACATGAACTCGTCCGCCGACTTGGCGCGGAAGCCCTCGCGGTGGCGGACGGTGACGCCATTGCGCTTCACCGTGACCTTGATCCGGTGGTAGGCACCGTCGGGTTCGCCGGAGGGTGTGAACCCGAGCGAGTAGTAGCTGTCGAAGTCTGACCTGAGCTGATCGATGGCGAGGGCGACGTTCTCGAGATTGGTGATCTGGCGGCCGCCGGTGGTCCCGGCGAGAAACTGCAGCGCCTCCTGGTCGCCGAAGGCCTGCATGACAGAAAGCTGCGATCCGCCCTCGTATCCAGG
Source organism: uncultured Acidobacteriota bacterium (assembly GCA_963727925.1). Taxonomy (GTDB): domain Bacteria; phylum Acidobacteriota; class Thermoanaerobaculia; order Thermoanaerobaculales; family Sulfomarinibacteraceae; genus CAVSIS01. The sequence goes on along the minus strand of CAVSIS010000018.1, from coordinate 224,127 downwards.
GTTCGATGCGGTGACGTAGCTCTCGATCATGCCCTGCGATGCGTCGATCGCGTACAGGGTCACGCGGTTGGCGTTGGCGCGGGCGGCGAGGTCGGTAATGAACGGGCGGATGTTGTACCGGGCCGACGCAGCCTGGGGTGAGATCCCGCGCAGCTCGATCGGAACATCGGCGGTGGTCGACAGCACGCGCGAGAACTTGGCCACCCAGGCCTGGAAAAGGGGCTCCCCAATGCGCATCGACACGCCTTCGCTGACGTCCAGGATCGCTTTGCGGCCGGGAAGGCCGGCGAGCGAGTCGACAAGCTGGCGCATTGTCCGGATCGACGCCCGGGTCACCTCGTACTTGTACTGGCACCAGGCCTCGATGTCCTGGAGCAGAGCCTGGGCCTCGTCTACCCGGGTGTCCTGGCCCGAGTCAAGCTGGGGTGTCGAGGTGTCGGTGCGCTCCATGGTGCGGAGGATGAAGTCGCGGTCATTGACGAACAGGCCGCCCTTGCCGACCTCGTGGGCCATCGTGTCCAGCACCGGCCCGAGCTTCTCGCGAGGGTCGGTGAAGCCGAGGCGGATGTCGAGCCGCGAACCCTGGGTCGCGACCATGACCCGGTCATCACGGCTGAGCTCGCTGGCCAGCAGCTTGTTGAGCTGGCTGAGGACGCGGTTGCGAGAGCGCGGTTGGATCGCCGAGTTGTCGACGTACACGATCAGGTTGAGGCGCTGGTAGTCGGGAAGGTCGGCCGGGGCAACGTCCCTGGGCTCGTTCCCGGCGCGGTCGGTGAGCTCGAGCTGACGGACGCGGGCGCCGTCGACGGTGAAGAAGTTCCGGATCGCGACCGGTTCCCCGTCGACGGTGACTTCGAAGTCGTCTGGCGTCAGCCCGAGGACCGGCTTCCCGTCCCGCCCGGTGACGAAGGTTTCGACGTTGACGACGTTGACCTTGACCACGTCGAAGAACTTGTTCGACTCGACGATCGTCTCCTGGGCCAGGCCCGCCACAGCGAGCGCGATCAACCCGACGCAGGTGGCGAGCGCCAGCCGTGCCCGTCGATCGGGGTGCCCACCTTGGCGGTGGAGCAACGAGCGGACCTTTCCCATGACGACCTCCGAACCTACGAAGCAGGGTTGAGTGGCGATCTGACCCCTTAACGTCGACAACCTGCAGCCGGTTTCCCGAGCAGGGCACCGTCCATTGTATCTGGTGGTTTCCGATCGCCGTTCGTAACAGGCGTCTGGTGAATCGTGCGGGCTAGCCCGCATTATTCACCAGGGTTCGTCGCGAGACCGGCGAGGTGTCGCACGCAGCGGGGTTTTCGAGCCGAGGGGCGCGGAAGCGTACTTGACAGTACGTTGAGAACCCCGAGGTGAGAAAGCACCACTGAGCGCGGCGCATCGCCGGTCGCAGGAGAAGTCTGGTGAATCGTGCGGGCTAGCGCTGCTCGGGCGCCCCTTCCAGCCGCGCGACGACCTCACGGCCGTGGTCGCGGTACTCGAGGGCGTCGAAGCTCATGAGGTTGGCGATCGCGATGCCGCGACCGTGGTTGTCGAAGCAACGCTGAGGGTCGATGACCATGAAGGGCTGCGGGTCGAAGCCCGGGCCCTGGTCGCGGATCACGAAGGTGAGCCGGTGGGCTGCGCGCTCCACGTGAACCGTTGCCAGGCGGTCCCGAAACTCCGGCCGCGCCAACCGGAGGCGGACCTCCTCCGTCCACCGGCCTGATCGGAGGAGCTCTCCCTTGAGCTCGTAGTCGATCTCGAGGTTGCCGTGCTCGACGGCGTTGACCAGCAGCTCGGTGAGACCGACCACGACCCGCTCGGGGTCGGGACAGGCCTTGGCGAGCAGGGCGCCGAGACCGGTCGCCTGCTCCGGTGTGCGGAAGCCGAAGTGACCGGTCCCGAGCAGCCGGATCGCATCTGCGCTGAGCCGAACCTCGGCCAGGAGCTGCCGAACACGGTCGTGGTCGGTTGCTGCGGCGCGCACCATCGACTCGAGCACCGAGCCGTCGAGGGGCTTGGTCAGGTAGTAATGGGCTCCGGCCCGGATACCCTCAGCGATGTCGGCCTGGTCCGCAGCGGCCGTCTCCACGATCACCGGGAGGTGGTGGAGGTGGGGGTGCTCCTTCATCCTGGTGAGGAGCTCGATCCCGCCGAGGCGGGGCATCATGCGGTCGAGCACGACGACGTCGAATCCCGCCTCGCTCTCGAGGCGGTGCCATGCTTCGACGCCGTCGCAGGCGGTGACGACGTCGTAGGGGCCGGCTTGGAGGTACTCGCAGATGAGCTCACGGCTGAACGGGTCGTCCTCGACCACCAGGACCCGCCATCGTGGGCGCTCAGACACCGCCGTCTACCCCGTCACGCAGTCGACAGGGTATCTGTCACTGGGGTTCTTCAGCGGGAGCGGCGCCGTCGACGGCCGCCTCGAGCTGGCGGACGCGCTCGCGGACGACCAGCTCGGCCATGTCGGGAAGGACCTCCCACGCCATGCGCTCGAGGGTGCCCGAGGAAAGCTCGAGGACCTTCCGTGCGATGCGTTCGACATCCTCGTCGCTGAGCATGACAGGGGCCTGAGCGGCGGTGGCGGTTTCCGGAGCCGGTAGAGGCTCTCGAGCGGCACCGATGCCGCTGTCGTCGGCAGTGAACGGCTCCCCGACGCCTGCTTCGGCGCGGACCAGGGCGGGCGCCGGTGGACGAGCGGGGAGCGATGGCGGGCTGGGAGGCGCAGCGGCGAAGGGCTCGACCTCTGGCTCTCGCGGAGCTTCGGTGGCAGGCTCGGGCTCAGGCTCGATCTCGGGCTCAGCCTCGGGCTCAGCCTCGGGCTCCTGGACGCCCTCGACCTCGGGCTCGAACGAACCCGCGGACTCGAACTCGCCCTCGGCCTCCTCGTCAGAGCCGTGCTCGAAGTCACCGTCGTCCAGCTCGGTCGTCTCGTAGCCTTCGGAGGTCTCGTCACCCTCGCCGGTAAGCTCGACCTCGGCGAAGTCCTGCGGCTCGAGTACGGGCTCGTCGATCGGCGCGGCCGCGGCGGGCTCGGGTTCGAGGGTCTCCGCAGGCCACCTGTCCTCGGCCTCCGGCGGCGGTTGGACGGGCTCGACAGGTTGCGCCTGGGCGATCTCCGGGGACTGCATCGACAGTCGGGTGCCGAAGTCGAAGTCGTCCTCGACCTCCGGCGTCTCAAGCGGCTGGAACCCGCCCGACGACGGCCGGTCGGCGTCGGACCACGACGGTGTGAAGCTGCCAGCGATCGCCGAGTCGTCGGCGTCTTGGGTCGACTCCGCGGCGGACTGGACCAGTCGTTCGACGGTCTCGACCAGCTTGCGGGCCTCGAACGGCTTGGTGATGACCTCCGAGCAGCCGGCGGCGAGGGCGCGGTCGCGGTCGAAGGGCTCGAACGTGCCGGTCAGCAGGATCACCGGGATGTGCAGCCAGGCAGGGTTTGACTTGATCTCCTGGCAGACCTGGTAGCCATCCTTGCCGGGCATGATGACGTCACAAATGACCGCGTCGGGCTGGCACAGGGGAATCTGGCGCAGCAGCTCGTCCCCGCTCGAAACCGCCACCACCCCGAAGTCCGTGTCCGCGAAGGTCAGCTCGACGACCTTCTGGATCGTGAGACTGTCGTCGGCGAGAAGAAGGGTGCTGCTCATGACGGCTCCCGCCCCGATGAGGGATCGTACGGTCCCACCGTGTGTACCACGAAGGCGCGGAACCTGTCAACGAAACGCCCACTGTTCAACGACCTCCAGGCGACGAGCCGGGACGGGTGGAGGGCGGCGAGGCGCGCAGCCTCGGCCGCCGCCGCCGAGGCCACCTCGGTGGTGGCGATTCGTACCCATCCTGAGGTCTCGAGGTCGTCCGCGTCGAGCTCGCAGCCCGTGAGGATGGCGCCGCGAGCGGCGGCGGCGCCGAGAGCAGCTGGCAACGACCAGGTGCCGCCCCAACCGGTGACCAGACCGCGCCGGACGCCGGGGTGGGCGAAGCGAGCTCGCGGTCCAGCGACCACGCGGTCGCAGGCCTGAACCAGGTCCCAGCCGCCTCCCGAACAGGCCCCGTCGACCGCGGCGACCGTGGGTCCAGGGTGAGCGGCGAGCCGGGCGAGGACCTGACGACCGGTGCGCGCGTAGGCCGCACTCGAGCCGGCGTCGAGCGCGGCGATCTCCGCCAGGTGCGCGCCGGCGAGGAAGATCCGCGGGTGCTCCGAAGCCAGGATGAGGGGGCCCGGGTGCGCGGCCAGCGCCTCCACCACGCGCTCGAGCGCGGCCAGGACCGCGGTATGCAGCACCGGCCGGCGAAAGGTGACCAGGGTGGCGTCCCCGCGACGTTCGACGCCCAGCTCATCCACGCCCGCCTCCGTGGACGCGGAAGAAGTCGAGCGCCGGCAGCCGACGCTCGGCGACGGCGCGCACCACCTGGTCGAGCCACTCGCCGACGCCTCGGGGAAGCGTGTCGCCGACCTCGTCGAGGGGCCTTCGGCGCACCACCGCGAGGAAGCCGAGGTCGGTCCTGTCCAGGTGCCGGGCATCGCCCGGACTGCAGCGCCCGCACACCGGATGGCCATCCGCGGGTCGAGTCGCGAAGGGCGCCTCGAGCGCGGTCCCGCACGCGCCGCAGGTGTCGAGCGACGGCATCAGGCCGGCAAGCGCGAGCGTCCACTGGGCGGTGTAGGCCACCGCGATCTCCGGGCGGATGTCGCCGAGGAGTCCGGCGAGAACCGTCCGGCCGAGACGGAATGCGCGTTGGGCGGGTTCGTGAGGCGGGCAGAAGGTGAGCAGGAGCTCGGCGACCGCTGAAGCCGCTGCGAACAGCTCGAGCCTGGCGGCGAGTGGGTACGAGGACTCGACCAGCTCGAGGCGGCGAAAGGTCGCGAGCTCTGCATGGGCCCCGTAGGAAATCTCGAGCCGCACCAGGGACAGAATCTGGGCCGCGGCGGCGGCGGGCGCCTTGCCGCCCCGGACCCCGCGCGCAATGCCCCGGACCACGCCGTGTGGCGCCGTCAGGACCGAGAGCAGGAGGTGACGGTCGGCATACGGGAGGCTGTCGAGGATGAGCGCCTCGAAGTCGCCGCGGGGCTGCATCGAGCCATGGTAGCGCGCGGCACGGCGGCTCGCGAATGTGACCTCCGGCCAGGTGCCGCCCCCCCAACCCGTTCTCGGTCCTCGTGGCTTCGCTGCTGCCCGCGGCCCCCTCGGCTACCACTCTTCCTTGATCCGGCGCAGGTCGCGGCGCTCCTTCTTCTTCGGCGCCCCGGCGCCGGGCAACCGCCGCGGCGGTTGGGCGAGTCGCTGCATCCGCCTCGCCTCGACCTCCTCCGGCGTCGGCGGAGGGGTGTGGTCCTCGTAGAGCTCGCGGGCGCGCGCCTTGGAGACCGAGGTCGCGACCAGCTCGCGGACCTCGATGATGCGCGTGCGCCCGCCCGGCAGGCTGATCCGGATCTCGTCGCCCGCCCGCACCATGCGATGGGGCGTCCCGCGGTCGCCGTTGACGTCGACTCGGCCCGACTTGCAGGCAGTCTGGGCCTGCGATCGGGTCTTGCAGAGGCAGGCGATGTCCAACCAGATGTCGAGGCGCATCGCGTCCGGGGTCTCGTCGCTCATGAGCCGAGTCTACGCTCAGCACTGACGGGGAACGTGCTCACCTGGGCCCCGGGATCGCGGCTCGGAGCCGCGATCCACGCGTGACGGCGAGCGGCGTCGTCGAACGGAGGGCCGTTCGCCGCCGCCACCCGCCGCCCCGCTGCGTCCTGCTTCGCAGGCCGCCGGGGCCCCACAACGCCCGTGAGACCCGACTCGAGCGTCCTCCCGAGGGGGGCCCGCGATGCGCGGTTCATCCCGCCCCGCCGCCCCCCACCCAACCACCCTCAGAAAGCCACCCAAGTCGGAGCACCGGGTGCTCCGCCATGCGCGGCTGTCTGAGGGGCGGAGACAAGGAAGTTCTTGGTGGGTCGTTCCATCGGCCGTACCAGTACCGGGACGGTGGCAGTGATCTCCCAGGTCTCGTAGGGGCGGAGCTTGTCTCCGCCCGTTCGTTCTCCGGCGCCGGGCGCGGCGACGGTCAGGACGAGGAGGCGGGCCGGGATCCGCAGCGCGGTACGGACGGTGTGCATCGCGGCGGCACCTCGCTGGCGCGGGACTCTACGTTCGGAAAATCGGGAGGAGGCAAGCTCCTCCCCTACGACCCGTGGAACCCTCGTTCTGCGGTCGGGTGAAAAGGGATGGGAGGATCGGCAAGCGTGCCATCAGCCAAGACGATCCGGGATTGCGGTTCCCGTTCGAAGAAGCCTGCGATGACCCTGCCTGTTTTCCTGCACCCCTTGGAAACCCGCGCATGAGCGAGCGCGGAGCGCCCGCCATGTGCGGATTTCCGAGGGCGGTGGGTGGGGGGTGGCGGGGCGGGACGGCCACGCTGGAGCTCCGACCTCCGTGGCGGGAACGGGTGACCCCGGCGATCCGCGTCAGCGGATCGGCGCGGGTCGGTGCGGGGGCGGGCGAGCGGTCGCCGCTCGAACGGCGCCGCGCCGGCACGCGAGGTCAGCGGCCGCGGGCCGCGGACCATGGGGTCTGACGTAGAAGTGGCGCCTCCGTGTCCGAGCGCTGCCCTTCGACGCTACGGCAGGTCCTTCGCCGCGCGGCCGACGCTGTCGTAGGTGAAGCCGGCCTCGCGCATCTTCTTTGGCTCGTACACGTTGCGCAGGTCGACCATGACCGGCCGGCTCATCGTCTCGCGCAGCTTGCCGAGGTCCAGCGACCTGAACTGGTTCCATTCGGTAACGATCACCACGATGTCGGCGCCCTCGACGGTCTGGTAGGAGTCGTCGCAGTAGACCACCGAGGAGGGCAACACCGCGCGGGCGTTGGCCATGCCGGCCGGGTCGAAGGCCCGAACCGTCGCGCCCTCCGCGATCAGCGAGGCGATGAGCGGAATCGACGGCGAGTCGCGCATGTCGTCGGTCTCGGGTTTGAAGGAGAGCCCGAGGATTGCCACTGTCGCGCCGTCGACTGGACCGCCGAGTGCGGCGCGGACTTTGTCGATCGAGCGCTGCTTGATCCGGTCGTTGACCCGCACGACGGTCTCGACGATGTCGAACGGACGACCGGCCTGGCGGGCGATGTCCGCCAGTGCCTGGGTGTCCTTGGGGAAGCAGGAGCCGCCGTAACCGGGGCCGGGGTGGAGGAACTTGGAGCCGATCCGGTTGTCGAGACCCATCCCTTTGGCGACGTGGTGGACGTCGGCGCCGAGGCGCTCGCACAGCTCGGCAACCTCGTTGACGAAGGTGATCTTGGTCGCCAGGAACGCGTTGGAGGCGTACTTGATGAGCTCGGAGGACTCGACGTTGGTGATCACGAACGGGGTCTCGATCAGGTAGAGCGGCGAGTAGATGTCCTTCATGATTGCGATCGCCTGGGGATCGCGGGCGCCGATCACCACCCGGTCGGGGCGCATGAAGTCGGCGATCGCCGACCCCTCGCGCAGGAACTCGGGGTTGGAGACCACCGAGAACGGGTGTGTCCCGCCGGTGCGCTTGCCGAGGATGCGCTCGATCGTCTGCCCGGTCCCGATCGGGACCGTCGACTTGGTGACGATGACCTTGTAGCCGTTGAGGTTCTCCGCGATCGCGTCGGCGACCTCGATGACGTAGGAGAGGTCCGCCGAGCCGTCTTCCTTCGGCGGGGTGCCGACCGCAATGAAGACCGCCAGCGCCTTCTGGATCGAGCTCGGCAGCTCGGTGGTGAAGTGCAGCCGGTGCTGCTTGACGTTCTTGGCCACCAGTGCGTCGAGGCCGGGCTCGTAGATCGGAATCTCACCCTTGAGCAGCATCTCGATTTTGGACGCGTCCTTGTCGACACAGGTGACGTCCATGCCGAAGTCTGCCAGGCAGGCGCCCGTGACCAGCCCGACATACCCGGTGCCAACGACGCAGATGTGCATGAAAGTCCTCCCGGAGGCCGTGTGCGCGCGAATCCTAGCAGAGCCGGCTCACTTACCGAAACCACGCCCCGTTGCCTGCATTTCTCACCACCTCCCTACTGCGGATGCCGACCTGCCAGCCAGCGCGGGCCCTCTCGCAACTTGTCGCCTGCGACGTATGTACTCATTTCCACCCCCAGCCCCTCATAGACCCGCCGCCCCCGCATCCTCCCGACCTCCAACCCCCCGGCGGGTGTCCGCCTCGGCGCTTCGCTGCTCGATTGCTCCGCGCTGACAGCCATTTCGGCGCCCTCGAGACGTGATGTGGTGAGAAATGCAGGCTCGTCTTTCTCGGGATCTGGTTTATCCTGCAGTCCTTCCGGGGGTCCTCTCCGTGACGTCCGCGTCGCGGCGGAGAGCGGGCCGACCGGATCACAGTCGCCGCCGCGGCCCGGCATCCGCGACGGCCCTCGGTTGCGGACTCGACAGCGCGACGCCCGAAGGAGAGCCCCATGCCCGTTCCCCTGCTCGACCTTGCCCGTCAGTACGCCCCCCTCCGCGACGACGTCCAGCTTGCCCTGGACCGTGTGTGTACGAGCCAGCGCTTCATCCTCGGTCCCGAGGTCGAGGCCTTCGAGCGCGAGGCCGCCGATGTCCTCGGCGTGCGGCACGCGGTCGGCATGAGCTCGGGTACCGACGCCCTCCTGGCTGCCCTGATGGCGCTCGGGGTCGGCCCCGGCGACGAAGTGATCGTGCCCACCTTCACCTTCTTCGCCTCCGCCGGGGTGGTGTCCCGGCTCGGGGCCCGCCCCGTCTTCGTCGACGTCGACCCGGTCGACTACTGCATCGACCCCGGCCAGGTCGAGGCTCGCCTGGGTCCACGCACCAAGGCGGTGATGCCGGTCCACTTGTTCGGTCAGTCGGCGGACCTCGGCGCGATCCGCAACGCCTGCGGGGCTGTGCCGGTGCTCGAGGACTGCGCGCAGTCGTGGGGAGCCAGCTACGAGGGCACCCCGGTCGGCGGCATCGGCGTGATGGGTGCCTTCTCGTTCTTTCCCTCGAAGAACCTCGGGTGCTTCGGCGACGGCGGCATGGTCACCACCGCGGACGACGACCTGGCCCGCCTGCTCAAGGAGCTGCGCATGCACGGGCAGTCGGGGGCCTACCTCCATCCCCGGATCGGCGGCAACTTCCGCCTCGACGCCCTGCAGGCGGCGATCCTGCGAGTCAAGCTGCCCCACGTCACGGCCTGGATCGAAGGCCGCCGCGCGAACGCGCGCCTTTATGCTCGGCTGTTCCACAAGGCCGGCCTCGACGGCACCGTCGGGTTGCCAGCCGAGGTCACCGGGCGCGGTCACACTTTCAACCAGTACGTGGTGCGCGTCCCGCGGCGCGACGAGCTGCGCACCCGCCTCGCCCAGCGCGGCATCGGCCAGGCGGTTTACTACCCCCTGCCTCTCCACCTCCAGCCCTGCTTCGGCGACCTCGGCTACCGCGAGGGTGACCTTCCGATCGCCGAGCAGGCCAGCCGCGAGGTGCTCGCACTTCCGGTGTTCGGCGAGCTGACGCCGGCCGAGCTCGACGAGGTGGTGGGGGCGATCGCCGAGTTCTACCTGGGATAGGAGGCGTCCGCTGCGGATCGTGATCATCGCCAGCCGGCTGCCCTCCCTGGGTCGACGCGGCAACGAGGTCCGGACCGGGCAGTGGATCGCGGCGCTGGACGACACCGAGGTGGGCCTGGTCGCACCGGGCGTGGCGAGCGAGGTCCCGGAGGGCGGTCCGCCGACCTGGCTGGCGCCGCAGATCGGCGCCGCGGCCCTGGCCGGAGCGGCGCGGGCCTTCGTCGCGGGCCGACCGGCCCAGGAGGGCCTGTACGCGGGCCGTGGGGCGCGGCGTGCACTCGAGCAGGCCCTCGCGGCGGGCCCGTGGGACGTCGCGGTCATTCAGTTGGTGCGCTCGGCCTGGGCGGTCGACGTGCTCGCGCGCCACGCGCCGAGGACGCCGATTCTCTTTGACGCCATCGACTCGATGGCCCTCCACTTCGCCCGCGCCGCCGACATCGCGCGGTGGCCGATCGCCCCCCTGGTCCGCGCCGAGGCTTCGCGCTGCGCCCGGCGCGAGGCCTTCCTGGTGGATCGGGCCCGTGTGGTGGCGGCGGTGGCGCGGCGCGACCTCGATGCCCTCGCTGCGGGGGCGCGGGGGCGGCTGGTTCCGGTCGCCACCTCCGGCTCGTCCGAGCCGCCCGCTGCCTCGACGGGTCGGCCCACCGTGCTCCTGTCCGGCAACCTCGGCTACCGTCCGACCGTGCTGGCCGCGTGTCGCTTCGCGGCCGAGGTGTGGCCGATGCTCAAGGCCCGCGTCCCCGAGGCGCGCTGGCTGCTCGCCGGCGCGCGCCCGACGCGAGCGGTTCGCTCCCTCACCGACCTGCCGGGAGTGGAGGTCCGCGCCGACGTCCCCGACCTCGCGCCGAGCCTTGCCGAGGCCACCGTCGCGGTGGCGCCGATGGCGACCGGCTCGGGAGTGCCGATGAAGGTGCTCGAGGCGTGGGCGGCGGGGCGGCCGGTGGTGGCGCACCCGTGGGCGGCGGCCGGCCTCGAGGACGACCCGGCCCCGGGGGTCGCGGTGGCCACCAGCCCTGCGGAATGGGTGGACACGCTTGCGCGGCTGCTGCGCGACTCGGCCGCGGCAGCAGCGCTCGCCGCGCGGGGACACGCGGTGTGGGCCCGTCACTACCGGCCGGAAACTGTCCACGCCGCGATCCGAACCGCCGTCGAGGCGGCGCTGGCCTGACGGCCAGCGGCGCAAGACGTGAAACGCGAGACGCGAGACGTAAGAAGGTAAGAAGGTAAGAAGGTGAGGAGGGAAGGGGTGGAGGAGGCGCAAAGCTCCTGCGCTGTCTCGGCGTTTCACCATCTGCCTCTTACAGGGTGAGGATCCTGCGGGCGTTCAGGCCTGGCGATCAGCCATTGCCAGACCGGGCGATGGCTTCGAGAGCCTCCTCGACCGTGTGGCGGAGATCGGAGTCCAGAATCAGCGCCGTCAGCGACGGATTGGTCCGGCACACGCGGGTGAGGTGAGCCACCGCCTGGACACGACGATCCTGCGCAGCGAGGGCGAGGCCGAGCCCGAACTCCGCCTCCTCATGGGGCCACACCGCCATCGCGGTTGAGAATGCGGCCTCGGCCGGGCCCGGGGCATCGCGCAGCAGCCGCGCGCGGCCGATCAGGCGCCACAGGTCGCCCGTGATTGCGGTGATGCCGCCGACGCGCTCGAGCGCCTGACGCTCGAGGTCGTTCAGCACCTGCGCCCTCGCAGCCGGCTGCAGCCTGGCGGCCGCGGCGAGCCGGCTCTCGGCCTGGCCCCGCCAGCGGTCGACCGCGACCCGGCTCGACTGCCAGACGATGATCGCCGCTGCCGCCGCGGCCGCCGCAGCGCACAGCGCCCGACGAGCCGCCAGTCTCGGGATGCTCGAAGTCGGAGCTTCGGCTCGCGCGCGAGCAGCGCGGCCGCGATCAAAGTGAGAGGCACCAGGCCGACCGCGAGCCTGGCCGGGTAGTGGGCCAAGGCAAAGGGCACCACGGCGCAGGCGGAGACCGCGAGCAGCGGTCCGTCGATGCGCCGCCAGTGCCAGGCGAGAGCCGCAGCGAGGCCCGCCAGCCACAGCCAGCCTGCGACGCCGAGCTCGGCGACGATCTGGAGCGGCTCGCAGTGCGCCCACTCGAAGTGGGTCGCGAGTTCGCCGCGCTGACCGATCTCGTCGCGGGCCACCAGCCACGCGACCCGGGCGGGGTAGAAGGCGCGGTCGAAGTTACCCGGCCCCGACACCCGAGAGCGGGTGCTCGGTGATCATCTCCGCGGCCGCCGTCCAGCCGTCGGCGCGGGCCGAGAACAGGTCGTAGAGGTCGCCGTGGGCGAGCCGCTTCGCCGACGCGGCGAGCCGCGTGCCGAGCGGCGTAAACGGGACGACGGCCACCGCGACCAGCGCGGCGACCGCCACCGCCACCCGCAGTCTGCCGGCTGGGGGTCACGAAGGCGATCACGACCACGATCGCCGCCACCGCGACGGCCGCGGTCAGGGTCCGGGTGGCGAGCGAGGCCACGGCCAGGGCAACCGGGAGCAGCCATCGTCGCCCGGCGGGGTGGGCGCGGACCAGCGCGGACACCAGCAGCGGCAGCATGAGCACCGCCGCGAGGGCGAGGTCGGCAGGGTTGCCGGTGAGGCCGGTGAGCTGGAGCCGTGACGCGCTGCCGACCGGCTCGACCTCGAGCAGCGGCGAGCCGAGCCGCTCCGCCACCATCGCGAGGGCCGACAGGATCACCCCGAGCGAGGCCCAGATCGCGATCCTCCGCCGGGTCGGACGGTCGAGCTGCGCGAGCACGATGGCGGAGAGCTGCCCACACCGCGGCAGCGGCAGCCGCCAGGAGCGCGGTGCTGCGGGCTCCCGGCCCACGCTCCCGAGACCGCGGCGATCACCGGCAGGGCGGCGACCACGGCCATCAGCGGTCCGCGCGGCAGCTCGAGGGTCGCGCCCTCAGCAGGCACGCCACCGCCCCGACAGCCGCGAGGCCGCCGAGGGCGAGGGCCTCCTTGGGCAGGCGGAAGGGGCTCGAGGCTCCTGGGATGACCACGATCTCGACCGCGGCGAAGAGCAGACCGCAGGCGGTGACCACCCATCCGGGCGCAATGGGCGCCGGCTCGAGCTTTCGCGATGTCCGACCCATGCGCGCCATCCTAGCGGCTCAGGGCGTCGCCGTCGACGGTCGGGGCGTGTCCCGGCTCACTGGGAGCGCTCGGAATACCACAAGGCACGGAGACTCAGAGAAGAGCACAGGACATCCGCCCGCCCTGCACCTCGCGGGACGGCCGGCGCACTGCGCCGGCCGTCCCGCGAGGGATGGGTGAGCGGCCTCTGTGTCTCTCAGTGCGTTTCTGTGTCTCTGTGGTATTTTCAGACCCTTCCCGGCTGGGAACGTATGATGGCGACATGCGGCTGGAGTCGGAGCTCATTCCCTACGCGCCCGGGCGGCTCGAGGGCTCGCCGGTGCTGGCGCTCGCGCCCCACCCCGACGACGAGGTCTTCGGCTGTGGCGCGGTGCTGGTCCAGGCGGTGCGTGCGGGCGCTGCGGCGCGGATCGTCGTGCTCACCGACGGCGGCGCCCAGGGCGACCCTGAGGCCAGGTACGCCGAGTCGCGTGCCGCCGCGGCCGACCTCGGCCTGCCCGAGCCGGAGTTCTGGGGCCTCGCCGACCGCAGCCTCGACCCCGGCGATCCCGCGCTCAACCGCCGCCTCACCGAGCTCCTCCGCGAGGTCCGGCCGGTGGTGGTGCTGGCGCCCTCGACCGCCGAGCTCAATCCTGACCACCGTGCGCTCGCCTACGGCGTCTACCGTGTCCTGCGCGAGCTGGACGTAGGGTGCGCGCCGGATCTCGCCTGCTACGAGGTCTCGGGCTTTCTGCGGCCCAACTTGCTGGTCGACGTCACCGCGGAGTGGCCCGAGGTGCTCGCCGCGGCGCGCCGCTTCGGCTCCCAGAACGAGATCCTGCCCTACCTCGAGGTGATGGACGCCATCGCCACCGCCCGCCGTCTCACCCTGCCGCCACACGTTGAGCGCGCGGTCGCGCTCCACCTCAGCTCGACGGCCGCGATCTGCGCCACGACGCTCGCTGAGTGGGCCGCGGCCCAGGGGCCCACGGCCGGCATGGAACGAGATCTTGGGGGTGCCGGGATGCGACGAGGGTCCAGCATCTAGGCGAAAACGTCCTGGAGGGTCCCGCTGGACCCACCCACCGCCTAGTTGGCGGGAGTCGCCGCACGACGAAGTCGGCGACTCCTGCCGGGTGAAACCGCCTATAATGAACGGTATGGGATCTGGTTCCGAGGCCCGCAGGCTGAGGACCGCTCTTGAGCTCTTCGAGGCGGGCGTTAGGATGATGCGGTGTCGTTTTCGCCGCGAGCGACCTGGCGCGACTGAGGCCGAGGTGCAGGCGCTCGTCAGCGCTTGGCTCCGCCATCGTCCAGGAGCGGAGCACGGCGACGCCGAGGGCCGCCCGGGCTCGTGGCCGAGAACGTCGTGAACCGCCTCGAGTTCGAGCTTGGTCGCATTGCCGGCATCCTGGCGGACCTTGACGTTTCGTTCGCTGTGGTCGGCGGCCTTGCGGTGTCGGCCCGAGCGGAGCCCCGGTTCACGCGCGACATCGACCTTGCGGTTGCGGTCCCGGGCGATCGTGAAGCGGAGGGTCTCATCAAGGCCCTCGTGGCTCAGGGCTTTGCCGTCGAGGCGGCCGTCGAGCAGGAGGCCAATGCGCGGCTGGCGACGGTTCGCCTGGTACCGCTCGGCGGACACGAGGACGAGATCGTCGTGGACCTGCTGTTCGCGTCCTCCGGGATCGAGAGCGAGGTCGTAGCGTCTGCGGAGGAGATCGAGCTGTTCCCGGATCTCGCTGTCAGGGTCGCCTGCGTCGGGCACCTCATCGCCCTCAAGGTCCTGTCACGTGACGACCAGCGACCTCAGGATGGTGTCGACATCGCCGCGTTGCTCGCGGTCGCCGGTCCGGACGACCTCCGCGTTGCCGAACGGGCCGTCGCCCAGATCGAGCAGCGCGGCTACCATCGGGGTCGGGACCTCCTCTCCCTACTGCGCCGCGCCGCACAGACTCGCTGAAGCGTCTCCCTGCGGCCGCGCGGGGCGACGCTCGGTCGCCGAGCTCCGTAAACCCGATCGAAGAACTTTCCTGCTGATCGAGGCACCCCTCTTGCGGGGGGGGCGAATCAGGCACGATCCCGAGCATGGTGTTGTCGGACTGCACACTGCGCTTGGCCCACGGGCCGACGAATCGCGTTGCGCGAACGGCGAATCTGGTTGCGACGACGAGAAGGCGGAGGCCATGAAACGCGACCGTGAGCGAGAGAACATCCGGGTTCTTTCCCATGCGTTGAGATGGCTGATCGATGACGTCAAAACGGATGACGGTCTTCGGGTGCAGGGTTGGGCCCTGCGCGGCGAGACAGCTGCAGCCGACTCGAAGTTTCTCCTCAACGGCCTGGCATTCGACGAGGTGCAGTACCCGGTCGCGAGCCCCGACCTCGAGCCGGTTTTCTGGTGCGAGCCCTCGGCGGGGCTGGCGCGGTTCTCGTGCCGCTCAACCCGGCCGCGAGGGGAGGTCTTCCCCGCCGGGCGGGCGAGGTTGGACTTTCTCCCGCTGGGCGAGCACGACGAGGTCGTCGACCGGACCGCGTGGTACATCGGGGATCCGACGCTTGAGCTGTCAACACCATCCGGGTCAAACATCTACCGGGTCATCGGCAGCGACTCGGTCGAGAAGTACTTTCTCGGTGGCGCGACCGTGCATGGTCGCTTCGACGACTACCTGCGTACGCGCTTCGGAAAGGGCTTCGAGGATTTCGGGCGGATCCTCGACTGGGGCTGCGGCGCGGCGCGTCTCACGCGGTACCTCCCGATTACATCGTCCACCGAGGTGTGGGGCGCCGACATCGACGCCGTGAACCTCGACTGGTGCCGCACCAACGTCCCTGGCGTGCGCTTCGAGCAGATTCCACTCGAGCCCCCGACAGGGTTGCCTGAGCGTTCGTTCGACCTCATCGTGGGCGTCTCGGTGTTCACACACCTCAAAGAGAAGGTCCAGAGGAGCTGGCTCGCCGAGCTCGAACGGATCGCCGCCCCGGGCGCGGTGCTCTTGATGTCGGTCACCGGACCCTCGCTGATGGCTCTCGGTCGATTCCCCGAGGAGCTGCTCGTCCAGGTGGCCACGGAAGGCTATCTGATCACTGGGGAGAACCGGCAGATCGACGCCGAGGACTCGGACGGGCACTACTACGTCGACGCCGTCCAGAGCAGGGACTACATCCACCGCGTCTGGGGCCGGCACTTCGAGATCCTCGACATTGTCGATGCTCTGGCCACGCATCAGGATCTGGTCGTGATGCGCGCACGCTGAGGCGGCCGCGGATCCAGAGACTGCGCCCTTCTGCTACCTTTGTCGGCGGTGGGTGACGACCACGAGCACTCCAGTGATGCGACGGTGACCGGCCGGATGCGGGTCTCGGTGATCGTGCGCACCCGCGACCGGCCCGAGCTGCTCGCCGAGGCCCTCGCCGCGCTGGGCGCTCAGGGCTGGCGCCCCCTCGAGGTGGTGGTGGTCAACGACGGCGGTGCGCCGGTCGACTCGGCGCTGGCCGTGCTACCCGGCGACGTGGCGGTCGTCCACAAGCAGCTGGAGACGGCCGTGGGCCGGTCCCCCGCCGCCAACCTCGGGCTCTCACTCGCCACCGGGGACTGGGTCGCCTTCTGCGACGACGACGACGTCTGGCTGCCGGGCGGGATCGCGACCCTGGCCGCGGCCGCGACCGCGGGCGGCGACGCGGTCGTCTACGGCCGGGTCGGCGCCTTCCACTACCCCGGCGAGGGCGAGCCGCGGCGCCGCTTCCGTACCTTCGGCCGGCCCTTCGACCCGGACGTGCTGCTGTTCGAGAACTTCATTCCGATCATCGGCTGCCTGGCGCCGGCGGCGACGGTGCGCGCCGCCGGCGGTGTCGACGAGAGCCTCGAGTGCTTCGAGGACTGGGACCTCTTCCTGCGCCTCGCCGACCGGCTCCCGTTCCGCTTCGTCGACGCGGAGGTCGCGGAGTACCGGGTGTTCGGCGGCGGCTTCATCACCGGCGCGGGCGGCCAGGATCGACAGGATGCCGGCCGCGCCGTGCTCTACGCCAAGCACTGGGGCCGCTTCACCCCCGAGGTCCTGAGCCGGGTCCAGCACGCGGTCAAGGCGGACGTGCTCCCGCGCGAGGTCGCCCACGAGCTCGTGGGCTGGCAGGAGCGGGTCGCCGACCTCGAGGCGGGAGTCGCCGAGCGCGACCGTGGGATCGAGTTCCTGCGCGCCCAGCTCGCCGCGACCGAGCGCGCGTTGGACGACGCCGAGGCACGCTGCGCCGATGTCTCGGAGGGCCTGCGCCGGGCGAAGGCCGCCGACCCGGCGCGATTCACGCCGGTCTCCGTGGTGCTGGTCAACTACAACGGCCGCCACCACCTCGAGCTGTGCCTGCCGGCCCTGGCCGCGACCCGTGAGGTGCCGGTCGAGACGATCGTGGTCGACAACGGGTCCACCGACGGCAGTCTCGAGTGGCTCGCCGCGAACCACCCGGAGGTCCGGGTGCTGGCGATGGGCGCCAACCTCGGCTTCGGCGCTGCCAACCGGCTTGGGATCGAAGCTGCGTCCTCACAGTATGTTGCGCTGCTCAACACCGACACCGTGGTCGAGCCGGGATGGCTGCGGCCGCTGCTCGCCGCGCTGATGGCCGACCCCGGGATCGGCGCCGCCTGCTCGACCCTGCGCCTGCTCGGCCACCCGGAGGTGCTCAACGCCCGCGGGGGCGGCATGACCAAGCTCGGGCTCGGCTTCGACCACGAATTCGGCCAGCCCGCCGGCGGCGAGGCCCCAGCCCTGGCCGAGTGCCTGTTCCCGACAGCGGCGGCGATGCTGATGCGCCGCAGGGACTTCGAGGCGGTGGGCGGGTTCGACCCCGCCTTCTTCATGTATCACGAGGACGTCGACCTCGGATGGCGGCTGTGGCTCGAGGGTCAGCGCGTTGTCGTGGTGCGCGACTCAATAGTCCGCCACGCCTTCGGCGGCACGCTGCGCCGCGAGCGCTCGCTCGCCTGGCGCGAGCGGCTCGGCGCCCGCCACGACGTGCGCAGCCTGATCAAGCACTACGAGCCCTGGAACCTGGCCCGGGCTCTGCGGGGTCTCGTGCGCCACTGGCGCCGCGGCCGCGCCTGGGACCTGGTGGCGCACGTCGCGTGGTGGAACCTGGCCCGGCTGCCCTCGACCCTGGCTGCCCGCGCACGGATCCAGCGCCGGCGGCGGATCAGCGACCACGAGCTGTTCGCGCGCGGGCTGATCTCGGAGCTGCCCTACCCGCCGGCGCCGCCGGACCTGCCTCGGGCGGTGCCGGAGCGGGATGCAGAGCACTGGATCGTCTCGCCGGACCTGCGGCCCGGCCACCACTCGGCCCTCGGCCGGCTCGGCGCCGGCTGGTACGGCCCGCAGCGGGTCGCCGAGGACATGGCCCGGGCGACCGCCGGCCGTGCCCGCTGCTGGCTCAAGGTCACCCCCGGGGCCCGCGGGCGGGTGGTCGCGGAGGTCCACGTACCGGCCGAGGCCCGCGAGGGCCGGTCGGTGACGCTGTCGGCGGGAGGGGGAGCGGTGTCGAACCCGCTCGCCGACGAGCTATGGCAGACGGTCGAGGTCGGGGCGTCCGCCGATGCGAAGGGACTCCTCGAGGTCGAGGTCGCGGTGCCAACCTGGCGGCCGCACGACGTCTTCGGGGACTGGAACGGGACCTCCATCGGTTGCGCGGTGCGCCGGGTCCGGTTCGTTCCCGACGACCCGCCTGAGGTCCTTCCTTCTCCCAAAGTCTCGGTGGTGATCACGACCTTCAACCGGCGGCCGACCCTCGAACGTACCCTGGCGGCGCTCGCCGACCAGACCTGGGCTGAGCTCGAGGTGGTGGTGGTCGACGACGGCTCCGCCGACGACACCTGGGAGCGCCTCGAGCGCGAGGCCCGCGACGGCGCGCTCGCCGGCCGCCTGACCGCGCGGCGCCAGGACAACACCGGCCAGGGGCTCGCCCGCAACCACGCCCTCGAGCACGTGACGGGCGAGCTGGTACTGTTCCTCGGCGACGACGTGATCCCAGAGCCGGCCATGGTCGCCACCCACGTCGGGCGCCACCGCTCGGAGAGATCGCCCTGCGCCGTCGTCGGCTTCTCGGACTGGGACCGGGAGCACATGGCGGTGACGCCGTTCCTCGAGCGCGCCATCACCCACGGGCTCCAGTTCGGCTACGGGCTGATCCGGGCCGACCAGGACCTGCCCTACACCTGCTTCTACACCTCGAACGTCTCGCTGCCCCGCACGGTGCTCGGCGAGCATCCGTTCGACGCCTCGTTTCGCGGCTACGGCTGGGAGGACGTCGAGCTCGGCTGGCGGCTGTCCCTGGCCGGGCTGCGCCTGGTCTACGAGCCCGCGGCGAAGGCGGAGCACTACCACCCCCAGGGTCTGGCCGACTTCGCCCGCCGCCAGGTTCAGGTCGGGCGCGCCCTGCACAGCCTGCTCGCGCTCCACCCGGAGCTCGAGGGCGAGCCCTACATGCCGCCGCCGGCGCCGTCGCCGTGGACCCGGAGAGTGGGCCGTCTCGAGCCGGTGCTGGTCCCGCTACTCGACCGCCTCGACCGCGGCGGGGTGCGCGTGCCGAGCGCCCTGGTCGACCGCCTCATGATGGCGGCCTTCTTCCGCGGCAAGCGCGACGGCGCGCGCTGAGCTTCGCTCACCGCAAGACGCGAGAAGCAAGACGCAAGACGGTAACGAAGGGAGAACATTCCAGCATCCGTAGGGGCGGAGCTTGTCTCCGCCCGTGGTTCGAGTTAAGCGTGCCGTGACACACCGAACCCGCCGCCGCGAAGACCTGCGCGGATCTCGCCGGGCTCTCTGCGATGGCTCAGGGATGGCTTGGTGTCTTCGTGTCTTGGTGGTTTGTCCGGTTGCGCTAGGTCGAGCTCACGCGGGGACCGGGCCGAGAGGGCGCACGCGGTCGCCGTCGACCGCGGAAGCGTGCAGCTCTCTCCAGCGCGCGCCTGCGGGCAGCAGGGCGGATCGGGTCCACTCGCCGCCGTTCCAGCGGGTGAGCACCGCCGGTACCAGGGTCGGCGAAGGCGACAGCAGCAGCTCGCAGGGCGCGGCCGGGGGACCTGCCGGGGCTCGTCCGGCCGGGACCGCCGGTGCCAACGGTTCGGGTGCGAGCTGCAGGTACCAGCCTGGAAAGTGCAGCCGCCGGTAGAGGCGGTACGAGCGCGGGTAGTGCTCGGCCTCGGCCGCGCCGACCGAGTGCCCGACCGCGTGGACGACTCGCGCCGCGGGCTCGACCAGCACCGCGAGGCCCGCGCGGCGCAACCGCAGGCACCAGTCGTTCTCCTCGAAGAACAGGAAGAAGCGCTCGTCGAGGCCGCCGGAGGCGGTGAAGGCCGCGCGGGTGGTGGCCATGAGGGTTCCGCTCACGACCGCGGTCGAGGTCGGGCGATCGGCCCGCCACAGGGCGAGCTGGCGGCGGTGCTCGGCGCGGGCGGTCCGGCGCGGCGCGAGCCGGGCTCCGAGCTCCCGCTGCCATGTCGTCGGGGTCGCCTGGGGGAGGCGCCAGCGGCCGGCCTCGTCCCAGAGCACGGAAGGGCCGACGGCGCCAAGGCCGGGCGTGCTCGCCGCGTGGGCGAGAGCTTCGATGGCGCCCGGCAGAAGGACGATGTCGGCATTGGCGAGCAGGAGCGCGTCGCCCCCGGCCTCGCGGACGCCTCGGTTGAGCCCGGCGGCGTAGCCGAGGTTGGGCTGGGAGACCAGGCGGTCGACCGGCAGCGCTTTGAGGCGCTCGTACTCCTCCGGATCCTCGGAGTGGTCGACCACGACGACCTCGTCGACACCCTCGCGGCTGCCGAGCAGGCGGGCGATGGCGTCGGACGAGTGATAGCCGACGACGACCAGGGAGACGGTCACGGGGCCATGGTAGCGCGCGGCGCCGGCGCGGGCTCGAGGGACCAGCGCTTGCCGAGGACCAGGTCGCGGGCGACCACCCTGGCCCGGTCGAGCCACCGGAAGGCCTCGGCGCAGATGGGACCCTCGTCGCGGGTGTGGCAGACGATGGCGTCACCGTCCTTCGGCAGCACCAGCATGCCTTCGGGGCGGGTGCGGATGTGCCAGCCCGCGGGCGGCAGCATGGCCGACATCCACCGGGGAACCGGCAACCCGAGCCGCTCGAGGACCAGGCTCGGCAGCTCGAACTGGCTCACCGTGCCGAGCTGCACCGGGCCATTTCGGCCATCGACCATGAGCAGCGGGACCGAGGCCAGTGTGCGGAACTGCTCCGGCGTGAACGACGGGACCCAGTCGTTGAACAGGCCCGACTCGCGGTAGGCCTCGACGTTTTCGCCGAGCACCGGCAGGTGATCGCCGAGCGCCACGATCAGGGCGTTCGGGTCGTCGGTGAGGATCCGGTCGATGAAGGCGGCGAGCTCGCGCGACGAGTAGAAGGTGGAGCTGGCGTAGCGCGCCACCTCGGGGACCACCGAGGTGGAGGTGAGCAGGTACGGTCTCAGCTCGGGGTTGAGCGGGTAGTCCCAGTGGCCGGTGTAGGTCAGCACGTAGCTCAGCTCGGGCGAGGCTCCGGGTCGCGGGTGCGAAATGGCCCACGCCTGGCGGTAGAGCGAGGCGTCGGACAGGAACTCGCCGTTGAGGTCGTTGAGGGTGAAGTCGCCGAGGGAGTGGAAGCGTTGGAAGCCGAGCCGCGGGTAGACCGCGGCCCGGTTCCAGAAGCTCGGCACGTTGGGGTGGAATGCGGCCGTGGTCCAGCCCGAGCCCGCGAGCAGCTCGGGCAGGCAGGGGATGGCGTGGCGCACGCTGGTGGCGAAGGCGATGCCGGGGAAGATGAGCCGGGTGGGCGTACCGCACAGGATCTCGAGCTCAGGGTTGGCGGTGCCCCCGCCGAACTCGGGGCTCATTGCGTGGCTGTCGCCGGCGGCGTCCCACAGTGCGCGGAGCTCCGGCGCGAGCGGGTCGCCGCTGAGCCCGGCGGCGCTCAGCCGGCCCGCGTCCCAGAACGACTCGAGCAGGATCAGCACGACGTCGTGGGGCTCGACCAGCTGGGTCGAGCGTGGCGGTTTGGAGACCTGGGCAAGGACCGCCTCGACCTCGGCCTGAGTCGGGAGGGGTGGGCGTGAGACCCGGTCGCGGGCGACTTCTCCGAGCAGGTAACCGGTCGGTCCCTCTGCGAGCATGTTGGCACCCTGGTTCCAGGGGACGGCCATGCGACCGCCCTCTGCCAGGCTCACGAGCCAGGTCGGGCGAAGCAGCATCGCCGTCACCAGCGCAACGCCGCCGACGACGGCAAGGGCCGCCGCGCGCGGTCTCCATCCGAGATTGGCGAGCATGAGCACGGCGAGCACCGCGACCGGTGAGGCGAGCGCGATCAGCGACGTCCCATGGAGGACCCGGACCAGCTCGGGTAGGGCGAACAGGTCGTCGGGCCGGATCGGCCCGGCCATGAAAGTCACCCGGAGCGCCTGCGCGGCGTGGACCGTTGCGATCAGGGTCGCCTGGGCAGCGACGAAAAGTGGCAGTCGTCGCGCGAAGGCGAGCAGCAGGTAGGCGAAGACGAGCTGGAGAACGAGCTCGCCCGGGGGCAGCAGCCGGCCGTGCGGCAGGTGGGCGAGCAGACGGACGGCGAGGCCGATGCCGGCGGTGAGCGCCGGCGTGGTCAGGAGCGGGAAGGCGAGCAGCCACCTCGAGGCGCTCCGACCGTCGTGGAAGGACGGATGCACCCTCGGCGCGCTCACCAGGCTCCCTCCGCCGTCGATTCGCTGTAGGTCTCGGTCATTTCGACGGCACACTTTACACGAGCTTCACACCGGGGGTGATGCGATATGCTGCGGCGACACCCACCCGCGGGGAGGAGACGTGGACCTGGAGCTCGAGGTCTTCGCGATCGACGACGGCGGACCGGTCCGGGACCTCGCCTTCGAGGCGCTGCTGCTCGAGCGTGCCGCCGCAGGCCGCGCGGGGCTCGCTTTCGCCTCGTGGCCGGCTCCGGTCGTGGTCCTCGGCTACGCCCAGAACGCGGGGGACGTCGACCTCGAGTGGTGCCGCGACCGTGGCATTCCGGTCCTGCGCCGGCTCACCGGCGGCACCGGGGTGGTCCACAGCGGAGACCTCGGCGTCGCCCTCGCGCTGCCCATCGCGCACCCGTGGGCCCAGGGCGTCGTCGCGCTCTACGACCACTTCGTCGACGCGCTGCTGCCGGGCCTCGCCGCGGCCGGCGCCCGGCTCGACCGGCTCGCGGTGCCGCGCCACGCGTCCCGCGTGCGCTCGCCGATTTGTTTTGAGGACCAGCTCGCAGACACCCTGGTGACGGCAGGCGGCCGCAAGGCGGTGGGCTGCGCTCAGTCGCGCCGGGCGAAGGCGGTCCTGATTCACGCCGCGGTGCTGCTCGGCCTCGACGCGGCGCTCGTCGCGCGGGTGTTCCGGGTCGACGAGGCCCGGGTCGTCGCGCACCTCGCGCCGGCCGTGCCGGGCGCCGACCCCGAGCGTGTCGCCGAGGAGATCATCTGCTCGGTGTCCGGGGCCCTCGGCGTGGCCGCGGTCGCGATCCCGCGCCCGCCGCTGCCCGAAAGCCTGCTCGCAGCCTGGTCGGAGCCGCGGTGGGCGCCGGTCTTGCCTCCTCCGGCCGCGCCGGAGCGACCGAAATAAGCGCCCGGAGGGCACTGTTGGGGATTGCGGACCGGCGACGACGAAGGGAGAGAGGTGTGCCTCGGGAGCGGATCTACGAAGCCGTCACGGAACGTCTGTCAATCCTCGACGCCGAGGGTCACGTCGATGCGGAGCTCATGCCCGAGCTCGAGCCCAGCCAGGTGCTCGAGCTGTACCGCAGCATGGTGCGCA
Organism: uncultured Acidobacteriota bacterium; assembly: GCA_963727925.1. Classification (GTDB taxonomy): domain Bacteria; phylum Acidobacteriota; class Thermoanaerobaculia; order Thermoanaerobaculales; family Sulfomarinibacteraceae; genus CAVSIS01. Next base: position 200,733 of record CAVSIS010000018.1, on the reverse strand, counting down.
TGCGCGCCTACGACGACAAGGCGCTCAAACTCCAGCGACAGGGACGGATGGGCACCTGGCCGCCACTCAAGGGCCAGGAGGCGACCCAGGCCGGGGTCGCGATGGCGATGGGCGACGACGATTGGCTGGTGCCGGCGTTCCGCGAGCACGGCTCGATGCTTCTACGCGGCATCCCCGGCCACCTGATCTACGCCTACTGGGCCGGTGACGAGCGCGGCTCGTGCTACCCCGAGGGCGTGCGCTGCTTTCCGGTCTCGGTGCCGGTGGGCAGCCAGTGGCAGCACGGCGTCGGCATCGGTTTGTCACTCAAGCTGCGCAACGAAGCGGCCGCCGCGGTGACCTTCGGCGGCGACGGGTCGACCTCCGAGGGCGACTTCCACGAGGCCCTCAACTGCGCCGCGGTCTACCGCGCGCGAACGGTGTTCGTGATCCAGAACAACCACTGGGCGATCTCGGTGCCGCTGCGCCACCAGACCGCCTCGGCGACCCTGGCCCAGAAGGCCCACGCCTACGGTATGCCCGGAATCCAGGTCGACGGCAACGACGCGTTCGCAGTCTACTCGGCGACCCGCGAGGCGCTCGAGCGGGCGCGGCGCGGCGACGGCCCGACCCTGATTGAGGCGGTGACGTACCGGCTGGGCGACCACACCACCGCCGACGACGCGAGCCGCTACCGTCCGAGCGAGGAGCTCGCCGAGTGGGAGGCGCGCGACCCGATCATGCGCCTGCGCCGGTGGCTGGAGGTTGAGAAGCTGTGGGACGAGGCGCGCGAGACCGCGCTCGGTGAGGAGATCCGCGGCTGGGTCGACGAGCAGGTCGCGGCCTTCGAGGCGCTGACCCCGGCCGAGCCCGGAGAGGTCTTCGACTTCATGTACGCCGAGCTCCCGCCGCACCTTCGCGAGCAGCGCGACGCCCTTGTCGAGGAGGTGCAGTCATGAGCGACGCGGCCCCGGCGCCGAGCGCCCAGAAGCTGACCATCGCCCAGGCGGTGCGCGACGCGCTGCGCGACGAGATGGCCCGGGATGCGACCGTACTTGTGCTCGGCGAGGACGTCGGCGTGGACGGCGGCGTGTTCCGCGCCACCGAAGGCCTCATCGAGGAGTTCGGGCGCGACCGGGTGATCGATACGCCGCTCGCCGAGAGCGCCATCATCGGGACCTCGATCGGCCTCGCCGCGACCGGCTTCCGACCGGTGGCGGAGATCCAGTTCATGGGTTTCGTCTACCCGGCGATCAACCAGCTCTTCGCCCACGCCGCCCGGCTGCGCAACCGCACCCGCGGACGTCTGAGCGTCCCGATGGTGGTGCGGATGCCCTACGGCGGCGGCATCCACCCCCCCGAGCACCACTCCGAGAGCTACGAGGCGCTGTTCCTCAACACCCCGGGCTTCAAGGTGGTCGTGCCGTCCAACCCGCACGACGCCAAGGGGCTGCTGGTCGCCGCGATCCGAGACCCCGACCCGGTGCTGTACCTGGAGCCGAAGCGGATCTACCGCGCGTTCCGTGACGAGGTGCCGGACGGCCCCTACGCCGTCCCGCTGGGGCGCGCTGCGGTTCCCCGCGAGGGCAGCGACGTGACCCTGATCGCCTGGGGCGCGATGGTCCGCGTCTGCCTCGATGCGGCCGAGGCGCTGGCCCGCGAGGAGATCTCGGCCGAGGTGGTTGACCTGCGCACCCTGAACCCGCTCGACCGCGACGCGCTGATCGCGAGCGTGACCAAGACCGGGCGCGCGGTGGTGGTCCACGAGGCGCCCCGCACGGCCGGCTTCGGGGCCGAAATCGCGGCGCTGATCGGTGAACACGCCCTGCTCCACTTGCATGCTCCGGTGCAGCGGGTGACGGGCTTCGATACGGTTTTCCCGCTCGCCCGCCAGGAGCACCTCTACCTGCCCAACCGTGCGCGCGTGGTGCGCGCGGTGCACGAGACACTCGAGTTCTGACCCGGCGACCGCCGGGCGTCTGACATGACGGGGGGAGTGATGGCTTTCGTCTTCCAGTTTCCAGACGTCGGCGAGGGGATCCACGAGGGTCGCCTTGTCGAGTGGCTGGTCTCAAGCGGCGACACGGTCGTCGAGGACCAGCCGCTGGTCAAGGTCGAGACCGACAAGGCGGTCGTCGAGCTGCCGTCGCCGCGCGCCGGCACCGTGCTCGTGCTCCATGTGGCGGCGGACGAGACGATCCACGTCGGCGATCCCCTGGTAACCCTCGGCGAGGCCGGCGAGGCGGTAGCTGAGCAGCCCGCCGCACCCGCTCGGCCACGCGGGTCGGCCGCGACGAGGGCGGCCGCCAGCCCAGCGCCCACCGCGGTCGAGCCCGGTCCGGCGGGCACGGTCACCGCGTTCCCGGCCCGCCCGCCGCTGGCGACCCCGCGGACCCGAGCGATGGCCCGCCGCCTCGGCGTCGACCTCACCGCCCTACACGGCTCCGGCAGTGGCGGCCGGATCACCGACGAGGACGTGGAGCGCGCGGCCGAGGGCGGCGCCGCTCCGGTTCCGTCCGCGGCGCGTCCGGCGCCGAGCGCCCCCCCTGCGCGGCAGCTCCCTCCGCCGCCCCCGGGCGCGCTCGAGGAGAGGGTGCCGCTGTCCCACCTGCGCAAGGTCATCGCCGGCGCGATGCGCGCCTCCAAGCAGACCTCGGCCCACGTCACCCACGTCGACGAGGCCGACGTCACCGAGCTGATGACGCGCTACCGCGCGGTCAAACCCCAGATCGAGGCCCAGACCGGCGCCAGGTTCTCGCTCCTGCCGTTCTTCATCAAGGCCCTGGTCACGGTGCTCAAGGACTTTCCGATCTTCAACGCCTCGATCGACGAGACCCGCGAGGAGATCGTCTACAAGCGCTACTACAACATCGGCATCGCGGTCGACACGCCGGAAGGGCTCATCGTGCCGGTGGTCAAGGACGCCGACCGCAAGGACATGGTGACGCTCTCAGCCGAGGTCGCCGACCTCGCCGAGCGGGCGCGCTCGCGCACCCTCACGCTCGACGAGCTCAGGGGCGGCACCTGCACCTTGACCAACATCGGGCCCCTCGGCGGGATCTTCGCGACCCCGATCATCAACCAGCCGGAGCTCGCCATCGTCGGGCTGCACCGGATCGCCGAGCGGCCCGCCGTGGTCGACGGGCAGATCGCGATCCGTCATCTGATGTACCTGAGCATCTCCTTCGACCACCGCTGGATCGACGGCGCCGACGCCGCGCGCTTCATGACCGCCCTGGTCCGGCTGGTGTCCGAGCCCGGCCTGCTCATGGCGAGGTTGTGACATGGTTGTCGGTTCCATCTCCCGCGGCTGCCAGACGGTCGTCATCGGCGCCGGACCGGGCGGCTACGTGGCCGCGATCCGGCTCGCCCAGCTCGGCCGCGACACCATCGTGGTCGAGGCCTCCGAGCGCCTCGGCGGCATCTGCCTCAACGAGGGCTGCATCCCGTCCAAGGCGCTGATCCACGCGTCGGACCTCGCCTACGAGGCTCAGCACGCCGGCGACATGGGTCTGACGGTCGCCGGGGTCGACATCGACATGCCCAAGATGGTCGCGTGGAAAGACGGCATCGTGCGCCGCCTGACCGGCGGCATCAAGGTGCTCTGCGACAAGAACGGCGTCGAGGTCGTGCACGGCCGTGCTCGCTTCGCCAGCGACCGCAAGCTGGTCGTGGAGACCTCGGAAGGTCTGGGAGAGATCGAGTTCGAGCAGGCGGTGATCGCGACCGGATCGTCGCCCATGGAGCTGCCCGGCTTCGCCTTCGACGGCGAGCGCGTGGTCGGCTCGCGCGAGGCGCTCGACCTCGGCCGCGTGCCCGACAGGCTGGTCGTGATCGGCGGCGGCTACATCGGGCTCGAGCTTGGCACGGTGTACGCGAAGCTCGGGTCGAAGGTCACCGTGGTCGAGTTCCTGCCCACGCTGCTGCCGGGCCTCGACCGCGAGGTCGGCCAGGCGCTCGGGCGGCGGCTCAAGCAGCTTGGGATCGAGGTCAAACTCGGCCACAAGGCGGCGTCCTTCGAACCCGGCGAGCCCTCGGTGGTGGTTGCCGAGGGTTCGGACGGCCCGGTCCGGATCGAGGCCGACGTAGTCCTGGTCAGCGTCGGGCGGGTGCCCAACTCGTCCGGACTGGAGCTCGAGGGGATCGGCGTCAAGCTCGACGGCAAGGGCTTCATCGAGGTCGATAACAGGATGCGGACCTCCGTGCCCGGGATCTACGCCATCGGCGACGTGGTCGGCGGGGCACTGCTCGCCCACAAGGCCTTTCAGGAGGCCAAGGTCGCGGCCGAGGTGATCGCCGGCGAGCCGGCGGCGTTCGACAACGTGAGCGTGCCGGCGGTGATCTACACAGATCCCGAGGTGGCGTGGACCGGCCTCACAGAGACCGAGGCGACCGAGCGCGGGTACGCGGTCGTCACCGGCACGTTCCCGTTCCGGGCGTCCGGGCGGGCGATGTCTCTCGACGCGACCGACGGATTCGTCAAGGCGGTCGCCGACGCCGACTCCAAGCAACTGCTCGGCGTGCTCGCGGTCGGCCGCGGGGTGTCCGAGTTCATCGGTGAGGCGACCCTTGCGCTCGAGATGGGCGCGTTTCTCGAGGACGTCGCGCTCACGATCCACCCGCACCCGACCATGTCGGAGGCGCTCCAGGAGGCGGTCGAGGCGGCTCTGGGCCGGGCGGTTCATACGCTGAATCGGTAGCCTGTACTTCTCACCAGCTCCCTGCTGCGGGCGCCGATCTGCCAGCCATCGCGGGCCCTCCTCGCAACTCGCCACCTGCGACGTGTCTTCAGACACCCCTCGGTGGCTCGTGACTCGATGGCGCCACGATGGCGGGCATCTCGGCACTCTCGCGACGTGACCTGGTGAGAAGTGCAGGCTGGGAGGTCGAATCGTCTGGCGCACCGTTGGTGCCGTGACGCTGCGCCATGCCGCGGGGCGGCGCTATCCTAGGTGCAGCGGCGGCGCAGAGCATGGGAGCTGCGGTCGGGCCGTGGGGAGCGATGCAGGCTACCGAGGACGAACGGCGCCGGGTTTTTGAGCGGGAGGCGTGGTGAGGCCACGGTGGTGGTGGGCGGTGGTCGTCATCGTCGTCGTGGTGCTCACGGTCCTCCTCCACTGGCCCGTGCTTGGCTTCGAGCTCACCGGGGACGACTACGAGACGGTCCAGCTTGGCCCATGAGGTGCTGCCGGGAGCCGACCATGCTGTTCGCCCCCCTCGGCCAGTGGCTTGCGCCCGCTCACCATCTGGTCGCTGGCGTTCGACCGGCTCGCCTGGGGCACGAACCCGGCGGGATTCCATGCGACGACGCTGGGAATTCACCTCCTCACGGTCCTCGCCCTGCTCGCCGCGGCCGCTGTCCTCGGGCTCCGTCCGAGAACCGCCGCTGCCGTGGCGCTGCTGTGGGGCTGCTCGCCGTTCACGGAAGAGAACGCGGTGTGGACCGCGATCCGGCACGAGAACACGCTGCTGCTGGGTTGGCTGCTCACCATCGTCGCGTGGCCCGGTCCCGGTCGCCGCTGGAGCCGGGGACGGGTCGCGGCCACAGCCGGCGGCGTCCTCGTCGCCGCACTCTCGAAGGAGACCTGGATCGCGACGCCGTTCATCGTCGGCGCGCTCGAGCTGGTCCGCACCCGGTGGCGCTGGCGGCCGGCGCTGGCCGTGGCGGGTGCGACCGGCGTCCTCGCGATCGCCTACGTCGGGCTGCGATTCGCCGTGATCCCGGGCACCCGGGGTTACTTCGAATGGTCGCCGGTCCCCCTCGCCAAGCTGCCTCACCTGCTCGCCGCCTTCTGCGGCCTGGTGGAGCTTCGTCCGGTGGTGACGGCGGTCGGCTGGGGGGGGGTGGCCGCCTCGGCGGTCATCGTCGCGGCGGCCGTGCTCGCCTGGCGGTGGCGGTCGCGGGCGGCGCTCGTGGGCCTCGCGCTCCTGTTTCCGCCCCTGGGCCCGACGCTGTTCGTGCCGTTTCTTCCCCAGCGCTACGCCGCGATCCCGTACGCCGGGTTCCTGCTGCTCGCAGGGGGCCTTCTCGAGACCGGGCGTGAGCGGCTACAGCCCCGGGTCGGCAAGCTGCTGGCGGTCCTGGCCGCGATCGCAGCTTCGGCGGCTCTCGCGGTCGGGGCGCTGACGGTTCGCGCGGATCAGGCGGACTGGCGCCGCATCTCCGACGCCCATGGCGTGCTCCTCGCGGAGGCGCGCCGGGTCGCCGGCGAGCTCCCGATCGGTGTCCCGGTGGCAGTGGTTCGTGACGAGCACGTGGACCCGCTTCAGGAGATCATCGATCACCCGGCGGGTCTGGAGAAGCTCCAGTACCTGCGGGGCTCCGCGCCCTACGGCCTGGTCGACGCCGGCCCCCTATTCGACTGGGTGCTGAGCGGTTCGGCGACCTTTGTCCATGATCGCCCGGACTGGCGGACCAAGTACGCGGGGATCGGCGGCCGCGTCCTGGTCCACCGCGTCGGCGGCTTTCAGTGGCTCGACGGCGAGGCGCCCGACCTCGCGGCGGTGGCGTCCCAGTGGGTCGCCCACGGTCGTCCCGTACGCGTGATCATCCTCGAGCGCGGTGTAGAATGACCGCCCGGAAAGCCCGCAGGGAGGGGAGCATGGCCCATCGCTCGGTGCACGAGTTCAAGCGCGAGCGCCGTGAGCTGACCGAGCTCACGCTCGCCCAGGCGAACCTCGAGATCAAGCGGTTCTTCAGCCTCGACAGCCAGACCTATCGCGATGGCGCGCTTCCCACCCGAACCAAGGAGCTGCTCGGACTCGTCGCCTCGCTGGTGTTGCGCTGTGATGACTGCGTTTTCTACCACCTCGATCGCTGTCACGAGGAGGGTATCCCCAAGGACGAGCTGATGGAGGCGATGGGCGTCGGCCTGGTGGTCGGCGGGTCGATCGTCATTCCGCACCTGCGGCGCGCCGTGCGCGCGTGGCAGGAGCTCGAGGCCGGCGAGACGCCATGAGCCGCCTACGACCCGGATCGGGCTGGATCGAGGTCGTCGCCGGGCCCATGTTCTCTGGCAAGTCGGAGGAGCTGATTCGGCGCTTGCGACGGGCCGCCATCGCCCGCCAGCGGTTGCAGGTGTTCAAGCCGGCGCTCGACACCCGCTATGCCGACTCCGAGGTCGTGTCGCACTCCAACTGGCGGATCCCGTCGCAGGTGGTGCAGAGCTCGAACGAGATCCTCGCGCACCTCGACCCGCGGACCGAGGTGGTCGGGATCGACGAGGCTCAGTTCTTCGACACCGAGCTCGGCAAGGTCTGCCGCCACATCGCCGACCTCGGCAAGCGGGTGATCGTCGCCGGCCTCGACATGGACTTTCGAGGCGTGCCGTTCGGGCCCATGCCCGAGCTGCTGGCGCTGGCCGAGGAGGTCCAGAAGATCACTGCGATCTGCTCCCGCTGCGGCGCCCCGGCGAGCTACACCCAGCGCCTGATCGCCTCCGACGAGCAGGTCGTCGTCGGTGCCTCCGGCGTCTATGAGGCGCGCTGCCGCCGCTGCCACGAACCGAGCGGCGCGGTGGTCGAGGCCGAGCAATGGTTGTTCTCCCCGCCACCGGAGCGGTTGGCGGACGAGGGGGCGTGACCCGCCGGCGCCTGCTGTGGCTGGCGGCGGGCGCCGTCGCGGTGGTGCTCGCCGCGGTCCTGGGAGGGCGCGCCGACTGGGCCCCCGCGCCGATCGTTCTGTGGAGCCTGGTCACTCTGGCAGTGTTGCTGCGCGCGGCGTGGCGCCGGCTCACCTACCGGGTCGGGACCCGCCTGTTCCTGTCCTACCTGCTGCTCGGGGTTTCGCCGTTCCTGTTGTGCGGGGTGTTCGGGGCGGCAGCGCTGTACATGGCCATGGGCCAGTACACCTCGGTCCGCTTCGGAACCGAGATGCAGCACCTGCGGTGGTCGCTGCGGGACCAGTGCACCCGGATCGTCGAGCTCGCCCATGACCGCGGACCGGCCGTGGCGGCCGCCGCCCTCGATGACGCCGTCGCGCATCCTCCCGAGCCGCTGCCGAAGGCGGTCTGGTTGGCTCGGCTCGGCGGGCGCGACCTCCGGCGGCCTGAGGGGACCGGGTTGCCGCTGCCGGTGTGGATCACCGACGCACAGTGGAGCGGCATCGTGAGCCACGACGAGGAGGCGTTCGCGATGGTCGCCGCGACGGCATCCGGCGGCGACCTGGTCGCCGCATTGATCCCGCTCGACGCCGCGACCGCCAAGGCGGTGGGCGGGTCGCTGTGGTTCGACGTAGTGTTCGTGCCGCCGCGAGGGCCCGAGACCTTCGCCCTGACCACGGGCGCCAGCGGGGTCGAGGTCCGGGCCGGCGAGACCCACGGCCAACCGATAGAGATTTGGGGACCCTGGCGCCACGGCGAAGCCTCGTTGCTGACTCGGCCGCTGGTGATCTGGCTCCGGGTCGCGACCGACGTCCGCAGCCTCGCGGATGGCACGCCCGCGAAGCCGGACCGCCTGGTTTCGCTGCTGCGCACTTCGCCGCGCAACGTCTGGGACGACTTCGTGCTTTCGCGCTACGAGCTCGCCGATGCGCTCGAGGCGGTCCTGCTCGGTCTCGGGCTGTTCTTCTCCGCCGTCTACGCTGTCGCGGTGCTGCTCGCGGGGCTGATGATCTTCTCGATCGCCCGCTCGACGGCACGCCTGACCCGAGGCGCCCGCGAGGTGGCCGCCGGCAAACTCGACTGGCGCATTCCTGTCAGGCGCCACGACCAGCTCGGCGACCTCGCCGCGTCTTTCAACGGAATGGCGGGCTCGGTCCAGCGGATGCTCACCGAGGTCGCCGCCAAGGAGCATCTCGCGCACGAGCTCGAGCTCGCCCGCGAGATTCAGGAGGGTCTGCTCGGAGACCGCGAGCTGCGAGTCGGGGCGTTCGAGGCGACCGCGGTGATGCGGCCGGCGGCCGAGGTCGGCGGCGACACCTTTGACTTCTTCCCCGTAGGCGAGGGCCGCATGCTGGTCGCGGTCGGCGATGTCGCGGGCCACGGTCTGTCCACCGGGCTGCTGATGGCGTCCCTGAAGTCGGCGGTCGCCGCGCTCGTGCCGGAGGGCTACACCGGCGAGGTGCTGCTCGAGAGGGTCAACCACGTGCTGCGTTCACAGAGCCGCAACCGGGTGATGGCGACCCTGCTGGTGGCGGAGCTCGACCTCGAGCGCGGCGAGGTCCATCTCGCCAGCGCCGGCCATCCGCCGCCGTACCTGGTGACGCCGGACGGCGAGGTGGTCGAGCTGACCACGTCGGCGCTCCCGCTCGGCGGCGCCCTCGGCCGCCCGGCAACCCGTACCGATCCGTTCCTGCCGGGGAGCCGGCTGGTGCTCTACTCCGACGGCCTCCCCGAGGCCGTCGACGCCGATGGAGAGATGCTCGGCTACGACGCGATCGTCGAGGTCGTAGCTGCCCACGCCAGCGACTCTCCAGGAGCGATGGTCGATGCCCTGGTGCGGCGGGTCGAGGATCACACCGGCGGCGGTGCGCTCGCAGACGACCTCACCGTGGTGGTCGTGGTCCACCATTCCTGACGGGAGGTGTGCGTGGACGCCGAGGTCGTGGTGGTCGGGGCGGGGCCCGCCGGGTGCCACGCGGCGCGCCGGTTGGCTGAGCTCGGCCATCGGGTGCTGCTTGTCGACCGCGCCCGGTTCCCACGTGTGAAGCCTTGTGGAGGGGCCCTGTCACTGCGCGCCCTCGCCTTCCTGCCTGAGTCCCTGAGGCCGCTCGCCGACACGGTGGCGGATGCCGCAGAGCTCCGCCTCGGCAACGCCGCCGTGGTGCGTCTCCACGCGGAGACTCCGGTCGGCCGACTGGTCCATCGCCCCAGCTTCGACCACGCGCACCTCGAGCTCGCGGCGCGGGCGCCAGGCGTTGAGGTGCGGGAGGGAGCGGCCGTGACGGGCGTTCGCGAGCTCCGAGACCGGGTCGAGATCGACCTGGCGGGCGGGAGGCTCTCCGCCCGGGCCGTGGTCGGCGCCGACGGCGCCGAGAGCGTGGTCGCGCGGGCTCTCGCAGCGGTGAAGGGACGACAGCTGGCCGTGGCGGTCGAGACCGAGGCGAGCCTCGACGGCGGTGCGCGGCCGCTCGTGTTCGACTTCGCGGCCTTCCCCGGCGGCTACGGGTGGGTCTTCGCCAAGGGCGCGCGGTCGTCGGTCGGGGGATGCGTGGTGGTGGGCTCGGCGCGCGGCCTTCGCGCCCGCCTCGAGGAGTTCTGGACCGCGCTCGGGCTGCCCGGGCGTCCAGATCGCGTCCACGGCGCCAGGGTCCCGATGGGCGGCGCCCGGCTCAGGGCCGCCGGCGGACGGATCGTACTTGTCGGCGACGCCGCCGGCACCGTGGACCCGCTTACCGGAGAGGGCATCGGGGGCGCCCTGGAGTCGGCCGAGATGGCTGCTGCTGCGGTCGACCGCTTCCTGGTCGGGGGTGAGGCCCTCTCCGGCTACGATCGCGCGGTGTGGCGGAGGATTCACCGCCCGATGCGGCTCGCCCGGCTGGCAGCGCCGCGTCTCTACCGCCGGCCCGAGGCCACCTTCCGACTGTTGCTTGCGGATCGGGTGGTCGGTGCCGGCTTCATCGAGCTACTGCGCGGTGGCCGCGGCTACCCGCGCCTGGTGGCTGTCGCAGCGCTCCGCGTCGCCCTCCGGGGACTGGCGGCCGCGCCGCCCAACCGACTCGAGTACCGCGTCCCGTGAGATTCGCAGGCTAAGATGGTGCCGCGGTCGCAGCGACCGCCTGAACGGCCCACGGGAGGTTCCCCGTGGTCTTGGGGGGTGGAGCCGTGAGCCGGAGTCGTCTTGCTACTGTCGTCATGAGTTGTGCCGTCGCTGTCCTCGGTACTGGATGCGCGCGCCAGACCGCGGCTCCACCGCCGAGCGACGTGGCCGCATCGGGTCCGACACCGGTCGCTGCGGTTTCTGCCGAGCGGCCGCAGGCGTCACCGGCCGAACCGGCCGTCGTGTACACCATCAGCGAGGGGTCGGCGGTGAGCTTCGTGGGCACCAAGGTGACCGGTCGCAACGCCGGCGGCTTCCACTCATTCGAGGGTGAGATTGCCGTTGTCGACGGTCGGCCCGAGCTGTCGAGCGTACGCGCCGTCATCGACACGACCTCGCTGTGGGCGGATCAGCCCGATCTCACCCGCCACCTCGCGAGCGACGACTTCCTGGCGGTGGAGTCGTACCCCTGGGCGAGCTTCACCTCGACCCGGGTCGAGCACGTGCCCGACGGGACCTACCGAATCCTGGGCTACCTCGACCTTCACGGCGTAGTGCAGGAGATCGCGTTTCCGGCCACGATCTCGGTGACCCCGCAGGAGATCAGGGCGAAGGCGAACTTCACCCTCGACCGCACGGCATTCGGGATCGACTTTCCGGGTCCGGCGGACGACCTCATCGAGCGGCTGGTGCGCGTCCAGCTCGAGGTGCGGGCCGTTCCCGCGGGCTGACTCGCGGGAGCTACTTCGACGTGACCGTGTCGCCGTCCTCGGGCAGGGCACCGGCGAGCGGGGGCGGGAAGTCGAAGCCGTACAGCTGTGGGTTCTCGCCGATGACGGCTGCGGTGAGCACGCGGAAGACGTAGCTCCAGGTCTCGCGCGGAACGTCCGAACGGTGCTCGACCAGCACCCGCCAGAAGTTGCGGCGACGCGGGTCCTGGGGCAGCTCGCGGATCATCCGGCGAACGTTCGACCCGCCCCAGTTGTAGGCCGCGACCGCGAGCAGCGCCGAGGCCTGGGTCTCGCGGGTGTAGAGGTCGTGCAGGAAGCTCGCCGCGGCCTCGGTGGAGCGGGTGAAGTCCTGGCGCTCGTCCTCCGGGTCCGGACGTCTCAGCAGGAAGAGCGGTCCGGTGCGCAGCCCGTAGGCTCGGGCAGTGGAGGGAAGCAGCTGCCATGGCCCCTTGGCGATGCCGTAGCGGGTCTCGGGTCCGCACGCGTTGAGTCGGAAGTCGCTCTCCTGCAGGGCGAGGTAGTAGAGCTGCGGCGGCAGGTTGTAGCGGGTCAACTCGGCGGCAGCGATCCGGGCATAGCCTTCCGAGCGGGCCCGGTCGAGGGCCTTGACCAGTCGTGTGTCCGCCTGCCACGCGGCGATGGTTCGGTCGATCTCATCGGACAGACCGGGGGGCATCGCCACCTCGCACTCGCCGAACACCCGCACCATGCGGAGCACGAGGCGGCGGCGCTCGTCGACTCCTTCGCCGAACAGCCCGAGCTCCTCGAGAAAGCGGTCGTAGCTCTTCGAAAGATCGCGCAGCCGGGCGCGCCCGCTCGCCAGCTCGGTGCGGGCGCCGGGATCGTCGTGATCGCCAAGCCGCGCCTCGAGCCCGTCGAGCTGGAGCTCGAGTCCCTTCATGGCGTAAAAGATCTCCTCCGCCGCGGAGCGCTGGCGGGCGAGCTCGGCGCGCTGGCGAAGGGCCAATGCGGAGACCGCGGCGCCCGCCGCGACCACCACGAGGATCGCGACCAGGTACTTGAGCCGCTGGCGCCCGCGCACCTTCGCTACCGCGCGCCGGATCATCATCGTCTCGCGCCCGACGGGCCCGTCCGAACGGCCGTCGACGTAGTGGTGGATGAAGTAGGTGATCGACGGCGGGTCCGTTCCCGCACCGGTGGCGCCCTCGACCGCGAACTCGAGCGACGGCCCCGACGGACCGAGCGTGATCACCCCGCGCGGCGGCAGCACTGCGCCGTCGACCCGCAAGCCGTCCAGGAACGTTCCGTTCGTGCTGTCGAGGTCGCGCACCATCCAACCGTCCTCGCCCGGAGCGATCTCGGCGTGACAGCGGCTGACGTCGACGGAGGCCACCCGCAGCTGGCACTCTTCCCCGCGGCCGATGCGAAACGCCTCAGTGAAGTGCACCGGCTCGCCTTCGGCGAGGCGCACGATCAGGGCCGGCGGCTCGGGGGGCGGTCCGCCCTCTGACATCTCCGGTGCCGCGCGCACCATGGTGGTGCGCTGGTCGCGCTCGCCGTCCTGGTCCTGGGTCACCCGCCAAGTGTAGCAACTGGGAGCCGGTCCAGCATGTCGAGCGCAGCCGCGTTGCGCTGAGTTCGTGATGGGCCGCCTCGGTCTCTGCCCATGGCGGGCTCGGTTGACTTGCCCGAAGAGCCCGTGCAAGCTGACCGGCAGTCCCGACGAGGGTATTGCGGTTCGCGCGCCGCACCCGCTCAGCCGAGGAGGTCGCCGTGGGGTGGTATCTCTGGGTCGTGCTCGCCTACCTGCTGGTGCTCGCCGGTTTCAACTTCTACCGCTCGCGCCAGATCCAGTCACAGGAGGACTTCATGGTGGCCGGGCGCTCCCTGAGCGTGACCACCATGGTCTTTACGCTGGTCTGTACCTGGATCGGATCGGGCACCTTCATTGCCGGCGCCGAGTACGCCGCCAAGGCGGGGTGGTCGGCGCTGTGGCTCCCGGCCGGAGCGTGGGTCGGGATCGCGGTGATCTACTTCCTCGCCGCCAAAATCCGAACCTTCGGCCAGTACACCGTGGGCGACATCCTCGAGGTTCGCTACGGACCCTTTGCCCGCCTGTTCGGGGCCGCCGCCCTGATCATCGCCTTCACGACGATCGTCTCCTACCAGTTCCGCGCCGGCGGTTACATCCTCAACGTGGCGACCCGAGGTGCCGTCTCGGTCGAGGTCGGACAGATCATTGCCGCGGGCTTCGTGATCCTGTTCACCGCGGTAGGTGGCATGGTGGCCGTCGCTCACACCGACCTGCCCAACGGGATCATCATCCTGCTCGCCTCCTGCGTCGCACTTCCCTTCGTCGTGTTGTTCGCGGGAGGACCGAGTGCAGCCGCGGCAGCGCTGCCGGCTCAGCACTTTGCGGTCTTCTCGGCCGATTTCGGCCAATACCCCGCGCTCAAGGCAGGCGGGTACTTTCTCGCGACGCTGCTGCTGCTGCTCGGCATCCAGTCGATGTACCAGAAGTTCTACTCCGCGCGGACGCCGAGAGAGGCCAAGAAGGCTGTCGCCCTGTGGATCGTAGGTACCATCGTCGTCGAGACCGTGGTGGTGGCGATTGCGGTCTACGGGGCCGCCGCTCACTGGGCCGACATCAAAGCGTTCGAGATCGCCGGCAGGGTCAAGCAGAAGGTCGTGGCTGGTGAGGTGGCGCCAACGGAGGCGACCGCCGCGGCACTCGAGCTCGCCCGAGCGGCAGCGGTCGACAGGGCGGTCAACCCGGTCCAGGAGTCCACTCTGATCGACCGGCTCGAGTCGGCATTCGCCGGCGCGACCACCGAGGCACAGGTGGCCGATGTGCGGGTCGGAATCGACCCGGCGTCGGTGGTCCTCCAGGCGGCCGAGGACATTGCGTCAACCGGCGGTGTCGGGCTGATCGTGGGTCTCCTGCTGCTTGGCGCGGCGTGCGCGGTGGTCATCTCGACCGGCATGAACTACCTGCTCAGCCCGACCACCAATATCATGCGTGACATTTACCAGCGGTTCATACGGCCCGACGCCGATCAACGCACGATGGTGGCGCTTCAGAAGGTGTTCGTGGTGCTGCTCGGAGTGGCGGCCTTCCTCGCCATCTTCATCCCGACTGCCCTCGGCCTTCAGATCTCAGTGCTACGTTACAGTTACTTCGCCTACACGATGTACGGCGTCGCTATCACGCCAGCGCTGCTCGCCGCCCTGACCTGGCGGCGTGCGACCCGCGCCGGCGGCCTCGCATCCATCGTGAGCGGCGCCGTGATGGCGCTGGCCCTCGAGCTCTTCATTCCCAATGTGTATCCCGAGGTGCTTCGCGGGGGCGATCCCTGGGGGATTCCAAGCATCTACCCGGCGGCGGCGGTTTCGATCGGTGCGCTGATCATTGTCTCACTGTTGACACCGCCGCCGAGGCCCGAAGAGCTCGGGACGCTGTTCGACCCGCCAGCCGCATGATGCCGGAGTCCGCTGGGAGCTCCGGCTGACGCAGTTGCGAAGGAGAATGGGACGCCGATGACGGGATCTGGAGACGCAGGCCCGTCGGGGAGCCAGCATCCGGCGACTGGCGTACGCGTGCTCGTCATCGACGACGACCCCGCTTCCCGTGCCGAGGTCCGCGACGTGCTCGCGGCGGACCTGGCCACGACCACGATCGAGGAGATCACCGACCACGTCGGCTTCTTCCGCGCCCTCCAGGGTCGCGGCTTCGACGTCGTGCTGACCGAGCGCGTCCTGCACTGGTCGACCGGACCCGAGGTCCTGGCGGCGGTCAAGGCGGTCCACCCCTTGATTCCGGTGGTGATGATCGTCGCCGAAGACGACCGCGACGCGGCGGCGGAGGCGCTCCGCGCCGGGCTTGATGCCTGGGTGGTCAAGGGGCTGGGCTTCCGTGACCGCCTTCGGGCAGCGCTGCGGACGGCTCTCCAGCTGGTCGAGTACTCCGATCGCGTCACCTCCCTGGAGGAGCGCCAGCAGGCCCTGCTCGACCGGCTCAACATCGGTGTGTTCCGCGCCACCCTCGAGGGCCGGCTGGTCGAGGCCAATCCCGCCTTCCTGCGGCTCGTCGGGTTGACGTCATGGGACGAGGCCGAGGGGAGGGACCTCGACGAGCTGCTCGGCCGAGAGGGGTGCCGCCGCGAGCTGCTCGAGCAGATCGGCCAAGGCGGCATGGCCCACGACGTCCGTCTCCCGGTCGAGCGCACCCACGTCTGGGTGAGCCTCACCGTCACCTGCGAGACCGCGGGCGGAGGCGATCTCGTGCTCGAGGGGCTGGTCGAGGACATCACCGAGCGCCAACGAGTGCTCGAGACTCAGAGCGACGCCGGCGAGCAGTACCGCGCGATCTTCGACACCACGAGCGCCGCGACCGTGATCGTCGACGACGATGTCACCGTGACCCTGGTCAACGCGGCCTTCGCGGCGCTCACGGGCTTTCCCCGCGAGGAGGTCGAGGGACAGAAGGCGTGGAGCGAGTTCATCGCCCGCCAGGATCGCCAGCGCGTGCTCGGCCTCGCCGCCGAGGGCGAGGGCCCGTGGACGGTCGAGTTCCGCCTCGTCGATCGGCACGGGGGCGTGCTCGAGATCCGAGCGACGGTGGCGGTGCTGCCCGGCACGCGGCGCACCGTGTGGTCGCTGCTCGACCTTACTCGACGGCGCCAGGCCGAGGCCCAGCTGCTCCACGAGGCCTACCACGACCCCCTGACCGGGTTGCCGAACCGCCACAACCTGCTCGACCGGCTCGACGAGCTCTACGAGTCGGGCGAACCGCAGGCGGCGCTCATCGTGCTCGATCTCGACCGCTTCAAGGTGGTCAACGACGGCCTCGGGCATCGGGTCGGCGACCGCCTGCTCAAGGCGGTCGGCGGCCGGCTCACTCGGACCATCGCCGCGGAGAGGGTGGTGTGCCTCGGGGGCGACGCGTTCGCAGTACTGGTTGCGCCGGTCGCCGCGGTGCGCGACGCGCTGCGGACGGCGGCAGAGATCCAGCTTGAGCTCGGGCGTCCCTTCACCGTCGTCGGGCGTGAGATTTTCACCTCCGCGAGCCTCGGCATCGCCCACTCCGCCGATGCGGCAGGCGCGGAGGAGCTGCTGCGCAACGCCGAGGCGGCCATGAACCGCGCCAAGGCGACGGGACGCAACCGCTGGGTCCTGTTCGAGCCGGAGATGGTCGGGCGGGCGGCGCGCGCCTTCGCGGTCGAGAACGACCTGCGGCGTGCGTTCTCGGCCGACGAGTTCCGGATCCTCTTTCAGCCCGTCGTCGCGATCGCGGAGCGGTCGGTGGTGGGCTTCGAGGCCCTGGTTCGCTGGCAGCACCCGGTCGAGGGGCTGCTCGGCCCGGACCGTTTCCTCGCCGTCGCCGACGAGGCCGGCCTGATGATCCCCCTCGGCCGATGGGTGCTGCACGAGGCCTGCCGCAGCCTGCGCGAGTGGCCCGTGGATCGATCGCTCCACGTCAGCGTCAACCTGACCTTGCGCCAGCTACTGCACCGCGAGCTGGTCGACGACATCGCGCGGCTGCTCGACCAGCTGATGCTGCCGCCCTCGAGCCTGGTCCTCGAGCTCGGGGAGGGGCTGCTCCTCGCCGACCCCGAGGCGACGGCCGAGACCCTGGGCCGCCTTGCCGAGCTCGGAGTCCGGCTGTGCATCGACGATTTTGGCAGCGGCTGGGCCTCGCTCGGACTGCTCCACCGGGTGCGATTCCACACGGTCAAGCTCGACCGCTCACTGCTGTCCCAGATCGGTGACGACCCGGAGCGCTGGGCGATCGTCGAGCAGCTGCACGGACTGGCTCGTCACCTCGGCCTCGAGGTCGTGGCGCAAGGGATCGAGGACCACGCCCAGCTCGCGCGCCTGCAGGGGATCGGTTTCGTCCTCGGACAGAGTCATCTGCTCGGTCCGCCGATGGAGCCCGCCGCCGCCGCCCGCCTCGCGGGTGGATAGAGGAAAACCACAGAGACACGGAGACATAGAGCATCACAGAGCCAGCCCGGTTCGGCCCGACACTCCAGCATCGGGCCGAACCGGGCTTTCTGTGTCTCTCTGTGCCTCTGTGGTTCAGTCCTGTTCCGTTCGGCGCTCGAGGGTGCGGGGGCGGGTCATGGCCTCGGGGGAGAGCAGCTCCTCGAGCTCGGCGGCGGACAGCCAACCCTTCTCCAGCACCAGCTCGCGCACAGGTCGGGCGGTCGAGAGAGCCTCCTTGGCGAGCTGGCTGGAGCGCTCGTAGCCAAGGGTCGGCACCAGCGCGGTGACGATCCCGATCGAGCGCTCGACGAGCTCTCGGCAGTGCTCGCGGTTGGCGGTGATGCCCCGGATGCAGCGGCTCGTCAGCGTGCGCACGGCGGCAGCGAGCATGTCGAGCGACTCGAAGAGGTTGAACGCGAGCACCGGCTCCATGACGTTGAGCTGGAGCTGGCCGGCCTCAGCCGCGAGGGTAATCGTGAGGTCGTTGCCGATGACGTGAAAGGCGACCTGGTTGACGACCTCGGGGATCACCGGGTTGACCTTGCCGGGCATGATCGACGAGCCGGGCTGCATCGGCGGCAGGTTGATCTCGCCGAAGCCGCAGCGCGGGCCCGAGCTGAGCAGGCGGAGGTCGTTGCAGATCTTCGACAGCTTCACCGCGACCCGCTTGAGGACCCCGGAGAACATCACGAACGCGCCGGTGTCCGGGGTCGCCTCGACCAGGTTGGCGGCGAGCACGACCTCGAGGCCGGAGATGACGCGGAGCTCCTCGACCGCGAGCGCCGGGTAGCGCGGGTCGGCGTTGATCCCGGTCCCGATCGCGGTGCCGCCGAGGTTGACCTCCAGGAACAGCCGGGCGGTCTCCTCGAGCCGCGCGATGTCCTCGCGCACCGTCACGGCGAACGCCCCGAACTCCTGGCCGAGGGTCATCGGCACCGCGTCCTGGAGCTGGGTGCGGCCCATCTTGAGCACGTCGTCCAGCTCCCGCCCCTTGTCCTCGAGGGCATCGGCGAGACCGTCGAGGTCGTCGAGCAGCTGGCGCAGCATGAACACCGTCGCCAGTCGCATCGCGGTCGGGTAGGCGTCGTTGGTCGACTGCGACAGGTTGACGTGGTCGTTGGGGTGGCAGTGGACGTACTCGCCGCGTCGGCGCCCGAGCAGCTCGAGCGCGCGGTTGGCGATCACCTCGTTGGCGTTCATGTTGGTCGAGGTCCCGGCGCCGCCCTGTACCACGTCGACCACGAAGTGGCCGTGCCAGCGGCCGTCGACCAGCTCACGGCACGCCTGCTCGATAGCGTCGGCGATCTCGACCGGGAGGAGTCCGAGACGGCGGTTGGCCCGCGCCGCGGCGTGCTTGACCATCGCCAGCGCCCGCACCAGGTGGGGAAAGTGGGCGAGGCGGATGCCGGTGATCGGGAAGTTCTCCACCGCACGCATTGTCTGGACGCCGTACAGCGTCTCCGCCGGGACCTCGCGCTCGCCAAGCAGGTCATGCTCGCGGCGGGTGGCGCCCGAGCGATAGACCAGGTCCCAGCCGATCCGCCGCGCCGGAGTGAACTGGAGGCGACGGATGACCAGCCGGGCGACCGAGGCCATCACCGCCATGGCGGCGCGGGCATCGCCCTCGAGCTCGCGCCGGACCGAGTCGGCGGGGAGCTCGATCAGCGCCACTGCGTTCAGCGCGCGGGCGGTCGCGGAGTGCTCGCCGACGCCGAGCAGGGACGCCTCGCCGACCGCATCGCCCGGACCGAGCACGGCGAGCGCGCCGGCGCCCTCGCCGGTCTCCACCATGACCTCGAGGCGACCCTCGAGGATCAGGAAGAACGCGGAGCGTGGCTGGCCGCTCGCAAATAGGATGTCGCCGGCGGCGAGGCGGGAACGACGGGCGGCGCGGGCGAGCAGCTCGAGATCGCCGGCTGCGAGGCCGGCGAAGAGGTCGCAGTGGCCGAGCAGGGTGGCGGTGTCGTCCATGGTCGTCCTCCGAGCCCGCCGCGCGGGCCGGTGCACGGTACCACGACGGCGGGCTACCAGCTGTACTTGAGACCGACGCGGACGTTGCGCGGAGCCGAGTAGACCAGCGGCTTGCCCCAGTTGGAGTTGGTCTGCGCGTCGATGTCGCCCCCTGGCGCGACATCCTCGTCTCCCGGGGCGTAGACGGTCCAGCGCTGGTCGACCTCGACCGCGACCTGGGTGTCGAAGAGGTTGAAGACGTCGAGCAGCACCTCGAGGTCGCCTCCCCCGAGCTGGAGTGGGTAGCCAAGATGGAGGTCGAGGTTCGCCCAGCTCGACGTGCGGCCCTCGCTGCCGCGTGGGGTCACGAAGCGCTCGTCGAGGCCGTAGAGCCGGTGGCCGCCGAGCTTCGACACCGGGGTGCCGGTCAGGTAGAAGAAATTGAAACCGGTGGTGAGCCCGCAGCGGAACAGGTACGAGCCGTACGCCTTGACCTGCCACGTACGGTTGTTGGGCAGCGGTCCGTAGGCGCCCTCGAGCAGCTCGGGGAGGTCGGGCGGCGAGGTGATGCCGGCGTCGATCTGGCGGCTGTCGCGGCTGGAGGGACCTTCCCAGTTGCCTTCGAGCCTGGACCACATGAGCGACGTGTAGAGCTGTACCCGGTCGGCGTAACGCTTGTTGAGCGAGAGCTGGACGCTGTCGTAGGTGCGCACCGGCTTGGGCAAGGTGACCGGGGTGTCGAGCGGCACACCGGTCGCAGGGTTGGCGACGAAGGTCCCGCCGGAGTTGGTCACGAAGGTGGTCTGGCCCTGGTCGAGCGAAATGCCCGCGATGACCCGGCCGAGCCTGCGATTGACGTACGCGGCGCCGATCGCGAGGTTGGTCATGACCTCGTACTCACCGCCGAGCACGACCTCCTCGACGAACTGCGGCTTGACGTTCGGGTCGACCACGGTGAGCTCGGACGAGGACCGGTAGATGGAGGTGAGCGCGCCCGGGTTGGTGGGGCTCGGCAGGCCGCTTTCGGGGTACTGGAAGAAGGCGATCTCGTCGGACTCGTTGCCGAACCAGCGCACCGTGGTGTCGAGCGGGATCGCCTGGTAGATCCTGCCGTAATGGACGTAGAACTTGGACCGGCCGCTCGAGGTTGGGTCCCACACGAGTCCCAGCCGCGGCGCGAGCATGTCGCCGAGCGCGAACTCGAGCTTTTGCTCCGGGACCACTGCTGTGAGGTCGCCGGTGGTGCGCTCGGCCTCGGCACGGACCCCGAAGCTGACGGTCAGGTTGCCGGCCGGCCGCCACGAGTCCTGCACAAAGAGGCTGACGCCGGTGGTCGTGCCGGTCGAGCGGTTCTCGGAGCTTCGCATGGCTATGTCGCCGGGGCGCAGCCGGTAGCTGCTGCCGACCCGGGCCGGCATCGTGACGCCGTCGAGGACGCCGTCGCCGTTCGCGTCGCAGTCGTTCGGGATCACCTGTTCGAGGCCGGTCGCCGGGTTGTACTGCAACGCGCCGCCCTCGACGGTCGGACTGCAGAACGCGTTCGAGGGGCCGGCCGTGCTCGAGTGGACGGTGTACTCCAGGCTGCTGGACGTCCCGCCGAACGTGACCTCGTGGGAACGGCCGAGAAACCAGGTGACGGAGGCGCGGAGCTGGTCTCGTGTGCGGTCGTCCGTGGGCCGCTGGATGCCGGCGCCGCCGAAGAAGACCTCGCCGAGGACCCCATCTGTCCACGCGCCGGTCCCGGTCTGGTCCTGGTAGCTGGTGGTGTCGAGGTTGGGCCGCCACCGGTCCCGGTTCTGGTGGTGGCCCGCGCCCGCCTCGAGGAACACGGCGTCACTGAGCATCGAGCTCCAGCCGATGCCGAGGTCGACCCCTCCCCGGGTCGCGTCGGTGGTCATGTCGCTGGCCTCGACCCAGGGCGAGTCGATCCAGTTGCTGGTCGTGTCAGAGACGTCGTTGACGACGCGGGTCGGGTCGCCGAGGACGTTGAGCGCCAACGAGCTCGACCGGCTCGCCTGCCAGGTCAGCTTGGCGGTGTAGGCGTCGAGGCCGACCTCGCGCACGAACCGGTTGCTCTGGTAGACCTCCGAGCCCCTGTATACGTCCTTGCGCACGTTTTGCCTGGGCCGGTTCGGGTTCCAGGCGAGGAAGTACCACAGCGAGTCCTGGACGATCCCGCCGCCGAGCGTGAACCCGACGTCCCATCCGCCGTTCGGCGTCCTGGAGTCGCCGCGCCCCTCGGGGATCTTCGCGTTCGAGGTCAGCGCGCCGTCGGTGAGCTCGCCGAAGACGTCGCCGTGGAGCTCGTTGCCGCCCGATCCGGTGATCAGGCTGACCACGCCGCCGGGAGCCCCGCCGGACTCCGCCTCCCAGCCGCCGGTCGTGACTTGAAGCTCCTTGACGAAGCTCGAGCAGACCCGGGTCCCGGCGCGGCCGTCGGCCGGGTCGGTCGTGTCGAGCTGGTCGACCACGGTGCGGTTCTCGAGCGCCGAGGCACCCATGATCGAGGGGTTGCCGGCGAGCCGGTCGTCGGCGAGGCCGCCGCCGTCGACCGCGCCGGCGGCCAGGAAGGCGAGGCTCATGGAGTCGCGTCCGACCGGGACGTCGTCGACCACCCGTCGTGAAGAGGTGCTGCGGATCGCGGACGAGGTGACGTCCGCCATGGGCGCGTCGCCCCTCACCACGACCTCGTCCATGGACGTCGGCCTCAGGGTGACCTCGATGGTGATCACCGTCTCCTGCCCAATCCGGACGTTCTCCTCCTCCACCGTCCGGTAACCGGAGAGCGAGAACACCGCCCGGTAGGCGCCGGGCGGCAGCAGCACGAGCCGGTATTCGCCGTCCTGGTCGGAGATCGCGGTCCGGGTGCCCTGCATCCCGGGAGACGACACTGTCACGCTCACCCCGGGCAGCGCCAGACCGTCGTCCCCTCTGACGGTGCCCCGCAGCCCGCCGCTGGTGGACTGCGCCCGCAGGGTCCCCGCGGCGAGCATGCACGCGAGCGCCGCGGCGAACACCTTTCCGTAGGGTCTCATGCAGGGCCCCCCTTCCTCGATCATGATGCCGCCTCTCTCATCCCAAGAAAAGAAGAGACCGGGGCGAAGTTCCCGAACCCTCCTCCTCGACGACGGGATTCATCCCTTGACTTCCCGGCGAGGAGCGAGATATACCAGCCGCAGTGCGGTTCGGCCGGGGACCAGAGGGTGGGCCGAAAGCTCCCCACGGAGCGAGCGCGCCGGCCACCGCGAAACGGGTACCGAGAGAGGTGACACGTATGCAATCCAAACGCTCCATCACCGTCTGCCTCCTGGGGTCCCTGCTGGCTGTTCCAGGGCTGGCCCAGGCCTCGAGGGAGGGACGGCTCGTCGGCAAGGTACTCGACCCCAAGGGCGACCCCATCCAGGGCGTCACGGTCGTCGCGACAGCCCAGGCGATTCCCGAGTTCCGGGTCGAGGACACCAGCAATAAGAAGGGCGTCTTCATCGTCGACATCCCCCAGCTCGGCGTGGCCTATCTGCTGCGGTTCGAGAAGGCCGGCTTCGCGCCCCTCGAGGCCGAGCTCACCTGGGAGCTGGCTGGAACCCAGCGCAGGGAGTTCACCTTGCAGGCCCAAGGCATGGTGGCGGTGGGGAGCGAGCCCCTCGCGTCGACCTCGAACGAGGCCATCGCGGCCTTCAACGCCGGGCTCGAAGCCTTCAAGGCCAAGGACTACGCGGCCGCCCAGGCCCACTTCCAGGAGGCGGTGGAGCACGACCCCGAGCTCCGCCAGGCGTGGGCCGCGCTCAGCGTGACCCACTTCCAGCAGGGACACTTCAAGGAGGCGGCGGAGGCCGGCGACAAGGCCGTCGCGCTCGGCTCGAACGAGCTGCCGGTGCTACGGGCACGGTGGGAGGCCTACCGCAACCTCGGCGACGAGGCCAAGGCCGCGGCGGCACTTCAGGACTTGCAGAAGGCCGGCGAGGCGGCCGAGGAGGCGAAGGCGACCTACAACCAGGCGGTCGAGCTGCTCAAGTCGGGGGACAACGAGGCCGCCCTGACGAAGTTCCAGCTGGCATCCGACCTCGACCCGAGTCTCCGGCTCGCCCTCGAAGGCGTCGCCACCACGGCCCTCAAGCTCGGCCACAACCAGCAGGCGGCCACCGCCGCCGAGAGGATCCTGGCTCAGGACCCTCACGATGAGGCCGCCGCCCGGATCCGCTTCAACGCCTACCTTGCCCTCGGGGACCCGGACAAGCTGGTCGACGCGCTGATCGGGCTGGCGCCCTACGAGCCCAAGGTCGGACATGACGGCCTCCTCAAGCTGGCTTTCGATGCCTACGACGCCGACGACATGCCCAAGGCGAAGGAGCGCTTCCTGAAGGTCCTCCAGCTCACCCCCGACGACACGGTGGCGCTCTACTACGGCGCACTGGTCGAGGTCAATTTGGGCGATACCGAAGATGCCAAGCAGCACCTCGAGCATTTTCTGCAGCTGGCGCCGAACGACAAGGAAGCCACTCCCGCCCGACAGATGCTCGAGTATCTCCAGACGCACTGATGAACAACGGGTTCTGGAGAATGCTGTCCGGAAAGTCGGACGGGACGGACGAGAATCCGAACGCCGAGCGTGAACCTCGCGACCTCAACACGTGGCAGTTGAGCAGGAGTCGGCGCGATCCGTGCATGTCGATGGGCAAGTTGTTAGGCGAGCAATTCTCCGCGCCTTGGGGAGGAGGCAAGGACGCTGTGCTCGATGGGTCCGTCTCTCGACCGTCGAACGGGATGCCGTGCTCCGATCGCTTCCCACCGCGATCACGCCTTCGCGAACAACACGTCGCGAGGCTTGCACGCTCCATTTGGCGGTGCTAGCGTTGTGCCATCATCTTTGTCGTCATGCGAGAACGGTTTCGTACAGGTTCGTACAGGAAGGAGAAGGTTATGGGTTTTTCGAGTAACCGGATCGGGCGGGGGCTCCTGAGTGTGGGCGTCCTCGTCGTGGCACTCGGGGTGGTCGGCTATGGCGTTCCCGCCATCGCCCAGGAACAGCAGCCGCCGGCGGATCAGCCGCAGGCGCAGCCGAAGTTCGAAGAAGTGGTCGAGGTCACGGGCTCCCTGATTCCGCGCCCGACCCTGGAGGCGATGAGCCCAGTCGCGACCCTCGACCCTGAGCAGATCGCTACCGCGGGGACAACGCGGCTCGAGGACATCCTGACCAGCCTGCCGCAGGTCTTCGCTGCGCAGAACTCGACGATCGCCAACGGCGCCAGCGGCACCGCGACGATCGACCTGCGCTACCTCGGCTCCACCCGCACGCTGGTTCTGGTCGACGGCCGCCGCATGCCGAGCGGAGATCAGGGGGCGGTTGCGCCCGACCTCAACTTCATCCCGGCCTTCCTCGTGAAGCGGGTCGACATCCTGACCGGCGGCGCCTCGTCCACCTACGGCGCCGACGCCGTCGCCGGCGTGGTCAACTTCATCATGGACAAGGACTTTGAGGGCTTCAAAGTTGGCGTCAGCGGAAGCGGATACCAGCACAACAACAACAACGGTTTCATCCAGGACGTCAACAAGGCCAAGGGTTTCACTCCCCCGTCGGGCGGCGCTATGGACGGCGGCGCGATCGACGCGCACGTGGCGTACGGCGCCAAGTTCGCGGACGGCAAGGGCCACGCGTCGGCCTACATCGAGTACCGCCGGACGAGCGCGCTGCTGAAGAAGCGCCGCGACTACACCAACTGCTCCGTCAGCGTTCTCGGCTCAAGCACTGCCTGCGGTGGTTCGAGCACGAACCCGTTCGGTCGCTTCCTCGTGTTCACCCCTGACGGTGACCTCTCGGGGGACTACACTCTCGACGAGAGCGGACCGGGGAACACGCTCACGGACTACAGCTCAGCGCACCTCTACAACTACGGCGCCGTCAACTTCATGCAGCGCCCCGATCAGCGCTGGACCGCCGGCGCCTTCCTGGACTACAAGTTCAACGACCACACCCAGGGTTACGCGAGCGTGATGCTCATGGACGACGTCTCCGACGCGCAGATCGCGCCCTCGGGCGACTTCGGCAACACGGGCTACGTCAACTGCGACAACCCGATGCTGAGCGCCGACCAGGTCCAGAAGTTCTGCACCGACGCCGGCTGGGGTCCGAACGACCTCGCCGAGGTGCAGATCCTGCGCCGCAACGTCGAGGGCGGCGAACGGTCCGACCACCTCGAGCACCAGTCCTACCGCGTGATCACCGGCATCAAGGGCGACATCAGTGACACGTGGTCGTACGACGTGTACGGTCTCCACGGCCAGACCCGCGCCCCTGAGGCCTACAACAACGACCTCAACACCCAGCGCCTGCAGAACGCGCTGCTCGTCGACGGCGACCCGGCCGACCCGAGCACCTGGACTTGCCGGAACGACACCGAGAACGGCTGCGTGCCGTGGAACATCTTCCAGATCGGTGGGGTCAACCAGGCGGCGCTCGACTACGTCCAGCTCCCCCTGGTCTCGATCTCCGGCCTGAGGACGGATGTGATCAGCGCGAAGCTCACCGGCGACACCGGTGCGAAGCTCCCGAGCGCGACCGAGAACCTGCAGGTCGCCGTCGGCGCCGAGTACCGCAGGGAGTCGCTGTTCTACAAGCCCGACTTCGCGTACCAGCAAGGCTGGGGCGCGGGCCAGGGCGCCAAGCAGCTTCCTGTCTCGGGTTCCTACTTCGTGAAGGAGCTCTATGGCGAGGCCCTGATTCCCATCATTCAGGACGCCCCTGGCGCCCAGAACCTGAGCCTGGAGCTCGGCTACCGCTACTCCGACTACTCGACCACCGGGGGCGCGTCCACCTGGAAGGCGCAGGGAAGCTGGGCGCCCTCGAAGAGCTTCAAGTTCCGGGCGGGCGTCAACCGAGCGACCCGCGCGCCGAACATCGTGGAGCTGTACCGGCCTCAGGTTGTCCTGCTCGACGGCAGCATCGACCCCTGTGCCGGTTCCGACCCCTCGTACACCCCGGAGCAGTGCGCGAACACCGGCGTCAGCGCCGCCCAGTACGGGCACATCCTCGAGAACCCGGCCGGGCAGTACAACGCCCTGGAGGGCGGCAACCCGAACCTGGATGCCGAGACCGCCGACACCCATTACGGCGGCGTGGTGATCACGCCCGAGGGGCTCCCGGGCCTCTCGGTCGCGATCGACTACTTCGACATCAAGATCGACAGCAGGATCGGGAACCTCTACCCGGACGACATCCTCAGGCAGTGCGCCACCACCGGTGACCCCACACTGTGCTCCCTGATCCACCGCGATAACCGCGGCACGCTGTGGCTCACCCCGGACGGCTACACAATCGCCACCAACGTCAACATCGGCAAGCTCGGTTCGGAAGGCGTCGACGTCAACGCCAGCTACCTGATGCCCCTCGCCAACAGCTTCCTGAACTTCAACCTCATGGGCACCTACCTGCTGGGCGAGACGATCGACACCGGCCTGTTCGCCTACGACTGTGTGGGGCTGTACGGCGACACCTGCGGCGTTCCGACCCCGAGGTGGCGGCATCGCGCCCAGGTCTCGTGGGAGACCGGCCCCTGGGTTCTGACCCTCGGCTGGCGGCTGCAGGGCTCGGTCAAGGTCGACGAGTCGAGCAACCAAGAGGCCCTCTACAACCCGGACAACATTCCGCTGTGGAAGGCCACCGGCGGCTACGAGAACGGCAACTTCAACTACTTCGACCTCGGGGCGAGCTGGAACGTCACCAAGGACATCCAGGTTTCGCTCGGGA
Source organism: uncultured Acidobacteriota bacterium (assembly GCA_963727925.1). Lineage (GTDB taxonomy): Bacteria > Acidobacteriota > Thermoanaerobaculia > Thermoanaerobaculales > Sulfomarinibacteraceae > CAVSIS01. Next base: position 173,688 of record CAVSIS010000018.1, on the reverse strand, counting down.
TCAACAACATCCTCGACAAGGAGCCGCCGCTGGGCGTGGGCTTCCAAACCAACGACTACGGCCCCGGCTTCTACGGCTTCTACGACCCCTATGGCCGCGTCATCCACAGCAGCGTGAACTTCAACTTCTAGCTCGAACAGACGACGCAACCACGGGGCGGTTCCCTCTGGGGACCGCCCCTTTTCGTTTCCTAGCGGTTGTTTGGGGCGCCGTCACCGTTGATGGGGGTGTCCCTCAGGGCGTGGGATGCGGCCACGTCCCGGGCCCGGGACAGCCAGCGCTGGGCGGCCCGCTCGTTTCCCTTGCGCTGATAGCACCGGCCGAGCAGCTCGTAGAAGCGCTCCTCATTCCTCTTGTGATGGATAGCGAACATGAGGTGGCCGATGGCGGTGTCGACCTGTCCGTCAGCGAACGCCCGGATGGCGAGCTGGTAGCGGTAATAGGGGTTAGCCCAGCGGTACTTGTCGACCCGCTTGCGGTACCTGGCGACCCGCTCGGAATCCCCCGTGCGCTCGTACACGTGGGTCAGGTTGCTCATCGCCACCAGATTCGACCTGTCGGCCTTCAGCGCCTCCAGATACGCGGCCTCGGCCCAGGCGAGGTGCCTGGACCTGAGGTACAGTGTGCCCAGGTTCGTCCAGGCTGGTGAGAAGCGCTCATCGCTGTCGAGAATGGCCTTGCGAAAGTACGCGAGTGCGGAGGCCGCGTCGTCGGCCTGCATGCGCTCGAAGCCCACGTTATTGTAGTACTGCGTCAGCGCCTCCTCGTCGGAGATCGGGCGCATGTCGTAACTGGTTCGGAAGTCGGCGACGTTGAAGTCGACGACGAGCGTGGTCGCAGGCTCGATGTGGACGCGCACGTTGACGTGCCGGTTGAGCACCAGGGTATCGTTGTCTAAAGACCAGTCGGGGGGGATGTCCACGTCCTGAAACTCCGCGTTCAGCCCGACCTCTCGGGCCATGACCACGAACATCGTGGAGAAGGACAGGCAGTTGCCCCGTCGGGTCCGGAAGGTCTCAGACGCGGTGCGGGTGTGCTCGTCGTAGTGCAGCCCGAAGGTGTCCGGCTTGAAGATCGCCCCCACAAGCTGCCACAGCTTGAGGTTGCCGCTGGTGCTTCGGCTCACGTTGGCATCCAGGAAGGCCCGCATCTCCGGGCTCAGAGCCAGCACCTCCGCGGCGCTGACAACGGGGGAAGAGCCGCCTTGCACGACGCCGAGCGGGCCTCCGGCGAGCAGCTCGTCGGGCGTGATCCTCCCGGTGCCGACGCTCCTCGACCCGCTCGCACAGCCGATGGCGAGGGCGAGAAGGGCAACGGTAGAGCTTCGCAACCACATCGTCGGGGCGCCCACCGAGTTGAACGGATTTCTCGGGCGAGGGTTGTCCACCTCTCCAGTATCCACCACGACACACCTGTGGTGGATTTCGGGGTCCGTCAGCGCTCCGGCGGGTCGAGGAACAGGTAGGCGACGAGCTCGTGCAGGTCCTGGTCGCTGCCCGGCGTCGCCGGCATGGTCAGGGTGTAGGTGTCGCGCAGCTGGAGCAGGCGCGCGTGGTGGCCGCGCTCCGCATCCGGGTCGCGCAGATAGCGGACCATCGTGGCCTCGTCCCAGTGTGCCGCCATGCCGGTCAGCGGCGGCGCCGTGCGCTGTCCGCTCCGATCATCGCCGTGGCAGCGGCCGCACGTGAAACGGTTGTAGAGCTGGCGGCCGCGCTCGGCGACCGCGCGCTGTTCGGGGGGCAGACCGGCGTACGGGCTGGCGCAGCCCACCGCGACCGCCAGCAGCGCGAACGCAGGCCCCATGGCACCACGGAGGCGCGTCACGGCGTCAGTCCTCGACCAGGTGGTCGACTTTCGCGGCGCAGATGAAGTCGTTCTCGGACAAGCCCTTGACAGCATGGGTCGAGTAGTTGACCGTGCACCGCTTGTAGCCCACGACCATTTCGGGGTGGTGGTCCTCGCGATGGGAGATCCAGGCCACCGCGTTGACGAATGCCATCGTCTCGTAGTGGTCGGCGAACTCGAAGGTCTTGGTGATCGCGCCGTTGACCCTCTCCCATCCCTCGGCATGGCCGAGCAGATGCTCCAGGTCATGGCCGGACAGAGAAGGTGTTCCGGGAGGGATCGGGCGGCAGGCGCGCATGACGAGCTCGTTGTCACACATTGTGTCCTCCATCGGCGGGTCGCTCCGAAAAGCGTAGCATGGCCCGCCTCGGGTGGATCCCCCCGACGGCGTGCGCGCCCAGCGGCCGTGGAGAGTGCTGTCCAGCGTCCGGCCCCGGGCCCGCTCGAGAAGGAGAAAGCGGCTCGCGAACTGCGCGCAGTAGCTATCTGGTGAGAAATCCAGGCTCGCCCACGAAAGCTCCGAGGTCGAGGCCGCAAGGCTTCCGCACGTGGCGCACGTCGCCTGATGAGCTATACTTCGCCGGCTTGGGGCGTCGGCAAGCGGTAAGCCACCGGTCTTTGGAACCGGCATTCGCAGGTTCGAATCCTGCCGCCCCAGCCAGGGAAGGCAACGGCAGTCATGTTGAAGGAACATCCGCTTCAGGTCTTCTCCGGGCGCGCCCATCCGACCCTCAGCGCGGCGATCTGCGACTACCTCCAGATCGGGATGGGCAGCCTCAAGCTCGGGAACTTCTCCGACGGGGAGATCTACTGCCAGATCCAGGACAACGTGCGCGGCGGGGACGCCTTCATCGTGCAGCCGACGGGACGGCCGTCGAACGAGTCGCTGGTCGAGCTGCTGATCATCCTCGACGCCTTTCGCCGCGCCTCACCGAGCCGGGTGTGCGTCGTCATGCCCTACATGGGCTACGCCAGGCAGGACCGCAAGGACGCCCCGCGGGTTCCGATCACGGCCAAGCTGATTGCCAACCTGATCACCACCGCGGGGGCCGGACGCGTGCTCACCATCGACCTCCACGCAGCGCAGATCCAGGGCTTCTTCGACATCCCTGTAGACCATCTCTACGCAGCGCCGGTACTGATCGACGCGATTCGGGCCAAGGGACTCGAGCGCTTGACCCTGGTGTCCCCCGACGCCGGCGGGGTCGAGCGCGCCCGTGCCTTCGCCAAGCGGCTCAAGGTCGACTTGGCGATCATGGACAAACGCCGGCCGGAGGCCAACAAGGCAGAGATCATGAACGTCATCGGTGAGGTGAGCGACCGCGACTGCGTCATCATCGACGACATCATTGACACTGCGGGGACCCTGGTGAAGACTGCCGAGGCCCTGATGGAGCGCGGAGCACGATCGGTGTCCGCGTGCGCGGTCCATCCGGTGTTTTCCGGGCCGGCCATCGAGAGGATCGAGGCGAGCCCGATCGAAAAGGTCCTGGTGACCGACACCCTGCCCCTCGGCGCCGCGGCGGCGGCCTGCGAGAAGATCGAGCAGCTTTCGCTGGCGGTCTTGCTCGGCGAGGCGATCCGCCGGATCCACGAGGGCGCCTCGGTGTCGAGCCTGTTCGTCTAGCAGCGAGCGCCACGAAGGCGCCAGAGGGAGTTCAGACCATGAGCCAGAGCAAGGATATCGTCATCACCGTGGAAAGCCGCGAGGGCCTGGGTAAGGCCGAGTCGGGGCGCCTCCGCCGGTCGGGCCGGGTTCCGGCCATCCTCTACGGCGGCGGCATGGACCCGGTGTCCATCAGCGTCGAAGAGAGATCAGTGCAGGAGATCCTCAAGCAGGAGTCGGGCGAGAACACCATCTTCCTGCTCAAGCTGGCCGGCACCGACCAGGAGCGCCAGGCCATGATCAAGGACCTTCAGGTCGACCCGATCTCACGGCACTTCAAGCACATCGACTTCATTCGCGTGATGAAGGGCCACAAGCTGAACGTCGCGATTCGGGTCGAGCTCAGCGGCGACTGCATCGGCGTCCGCCACGGCGGCCTGGTCGAGTTCGTGTCGCGTGAGCTGGACGTCGAGGTGCTGCCTCGTGAGATGTTCGACAGTTTCGACGTGGACATCTCCGACCTCGACATTGGCGACCACATCACCGTGAAGGATCTCAAGGCGAAGCTGCCCTCCTCCGCGAAGTTCCTCGAGGACGAGGGTCGGGTCGTGGTTCTGATCGGGACGCCGCGGGCCGTCGCGGCCGAGGAGGCGGCGGGCGCGGCGGCGGCCACCGTGATTTCCGAGGCGGCCGAGCCCGAGGTCATCCGGTCCCGAGGCAAGGACCAGGAGGACGACGAGTCCTGATCCCAGACCGTCCCAGGCAGAAACTCCACACGGCGGCCGGCTCTCCGTCGGCCGTCCTTGGTTCGCGTGGGGCCTGGCACCTCCGGGTGAAGTCTGGTGAATGATGCGGGGTAGCCTCCCGGCGCCTGAGGCGTCCCGCAGGTCGGGGGGAGAGTGACGATCCGGCTCGTCGTCGGCCTCGGCAATCCCGGACCGCGCTACGCGGCCACTCGGCACAACGTCGGGTTCCGGGTCGTGGGTACCGTCTCCCGGCGACTGGCCGCCCGACCCTGGCTCGGTGCGCCGCTGAGCGAGGTCGCGCACGCGGCCGGGGTGTGGCTGGCGCGCCCGCAGACCTACATGAACGCCTCGGGCGCCGCGGTCGCGGAGCTGCTCGACCTTCTCGAGATCGGGCCCGATGCGCTGCTGGTGATCTCGGACGACCTCGACCTGCCGCTCGGGCGTCTGCGCCTGCGCCCCTTTGGGGGGCCCGGGACGCACAACGGGCTGCGCGACATCGTCGACAGGGTCGGGACCGGTTTTGCGCGCCTTCGGGTCGGCATCCAGAGCGGTGAGGCTGCTGAGGACCTCGCCGCGTGGGTGCTGTCACCGTTCGAGGACGCCGAGCTGGCCGACGTAGACGCGATCGTCGAGCGGGCGGCCGACGCAGTGTCGACCATCCTCGAGCTCGGCGTCGAGAGCGCGATGGCCGAGGTCAACCGGCGGCCGTCCGTGGTCGACGACGGAGACGGGGCGTAGCCCGCACTCTTCACCAGGTCAGCGCGGCGGACGTACGGTCAGCAGCGGCAGGTGGGCCCGCCGCAGGACGTTCTCGGCCACCGAGCCGAGCAGCAGGTGCTCGAGCGCGCTGAGTCCCTGCCCGCCGACGATCGCGAGGTCGTAGTCGGGCGGGGTTGCGCGGGCGACGATCCGCTCCCAAGCGCGGCCGCTCTCGACCTCGACATCGTGCTCGATGCCCACGAGCAGCCGATCCGCAACCTCGCGGAGAGCGTCTTCCGACCGTGTCCGGACGTCCGCGAGCGTCTTTTCGGGGAGGATGTCGACAGCGTAGAACTCGGGGTAGATCATGGGTTCGACCACGTGGAGCAGGGTCACCCTCGCCGCGAGGGCGTTCGCCCAGACGGCGGCGACGCGGATCGCGCCCTCGGAGTGGCGGGAGAAGTCGTGGGCCACCAGCAGGGATCGGATCTTCTCCGGCGGCGGCAACGCGTGCGGTCCGACGGTGAGCACCGGAGCCGGCGAGGTGCGCGCTACGCCCTCGGCAACTGAGCCCGCCAGGGCATGGGTCAGTCCGCGCCGTCCGTGGGTCCCCATGACGATCAGGTCGCAGCCGAGGCTTTCGCAGGACTCGACGATGGCCTCGGTGGCAGAGATGCCGCGCACGAGGTGGGTGGTGACGGCGAGACCGTCGCGACCTGCAGCGTCGCGCCCGAGGGCCGCATGGGCGCTGCCGTCGCTCGCGGCCAGCAGGCGCTGGACCTCAGCCCGCTCCTCCTCCTCGAGGTGGGGATCCTCGAGCAGCACGCGCACGTGGAGGACGTGGATCTGGGCGTCGAAGCCGCGGGCGAGGGTCGCGGCGAGGTCGAGAGCGGCGCGCGCCGTGGGTGAGAAGTCAGTGGGCACCAGGATCCGTTGCGGTCTGGGCTCGGACATGGCCACCTCCGCCCGCAGTATACGGCTGGTCGACGACGGTGCTACACTCGATCAGTTGGACCCGGTTCAGAGCAACGCGACCGCCAAAGGGCTCGGGCGGTAGGAGGCTCATCGGGGGGAGCGAGGCGGGTGGCGAACTGGCGACCACCAACTGTCATGTGGGGGGACACGCAATGAACGAGCGTCGCAGAGTTGCGCGCCATCGCATCGAAGAGGACCTTTTCGGCAGGGTCAAGGCGACGGTTCCGGCTCGCATCGTGGACATCTCCCCATTCGGGGCGCAGGTCGAGGTCCCCTCCGCGCTGCGGCCGTCGGTCGAGTGCGACATCTGGCTGCCGCTCGACGAGGGACAGATTCGCATCCGTGCGCGGGTGCTGCGCTGTCGCGCGGCCGCGATGCATCCGGACGGTGGCGACGGGGCCAATCTGCTCTATCGAGCGGGGCTCGAGTTCGTCGGTCTGTCCGAGAAGGACGTCGAGGCGCTCCGGCGTGCCTACCCCGCGCCGGCCGAGGCACCCTCCGTCACCACCAAGCAGGGAATGCCGGTCGAGCCCTCCCGGCGCCGCACCGGCCCGGTGAAGATCCGCCTGAGCTCGGAGCACATCCGCAAGCGGGTCGAGGACATCGAACGGGGGAAATAGCTCAGCTGCGCAGTCGAAGGGCGAACTCGGCAGCTTCCGCTCGCACGCGGTCGAGATCGAGGGTGCGGAGCTTGCCGTCCCCGACCACCAGCTTGCCGCGCACGAGCACATGGCGCACGTCGCTCGACCGTGCCGCGTAGACCAAGTGCGAGAAGGGGTCGTACAGGGGCGTGGCGTGCGCGCGGTCGATCGAGATACAGATCAGGTCAGCCTCCTTGCCCTCGGCGAGGGTGCCGATCCGTTCGTCGAGGCCGAGCACCCTGGCGCCGCCGATCGTCGCCATCGCGAGGGCCGCCCGGGCCGGAAGGACGGTCGGGTCCGAAGCCATGCCCTTGTGGAGCAGCGCGCTCAGCTGGAGGTCGCGCAGCATGTCGAGGGTGTTGTTCGACGCCGCACCGTCGGTGCCGAGGCCAACCTTGACGCCGCGGGCCAGCATCGCCGGAACCGGAGCGACGCCGGAGGCGAGCTTGAGGTTGCTGACCGGATTGTGGGCGACGCCGACTTCGAACTCCGCGAGCAGGTCGATGTCCTCGCGAGAGACGTGGACGCAGTGGGCCGCGATCGTGCGTTCGGTGAGCACGCCCAGGTCAGCGAGGTAGGCGACTGGTGACATGCCCTTCTCGGCAAGCAGCTTGTCGACCTCCCAGCGGGTCTCGGAGAGGTGCACCTGGAGCGGAAGGTCGAGCTCCTCGGCGAGCTCCGCTTCGCGCACGAGGTTTGCTGCGGACACAGTATAGGGAGCGTGGGCGGCGATCGACGGCGTGATCAGTGGATGTCCGGAGTAGGCCGCTGCCACCTCCCGCTGCTTCTCAATCATCTCGTCGGGCGTCGCGCAGCGCGGCGTCGGGAAGTCGATCAGGGATTCCGCGACCACCCCGCGCATGCCCGCGGCAGCCAGGACGGCGGCGACGTCGTCGGCGAAGAAGTACATGTCGGTGGCCGTCGTCACTCCCCCGAGAAGCTGCTCGGCGGCGGCCAGCTCGGTTCCGAGCCGAACAGCTTCCCGGGTCATGTGCTCCCGTTCCGCCGGCCAGATGTGCTGCTCGAGCCATGTGCTCAAGGGAAGGTCGTCGGCCATGCCGCGCAACAGGGTCATGGCGAGGTGGCCATGGGTGTTCACGAACCCCGGCATCACGATGCAGTCAGTCGCCGCCAGGAGCGCACCCGAGGGCGCCAGCTCGAGAAGCTGCTCGGCCGGCGCGACGGCCACGATACGTCCGCCCGCAATCGCGACGGCTCCGTTCTCGATCGGCTCCGCACCCGGCTCGAAGGTGAGCACGGTCGCTCCGACCACGACGAGGTCCCAGGCGGCTCGCTGGTTCATCGCTTCCTCCGCCGGCCAGGCGAGTGGCCGAGCCGCCATTGTACCGCCCCGTCGAGCCCGTACTGTTCACCAGGATTCGTCACGAGGCCGGTCAGGCACTGTATTGAGTGGCGACTTCGATCCGAGGGGCGCGCAGGCGTCCACGATAGTACGTCGAGCGCTCTGAGGCGAGAAACCACTGCCCACTGCAGCGCATCGCCGGCCGCAGTAGAAGTCTGGTGAACAATGCGGATAAACGGCTCACGGATGGGAGCCCTCCACAGGGATCTCCTTGAGAGCCCGAGAGACCCATCGGAAGTCCTCGTCGCCACAGTGGTGAAGGAGCTCGAAAACGCAGGACTCGGTGCTGGTCACGATCGCGCCGGCGCGGGCGAGCCGGTGCAGCGCGCTTCGACGGTCCGCTGTACGCCGGGACGACACCGCATCATGTGGAACGTGGACCTGGTAGCCCGCATGGAGCAGGTCGAGTACCGTCTGCGCCACGCAGACATGGGCCTCGATGCCGACGACCACGAGCTGACGGCGGCCGGTTTCCCGCAGTGCGGACCGAAACCCGTCATCCTCGACGCAGGAGAAGGTCATCTTCTCAAGCGGTGGTGCGGCGCACGCCTCGGCGATCTCGGGCACCGTCGCACCGAGACCCCGGGGGTACTGCTCAGTCATCAGCACCGGGAGGCCGAGGTAGCGAAAGGTCCGCGCGAGGAATTGGATACGCGGGCGGTGGTCGCCGCGGCCCATGACCGCATCGATACGCTCCTGCACGTCGACCACGATCAGTGCTGCCGTCCGGCGATCCAGGATGTCGGAATGACGCGCCATGAATGTACCCTCCACTGTTCGAGTATGGAGCCACTGCGTCATCAGGGCCACTCCGCTTCACGAATCTCGACATGAAAGTCGGGTAAGATCGGTAGCTCTGGAGCTCGGGCGTGGTGTAACCTTGAGAGAGTCCGGAGGAGGGGGCGAACGAGGATGAGCAGTCGAGGGACGGTGCTTGCCGTCGACGACGACCCAGGGGCGCTGCAGGCGATAGCCGGGGCGCTCGGTACGCTTGGGTACGACGTCTGGCAGGCGGCGGACGGGCCGGCTGCCTTGGCCCTCGCCAACGAGCAGCAACCCGACGTCATTCTCCTCGATGTCAACATGCCCGGAATGGACGGCTTCGAAGTCTGCCAGCAACTCAAGCGCCGTCCCGAGACCCAGCTCATCCCGGTGGTGTTTCTCACCGGCCAGGGTGGCCGCGACACCCGGATCGCGGCCCTCGACGCGGGGGCCACCGACTTCCTCAACAAGCCCTGCGAGCTCACCGAGCTCGAGGTCCGGGTCCGCAACCTGGTCAGCTTCCGCCGCCTGATCGAGGAGCTCGAGTCGGCCGAGCAGATCCTGTTCTCCATCGCGAGGACAATCGAGGCTCGCGACGAGGGCACCGGCGACCACTGCGAGCGTCTGGCGTTTCAGGCGGTCCGGTTCGGAAACCGGCTGGGCTTCGGCCCTGACGATCTCCGTGCCCTCAAACGGGGCGGCTACCTCCACGACCTCGGCAAAGTGGGAATTCCGGATGCGATCCTGCTCAAACCGGGGCGCCTGACCGACGAGGAGTTCGCCATCATACGGCGCCACGTCGAGATCGGGGTCGCCATCTGCTCACCGCTGCGCTCGCTGCGCAGCGCGCTGCCGATTATCCGTCACCACCATGAGCGCTGGAACGGAACCGGGTATCCCGACGGCCTCGCCGGCACCGAGATCCCATTGCTCGCGAGGGTGTTCCAGCAGGTCGACATCTTCGACGCCCTCACCAGCGACCGCTGCTACCGGGAGGCGATGAGCATCGGTCGCGCACTCGAGGTGATGGCCGAGGAAACTGGCAAGGGCTGGCTCGACCCCGAACTCTGGACGGAGTTCCGCGCCATGACCGAGGAGGGTGCCACGGCGATCGCCGACGAGATCGCCTGACGCCGGCTGCGACCGCTTCTCTTCCTTCCGGTTGTGCGTACAATGCGCGAATGACGAAGGACGCATCCTCGCGCCGCGGCGAACGCAAGCCGGAGTGGTCGGTCCAGGAATCAAGTCGGCTCTATGGGGTGGAGGCCTGGGGTCAGGGCTATTTCTCTGTCAACAAGAAGGGTCACCTGACAGTGCGCCCCGACCGCCGCCCCGGCCGGACGATCGACCTCTTCGAGGTCGTCGAGGGCCTCACGGAACGGGGCATCGGAACGCCGGTCCTGCTCCGCTTCCGTGATCTCCTGGCCAGCCGCCTGCGGGCCCTACACGACGCCTTTGCTGCGGCGATCGAGGAGCACGAGTACCGCGGCAGCTACCTGTGTGTGTACCCGATCAAGGTCAACCAACAGCGTCACGTGGTCGAGCAGATCAGGACCTTCGGCAGCCGCTACGGCTTCGGTCTCGAGGCAGGCTCGAAGCCCGAGCTGCTTGCCGTGCTCGGCATCACCGACACCCGCAGCTCGCTGCCGATCGTTTGCAACGGGTTCAAGGACAGCGAGTTCATCGAGACGGTCGTGCTCGCGGCCAAGCTCGGGCGGACGATCATCCCGGTGGTCGAGAAGTTCTCCGAGCTCGAGCTGATAGTCCGTCATGCGGAGCACTACGACGTGCGTCCGACGATCGGCATGCGGGTCAAGCTGTCCGCTCGCGGCAGCGGCCGTTGGGAGGACTCGGGCGGGTTGCGCTCCAAGTTCGGCCTCCACGTCGCGGAGATCCTCGACGCCCTGGAGTACCTCAAGGACCGAAACATGGCGGACTGCCTGCAGCTGCTGCACTGCCACGTCGGCAGCCAGGTGTTCGACATTCGCAGCGTCAAGAACGCCATTACCGAGTTGACCTACATCTACACCGAGCTCCACCGGCTCGGCGCCGGGATGCGCTACATCGACATCGGCGGTGGTCTCGGCGTCGACTACGACGGCACCCAGTCGACCCAGGAATCGTCGATCAACTACACCCTCGAGGAGTATGCTGCCGACGTCGTCTATCGGATTGGCGAGGTCTGCGACACCGCGGGCGTGCCGCATCCGATCATCGTGTCCGAATCCGGCCGCGCCATCACCGCCTACCACTCGGTGCTGGTCTTCGACGTGCTCGGTTCGACGAGCTTCGACGGTTTCAAGGTGCCGGCGACCATCGAGGAGGCCGCTGGCGGCCGCAAGCCGGAGGACCTAGCGCAGCCGCTATGGGACCTCTACGGCGCCTACGACCTGGTTCGTGAGGGTCGTCTCGAAGAAGCGTTCCACGATGCCCTCCAGGCCCACGACGAGGCGATGAACCTGTTCCGGCTCGGCTACCTCGATCTCGTCGACCGGGGTCTCGCGGAGCGGCTCTACTGGGCGGTGTGCTCGGAGATCCTGAAACGGTTGCGGGCCGAGGGCGAGGTTCCCGAAGAGTTCGAGATCCTGGTCCGGCAGATGTCGGACATCTACTTCTGCAATCTGTCCGTGTTCCAGTCGATGCCGGACAGCTGGGCGATCGACCAGCTGTTCCCGATCGCGCCGATCCACCGGCTCGAGCAGAAGCCGGTGCGACGAGCGATTCTGGCCGATATCACCTGCGACTCCGAGGGGAAGGTCGACCGCTTCGTCGGACCGGGCGAGACCCTGTCTGCCCTCGACCTGCACCCGCTGCGACCGGGGGAGCCGTACTACCTGGGAGCGTTTCTGGTCGGCGCCTACCAGGAGATCCTGGGCGATCTGCACAACCTCTTCGGTGATACCCACGCGGTCCATATCGGCTTCGACGAGGACGGCGAGTGGACGATCGAGGAGCTGGTTCCCGGCGACACGGTGCGCGAGGTCCTGACCTACGTTCAGTACGATCCCGAGCGGCTCACCGAGGCGCTGCGGCTCGACGTCGAGGAGGCTGTCCGACGCAAGCGGCTGACGGTCAAGGAGGGTCGCCAGCTGCAGCGCTTCTACCAGCACGGCCTCGACGGCTACACCTACCTCGAGGAGGGGTGAGGGCGTGCCGACCGCGGGAGCGTCGGACGGCGAACTCCGCGGCCGCATGTCGAGGGCCGGTTGCGGGGCGACAGTTGCGGTTTTGGCGGCGGTCCTGATAGGCGGTTTCCTGGTTCTCGACCGCGGCGTGGACTGGCTCGTGGTGCGCGCGAGCGAACGGGTCGAGGAGAGCCTGCCCGCCGATCTCGATGTTGCGACGCGGCGTCGCCTGCAGGCCGGTCTCGACGCCTTCGTGAACGGCCTGCCCGACGCGCCGGACCGCGATGCGGCGACCGGCGCCTTCCTCGCGCGGGTCGGTGCGGCACTGGAGGACCGTCAGTTGACCGTGACCGAAGCCGGGGAGCTGGCGGACTTCCTCGAGGCATCCAGTGCCGCGTGGCGGGCGCAGGACACTGTCCAATCTCCGGTGGGCCAGGAGCGGTGAGGCTGCCGTGAGCCGCTCCTTCACCCTCCGCGCGCCGTTCGAGCCTGCAGGCGACCAGGTCGAGGCGATCAACCGGTTGACCCAGGGGTTGCAGGACGGCCTCGCGTTTCAGACGCTGCTCGGGGTCACCGGCTCGGGCAAGACCTTCACCATGGCCAAGCTGATCGAGGGCACCGGTCGGCCAACCTTGGTGCTGTCGCACAACAAGACCCTCGCCGCGCAGCTCTACCAAGAGTTCAAGGCGTTCTTCCCCGACAACGCGGTGGAGTACTTCGTCTCCTACTACGATTACTACCAGCCCGAGGCCTACGTACCCACCAGCGATACGTATATCGAGAAGGAGACATCGATCAATGAGGAAATCGACCGCATGCGGCTGGCCGCGACGCGGTCGCTGTTCGAGCGCCGCGACGTGATCATCGTGGCCTCGGTGAGCTGCATCTACGGCCTCGGTTCGCCGGAGGCCTACTTCGGCATGCTGCAGATGTTCGAGGTCGGCAGCGAGGCCCCGCTCGAGGAGGTCCTTCGCCAGCTCGCCAAGATGCAGTACCAGCGCACCAACCTCGACCTGGCCCCGGGCAGCTTCCGGCTCCGCGGCGACGTGCTCGAGGTGTGGCCGCCCTACGACGACGGCGCGATCCGGATTTCCTTCTGGGGCGACGAGGTCGAGTCGATTGCCCGCATCGACCCGGTCCGGGGTGCGGTCGTGGAATCCATAGATCGCCTGCCGCTGTACCCACGGACCCACTACGTGACTCCGCGCGAGCGGCTGCTCGCGGCGATCGACGGGATCCGCTCCGAGCTCGACGAGAGGCTCGCGGTGTTGCGCGCCGAGGAGCGGCTGCTCGAAGCGCAGCGCCTCGCCCAGCGGACCCTCTTCGACCTCGAGATGCTGACCGAGCTCGGCTACTGTCAAGGCATCGAGAACTACTCACGCCACCTCACCGGTCGAGCTCCCGGTGAGCCGCCGCCGACCCTGCTCGACTACTTTCCGCGCGACTTCCTGTGTATCGTCGACGAGTCCCACGTCACCGTGCCGCAGGTCCAGGGGATGTTCCACGGCGACCGGTCGCGCAAGCAGACCCTGGTCGAGTTCGGGTTCCGCCTGCCCTCAGCACTCGACAACCGGCCCTTGACCTTCGAGGAGTTCGAGGCGCGCCTGCACCAGGTGATGTTCGTGTCGGCGACGCCGGGACCCTATGAGCTGCGCCAGTCCGAGGGCGAGGTGGTCGAGCAGCTCATCCGGCCGACCGGGCTGCTCGACCCGGCGGTCGAGGTCCGTCCGGCGGCTCACCAGGTCGACGACCTGCTCGCCGAGATTCGCACCGTCACCTCCCGTGGTGAGCGCGTCCTGGTCACGGTGCTGACCAAGCGCATGGCCGAGGACCTGACCACCTATCTCGCCGAGATGGCGGTCCGTGTCCGCTACCTGCACTCCGAGGTCCAAACCCTGGAGCGCATGGCGATCCTCGCCGACCTGCGCCGCGGGGAGTTCGACGTCCTGGTCGGGATCAACCTCCTGCGGGAGGGCCTCGACCTGCCGGAGGTCTCGCTGGTCGCCGTGCTCGACGCGGACCAGGAGGGTTTCCTGCGCTCCGAGACCTCGCTCATCCAGACGATCGGGCGCGCGGCGCGCCATCTCAACGGGCGCGCGATCCTGTACGCCGACCGGCGCACCGGATCGATCGAGCGAGCCCTGGGGGAGACCGAACGGCGCCGGGCCAAACAGGCGGAGTACAACGCCCGCCACGGTATCGAGCCGCGCTCGATCATCAAGGACGTGAGCAATCCACTGGTCGCGATGAGCGAGCTCGACTACATGACGCCGCGGTCGCCGCGCGAGAGGGTGGCCGAGCGCGAGACTTGGGACCCGTCGGACTCCGGCTCGCTCTACCAGCTCATCGCCGAGCTCGAGAAGCGGATGCGGGAAGCGGCGAAGAGGCTCGAGTTCGAGGAGGCCGCCCGGCTCCGCGACCGGGTCAAGGAGCTCCGTCGCCAGCAGATCCTCAAGACATAGCTCACATTCCTCGCTCGATGCCGAGGAATACGAGCTACGAAGAAACCCCGCCGAGGCGGGGTTTCTGGATTGCAGATCGATAGGATCCCTGAAGCGAATCCAAGGTAGCGCGTGCCGCAGAGCTGCGGAAGCTGCTCTTCGGCACGCGCTGCTACTCCTCGTCCTCCTCCTCGGCGTGGCCGACGGCGGCGATGATCTTCTCCTGGAGCTGCTTGGGAACCTCCTCGTAAGAGGAGAACTCCATGTGGTAGTCACCACGGCCGCCGGTGATCGAGCGCAAGGTCGGCGCGTAGGTCAGCATCTCGGCGAGCGGGACCAGTGCCTTGACGGTGGTCGTCCCGTCCGCGCTCTCCATGCCCTGGACCCGCCCGCGGCGCGAATTGAGGTCACCCATGACGTCGCCCATGTGGTCTTCGGGAGTGTAGACCTCGATCCGCATGATCGGCTCGAGCAGGGTCGGTTTGCAGCGCGCCGCACACTCCTTGAACGCCTTGCGACCGGCGATCTTGAACGCCATTTCGGAGGAGTCGACCGAGTGCTCCTTGCCGTCGAGGAGCTTGACCCGGAAGTCGACCATCGGGTATCCCGCGAGCACGCCACGATCGGCCGCCTCCTGGATGCCCTTGTCGACCGCCGGCCGGTAACCTTGGGAGATCGAGCCGCCGAAGATCTTGTCGACGAACTCGTAGCCACCGCCCTTGTTGGGCTCCATGCCGATCCTGCACTCGGCGAACTGGCCCGAGCCGCCGGTCTGTTTCTTGTGGCGCATGGTGACCTCGGCCGAGCCTGTGATGGTCTCCCGATAGGGCACCTTCGGCGGGTGCAGCAAGACGTCGACCTTGTAGCGCTTCTTCAGACGCCCGACGATCACCTCGACGTGGAGCTGCCCGGCGCCGGAGATCAGCATCTCCTTGGTCTGCGCGTCGCGTCCGACCTTGATCGTCGGGTCCTCCTCGCGAATCCGTGCCAGGGCCGACGCGATCTTGTCCTCGTCGCCCTTCGACTTCGGCTCGAGCGCGAAGCTGATCGCGGGCTCAGGAATCGGCACCGGGGCGTGCACGAGGACCCGCTTGGGCTCGCACAGGGTGTCGCCGGTGTGTGTTTCCTTGAGCTTCGGCACCGCGCCAATGTCGCCGGTGGCGAGCTCGGTGACGTGCTCGAGGTCCTTGCCCTGGAGAACCGACAGCGCACCGAGGCGCTCGCTGTCGTCGTTGGCCGCGTTCTTCACAGTGGCATCGCTGGTGATCGCGCCGGTGAACACGCGCATCAACGAGATCCGGCCGGCGTAGGGGTCGGAGATGGTCTTGAAGACATAGGCCGAGAAGGGCTGGTCGGCCGAGGCGGGGAGCTCGGTCGGCTCTCCGTCCACCGACACCGTGACCGGACGCCAGTCCGGCGGCGGCACGAGGTCTACCAGCGCATCCATCATCGGGTGTGCAGCGAGGTTCTTGCCGACGGCCATCGTGAACACCGGGAACAGCGTGCGTGCTCGGGTGGCATTGGCGAGCCCGGAGCGCAGGGCGGCCTCCTCGAGCTCTCCAGCCTCGAGGTAGGCCTCCATCAAGGCCTCGTCCTGCTCGGCGACCATCTCCATCAGGGCTTCGCGCGCGGTCGCGACGTCATCGGCCATCGCAGCCGGCACGTCGACGGTTTGGTGGTTTCCGCTCTCGTCCTTTTCCCAGCTGGTGGCGATTCCGGTGACGAGATCGACGACACCTGAGAACGAGGCCTCCTCGCCGATCGGAAGCTGGACCGGTACGACCTCGCGACCGAACTTCGTCTGCAGCGCCTCGATCGTGCGCTGGAAGGAGGCACGCTCGCGGTCCATGAGGTTGATGGCGAGCAGGACCGGGAGCTCACGGGCCGCGGCGGCCTTCCACAGCTTCTCGGTCTGCACTTCGATGCCCGCCACGGCCGAGATCATCATCACGGCGGCGTCGGCGACCCGCAGGCCCTGCATCGCCTCGGTGGTGTAGATCGCGTAGCCGGGGGTGTCGATCAGGTTGACCTTGACGCCGCGGTGGGCGAAGTGGGCCAGCGCCGTGTTGATGGTGATCTTGCGCTCGATCTCATCGTCGTCGAAATCGGTCGTTGCGTGCCCGTCGTCGACCTTGCCGAAGCGGTTCACGGTGCCGCTGGCGAACAGCAGGGCCGAGACGAGCGTGGTCTTGCCGGTGTCGGAGTGGCCGACGACGGCGACATTCCGGATCTTGTCGGTCGGGAAGGGCTGGGCGCTCATGGGCTCTCCTCTATGGGCGTGGGGAGTCGGGGCGGCCGAAGGCGTCAAGGTCGATGGTGTGTCCGGTGATCCGGCGATAGGCCTCGCGGTACCGCTCCAGGGTGCCGGAGACCACCTGCGGTGGCAGCTCCGGTGCCGGAGGCTCCTTGTCCCAGCCCGAGGCGGTGAGCCAGTCACGGACGAACTGCTTGTCGAAGGACGCCTGGCCGCGGCCGGGTGCGTAGTCGTCGGCCGGCCAGAAACGGGATGAGTCCGGCGTCAGCGCCTCGTCCATCCAGACGATCTCGCCGTCGGCGCCGAACCCGAACTCGAATTTGGTGTCAGCAATGATCAGACCGCGCGCTTGAGCGAGCTGTGCCGCGTCGCCGTACAGGCGCAAGGTCAGAACGCGCAGGGCTTCGGCGGTTGCTCCGCCCACCAGCTCGACCATGCGGTCGAAGCTGATGTTCTCGTCATGGCCAGAGGCCTCCTTGGTGGCGGGGGTGAAGATCGGTTCGGGCAGTCGGTCCGACTCGACAAGCCCGGCGGGCAGCGGAATGCCGCACACCCGGCCGCTCGCCTGGTACTCCTTCCAGCCGGAACCGGAGAGGTACCCGCGGGCGACGCACTCGACCGGGATCGGCTCGAGCCGCCGGACCAGCACGCTCCGGCCATCAAGCTCGGCGTGGCCCCGGTAGGGATCCGGAAAGCCGTCGAGGGAGGTCGCGAGGAGGTGGTTCGGCACCACTTCGGCGAAGCGGCGGAACCAAAAGGTCGAGAGCTGCGTCAGGATGATGCCGCGACCCGGAACCCCCGGTGCGAGAACGCAGTCGAAGGCGCTGATGCGATCGGTGGCCACCATCACCAGCGAACCGTCGGTCGCGTAAATGTCCCGGACCTTTCCGCGGCTCACCAACTGACCCTCCGGAACGGAGGTGGTGAGCAGCGCGGGGCGCATCCTCACGCGTCCTTGCTGATCAGTGCCTGGGCCTGCCGCGCCATGCGCGACTTGTAGCGGGCGGCGGTCCGCCGGTGGAGGACGCCGCGGCGGAATCCACGGTCGATGACCGAGATCGTCTCCGGCAGCATCTCACGGACCTGGTCGGCCTTGCCCTCGTCGAGCGCGGCCCGCATCTTCCGCATCTGGCGGCGGACGCGGGTCCGGACCGACTTGTTGCGCATCCGCCTCTCGAGTGACTGGCGGTGACGCTTGCGCGCCTGCCTCTTGGTTCCCTTGATCGTTGCCATCTCTGTCCCGTCTCCTTCTCTCGCACGGCGCGCTCCAGGCGCCGTTCAGGTCAGCGAATCGTCAGTCCCAGCGACCGCAGGCGCTCGCGGGCGAGGTCGGCCTCCTTGGTGCCGGGGTGCTCGTACACCACGTACTGGAGGTTGACCACGGCCTGCCCCTGGTCGCCCAACTTGAGGTAGATCAGCCCCTTCTTCAGCTGGGCCGCGGCAGCCTTGTCGCTGGTGGGGTACTTTTCGAGCACCTCCGAGAAGGCGTCCAACGCCTCCTGGAAGCGCTCTTGCGCATCATAGCACTCTCCGATCCAGTACTGGGCGTTGTCGGCCAGGTCGGTGCCGCCCCATTGACGGAGGTACTCGCGGAAGCCCTCGGCGGCGAGGTCGTAGTTACCGCGCATGTAGTCCTCGTAGGCCGACCGGTAGAGCGCCTCGGGGGTGGAGGCGGTGGCCGCTGCAGCCCCCGCGGCGGGGTTGGCCGCCGTGCCGGAGCCTGGAGGCGTCCCTTGAGCACCCGGACCGGCGGCGCCCGCTACGGGCGCGCCCGCGCCGGAAGCGTCGGGAGCTGCCACGACGGGTGGCAGGGGCGGTCGATCGCCACTTTGGATGCGAGCTGCGGCGAGCTGTTCGGAGATGACCTGGAGCTTACGGGTGGTCAGCTCGAGGCTCGCGACAAGCGCTTCGATCTGCTCCTGCAGACGCTCCACGCGCACCGCGAGGTCGGCGCTGGACTTCATGGTCTTGCTGGTGAGGTCCTGCATGCGCGACTCCATGGCGGCCAGGTCGCGCTTGTCGAGAGTCGAGCCCTGAAGCTGCTGAACCTGGCGCTGGACGTCGGTGATCTCACGGTGCAGCAGGGCCATGTCCTCCTGCGATGTGCAGGCCACTGAGAGCATCACCAGACCGGCGATCGCGAGTCGACGCATGACTCCTCCTAGCGGGCGATGATGACGAAGTGTGCGCGGCGGTTGAGCTTGAAGGCCGCCTCGTCGTGCCCGAGCGCGAACGGGCGCTCCTCGCCGTAGCTGATGGTCTCGACGCGGTCGCCGGCGACACCGAGGAACGACAGGTAGTCGCGCACCGCGTTCGCACGTCGCTCGCCGAGGGCGAGGTTGTACTCACGAGTGTTGCGCTCGTCGCAGTGGCCTTCGACCAGGATCCGTACGTCCGGGTGCTGGAGCAGCCACTGAGCGTTGGTGGCGAGGACCTCGCGGGCGTCCGCCGTGAGCTCGAAGCGGTCGGTCTCGAAGAACACGTCGCGCAGGAAGCCGCGGCGGTTGAGCTCCTGGAGGTCCTCTGGGAGCTCCTCCTGGACCTCGACCGACGGGATGCTGCCGGTCGACGGTTCGCGCACGACCTGCTCCTCGACCGATTTCGAGGTCGAGGCCGGCGCGGTCGCCGTGGTCTGCCCCTCCGGCTCGGCGGCGGTGGCGGACGGTTTCTTCGAGGATGCGCAGCCACCCACGGCCATCAGGCCGGCGAGCAGCACGGTGAGCAGGACAGAGCGGGACGACGTCGTCATCGGGCGCCTCCTTGGACGGACAACTCTAGCAGTCCGGCAAGTGGTTGACAAGCAAGGAGGAGGCTGCCGATCGGGCGGATGTGACCCGGGTCAGTCCGCGTCCGGTAGCCCACCCTCCGGGCGATCGAGCGCTCCCGTTTCGTGGAGCTTGGCGAGGTAGTCGTAGGCGACGATCGACCCGGCCACCGCGAGGTTGAGGGACGGCACCAGACCCCACTGCGGAATCTGGACCACCATCTCGGCGGCGTCGAGCAACTGCTGCGGCACACCGCTGCGCTCGGAGCCGAGCAGGAAGCATGGCCGCTCCGGGTAATGGGCGTTGAACAGGGAGACCGCGCGCCGGTCGAGCTCGACCGCGACCAGGCCCAAGCGCTGGCGGCTGAGGTGGTCGAGCAGTGCCGCGGCGTCGTCGAGATGCACGATGCGGGTGAGGCCTTCCGCGGTGCACGCCGCGTATGTGTTCCAGTCCTGTCCCCCGACCAGGATGACCTCGCTCGCCGCAACGGCGTGGGCGGTTCGGACGAGCGAGCCGACGTTGTGCTCCTTGGTGATCTCCCAGGCTGCGAGCGCGAAGGGCCGAAGGCCCGCCCGATAGCGGGCGAGCTTGGCCGACCGCCGCGCGGCGCGTCGGGCTTCGGACCACCGAGCATGGGCGTCGGACGACACGTGAAACCCCCGAGAGGACATGGCACGGCCAATGAAAATAACGAAATCCCGCGGGTGCGGGATTTCGTCGCGGCGGGTGTGCCCGCCCGGACCATGTGCAGTGGGTCTCGCGGCTGCCGGGTCCGTATCGCGCCCGCGGTCCTGTGGGACATTTCCAATATGCGCCGGCGTCCGAGGGGTGTCAAGGGCAGCGTTCCGAGGTCAGGTCGGCGGCCGAAAAGGCGAGGGGCAGCAGCGCTCCCACGCTCGAAAGACGTTGCTCGCCGGCCAGATTGGCAAGCACGACCGGGAAGTCGCCGAGCTCGGCGAGCACCTGGCGGCAGGCGCCACACGGCGCCACCGGCGGCGAGACGTCGGTCACCACAGCGACAGCGGCCAGACGCCGGACGCCGGCGGCGACGGCCGCGGCAACGGCGTTGCGCTCGGCACAGATGCTGAGGCCGTAGGAGGCGTTCTCGACGTTACAGCCGGCGAAGATCCGTCCGTCCTCAGTGAGCACCGCGGAGCCGACCGCGAAGCCGGAGTAGGGCGCCCACGCGCGCAGTCGGACCTCGGTCGCGGCGGCAATCAGGCGGGAGGCATCGGATGGTGCGAGCAAGGTCATACCGTCACTATATCGTTCCGCGCCTCTAGAGGCCCGGCCGGGAACCCCCCGCGAAGCGAGAATCGCGAGGAGGCGCGAGATGTGGCGCCGGAAGGCCGCAGATGTAGTCCTTCTACTTCAAGGACTTCCGGCGCAGCAGATTGCACCTCTATCGCGATTCGCAGCCGTGAGGAGGTTTCCGGCCGGGCCTCTAGGTGTCGGCCTTTCCGCTCAGTGACGGCGTGTTCTCGCCGCGGAGCCCCCGGATGGCCTCGCGCTGCCGCCCGACGGCCGGACCGATCCGCCCGAGGACCGGGGTGCCGCCGACGGGCGAGACGGGCTCACGCGCGAGCCACCCGAGGGCGCGACCCGTCCCGATGACGGGCTGCGGACGGTGGGCGACCGGCTGCCGCCCGACGACGAGGAACGCGGCACGATCACTGGACGCGAGCCACCGGTCGTCGGTACCCGCCAGGTCGGGGTCGAGCCGCCGGTGGTCCGGGGGGCGGTGGACGGGGCTGGGCGAATCACGCTGCCCGGAGATACCCGACCGTCAGGAGAAGTGCGGTAGGTCGGTCGCGCCCGCGGGAGGTCGCTCGGGGCCCGGCGAGGCGAAGTGGAACTGCCGGAGTCGGACGGCCGCCACCCGGTCGGTGACCGCCGCACGGTCGGAGCGAGTGTCGAGCGGTAGATGTTCGGCTGCGACCGGGCCTCGGTTGACGGCGATCCGCCAGCGCTGGCGGATCGCCGTGTGGCAGGCCGCGGGGCGGGCGCAACGGGCGAGCGCTCGGCGAGGTCGCGGGTCGTCGTGGGACGTCCCAGCTGCGCGGCGCGGCGTGGGTCGAGGTTCGGATCGCGCGCCAGGATTGGCGCGAGGTCGTTGGTCGCCGTCGGCATCTCGCGCTGGAACACTCGCTCGACCGCGTTTGACGGCGGTTGGCGGGCGGGGTTGTCCGTGACGAGCGGGCCCGAGAGCACCACGCCGCGTTCGCCGGGACGGCTGCGCAGCGCGCGTTCGCCGGGCTCGACATAGCGCGACAGGTTGGGGCTCGCGAAGTCACGTGTCGGTACCGCGTTCCAGGCGCGCGGGTCGACCTGGTCGAGAGGAACCTGACCGTGCAGGTCGAGGGCGAAGCGGCTCGGGTCGGCCGGGTCGCGCACGGTCGCGGGAGACAGTCGGGAGGAGGTCAATCGCGGCGGGACGACGCCGCCTCTTGGAGGTTGGGGGCCGCCGTGGCCACCGCCGGGCGGGTGGGGGTGATGGCCCCCTGGGTGGTTCCAGTACCACGAGTCGTAGTAGCCGCTCGGGCACCAGGCGACATATCCGGGCCACCACATCCAGTTCACCCAGGCCGGGCCCCACACCGGCCCCCACGACCACACCCAGCCGAGCGAAACGTCGAGGTTCCAGCTACCGTAGTGGTAGGGCAGCCATCCCCACGGCTCATAGGAGATCCAGGTCCAGCCGGTCGAGGTCCAGTACCAGCGGCCGGAGGTGTACGGCCGCCAGTCCTGGGTCACCGAGGGCTGCCACACGTAGCTGTCCCGGCTGTCGCTGTAGACCCACGACCCGTAGTTGTCGAGCAGGGTCGCCTGGCGGCCGTAGCTCTCGTCGACGAAGCGCGAGCTGTCGCTCGGGAAGACCCGGCGACGCTCGTCGACCCAACGAGCGAATTCGTCGCCCTGGGTCAGACCGGCATCGATCGAGGTCACGTTGCCGGCGGCCGACTCGGCGACCGCGCCGGTGCGCATCACGACTGCTCCCGAAATACTCGAGGCCTCGGCCAAGCCGTTCCAGACCTCGAAGTGGAGACCGCCGTCGGGCAGCGCCTCGACCCGGTACAGGCCGGCGGCGGTGAAGTGGATTGTGGACGACGCGCCGTCGATCCGGAGCGGCTTGACCTCGGGGACGTCGGACGGGATCTCGAGGAACAACCCGCCCTCGGAGAGGAAGAGGACCGTGCGATCACCGTCGGTGTCGCGGCTGAGCGCGATGGCGTCGAACGAGACCGAAGTGTACTGGTCGAGCCACAGGGTGCTGCCGTCACTGAGGTGGACCTCGACCCGCGCCAGCCGAGCGGTGTCGATGCGATCGCCCGGGACGACAGGCATGTTGATGACCGCCTCGAGGCTGTCCTCCTGGTTTGCAGGCTGCAGGGTCGCGTACCGCTCCAGGTAGGCGATGTAGCTCAGCGAGGTCATGGCGTCCTCGGCGGAGGCCACCGAGACGACTGCCAGGGCCAGGATCGCTGTGGCGATCATGCTTCGCTTCATGGTCCACCTCCTCATCCGACCTGGGTATACGCAAGAGCCGTGCCGGGCCGGGAGAAGAGGTAAAGAGGTAAGGAGGTAAGAAGGTGAGGAGGGGAGTAGGTGAGCAGGAGACGCGAGCAACGTAGGGGCGGAGCTTGCCTCCGCCCGTGTCGTGATCCGCAAATGCCTCATCGTGAGCTTTTTACTCTTCCGTCTTCGCGACCAAACGACTCATCTCGACTGTCTGTTGGCTCTGGCGAACCTTGACCAGGGTGCCCGGCGGGTAGTAGCCGGAGCGCAGCGTCGCGTTGGGGTACGTCACGCACCCCCGCGCCATCAGTACGCCCGGGTTGAGCACCGTGTTGCAGCCGGTCTTGCAGTCGTCGCCGAGCACCGCGCCGAGCTTGCGCAGCCCGGTGTGGATGACCTCGCCGCCGGCCCGGAAGCTGACCTCGTCGCCGACGTTCTTGACATTGGACAGGATCGTTCCCGCGCCAAGGTTGACCCGGCGGCCGAGGATGGAGTCGCCGACGTAGGCCTGGTGGGGCGCCTTTGCGCCGGGCAGGAGAATGGACCCCTTGACCTCGCTGTGTGCGCCGACCAGGGAGTCCCGGCACAGCACGACGTCCTCGCGCACATAGGCGCCGGTGCGGACGGTGACCCCCTCGTCGAGCACGGCCGGTCCGACGATGACGACGCCGGGCTCGATGCGGCAGCCGCGCGCGATCCGGATCCGATCGCCGAGCAGATGGACCCCCGCCGGCAGCTCGACCTCGATTGTCCATCGGGTCCACGCGGAGAGGTAGGCCTTGAGGCCATCGCCCAGGGCACGCCAGACCGGAACGTCGGCGTCGAACAGCGGAGCGTGGTCGAGGTCGTCGAGGTCGAAGAAGTCGGCGGGGCCGAAACGAGTCACGGTTCCTCCTCATGAACGGGCGAGGTCCGGCGCGCGACCAGGTAGAGGGTCTGGTCGTCCTCCGGTGTCTCCAGGCCGGTGTACGTGGAGACCTCTTCGAACACCCGGTCCACGACATAGCGCGGGTCGCGGTGGCGGAGGTCGATCAGGAGCTGGACCAGGCGCGGCTCGCCGAACTCCTCCTCGGTGCCGGGTGCTCGCGCCTCGGTAATGCCGTCGGTGTACATCGCCATCAGGTCGCCGGGCTCGATCCGGACCAGGCCAATGGTATAGCGGGCGTCGAGAGTGGGGCCCAGGAGCATGCCGCCCGTGGTCAAGCGCTCGACGGTGCCGTCGCGCCGTACCAGCAGCGCGGCCGGGTGCCCAGCGTTGCAATAGGTCACCTCGCCGTTGGTGCCGTCGATCTCGGCTAGGAACAGGGACACGAACTTGGTCGCCAGGCGCGAGCGGTGGATGATCCGGTTGAGCCGCTCCAGGGTGCTGGTGAGCTTGAACTCCCGCGACAGTCCCATGCGCAGCCCGGTGAAGACGTCCCGAACCTGGAGGGCCGCCGGAAGGCCGTGACCGGTTGCGTCCGCGACCACCACGTTGAACAGCATGTCGGTGAGCATGATGACGTCGTAGAAGTCGCCGCCGACGATCTCGGCTGGCTGGGTTCGTGCCGCGAGCAGGAAGTCAGCCGGATGGGGCAGCTTTCTGGGCAGGATCGACACCTGGATCCGCCGCGCCTCCTCGAGGATCTCGCGCATCCGCTCCTCGCGGAGCTTCTGATTGATCGCGAGGCGGATGATATTGAGCGTCGAGATCAGCGACTCGTGTTGCTCGTCCTTGGGCTCGACGTCAAAGGAGAGCACGTAGCGCCCGTCGGCGACGACGATCGCGGCGAACCACTCGCGCGTGCCGAGATCCGCCTCGAGCCGCTGGTCGAGACGAGGGTCGGCCCGCCGGGTCACCATCGAGCCGACGTCGAGCAGCATGTCGAACTGGGGATAGGTGCGGGGGACGCGCAGCCCGATTGGCGCCTTGGCGACCACGCCGAAGGTCGCCACCAGCTCGTAGGCGCCGTTGTCCTGGGCGTAAATCCGGCCGCCGGGAATGCCGAGGTCGTCGGCAAAGCTCTCGACCAGGAAGTTCGCGGTCTCGCGGATGGTTTCGAGGGGAGTCGAGCCCTGGTCGATGGTCTCGAGCGCCCGCTCGATCCGGCGAAACAGGGAGACAGACCGGCGGGGCATGGCGGGATATTGGCATGGCTGACCGAATCCTGCAAGCTGCCGTAGCTCCGCGTGGGAACCCGGTACAATGCGCCGTCGAGGTGTGGAGGACGCGATGAGAGTGCGACAGACAATCCGGTGGATCGTGCTGGCGGCGGTGGCCGTCTCGGGCGCGATGGGCTGCGGGAAACAGACGGAGCAGACCTCGGGCGTGCAGGAAGCACCCTCAGTCAGCTCTCACGGCGCCCGGGCGATCGACTGGGAGACGAGCTGGGACGCGGCTCTGGCGCGCGCGAAGCACGAGGGCAAGCCGGTGCTGGTGGACTTCTACGCGGACTGGTGCGTGTGGTGCAAACGTCTCGACACAACGACGTTTCGTGATCCGAAGGTCACCGAGCTGCTGGTGGGCGCGGTGGTTCCACTCAAGCTCGATGTCGACCGTGCCGGCAAGGACGCGGCGTCCCGGTTGAACGTGGACGGTCTTCCGACGCTTGTCCTGCTGTCCAGTGACGGCGCCGAGATCGGCCGCATCCCGGGTTACATGCCGCCCAGCGCTTTCCTCGACGCCGTCGCCGGAATGCTGCCGCCAAGCACACGGTCGTAGGCCTCCGCCCACTCCGCGAGACGCAAGACGCCGGACGGGCGAACCAACGCTGACCGCGTGCTCGAGCGGAGGCGCGTTCCTGAGTCGTGTTCTCTCGGGGGCCAGGTCTTCTTGCCACCAAGATACCAAGACACTGCGAGGGCTTTGCCCGCAACCCAAGAGCGCTCCAAGGGCGGGCCTGAGAGCCGGTGCCGCCGGCTGTGGGCCAGTGACATTGGGCGCCTGAATCCGGGGGTCGGGCGGCGGGCAGCCGGCGGCCGGACCGGGATCGGGCTCCCAGCCGCCACGGCCGTTCGCCCCCGATTCCGGCTTTCCGCGGCCCGCAGCCTGATTCCGGACCCGAGAGGTCCGGCGGGAGCCGCTGGGCTGACCGGTAGAGGTGGCGGGCAGAATCCGGGCGACGGGCGGCAGGCGGCGGGGTCGGGCTCGAGGTCCCGGGGGTGGCCGGGCTGTCTGGACGGAGAGTGTGCTGGCTCAGCTGGAGTGAGGAGGCGGTCGGCAGTCGGCAGTCAAGGGCAAGCTCGCTTCGCTCACTGCCAGAGGCCGCCCTTGACAGCCGACCGCCGGCCGCCTTGGGGGCACGTATGAGCCAGCACACTCTCCCGTCCAGACAGCTACGAACCTCCCACCGAAGCCTCCCTCGGGGCCGGGCCAAGCTGGTCGCGCTCTCGGTCGCCGTAGAGGTCGCCGCGAGCCTCGCCGAGCTGTCACTGTCTCGCGGCCTGTCCCATCTCCGGGACCACCTCGTACGGGCGGCCGATAACTCGCCGCGAGCAGCCCAGCGATCGCGTCGTCATCGCGAAGCGAGGACGACAGCAGGAGCGGGCTGATCGGGGTGAGTCACAAGCCGCGAAGCGGCGCAGTAACCAGGAAGTGCAGAGCGATCTCGTCCTGATGCAAGCACGCGGTGTCGAGATCCCCGTGACGATCCTCCGTCAGGCGAGTCGGCTGGGCGGTCTCATCTATGGGCTGCTGCGCGCAGAGCTGCGGGATGCACGCAAGTGAAGGCCAATACCAGGGTGATGGCTTGGTGTCTTTGTGTCTTGGTGGTGAATCGTGCCCGGTTCCCGTGCGGCGGTCAGTGCGCGTCGGGGTCGTCCGGCTTCGGGACCAGGCGCTCGTCGGCAACCGCGATCGCTTCCGGGGTCGGCATCGGCTCGCCCGGCCGGGGCGTGTAGTACGGCTCCTGGAAAGGCCACGGCAGCGCGATGATCCGATGGTCCTCCTCGCTGCACGACTCGGCCGGCTCGGTCCCGTCGAGGAAGGCCTCGAGCTCCACGGGGCTGCAGCTCGGGATCGCGCGCTTGCCGGTGCGGGCGTCGACCGCCGCGAACACCACCCCCGCGGGCACCGGGAAGTCCTCGGCGCGCTGAGCGTCGTTGAGTCCTTTGAGATAGGACTCCATGAACCGGCTCCAGATCGGCAGCGCCGCCTCGGCGCCGGTCATGCCGCGGCCGATCGACTCCTTGAGGTTACGTCCGACCCAGACGCCGACGGTGATCCGGGGTGAGAATCCGATGAACCAAGCGTCGGTGTGGTTGTCGGTAGTGCCTGTCTTGCCGGCGAGGTGGGCGTCGAGGTGGCGGGCGGCGCGGGCGGTTCCATGCTCGACCACGCCGCGCATTACGTGCAGCATGAGATAGGTCGGTGCCGAGGGCATGACCCGTTCGACGTGCGGGAAGTTGCGTTCGCGCAGTCGACCCTCGGCGTCAGTGACCTCGCGGATGAAGTACGGCTGGGGTAGCTCACCGAGGTTGGCGATCCCGGCATAGGCCCGCACCAGGTCGATCAGCTTGACCTCGAGCGACCCCAGAGCGAGCGACGCATAGGGGTGCAGCGGGGTCGAGATTCCAAACCGCTTCGCGGTGTCGACCACCGCATCGCCGCCGACCAGCTGCTGGAGCTTGACCGCGGTCGCGTTATAGCTGTCCTCGAGGGCCTCGCGGAGGGTCGTGATCCCGTAGTACTTGGGGTAGTAGTTGCGCGGGCAGTAGGTCAGCTCGCCCGTGGCGTCGGGAAGCAAGAATGGGGCGTCGAAGAGTGTGTCGGCAGGCGTGAAACCCTGCTGAAATGCGGTCAGCCACACGAAGGGTTTGAACGCCGAGCCGCACTGGAGACGAGACTGGACCGCCCGGTTGAACTCCGAGCGGGCGAAGTCGAATCCGCCGACGACAGCCAGGATCGCCCCGGTTCGGCTGTCCATGGCGACTAACGCGCCCTCGACTGCCGGCTCCTGCAGGAGCGAGACCTCGAGCTCGGCGGAGGGGTCTTCCGGGAGCGGGTCGGGGAGCCGCACCAGGACGAGGTCACCGGGAGACAGCAACCGCTTCAGAGAGCTCGTCTTGGTCCACGCTGCGCCGGCGAGCGGGAGGATCGCCAGGCGCTGGTCGATGCGAAGGCGCGCGCGGTCGTTGCGGACCTCGGAGACGATGGCGTGGACCATTTGTCCCGGCTCGAGCTCGAGCTGACGCCAGGTCGGGTCGGACCACGAATCAGGGTCGGCGGCGCGGCCGTCGGCGACCACGTTGGGGGGATCTCGCCATCCGAGCCGCTGCTCGAGCTCCACCAGCCCATCGCGGACGGCTCCCTCGGCGGCCCGCTGCAGGCCCGGGTCCATCGTCAGGTGGACCTCGAGACCGCCCTTGTACAGTGCGTCGGCGCCGTAGCGCGCGTCGATGTCCTGGCGCACCATCTCGATGAAGTAGGCGCCCGTGGTCGGGCGGTCCCGATGCAGTGAGACACCGAGAGGCTCGGCCTTCGCCTGGTCGCGCTGCGGGGCAGAGATGAAGCCGAGCTCGACCATGCGGTCGAGCACCCTGTCGCGGCGCGCCAGCGCCGCTTCGGCCTTCCGGATCGGGTCGTAGCGGTTGTTCGGGCTCGGGATCATGCCCGCCAGCAGCGCGCACTGGGCGAGGTCGAGCCGGCTCGCCGAGAGCCCGAAGTAGAGCCTGGCCGCGGCCTCGACGCCGTATGCGCCGTGACCAAAGAAGATCTGGTTGGCGTACATCGTCAGGATCTGGTCCTTGGCGAACCGCTTCTCGATGTCGATCGCGAGCAAGGCCTCCTTGAGCTTGCGCGTGAGGGTCCGTTCGCGCTCGAGGAACAGGTTGAGGGCGAGTTGCTGGGTCAGGGTCGAGGCGCCTCCGCGGGCGCCGAGGCGGCCCTCGGTGAGGCTGAAGAAGGCCGCACGGAGGACCGCCTGCGGGTCGATTCCCCCGTGGCGGTAGAAGTCCGAGTCCTCGATGGCGACGATCGCCAGCTTGAGCTGGTCGGGGATCTCCTCGGGGCGCAGTACGACCCGCCGTTCGAGGGCAAAGGAGGCAACTGGGCTGTCGTCGTCACCATAGAGTCGGGTCGATGAGGCCGGTTGGAAGGTGTCGAGCGCGTCGACCTGCGGCAGGTGCAACGCCTGGGCAACGATCCAGCCGCCCAGGGCGCCGACGAGGCAGCCGATCACGACCGCCCAAACGAGCCGAGTGAGCAGGCGGACATTCACCGGCACAGGGTAGCAGAGCCCCCCTGCTACGATGGGCTCCAATGCGTGTGCTGATCGGCCTTGGCGGCAACCTCGGCGAGCCCCGACGCGCGTTCGATGGGGCCCTCGCCCGGCTCGCGGAGCGAGGTCGGGTGGCGGCGGTGTCGGGACTGTTCGGGAGCCGCGCCGTGGGTCCGCCGCAGCCAGACTACCTCAACGCCGCGGCGGTGCTCGAGATCGACGATCCGCCCTCTCGACTACTGGCTCGTTGCCTCGCGCTGGAGGCCGCGGCCGACCGTGTGCGAGGCGGAGAGCGGTGGGGACCGAGGACCCTCGACATCGACCTCCTGATGGTTCAGAACGTGGTCCGGAGGGGTCCGGGACTGACCCTGCCCCACCCGCGTTTTCACGAGCGCGCCTTCGCCCTCGCTCCTGCCGCCGAGATCGCGCCCGACTGGGTCCACCCGCTGCTCGGGCGCTGTGTCGCGGAGCTCGCCGCGGCGGCGGTCGCCGCCGACCCAACCGCCGTCACGCCGCTCGGGGGCTGGAGGTGAGGAGCTCCGACGGTCAGGAGGTAAGAGGGTAAGAGGGTAAGAGGGTAAGAAGGTGAGGAAGTGAAAAGGTAGGAAGGTGGGGAGGTGGGTTGCTGGAGGAACGCAGCCCGCCGCCGCTCGGGGTGCAGGCTAGCCCGTGTCCAGTGCCTTGCGCAGTGGCAGCCGAACGATCGCGCGGCAGCCGGGGGCGTCGGGGCGGTTCGCGAGCCCTACCGTCCCGCCGTGGACCTCTGCAATCTGGCGGGCGAGGGCGAGGCCGATGCCGGTGCCACCCGGCTTGGTGGTAAAGAACGGGACGAAGACGTTGGCGCTGTTGGACAGACCGGGCCCCTCGTCATCCACCCGCAGCTCGAGGACGGGCTCGACGACCATCCAGGAGACCGCCACCCTGCCCCCCGTCTCAAGCGCGGCGTCGACCGCGTTTCTGACCAGGTTGATGAGCAGCTGATCGAGCTGGTCTCCGTCGCCAGGCACGCTGAGCTCCGGCCCGCCGGGCACCTCCACATTGAGCCGGGTTTCGAGTGCGGCGACCCGCTGCACCCAGGCTCCGACCTCGACCCGCTCCAGCTTGGGCTCCGGCAGCCGAGCGAGCTGGGCGTAGGCGGTCATCAGGCGGTTGAGCGATTCGGCACGAGCGGCGATGATACCGAGGCCGGTGCGGACGTCGGCGCGCCAATCGGAAGGCAGCGGCTCGCGCTCGACCAGGGAGTGCAGGCTGCCGGCGATGGACTTGATCGGCGCCAGGGAGTTGTTGAGCTCGTGGCCCAGCACCCGGATCAGGCGCTGCCAAGCGGTGACCTCCTCGGTGCGCAGTGCCCTGCTCACATTGGACAGAACCAGCAGGCTGTGCGGCCGACCGCCCTGCCGGAAGGTGCCGCGTCGCAACTCCCAGCGGTCCGATGCGGTCTGGAATGGGAGCTCGATCGTGCGCGCCGGCGGACCGTCGAGACACGCGGACAGCCCGAGGACATCCGCGCTCGTTCCGATCAGCTCGTGTCCGCTGCTGCCGAGAAGGTCGCGCCCTGCCGGGTTGGCGAGCTGCAACCTGCGCTCCGGGTCGAAGGCCAGGACCACCACGTCGATCTCGGCCATGACCTTGGCCAGCAAGGCAGTCGACTCGACCTCACCGAATCGCTCGGTCCGCAGCCGCTGGGCGAGCAGATTGAGCTCCATGATCAGCTCACCGAAGGCGTCGTCCCTGCGACCGCCGCGGACACGGAATGAGTAGTCCTCCTCGCGCAGGGCGGCGAGCAGATTGGAGACCGTACGCAGCCGGAACTTCGCGGTGTTGCGCAGCGCCAGCGCCCCGCCCAGCCAGCTCGCCACGACCACGATCCCGAGCAGCCACGCGACCGCAGTCTCGAGATCCGACGACGCGACCAGCGCCACTGCGACGACCACCGCCGGTGCGCCGCCGGCGAGTGTCACCAGCAACAGGCGGCGGACTGGGCGCAGCTTCATCCGTGCGCCGCGCCCCGAGCCTCGCAGCGCTGGGCGAGCGCGAGCGCCGGCGCCCCGGTCCTCTGGTGTCTGCACCGTGCCATCACAGCCCGTGCTTTTCCAGCCGTCGATACAGAGCGCTACGCGAGAGCCCCAACGCCTCGGCAGCGCGGCTGACGTTGCCGTCGAAGCGCCGCATCGCCTTGCTGACGAGGAGGCGCTCCACCTCGTCGAGGCTCATCGCCTCCAGGTTCCTGGACCCCCCGTCGGTGCTGCCTGCGCCGAGACCGAGGTTGCCGACCTTGACCGGGTCGGCGGACGCCATCAATACCGCCCGTTCGACGACATGGGCGAGCTCACGCACGTTGCCCGGCCACGGATGGGCACGCAGGGCGTCCATGGCGGCGTGGTCGAATCCGCTGATGTTCTTGCGGTTCCGAGCGGCGAAGCGACCGAGAAAGTGCATCGCCAGGACCGGGATGTCCTCCGGCCGTTCGCGCAGGGGCGGGAGCCGGATCTCGACCGTGTTGAGGCGGAACAGCAAATCCTCACGGAAGCGACCCGAGCGGACCTCCTCGGCGAGCTCGGCGTTGGTGGCCGAGATGATGCGCACGTCGATATGGCGGGTGCGCGACGAGCCGACCGGCTCGAGCTCGCCGGTCTCGAGCACCCGCAGGAGCTTGGCCTGTTGCGAGAGCGGGACGTTGGCGATCTCGTCGAGGAAGAGGGTGCCACCGTCGGCCATCTCGAAACGCCCGATGCGGTCGCTACGAGCGTCAGTGAACGCGCCCTTGACATGTCCGAACAGCTCGGAAGCGAACACGCCCTCGGAGAGCCCCCCGACGTTGACGGTCACCAAGGGCTGGTCAGCGCGGTGCGACGCCCGGTGCAAGGCCCGCGCAGCGACCTCCTTGCCAGAACCGTGCTCGCCGGTGAGCAGGACGTTGGCGTCCGACGGCCCGACCCGCGCGATCAGGTCGAGCGCCGGGCGCATTGCCGGAGAGGTGGCGATCATGTCCGGGGCATCGCCGTCCTCCCGAAGCAGACGGTTCTCCTGCTCGAGACGTCGGCCGCGCCGCAGTGCGCGGGCGAGCTCCACCTGGGTGCGCAGGATGGTGACCAGCCGCGCGTTCTCCCACGGTTTCTGGACGAAGTCGCGAGCGCCCCGACGCATGGCCTCGACGGCGAGGTCGACACTTCCCCACGCGGTCATCACCACCACCGGCAGCGTCGGGTCGATCGCCTGGAGTTGGGCCAGGAGCTCCATGCCCTCGTCGCCGGAGGTCGTGTCGCGCGAGTAGTTGAGGTCGGCGAGCACGACGTCGAGCTTGCGTTCACGCGCCGCGGCGACCACCTCGCTCGGGGTCGTTACCGCTTCCACGAGAAAGCCCTCCGGTTTGAGCAGCAGGCGCAGCGACTGCAGGACGTCCTGCTGATCGTCCGCGATCAGGATGCGCGGTACATCGGAGTGCTCGCTCATCGTAGCTCTACCGTCATGGTAGCGCGGGTCTCCGGCTCAGTGCCCAGCGCCGTCGACCGGATCGACCAGCCACCCGTCCTTCAGGTTGATGATGCGGCTGCCGTACGTGGCCCACTCTGGATTGTGGGTCACCTGGAGAATGGTCGTGCCCTCCCGGTTGAGCCGCGCGAGAAGGTCCATGATCATCCGTCCCTGGTCGGTATGCAGGCTGCCCACCGGCTCGTCGGCGAGGATCACCTGGGGTTGGCCGATCACCGCCCGCGCCACTGCGACGAGCTGCTGCTGGCCGCCCGAGAGCTGTGACGGAAAGAGATCCTTCTTGGCCACGATTTGGAACCGGTCGAGGGTGTCGGCGACCATGGACTCCCGTTCCGCCCGCTTGACGTCCCGGTAGGACAGCGGCAGGTCGAGGTTCTCCGCAACGGTCAGGTCGTCGATGAGGTGATACTGCTGGAAGACGAAGCCGAAAAACTGCTTGTGAAGCGCCAGGCGGTGCCGGTTGTCGAGCCCCTGGACCTGATGGTCGAGAAACCGGTACTCGCCCTCCCACGCGCCGTCGAGCATGCCGAGGATGGCGAGCAGCGTCGACTTGCCCGCCCCTGACGGCCCCATGATGGTGACGAACTCTCCGGCCTCGATAGCGAACGTGATTCGGCGCAGAACCCACGTGCGTCCGGCCCTGCTCGCGTAGGACTTCTCGACGTTCGACAGGTTGATCATCGCCTTCTCCTACTCACGCAGCGCTACCGCGGGATCGATCCGGGCCGCACGCCACGCTGGGACCGCGCTCGCGGCAGTGGCGAAGGTAAGGACGACGACGGCGGCGGTGCCCAGGGTCAACGGGTCCCAGGCCGCGACGCCGTAGAGGGCCGACGAGAGCAGCTTGCCCGCCGCCAGGGAGGCCGCGAGACCGGCGCCTGCTCCGATCGCGCAGACCGCCAGCGCCCGTCGGATCAGCAGGACCGCGGCGCTGGACGGGCGGGCGCCGAGCGCCATCCGGACGCCGACCTCGGCCGTTCTCGCGGTGACCGCCTGGGCAGTGACGCCGAAGATGCCCGCCGCGGCGAGCAGTACGGCCAGGGACCCGAAGACCCCGAGAAGGGCGGCCTGGAAACGCTGACCGGCCACGGCCGAGTCGGCGAGCTGGTCGGCGGTCAGAACGTCGGTGAGAGGTATCGAGGGGTCGATGGACCACAGCACGTGCTGTACGGTGCGAGCCAGCTCCGCGGGGGAAGAGACACTGCGCGCGACCACGTACTGCCAGCGCTTCCAGGGCACACCGGCCTGGGCGTAGGGCGTGTAGACGGCCGGCTCGTCACCGTTGGCCGGCCCGAAGTGACGCACGTCGCCGACCACGCCGACGACAGTCATCCACTGCAGGGGTTGGCGACGGGCCCAGGCGATGCGCCGGCCCACCGCCGACTGACCGGGTAGGTAGGCACTCACGAAGGCCTGGTTCACCACCGCCGCCGGTTCGCTGCCGTCGCGGTCGTCGCTGGTGAACCATCGACCACGAACGAGGGGGATGCCCATCACCGTGAGATAGTCTCCTGCCACGCTGCGCGTCAGCGTCTCCGGCTCGTCACCCTCGGCGACCGAGACGCCCTCGATCGCCAGGTTGTGGGTCAGCCATTGACCCGAGAGGGGCGGCTCGCTGATCAGCGCCGCATCGACACCGGGAGCCGCGGCGAAGGCCGCGAGGACCTGGTCGCGGTAGGCGGTCTGCGAGGCCAGCCCCCGGTAGCGGGTCTCCGGCAGCTCGACCCGCGCGGTCAGCACGCCGTCCGGCCGGAATCCAAGATCGGCCCGGCCGAGCTGGTGCAAGGTCCGGATCAGGAGTCCGGCGCCGACCAGCAGGACGATCGAGAGCGCCACCTCGGCGGCGATGAGCACGCTCGGCAGGCGACCCCGATCGGAGACGGTTCCCCGGGCCCGCGCGCGCAGGGCGCCGGCGAGGTCCACCCGGGTGGTCGTCCATGCGGGCAGGACCGCGAACACCAGCGAGGTGACCACCGCGACGGCGAACCCGTAGGCGAGCACCCGGCTGTCGACCGAGACCGCCTCGGCGCGGGGCAACGAGGCCGGTGCCATCACCAGCAGTATCCGGACACCCCAGCCCGCCAGGGCGAGTCCAGCCGCCGCGCCGGCGACGGAGATCAGGAGTCCCTCAGCCAGCAGCGGGCGCATCAGCGCCCAGCGACTGGCGCCGAGAGCGGCCCGTACCCGGGTCTCGGGCAGCCGACGCAGCGCGCGCGACAGCAGCAGATTGGCGAGGTTCGCCGCCGCCACCAGGAGCACCAAAGTGACCGCGCCGAAGAGCACGACCAGCGTCGGGCGCACCCGGCTGACCATCCGCTCGAGAAGGGGCAGCACCACAGTGCGGCGGTTGCGGCTCTCGGCCGGGTAGTCAGCCGCGAGGCGTGCGTCGAGCGCCGTCATCTCGGACGCGAACTCGCCGAGGGTCGCCCCGTCGCGCAGGCGGGCGTAGGTGCGAAGGAAGTGGACGCCCCGGATCGCCCCCGCGGGATACACGACCCGCACCGAGGCCCACACGTCGGGTGCCTGACCGGGAGCCGTGAAGCCGGGCGGAAGCACGCCGACGACGGTGTAGGCGCGGCCCGAGAGGATGAGCGTGGAACCGACGACCCCTGGCGCACCGCCGAGCCGCTGCCGCCAAAAACCGTGCGAGAGGACCACCAGTGCCTGGCCGCCGATCACGTCCTCGTCGCGGGTGATCAACCGTCCGGAGGACGGGACCGCGCCGAGCACTTCGAACAGTCCGGCATCGACGAGGCCGGCGGTGACCCTGTGCGGCTCGCCGTCGGTCGTGAGGTCGAGGCCGAATAGCGTGATCCCACCGACCTGATCGAGGGTTGTCGCGGCGGCCCGGATGTCCTCGACCTCCGGAACCGACTGATTGCTGCGCAACGCGACAAGACGATCGGGCCGCGGGTACGGGAGCGGCCGCAGCAGCACCGCATCAACGACCGAGAACACCGCGGCATTGGCGCCGACCCCCAGGGCCACCGTGATCACTGCAAGGAAGGCAAGCCCGGGTTGCCGAGCCAGTGAGCGGAATGCCAGCCGCAGGTCACGCATCATGTACCCCTTAGTCCGTCCGCAGAGCTACGGCCGGGTCTACGCGGGCGGCGCGGATCGCCGGCACCCCGGCGGCGATGACCGCGACGACGGCGAACAGCGCTGCCACCGATCCGTAGGTGAGGGGGTCAAGCGGGCCGATCCCGAACAGCATGCCGGTGAGAGAACGCGCGATCGCGACCGCTGCCACCAGGCCCAGAGCAAGACCGAGCAGGACCGGCCTCATGCCGGCCGCGATGACTCCTCGGAGCACGCGGCCGGGTCCTGCACCGAGTGCCATGCGCAGGCCGATATCGCGCCTCCGGCTGGAGACAGCGAAGGCGACCACAGCCGAAACGCCGAGGGCGGCGAGGACGAGGGCAAGCCCGGCGAACGCAGTGAGGAGAACGGCAGTGAAGCGCTGGCGCGCAGCCGACCGTCCGACGAGCTCCGCAAGCGGACGCAGCGCCGACACCGGCTGCTCGGGGTCGACACGTCGCGCCAGAGCCTTGACCTCACCGGTGAGCGACACTGCGCTGCGCTTCGTGGCCAGCAGGAGAGCAACCGACCGGACCGGCCCCTGGGTCAGCGGGACATGAATCTCCGGCTCGACAGGGCGATCGACGCCATGCTGAGAGACATCGCCTATGACGCCGACGATCTCGCGCCAGCGCGGACGTCCGTCCGTGGAGTCGAAGGCGATGCGTTGCCCGATCGGATCCTTGGATCCCAGGTAGCGGCGAACGAAAGTCTCGTTCACAAGTGCAACGAGCGCCCCCTGGTATCCGTCGTCACGGTCGAACAGCCGCCCCTTTCGCAATGGAATACCGAGCAGGGCGTGAGCGCCCGCGGAGGTTCCCCGCACCTCGGCGTCCGGCTCCTGACCGGGCGGCGGCTGTGGCCGTCCGGCGATGTCGAAGGACAGGTACGGAGCTCCACCGACGTAGTAGCCACCGGCTATCATCGCGGCGCCGGTGATGCCGGGCAGAGCCTCCGCGCCCTCGATGACGGTGCAGGCGAAGGCGGACAGCTCGGCCGGCGACTCTGAATCCTGCCGGGGGATGGTGAGGCTGGCTGCCAGCACGTCCTGAGTACGCAGCCCGGGATCGGTTTTCACCAGGCCGGAAAGGGTGCGCAGCAGCAACCCGGCGCCCACGAGAAGAGCAACAGCGAGTGCCACTTCGAGGGCGACAAGCGCGTGTCGCAATCGTCCCTGCGAGCGTCCTTCAAGAGTTCCTCGACCGCCCTCGCGTAGATCCAGCGCGAGCCTGGACCCGCGGCTGGCGACCAGTGGCACCAACGACAGCGCTGCAGCGACCGCCACTGCGAGCAGAACCGAGAAAGCCAACACCGGAAGATCGACGGCGACTCTGCTGCCCAGTGGCACGCCCACGGGACTGACGGCGATGATCGCCGCGGTGGCCGGTTTCGCGACAGCCACACCCAGCGCGGCTCCTCCCAATCCGAGGAGAAAGTGCTCGGCGAGGAGCTGCTGGACGATTCGCCGGCGCCCCGCTCCCAACGCAGTGCGCACGGCCAGCTCCCGCCGCCGTCCGACCGCGCTGACCAGGACCAGGTTGGCGACGTTGGCGCACGCGATCAGCAGCACCAGCGCGACCGCGCCCCAGAGCACCACGAGCGGCGAGCGCAGCCCTTCGACGATCTGTTCGTGGAGCGGGACCAGCCGCACCGTCCAGTCGGTGTTCGTTTCCGGGTAGACCTGGGCGAGGCGTGCGGCGAGGGCGGTCATTTCTGAGGTGGCATTCGCCAGCGTTGCCGTTGGTGCGAGGCGGGCGATCACCACCAGGAAGTCTGAACGACGATCGGCCGCGGTCGGACGCAGCCCCAGAGGGGTGAAAGCTCCCGGAGAGCTGCCCAGGGTGTGGGCGGCATCCGGCGCCACGCCGACCACGGTGAAGTCGTTGCCGTCGAGGTGGATGGTACGACCCACGATCCCTCGATCCGCCCCGAACCGAGATCTCCACAGCGTTTCGCCAAGCACGACGACCTTGGCGCCGTCGGGTCGATCGTCGGCGGGAGCCAGGAGCCGTCCGAGGATCGGGGCCACCCCGAGAGTCCCGAATAGGTCGCCGGTGACGCGGTCGACGACGATCCGCTCCGCCTCGCCATCGCCGGACAGGTTCATCATCTGACCGCCGAACGCTCCCATCGCCGAGAACGACCTCGCTTCAGTTTGCCAGTCCGCAAAGTCGGGAAGCGACGCGGTCTCTCGGGGGATCCGCGGCGTCGTGCCCCAGATCACCACGAGGCGGCCGGGCTGTGGCAGGGGAAGGGGGCGCAGCAGCACCGCCCGGACGACAGAGAAGACTGCCGTGTTCGCGCCGATCCCGAGCGCCAGGGTCGCGAGGGCGGCCACGGCGAATCCCGGTCTCCGCGTCAGGCTGCGGACCGCGTATCGGAGGTCTCTCAGGAGGGCGCTCACGATCTTCTCCTCGACTCGGCCGCTCACGAGGCCGGACGGTCGGCCATCGACACGGGGTCGCCGATGGTGCTCTCGTCCACCACGCGGCCGTCGAACAGGTGGATCGTGCGCTCGGCATGCTCGGCGTAACGCGGGTCGTGGGTGACCATGCAGATGGTCGAGCCGGTGCTGTGGAGATCGGCGAGCAGCTGCATCACCGCATCCCCGTTCCGCGAGTCGAGGTTCCCCGTGGGCTCGTCGGCGAGCAGGATGAGCGGGCGTCCAACCAGGGCGCGGGCGACCGCGACCCGTTGCTGCTGGCCGCCGGAGAGCTGCGCCGGGTAGTGGTTGACCCGGTGCTCCATCCCGACCATCTCCAGCACCTCGCGCACCCGGGTCTTCCGCTCTGCCGCCGGCATGTCGCGGTAGACCAGGGGGAGCTCGACGTTTTCGTACACCGTGAGGTCGCCGATCAGATTGAAGTTCTGGAAGATGAAACCGATCGCCAGGTTGCGCAGGCGCGCACGCTCCGAGATCGAGAGGTTCTCCACCGGGGTCTCACCGAGGATGTACTGGCCGCTCGAGGGGGTGTCCAGCAATCCCATGATCGACAGCAGGGTCGACTTGCCGCATCCCGACGGGCCCGCGATCGCGACGTACTCGCCGCGGCGGATCTCCAGGTGGATGTCGGCAAGAGCGTGGGTCTCGACCTCGTCGGTGAGGAAGACCTTTCCCACGGTCTCCATGCGAATCAGCGGTCCGCGGTCGTCGTTCATCCCGTCCCTCCGTCGTCCTGTCAGTTCAGGCGGATTCGGTCGTAGTCGTCGAAGCGCGAGGTGTCGGACAGAATCACGTCGTCCCCCGGCTCCAGACCCTTCACCACCTCGATGGTGTTGACCGAGGTGCGGCCGAGCATCACCTGGACGCGCGAGGCATGGCTGCCGTCCGGTTCGATCCGGAACAGGCCGACGGTGGCGCCTTCCTGGCCGAACGCGGGCCTCCCGACGAACACCACGTCCTCGAGGCGTTCGAGCTCGATCGTTCCGTCGACGTTGAGATCCGGACGCGCGCCGCGCGGGAGCTCGCCGACCAGGCTCAGGTCGACCGTCACTGTCCCCTCCCGCACCGCCGGGTCGATCCGCGCGACCTTCGCGGGGATCACCCCGCTGCGCACGTCGACGGTGGCGTCCAGTCCGATCGTGACATCGCGCGCCTGGGTCGCCGGCACCCGTACCCGAGCCATCAGGTGGGACGGCTCGGCGACACGCGCCAGGTTCATCCCCGGGGTCACCTGCTGGCCGACCTCCACGGTCACGTCCTGCAGCACGCCCGCGGACCCGGCGCGCACCGTCAGCGAGTCCAGCATCCGACGCCGAAGCCCGTGCATCGCGCGGCGTTGCTCCACCTCGGCCTGCTGAGCGGCGACCTGAGCCGTGATCGAGCGAGCGAAGACCTCGACACGCTGCCGCTCGAGCTCCGCACGGGTCGCCAGCGACGACGCCTGCGCCCGGGTCAGCTTGAGCTCGACCGACGAGATCAGGCCCTTCTTGGCCAGCTCCTCGTTGGCCTCTTTCTGCAGCTCAGCCTGCTCGGCCTCGGAGTCGATTCGGGCGACCTCTACCTTGAAGCTGATGAGCTGATTCTCGAGCTGGGCACGGAGGTTGGTGAGGCCTGCCTCCGCGATGTGGACTTGGCTCTCGGCATCGACCGTTTCCTGCTCCACCTGGGGGTTGGACAGGGCCAGAATCACGGAGTCGGCATCCACCACCGCGCCCGGCTCGAGCAGGCGGCGCTCGACTCGACCGGAGGTGGCGGCGGGGATCCAGCGAATCTCCTCGGGCACCAGGGTCCCGCTACCGCGGACCTGACGGAGCATCTCACCCCGTTCGACCCGGCCGATCCAGACCGTTGAGCGGTCGACGGAGGGCGCCGCCGGCTTCAGGCGCGCCAGCCCGACGGTCACCAGAGCCAGCAGCACGGCTGCTCCCCCCGCCACGAGCCGCAGCCTGCGCCTCTTCTGCTGTGCGACCCCGACTCTCGCGATGTCCATTCACGTTCTCCCGTGCCCATCGATAGCGGGATCCGTGCCAGCTGGCTATTCTGCTTCCAAGCTGAGCGTCATGAACATCTTACGGAATTGATCGAGGGGGAGTTGCAGGACGAGGGTGTTCACTCGCGGGACGCCGCTGTTCGGAACCGGACACCGGCGACTGCGGGGAGACCCGCCACCCGTCGATTGCGTCGGAAGGGCGCCGCTCGTCGATTCTCGAGCTTCGGGAGCCTCGCCGGCGTCCCTTTCACGCCGGCCGCGAGCCGGGCTTGACGATCGGCTCGCCGGCTCGGCAGAGGGGACAGTCGTCCGGGTCCCAGGTTGGGAAAGCGACCTCGAGAAGCGGCACGAACGGTAGCGGGTCGAAAGGGTTCGTCCGCCCTGACCGGTTGACCAGGGCCGCCATTGCGACGACCCGGGCGCCCGCCGCCTCGACGACCTCGACGACCTCGCGGGTGGACCGCCCGGTGGTGACCACGTCCTCGACGATCGCGACCCGCTGGCCCATGGCGAAGCCGAAGCCGCGGCGGAGGGACATGCGGCCGTCGCTTCTCTCGGTGAACAGGAACGGCCGGTCGAGCGCCGCAGCTGCCGCGTACCCAATGATCAGCCCGCCGAGCGCCGGCGCCACCACCACGTCGGGCTCGTGTCCGGCCTCGAGCAGCGCGGCGGCGAGCCGTGAGCCCGCCCGCGCAGCCCGCCTGGGGTGGGCGAGGTAGAGCGCACACTGCAAGTAGTCGCCAGAGTGGAGGCCCGAGGAGAGCCGGAAGTGTCCCCGCTGGTGGGCCCCGCACGCGGTCAGCTCGGTGAGCTCGAGGCGCTCGGTCAACCGTCCTCCCGTTTCAGATCGTACGTCTGGATCTTCTTGTAGAGGTTGGAGCGGGGTGTGTCGATGGCGCGTGCGGTGGCGGCCACGTTCCAGCCGTTGAGCTCGAGGTGGTGGGCGATGTAGGCGCGCTCAGCTTCACGCTGGAGGTCGGCCAGGGTCGGCGCCTGGAGCAGCACCTCGAGGCCGCCGCCGGCGCCCGGCCCAGAGGGCAGGCCGATGGTCTCGATGGTGTCGTCGAGCTCCATGATCACCGCGCGCTCGATCACGTTCTTGAGCTCGCGGACGTTGCCCGGCCACGAGTGACGGATGAGCTGGGCGAGCGCAGCCGCGCTCCAAGCCTTCGGACGCCGATTGTACTCCTGGCAGAAGTGACCCGAGAAGTGCTCGACCAGCAGGGGGATGTCGTCGAGCCTTTCGCGCAGGGCCGGAGTCCGCAGCAGCACCACCGCGAGCCGGTAGAAGAGGTCTTCGCGGAAGCGGCCCGCCTGGACCTCCGCGACGAGGTCCTTGTTGGTTGCGGCGATCACGCGGACGTCGACCTTGAACGGTTTGCCGGCACCGACCGGCTCGACCTCGCCGTCCTGGAGCACGCGCAGGACCTTGGCCTGCGTCTTCAGTGACATGTCCCCGACCTCGTCGAGGAAGATGGTGCCGCCGTCGGCCTGGACGAACTTGCCGAGCTGCCGGCGGTGGGCTCCGGTGAAGGAGCCCTTCTCGTGGCCGAAGAGCTCCGACTCGATCAGCTCCTCGGGGATCGCCGCGCAGTTGACCCGGATGAACGGGGCGCGAGCGCGGGGTGAGAGGTGGTGGAGGCGCCGAGCGACCAGCTCCTTGCCGGTGCCCGACTCGCCGGTGATCAAGACCGTCGCCCGGGACGGGGCGACCCGCGAGACCTCCTCGCGCAGGCGGCGCATCGGCTGGCTCGTGCCCTTCATCGGCGGCTCGGGCGCGGCCTCCGTCTGACGGGCGAGGCGGCCCTGGGCGACCGCGCCGCGCATCGCGAGCAGGAGGTCGGCACGGTCCGGCGGCTTGGTCAGGTAGGCGGCCGCCCCGGCCTCGAGGCAGTCGCGGGCGGTGAACTCGTCGCCGTGCCCGGTGAGCACAACCACCGGAACCTCCAGGCCCCGCTGGCGGAGATTGTCGAGCAGGGCGAAGCCGTCCATCCCTGGCATCTTGAGGTCGAGGAGGACGGCATCCGGCGGCAATGCGTCGAGCCGGTCGAGGGCCTGGAAGGCGTCGGCGGCCTGCTCGATCTGGTAGCCCGCGCCGGTCAGGATCCGCTCGAGCACGGTCCGCACGCCGGCATCGTCATCGACGACGAGGATGGTTCCGTCCACGCGGCCATGGTACCGCGGCCTAACCTGCATTTCTCACCAGCTCCCAACTGCGGACACCGATCTGCCAGCCATCGCGGGCCCTCTCGTAACTCGCCACCTGCGACGTGTCCACTGAGACGCCTCGGTAGCTCGTTACTCGATGGCTCCACGCTGGCAAGCATCTCGGCGCCCTCGAAACGTGACCAGGTGAGAAGTACAGGCCAAAAAGCGGCGGGCCGTGGGGCCCGCCGTCGTGAGGTCGTGGGGAGGTGGCGTCGCTACACGTCGAAGCTGACGCCCTGCGCCAGCGGCAGGTCGGGGCTCCAGTTGATCGTGCAGGTCTGCCGGCGCATGTAGGCCTTCCACGCGTCCGAGCCGGCCTCGCGGCCGCCGCCGGTCTCCTTCTCGCCGCCGAACGCGCCGCCGATCTCGGCCCCGGAGGTGCCGATGTTGACGTTGGCGATACCGCAGTCGGAGCCCTCGTGGGACAGAAAGCGCTCGGAGGCGTAGAGGTTCGAGGTGAAGATCGCGGAGCTCAAACCCTGCGGCACGGCGTTGTGGACCCTGATCGCTTCGCCAAGGTCCGAGTACGGGAGCACGTAGAGGATCGGTGCGAAGGTCTCCTCGCAGGCGATCGGGATTTGCTCGGCGAGCCGGACGATGGTTGGCTCGACGAAGAAACCGGGTCGCTCGAGGCGGTGCCCGCCGCATACGATCTCGCCGCCTTGCTCGCGTACCTTGGCGAGCGCGGTCTCGTAGTCCGCAGCCGCCTCCTCGGTGACCAGCGGGCCCATCAGGGTGCTGGTCTCGAGTGGATTGCCGATCGGAATCGAGGCGTAGGCCTTTTTGAGGCGGGCGACGAAGTCGTCGGCGATCGAGCTGTGCAGGAACAGTCGTCGCAGGCTGGTACAACGCTGTCCGGCGGTGCCGACGGCAGCAAACAACACCGCGCGCAGGGCGAGCCGGAGGTCGGCGTCGGCCTCGACGAGGATCGCGTTGTTGCCGCCCAGCTCGAGGATCGAGCGCGCGAAGCGGCGCGCGGTGGCCTCGGCGACGTGGCGTCCCATCGAGGTCGAGCCGGTGAACGAAATCAGGGGCACCCGAGGGTCGTTGAGCATTCGTTCGCCGACCACGGAACCGGGCCCGACGGCAAGGCCGAACACGCCCTCGATGTCGTGGCGTTCCATGACCCGGTGGCAGATGTTCTGGACCGCGATCGCGGTCAGCGGCGTCTGCGACGAAGGCTTCCACACCATGGTGTCGCCACACACCGCGGCGAGCGCCGCGTTCCAAGCCCAGACCGCGACCGGGAAGTTGAACGCGGTGATGATCCCGACCACGCCGAGCGGGTGCCACTGCTCGTACATCCGGTGGCGGACGCGTTCGGACATCATGGTTGGCCCATAGAGCTGCCGTGACAGGCCGACCGCGAAGTCGCACATGTCGATCATCTCCTGGACCTCGCCGAGGCCCTCCGAGAGGATCTTGCCCATCTCGAGCGACACCAACCGGCCGAGCGCCTGCTTGTGGGTGCGCAGCTCCTCGCCGAGCTCGCGGACGATCTCGCCGCGCTTGGGCGCCGGAAGCATGCGCCACGGCGGGAAGGCATCGGCCGCGGCGCCGACCACCTTTTCGTAGGCCTCGGCGTCGGCCTGGACTACGGACGCGATCGGCGTGCCGTCGGTCGGGTTGATGGACACGAGCGTGCGGCCGGCGGCCGGGCGGATCCAGGTGCCGTGCGAGGCGCCGAGGTTCTCCGCCGCGATGCCGAGCTCTCGAAGTGTGCCGCTGATGTCGGTCATGGGGTCCCTCCTCGAAACCGTGCCGGCGAGATTGTACCATCGGGCACAAGGGCTTCACCAAGAGCCTCTCAGCCCTTCTTGGACGGCTC
The DNA here is from genome assembly GCA_963727925.1 of uncultured Acidobacteriota bacterium. GTDB lineage: Bacteria > Acidobacteriota > Thermoanaerobaculia > Thermoanaerobaculales > Sulfomarinibacteraceae > CAVSIS01. The sequence goes on along the minus strand of CAVSIS010000018.1, from coordinate 129,714 downwards.
CTTGCGGGAGAAGTAGGCTTCCCACTCGGCGATCTCGGACGGGGAGAGTGCCCCACGTTCGGCGGACGGTCTCGGCCCATCCATGCCGTGCCGCCAGTGGGCGAGCGGGCGCACTGACGCTCCGTGCTGGCGGACCCTGGCGGCGAGGCCGCGATCGTCGGTCACGACCGTCCAGCCGCGCGACTCGGGTCCCGATGGCAGAAGGCCGACGATGACGTCATCGGCGCTCGAAGGCGCAGCGTAGCGAATGGTGACCCTGCCGAGGGACTCGATGGCCGGGGCGCCGGCCGGCGGGGGACCGTCGAACACCACCACCACCCGCATCCGCTCGTGGCGGACGCGCTCGAGCACCAGCCTCCGTACGTCCGCTCGCCGGGCATTCGCCGTGCCGAGGGCGTGGAGCAGGTTCGAGCCGTCAACCAGAACTGGCATGACGGCGGCGGCGCAGCAGCCAGAGCAGGGCGAGGGCGGCGAGGCCGACGGCGACGACCGGTGCGAGCAGGGCGAAGGCCGAGGCGACAAACGCGAAAACGTCTTCGACGACCGACAGAATGGGGTTCAGCGTGCCCCCCGTCGCCGCCGACGACGCGAGTCGTCCTGTTGCCTTGGCGCCGTGGAAGAGCAGCGAGGTGACGCCGCCGAGGATCGCGGCGATGACCACCCAGCCCTCACCGTGTCCGCCGACCACCGCGATCGCGGCGACGGCCCCTGCAACCGGGCGGATGAAGGTGTGGAGGATGTCCCAGGCGTGGTCCACCGCCGGCACCTTGTCGGCGACGAACTCGACCAGGTAGAGCACCGCCAGGACCACGAGCACCCAGTCCTGGGCGAAGAACTGCGCTGTGGGAGAGGTCAGCTGGACGAGGTCGAACCGGACCAAGAGCCCGAGCACGAGGAGGGTCGCGTAGGCATTGACTCCGGCGGCTGACGCGAGGGTCAGGGCGGACAGGACGGAGGTCACGTGCGCGCCTGCTTCGCTCGCTTGAGCAGGCGCTCGAGCTCCTTGGCTCCGCGCAGGCGGGCGTACATCTGAGTCGCGCGGACGTCGTCGGGCGTGATCGCGAGCGCGCGCTCGAGGGCCTTGCGCTGCCGCTCGGGATCGTTGCGTCGCCGCCAGAACTCGGCGAGCTCGACCCACGCATCGATCGACTGGGGGTCGATCTCGATCGCGCGGCGCATGCAGGCGAGCGCGCGGTTCGTCCACAACGGGTTGCGCAACAGCAAACGAGCGAGCTTGACCAGCTCGGTCGGTCTCGGCTCGAGAGCACAGGCCTGCTCGAGGAGCTGGATGGCGAGATAGACCTCGCCGTCTCGGACCAGCTCGTCGGCACGCTTGAGGTTGGCCTCGACGATCTGCGAGCGAGCCGCCTGGTCGGTCCGGGGCTTCGCGCCCTCCTGGAGCTTGCGCCGGTCCTCCTCGACCGCCTTCAGGATCGGGTCGTAGCGACGGCGGGCAGCCGGCGAGGACAGGACCTCCCACGCCTCCTGGGCCCGCTCGACGATCGCCGTGAGGTGGGTTCTGAGGTCGCGGAGGTGGGTCTCGGTGGTCCGGTCCGGGGAGTAGCGTTGCTTGATGCCGAGCCACGCCGCCTCGATGGTGTCGCGCGATGCGCCGGGGGAGAGGTCGAGGGCGCGGTAGTGGTCGACCCGAGCGACCTGCTCGGCGCGCTCCTTGACGGCCCGACGCTCGTTCAAGCGAGCCGGGTCGAGGCGGCTCTCATCGACTGCTGGATACTGCTCCTCGGGGCTCGCCCGCCGCCCGGCGAGATCGGGCAGTGGCGCCGGACCCGGCGGTGGCGCCGCGCCGACGGCCACCAGGCCGGCCACCTTGAGACCGTAGAGTGTCGCGGCCGCCTGCTCCGTCGGCAGCGAGGACAGCGAGAACAGGTTGGCAAGCCGTCGTCGGCCGTCGAGACGGCTGAGGATGAACGCCTCGGTGGGTGTCAGACGGAGCTCGCCGAGGAGGGCGTCGAGCGCGCTGGACTGCCACACCAGCTGGTCGTGCGGCCCGAGCGCGGCCGTGATCGCAGCCGGGTCGTTGAACGCGCGGGCCGCGACCAGCAGGATCTCGGTGGTCGTCAGGTTGGGCAGCGTGTCGAGCTGGTCCGAGCTGTGACCGTCGAGAAACTCGCAGTAGGTCCGTGGACCGGCTGCGGCGCGGCGGATGATGGTCAGGGCGAGCTCGGCGAGCTCGTCCTCGAGGGTCGGCTGGTCCAGACAGCCGCGGACCACGAGGAGGTGACCGAGAGGGGGCGCATCGCTGCCGCCCTGGCCGAGGAGCGTGAGCGCGCGCTCATTTTCGCTGATGCGCCCGCGCTCCACGAGCCACATGCCGAGCTTCTCCTCCTCGACGTTCGACCGTGCCGCGCGCGCCTCGCCGTCCACGAACACGATCTCGCGGCGTGCCTCGGCTGTCGATGCGAGGAGGATGCCGGTCGCCCGGTTGTGGGTCAGGGTGCTCATCAACTCCGGGAGTGGCTGGACCCGTCGGAGCCGCAGGCGATCCTCTTCTGGCATCGGCTCAGTTCCCACCACCGTCCGCCGGGCCGGAGATCTGGATCGCGTGGGGCGTGAAACCGTCGCGTGCGTAGCCGGCGGGAAGTCGACCGATCGCCGCGAGCGCGGCGTCCTCACTCGGGAAGCGGCCCCACACGAGGCGCCAACACGGGTCGCTTTCGTCGAGTGACGCCCGCACCGCCTGGAGGTCCTTCGGATGCTGGTTGGCCTTCTGGAGCACACGCCGAAGCTCCTGCGGCTCGCATCCCATGTCGACCACCACGCCCCACTGTCCGTCGGCAGTGGGCGCCGGTGCGGAGCGACCGCCGAGAGTGAAGAACGTGGCGACCGCGAGCGCCACGGCGAGCACGACCGCCGCAATCAGGAGCCAGCGTACCGGCAGCCGACGCCGGGTGACCTCCTCGAGTATCGGAGAGCGTTCGAGCAGGTCGACCTCGTCCGTGGCCGACGCCACTCGGACCGGCTCCAGCATGCCTGTGACCACCAGGGCCGCGAGCAGCCGGATGACCTCCTCCTGACCCTGGGGCGAGCGTGAGGCGATTTCGACGGCGGTGCGCTGCCCGGTGATCTTGGCGACGATAAGGTCGGCCTCTTCGGACAGCCGCAGCGGCGCGTACAGCTCGAGGAAGCTCGAGCTACGTCGCAGCAGGACCCCGAGATCGGGAAGGATGCGGCGCGGGAAGGACGAGTCGTCGTCGGCGAGAATCAGCTCGACAAGCGCATGGGCGAGCGACACCGTCGGCCCATCGACCTCCTCTGGCTCCGCGTCGTCGATCTCCAGGGTGTGCTCCGGGTCCGCGATCCACGCGCGGAGACGGCGCTGCAGGACAGTCTTTGCGGCACCGACCGCCTGTGTCTCTCCAGTCCCCTCGTGGCGCGCCACCGCCCGCGCTTCGGCAAGCAGCTCGGAGTAGCCGATCGGCCCGAAGCCGAGCTCGAGGGCGACCTCGCCGGGGTCGATGCCGTGGACCGCGACGACCTTGCCGGCGACCACGTTGAGCGTCACGGAGCCCGACGACCAGGTCAGGGTGAGTGTCCCGCTCACGCGGCGCGTAATCCACCTGCCCAACCGCCAAGTGACCTGGGGATCGTCCATGTCTCACGATATTCCATCCTTCGCGAGCTTGTAAAGCCAGTCGGACCGCTCGACGGCTTGACAACCGAGGGCGCCGAACATACGATGACGCTCCCGACGGCGTGCCGTTTGGGAGGTTAGCTCAGCGGAAGAGCACCTGCCTTACACGCAGGGGGTCGTGGGTTCGAATCCCCCACCTCCCACCATCCGCGAGCGACCTGATGCGGGGTCGTAGTTCAGCTGGTTAGAACGCCGGCCTGTCACGCCGGAGGTCGAGGGTTCGAGTCCCTTCGGCCCCGCCACCATCCTCAACTTAAGCCGCCCCTTTTGGGGCGGCTTTTCGTTGGTCTGGTGGCGGGGCCGAAGGGACTCGCGCCGCGGAGCGAGCGAGCGGCTGTAGGCCGCCCACCGCCCTCTCCAGGACGGCTTCGCCGCCCTTCCGACCCCCCCCGGCCACAGCCGCCAATCGCTCGCTCTCGCGGCGAACGAGCCCCTTGCCGTGGCGCTTCGGGGAAGTTCGACTGGGCCGAGGAACTCGCGCCGCGGATCGAGCGGGCGGTTGTAGCCCGCCCTGCCCCCTCGATGGGGAGCTCAGGAGACACCTACTGAGTTTGACCCGGGGTTAAGCGAGGCGCCGTCTTGGGAGGGTGAGAGCTCCCGATGGACGTCCCGCGGAAAGGCAGGTGGTTTATCCCCGCCGCACAACCGCCCGGCCAGCGACGGGAATCGTCCTTGATGACCTTGACATGATTGTAGACAACCCACACCCATTCGCATCCGACGGGTTGGCTCCCGTCGAACGGGCTCTTCGCGCACGCTTGATGTGCAAACTCCGAGACTGCAGTGCGGAAGACCCCGTCGCTGAGAATCCTGTCGCAGTACGTCTGCGCATCCCACTCCGACAGCTTCTCGAAGGCCGCCCCACCTGCCGCCCACAGATTCTCGGCGCCGGCGGCCAGCTCGAGCCTGATGAGGAAGTAGGGGAGAGGGTACTTGGAGTTGTGGCCGTCTGAAAGTGAGGCGTAGGCCGAGATGATCGGTTCTTGGAGCTCTGTCAACCCCTGTCTGCTCGCGTCCAACATCGCAACGGTCCTGGGTAGGGGAAAACCAAGAGGGTACTGCGATTCGCCGGTCTTCATCGCCGAGAGGTAGAGCGCGACCCTCTCCTCGCGAGGCTTGAGGAGAGTCTCGTAGTACCCCAGGAGGTGTTTCGCGTACAACTGCCCGTCGACTGAATCGGCTTCGAGCAGGATGTCCTCGAGCTGCCTGACATCGATCCACCTGAGATTCTCCAGCAGGAAACTCCAGGTCCGTTGTCTTGTTTTCGCCTCGCTCGATTGCAGCAGGTGTCTGACCTCGTTTCGGAAGCTGGCCGGGAGCGTCCCCGGGGAAGCCTCCATCTGCGAGTAGGCCGCGATGAGCTGCTCGTCGACCGGCTCTCGGTGGAACCCGGACGGCACGATCAAGGCGCCGAGCAGAAGCACGGAGAACAGTCGGTGACTCGTCATGCGGAATCCTGTCTCATGCTACAGGAATACTCTGATTGTTGTGACGCCTGCAGCCGTGCCAGGTCAGACTATTCCAGGTCAGGCTATTCCGACGATTCTGGGGCATTCTGTCCGATCAGTGTTTGGCCTCAGCCGGAGGCCTCCTGGGGCAGCCGCCGTCGGACCACCGCGACGAACGCGAGGAGATCGTCGAGGCGATGCTCGACCGCGTCCTGCACGATGGCTAGGTCAACGTCGTCGTAACCGTGCACGAGCACGTTGCGAAAGCCGGTGATTCGCTGCATCGTCGCGGCCAGCTCCGGGTCGATCCAGCCGCCTCTCTCGAGCAGCCGGTAGAGCTCCTGGTTGGTGCGTGGCTCCCCCAGCCGCTCGTCGGACACGATGTGGGAGGCCACATCCTGGGCGGCCTGGATGGCGATCTGCAGGGTGTGCTCCACGAAGCGCTCCTCGCGCACGTCGTGGACGATCTCCCCGGGTCGAGCGAGAGTGCGCAGCTCGGCGACGCAGGTCTCTACCAGCGCGAGCTTCTTGGCCACCAGGTCCGGATCGGTCATGGCGCGCCCGTGCGGGGCCTGCGGTACTCCCTGAGCACCGGCAGCAGGTCGAAGAACCGGTTTCTGGCGTTGACCTCGAAGCGGAGCCGCGCGGCGGGATCCCGGTCGAGCAGCAGCACTCCGTCACGCAGCACCCGGTGCACCAGATCGACGGGCGCGCCGTTCAGCACCACCAGGTCGACCTGCCGCCCGGTTGCCTGCTCGAGGTCAGCAGCCATGCCGAGAGGCAGCTCCTCGAGCGTTCGCGGTGCCATCCCCCGGAGAAGAACGGCCACGTCGAGGTCGCTGCCTTGCCGAGCCTCTCCCCGACCGTGGCTGCCGAAGAGATAGGCGACAACCACCCTCGGCCCAGTCCCGGCGAGGCGCTCACGCAGCAGTCGAACGAGGTCGGCGGTAGCCACGGCTCGAGTATAGCGTCAGCCGTCCACGACTTGCGGGCAGTGGGCAGCGCCGTCGCTCGCCGCATGTCAGCAGAACAGCAGGCCAGCCACACCGTCTCCCGGGTAAGGGCCGTTCAGCCGTTGACGCTCGGGGCGAGGGCGAAGTGTGCCGATGAAAGGAGTGCGATCTGCGGCTATCGCGCTGTGCTCAATCCCAGCACGAGACCCGCAGGGACCGTGAGTCTCCATTCGGCCAGGTACATTGGAGACTCACGACCGAGTCCTCCGAGCCATCGGTCTGCGTGTTCCAGCTCTCCGAGAACCCACTCAGCGCAAGGTGAGTCCGTTCGGCGTCCCATACGTCCATCGAGATTCACTCCAGCGAGTATGAGCCGCTACCATGGTCGCTGGAGATGCTGGGTACGATGGGCTTCCCTCGCGATTTTCGACTCGAGACCTACTTCTCGAAGTGGGAGTTCAGCGCGCGTTACAACCTCTGCGGCTCGGATGTGCAGAGCATGGCGCTCGGCGAGCTGTTGGACCTCGGCGCGCCGGCGGATCGCGAAGCCTGGGAGAAGCTGCACCTCGGCTACACCGAGACCTTCGGCGCGCCGCAGCTTCGCGAGGTGATCGCAGCCACCTACGACGACCTGCGGCCGGAGGAGGTTCTCTGCTTCGCCGGCGCCGGAGAGGGGATCTACGCCTCGATGCACGCCCTGCTCAGCTGCGACGATCATGCCGTCGTGCTGATCCCCAACTATCAGTCGCTCGAGACAGTGGCGCTGGCCCTCTGTCCGGTTACGGGAGTGGCGCTGAATCCAGATGACGCGTGGTCCCTCGACCTCAGCGCAGTCGTTGACGCCCTCCGGCCGAACACCCGGCTCATCTCGATCAACTTCCCGCACAACCCTACCGGCAAGGTCGTCTCGCGCCAGGTCTACGATGAGCTGGTCGATATCTGTCGCGAGCGCGGCATTTTCCTCTTCAGCGACGAGGTCTACCGCCTGCTCGAGCACGACGAGGCAGGTCGGCTGCCCCAGTCGGTCGATGTCTACGATCGCGGTCTGTCGCTCGGTGTTCTGTCCAAGACGTACGGACTGCCGGGCCTGAGGATCGGCTGGATCGCCTGCCGGGACCGGGCCTTGCTTTCACGGATGGAGCGGATCAAACACTACCTGTCGATCTGCAACTCGGCACCGAGCGAAGCGCTCGCCGTGATCGCACTTCGCGCCCGTGATGCGATCCTCGCGCGCAATCGATCTCTGGTCGCTCGAAACCTCGGGTTGCTGGAAGCGTTCATGGCGGATTTCTCGGACGTCTTCGACTGGTACACGCCGGATGGAGGCTGCATCTGCTATCCGCGCTATACAGGCGACGAGGGTGTTGAGGAGTTCACTCGGCTCCTCGCGGACCAGACAGGGGTGCTCCTGCTGCCGGCCAGCGTCTATCAATCCGAGCTTGGCGAAACGCCGAGTGATCGCTTCCGCATCGGCTTCGGACGAAACAACATGCCCGAAGCGCTGGCGGTCCTTCGAGACTACCTCGACGGTCGCTAGTCTGCATTTCTCATCACGTCACGTGACGAGGGCACCGAGGTGCCTGTCAGCTCCGAGTCATAGAGCGGCGAGGCGCCGAGGCGTATGCGTTCATACGTCGCAGGCACCGAGGCGCGAAAGGGCCGGCGCTGGCTGGCAGATCGGTGTCCGCAATAGGGAGGTGGTGAGAAGTGCAGGCTAGGGTCTCCCCGTAGGTTGCACAGCCCTGTCGGGCAAGCGCGTCTCAGTGGCGCCTGATGAGATCCTGAAGCGAACCTGCTCGCTGAGACGGCCGGTCAATGTGACAATGGCCCATGCCTGCCGCGAGCGCTTCCGACCACCGGACCATGGGACTACTCGACGCCTCTCTCGTCGGCGTCGGGGCCATCGTCGGCGGCGGCGTGCTGGCGTTGGCCGGCGTCGCCTTCGCCACCACCGGCCCGAGCGCCATCCTCGCCTTCGCCCTCAACGGCGGGATCGCACTGCTCACCGCGCTGTCGTTTGCTGAGTTGGCCTCCCGCTTCCCCGAGTCCGGAGGGACCTACACCTACGCGCGCAAGGTGCTCACGGTCGAGGCCGCGTTCGCCGTCGGCTGGGTGGTGTGGTTCGCCTCGGTGGTGGCCGCGGTCCTGTACGCCCTCGGGTTTGCGGTCTTCCTGGTCCCGGTCCTGAAGCAGGTCATGCTTGCGGCCGGCGGCACGCCGCCGGCGTGGCTCGGCGCACGTTTCGCGAGGCTGCTCTACGCACTCGCCGCCGTCGCCTTCTACGCCTGGCGGCTGATGCGCTCGACCGCCGGCGGCGGACGCTGGGAGACTCTCGGCAAGCTGGTCATGTTCACGATCGTCATCGCCGGCGGGTTCTGGGTGCTGATGATCCACCCGCCCGGTCTCGAGGAGCTGAGCGGGGAGTTCCGACCGTTCCTGCACAAGAGCGGCCAGGGTCTGGTGCAGGCCATGGGCTACACCTTCATCGCCCTGCAGGGGTTCGACCTGATCGCGGCGGTCGGCGGTGAGGTCAAGCGGCCCGAGCGCAACATCCCGAGGGCGATGATCCTGTCGCTGGTCGCGGCGCTGGTCATCTACCTGCCGCTGCTCTTCCTGGTCGTCGCCGTGGGGGCGCCGGGAGAGTCGGTCGTCGAGGCCGCGGCCCGCGACCCCGAGACCCTGATCGCGGTGGCGGCGCGGAACTTCCTCGGTCCCACGGGGTACTGGCTGGTGGTCGTCGCCGGGCTGCTGTCGATGCTGTCGGCGTTGCAGGCGAATCTGCTCGCGGCCTCGCGCTTTGCCAGGACCATGGCCATCGACCGCACCCTGCCGCGCCGCTTCGATCGCCTCGGTCGCGGGAGCGGTACGCCGATTCCGGCGATTCAGCTGACAGCCGCCACGGTCGCTTTCGTGCTGGTGGCGGTCCCCGACGTGGCGGCAGCTGGCGCCATGGCGAGCCTCGTCTTTCTCACCAGCTTCGCGCTCGCCCACGGCATCGCCTACCTCGCCCGCACGCGGGCCGACAGCCCCAGCCCCTATTTCACCCCGGCTTTTCCGCTGGTACCCGCGGTCGGAGGGGTGGCGTGCGCCGCGCTGGCGCTCTTCCAGTCGGTGGCGGTGCCGGCCGCCGGCGCGCTGGCAGCGATGTGGCTGAGCCTCGGAGCGGTCCTGTACGTCACCCAGCTCGCTTCCGGGGCCAGCACCGTCGATGCCTCCGCCGAGGCCCTCGACCCCGAGCTGCTGCGGCTGCGCGGCCGCAGCCCGTTGGTCCTGGTGCCGATCGCCAACCCGGCCAGCGCCAGGACCCTGGTGGCGATGGCGGACGCAATCGCCCCGCACTCGGTGGCCCGGGTCCTGCTGCTGTCGGTGGTCCGGCCGCCCGAGACGTGGAGCGGCGGAGAGCTGCCGCAGCAGCTGGTGGACGCGCAGTCGATCCTCGGCGGCGCGCTGTCGACCGCGTTCGAGGCCGACCTCAGACCGGACGCTCTGATCACGGTCAGCCAAGAACCCTGGCGCGAGATCATCCGCGTCGCCCAGCACTACCGGTGTGACAGCCTGCTGCTCGGCGTCGGTTCACTGGGCAAGTCACTCATGACCGGACCCCTCGAGGAGCTCATGAGCGAGGTCGAGGGTGACGTCGTGATCCTGCGCGCAGCTACCGGCTGGAACGTCGACGAGGCCCTGCGGATCCTCGTCCCCGCCGGGGGCCGGCGCGACCAGAGCCCGATCCGGGCTCGCCTGATCGGCAATTTCTGCCGCACAGCGCCGCGCGAGGTCACCTATCTTCGGGTCCTGCCCGTGGCAAGCGGCGCCGCCACCGAGCGGGATGCGCGACGCGAGCTGCGTAAGCTCGCCCGTGACGAGGCCCCCGGAGTGAGCACCGCCGCCGTCACCCTCCGCGACGACATGGTCGAGGAGGTGGTCCGGCGGGCCGCGGCCGCCGACCTCCTCATTCTCGGCATGCAGCGTCTCGGCCGTCGGCGGAAGGTCTTCGGCGAGAAGGTGCTCGAGATCGCTCAGAGCACCACCTGCCCGCTGCTGATGATCAGCCGCCGAAGCTGATCCCCGGCGCACGCCAGCATCCCGTCTCCCCGACCCGTCGCCGTGCTGACGCGGGGCGGGACTCCCAGTGCCTGCGGCCTGATATCCACGTCCGCGAGGGGCTCGGGCAACCGTCGGCGAGGCGCCAGTAGCGGTGGGTCAGCGGGCCTTGGCTTTGAGCAGAAGGGTCACTCGCCGGTTCTGGCTTCGCCCTTCGGCGGTTTCGTTGCTCGCCACTGGATGGTCCTCGCCGTAGCCGATGGCCGTCATCCGGCCGGGGTCTACGCCGCGATCCACGATGGCGGCGCCCACCGGGATGTTGTCAGCCGCCCCCTCGCCGATCACGGCACCGACGACCGCGCCGGCGGCGGCGCCGATGCCGGCCCCTCGCGCTGTCTTGTCTTTCTCGGTGGTGTAGCTGCCTGAAAGGCATCCGACGGTGAGCAGCGTGACACAGGCGAGGGCGGCCGCGACGCGCCGGTGGAGACGAGCCCTGCCAGGGCTAGGGTTCTTTGTCATGGCGGCAGCCTCCCTTTGTTGAGGTAGATCCACCCCGGGGAGGCCCCTCCCCGGGATGGAGCTGGACTCTTCGGGTCAGGCGATCTCGATCAGGTCGACGACCTTCTTGACGCCCTTGGCGCCCTTGGCCTCGGCGATCGCCGTGTCCCGCTCGTGGTCGTTCGGCACGGTGCCGCGCAGGCTGACGATGCCGTCGGAGGCCTTGACGTCGATCTTGAAGGCGTCGCTGCCGAGCGCGTCAAGCAGCTTGAGCTTGACCTTGGTCCCCAACAGCGCGTCCGCGACGTCGTGCTGGGCCTCTCCGACCACTTTCGAGGCCGCCGTGTTCTCGGGGGAGGCGGCGGGGGTGAGCTTGATCGTGTTCTCGACCTTTGTGACACCGTCGACGCTCAACGCGACCTGCTTCGCGAGCTCGCGAGTCTCGCGCTTGTGGACCTCACCGGTAAGCGTCGCCTGGTCGCCCGCAACCTCGACGCCGACGCGGAGGCCGTCGATGCCGAGCTTCTCGAGCAGAGCGATGTGAACGCCGGCCTCCTTCCGCGCGTTGGCGAGTGCATCGGACAGGTCGGTCGATCCGCCGGTGTCGGACGCCGCTGCCGGAGCGGACAGGGAGCCCGCGAGCAGGGCTGCGAGAGCCACTCCGACCGCGCGGGCCGCAAGGCCGCGGGTCTGTCGAAGCGGGCGGTTCCAGTCGGTGGATTGGTTCAACATGGGATCTCCTTTCTGTGTGGAGTGAGTGGAAGAACTGGCTCTCGGGCAGCCGGTGGCCGAGCCGTTCGCTGGGCTCTGGCCCGCGAGCCCGGTCATGACAGGACGACGAGGGTGACGCGCCGGTTCTTCGCCCGGCCCTCCCGGGTCGAGTTGTCCGCGATGGGCTTGGCGGACCCGTAGGAGAACGTGCTCATCCGATGGAGCGGGATGCCCTGGGAGGTGTGGAGGTAGCGGCGGACTGCCTCGGCTCGCTCGCGGCCGAGCGCGAGGTTGTAGGCCTCCGGACCGCTGCTGTCGGTGTGGCCCTGGATCTCGATGTAGACGTTGGCGTTGTTCTCCTTCAGCTTGCCCGCGAAGGCGTCGAGGGCGGCTTTCGCGGTGTCCGAGAGCGTGTCCGACTCGAAGCCGAACTTCACCTCGTCGTCGCTCAGCACGACCTCGTCGACGAACGAGCCCTTGGCGAGCTTGCCCGCCTCCTCGGCCCGGGTGAGCGCGTCGCGTGCGGTCGCGGAAAGCTCGTCGAGGCGCTGCTTCTGCTGGGCGTCCGCGGACTGGAGCTCGGCGATCTGGCCTTGGTGGGCCTCCACGGTTGAGACGACCTCGGCGAGCCGCGAGCCGATGCGGCCTTCGGATGCGGACACCTGGTCGCGGACGTAGGTCTTGGTCGCGCAGCCGGTGAGCGAAGCGACAACGATGATTCCGAGCGCTGGCAGTGCGAGGGTCCGGTTCATGTCTTCCTCCCGTGTTGAAGTGGCGCGCACCGGCGGGACCACTGGAGGTCGGTGGAGCAGCCCCGCCGGCGCGCAGGTCTCGCCAGGAGAAAGGGCAAGGGACGTGCCATCTCGGTATCGACTGACAGAAGTCATTATCAGTAAGTGACTTGACGCCATACATGGCGGCTCCGACCGGATCAGCGATCGGGTCGTGGTGCGGGAAATTTTCCCTGACAGGGGATGTTTTCCCGTGTTGGCAGCCCCTGGCGCGTTCCCGCCCGCAGGCCCCGCTGCGGCCAGGCCGTCCTCGGTGGGCCGCCCCGAAAGGAGCCCCATGACCGGATCCACGCCCACGGTGCTCGTGGTTGACGACGAGCCGGCGATGCGCGAGGTGCTCGAGGCCCGGCTCGAGGGTTGGGGGTACCGCGTCCTGTTGGCGGCCGATGCCGAGTCGGCGCGCGCGCTCGTCGAGCGCGACCTGCCCGATCTCGTGCTCTCCGACGTGGTGCTGCCGGGCCTCACGGGCATCGAGCTGCTGTCCGCCCTGAAGTCCGGCGACCCGAGCCGGCCGGTGGTGCTGATCACGGCTCACGGCAGCGTCGATACCGCGGTCGAGGCGATGAAGCTCGGCGCCTCCGACTTTCTCACCAAGCCGCTCGATCCGGAGCGCCTCCAGCGCACGCTGGCGGCGGCGCTCGACGAGCGCGAGCGCCTGCGCGAGGTCCACCGCCTCGAGTCGACCCTCGCGGAGACGGCGGGGCTGGGACCGCTGGTCGGCGTCAGCCCGGCGATGCAGGAGGTCCACCGGATGGTGCGGGCTGTGGCGGCCAGCGACACCTCGATCCTGGTCTCCGGGGAGAGCGGAACCGGCAAGGAGCTCGTCGCGCGCGCGGTCCACGACCTCAGCCCGCGGCGCTCCGGACCGTTCGTCGCCATCAATGCCGCCGCCATCCCGGAGGGCCTGACCGAGAGCGAGCTCTTCGGTCACGAGCGGGGCGCCTTTACCGGGGCGACCACGGCGCGGGAGGGGTGCTTCGAGCGCGCCGACGGCGGCACGCTGTTCCTGGACGAGATCACGGAGATGCCGGTCGGCCTCCAGACCCGGCTGTTGCGCGTGCTCGAGGAGGGGCGACTGACCCGAGTCGGCGGGGGCCGCCCGATTCCCTTCTCGGTCCGGGTGGTGGCGGCCACCAACCGCGACCCCGCGGCCGCGGTGGAGGGGGGCCGCCTCCGCCGGGATCTCTACTACCGCCTCAACGTCTTTCACATCGCCCTGCCGCCCCTGCGCGACCGGGGCGACGACGTGGTATTGCTCGCCCACCACTTCCTGCGCGTGTTCAACGACAAGCACGGGATGGATGTCAGGGGATTCGACGACGGGGCGCGCGAGCTCCTGCGCGGGTTCACCTGGCCTGGCAACGTCCGCGAGCTGCGCAACCTCGTCGAGCGGGCGGTGATCCTCGCCGGGCGCGGGTGGATCGAGCCCGCCCACCTGCCGCCAGACCTCAGACGGCCGTCCTCGGCCCCGGGCGAGGTCGTGTCGGTTCCCGTTGACGCCACGGTGGCCGAGGCGGAGCGTCTGCTGATCCTCGACACCCTCGAGCGGGTCGGGCACAACAAGGCAGAGGCCGCCCGCCGCCTCGGCGTCGATGTCAAGACCATCCGCAACAAGCTGCGGCAGTACCGCCGTGCGGACGCCGAACCGTGAGGCTGGCCACCCGTGTCGCGGCCGGATCGGGCCTGGTGCTGGCGATCCTGGCCGCCGTGGTGGCCTATCAGCTCGACGTCAACCGGCGCATGACGGCCTCCCACCGGCGGCTCGAGCAGGTCGAGCTCCCGGCGGCGACCCGCGCCCTGGACCTGCTCGAGCACCTCGACGCGCTCGCCAACCACGCCCGCAAATACGCGGTCACCCGCGACCCCGCCTATGCGGCGTCGGTGGCGCGGGAGCGGAGTGCCTTCACCGCCGGGCTCGACGCCCTGCGGGCGCTCGGGGCCGGTGGGCTCGAGTCCGATTCCGTCGGGCGGATGGCGCTGCGCTGGAGCGACTTCGAGCTGGCTGACGTGCCCGCCGAGCGGATGGCGGCGACCCTGACGGAGATCGGTGCGAGCGGCGGTACCGGCGAGATGCTCGCCCAGGTCGACGACCTTCGCGAACTCGCGATGGAAACGGTCATGATGACCCGTCGTCAGGCCGCGGCACGCACCGAGGTGGTCGCCGCGGCCGGGCGGCGCGCGGCGCGGATCTCGATCGCGGCGGTGGTGGTGGCGATCGGCTTGTCCATGCTCATCATCCTGGCCACCGTGCGCTCGATCCAAGGCCCCCTGCGCCGGCTCACCGCGGGCACGCGGGCGGTCGCCAGAGGCGAGTTCTCCTGGCAGCTCGACGTCGCGGGCGACGACGAGATCGCCCACCTGGCCGAGGACTTCAACGCGATGGTGCGACGCTTGGACGAGCTCGACCAGATGAAGCGCGACTTCCTCTCCAACGTGTCCCATGAGATTAAGACACCGCTGGTCGCCATGCTCGAGACCGACGCACTGCTGCTCGAGGGAGCGCCCGGCCCCCTGACCTTCAAGCAGCGACGCCTGCTCGAGCTGCACCTGCAGGCGGGGCGACGGCTCCGCGGGATGATCGCGAACCTCCTGGACCTGTCACGGCTCGAGGCCGGGGTGATGGACTACGACATGCGACCGCGAGACACGGCCGAGATCGCCGCCGTCGCGGCCGCGGAGCTCCTGGCGCGGGCCGAAGAGCGGGGTGTGCGGCTGGTGACCGAGCTAAAGCCGGGGCTGCCACCGGTCCCGTGCGACGCGGATCGGATCGTGCAGGTGATCGAGAACCTGATCGACAACGCGCTCCGCGTCGCTCCGAAAGGTACCTCGGTGGTGGTCTCGGCGTGCCTGGCAGACGGTCGCGGTGGCGGTGCCGTGGGACCACCGGGGTCGGGAGAGGCCGTAGAGCTGGCGGTGACCGACAGCGGCCCCGGCGTCCCTCCAGAACTGCGCGAGCGTATCTTCGAGCGGTTCCAGCGCGGCGCTCGCGGTGGCTCCGTGCCGGGTCACCGGGGTTTCGGGCTCGGGCTCGCGATCTGTCGCGAGATCGTCGCCGCGCACCGGGGGACAATCGAGGTCCGCAACCGTCCAGGCGGCGGGGCACGGTTCGCCGTGGTGCTCCCCGCGGCCGCCGGGGTAGGGATGGCGCCGCCGGAGGAGGCTGTGTCCGGCGGCGCAGGCGGGAGGGATACGTGAGCACAGCGAGAGCCTGGACGGCGGTGCTCGGCGTCGCGGCGTTGGCCGCGGTTTCGGGATGTGCGACCGCTCCGAAGCCCGGGGACGGCTTCTTCGACGCCGGCGACGCGGCCGCCGCGACCAGGGTCTACGAGCGGGAGCTGCGCGCCGGGCCGTCCGAGGAGGAGCTCGAGCGCCTCCTGTTCCGTCTCGGCGTGCTCTACGCGCGCCCCGAGGGGCCGACCGCCGATCCGGCGCGCGCGGCCGAGCTGCTCCACCAGCTCATCGAGCGATTTCCCGCCGGGCCCCATCGCCAGCCGGCCGAGACGCTGCTCGCCCAGCTCTCGGCGCTCGCCGAGTGCGGCGCCCGGAAAGACGACCTGCTGCGTCGTCTGGAGGAGGAGAAGGCGGCTCGCGCCGCCGCCGAGCGGGAGGTCGCCGCCAAGGAGGCGGCCCTGGCGGCCGCGAAGGGCGACCTCGCCCGCTCCGAGGCGCTGGGCCGCCGTCTCGAGCACGAGCTCGCCGAGCTCAAGCGGATCGACCTCGAGCGCCGCGGCGGAGGCTGACCCGAGCTCTTCACCGGGGATCGAGGCGCTCGAGGTTCTCCCGCGCGAAGCCGATCGTAGGGTCGAGCGCGAGCGCGCGGCGGTACATCTCGAGCGCCTCTCCGACCCGGCCCAGGTCGCGCAGGTTCGATCCGAGGTTGGCCCAGTCGATCGCCGAGCGGGGGTCGAGCTCGACCGCGCGGCGGAAGCAGGCGACCGCCTCCTCGTGCCGCTTCAGACGGTAGTAGCAGTAGCCGAGCTGATTGACGACTGCGAGCTCGTCGGGGTCGGCCGAGGCCGCCTGACGCAGCACCGCGATCGCTTCGTCGTGGCGGTCGAGCCGCGACAGGCAGGTGCCGAGGTAGAGCAGGACGCGGCCGAGGTCGTCGGGCCCGGGACCGAGTTGGGCCGCCTCCTCGAAGTGGCTCAACGCGGTCTCGAGGCGCTCCTGGTTGAGGTCGCAGATGCCGTGGAAGAAGGCGATCTGGGCCTCGCGTCCAGGCGCTGCAGCCGATGCGAGGTGTGCGCGCGCCTCGTCGTACTCCTCGAGGCGGACGTGGGACTGGGCCATGAGGAAGTGGATGTCAGCCGCCGGGACGGACGAGCTGGCGTGAGCGAGCGCCTCGTCGAAGCGCTCGAGGGCCTCGATGTCGTCGCGCCAGGCGACCTGGACCCGCCCACGGTGGAGGGCAATGAGGCCGTGGTCGTCGGTCGACTCGTCGGCACGTTGTAGGGCCTCGTCGGCCTCACGAAGGCGGCCGCACTCGAGCAGGCTGAGACCGCTGTGGATGAGGGCGACGGCGCGCTCGGTGTCGCTACCGCTCAGCTCAGCGGCCGTCCCGGCGAGCTCGGCCGCGAGCGCGGGCTCGCCGTACTGTGCGAGCGAGACCGCGAGGCGGACTGCGAGCTCGCGGCCCTCGGCGGTTCGCCGGCTGACGACGAGGTCCGGGCCGGCGGCGAGCGTCGAGCTCGCGATGCATCTCCGGCAGGTCGGTCCCCACGCTTCGGGCGGCCACGTACCGGGCTGGGCGCCGACCAGGACAGGTTGGCCAGGGTCCTGCCCGCGCCACGCCTGGACGCAGGGGAAGATCCGGTCGCAGGTCTCGTCGAGGACCAGGTGGCGCGGACAGGGCTCGAGCAGATTGCCGCCGCCGTCGGCGAGGCACGCCAGGGCCCCGTCGACGACATGGTGGACGCCGAGCCGGTCGACGAGACCCTCGTCCCATGCGCTCGCGGGAAAACCCGCCAGCACCCGGAGGTCGAGAGCGTCTTCCGCAAGCTCAGGCGGCGCAGCGGCCTCGCGGACCGCGAGCATTGGCGGCGCCGAGCGGTCGCGGAAGAAGCGTACCCCGCGGGCGAGATCGGCCGGGCCGGCGCCATCGGTTGCCGTCACGATCGGGGCGATGAGCAGACGCGACTCGCCCTGCTCGTGGTAAGCCTCGAGCTGGTACGCGTGCGCCGCCTCCAACATTCGCGACCACACCTCGGTGTCCCCGGGATGACTGGGAGCGACCGCGACCTCCGGGTGGAGGACGACGACAGCGAACGGATGACGATCGAGGTGGGTCGCGGTGACCCGGACGATCGCCTCGAGCTGGTTCCACTCCGCCGAGCTCGCGAGCCCCGTGATCGATACATGGCTTCGCCAGCAGCAGTGCTCGAGCACAGAGGTGAGCCAGGCGAGACGGCGGGAGCGCTGGTCCCGACCGGCGTTTGGGTCGAGGCGCAGGAAGAGGGCAGACGGCGGCTCGGGCTCGCGGAGGCGGCAGGGGTCACTCATGACACCACCCGCTTGCCACCGTCCGAGGACGCGGCCCGCCAGGCCGCCTTGACCGCCTGGATCGCGCGGCGGTCCATCCACTCGGTCTCGAACTCGGCGCCCACCGAGAGGTGCGGCGGAAACTCCCGCAGCGGCCGCACCCCGTGCTCGTGAGGCCGTCGGGTGATCTCGGAGCCGAAGTAGAGCTGCATCTGCTGGGCGTTGCTGTTGCCGCGGATCGGGACGCCGCACTCCCTGACGAACTCGAGCGTCGCCATGGCGTCGTCGAAGGCCTCGCCGGGCAGTGCGAACTGTGAGAACAGCTCGACGTCGAGACCCGCCGCGAGCGCGGTGCGCGCCGCCGCCGCGACCTGTTCCGGCCGGATCCGCTTGTCGAGACCCTGGCTGACGCGGTCCGAAGCGCTCTCGAGACCCATCGCGAGGGTCGTGACACCGGCCCGCCGCATCAGCCCGACGAGTTCCGGCGTGACCATGTCGGCTCGGGTCTCGAGCCACATCCCGAGCTTGAGGTCGCGCTCCAGGATGCCCTCGAGCAACGCGTGCACCCGGGACTCGCGGCAGCAGAAGTCCGGGTCGGCGAACCACAACCGCTCGACCCCGCGCGCGGCAATGAACGAGATCTCGTCGAGCACCCGCTCGACCGAATGAACGCGGTAGCGCCGTCCGCACGTCGCCGGGGTGATGCAGAAGGCGCAGGCGTGGGGGCATCCGCGCGAGGTCAGCAGCACGGCCTCGTCCCAGTCCGAGGGCTCGAGCACGCCCTCGAGCCACGGCGAGGGGTAGGCGTCGAGATCTGGCGGGACCTCGAGCGACGGACCGGTGACCGTGCTGCCGTCCGCCAGGCGCGAGGTCAGACCGGGAATCGCGGCGCCGTCGCCGCCGTCCTCGATGGCCTCGACAATGGCGACGACGGCGAGCTCGCCCTCGCCGCGGGACAGGAAGTCCACCTCCGGCATCGACGCCAGGGCTTCGGCGGGCATGAACAACGCCTGGGGGCCGCCGAGCACCACCCGACAGCCTGGGACGACCCGCTTCGCCAGCCGGCCGAGGGCCCTGACCTGGTGCAGGTTGCGCTGATACGCCCCGAAGCCGACCAGGGCGGGGGCGAACGCGGCGAGGTACGACGCTAGACCGGACGGGGAGAATCGGCTGGTCGCCCCGAGGCTGAGGATCCTCACCTCGTGACCGGCTCGCTGGAGTGCCGCGCCGAGGTGACCCAGCGAGATCGGGGTCACGGCGGCTGCAAAGGGGTTGAAGTCGACCAAGAGGACCCGCACGCGCACCTCGCCTTCGTGAGGGAGCCTACCCCGCATCGAGTGCGGCGTCACGCCGTGCGACAATCGCCCGGTGCGCAGACGGCTACCGGTCGCGGTGCTGATGACCCTCGGCCTGGTGGGGCTGTGGCACGCGGGCTCGGCGGCGGGTTCGCGCCCGCCCGTTGAACGCCTACGAGTCAAGGTGCTGCGGGTCCTGCCTCACGACCGCGATGCCTTCACCCAGGGCCTGGTGGTGGTCGGCGGAGCGCTCTACGAGAGCACCGGCCAGCACGGTGACTCCCGGGTCCGGCGGGTCGACCTCGACACCGGCGACGTCCGCACCGAGGCTTGGTTGCCCAACGACCTGTTCGGCGAGGGCATCGCGCCGGTCGGCGACCGGCTGATCCAGCTCACCTGGCGCGAGCAGCGGGCGCTGATCTGGTCGCTCCCCGACCTGCGCATGCTCGGAGAGCTGAGCTACCAGGGCGAGGGATGGGGCCTGACCTCGGACGGCGACCGGCTGATCATGAGCGACGGCAGCGACGTCCTGACCCTGCGCGACCCGAAGACGTTCGCCCCGGTTGGGCGGATCCCGGTGACCCTCGACGGGGAGCCTCAGGAGTCGCTCAACGAGCTCGAGTGGGCCGAGGGAGCGGTCTGGGCCAACGTCTGGCGCTCGGACCGGATCGTCCGCATCGACCTTTCGAGCGGCATGGTGACCGGCGTCGTCGACGCGTCCGGCCTGCTCACAGCAGCGGAGCGGGAGGGCGTCGACGTCCTGAACGGCATCGCCTGGAACCCGGCGAACGGGCACTTCCTGATCACCGGGAAGCTCTGGCCGAAGCTGTTCGAGGTCGAGTTCGTCTCCGTCGGCTGACCCCGCCCTGCGCTGCAAAACCCGCGCGCTCCGGTTGCGTTCTACACTGGGAGGGAGTGATGAGCACCTTCGATCGCAACTGGCGCGAGCTGCAGCTCGAGACTTTGGTCGACTTCTCGCTGACCTTTGGTGGCGTCCGTAGCGAGGAGGAGCTGGCGGAGGAGCTGCTGCAGCGCGCCGTCGGCACCCTCGACGCCAGGGTCGGGCTGGTGGCCACCCTCCATCCCGGGGGCGGCGAGGTCGCGGTTCGGGCGATCGGGCTGCCGCCGTCGGTCGAACGGGTCCGAACGCTGCTGCCCGCGGAGCGTCTCGAGGCCCTTGCCGCCGGCCAGGTGGTGCGGGTGCAGAGAAACGCCGACGAGGAGCCCTTCGAGCTGCTCGCCGCGCCGATGGTATGGCAGCAGCGGACGTTAGGGTTGGTCGTGCTCGGCGACAAAGAGACCCGCGAGGGCCGGACCCCGTTCTCGGAGGCCGACTCGCGATTCCTGCTCTCGCTCGCGAGCCTGGTCGCTGCCTCGGTCGCGACCTCCCGCACCGTCGCTGCCATCGAGCGCGACCGTCAGCGGCTCGAGGAGGAGAACCGCGCCCTGCGCGACACCGCGCGGCGCGAAGGGTTCGTCGGCGAGGCGCCCGCAATCCGGGAGGTCCTCGAGCTGGTGCGGCGAGTCGCACCGACCGACGTCAACGTGATGCTGCGCGGCGAGTCAGGGGTTGGGAAGGAGCGCGTGGCCCAGCTCATCCACCGTTCCTCCCAGCGCTCCGGCGGACCCTTCGTGCCGCTCAACTGTGCCGCGCTGCCCGAGAGCCTGCTCGAGGCCGAGCTGTTCGGTATCGAGGAGGGAGTCGCGACCGGGGTGCAGCGCCGGCTGGGCAAGATCGAGCTCGCCGACGGCGGCACCCTGTTCCTGGACGAGGTCGGCGACCTCACGCTCACCCTGCAGGCGAAGCTGCTGCGGGTCGTTCAGGAACGTGAGCTCGAGCGGCTGGGCGGTCGCGAGCGGATCCCGATCGATCTTCGCCTGGTGACGGCGACCAACCGCGACCTCGAGCGAATGGTCGACGACGGCGACTTCCGCCGCGACCTCTACTACCGACTGCGCGTGGTGGTGGTTTCGATCCCGCCGCTGCGCGATCGCCGGACGGACATCGCCCTGCTCGCACGCCACTTCCTCGAGCTCTACGGGGAGCGCTTCGGACGCCCGGACCTGCAGCTCGAGCGGGAAGCCCTGGCCGCACTCCTTTCCCACCCCTGGCACGGGAACGTGCGCGAGCTGGAGAACGTGATCCAGGCGGCCGTCGCACTGAGTCCCGGCCAAACGATCACCGCCGACGACCTCAGGCTTGACGGGCTCGAGCCGGCCCCCATGGGCGAGCCGGAGCAGCTCAGCCTCGGGGAGGTCGAGCGGCGCCACGTCGAGCGGGTGCTGCGTTCGGTGGGAGGAAACAGGGCAGCAGCGGCGCGGATTCTGGGCATTGACCGCAGCACGCTCTACCGTCGACTGTTGCATATTACAACTAGTGATGCAGATCGCAACACGACATCTGAAGACCCGTCGCGGAACGCCGCTTCAGGTGGGCTGGTCGGTGTTCTGGGCGAGCATCGCGGCGCATGAAGGGGATCGTTTTTCATCGACTTTCTGATCTCTAACTTCAAAAGATAGCTACATCAAGACGGGATCGATCAGATTCGGACGAGGCGCAAGACTCGTGCCTCTGCGGTCGGAGAGCAGGTGCATCTTCAGGCGGGGTGGAGAGCCCGAAGTCCGTCGTCGAGCTGACGTGCTCGCGGTGGACGTTGCAATCTGCAACTCCCCGAAAGCGTGATGTGGGAGCCACCGCTGGCACGCTTCATGCTCTCTCTCTTCGCCGGAGGTGGTTCGATGAGGTCCGTAGCTCTGCTTCGACTTTCGGTCGCCGCGTTCGGCGCGGTCGTGCTCGGGACCGCGTCGGCCCAGCTCCTGCAACTTCCCGTTGCCATACCCACCCAGCAGCTTCACCTCGCCTGGACGCTCGCCAGGGTTCTGCTACAGTTATAGCGCTTGGTGTCGGGCACGGTATGGAGGTCGAACTGCACCTTCCCGTGGTGCCGAACGTGGAGCTGGTGGCTGCAAAGGCGGTCGAGACCCTCGGAGCTGCCTTAGGCATGGATCAGACCCGCGTCGAGGCCGTCAGCGTCGCCGTTGTGGAGGCCTGCCTGAACGCGATTGAGCACGGGGGAGGCTCGATGGTGGTGAGGTTGGCCGGGCACAACGATGGGGCTCGCCCTCGGCTCACTATCGAGGTCGAGGATCATGGCGCCGGCTTCGATCCGGAGGACCCGCCAATCGACGGCTCCTCTCGGAAGTTCGGCTGCACTGGGAAGCGCGGGTGGGGGCTAACTCTCATCCGAGAGCTTATGGACGAGGTGCAGATCCGATCGGAGCCAGGGCTTACCCTGGTGCGGATGTCGAAGTACGTGGAGAGTGCGCCATGAGCAACGAGACCATCAAGCTCTCGGCCGACGTCCTCGGCGACGGGGTCGGCGTCATCTCGGCCGCAGGCTACATCAACAACGAGGGCGGCCAAGCGATCGCCGACGCCGCGCAGGACCTGCTCGGACGCGGTGTCCGCACGCTGCTGATTGACCTCGACGGGACCCGGATCATCAACTCGATCGGTGTCTCGATCCTGCTCGAGATCATGGAGAAGCTCCTCGAGGACAACGGTCGGCTGGCGTTCTGCAACCTCACCCCGACGATCTCGAAGACCTTCGAGATCATGGGCCTCGTCCAGTACGCCACGATCTACCCTGACCGCCGGACCGCGCGGTCCCAGCTCGGGGTCGATGTCCCTTCGTGACCTGCTGCGCATCGCCGACCAGGCGATGAGCGGCCCCGCCAGCCCCCAGGTTCCCGAAGATGTGATTCGGGCGGTGCTGGAGGAGACCGGCGCTGGTGTCGGCGTGCTCCGGCGCGGCGGCCGGGTCGTCGCCCGTTGGCCGCGTGGCGCTTCGCGCAGCCTGGAGGAGTCGACCGATGGCTGGATTTCGCTCGCGATCGGAAGCGACGCCCATGCCTGGGAGCTCCGGCTGCTACGCCCGGAGCGAGTCGATGAGACGGTCATGGGTGCGGCGCGGCTGGCCCTGCGTGCGTTCACCCTGCGCGAAGAGCTCAAGCGCACACGGTTCGACGAGCGGTTCCGGCTCTGGGAGCTGGAGGCGGTGCGGTCGATCGTGACCTCCATCGGCGGGATTCTGGACCGGGGCCGGCTCGCCGAGGAGCTCATCGCCCATCTCGTCTCGCTGCTCGGGGTACGTTCGGCGCAGCTCTATCTCGGCGCCGATCCCGCGACTGCCGAGTGTGTGGCGAGCTTCGGTACGCCCGCCCTCGCTGACCGCAACCTCCGCGGAGCCTGGCTGAAGGAGCTGGTCAGTGACGACGTCGTCGCGGTGCCGCTGGAGAGCGAAGGGGGCGTGCTCGGCGTCATCGTCGCGGCCCACAAGGAGGCGCGCGCTGGCACCGAGCCCTTCGCCGCCAACGACGTCCGCCTGATCGAGCTGCTCGCGGTCCAGGTCACGGTCGCGCTCGAGTACGTGCGCCTCACCAGCGAGTCGCTCGAGCGCGAGCGCCTGCGCCGCGAGCTCGAGGTCGCCGCGGTCATCCAGTCCCACCTTTACCCGCAGCGTTTTCCACGCATCGAGGGGTGGCGGCTGGCGGGTCGCTCGAGCCCGAGCCGCCAGGTGGCAGGCGACACCTACGACGCACTGGTCCGGGACGGCGCGCTGCTGGTCACCGTCACCGACGTTTCCGGCAAAGGCGTCGGCGCGGGCATGCTCGCCTCCGGGGTCCACAGCGGGATCCGGTTGCTGTCCGAGGAGAAGATCCCGCTCGCCGAGATTGCGACCCGGCTCAACCGCTACCTTTCCGGAGCCACCGCCGACAACCGCTTCGCCACCATGGCGTTGATCCGTTTCGCGCCAGACGGCACCCTGACCGCGGTCAACGCGGGCCACTGCCCGATCCTCATCCGCCGTGCCGATGGCACGATCGAGCAGATCGACTCCGGCGGTCTGCCGCTCGGCATCCTGCCTGCGGCGCGCTACACCGAGAGCACGCTTTCGCTCGGCACCGGAGATCTCGTCGCACTGTACACCGACGGCCTCACGGAGGCGGAAAACCCGAGCGAGGAGGAGTTCGGTGTGGAACGCGTGGCGCAGGTCTTTGCCGACCTGCCACAGCCGTCGGCCCAAGCGGCCTGCGAAGGCCTGCTCGCCGCGGTCGAGGACTTCGTTGTCGGCCAGCCCCTGAACGACGACGCCACCCTGCTCATCATCGAGCGTGTGCCGCCGGGAGGCGCCGACCCGCCAACCACCGACCCAGGGATCTGACGGCGAAGATCGCGAGCGGCAAGACGCGAGACGCGAGACGTAGGGGCTGTCTCACAAATCCCACCGGCATGCCTTGCCGGGTTAAGGGGGCGCGGCTTCCAGCCCCTTCGATTGAACCGCAAAGACCGCTAAGAGCGCAAAGAACGATGCCAAGAGTATTCATAATAACTACTTAGCGGTCTTCGCGTCTTCGCGGTTCAAACTTCCAAGCGTGTGCGAACAGGCAATGACGGGCAAGGAGCGGGAGATCTCTCCGGGTTTCGAAACAACTGCCTCGTCTCCGCCCGTGTTGCGAGTCGAGCGCCTCGTTCTTCTTTAGCTGCCGTGGCGAGTCTCCTCGGCGGCCTTCCACACCTCGGCCTCGATGAACACCCGCACCAGGTCCGGGTCGACGGCGCCCTCGCGGACCTCTCCCTCGAGCACGCCGAACGCGGTGACGGGGTCGTAGGCCGTCCGGTAGGGTCGGTCCCCCGAGGTGAGGGCGTCGTAGATGTCGGAGATCGTGAGCATCCGGACCTCGACCGGGATCTCCTCCGCAGTCAGCTGAGCTGGGTAGCCGCGACCGTGGAGCTTTTCGTGGTGGTGTGCGGCGATCTCGGGCACCCGTCGCAGGTGCCGTGGCCAGGGAAGGGTCATCAGGAAGCGCGCCGAGTGCACCACGTGCGACTCGATCTCGCGCCGCTCGGCTTCGTCGAGGGTGCCGCGCCCGACCTGCAGAAGGTGCAGCTCATCCTCCTCGAGCAGGCGCCGGTCGTTCCCGTCGATGCCGGGGAAGCAACGCGAGGCAACGTCCTCGAGGAGCTCGGGCTCGACCGGCGCGGCGCCGGCATCAGCGGCGGCCACGACCTGGGCGAGCCACCAGCCGAGCTCGTCGCCGAGGCGGGCGCGAGCGCGAGCGACTCGGGCGAGGTCGGCCGTCATCGGCGGCGCGCCGCGTCGCACCAGGTCGCGCAAGGCGCGCTCCAGGAGCTCCGCCTCCAGGGCGCGGCGGGCGTGGCCGAAGCGCTCGCGGACCAGTCGCTCCTGATCGGGGTACAGCCTGCGCCGCTTGGTCAGCACGGCCTCGCGAACGCCGAGCTTGCCGACGTCGTGGAGCAGCGCGGCGTAGCGCAGCTGCTGCAGCTGGTCCGTGGAGAAGCTGAGCTCGCGCCAGGACGGGGGCGGACGCTGCTCGACCGCCCGGGCGAGGGCGACGGTGTAGGCGGCGACCCGGAACGAGTGGCCCGAGGTCGGCGGGTCGCGCTGCTCGATGGCGGTGACCGACGCGCGCACGAACGAGTCGAACAGGGCACGGACCTCTTCGGCGAGCCGGGAGCTCTCGAGCACGACGGCTGCCTGCGAGGCGAGGGCGCGGACCAGCTCGAGGTCCGACGGCGTGAACGCGACCACCTCCCGCTCGACCGTGTTCGGGTCGGTGAGCCGGACCGAAGGGTCGAGTTTGCGGTTGATCAGCTGCAGCACGCCCACCTGCTCATCCGCTCGGGTCGTCATCGGCACCACCAGGAGGCTGCGGGTCCGGTAGCCGCTGGCGTGGTCGAAGGCGGGGTTGAAGTGGTGGGGGCCATCCTCCGGCAGCGCATAGGCGTCTTCGATGACCAGCGGCTCGCCGGTGACCGCCACAACTCCTGCCAGGCTGCTCGTGTCGACCGGCAGCAGGGACTCCTGCCACGGGACCTCGACCGAGTCGTTGTGCGCGAGCACGAAACGCAGATGGCGGTCGCCATCGCCGCCCTCGATCAGGTAGAGCGAGCCGGCGTCGGCGGCTACGAGCTCCCGGGCTGCGGTCAGGATACGCTCGAGGAGGCGGCGGACGTCGCGCTCGGCCGAGAGCGCTGCGCCGACCTCGAGCAGCTCCCGTTGACGCTCGATCTGCGCCTCCCGTGCACGCTCCGCCTCGCGGCTGGACCGCGCCGCCGCCACCGCCCGCGCGACGGCGCTCGGAGAGCTGGCTGCAGGAAGGTGAAGGAAGCAGGGGACAAGGGGCTCCTCGTCGCCGACCAGCACCAGCAGGCAGCCGGTCGGAAACTCGCCGGGGCGCGTTTCCTCCGAGGTCGCGACGACGACGCTGCCCTCTGGTGCCTCAGCAGGGCGTTCGACACGTATCGTCCCAGACACCGATACCCCAACTGCGCGGGTCACGACGACCTCGATCTGAGCCACAGGATCTCCTGCTTCCTATCCTACTCATTCGGCTGAGCGGTGGAAGGGGTGGGCACAACATCGAGAGTGCGGGCGGAGACGAAAGCGTCAGCCCGACAGGGCTGGCGCTGCAGTGATCGGTCGCCGCGGTGTGGTCAGGTGGTGCGCCAGCGACCGGGGACCCAGATCCAGCCTTTCGAGCGACGGCTCCAGCGACCCGCGACCCAGGACGCGTGAGCCGACGGCGGCAGCTTCCAGCTCCCAGCGATCCAGACGTGGGTACGGCCGTTCCAGCTCCAATGTCCGCCCAACCAGACGTGGTGTGGGCCCGGCGCGACGGCCCGGGTCTCGAGCCGGGGTGCAGGCGGGGCGATCCGGATCAGGACCGCGGCCTGCCCAGCCTCGATAGGTGTCGATACGACAGCCGCGAGTGTCGCGGCGAGGATGACGGCGAGAATGACGGTGCGTTGCATGTCCGTATCCTCCTCTCTCGCAGGTGAAGACGAACACGGCGGGCAGAGGTTGACGGCGCCCATGCCGAGGCAGTGGCGGTGCCGTGGGTGTGCGAGGACGGAGTGAACCGCCAAGGCGATCACGTCCTGATCAGGAAGGCGAGGTCGCTCCGATCCGGCGGACCTCGCCGACCACGACCCCCAACTGCCGCCGGTCCCGAGACCCGGCGACGGTGTCCGCCGGCACGAAGGGGTTGTCCACCACGAGGTCGAGCCGTGCGCGAGGCATGCGCCGTGGCAGCGGCAGGCGGACGGTCGTGACCTTGGGTCCGACTTCGAGCTCTACGGTCAGGCCGGCCTCGGGGCACGCGAGGCGAACCCGAGCCGGCGTCGGTCGAGGAGCGGCGAGATCAACCTCGAGCGCCGAGGCCGCGGCGGGAACGCTGAGCCGTGCCTCGGGCCCGGTCCATCGTCCGCCGCCGGGCAGCGGAAGACCGGGCTCGACGCCGTAGAAGCCGGTTCCGATGGCAAGTCCCCCCAGCCCTTCGGCCTGCAGGGCCGGGGTCAGTTTCGCCGGTGCGGCCGAGCGGTCCGGTCGCTCGACCCAGATCCGGGACAGGCGCGCGGCCTTCGGGGGGCCGTTGGCGTCGATCCGAAGCAGGAGCGGCCGGTGAGCATCGCCACCGACCGGAGCCTCGACCCGCCGGGTGCCGGGCTCGACCACGACACCGAGCGGCACACCGCCGTCGGGCTCGAGCCGGACGACGACTGGGTCCGTCACCACGACCTCCGCGACCACCGTGCTCCCCGCCGGGGCCGGCTCGAGCAGCAGGCGGGCCGGAGATCCCAGCGGGAGCGCACCGTCGCGGTCAAGCGCCGGCCAGGTCGGGTCGAGCACCAGGGCGCCGCCGCGGCCGACAAACGCGTCGAGGAAGCGGTCCTGGGCGAGAGCGGCGAGCCGGGCCGAGCGCAGCTCGAAACGCTCGGGGCGGGGCCACGCCGGCGCGATCCAGCCGAGCGGCGTCCCGCTCGAGCCGACGAAGACCCACGGCCCCGGGAGGCGCTCCGGCGGGATCCGGCCAACCGCGAGGAGGGGTCGCCAGTACGCTGGCAGGCGACCGCGGTCGGCCACGGCGCGCAGATCGGTGAACGGGCTCAGCGCTCCGTCGACGACGATCGCGCGAGCGTACGGGTCGGCGTCGGCGGACGCCAGGGCGGCGAGCGGTGGAAAGGGCTCGGTCGCCTGGGCCCAGATCGCCGGGACGGTCCAGGTGGCGCCGAGGGCTGCCGCAGCGGAGGCGGCGATCACGGCTCGGCGCGGCTCTCCGAGCACCCGGCACAGCCCACCGACGATCGGGCCGACCGCCAGCGCGAGCACTGGCAGGGTGTAGCGGGGGTAGGTCCGATTGTGAGCGAGCAGCAGCCAGGCGAGGG
The DNA here is from genome assembly GCA_963727925.1 of uncultured Acidobacteriota bacterium. GTDB lineage: Bacteria > Acidobacteriota > Thermoanaerobaculia > Thermoanaerobaculales > Sulfomarinibacteraceae > CAVSIS01. Next base: position 101,597 of record CAVSIS010000018.1, on the reverse strand, counting down.
AGGCGACCGCGACCGCGAGCCACCACCACGCGGTGCGGGCGCGCAGCCGACGCCATCCGAGCCAGCCGATGGCGGCGAGGGCGGCCCCGACGGCGGCCGGCGCCAGGCCGGCGACGGCGCGGACGATCCCCAAGCGCTCCAGCCGCCAGGAGCCGAGATGGAGCGCACCGGCATGGGTCGCGCCATGCTCTCCGAGAGCAGCCAGGAACGGGCCCAGGCCCCCGGTCACGGCTACTAGGGGGAGAAAGCCAACCACCACGACCGCGATCCCGACGAGAGCGGCGATCAGTCGGTCGCGGGTGCCGTCGCGGCGCAGTGCGGTGGCCGCAAGTGCGGCGACGGCGAACGGCGGCGCCAGCACCGGGCGCACGAGCACGGCGGCGCCGAGCAGGGCCGCGCCGGTGGTCATCGCCCGCCGGCCCGGCTTGAGCATCACCACGCCGGCGGCGACGGCCAGGGCGAGGGCCGGGGTGGTCGAGAACGCCCGCGGAGCGTGGAACCAGGTCGCAGGAAGGAAGGCGTAGAGCAGAGCTGCGGCCTCGCCGAGCTCGCGTCGCCCGAGGCCTGCCGCCCACAGGGTCGCCAGCCACGCAATCGTTGCCACCGAGGCGATCGCCGAGACGAGCTGGAGCGCAAGCAGGGGATCGCCGAGGACGGTGAGACCCAACTTACCGACCCCGACCCAGAGGGGGAATCCCGGCGGGTGGGGGTGGTGGGCGGCGAGGTCGACCTGGAACGCTGCGGTCGCGAACAGCGCCTCGTCCTGCTCCCACGGCGCGCCGGGAATCGCCGCCAGCCGGCTGGCCGCCACGACGACCAGCGCGGCGAGAAACCAGCGGGAGGACCGGGCGAGGGTCATGGCCGAGACGTCAAGACGATCGAAACACTCACTCCCGCCGCAGCGATCACCCGCGGGGCGGGGCGGCGTGCCCGGCTCGCGCTGCCTCGTCGCGGCCCGAGGCGGTGCGGGCTCACTTCTGGTAGAGGCTCTCGATGAGGCCGGCGTACTCCTTCGCGACCACGCGACGCTTGACTTTGAGGGTCGGCGTGAGGTGGCCGCCTTCGATCGAGAGCATCAGCGGCAGCACCACGAACTTCCTGATCTGCTCGTAGCGGGCGAGCTTCGAGCTGATCTCGTTGACGGCGGCCTCGTAGAGGGCGACCACCTGTGGCTGCCGGGTGAGCTCCTCGACGGAGGTCCACGTCAGCCCCTGGGCCTTCGCCCACGGCAGCAGCTCTTCGGTGTTGGGCGAGATCAGGGCCACGATGAACGGCTTCTGGTCGCCAATCAGCACCGCATTGTCGATGAAGGGCGAGCGTTTGAGCTCGTTCTCGATCGGCTGCGGCGCGACGTTCTTGCCGCCCGCGGTGACGATGAGGTCTTTCTTGCGGTCGGTGATCCTGACGAAGCCGTCGGCGTCGATCTCGGCGATGTCGCCGGTGGCGAAGTAGCCCTCGGCGTCGAACACCTCGGCGGTCTTGTCGGGCAGGTTCCAGTAGCCCTTCATCACGCTCGGGCCCTTGACCAGCAGCTCGCCGTCGGGCGCAATCTTGACCTCGACGTTCTCGATCGGCAGGCCGACCGTGCCGAGTCGGGTCATGTTCGGGGCGGCGCCGTTGACCGCGATCACCGGCGAGGTCTCGGTGAGACCGTAGCCTTCGAGGATCCAGACACCGATCGACTGGAAGAAGTCGTTGACGAACAGCGGCAGCGGCGCACCGCCAGAGATGCAGAAGCGAACTCGGCCGCCGAGCCCTTCGCGTACCTTGGAGAGCACGATCTTGTCGGCGAGCTTGAAGGAGAGACCACCCGGCTCGCGGCCGGCGAGCCGCTCGGGGTAGCCCTTCTTGCCTGCTGCGAGCGCCCACGAGAACAAAGCGCGGCGGATCGGCGGCGCCGAGCCGACCTTCGACTGGATCTTGTCGTAGACCTTCTCGTAGAACCGCGGCACGCCGGCGAACACGGTCGGCTTGATGGTCGCGACGAGGTCGCCGACGTGGTACACGGAGCAATAGGCCTTCGAGGCTGCGACCTTCATGAGGAGGTAACCGACCATGCGCTCGAAGACGTGGCACAGAGGCAGGAACTCGAGGCCGAAGTCGTTGCGCGAGATCGGCGCTCGGGTTGCGGACGGCAGCACGTTCTGGACCAGGTTGCGGTGGGTGAGGCTGACACCCTTCGGGTTGCCCGTGGTGCCGGAGGTGTAGATCAGCGTCAGGAGGTCGTCCTCGGTGACTTCGGCCGCACGCTTCCAGAACTCCTCGCCGGCGTCCGGGCCGTCACCCGAGTCGATCACCTCGTCGAAGGAGAGCACGCCGGGGGCCGAGCTGCCCTCGATCTGGATCAGGTGCTGGAGGTCGGGGCAGTCGTCCCGGATCTCGAGGAACTTCGCCATCTGCTCCGGGGTCTCGGCGATCGCGGCGACCGCTCCCGAGTCCTTCGCCTGATAGGCGACTTGGGGTGGCGTCAGTGTGCCGTAGACCGGAACATCGATGCCGCCGATGTCGATGATCGCGAGGTCGGCCATGTGCCACTCCGGTCGGTTGTCCGAGAGCAGCATCACGCGGTCGCCGCGACGGACACCGAGTCGTGACAGTCCCGTTGCCAGGCCGGCCGTGCGACGGAAGAACTCCGCCGTCGACAGCACCCGCTTGCCGCCGGGGAAGTAGTGGAAGTAATGCTCTTCGCGCGGGGCGTCGAGCTCATGGCGGTAGAGATCGAGAACCGTCTTTTCGGTCATGGTCAGACTCCGTCGTGGTAGTGGCAGGGGACCAGTCCCTCGGCGAGGAGTCGGCACAGCGGGGCGCAGTGACGGAGCAGGTCGCCGGGCTCATCGGACAGCAGCCAGCTGTTGACGAGCTCGTCGACGGCTCCGAAAACAAGGTTCGTCGCGAGACCGGGGCTGATGTCGCGACGAAAAGACCCCACGTCCTGACCCTCCTCGATGATGCCGCGCAGCAAGCTGAGGTACTCGCCCAGCTTACCACGCGTGAGCAGGCTCATGAACCGCCGCGAGTGACGAGTCTCGATCTGGAGTACCTGGGCGAGATCACGGTCGCGCCCGAGCGTCTCCAGGTGGAGCCGAACCATGACCTTGAGCTTGTCGATGGGGTCGTCGATCGGCTCGATCTCGCTCCGGGTGCGCTCGATGAAGCGGCCGAGGACGTCGTCGAAGATGCTTGTCAGCAGGTGTTCCTTGCCCTCGAAGTAGAGGTACAGGGTGCCGTCCGCGACCGAGGCGGCCTTGGCGACGTCGGTCATGCGGGACGAGAAGAAGCCCTTGCGCGCGAACACCTCGATCGCGGCTCTCAGGATTCGCTGCCGCTTCTGCTCCCGTGGCGACAGCAGACGGGCGGTCTGGCTCTCCGGCATGCGACCTCCGCTGAATGAATGCTCATTCATATTCTCCCCCCCGTGCCGCGGTGTCAAGCGGAGACGGTCGGCGGTGGCCGACCTCTCCTCAGCCTGCACTTCTCGCCACGTCACGTGACAAGCGCGCCGAGGTGCCTGTCAGCGCTGAGTCGTTGGGCGGCGATGGCTGGCAGATCGGCGACCGAAGTGGGGAGGTTCTGAGAAATGCAGGCTAGGATGTCGTCATGCGAAAGGGGGGCAGATGAGCAGACCGCAGCAGGACGGCGAGCGCGAGCTGCGTCGGGAGATCTTCGAAAGCTACCGGGAACTGTTCGCCTCCGCCCCGATCCGGCTGATGAGCCGCGCAGTGAGCGCGATGCGGGCGCGGGGCTACCCAGACCTGGCGTCGGCGATCGGCGACATGGACTGGCGCACGGTACCGGCGGACGACCCCGAGGACGCGGCGCTGCGGTCCGACTGGGGCGCCATGGTCACCGCCGCGGTCGAGCACATCGGCGGCTGGATGGGCCAGCTCGGCGCCCACTCGATGGGCTACAACCTCGACTCGGTGGGGAGCGAGGCGGTGACCGGTGCGTGGACTGGGCTGTGGCGTCGCCAGCTCGGCATCGAGCTCGTCAACGAGCGCCGCAAGCTTCCTCGAGTCTATGTCTTCCACGGTGGGAACCAGGCCCTTCAGGCGGCCTTCCTCGGCGTATCGGAGGCCCATCGCGATCGCGTCGGTATCGCGACGGCGCCGACCGTCTTGGTTCCGGTACCGACCTTCTCGTGCCCCACCGACCAGATGGCGCTGCAGGGCATGCGGGTCTACCTCGCGCCTCCCGCCGACCCCGGCATGGACCCGTCACCCGAGGACGTGCTCGCGGTGCCCGAGGGCGTCGAGGTCGACGCGGTCTACTTGATGCCGATCAACAACCCGACCGGGCGTACTCTGCCGCCGGAGCAGCTGCGGGCCGTGGTCGACGCCGTTCTCGCCCGGTGGCCCCACGCCGGGGTCATCCTCGACTCGGTCTACGTCCGCCTCCACCCCGACCACCGCCGCCTGCTCGCCTGGTACAACGAGGAGCCGCGCTACCGCGATTCGATTCTGTTCGTCGACTCGCTGTCGAAGTCCCACGGCATGACCGGGCTGCGAGCCGGGGTCCTGCTCACCGCCGCGAGCCGTTTCGCGCGCGGCGTGGTGCGCTACTCGCAGAACGTCGTGGCCGGGCCGTCCAACGTCATGCAGGCCGCGACGCTGTCGCTGCTCGCGCCGTTCGTGACCGGGGACGACGAGCTGATGGAGGCCCGGATCCGCCTCGGGCTGAGGATCGGACGCCATCTGCAGCGCCGCCGGCGGCTCTTCCTCGAGCGCGCCTTCGCCGACCACCGCGCCCTGCTCGATCCCGAGCAGCCGCTGCTCCCTGACCCGCTCGGCTTTGACTGGCCGGGCTCGATGTACGCTGACCTCCGCCTGTCCGACCGCTGCCTGGAGATCGCCAAGGCGAGTCAGGTCTCGGCCACGGTCGCCTTCTACTTCGAGACCGGGATCGGAGGGGTGCCCCTGGAGGGCTTCTGCAACAACGCCAACCTGGTCCGTCACGGTCTGGTGGTGAACGCAGACGATCCCGCCCTGCAGGCGTTCCAGCGCGAAGCGAGCCGCTACGTGAGGCTGTCGTTCGGGATGACCCCGCCGCCGAGGGGGATGTGAAGGGCGAAGAGAAAAGTGTGAAGTGCTGGTCGCGAGCGCAAGACGCGAGAGGCGAGACGGAAGAAGGTGAGCAGGTGAGAAGGTGAGGAGGTCGGGCGCGAGAGGCGGGGCGCGAGACGCAAGACCCAAGACGCAGGACGCGAGAGGCGAGACGTAAGACACCGTAGGGGCGGAGCTTGGAGGCTGTCTCACAACTCCCACCGCCGGGCCTTGCCGGGTTCAGGAGGCACAACTTCCAGCTTTTTCAATTGAACCGCGAAGGCCGCGAAGAGCGCAAAGATCACAGAGAAGAGCATTCAAACAAGATACTTAGCGCTCTTCGCGTCTTTGCGGTTCACATTCTCGCGCGCGTCCGAACAGGCTCTCTCGGGCTCGGAGCAGGAGATCTGCCCGGTTTTCGAGACGGCCTCCTTGCCTCCGCCCATGCTGAAGAACGCGAGACGATGTTGCCGCGCCTTGATCGTCGTCAAAGCGCGGCGGTCACGCGGCTCACTGCGAGCGCGGCACCGCCGGCGAGGAAGAAGGCCGGCACCAGCTCGTAGAGGTTGTCGAGGCCGCCGCGCTGCACCAGCCACCACGAGGCGAGCGTGACGGCCGCGGCGACCACCACCGCCGCCGCCTCGCCGCGGCCGAGCCGGCGCGCGAGCGCCATGGCCGCGAGCATGACCGCCGCGAAGCCGAGCACGGCCCACGGCACCGCCGCGAAGGCGTCCGGGTTGGCGGCGACGTCGCGGCCGAGCTTCCATGCCACCGTGACCCCGGCGCCGGTGAGCATTCCGGCGAGGGCGCCGTGACGGTTGACGCGGTCGCCGGTGACCGCGAACAGGACCAGGGGTCCGAAGCTGGCTCCCAGCGCCGACCACGCGAAGAGCACGAACCAGAACACGAGCCGGACCTCGGACAGCGCGACCAGGATCCCGAGCGCGCCGACCACGACCACGGTCCAGCGTCCCAGCACCAGGCTCCGGCGGTCGTCGGCCGATGCGGCCGAGCATCTTCTCGACCAAGTCGTAGGACACCGCCGAGGCCGCGACCAGGAGCTGCGACGAGACCGTGGACAGGATGGCGGAAATGACCGCCGCCAGCAGGAGGCCCGCGACCACGGGGTGGGTGAAGCGCAGGGCGAGCGCCATCAACGTCTGCTCGCCATCCGCAAGGCCCGGCATCAGCACACGGCCGGCGAGCCCGACCAGTCCGGCGCCGTAGAACACCGCGACCCCCCAGAGCAGGGCGATGACGCGCAGGCGCCGGATCTCGCCCTCGCTGCGGGTCGCCATGTAGCGGGTGACCACGTGGGGCATGCCCGGGTAGCCGAGGCCGATGCCGAGCTCGCCGATGACGAAGCCCCACATCGCGGGCCCGATGCGGTCGCCGGTGGCGGTCAGGAAGGAGGGATCCGCGGCGCCGAGGCCGTCGACCAGGGCTCCGAACCCGCCGACCAGGTGGAGGATCGCCCACAGCGGCAGGGCGAGCAGCGCGCCGGCCATGAGCAGGCCCTGGAAGAGGTCGGTCCAGGCGACGGCCCGGAAGCCGCCGAGCGAGGTCACCAGGGTGATGACCACCGCCCCGATGACCACGCCGAGCAGGTAGCCGGCCCTGCCCTCGAACGGGAAGATCGACGAGAAAGCCTTGCCCGCGGCGGTCATCTGGGCAGCCACGTAACCCATCATGGCGATCAGGATGATGGTCGTGGCGGTGAGCCGGACGACCTGCCGCGGGTCACCCCAGCGCGAGGTGAGGACGTCGGTGAGGGTCACCGACCCCTGGTCACGGGACAGCCGGCGCAGGCGCGGCGCCACCAGCCACAGGTTGACCAGGTAGCCGAGAAGGCAGCCGGGGGCGTACCACAGGCCGGAGACGCCGTGGGCGTAGGTCATGCCGACGGCGCCCAAGGTGACCCAGCCCGACTCGGAGCTCGCGGTGGACGAGATCCCCGCCGCCCAGGCGCCGAGGGACCGACCGGCGAGGTGGAAGTCGTCGCCGCCGTGGGTGCGGCGGGCCGCGCGCCAGGCGATGACCAGGAGCGCGCCCATGTACACCACCATGACAGCGGCCACAATGCCGAGAGTGCCGCTCCCGATGGGCGTCACGGCGCCTCCTCCCGGGTCGGGCGGAGCACGATTGCCAGTATCACGGTCACGGTCGTGAGGGCGAGCGGAAAGGTCCACAGCAAGAGGTGGGCGCCGAGCGAGAGGTGGAACGACGGCATGACTCCTCCGAGCGGGCGGTTCCAGCTTACCTTGCCCTGACCGTCTCCTTTCCGCCTGCGGCGGGCCTTCACCTCCTCCCGTGGCGTGACGCCCGATGGACGCACAGGCTAAACTCCCGGCGGACCGACCAGGGAGGCACGATGCGTCGAGCGACGATGGTTATGCTTGCGGCGATCCTGACGAGCGGGCTGGTGTGGGCGGGTGACGGCGCCCCGATGCACGTGATGGTGGTCAACGACGACGGCATCGACGCGCCCGGCCTCGACGCGATAGTGGCCGTGCTCGCCGCCGATCCGGCCTACCGCATCACGGTGGTCGCGCCGGCCGAGCACCAGAGCGGCATGGGTCACTCGCTCATCCTGCGCGGCGAGATTCCGGTCACACCCCATGCGGCGATCCACGGCGCTCCGGCGTGGGCGGTGGGCGCGACGCCGGCGACCACGGCCCGGGTCGGCGTCAGCCTCGTGCTCGCCGACGACCCGCCCGAGCTGGTGGTGTCGGGGATCAACCTCGGCGAGAACGTCGGCCGCATCGCATGGTACTCGGGTACGGTCGGCGCGGCGCGGGAGGCGCTGCTCAGCGGGGTGCCGGCGATCGCGCTGTCACTCCAGCTCGACTGGACCCACCCCAAGCCGGACTTCGCCGCCGCGGCGTGGTGGGCCAAGCCGGTGATCGACGCCGTGCGGCACAGGCCGCTTCCCGAGGGCACCTTGCTCAACGTCAACCTACCCAAGAACCCGGCGACGACCCGCGGCTACCGGGTCGCTCGGATGGGGCTCGCGGCCGACTTGGTGGCGGGCTTCGAGGTCATCCGGACTGACGGCCCGGTCCGCTACCTGAAAGCCCTCTGGTCGCCGGCGCGGCAGGATGCGCCTGGCACCGACAACGAGGCCCTGGTCCAGGGTTGGGTCGCCATCGCACCGCTCGGCCTCGACCAGACCGACTTCCGCGCGATCCCGGCCCTGCAGGACCTCAACACTCTGGCGCCGCCCGCCGAACCGCCGTCCGCGGCGGTCGCCGCGGCCCGCTAGGACGGGCATGGCGTCGGACCCGGTCGCCGTTCTCGCGCTCGGGCTCGCGGCGGCGGCGGTGATCGCGTTCGTGCTTGTGACGCTCGGACTGCGCCGTGCCCTCGAGGCACGCAGCGCGGCGCTCGCCCGAGACCAGACCGAGGCGCTGCGCTGGGTTGGCGAGCAGCTCACGGCTACCGTCGACCGTTTCCACGGCCACCTGGTCGAGCTCGAGCGCCGCTTGGCAGCCGATCATGGCGCAGCCGGGGCCGACCTGCAGCGCACCGTCAGCGAGCAGCTCCAGGGCGTCGCCGCGACCGTGGCCGGGCAGCTGGCGGCGTCCCAAAAGGCGCTCGGCGACGGTCTCACCGGCGCCACCGAGGTGTTCGGGCGAGTCCAGGGGCAGCTCGGCCAGGTCGCCGAGGCCGCGACCCGGATGGAGCGGCTGGCGGCGAGCGTGGACGAGCTCGGCTCGATCCTCAGGGTGCCTAAGCTGCGCGGCCTGGTCGGCGAGCGCTCGCTCGAGGCCCTGCTTGGCGAGGTGCTGCCGCCGCGGCTGTGGACGGCCCAGCACCGCTTCAGCGACGGCCGGGTGGTCGACGCGGTGGTCCGGCTCGGTGACCGCCTGCTGCCGATCGACGCGAAGTTCCCGCTCGAGTCCTACCGCCGGCTGGTGGAGGCGGCCGACGAGCCCGCTCGCCGCGCTGCGCGCCGCGAGCTCGAACGGGCGGTCAAGGGTCGGATCGACGAGATCGCCGGGCGCTACCTCCGGCCCGACGAGGGCACGCTGCCACTGGCCCTGATGTTCATCCCCGCCGAGGGGGTGTGGGGCGAGGTCGTCGCCGGCGAAGGCTCCGAGTCGTTGGTGGACTACGGTCTCGCGCGGCGGGTCGTTGTGGTGTCGCCGGCCACTCTCTATGCCTATCTGACCACCGTCGCGCTCGCGCTGCGCGGGCTCGAGGTCTCCTCGGACGCGACCGAGGTGCTGCGTTCGCTTGCCGCCATCGAGAGCGAACTCGAGCGCTTCCGGGAGGAGTTCGCCACCGTCGGCCGCCACCTCCACAACGCCGTACTGCGGTTCGCCGCGGCCCAGGCCCGGCTCGACGCCGTCGAGGTGCGCCTGCGCCGTGCGGGCCACCTCGACGACCCGGACACCACCAAGGACGAAGACCATGACGGCTGACTTGAGCCTCCCGGGGACCAGCTTCGGCCGAACGCTGACCGCGTCGCCGATGCGGGAGGCGGTGGCGATCGGCCTGGCGGCGCTGGCCCTGTTCCTGGTCTCGAGCGCGGGCGCGCCGGTGATCGGCCGCGACGAGTCCCGCTTCGCCCAGGCGGCGCGGGAAATGCTCGCCCGAGGCGACATCGTGGTGCCGACCTTCGCCGGCGCCGACCGCTATGACAAGCCGATCCTGATTTACTGGTGCACGATGGCGGCGTACGTGCTCGACGAGGTCGACGCCCGTGCTGCCCGTCTGCCCTCGAACCTCGCCGGTGCGGCCGTTGTCTTCCTTCTGGCCTTTGTCGCGCGCCGCCGCCACGGCCCCGGCTCGGGACTGCTCGCGGGGGGGCTGCTCGCCGCGACGCCGGTGTTCGCCTTCGAGTCGGAGGCGTGCACGGCCGACCTCGTGATGCTGCTGCCGTTGACCGCGATGATGCTCGCCCTGGAGCGGCTGTGGATCGAGCGCGGCGGTCGTGGCGCCGCGGCGGTGTTCTGGGCCGGGCTCGGGCTCGCCGTGCTCGCCAAGGGCCCGGTTGCACCGGCGGTGCTGGTCGGAACCGCCATCGCAGCGTGGGCCATGACCCGGCGCTGGACGCGGCTCGAGGTCGTCGCGGCGGCGGTGCTCGCGGCCGCGGGCTGGTGGCGGTTCGGGCCCACGGTGCTCATCGTCCCCCTGGCAGCGGCGGTGATCGCGGCCCTGCGCTCGCCCGAGCTGCGGCGTCGGCTCGCCGCGCTGCGGCCGGCGTGGGGCGTGCCGCTGCTGCTCGCGATCACACTGCCGTGGGCGCTGGCGGCGTACCGGGCGACCGACGGGGCCTTCTACCGGGTCGGGATCGGGCACCACGTGGTCGAGCGTAGCCTGAGCCCGCTCGAGAGCCACGGCGGCTTCCCCGGCTTCTTCCTCGCGACCGGACCGGTGGCCGCCTTCCCGTGGTTCGCCCTCGCCCTCGCCGCGGCCTTCGCCACCCGCAAGGTGGCGCGCGACGCGCGCACGGTCTTCCTGCTCGCGTGGTTGCTCGGTCCGTTGCTCGTGTTCGAGATGGTGCGCACCAAGCTGGTCCACTACTGGATGCCGTCCTTCGCCGCCGGGGTGCTGCTGGTGGTCGCCTGGCTGCTCGCGGGTGCGGTGTGGCCTCGCCGCTCAGTGTCTCCCCGCGTGGTCGCAGGGCTGCTCACATTGGCGATCCCTCTTGCGCTGTTGAGCATCACAGTGGCGCACGGCTGGATACCACTCAGCGTACCGGGGGCACTGCTGCTTGTGGCGTGGCTCGTGTCAGGTGCAGTGTGGCCCCGCTGCTGGGTCTCCTTTGTCACCGCCTTCGGCGGGCTGATGCTCGCGGCCGCCCCGCTGGCGATCGTGCTCCACCTGGGTCTCGACCACCTCGTGCCGGTCGCGATCGCGTGCGGCGTGCCCGCCGCCGCCGCGGCTCTCACCGCGGCGCTCTGGCTCTACCGCCATCCCCGGCGAGTCGCCGCCGCCACGGCAGCGGGCTCGGCGCTGTGGCTGCTGCTGGTGGCTGCACTGCTGCTGCCCGCCCTCGGACCAACGTTTTCCGGGCTGCGCGCGGCCCGGGCCCTGGTGGCCGCACGGGCCCCGGGAGAGACGCTCGCGGTCTACCGGGCGCGCGACGACGACCTCTTCTTCAACCTCCCGTTGGACACGGTCCACTGCCACTCCGAGGCCGAGCTCGAGGCGCTGCTGGCACGCGGCAGGCCGGTCGTGGTCGTGAGCCGGGCGGACGACCTCGACCGCCTTCGCGCGGAGCGGCCGGAGCTGGCCCTCAAGACTGTCGCCAGCGTTGACGGCGTGGACCTCGGGCGCGGCCGGTGGGTGCGCTCGGTGGTCTTTCGACCCGAGGAGAAGTAGGCGATGCAAGACCGAGACGACGAATCCCGCACCAGGCTCGGCCTCCGACTCCTGATCGGCCTCGCCCTGGTCGCGGTCGCCTTCCTGCTCGACGGCGCCGACCTGACGACCTTGCTGCGTTCTGCCCTGCGCTTCGAGCACTGGGGCGAGATGGGCGAGTCGCTGACTGCGGCCAAGTTCCTCGCCTCCGGGCTCGGAACCCTCGTGATCGCGGTCGCGGTCGCGGTGGTCGATCGTCGCAGGTGGCGGCGCGCCCTGGTGCTGGCGGTGGTCGTGGTGGCCTCGGGGCTCGGGAACTCGGTCCTCAAGATGGCGATCGGCCGCGAGCGCCCCTCCCACCTCGACCAGGCACCCGGGCACGAGCGGGTGCTCTCCTTCCACGGCCCGGCGATGGGCCTCTCGAACTCGACCTTCCAGTCCTTCCCGTCGGGCCACACCGCGAGCGCCTTCGCCGCCGCGACCTGTCTCGCGGCCTTCTACCCCGCGGCGGCCCCCGTCGCCTACGCGGTCGCCTCCTGGGCCGGCCTGAATCGGATCGTCAGCCACCAGCACTTCCCTTCCGACGTCGCTGCCGGCGCCCTGGTCGGCCACCTCGCCTCGCTGTGGCTGCTCGGTCTGCCGCCACTGCGGCGGCGCTGGGACGGCACTCGTGTTGACAGGTCCCCGCCCGACACCTAGAGTTGACCGCCCAGCGCCCGGTCGTTCCGTCCGTGCACCGCGCGGCCGGCGACGGGCCGGGGGCGACCCCGTCGCCCATTCCCTGAGGCCGGGCGGCCGGAGGATAGAGAAATGGCACGTATTACCCGCAAGCAGCTCAAAGGGGACGAGTTCGTCTCGACCATCGACACCTTCATCCACTGGATGACGATCAACTGGCGACCTGTCGCCGCGGTGCTCGGCGCGGTCGTCGTGGTGACCATGATCTGGTGGGCCGCCACGCTGTGGACGGGGAGCCGCGCCGACCGCGCCTCCTACCTGCTCCAGCAAGCGATGGCGAGCTACGACGAGGCCGTGGGCAAGGGCGCGGACGGCGACACCAAGCCGGCCCAGGCCAAGCTCGAGGAGGTCGTGGACCGTTTCGGGCGAACTGACCAAGGCGACATGGCCCGACTCTACCTGGCTCGCATCGAGCTCGGGCGGGGCGAGGTCGACGCCGCTCGCGACACCCTCGTGAGGTTGTCCCAGAAGCACGGCGACGATCTCATCGGCCGGCTCGCCACCTTCGACCTGATCGGACTGCGGGTCGCGTCCGGACAGGGCGCCGAGGTCGCGAGCGAGCTCGAGGCCATGATCCAGGGTCGCACGAAGGGCCTGCCGCGGGATGCAGCCCTCTACGAGCTCGGCATCCTCTACCTCAAGGAGCACAAGCCGGATCAGGCGCGCGAGATGCTCAACAAGCTCGCGCAGGAGTTCCCCGAATCGCCTTACAGCCAGCCAGCCCAGCAGCGCCTGAAAGAGCTCGGCTGACCGCAAGCGGAGGTCGAACGGGTCGTCCATGAGCTTCGTCGAGGACATCGCCACCAAGCGCGACGGCGGCCGGCTGTCCCGACCTGCTATCGCCCGCTTCGTACGCGGCGCCACCGATGGCGACCTGCCGCCAGAGCAGCTCGCCGCGATGCTGATGGCGATTTGCATCCGCGGTATGGACGACGGTGAGACCAGCGATCTGGTCGCCGAGATGCTCCACTCGGGTGAGGCCTGGCGGCTTGCCGAGTCGGCGCCGCGGGTGGTCGACAAGCACTCGACCGGCGGCGTCGGCGACACCGTTTCGCTGGTGCTTGCGCCGCTGCTCGCCGCGATCGGCGTTCCGGTCGCGATGATGGCCGGCCGCGGCCTCGGGCACTCCCAGGGGACCCTCGACAAGCTCGCCGCGATCCCGGGCTTCGACTGTGAACGTTCGCGGGCCGAGACGCTCGGGCTGGTCGAACGATGCGGCGCGGCGATCGTCGCCCAGACCGCAGAGATCGCCCCTGCCGACCGCACCCTCTATGCGCTTCGTGACGTCACCGGGACGGTGCCGTCGTTACCGCTGATCGTCGGCTCGATCATGTCCAAGAAGCTCGCCCTCGGGGCCGGCGCCCTGATTCTCGACGTCAAGGCCGGTGCCGGTGCGTTCATGAAGACCACCGCCGACGCGGTCCGCCTGGGCAGATCGCTGCGCGCCGCGGCGCGCGCCATCGGGGTGGTATGCGAGGCGCTGGTCACCGACATGGGCGAGCCGCTCGGTGCCGCACTGGGCACGGCGTGCGAGGTCCGGGCGGCCCTCGAGGTGCTGGCCGGCGCAGGAGATGCCCGTCTCAGAGGGCTTTCGCTGCGACTGTCGGAGGAGGCCGCGGTGCTCGGCGGGCGCGACCGCGACGAAGCCCGCCACGAGCTCGAGAGCGCGCTGAGAGACGGACGGGCGCTCACGACGTGGGAGGCGATCGTTCGCGCCCACGGCGGCGACCCCGACCCTGAGCGGCTCGCGCGTCCGGTGCGTACGATCGAGGTCGCAGCGGCGGGGACGGGCGTCGTCGCCGCGGTCGACGGCGAGGCCCTTGGTTGGATCGCGGTCGAGCTCGGCGCCGGACGGCGGACACGAGACGAAGAGCTCGCTCACGGCTCCGGGCTCGTGGTCCGGGCCCGGATCGGCGACCGCGTCGAGACCGGACAGCCGCTCGCCGACGTGCTCGTGGGCGAGCGCGAGGTCGATGTCGAGGCGATCACGCCACGGGTGTGCGCGGCCTTCACTCTCGGCGACGAGCCGGTCGAGCCGAGGCCCCTGGTGCTCGGTACCGTCGACGAGCTCTAGGACCGCCTGCCGCGGAGCCCTTTGGAAGCAACTCCAGGGGTAGTGGCGGTCGGAGGGCTCCTCGGCATACGCTCCTCCTGATGAGCTGCGCTCATCAAGTCAGAATCCTCCGCTGTAGAATCCGCGGGTCCTGGAGGTCGGGCATGAGCCTGCCGTTCACTTTGTCCACCCTCGCGCGCGGGATGCGGCCGTCGCCGATCCGCGAGCTCTTCCCGCTCATCCGGCGGCCGGGGATGATCTCCTTCGCCGGCGGTCTGCCCGCACCCGACGCCTTTCCGGTCGAGGCCTTCGCGGCGTGCGCCGACGTGCTCGCGGCGCGCGGCCGCGAGGTGCTCCAGTACGGCGCCTCCGAGGGCTGGCCGGAGCTGCGCGAGGTTCTCCTCGAGCGGATGACCTCTCATCTCAACCGTCCGGTCGCCGGCGACGAGCTGCTCGTGACCACCGGGTCGCAGCAGGCCCTCGACCTGCTCGCGCGTGCGATCCTCGATCCGGGGGACACGGTGGTGGTCGAGGCGCCGACCTACCCCGGCGCGCTCCACAGCCTGCGCAACGTGGGCGCGCGCTTCGCGGCGGTGCCCTCGGACGGCGACGGGATGCTCGTCGACGCCCTGCCCGAGGTCGTCGCGGCGGTCGAGCGGGAGACCGGGAAGCGTCCGAGGCTGGTCTACGTGGTGCCCGACTTCGCCAACCCGACCGGTGCGTGCCTCACCCTCGCGCGCCGCCGCCGACTGGTCGGGCTCGCCGCAGAGCTCGGGATCCCGGTGCTCGAGGACGACCCCTACGGCCGGGTGCGGTTCCGCGGCGAAGCCCTGCCCGCGGTCACGGCCCTCGCCGCCGGCTCGCCGTGGGTGCTCTACGCGGGCTCGTTCTCCAAGGTGCTCGCGCCGGGGGTCCGGCTCGGCTGGCTGGTCGGCCCGCCCGAGCTGGTGCGGGCGATGGTGATGCTGCGCCAGGGCTCCGACCTGTGCCCGCCGACCGTGACCCAGGCGCTGGTGGCGGAGTACTGCCGCCGGGGCCACCTCGACGGCCACCTCGAGCGCGTGATCGCGACCTACCGGGTCCGCGCCGAGGCGATGCAGCGGGCGCTCCGGGCCGAGCTTCCCGAGGGAGCGGCTTCGTGGCGCGAGCCTGACGGTGGGTTCTTCCACTGGCTGCGTTTTCCGGGTCGCAACGCGACGGCCCTGTTCCGCAGTGCCGTCGCCCAGGGTGTCGCCTTCGTTCCTGGGGTCGCGTTCTACCCCGAGCTGGACGAGCAGGTGGGCGGGCAGGTGGTCGACGCCGAGCACGCCCGCCTCGCCTTCACCTTCGCGGACCCGGCGGCCATCGTCGAGGGCTGCCGCCGACTCGCCAGGGCCCTGGCGGAATGACGATGGCGCCGGACGACTGGTCGCCTGAGCGCTACCTGCGCTACGCGGCTGAGCGCGCGCGCCCGTTCCGCGACCTCGTGGCGCGGGTCGAGCATTCGGCGCCGAGAGTCGTCGCGGACCTCGGCTGCGGGCCGGGCGCGCTGACCGCCTCGCTGCTCGAGCGCTGGCCGGGCGCCTTCGTGGTCGGGGTCGACGCCTCGCCGGCGATGCTGGAGCGGGCGCGCCGCCGCGCGCGGCCGGGGCGGCTCGGCTTCGTGCTCGCGGACCTCCTGAGCTGGCGCCCCGCGATGGCGCTCGACGTCCTCGTTTCCAACGCGGTCTTCCACTGGCTCGCCGACCACGGCGCGTTGCTCGACCGGCTGCTGGGACTGCTCGCCCCCGGCGGTGTGCTCGCCTTCCAGGTGCCGGCGAACGCCGAGGCGCCATCGCACCGGGCGCTCGCCGAGCTGGTGACGAACCCCGAGTGGCGCGATCGCCTGGCCGGGACTCAGGCTCCGGGCGCGATGCCCTTGGCCTGGTATGTGAAACACCTGGCCGAACGGGGGTGTGCGGTCGACGCCTGGGAGACCACCTACGTCCACGTCCTCGAGGGTGACGACGCCGTGCTGCGCTGGCTCGAGGGCACCACCCTGCGGCCCGTGCTCGGGGCGCTCGAGCCCGGCGAGCGGCCGGCGTTCCTCGAGCAGCTCGGCGCCAGGCTGCGCTCGGCCTACCCGCGCCGCGAGTGGGGAACGTCCTTCCCCTTCACCCGCCGCTTCGTCGTCGCGTCACGGCCGGGTCACGCCGAGTGACGTCGTGCCCGTCGCACCCTCGCGACGTGACCTGGTGAGACCTTCGGGCTAGGTTAATCTGAACGGCGATGATGACCGCCACCTCCGACCGGACCGTCGACTGTCCCCACCGCGTCGAGTGCGGCGCCTGCTCGCTGTTGCGCCAACCCTACATGGAACAGCTCGAGCGCAAGCGGCGCTGGTTGATGGAGGCGCTCGACGAGCAGGTGCGGATCGACCACGGTCGGGTCCTGCCGACCCTGGCATCGCCGCAGGTCGAGGGCTACCGCAACCGGGCCAAGATGACGATCTCCACCGATCGCGCTCGTCAGACCACGCTCGGCTACTTCCAGCGCCGCAGCCGCCAGGTCGTGGACGCACCGCACTGCGGAGTCCTGGTCCCAGAGTTGCTCGAGACCACTCGAAGTCTGCGCCGCCTGCTCAACTCGTCCACCCGATTTCCCTTCGAGCTGCGCCACATCGACCTGCGCTGCGGCAGCGATCCGAGACGGCAGCACCTGACCCTGGTGGTCAAGGCTGCGACCGCGCCCCGCTTGCCCGTGGAGGCCATCGCCGACGTCTGCCCGTACGTCGCCGGCATCGCCGTCAACTTCAACCCCGGGAGCGGCCCGCAGGTCGTCAAGGGGCGGATCGACCCGGTAGCCGGCGAGCGCGAGGTCTTTGTCGCCTCGGCTGGCCTGTCGGTGCGGGTCTCCCCGGGTTCCTTCTTCCAGGTCAACCTCGGCGTCCTGCCAGAGATCCACGCCCTGATGGGGGCGTTCCTCGGGGACGGCAGCCTGCTCGTTGACCTCTACGCGGGCGTTGGGACCCACGGCCTCGCGCTGCGGCGACACTTTCGCCGCGTGCTGTGCGTGGAGGGCGTCAGGAGCTCAGCGGCGGACGCACGGGCGTCGATCAGGGCGGGCAGGGTGGACAACGTCGAAATCCTCGCCAGCCCGATCCACCGCGCCCTGCGCCGGCTGCGCTCGGAGAGGCCCGAAGCCGTGATCCTCAATCCCTCCGCGGTCGGCGCGGACCCTCGGGCGCTCGAGACGATCGTCGGCTCGCCAGCGCGACGGCTCGCCTACCTCTCCTGCGATCCCACGACCCTCGCCCGCGATCTGGCGGTTCTCCTCAAGGGCGGCTTCGAGCTGGTCACCGTTCAGGCCGTCGACATGATGCCCCAGACCCGCCAGGTGGAGTCCCTGGTCCTCCTCGATCGGTGAGCGTGGCTTGAGGATGCGCGCAGCGCATCCAAGGCGGGCTACAGCTCGAACCGGACCGCGAGCCGGATCTGGCGCGGCGGCTGGTAAGCGATGCGGCGGCCGAAGTCGGGGTTGGGTACGCCGAAGCTGCGCTCGGTGTTCTGGTCGTAGTCAACTACCCCGCTGCGGTCGAACAGGTTGAAGACGTCGGCGAGGAAGACCAGCCGTCCGGTTCGCAGCGGGAGCTCGTAGTCGGCGTGGACGTCGAGCGCCCACTCGTTCGGAGTCCGGCGGAGGAAGCCGTCCTCGGTCGCGATGCCGGACGCGCGCGGAGCTTCGGGGATCTCGCCTGCCCGCCCGTAGACCGGGCTGGCGGCCATCGGGGTCAGGGGGCGCCCGCTGCTCCCCTGGAACGCCGCGCCGAGGCTGATGCCGGAGTCAAAGCGGTAGGTTCCGTAAATCTTGACCTGGTGGGGCCGGTCGTTGGGCAGCGGCCCGGTCGCGGCCAGGTAGCGGATGTCGCCGCGGAAGTCTTCCTGCGGCACGCCGAACTCGACATAGGTCGGGTCGTCGGGCGGAAAGTCGAAGATCCCGGTGAGAGCGGGGTTGGACTGGTGGGCGTCGTTGCGGTAGAAGCCCTCGTAGTTCCCGACCAACCGTGACCAGCGGTAGGACGCGAGCAGCGACCAGTGGTAGGAGAAGCGCTTCTCGGCGGTGAGCTCGACCGCGTCGTAGCGCCGCACCGGGTCGACGAAGCGCCCGATGCCGTCGACCGTCGACGGGTAGTCGGCGCGCGGGTTGGTGACCAGGTACTGGACATCGTCGGTGCCGACGTAGGTTAGCCACAGTGAGGCCGTGGTGACGTCCTCGAGCACCCGGGTCATGTCGCTGTGGAGGTAGCGGATCCCCAGCGTCAGATCGGGCGCGGCGACCCACTCGAAGCCGACGGTCGACTCCTCGGAGGTGGTCACCCTCGCGCTCGGGTCGATGAGCGCCGGCGAGGTGCTACGGAGGATCAAGTGTCGGGTCGAGCCGCCGGCGTCGACGCCCTCGGGGATCGGATCGGTGAGTCCCGCGTCGAAGTAGTCGGCGCGCGACACGCGGCCGCCGCCGCCGAGCAGCGTGACGGCGATGGCGTTGGGGATCCGCGCGGGGTAGACGCCCCAGCTGGCGGAGAGCTTGGTGCGTCCCGTGCCTGAGGGGTCCCACACCAGACCCAGCCGCGGCGCCCAGTCGGTGCCGAAGGTGAAGCTCGCGGCGGAGCCCGCGAGCTCCTGGCGCTCCCAACGCAAACCCGCGGAGAGCGTGAGCGATGCACCGAGGGTCACGCGGTCCTGGAGGAAGGCGCTGGCATAGCGGGCAGTGCTCGAGCGGACGCCCCCCAGCTCTGCGCGGGTCACCCGGTAGACCCGCCCGAAGACCGGGTCCGGCAGGATGTCGATGAGGGCGCCGCTCGTCGTGGTGCGGCCGTCGACGAGCACGAAGGACGGACCCGTACTGGTTGCGATCGCATCGGCTGTGGTGCGGTCGCCGCCGAAGCCGTAGGAGAGCTCGTGGCGCCCCAGCAGATGAGTTGACCGGGCGTGGAACTGGAGGCTGTCGCCGATGTTCTGGGACTCGTAGCGTCCCTTGCCGCCGCTGATCTCGACCGGCGTCACCGTGTCGTCGGTGACCTCCCACTCGTCGACCAAGGGACGCTCCTCGAAGCTGCTGGCTGCGTGGGCGAGCGACGCCTCGACCAGCCACGCGGGTTGCAGTACGCCTTGGTACTGCAGACCCTGGTTGTGGCCGCCGTAGTCGAGCGAGCTGAAGGCGCTCGGTGAGCCGAACAGCATCGCGTCGGCCGCCTGGGGGCCGGTGTCGCCATGGGTCGGGTCGCCGAAGGCGGACAGTTCGAGACGGTGATCTGCGCGCGGAAGCCAGGTCAACTTGCCGGCGTAGGAGTACCCGGTGCGGTCGCGGTCGACCTCGCCGAGCGCACGCAGCGGAAAGCCCTCCGGGGCAAGCAAGGTCGTCGTCTGGTCGCGGCGGCTGGCGGCGACAAAGTAGAACAGCCGGTCGCGGGCGAGCGGGCCGCCGAGGGTGAAGCCGAGCTCGCTCGACGACTCGCCGGTGGTGTTCACGGCCCCGTTGACGAGGGTCAGCGTCGGGCGGCTGCCCTCGAGCGAGGCCGGCGACACATAGGTGAAGACGCTCCCGTGGAGCTCGTTCGACCCGCTCTTCGTGATCACCGAGACCAGGCCCCCGGTGGACTGCTGGGTCTCGGCCCCGGCGCCTGCGGTGCGCACCTGGACCTCGTCGATGAAGTCGTAGCTGACGCCGTTGCCGAGCGAGCCGTACTGGCTGGTATAGACGCCGAGCGCGCCGTATCGGGCGTTGGTGATGTTCACGCTGTCGACCACGTACTCGTTCTCGAGCCCGCTCGCGCCGGAGATCGACGGGTTCGAGCGGCCCGCGCCGCCGCTGCTGGAGACGCCCGGCGCGAGGTAGATCGTCTCGGCCAGCAGGCGCCCGACCGGCACCCGGGCGAGGTCGTCGGTACTCACGGTGAGGCCGACGGCGGCAGAGCCGAGGTCGAGCGTCGGCGCCGATCCGGTCACGTCGACGGTCTCGGTGAAGACCCCCGGCGCGAGGGTGATCTCGAGCTCGATGCGCTGTCCGAGCCGGACGTCGAGGTCGCGCCGTTCCGCCGAGCGGTAGCCGGCCATCTCCGCACGGACGGTGCATGCTCCGGGGGCGACGTAAGGAGCGAGGAAGCGTCCGGTGACGTCGGTGGCCAGGGTCGTCGCGCCCTGTGCGGAGGTCACGACCACGGTCGCGCCGGCGAGCGCCCGCCCCTCCTCGCCGAGCACGCGCCCGGCAATCGAGCCCGTCGTGAGGGGCTGAGCGTTCGCGCTCGCGGCCAGCAGGAGGGTCGCCGCGAGGCTCCAGCAGGTCCGCAGGGCGCGGATCGGTCGGCTGAGGCGCGGGAGGACGCGGTCTGGTTCGAACCCTGTGGCCTTGCGGTGTGTTGCTCTCTCGGTCGAGTGGAGGTCGCCGCAGAAACGACACTCGTGCGTCATCTGGCCACAGATCCTTCTGTTGGTGGAGACATTTCGCCGGGGCGGTTTCGTCACGAGCACCTCTATCGTCGAGCGCTGTGGCGTCATCCTACCTTGGGCTGTGGCGCCGTCAACCTCCGGGATGCACGAGGCCGGTTCAGCGCGCCGTCCACGGCAGCCGGTCGAGGTCGACGTTGCCGCCGGACAGTACGATGCCCACGGTGAGGCCCGCGAAGCGCTCGCGGTGGGTGAGGACCACGGCCAGGGGGACCGCACCGGAGGGCTCGACGACGAGCTTGGCACGCTCCCAGATTAGGCGGGTCGCGGCGACGATCTGGTCCTCGCTCGCGGTCAGGATGGCCTCGGCGTGGCGCTGAAGGATGCCGAATGTGAGCGGGCTGAGCGCGGTGCGCAGGCCGTCCGCGACCGTCACGGGGTCCTCGGAGGGCAGCAGCCGGCCGAGTTCGAGGGAGCGACGGGCGTCGTCGGCCGCGGCCGGCTCGGCGCCGATGAAGCGGACCCCGGGCGCGCGCGCGGCGAGGGTGATGCAGGTGCCGCTCGCGAGACCGCCGCCGCCGACTGGGGTCATGACGACATCGAGGCCGGGCGCCTGCTCGAGGAGCTCGAGGGCGCAGGTGCCCTGACCGGCGACCACCAGCGGCTCGTCGTAGGGATGGACGAAGGTCGCTCCGGTCGCAGCGAC
This sequence comes from uncultured Acidobacteriota bacterium, assembly GCA_963727925.1. Taxonomy (GTDB): domain Bacteria; phylum Acidobacteriota; class Thermoanaerobaculia; order Thermoanaerobaculales; family Sulfomarinibacteraceae; genus CAVSIS01. The sequence goes on along the minus strand of CAVSIS010000018.1, from coordinate 80,351 downwards.
GACCGCCTCGAGGGTCGTTTCGCGGGCCGCGAGGGTGGGCGCGCAGAAGGTGATCCGGCCGCCGTAGCCTTCGACTGCGGCGACCTTGACCCGCGGCGCGGTCGACGGCATCACGATGTGGGCGGGGATCCCGCGCAGCGCCGCGGCCCGGGCGAGCGCCGCCGCATGGTTGCCGGAAGAGTGGGTGCACACGCCGCGACCCGCGATCTCCTCGTCGAGCGCGAACACGGCATTGGCCGCGCCGCGCGCCTTGAATGCGCCCGCCTTCTGCAGGTTCTCGCACTTGAAGAGGAGCCGCGCCCCGGCCATCCGGTCGAGGGTCGCGCAGGTGGCAACGGGGGTGCGGTGGACGTGGGGCGCGATCCGCTGCGCCGCCTCGAGGACGTCCTCCACACGGAGATTCACATGGTCTCCGCGGGCGCGAGCACGACCTCGTCGCCGCGCTTCAGGGTCAGCCGCTCGGCGGCCGAGCCGTCGCGCACCGCAAGCTCGAGCAGGCCCGAGGAGCCGGCCAGGAAGACCGGCCGGCCGGTCGGCGCCTCGCCGTAGGTCGCGGTCTGGTGGCGGACCCGGGTCGAGCCGCAGTCGAGCGCGGTTCCCGGGCCGGCTGCCGCGGCCGGGAGGTTGGTGATGACGTTGCCGAAGCGGTCGACGTGGAGGACCACACCGTGCAGCCGGCCGCGCACGGCGGTCGGCTCGGGAAGCGGACACGGCATCAGCCCGTCTGCGGGGCAGTCGCTGCCGAGCCGCGACGGGTCGTCGCCGCGCGCCAGCCGGGCGGCCGCCGGCGCGAACAGGTCGCGGCCGTGGAAGGTCGCGCTGGGCACCGCGAGGCCCATGGTGGCGACGTCGAGCTGGACGACCCGTTCGGCCGGGCCGACCGCGGACGCGAGCCCGTTGTCCGGCGCGACCAGCCAGCGGCCGCCGATCTCGACGGCGACCGCCCGCCGTGCGGTTCCCACGCCCGGGTCGACCACCGCCAGCACTACCGCTGCCTCCGGCAGGTGCGTCCAGGTGGAGCGGACGAAGAAGCAGCCGGTCCAGACGTCGCCTGCGGGCACCGCGTGGCCGAGGTCGAGGCGGGGCGCGCCGGGTGCGTCGCGCTCGCACACCGCGTGCATGGCGCCGACGTAGTGGTCCTCCAGTCCGAAGTCGGAGAGCAAACAGATCGCTCTCATCGGCTGGAGTGGAGGTGGACCTTCTTGGGGTGGACGAAGTCCTGCTCGTCGAGCCGGTGAGCCATCTCGAGAATCCGGTCGAAGGGTCCCACGTAGGTCCCTTTCCCGCTCAGGATGTAGTCGTGGACCGGCGAGTAGAGCTCGACGCCCTCTGCGTCCTTATCGATCTTCTCTTCGACGTGGTAGCCCTCGAGGCGGACCCCTCCGGGCAGGTCGGTTTCGATCAGGTGGCGAACCTCCCCGGCGTCCTTGCGGTCGAAGGCCCGGAACTCGAAGGCGAGCTCGGCGTAGTCGATCTCGCGTGGGTCGTGGGCGACGAGCTCGAGGTGGGGCGCGTCGGCAAGAGCGGCGACCATGCGCTCGGCGAGGCGCTTCGACAGGATCACGCGCGTGCGTCGGCCGACGCGCTCGCGGATCGAGTCCATGAGCCCTTCCGACTCGATCGGCTCGCGCTCCGCCAGCCACGCCGGACCGAGGTCCTCGCCAGCGATCCTGAAGCCCTCGACGAAGCCCGCCGCGACTTCGGCGTTTCCCTCCAGGTCGAGCTCGACGAACACGGTGTGGTCGGTCATGGCTTCCTCCGTCTCAGATCAGCAACCAGGTGACGAGGATGAAGACCGGGATCAGGACGGGAATCGAGTAGCGCAGCATGTAGCCGAAGAAGCTCGGCATCTCGACCCCGGTCTCCTCGGCGATCGACTTGACCATGAAGTTCGGGGCGTTGCCGATGTAGGTCATCGCTCCGAAGAACACGGCGCCGAGCGAGATCGATGCCAGGAACTCGGCTTCGTTGGCGATGATCTGGTGGATCACGGCCGGCTCCGGGACGCCCGGGAAGAGCCGACCCTCCGCGGTCGTGAGAAAGGTCAGATAGGTGGGTGCGTTGTCGAGGAACGACGACAACGCGCCGGTCGCCCAGAAGAAGTGCCAGGGCTCCCGCACCGCCCCGACGAGCCGCGCCATCGCTCCGTGCTCGCCGGCCTTGAGGATGGCGAGGGCCGGGACGATGGTCATGAAGATGCCGGCGAACAGGTAGGCCACCTCGAGGATCGGGAACCAGGTGAAGCTGTTCCCCTTGCGGACCTCCTTGGGGGTCGTGATCAGGGAGAGCAGCCCCATCACGATCAGGATGAGGTCCCTGGCGAGGTTCTGGACGTGCTGGTGGATGCCCAGGATCGACACCTCGCCGGCATGCCAGGTGCCCGACAGGATGACCCCGCCGAGGATCCCGCCGAGGAAGAGGACGTTGTGGAGGCCCTCGATTTTGAGCGTCTCGCCGCCTTCGATCAGCTGGCGGGCGGCCTCGGTCTCCTTGCGCCAGAAGTGGGTGTCGATCGCGAAGAAGACGGCGAGCAGGATCGCCACCACGAGGCCGGTCTCCTTGACCAAGCCGAGGGTCCAGAAAAACGGTACCCCGTGGAGGAAGCCGAGGAAAAGCGGCGGATCGCCGAGCGGCGTCAGCGAGCCGCCGACGTTCGCGACCAGGAAGATGAAGAAGACGACCGTGTGGACCTTGTGCTGGCGACGGGCGTTGGCGCGCAGCACTGGGCGGATCAGGAGCATCGCGGCGCCGGTCGTTCCGACCCAGGACGCGATGGCGGTGCCGATCAAGAGGAAGACCGTGTTCAGGCCGGGCGTTCCGTTGAAGGAGCCGCGCACCAGGATCCCGCCCGAGACCGTGAACAACGCCCACAGCAGGATGATGAACGGGATGTAGTCGATCACGTAGATGTGAGCGATCGCGTGGACCGCGTCGTGGCCGTAGGCGAGGGTGAAGGGGATCGCGAGCAGCAGCGCCCAAAACGCCGACACCTTCGGAAAGTGGTGGTGCCAGAACTCGGGGGCCGCGAGCGGAAAGACCGCGATCGAGAGCAGGATTCCGACGAAGGGGATGACCGACCACAGCGGCAGGACGGCACCGAGGTCGACGGCCCCCTCGCCTTCGCTCGCCGCAGCGACCGCGGGGACGAGCAGGACCGACGCCAGCGCGAGCAACCCCAGGACCAGAGCGCGGGTCCGACCAGTTGGCATAGGGCGCACCTCCGGGCCCGAACCGGGCGTTGGGCGACGGTAGCACAGGTGCGCGCGTGCGAACCACCGAACTCGAAACGACCGTGATCGGGGACACTTGAGCAAGTGCGACATAAAAAAGGACTTAACAGGACGCCTTCAGGACCTTGCACGACCCCGGGTCTGCTATTCTCCCCGCGCCATGGTCGCTGTCGCCGTCGCCGAGGAGCTTCTCCACGCTGCGCTTATCACGGGCCTCGTGTTCGTCATGATGGCCCTGGTGGAGCTCGCCACCGTCGCCACCCACGGCCACATGACGCAGCGTCTGACGAGTGGCCGCTTGCGTCAGTATCTTGTGGCCTCCGTGCTCGGGCTCCTGCCCGGCTGTGCCGGCACCTACCTCGCGGTCTCGATGTACTCCCACGGCAGCCTCAGCCTCGGAGCGGTCACGGCCGCGTTGATCGCGACCGCGGGCGACGAGTCCTTCGTCATGCTGGCCATGATTCCCGACAAGGTCCCGCTGCTGGCGGCGATCCTCTTCGCCACCGCCATCGTCGGCGGGGCGCTGACCGACCTCGTGCTGACCCGGTTCGGGCTCGTCCGGCGTGACCCCTGCGCGCTCGCGACCCTGCACAAGGAGGACCTCGTCCGCCCCCCCGCAGCCGACCGCTGGCTCCCCCTGCGGGTGAGGCGCGAGCCCCTCGTGCCGCGCCTCGTCATGATCGCCGTCTTCTGCCTGCTCCTGGTGGGCCTGCTCTCGGGAGGCTTCGACCACCACGAGCTAGGTGTGACGGCCGGTCCGGCGTCGCCCCACGGCCACGACGCCGAGGCCTGGATCTTCGGCATCGTACTCGCGCTCGGGATCGGGATCGCCGCCCTGGCGCCGCGGCACTACGTCGAGGAGCACCTCTGGGAGCACGTGGCCCGACACCACGCTCCACGCATTTTCGCGTGGACCGCGGGGACGCTGGTCCTGGTCCGGCTGGCGGGCAGCTGGATCGACCTCGGCGCCTTTGCCGTCGGCCACAGCGCCTGGGTGCTGGTCGGTGCGTGCCTGCTCGGGATCATCCCGCAGTCCGGGCCGCACCTGATCGTGCTTGCCCTGTTCGTCACTGGACAGGTACCGTTCTCGGTCCTGGTCGCCAACTCGATCGTCCAGGACGGCCACGGCCTGCTGCCGCTGCTCGGGATCGCACCGCGGGACGCGGTGCTCGCCAAAGCGGCAAACCTGGTCCTCGGCCTCGCAGTCGGCGGCGCAATGCTCGCCGCGGGATGGTAGCTTCTCGCGAGAAGGTAAGAAGGTGAGGAGGTGCAGCCTTCGCCTGGCTTCACCCGTGCTGAGGCGCGCGGATCCGTGTCCGAGACCCGTAGGACTGTCCTCTGGGCGGGAGTGGCGGACTCGGCTCCACGGACCGTCGCTCGACGAGGACCGAGCGCGCATCGCTCAAGCATGTGGAACGGAACCGGGGCACGGTCATGGACCGTGCCCCGGTGCGTTGAAGCCTAGCCCGCATTATTCACCTGGGTTGCTCACACCCACCCTGTCCCCCTTCAGCGACTCGCCTGCGGCGAGGTTGCATCGCGAGACCGGCGAGGTGGCGTGCGCAGTGGGGTTTTCGAGCCGAGGGGCGTGAGGCGAACCCGCGGGGAGGGGTGGTGGGAGGGCGCGGAGGGGGCCGCGGGTCTGTGAGGGGTGGCTGGTGGAAAACTTGACAGTACGTTGAGCACCCCGAGGTGAGAAAGCACCGCTGAGTGCGGCGCATCGCCGGTCGCAGGAGAAGTCTGGTGAATAGTGCGGGCTAGGCTGGATGAGCGCTCGTCGGCCGGGATATCAGAAGCGGTAACCGATGCCGGCGCCGAAGACCCAGGGGTCGATGTCGACGGTCACGGTGTCGAGCACATCACCGCTCCCGAGGACCAGATCCACGTCGGTGGAGATGTTGATGTACTTGACGTCCAGGTTGAACACCCAGGCGCCCTTGAGCGCGAAGTCCACGCCGAGCTGGCCCGCGAGGCCGAACGAGCTGCTGAAGTTCACGTCCACGAGCCCCAGGCCGGCGAGGTCGGACGAGAGGTCGTAGTTGAAGAATCGGGTGTAATTGACGCCGATCCCGCCGTAGACGTCGAGCGGACCGCCACTGTCGGAGTGGTACTGAAGGGTGAGCGTCGGAGGCAGGACGCCGACGTTCCCGGCATCGGCGCCGGCGAGCGCACCGCCCGCCACCCCGAGCGAGTGCTTGGAAAACGCCGCGATCAGCTCGAGTCCCCAGTTGTGGTTGAACATGTAGGTGATGTCGACTTCGGGCGTGATGTCGGAGTCCACCGTCACCTTGCTGCCGGTGTCGCCAATGGTGGTACTGCCGTCGTTGGGAGAGATCGAGATCAGTCGGCCACGGACGATCCACTGACCATCCTGTGCCTGGGCCACTGCCGGCAGGAGCAGCAGGGCGACGACGAATACAATGAGACCAGTCCGAGCTGCCATGTCCTCCTCCTTGTCTTCTGGAACCGTCACGAGGGTCCTGCCGCTCACAGTACGCGCTTGGAACCCGAAGTCAAGTCAGGATGGGCTATAATCTTGAGATTTATGATTCCTACATGTGATTATATGGAGATGCTGTGAGGGCGGCCGGCACCTCGCAGTTCGCCGGTGCCGGGCGGGTCTGGGCCGCTGACGCCTCTGCGGTTCAATCAGAGACGCGTACCATGGACGACAGGAGGCCGGCATGAGGACCCTCGACCTGTTCGTGGCCGGGCAGTGGCAGAAGGGCAGCGACCGACTCGAGGTTCGGTCGCCGTACGACGGGCGTGTGGTGAGCGCGGTGGCGCGCGGAGGGCCGGACGAGCTCGAAGCGGCCGCTGCCGCCGCCGAGGCTGCAGCGCCGATGGTCGCGGCGCTGGCGCCGGCCGCGCGGGGCGCGATCCTCGAGCACGCCCACGCCCTCATCGTCGAGCGGCGCGAGGAGCTCGCGGCCTCGATCAGCGAGGAGGCGGGCAAGCCAATCGGCCTCGCCCGCGGCGAGGCGGACCGCTGTGCCGACACGTTCGCCGAGGCCGCCCATGTCGCCCGCCATCCGGAGCTCGAGACCCTCGACCTCGGCGGGTTCGCCTCCGGCGCCGGGCGCCTGGGGCTGATCCGCAGGGTGCCGGTCGGACCGGTGCTCGCGATCACGCCGTTCAACTTCCCGCTCAACCTGGTCGCCCACAAGCTCGCCCCGGCGATCGCGGCCGGCTGTCCCGTGGTGCTCAAACCGGCCAGCCAGACGCCGTCGCCGGCGCTGCTGCTCGCCGCAATCCTCGAGCAGGCCGGGCTGCCTGCGGGCGCCCTCTCAGTGATCCCGAGCCGCGGGGCCGACGCCGAGGCCCTGGCGGTGGACGAGCGCTTCCGGCTGCTCACCTTCACCGGCTCGATGGAGGTCGGCTGGCGGCTCAAGCAGCTCGCGTGGCGCTGTCGCGTCTCCCTCGAGCTCGGCGGCAACGCCGCCGTGATCGTCGAGCCGGACGCTGGGGACCTCGACGCGATCGCGCAACGGATCGCATCAGCCGCGTACGGCTACGCCGGCCAGTCGTGTATCTCGGTGCAGCGGGTCCTGGTCCACGAGGACTACTACGTCGCGATGCGCCGTGCACTGATCGAGGCTGCCGAGTCGGTCGCGACCGGCGACCCGGCAGCAGAGGCGACGGTCTGCGGTCCACTCATCGACACGGGCAATGCCGACCGGGTCGAGAGTTGGGTGGCCCGAGCGCGGGAGGTGAAGGGCCGACTGCTCGCGGGCGGCGTGCGCGAGGGCAACGTGATCCGACCGGTGCTGCTCGAGGAGGTGCCGACCGACCAGCCGGTCTCGTGCGACGAGGTCTTCGGTCCGGTCGCGGTGCTCGACCCCTACGAGGACCTCGCCCAGGCGCTCAACATCGTCAACGACTCCCGCTACGGTCTCCAGGCCGGAATCTTCACCTCCGACGTCGGCAAGGTCCAGGAGGCCTGGGAGAAGCTCGAGGTGGGTGGGCTGATCCACAACGACGTGCCGACCTGGCGCACCGATCCGATGCCCTACGGCGGTGTCAAGGGCTCAGGTGTCGGCCGCGAGGGTCCGCGCTTCACCTACCGCGAGATGACCGAAGAGCGCCTGCTCGTCCTCCGGCGCTGAAGGAAGCACCACAGAGGCACGGAGACACAGAGAGGAGCACAGAGCCTCCCGCCCGCCCCAGCGCCACAGGACGGCTCGCTCACGAGCCGTCCTGTGGAGTCTTGGGGAGGGCAAGAGCCTCTGTGCCTCTGTGTCTCTGTGGTCTGTCCTGTGCGCCGATCCGGGCGCCGGGGCGGCGGGGCGGGGCGCTGGCGACCTCGCCGGTGATCACGAGCGCGAACGGCTGACGGTTCCAGAGGACCGCGTGCGGCGCAACGCGGACGGTCCAGGTTCCCGGGCTCGCCGCCGGCAGCCACACCACCTCGAGGTTGTTGAGCCGATCCGGCTCGCCGTCCGCCACCGAGACCCCGTTCACGAAGGCGTTGCCGAGGAAGGTTCCGTCCGGCCCGGTGACGGTGAGATCAAGATCGTTGACCAGGTTGACCGCGGCAGCGGCGCTCGACGGGGGGTCGGTCCAGGCGAGCACGACCTTGAGCGGACCCTGCACGGCGAGGCTGATGGGCTCGACGAACGCCGGGTCGCCGGGGCCCGAGAAGGCCTGCCCCTCGTCGCGGACGCGTAGGCGCAGGGACGATCCGGGGACCGGCAGCGCGGTGTCGAGTCGGACCAGTCCCCAGCCCTGGTCGCGCGACGGGATCGGCGCGACATCGTCGCAGCCGAGGCTCCCGAGGTCTACCGCCGAAGCGATCAGGGTCGCCCGGACCAGGGCAGCGGAGGGCTCGAAACCGCGGTCGGGATCCGGAACGCCGTCGGGAGCGCGGCCTTCGACGAAGAACTGGCGCACGAGGGCGGCGAGGCCGGCCACAGTCGGGGTCGCCATCGAGGTCCCGCTCGAGGTGCGGACGTCGCAGTTGTCGGTCGCCACGTTGGCGTCCGAGCGCGCGGACCGCACGTTGGTGCCCGGCGCAACCACGTCCGGCTTGATCCGCCCGTCCTGGGTCCAGCCGCGTGACGAAAAGCCGGCGACGCACGGCGGGTTGACGTCGCCGTGCTCGGTCGCACCGACCGCGATCACGTTCTTGCCAGTTGCCGGTGAACCCACCGTGGCCGGGCCGTCGAAACCGGCATTGCCGGCGGCGAACAGGACCACGGCGTCGCGGTGCTGCCACACGAAGCGGTCGACGTCGGCGGTGCGCTCCGTGTAGCGGTTGTAGGGCGTGATGTTCTCCTCGTCGCCCCACGAGTTGGTGTGGAGCCGGGCGCCCTGGGCGCGGGCCTGCTCGAGCACCGGGCCGAGCGGGATCAGCGGACAGCCGAGGCCGGGCAGGTCAGCGCAGTCGTCGGTGCGCGCGCCGCCGTCCTGGATCACCAGCCGTGCCGAGATCGCCATGCCGTCGAGACCGTCGCGTACGCCGTAGACACCGCCGTCGCCAGCGGCGCTGCCGGCGACGTGCGTGCCGTGCCCCTGATCGTCCCAGTGGCCCGAACCGGGGTCGGGCCAGTCAAAGTCCCACAGGAAGTCCGCCGCCAGGACCTTGCGGTGGTCCGGCGACACCTCGGTGCCATCGGGGCCGTTGACGGCGGGCAGGCCGTGCTCGGGGTCCGCGAAATAGCAGTTGTCGGCGTCGAGGCCGGTGTCGATTACCGCGATCACCTGGCCCGAGCCGTCGAGGCCCGCGAGATCCATGGGCAGCACGCCGAGAAGCCCACTCTGGCACTGCCAGGCGGAGGCGTCGTTGGCGAGCCGCGCCCCGGGCAGCACGTCCGCCCAGACCAGACCGTCGACATCGATGAGGGCGGTTCGAACGCTTGCGAGCTTCTCCGCAGGTACCCGCACGCCCAGCTCGGCGAGGTGGCCGTACGGGCGGGTCCAGACCGGTATCGCACCCGCGTCCGCAAGGCGCTTCACCGCGGGCTCAAGGAACTCGGGTCGCGCCACCGCCACCGCCATCGGGACGCCGTCGCGGAAGCGGGCCGCGGCAACCTGATCGAGGGTGGCGAGGGCTGGCAGCACGGCTTGGCGCGCGGTCCAGGCGAGCGTCGCGAGCCCGACGTCTGAGCTCGGGGTCGCCTCGGAGGGTCCGTCGACGAGCAGGGCGCCGTTGCCGAGGATGGCGAGCACACGGCCGCCGCGGGCCTGGATCGATGCGGCCGTGGCGGCGGTGGCGAGGTCGGCGACCCTCACCACCCGCGGACCGCTGGCGCCGGCCGCGGCAGGACGTTCGGGGGCGGGGACCAGGAAGGTGGGGACAGTGCTCGGCTGGGACGCAAGTGCAGCCTGGGCGATGCAGGCCGCGAGCATCACCGCCGGAGCTTTCCATGCCATGGCTCACCCTCCTCCGCCCGACTCTGGAATAATACCGACATGGCCAATCCCGACCACCTCGCCCGTCTCCGCGAGGGCCAGTGGAACGAGTGGCGAGCAGCCCATCCTGGTGTCTCGCCCGACCTCATCGACGCAACGCTCGCCAACAGCGATCTCTCGGGCCTCGACCTGAGCAAGGCATACCTGCGGGGCGCCGATCTCTCGGGGGCGAACCTCGAGGGCGCCAACCTCACCCGGGCCGTGCTCGAGGGCAGCACCCTCACTGGCGCATGCCTCAAGGGCGCGCGCCTCGACTGGGTGCAGTTCAACTTCCTCGACATGTCCTTCCTCGAGCTCACCCACGCCTCGCTGCGCGGGGCGAGCTTCCGCGGCGCGATCCTCACCCGTGCGATGCTGCGCGGGGCGGACCTCGGCCAGGCCCAGCTCGAAAGTGCCGTGCTCGACCACGCCGACCTGACCGGCGCCGACCTCTCGGGCGCGTCCCTGCGCGGTGCGCGTTTCACCGGTACCGTGTTGCGCGGAGTCAAGGCGAACGGGGCGGTCCTGGAGGGTGTCGAGCTGCTGCAGCTGGCAATGGAGAGCGCCGACTTCTCAGGCGCCATCGCCGACAACGCCCAGCTTCGCGGCTCGAAGCTCGACCACGCCAACTTCTCGGGCGCTTCGCTGCGGGGCACGAACCTCTTCGAGTGCTCGCTGGTGGAGGCGATCTTCGACGAGGCCCAGTGCGAGGGCGCGACCTTCGGCCACGCCAATCTCGAGAAGGCGCGCCTCGTTCGGACCAACCTTTCCCTGGCCGACCTGCGCGAGGCGAGCCTGCTCCACGCGGTCCTGGACGGGTGTGTGCTCGCCGGCGCCCAGCTCGCCAAGCTCGACTTCCGCACCCCGACCCTCGGCCGCCTGTCCTTCGCCACCGCCGACCTGCGCAGGGCCGTGTTCACCAACTGCGAGCTGCGCACCGCGGACTTTCGCGAGGCCAACCTCGAGGAGGCGGACTTCCAGCACGCCAACCTCGAGGGCGCCGACCTGCGCAAGGCGAAGATGGCCGATGCAAAGCTCCGCCATGCGAGCCTCAAGCAGGCCGACCTGTCCGAGGTCGAGGCCCAGGGCGCCGACCTCTCCGGGACCAACATGATTCTGGTCACCGCGCGCCGCGCGAACATGATCGGCGCCGACTTCCGCTTCACCGACGGCGTCGGGATCGACTTCGAGGACGCCGACATCCGATGGGCCGACCTGCGCAACGCCGACTTCACCAAGGCCAACCTCGAGGGGACCCGGATCTGGGGCGCTCGTATCCGCAAGACCAAGCTGCCGCCCGCCAAGCTGCAGTGGCTGCTGCTGCTGCGCGTCAGCCAGCTTTTCCGCCGATTCCAGTCGAAGGCCGAGAAGCTGCGCGAGACGCGGGAACGAAAGCGGGTTCGCGAGGTCGCGGACCTCGTCCGCAAGCGCGAGGCGACGCGCAAGCGCCGGCACCGCTAACAGCACGTGTCACAGAGCCTCGCCGGCGGAGTCGCCTACCGGGCCACCTTTGCGAGGCTCTGTGGCACGCGCTGCTTTCGATGAGCTGCGCTCATCGTGCCAGCAGGCTTGCCGATCAGCTGATGGAAGCGATGTGGGGCTAGCTTGCATTTCCCTACACCTCCCGCCTGCGGGCGCCGATCTGCCAGCCATCGCCGTCCCTTTTGCGACGCCGCGCCTGCGACGTATGTCGTCATACGCCTCGGCGCCTTGCCGCTCAATGGCTCAGCGCTGACAGGCACCTCGGCGCCCTCGCAACGTCACGCGGTGAGAAGTGCAGGCCAGACTCGACAACCGATTCCGAAGCGCGGAATCGCTGGGCTCAGAAGCGGTGGCCGATGCCGATCCCGGCGATCCACGGGTCGATGTCGACCCCGACCGTGTCGAGGGAGCCGCCGGGGACGCCCGTCAGCCGGATCTCGACGTTGGTCGACACCTTCGCGTACTTGAGGTCGACGTTGAGAAACCAGTTGGGGCTGATGTCGAAGTCGATCCCGAGCTGGGCGGCGACGTTGAGCCCGTCGCTGAAGTCGAGATTGGATACCCCGAGGTCGCGCAGGGCCTGGCTGCTCTCGTACTTGTAGAAGGAGGCGGCCGTGAGGCCGAGGCCGAAGTAGGGCCGGGCGGCGCCGTCAGGTGCGAAGTGGTACTGGAGCATCACCGTGGGTGGGAGCAGCCAGACGCTGCCGAGGTCGGTCCCGGCCAGCGCGCCGCCCTTGGCCGCGAGGTCGTGGCGGGCGGTGGCGAGAACGAGCTCGATGCCCCAGTTGCGCTCGAACATCCAGGTGAAGTCGATCTCCGGTGCCAACGCGGAGTCGACGGAAACTTGGCTGCCGGTGTCCCCAATCGGCGTCGAGCTGTCATTGGGCGAGATGTAGATGGCACGGACCCGCCAGAACGACTCACCGGCCTGCCCTGCGGACGGCAGTGCGACAAGACCGACCAGAACCAGGCAGCAGGCAGCGCAGAGGGTCGAATGACGCATAGCGATCTCCTTTGCGGTCACGGTGCGGAACCAACGGTCACCCGGTCATCGACGGCCGCAAGCCGCGCGCCGGGCGAGTGGCAGGTCCCGCAGTGTTCGACGACCATTCGCGTCATGCTGGCAGAATGTGCTGCGGCTCGTCAACCGTCCGCGGGCCGAGACCCCTTCGCGGGCACGTTACAATCCGCCGACCGGCCTGCCCGGCCGTTGGGGGAAAGCATGACGCGTCACGGATCCGGTCTCGACGACGAGACCCTCGGCTGTGTCCTCGACACCCTCAGGAAGGTGACCCAACGGCGGCTCGCCAAGGCCACCCGCCTCGCCCTCGACGAGAGCGGGGAGTTCCCGGTCGAGCTCGTCAACGAAATGCTCGGCCCGGACATCGGCCTGCACCTTCTGTTCCTCCCCGAGGAGGTGGGCGGGCTCGGTGGCGGCGCCCGTGACCTCTTCCGGGTCTCCGAGGAGATGGCACGGGTCGATCTCGGCGTCGCGACCGCATTCCTCGCGATCGCCCTCGGCGTCGATCCGATCCTGGTCGGCGGGACCGAGGCGCAGCGTGCCCACTGGCTGGGCCGCATCGCCGAGGAGGGATGGATCGTCGCCTATGGAGTGACCGAGCCGGCGGCGGGCAGCGATGTGGCGACCATCGGGACGGTCGCGGAGCCGATACGGGACGCAGGCGGCAGGGTGACCGGCTACCGCCTGTCGGGCACCAAACAGTTCATCACCAACGGCGGCGTGGCCCGCCTGTACACGATCCTCGCCCGGGCGTCGGGCGGACCGTCGTTCTTCGTCGTCGAGCGCGACCGGACCGGGGTGTCGGTGGGCGCTCCGGAGCACAAGCACGGCATCCGCGCCTCGAACACGACCCAGGTGATCCTCGACGGAGTCGAGGTCCCGGCCGACCACCTGCTCGGGCTCGAGGAGGGCCGCGGCCTCGAGCAGGCGAACCAGGTCTTCGGCTACACCCGGCTGATGGTCGCGGGCTTCGGCGTCGGGGCCGGCGAGGAGGCCCTGGCACGCACCGTCGCATACGGTCACGAGCGGCTCCAGTTCGGACTGCCGCTGTATGCCAAGCAGGGCTTCACCCACAAGCTGATCGTCCCTCACGCGGTGCGGCTGGAGGCCGCCCGCGCCTACTGTGAGGAGGTCGCGGCCAGGCTCGATGGCGGGGAGGGAGGGCTCCAGGCGGAGGGCTCGGTGGCCAAGTACTTTGCCACCGAGGCCGGCAACGCCGCTGCGGACGCCGCCCTCCAGGGACATGGGGGCTACGGCTACACCCACGAGTACGAGGTCGAGAAGATCCGACGCGACGTGCGCATCACGACCATCTACGAGGGCACGTCGGAGATCCAGCAGAGCATCATCGGCACCCACCGGTGGCGTGCGGTGGTGCGGACCAAGGGCGGCTTCTACCGCGAGCGTTCCGCCGAGCTGCGCGCCGCGGGTGCCGGCGGAGAGGCCGCCGCGTGGGCGGCCGAGGCGCTCGCCGACCTGATCCTGACGGCCCACGCGATGCGCCTGCCCCGCGAGCAGTGGGTGCTGTTCGAGCTCGCGCGCCTGGTGGCGGAGGTCGAGACCGCGGGCGCGCTGGTGCTCAAGGCGGCCGCGGCCGTTTCTCCGGCTCGTGAGCTGCTCGAACCGTGTGCGCGCTTACACGCCGCCGGTGCGGCGCGCGAGGTGGCGGTCACCGGCCAGCGCCTTGCCCGTGCGAGCCACCGCTTCGACGAGGCCACGGCTGCCGAGCTGTGCGGACGGCTCGATCTCGGCCGCGCACTCGCGTTCGGCGCCGGCGAGCTCGACGACATGGACAGCGTGGCGGCGGCGCTGGCGAGGTAGCCGTCCGGTCCGGCCGGGCGCCGGAGAACCTCAGTCCATGTCGACGTCGTTCGACGACGGCTCGGCGGTCCAGTACTCCTCGGAGAAGAGCTTCGAGGTGAGGCGCATCACCGGCGACTCGCGGTCTTTACGGCCGCCATCCCGGTCGTCGCGCGAGGGCACCGCAAGGCTCGCCTCGGCGGTCGAAAACTCTTCCAGTACGCGGTCCTCGATGAGCTTGCGCATGTCGGCGTTGAGCGGCTGGGCGATGTCGCGGAGCTGTCCGTTACGACCCTTGCGTGCGGGCATGGTCACGTAGAGCTGGCCCTCCCGCCCCTCGACCACGCGTAAGTCGTTGACCATGAAGCAGTCGTCCAACACGATGCTGGCGAAGGCCCGGACCTTGCCGCCCTTCGACGGGCTGATGCGAACCTCGGTGACTTCCATGTTCTGCCTCCCTACGAGGGAATCTCCTCGACCGCGAGCCGAGCCCGGTCCCGTCCGAGGGTGCGGCCGACATGGACGCGCCAACCGCCGGTCAGGGACTCGGCCGCCGCAGTCGCCGCGCCGGGTCGCTCGAACAGGGCATAGACGGCCGATCCGGAGCCGGTGACGGCGCACCGTACGGTCTCGCACAGGCTGCCGAGCCTGTCGAGCGCCTCACCCACCTCCGGCCAGTCCCGCACCACGACCGGCTCGAGGTCGTTTCGCAACCGGGACCACGGCGGCTCGCCGAGGATCCCGGCGACATAAGCATAGACGGTCGGGTCGGCCGGGCGCCACTCGCCCGGGGCATCCAGCCGCCGGTAGACCTCGGGCGTCGGGACCGCGAGACGGGGGGTCAGCAGCACCAGCCCGAGGGTGGCCAGGTCCGGCAGCGGGTAGACCTCCGAGCCGCGACCGACGCCGAGCGCGAGCCCGCCGAGGAGGAAGAAGGGGACGTCCGAGCCGATCCCGGCGGCCAGCTCGAGCAGGCGCTCGAGCCCGAGCTCGAGGCGCCACAGCCGGTCGAGCAGGACCAGCGCGGCGGCCGCGTCCGCCGAACCTCCGCCGAGCCCGGCGCCGGCGGGGACCCGCTTCACGAGCTCGAGGCGCGCGCCGGGCTGCCGTTGGGACGCCTGCCAGAGCGCCCGCGCGGCCCTCATGACCAGGTTGTCGTCACCGTCCGGGGCAACTTCACGTGGCCGCACCGAAAGGGCGAGCTCATTGTCCGGCGCCAGCTCGGCGAAAAGCTCGTCCGCGAGATCGATACTCTGCAGCAGCGTCCTCAGCTCGTGGAAGCCATCCGGGCGTCGCCCGAGGACCTCGAGGTGGAGGTTGATCTTCGCCGGGGCGCGGATGGCGAGACGGCTCACGGCGGCTCCTGACCGTGCGAGGGGCAGGGCGGCAGGTCCGGCTCGGCCGGAAGCTGGCGGTCGATTGCCCACTCGATCCGGACCAGGCCGAGCTCGGCGCTGCGCCCGTCGATATGACGGAGCTGGAGCCGGCCGGGGAGCGCCCCGCTGTGACGGTCGAGCGCGATGGTCCAGCCTTCGCCGGCGACGCTGACAACTCGCCACGGGTCCTCGGCGAGACCGACCCGGCACTGCCAATCGTGGCCCGAGACCAGGACCTGGTTGGCGCCCGGGATGGCGACGACGGTGTCGACCGGGAGGGCCGGAAGTCGTCCCGCCAGCAGGCGGACCGCCTGCGGCAGCGGCAGCCTGCCGATGCCGAGCACCGCCGACACGTCGGTCGCCTCGAGGCGGCAGCCGGCGCGGAGGTCGTACAGCACCGCGGGCTCGGTCGACGTCCACGCGGCGAGGGAGACGGCGGAGCCGAACGGGTCGCTGACGGTCATCCGCCCCGCGTCGCCGGCGGTGAGGACAGCGAGGCGGAGGCCGCCGGTGTTGCCGACGCGCAGGCGGTAGAGCGCGCCGAGGTCGGCGGTGAGCGGGCGCGACAGCGTCACGATTCCCTCGGCCAGACGATCCGCCGGTATCAGCGGCGGCAACGCCGCCGTGCGGCATCCGACGGCGAGGACGACCGCGGCGGCGAGAGGCCGGCCGACGCTACTTCGGCGCATCACCGAGGCCGGCGAGCAGCTGGCGGATGTGGTCGGGGTTTTCCGGGGAGCTGGTGAGGGCCCGCTCGAGGGTCTTGCGCGCCTCCGCAGTCTTGCCGAGTGCGGCGAGGACCTCGCCGAGGTGGCCGAGGACGGTCCCGTCCGAGGGCGAGCCGTCGACCGCCTGGCGCAGCCTCCGCTCGGCCTCGTCGAGATGGCCGAGGCGGAAATGCACCCACCCGAGGGAGTCGAGATAGGCCGGGTTGTCCGGCTCGAGCTCGACGGCATGGCGGATCAGCGGCAGCGCCTCGTCGAGGTGGGTCCCGAGATCGGCCCACATGTAGCCGAGGTAGTTGGCGGCCTCGGCGTCGTCGGGGTTCAGCTCGAGGAGCGCCTGGAAGATCGCGGCGGCGTCGTCGCTGCGGCCGAGACGCTCGAGCGCCGCGGCACGGGCGAACCGGATCTGGCGGTTGTCGGGGAAGCGCTCGAGCAGCGCCGCGGTCTCGCGCTCGAGGTCGGTCCAGCGTTCCAGGCTTTGGAGCACGCCGACGGCGGCGAAGACCGCGTCGAGGTTGGAGGAGCCAAGCAGCGTTCGCAGGCGCTCCATCCCTTTACCGTCGCCCAGTCGGAGGCGGCACTCGGCCTCGAACGCGGTCGCTTGGAGCCGTCCCGGACCCGTCAGGCGCGGCTGCAGGCGCAGCATGGCGGCGACACCCTCAGCCCACTGCTCGGTACGCCGGTAGGTCAGCGCCAGGAGCTGGACCAGCTCGGTGCCGCCCTGGTCGGGATCGGCGAGCCGCTCGAGCCACTCGCGGGCCACCAACGGGTGGTCGGTGGCAAGCTCGATCCGGGCGGCGGTCACCGCGGTTCGGGCCGAGGCCCTCGAGCTGACGTCGTCGCGCGACACCTCCCAGGCGTGCTCGAGGTCGGCGCGGGCCGCGTCGAGCCGGCCGGAGCGAGCCTCCGCCCACGCCAGGGGGAGCAGGATCTCGGGGTTGTCCGGGCTCTTCTTCTTGAGCCCCTCAAGCCGGGACACGGCCTCCTGCGAGCGGCCGCTCGCCGACAGCAGCAGGGCCTCGAGGGTCCGCGCCCGCACAGAGTCGGGTTGGACGGCGAGCACGCGGCGCAGCGTGCGCAAGGCCGCGTCGGTACGACCGCCGTCCGAGAGCAGGCTCGACGCCTTGAGCAGGCCGTCGAGATCGTCGTCGCCGAGCCAGCCGAGCATCGCCTCCCCCGCCTCGCCCGGGCGACCCAGTGCGACCAGCGTGTCGACCAGGCCCTGGCGGCAGGCTCCCGCCTGCGGTCCGTCGGCGGCACACACGCGGTAGGCGTCGGCCGCCTCGCGGAAGCGCCCGAGGCGCTGCAGCAGGGAGCCGTCGAAGGCGGCGAGCTGGGGGTGGCCGCCGCGGCCGCGACGCATCTCGGCCACGGCGGCCTCGGCCTCGGCGATCTTTCCCTGCCGTTCGAGCACCTGGGCGTAGGCGAGCTGGACCTGGGGGTCGTCGTCGCGCTCGGTGAGCGCGTTCCGCAGCGCGGCCTCGGCCGGGCCAAGTTGGTCGGGCTGGCGGGTCGCGAGCTGGGCGAGGGCGAGCGCCCGAGTGCGCAGGCCGTACCAGTCAAGGTCATTGCGCCCGGCAAGCAGCTCGACCGCCTTTTCGGGCAGGCCGAGGTCTCCCAACAGGGCCGCGTAGGTCACCCGGACCTCGACCGAGTCGGGCGCCTCCTGGAGGGCCTTGGCGTAGGCTTCCAGGGCCTCGCGGAAGCGTCCCTGCGACTCGGCCAGGCGCGCCTCGAGGAAGGTGTCCAGCCCGGCTGGGGCCGGCGGCGCCTCGGCCGCCACCTCGACGGCAAAGACCGCGGCCGGCGCGGCAGCGAGTGCGAGCACGGCGATCGCGAAGGCGATGCACGTGAATGTCGATGATGGTGTCACCGGTCTTCTCCCAGCGGACGGCGTGGCGAGCCCCGAGGCCTCCGCCCGGCGCGTCCGGGCCCACAGTGTACCGCCTCTCGGTCCACACCCTGCTACAATCCTGCGCCGATGGATACTGATACCGGCTCGGATCAGCTGTTTTCAGACGCCACCTTCGACACGCTCGAGCTGCCCGAACCGGTGCGCATGGCCGTCGACGAGCAGGGTTGGACGCGGATGACCCAGGTCCAGCACGCGGTCCTGCCGATCGCGCTTGCGGGCCGCGACGTCGTGGTCCAGGCCCAGACCGGGTCGGGCAAGACGGCGACTTACCTGCTGACGATCTTCAGCCACATGCTGCGGGTCCCGCGCACGACGCCGCCCGAGGTGCCGCGCGCGCTCATCATCGCGCCGACCCGCGAGCTGGCGGTCCAGATCCGGGGCGACGCCGAGACCCTTGGCAGCCATGTGGGAGTCAAGGTCCACGTTGTCTTCGGCGGCATCGACTACAAGAAGCAGCGTGACATCCTGTCCGCAGGGACCGACCTGCTGATCGGCACCCCGGGCCGCCTCATCGACTACCACAAGCAAGGTGCGTACTCGCTGTCGTCGACCGAGATCGTGGTCGTGGACGAGTGCGACCGACTCTTCGACATGGGCTTCGCGGACGACCTGCGCTGGCTGCTGCGTCGTCTGCCCTCACCCGAGCGGCGGCAGTCGATGATGTACACCGCGACTCTCTCGATCCGGGTCGCGACCATCGGGTGGCGGCACATGAACGACCCCCTGGAGGTCGTGATCGGGCGCGAGAGGATCACCCCCGACACGATCCGGCAGCGTCTGTTCCACGTGTCCTCCCGGGAAAAGCTCTCGCTCCTGCTCGGCCTCCTCGAGCGCGAGGCGACCACCCGCACGATGGTGTTCGTCAACACCCGCCACGGTGCGCGCCGGCTGGTCGAGGACCTCCAGCGACACGGCTACCAGGCCCGTGCCCTGACCGGAAACGTGATGCAGACCAAGCGCCTGAGGGTGCTCGACGACTTCCGCGAGGGTCGTCTCCCGATCCTGGTCGCGACCGACGTGGCGAGCCGGGGCCTGCACATCGAGGGCGTCACCCACGTCATCAACTACGACTTGCCCCAGGACGCGGAGGACTACGTGCACCGGATCGGCCGGACCGCACGCGCCGGCGCCGAGGGCATGGCCATCACCCTCGCCTGCGAGGACTACGTCTACTCGCTCGACGCCGTGCACAAGTTCGTCGGCTACGAGATCCCGGTCGAGTTCGCGACCGACGACCTGTTCGCGCGCGTGGTGCCGTACGGCGAACGTCCGGCCCGCTCCCGTGCCGCGCACGGGCGGCGGCCCCGGGGACGTGCGGTCGACACCGGCGTGGCGGTCGCGGACGGGGCCCGGGAGGCGGCCGGAGACGGCGTCACGCCGAAGCCCAAGCGCCGGCGCCGTCGCAAGCCCAAGCCCGAGGGCGCAGGCGAGGGCTCCGGCGAAGGCGGCGGCCGCTCCGAAGGCTGAGCCGGCGCGTGTCGGAGGTCACCGAGTTCCTGGTCTGGCGTTCGGCACTGGCCGAGACGCCGAGCCGGCTCCGTCAGGTGATCGGCACCAGGCGCGGACCCGAAGCGACGATCGTCGAGCGGATGGCGGCGAGGGACGCGGAGGCGACCGCACGACTCGCCGGATTGCTGGGCGTCGAGACCGACGTCCCCGAATCGGCGACCGTAGCCGACCAGGTGTCCGGTTTCGCCGCAGGGCGCACGCGCCTGCTCGCGCTGCTCGCCCTGGTGGACGGCTCCAGCCTGCACCGCGAGGTCCGGCTCGCCGACAGGCGCGTGCTCGACCCGTGGCGCCTGGCGGGGGATCTCGCCGAGCACGACGTGCAGAGCCTCGCCGAGATCCGCCGCCTCGGGCAGCAGAGATAAGCCACTCAGCGCGAGACGCGAGAGGCAAGATGAGAGACGTAAGCAGGTAAGTAGCTAAGAAGGTGAGGAGGGGCTCGCGGCGACGCACGTCCTGAGCGACCGTAGGGGCGAAGCTTGACTCCGCGGGTGGCTCGGTGCGGTTTTTCGTAGCCCTCCCTGTGCTCCCCGGTCAACGCTGGCGGCGGAGGTCGGGGGCGGGGGTCGTCGGCGCGCGGTCGGACCATTCCGGGACCACCGGTCCGGGATGCGAGGGGTCGCACCACACCAGGTCGCGGGGCGGCGAGCCGAGCACCAGCTCGGTGAACTGGCGGCCGTGGGCGATCTCGATCACCGGAACCGAGCCGTTGGTGAGCGCGACCGCCGCGAACGCCTCCGCCGGGTCGACGGCGAGCCGCAGCGGCGGCGCCTGCAGCGCGGCCTCGTCCTGCAGCTTCGTCTTGATACCCTTGCGCGAGGTCTTGAGCTGCCAAACCTGGAGGACACCGCCCTGGCCGCGGTCCGCGGCCACCACGAGAGTGCGGCCGTCCTCGATGAAGGCGGCATCCGCCGGCGCCCCGCCGACGTCGAGGGCCGCAATCACCGCCTGCGTTGCGGGCTCCACGATACGGAGTGTGGTGCTCGAGCGGTCGACCAGCGCGATCGCGCCGAGCTGGTTGGAAAGCGCGATTCGGGTGACGTCGCCAGCCAGGGGCATCCGCCGCAACAGCTGGTGGGCTACCAGGTCGACGCTGACCAGGCTGGCGCCACCGACGCCGTCGGGCCTGCGGTCGAGGATCAGGGCCACGGAGTCGTCACGGGTGAAGACGACCTGCCACGGGCTTTCGATCGTAGCGTCGACCCGTCCCATGGGTGCGCGCTCAGGATAGGTGAAGAGCAGCACGTTGCCCGCGACCACCACGTAGCGATCATCTTGGCGACCGAAATGGGGCAGGGTCACGCCGTCGAGGTGGGCGACGGCCTGCAGGCTCCTGAGGTTGATCACCGTGGTGCGACCGTCGATCAGGTCGGGGGCGAAGAGCATCCCGCCGGGAGCTGGGAAGAGAAAGCCCACCGGACCGGTCTCGAAGTCGAGCATGGCGCCGTCGTGAGGGTCGGCGACAACGACCCGGGTGTCGACCGAGGCGGCGACCAGGCCGGTCGGCTCGTTGGTCTTGGCGTCACCCGTGGCGGCGACCGCGAGCACAAGCACTGGACACAGCAGAGCGAGGGCCGGACGAAAAGCGCTGGGTCGCATGGACGACAGGGTACCAGCCTTTGTCATACTGGGTCGGTGTCCGAGCTAACGATGCGGCTGAAAGAGCGTGCCCGCGCCGAGGGCTTCGACCTCGTCGGGGTCGCCCGAGCAGGACCGGCGAGCGGGGCAGAGAACCTCCGGCGCTGGCTCGATGCCGGGTACGACGCCGGCATGGCATGGATGGGGCGGACCGCCGCAGTGAGGGCCGACCCGAGCGAGTTGCTTGCTGATTGCCGTTCGGTGGTGGCGGTGGCGATAAGCTACCGGAGCTCTCTACCGGCCTCGACCGAGTCCCCGCCTCGCGGCCGGGTGTGGGTGTCGCGCTACGCCTGGGGTCGCGACTACCACCGCCTGTTGAGGCGACGCCTGCTCGGCCTCGGGCGCTGGCTGGCGGGCGAGGTGCCGGGCTGCGGCTGGCGGATCGCGGTCGACACCGCCCCGGTCCTGGAGCGCGAGTGGGCGGCCCGCGCCGGTCTCGGCTGGATCGGCAAGAACACGATGCTCCTCAATCGGCGGCTCGGTTCCGAGCTTTTCCTGGGCGTGCTTCTGACGGATCTCGAGCTGGTCCCCGACCGCCCGCTCCCGGAGCACTGCGGACGGTGCACGGCGTGTCTCGACGCCTGCCCGACGGATGCTTTCCCCGAGCCGCGGGTGCTCGACGCGCGGCGCTGCGTCGCCTACCTGACGGTCGAGCACAGGGGCGACTTTCAACCTGGGATGGAGCACGCCACCGGGCGCATGGTCGCCGGCTGTGACGTGTGCAACGAGGTCTGCCCCTGGACCCGGCGGGCGCCGGCAGACCTCCACCCGGAGCTGGCGCCTGCGCCCCACCGGTACTGGCCAACCCTGGTCGCGCTCGAGAGCCTGGGCGGGGAAGGGTGGCGAAAGTGGCGCGAGGGCAGCGCGCTCAGCCGCATCCCATGGCCGGAGATGCGGCGCAACCTGGCGGCGGCCCGCCGCGCTCTCGCAGCCCATGGCGAGCTCGACGACGATCCCTAGAGGTCGTCTCGAGACCCGGGTGGATCGCCCGTTCCTCGCCTGTCAGAACGTGTTCGGCCGCGCGCGCGAATGTGAACCGCAAAGACGCCAAGAGCGCACGGTCTTCTATTTGATTACTCTTGGCTGCGGTCTTCGCGTTCTTTGCGGCCTTTGCGGTTCAATCCAAAATGCTGGAAGTCTCGCCCCTGAACCTGGGAAGGGATGTCGGTGGGAGTTGTGAGACACACTCCGAGCCCGTATCCCGCCTGAGCGAGGGAGAGGACCGGGGCGCGGACTGGGCGTCAAGGCACGGTTTCACAGCCCGCGGCCGCGGGCTCTACTCGGGTCCAGGCCCGGCGGCTACTTTTTCTGGGGACGCAGAACCATCGTGAGGTCGCGGCCTTCGAGCTCCTTGGTCGGTTCGCGGTCGACCTTGGCCACGTCGACCAGCTGTTCGCGAACCCGGCGCAGGACCTCGTACCCGTTCTCGGGACGGCGTAGCTCTCGCATCCGGAACATGATCGTGATCTTGACGTGCTTGCCCTCTTCGAGGAACTTCTGCGCCAAGCGCACCTTGGTTTCGAAGTCATGGAGGTTGATGTTCGGGCGGAACTTGACCTCCTTGATGTCGATCTGGTGCTGCTTGCGCTTCTCCTCGCGGGCCTTCTTCTCCTGCTCGAAGCGAAACCGTCCATAGTCCATGATCTTGCATACGATCGGACGGGTGTTCGCCGAGACCTCGACAAGGTCGAGGCCCTTCGAGCGGGCGAGGCTGAGCGCCTCGTCCACGGAGATGACCCCCATCTGATTGCCCTCGTCGTCGATCAGTCGAACCGGAGACAGTCGAATGCGCTCGTTGATGCGCACCTGGGGTTTTTCGGGATCTTCACGAAAAGCATACTTCCGAATGATCTTCCTCCCTTTTCCCGCGGCCAACCGTGAGCATGCCACGACACCGAAACGGCTTGTGGCGAACGCGCTCAGTATAGCAAAAAGGGCGTTGTCAACCCGGTCGAGAGGTGTTTCGGAGGCGACGTGCGATCGCCGGCCAGGCGAGCGCGATCGCGGCCGAGAACGCCGCCGCGGCGAGGTAGGTCCCGCTCCCTCCAAGGGTCGCCCAGAGCGGGCCCGCCAACGCCGAGCCGACGACGATGCCGAGCCCGAATGCCAGCCCCGAGTACAGCGCCTGGGTGGCGCGGGTGGCGCCCGGCGGAGTGACCCGCTGCACGAGCTGGACCCCGGCGAGGTGGGCGGCGGCGAAGCTCGCGGCGTGCCCGAGCTGCGCCGCCGCGAGCAGCGGCAGGCTCGGCGGTAGGGCCAGCAGCAGCCACCTGATCGGCGTCAGCGCGAGTGCGACGCCGAGCAGGCGCTCGAGGCCGAGGCGGCGCTCGAGCTGCGCTCCCCAGCGGAAGGCTGCCAGCTCCGCGAGCACGCCGAGCGACCACAGGCCGCCGATCACCTCACGGGGGTACCCGGCATCAGCCACCCGCAGCGAGAAGAAGGCGTAGTACGGGCCGTGGGAGACCTGGTGCAGGGTCAGCAGGCCGAGCAGCGCCCACAGTGCGCCCGGCAGGCGAGTGTGGCCTGCACTCGGCTGGGGCCGTGCGGCGCCGCGGTCGAACGGCCAGCACGCCACAAGGACCGCCGCCAGCACGGCGGCGAGCAGTTCGGGAAAGGCGACCAGCCGGCCTCCTGCGAGCAGCCAGCCGGAGGCGCTCGCCGCCAGCACGAACCCCGCCGAGCCCCACAGGCGAAGCCGGCCGTAGCCTCCCTGCGGCAGGCGCTCCAGCACCGAGGCCTCGATCAGGGGCAGCACGGTGCCGAAGCCGAGGCCGACCAGGAAGAGGGCCGGCGCGAAGGTCCACGGCACCTGGAGCCGGGCGAGGACGAGAGCGGCGCCGAGCGACAGCGCGAGGTGGGCGGCGAGCAGGCCGTGGAACCAGCGGCCGCGGTCCACCAGGGCGCCGAGGACCGGCGCGTAGACGAGCTTCGGCGCGGAGAAGGCGGCGGTCGCGAGACCAATCCCGACCGCGCCGACGCTGCGAGCGGCGAGATACGGCCCCAGGAAGGGCAGAGCGACCCCGAGCACGCCAAAGTAGGTGGCATAGAACAGGGCCGCCCACTTTGACGTCACCGGAGGCGTGGGGTAGCGTGCGCCCATGACGGAGACCCTCGCGATCGTCGGGGCCGGGCTCGCTGGCATGACGGCCGGGCTGCGACTGGCCGGGGCAGGATATCGGGTGCACCTGTTCGAACGCTACCCCGAAACGGGCGGCCTGGCGCGCGCGTTCGAGGTCGGGGGTGAGCCCCTCGAGGCCTTCTATCACCACCTGTTCACCAGCGACACCGACTACGTGCGCTTGGCGGGCGAGCTTGGGCTCGCGGACGAGATCGAGTGGCTGCCGTCGAAGATGGGCATCTGGACCGGGGGCCGACTGTGGGATTTCGGCACCCCGATGTCGCTGCTGCGCTTCCGTCCGCTGCCGCTGCTCGACAAGCTCCGCTTCGCGTTCGCGACGCTGTACCTGCAGCGGGCGCGGCGACCGGAACCGTTCGAGAGCGTGACCGCCGGCGACTGGCTGCGCCGGTGGCAGGGTGAGCGGGCCTGGCGGACGGTGTGGGGACCCCTCCTGTACCAGAAGTTCGCCGACGACGCCGAGCGGGTGGCGATGGTGTGGCTGTGGCGCAAGATCTCGCTGCGCGGACGCTCGCGCAACGAGTCCGGGATGGGCGAGAGGCTCGGCTACATGCGGGGCTCGTTCGGCCGCCTGGTGGGCGTCCTCCAGGGGCGCATCGAGGGCCTCGGCGGGGAGCTCCACCTCGCCGACGCGGTGCGGCGGATCGAGCGCGAGGCAGGCCGCCTTCGGCTGATCACCCGCAAGGGGACTTTCGACGCCGATCGGGTGGTGGTTGCGGCCTCGGTTCCCGACTACCTCGAGATCGCCGGCCACCTGCTCCCGGCCGACGACCATGCTCGCCTGAGCGAGCTTCGTGCGACCGCGGCGATTTGCACCGTGCTCGAGCTCGACCGCTCCCTGACGCCGTACTACTGGCTCAACATCGCCGACCCCGAAATGCCGTTCGGGGGGCTCATCGAGCACACCAACTACGTTCCGGCCGAGCGCTACGGCGGTCGCCGGATCCTCTACATCTCCAATTACATGTTCCTCGACAACCCGATGTTCCGGGCGAGCAAGGCGGAGGTGATGGCGACCTACCTGCCGGCCTTGGCGAAGGTGAATCCGGCCTTCGACCCGTCCTGGATTCTCGCCAGCCACCACTTCCGCGCCGATTACGCGCAGCCGGTGGTCACCTGCGGCTACCGGGATCGGCTGCCGGCCATGCGCACCCCGGTCGACGGCCTCTACCTGTGCTCGATGGCCCAGATCTACCCCGAGGACCGCGGCCAGAACTACGCCATCGCCTATGGCGAGCGGGTGGCGCGCCTCGTGCTCGCGGATCTCGGAGGAATCTGAGAACCCCGGGTTCTCAGATTCCTATGACGCGCTCCGCGCGTCGTGAGCTATGAGAGGTGGCAGGTCGTTGCTCGAAACGAACTGCAATCAGCGTGGGCGGGCACGTCGTGGAGAGGGTACGGAGCCGATGCCTGTTGGCCACGCGCCCTGGGGCCCTGCGGTACGTCGCCTCAGTTCTTTGCGTCCACGACGATCTGCGGCGCGATCCAGGCCGAGTCGTTGGTCAGGTTGTCGACCCGGGTGGCGTAGGGGAAGAGCGGGCCGTCCTCGCAGTCGACCTCGATCCGGCCCGAGCTCAGCCCGAAGCGCGCGAGCGCCCTGTTGATCTGGATCTGCGACACTGCGGGAACGTCCTGGAGCAGGGTGATGACGAGCGCGCCCGAGTCGTCGAAGAGCCGAAGGCGGACCGACACCGGCTCGGACGACGGGTTGAGAACGCCGACGTTGGTGCGGACGGCGGCGTCCTCGCGCAGGCCGAGCAGGTGGGCCGTCGTCCCGGCGGGAAGTGCCTGAGCCGACGTCAAGGCCGGCATGGACTGGCCGACAGTGCCGACCGGAGTGCGCCACGCGGTCCGACTCACCGCCAGGACGGGAGCGCCGCCGGCGCACACGGAAATTCCACCGAGGAACGTGCGCCACTGCCGCTCCAGGACCAGGGGTACCACGTCGTCGAGGTGGACCGACGCGCCCGGGGGGATCGGGGCGAGCACCGCGACCGGCGCGGTTCTGTTGTTCTCGCCGCGGGCGAGCAAAGCGATGCGGACCGTGGCGTCGCCGTCGCCGAGGTTGGTGAGGTCGAGGTCGGTCGCCCAGTAGCGATCGTAGGTGTCGGAAAGCGTCCGTCCGGAGGCGGGCACGAAGCGGCATGGCCCTCCAGCGAGCGGGTCGCCCGCGGGCTCGCGGGACACGACCTCCTGTGCCGTGACGAGCATCGGGACAGCCGCAAGTGCGGCGATGATGACGAGCCTGCGCAAGAACATGTCAACCTCCCGAGGACTCCCTCCCAGAGTAGACGCGAATTGAACTCGACGCCAGCACACGTCCGTGGTCCGGGTCACCCCAGACCGTGGGTGGCCGGCTGCCGCTCTGGCGGCGTCGTCACGGCCGGACGGCGGAGACCTTGACGCTCACCACCGCTTCGGCTGCGGCGCGGAGGTCGTCCGGTCCGATGGTCGGGTCGGCAAGGACCGCGTCCTCGCTCGCATCCGGGTGGGAGGAGCCGATCGGGTAGCTCGACTCGGCAAGCACCGCGACCTCGGCGAACCCGGCCTCGCGGATCGCCGCCAGGTAGTCGTTCTTGAGCATCGCGCCGGCGATGCAGCCGGCGTAGGCCGCGACCGAATGCACCACGCTCGAGGGCAGCGGGCGTGCGAGCACGAGGTCAGAGACCATCAGGCGTCCGCCCGGCTTGAGTACCCGCAGCGCCTCCCGGAAGACCCGCGGCTTGTCGGTCGACAGGTTGATCACGCAGTTCGAGATCACCATGTCGGCGGTGGCGTCGGCGACCGGGAGGTTCTCGATCTCGCCGAGCCGGAACTCGACGTTGGCGATGTCTCCTTTGGCCGCGTTGGCGCGGGCGCGCTCGAGCATCTCGTGGGTCATGTCGACGCCGATCACCCGACCCTCGGGTCCGACCCGCTGCGCGGCGAGAAAGCAGTCGAAGCCCGCCCCGGAGCCGAGGTCGACGACTACGTCGCCCGGCTCGAGCGCGGCGAACGCGAGCGGGTTGCCGCAGCCGAGACCGAGGTTGGCGCCCTCAGGGACCGCCGCGAGCTCGACCACGCTGTAGCCGATCGCCGTGCTGATCGTGGCCGGCGTCGCGCTCCCGCAGCAGCTGGTGGCGGGTCCGCAGCACGATCCCTGCTGCCGGGCGACGTCCGCATAATGCTCCCTTACCGCGTTCTTCACGTCCTGATCAGGCATGTCGCTCCTCCGTCTTTCGCTCAACCACAGCGCCGCTGCAACATGCCACCCGCAGCACGGCGGCGTCGAACTCCGGCCGACACAGGGCCTCCACCGGCATCTCATCGAGCCGGCGCAGGACCTTCGCGTCGTCCACGAGCAGGGGATCGCCGTCGAGCGCGGGCCACAGCGCTGCCAGAGCGGGGTCGGCGCCGTCGCGGGCGAGCCGGTAGTGGACCCAGCGGCCGGCCTTGCGCTCCGCGACCAGCCCCGACGTACGCAGCTCGCGCAGGTGGGCCGAGACCGTCGACGGTGCGACGCCGATGACGGCGTTGATCTGGCACACGCACAGCTCGCCGCTGCGCAGCAGGACCAGGATCCTGGCGCGGACAGGGTGGGACAGGGCTTTGTGGACTCGGTTTGCCTTCTCGAGGGGCGTGATTTCCATTTCGTCTCCACGCGAAATATAGAATCGAGGAGCTGCCCTGTCAAGTCCCCCCGGTTCTGCAGCTCGTGACGCAGCAGAAATCTGGTGAGTAGTTCGGGCTAGATCCAGTTGCGCTGGCGGGCGGCGAGGCCCATCACGCGGTAGGCGAGCCGTGCGACCAGGAAGTCGCCGCCGACCAGGCCGGGGATGGGCGCCAGCTCGACCACGTCCGCTCCGACCAGGCGGCGACGGCTGGCGACGGCCGCCAGAAGATCGGCGACCTGGCGCCAGGTCAGGCCGCCGGGCTCTGGGGTGCCCGTACCGGGCATGATCGAGGGGTCGAAGCCGTCGACATCGACGGTCAGGTAGACGTGCTCGCCAAGGGCCGTGACGATCTCGTCGGCCCACTCCCGGGCCGGCCGGTCGGCGATGTCTCGGGCGAAGACCGTGGTCAGCCGGCCGTCGGCGCGGATCAGCTCGTGCTCCTCGCGGGTGAGCGAGCGGATGCCGACCTGCACGATCCGGAGGCCAGTCTCGAGCACCCGGCGCATCACGCAGGCGTGATTGTGGGGGCTGCCCTCGAAAGAGTCGCGCAGGTCCGCGTGGGCGTCGATCTGGAGAACGGTGAGATCGGGCCAGAGCTCGCGGTGGGCGGCCACCAGGGGAGCGGTCACGGAGTGCTCGCCGCCAAGTGCGACCAGCAGCCGCTCGCGGTCCGCCCACTCGCGGGCCGCAGCGCCGATGCGGGACATCATCGCGGCCGGACCGCTGGTCTCGGTCTCGAGCGGGGCCAGGGTCGCGATCGCGACCGCCGCGCCGGTTTCGGCCTCGAGCTCCTCGTCGTACCACTCCATGTGGGTCGAGGCCTCGAGCGCGGCGATCGGTCCGCGCCGGGCGCCGGGCTGGTAGGACGTGGTCAGGTCGTAAGGGATCGGCAGCACGCGGATGCGTGCCCGCTCCGGCGCGACGGGTGCCTCGTAGCCGAGGAAATTGAGGTAGGGCGGGGCATAGACCATGGCAACCTCTCCTGCTGCAGTGTAGTACCATGGGCCGGCGCCGGGACCCCGGCGCCGATTCGTGACGACGGAGGCAGCTCACATGGCTGGCAAGACTATCCCGGTCTCTGATGCGGACTTCGAGACCACTGTTCTGCAGGCGAAAACGCCCGCCCTGGTGGACTTCTGGGCGGTCTGGTGCGGCCCGTGCCGGAACGTCGCGCCGGTCGTCGAGGAGATCGCTGGCGAGTACGAAGGTCGCGCGGTCGTGGCCAAGCTCGATGTCGACTCCAACCGCGACACGGCCGTGAAGTACGGCATCCAGGCGATCCCGACCCTGCTGTTCATCAAGGAGGGCAAGGTCGCCGATCGCATCATCGGCGTCGCCGACAAGAAGAGCATCCAGGCCAAGCTGGACGCCCTGCTCTGATCGTCCGCGGCCGTGCCGGCGGGCTCGACCCGTCGCCGCGCGCCGCCGTGGTCCCCGTGATGCACAGCTCACGCCCGTCTCGTTCGCCGCATCCGGCGCCGCGCCGGGGGGGACCCGCCTCCCCGAGGGGACGCCGTGCGCGCGGCCGGGCGAGTTGACCGGAGGAGACGCCGTGGAGGTTCACACCCTCGGCATCGTCGGGGCGGGCCAGATGGGCAGCGGCATCGCGCAGGTGGCCGCCACGGCGGGCCTGCGGGTGGTGCTGAGCGACATCGACGACGATGCGCTCGAGCGCAGCGTGGCCTCGATCGCCGCCGTGCTGGAGCGCCACGTCGGACGCGGGCGGCTACCGGCCGCCGAACGCGATGCGGTGCTCGGACGCATCGCCACGTCGGGCCGCCTCGCCGACCATGCTGCAGCACAGGTCGTCGTCGAGACCGCGGTCGAGCGTTTCGACATCAAGGCAGAGATCTTCCGCCAGCTCGACCGCCGGTGCCCTCCGGAGACGATCCTGGCCTCCAACACGTCGGCGATGTCGATCACCCGTCTGGGCGGCATCACGGGCCGACCGGACCGTGTCGTCGGGATGCACTTCATGAACCCGGCGCCCGCGATGCGGCTGGTGGAGGTCGTGCGCGGGATGGACACCTCACATGACACCCTCACCGTGGTGACGGCACTCGCCGAGCGACTCGGCAAGACCCCCGTGGTGTGCGACGACCACCCCGGATTCGTCTCCAACCGGGTGCTGATGCCGATGGTCAACGAAGCCATCTTCGCCCTCTGGGAGGGCGTGGCCGAGGCGGCGGCGATCGACCGCATCATGACCCTGGGCATGAACCATCCGATGGGCCCGTTGGCGCTCGCCGACCTGATCGGGCTCGACACCTGTCTGGCCGTGATGCGCAACCTCCACGAGGAGCTCGGCGAGCCCAAGTATCGCCCGTGCCCGCTGCTGGTGCGGATGGTCGACGCCGGTCGCCTGGGACGCAAGACCGGGCGCGGCTTCTTCGAGTACGACGAGGAGTAGCGCGGTGCTGTGCCAGTTCTGTGGCGCCGCCAACCCCGACTCGCGGGAAGCCTGCGTGCGCTGCGGTACCAAGCTCATGGTGGTCTCGGGGGTGGTCGACGAGACCGACGAGGCCACCGAGGAGCTTTTCCTCGAAGCCCAGGAGGAGCTCGAGGAGCACCTCCTGGAGCGGATCTCGGGGCTCGAGAAGAGCGTCCGCCAGCTGGCGCGGGCGGTCGCCTCGACCGGCGAGCGCCTGGCCCAGATCGAGCACAACCTGACCGTGACCCATGCCGGCGTCCAGGCCCTCGGGGGCCTGCTCGAGGGCCAGGGCATCGTGTCCCGCACCGAGGTCATCGACGGCTGGGAGCGGGTGGTCGAGGAGGAGCTCCTGTCCCGCGACCTCGCCCAGCGCTTCCGCGACCGGGCGCGGCGGATCCTCAAGCAGGCCGAGCACGTCCGCGCAGCCACGCCCGAGCTGCGCCGCACGGTGCGCGCCCTGGAGCTCGCCCTGGTCGGTGGTCACATGGACCAGGTCAACGAGCTCCTCGCCGACCTGGTCGCGATGGCGCCGGACAACGACGAGCTGTGGAGCTTCGTCGGGGAGGCGTCGTTCACCACCGGCGATCTCGAGTCGGCGCGGGTCGCCTTCCGCCGCGTGCTCGAGCTGCGCGGCCCTCACTACGAGACCCTGATCTACCTCGGCACCGTGGCCTCCGACCTCGCGCGCTGGGACGAGGCCGAGGCGGTCCTGCACCAGGCGCTGGAGATGGCGCCGGAGTCGTTCCTACCGCACTTCACGATCGGCGCCTTGGCGGTGCTGCGGGGGCGGCCGGCGGTCGCGATCAGTTACCTCGAAGCGAGCCTCGAGCGCGAGGAGCTGGCCCAAACCCGTTACCTGCTCGGCCTCAGCTACCTCCACCTCGAGCTGCCGGGACGGGCGATCACCGAGCTGCGACGCGCCGTCGACCTCGAGCCGGAGTTCGAGGACGCGCTCTACCAACTTGGCCTGGCCTACCTCCGCCGCGGCTGGAACCGGCGCGCCCTCTCCACCTTTCAGCAGGTGCTCCACCTCGACCCCAACCGCCTCCAGTACCAGGAAACGGTGCGCCTGCTGCGGGTGCGCCCGACCGGCGACCTGCCCAGCGACGCCGCCCGTCTGGTGGCTCGTGCCGAGACCGCTCTCGAGCGCGGCCGCACCGAGGCAGCACTCGGGCTGTTCACGTCGGCGGTCGCCGCTGCGCCCGACCAGGCGGGGCTGCGCGCGACCGCGGCGCTGCTCGCCTCGTCCGCGGGCAGAGCACGCGCTGCGATCGGCCACGCCCACCGCCTGCTCCGGGTCGGCAACGGCGCGCCCTATCGCGCCGCGGCAGTGGTCGCGCTGCTCGAGTCGCTGCGCCAGGCGGGCCGGCCGCGCGCCGCGCGGCGGATCGCTCGCGGACTGATCGCCTCCGGTGACGACCCGCTCGCGCGCGGCATGGCGGCCTACGAGCTGTCGCTGGTCGAGGTCGAGCTCGGCGAGGACCTCGACGCCGCCCGCGACCTCGCCCGGGAGGCGCTCGAGAGCTCCCCGCGGGAGCTCCGTCACTACCCGCTCGCCGCGCTCGGCGCGATTGCGCTCAAGCGTGGCCGCTACCGCGAAGCGGTGCAGTACCTGGAACAGGCCGTCGACCTCGCGCCGCAACCGGCGCTGCTGCGCCAGCTCGCGGTGGCGCGGCTCGGCGCCGGCGACGCGAACGGCGCCGAGGCCGCGCTCGAGGCGGCTCGCGGCCGCCGCGGCGGCGGGCTCGACGAGGAGCTGCTCGGTCACGTCCGCCAGCTCGGCAGCCTGCTCGACGACCTGCGCCGACGTTCGAGCGCCACCCGCTCCCGCACCTGAGGAGGATCAAAGACCCATGCGCTGGACCCGGACCTTCATCCCCACGCTGCGCCAGGACCCCTCCGACGCCGAGGTCGTGTCGCACCGCCTGATGATGCGCGCCGGCCTGATCTCCAAGGTCGCGGCCGGCATCTACAACTACCTCCCGCTCGGCTGGCGGTCGATCGCCAAGCTCGAGACCATCGTCCGCGAGGAGATGGAGCGGGCCGGGTCCGCCGAGCTCGTGATGCCGGCGGTGCAGCCGGCGGAGCTGTGGCAGGAGTCGGGCCGGTGGGCCAAGTACGGTCCCGAGCTGCTCCGCCTCAAGGACCGCCACGACCGCGATTTCTGCGTCGGGCCCACCCACGAGGAGGTGATCACCGACATCGTGCGCCGCGCGGTCACCTCGTGGCGCCAGCTCCCGGTCAACATGTACCAGATCCAGACCAAGTTCCGGGACGAGATCCGGCCGCGGTTCGGGCTCATGCGCGGGCGCGAGTTCATCATGAAGGACGCCTACTCGTTCCACGTCGACGGCGCCGACCTCGACCTGGCGTACCGGGCGATGGAGTCGGCGTACCGACGGGTGTTCGAGCGCTGCGCGCTGGGCTACACCCAGGTCGAGGCCGACACCGGCAACATCGGCGGCTCCGAGTCGCACGAGTTCATGGTCCTGGCCGCAACCGGCGAGGACGCGATCCTGTCGTGCCCCTCCTGCGGCTACGGTGCCAACGTCGAGAAGGCCGCCACCGGCCCTGTCGCAGCCGCCCCGGAGTGGCCGCTCGACCGTCCGGAGGCCCCGCGCGCGGTCGACACCCCCGAGATGCGCTCGGTGGAGGAGGTCGCGGCCTTCCTCGGCATCGCCCCCGCGCACCTGATCAAGACCCTGATCTTCGAGACCGAGCGCGAGCCCCTCGCGGTGCTGATCCGGGGCGACCTCGAGGTCAACGAGGTCAAGCTCGGCAACGCGCTCGATTGCCTCCACCTCCAGCTCGTCTCGGAGGAGAGGATCCGCGCGGTCACCGGCGGCCCGCAGGGCTTTTCGGGCCCGGTCGGCCTCGAGGGCGTCCGCGTCCTCGCCGATCCCACGGTGATGGACCTCGCGGTCGCCGCGACCGGCGCCAACCGCCCCGACACCCACCTCGTCGGGATCGTGCCGGGGCGGGACTTCACCCCCGCCGCGGTGGTCGACGTCTCACTCGCCCGGGCCGGCGACCCGTGCCCGCGCTGCGCCGGGTCCCTGGTCGAGAAGCGCGGCATCGAGGTCGGGCACATCTTCAAGCTCGGCACCAAGTACTCGGAACCGATGAAGTGCGTCTACCAGGACGCCGAGGGCGGCGAGCGGGCGATGGTGATGGGTTGCTACGGGCTCGGGATCGGGCGCACCGTGGCCGCGGCGATCGAGCAGAACCACGACGACAAGGGGATCGTGTGGCCGCTCCCGCTGGCGCCCTACGAGGTGCTTCTGGTGGTGCTCAACGCCGACCGCCCCGAGGTTGTCGCGGCCGCCGACGCGCTCTACGAGGAGCTCCGCGCGGCCGGGGTCGACGTGCTCTACGACGACCGCGCCGAGCGGCCCGGGGTCAAGTTCAACGACATGGACCTGATCGGCTTCCCGGTCCGGGTCGTGGTCGGCGCCCGCGGCCTCGAGCGCAACGAAGTCGAGCTCAGCCTGCGCGCGGACGGCGTCAAGCGGCCGCTGCCGCGCTCCGACGCGGTCGCCGAGGTCGAGCGCACGCTCGAGAACCTGCGAGCCCGGGCGTAGGACTCACGACGGAGGGTCAAACTCCGCCCACTCGGGGCTCGCGACCCGGGATCCCGTAGGGGAGCAGCTTGCCTGCTCCCGTGCCGCGAGCGGAGGCACGCTCCGCTCCTTCGAAGGCGCGGGCGGTACCCGCAGCCCAGACGAGCCAGATTCCATGCCGGAGGGCAGGCGCCTACCAGCCACCCATGGCAGCACCGGCCTTCCGGCCTGGGGCCTTGCTCGCTTGGGTTGCGGGCAACGCCCGCGCTGAGTCTCTCTGGTTCCATCCGTCCTCCTCCCGTCCGGCCCATAATGGGCTCGTGGAGATCATCACCACCCACCTGTCGGCCGACTTCGACGCCTTCGCCGCGGCGGTGGTGGCGGTGCGGCTCTTCCCCGATGCCCGGGTGCTCTTCCCGGGCTCGCAGGAGGCCGCAGTGCGCCGCTTCCTGGCCGAAACAGGCTGGCCGTTCCCGGAGCTGAAAATGCGCGAGGCGCGTCGCGAGCGCTGGGATCACGCAGTGGTGGTGGACACCCGCAACCCCGCCCGACTCGGCGAGGCGTGGGAGCTCATCCGGCGCGAGGCGTGTCCAGTGACGCTCATCGATCACCACCTGACCGAGCCCGAGGCTCTCGGCGCCAAGGAGGTCCTCGAGCGGCCGGTTGGCGCGACCTGCACCGTGCTCGCGCTGGAGATGCAGGAGCGGGAACTGTCCCCGAGCGCCGACGAGGCGTCGCTGCTGCTGATGGGCATCTACGAGGACACCGGTGCGCTGTCCTACCGTGACACGACCCCGGAAGACCTCCGCGCGGCGGCCTGGCTGCTCGAGCACGGCGGCTCGCTGGAGTGGGTCCGTCAGTGGGTCCAGCGCGGTCTCGAGCCGAACCAGTTCGAGCTCCTCCACAGCCTTGCCGAGGGCACCGAGATGGTGACCTTGCACGGCGTGCCGGTCGCGGTGTCGCGGGTCGACGTGGACCACTACCACGAGGAGGCGGCCTACGTCGTGCACCGCTGGATGGAGACCTTCGACCTCACGGTCGCGGTGGCGATGCTGGTTGGCGGACGCGCAACCACGGTCATCCTGCGTTCCCGCCTCGACGGCCTCGATGTCGGGACGGTCGCGCAGCGCTTCGGCGGCGGCGGGCACGCCACCGCCGCGTCGGCCCGGGTCGCGGGCCGGGTGCCGGTGGAGTTGCGCGAGGAGCTGCTCGCAGCGCTCGCGGGCGCGATGCCGCCGGAGACCTGCGCGCTGGACGTCGCGGTGCGCAAGATTTTCACCGTCGCCGTCGGCACCTCGGTGGCGGACGCCAAGGAGAGGCTGAACCACTTGCGGGTGAACGCGCTGCCGGTCGAGGATCCGGCGCACGGCGAGCTGATCGGGGTGGTGACCCGGCAGATCCTCGACCGCGCTCTGTCGCACCGGCTCGACGACCGCCCGGTCGAGACCGTGATGCAGCCCGAGGTCCCCTCGGTGCCGGCCCACACGCCGCTCGGCGAGCTCCGCGATCTCTTCCTCGAGCGTTCGTACCGGTTCGTGGTCGTGGAGGCCGACGGGCGGCCGGTCGGCCTCGTGACCCGGATGGAGCTGTTCCGGAGACTGTTCGCCCACCAGCACGAGACCGGGTCGGGGCTCGACAACCGGATGGCCGCGGCCCGCGCGGTGACCCAGCCGATTGCCAGCCGCCTGCGCGAGCTCGCGCCGGAATGGGTGCGCCCGCTGCTCGAGTCGGTGCCGAAGGTCGCCGCCGAGCACCACGTCGTGGTCTACCTGGTCGGCGGCATGGTGCGCGATGTGCTGCTCGGGCGCGCCAGCGAGGATGTCGACCTGGTGGTCGAGGGCGACGGCATCGCCTTTGCCGAGGCCCTGGCCGCACGGCACCACGGGCGCTGCCACCCGCACGCGCCGTTCCTCACCGCGGTCGTCACGCTGCCCGGCGGCCACCGAGTCGACGTCGCCTCGGCGCGAACCGAGTTCTACCGCACGCCGGCAGCCCTGCCCGACGTCGAGACCTCGCTCATTCGTCAGGACCTGTACCGGCGCGACTTCACCATCAACGCCCTCGCGGTGATCCTGGCCGGCGCCCGCTACGGCGAGCTGGTGGACTTCTTCGGTGGCCGCAAGGACCTCCAGCGGCGCGAGCTGCGGGTCTTGCACTCGCTCAGCTTCATCGACGACCCGACGCGAGCGATCCGCGCTGTGCGCTACGCGCGACGCCTCGGCTTCACCATCTCGCCGGACACCCGCGACCTGGTCGCCACAGCGATCCGCGAGCGGGTCTTCGAACGGCTCAGCGGGCAGCGGTTGGCGCGCGAGCTCGACCTGCTGCTCTCGGAGTCCCACCCTGCACAGTCGCTCTCCCTCCTCGGGGAGCTCGGGCTGCTCGGCGCGATCTCGAGCGACCTCCACTGGGGACGAGACCTGGCGGCCTTCACCCTCGAGCTCGAAGGTCAGGTCGCGTGGTACGTGCTCGAAGGGCTGGGGCCCGCGCCACAGGGGTGGCGTCTCTTCCTCGGAGCCCTCGTGCTCGACGACGGGCTCGGCGCCGCCGCCCGCCTGGCGGAGCGCCTGCAGCTCGCGGGGGAGGTGGAACGCGGCTTCGCGGCGCTCCCCGCCGAGGTCGCTGCCATGAGCCGTGCGGCAGCGCTCGAGCCGCGCTCGGCGCGGGTGCGGGCGGTGGAACGCGGCTCGGCCGAGGCACAGCTGTTGGCCATGACCGGGCTCGAGCTCGACGCTCGGCGGCGGCTCGCGGACGCGGTCGCAGCCGCGATGCGGATCCGTCCACCGGTCCGCGGAATGGCCCTGCGCGCCGCAGGCGTGCCGCAGGGCCCGTGGCTGGGCGAGGCGCTGCGCGCGACCCGCGACGCCCTGATCGACGGGATGATCGACGAGGCCGGGGCGTTCGCACACGCGGTCGAGCTGGCGCGCTGCAGGATGGCGGCCCGTCCGGGGAGCGGCCGGTGATCGCCGTCTTTCTCGCGCTGGCGCTCCAGGTCGTGCCCCCGGCTCCCGAGGCGAGCCCGAGGCCCGAGGCGACTCCGACCCCCGAGGCGACGGCGACTCCGGAGATGGCGCCGGTGCCGGTGGTCGAGCGCACCGTCGAGCTCCGGGACCGGGCGGTCCGGGTGAGCCTGTTCTCCGACGGTGTCGCCGTGGTCAGCATCCGCGAGGGCGGCGTCCAGGTCTGGGTCGGGCGGCTGACTCTCGACGAGCCGGTCTACATGGCCTACCTCGTCGCCATCCAGGGCGACGCCGTCGAGCTCGCCGATCCGCGCGGGCAGTTGCAGGACGAGGCCCAGTCGGTCGGCGGGACCGCCGTCATCGACCTCTATGTCGGCGACGCGGGTCGACGGCGGATCGCCTACTCGCCGGTCGCGGTGCTCGACCTTGCGATGGGTCGCCTGGTGAGGACCCTCGACGACATTCAGACCGCGGTGCTCGAGGCCGATCCTGGCCGGGAGGCGCTGCGCAGCTGGGAGCCGCAGCTGGGCGAGGTCGTGGAGCTGCGCAACGGCCGCCTCGCCGAGGTCACGGACGTGCGCGAGGATGGGACCCTGGTGCTCGAGTACCTCGAGAATCCGATGATCGAGGCGGTGTCGGCGGCCAGTCGGACCGACATCATCCTGCGCGTGGTACGGGAGCGGCGGTGAGGGTCACGGGCGGGCGGTGGCGCTCGCGGCCGCTCAGGGGTCCGACCCGCGGCATGCCGCTGCGCCCGACCCCGGACGCGATGCGGGAGAGGGCCTTTGCGGTGCTCGGCGAGCGCGTCGCCGGCGCGCGAGTCCTCGACCTGTACGCAGGGACCGGCGCGGTCGGGATCGAGGCACTGTCGCGCGGGGCGGTGCGGGCGGTGTTCGTCGAACGTCATCCGGCGGCGTCGCGACTGGTCGAGGGCAACCTGGCCCGGCTCGAGGCTACCTCAGAGGAGGCGGTCGTGCTGGCGCGGTCCGCGCGGGCGGCGGTCGACGAGCTCGCCCGCCGCGGCGAGCGCTTCGACCTGGTGTGGGCCGACCCACCGTTCGAGACCTGGCGTGAAGGCCTCGAGGCGCTCGAGGCCGCGGTCGCTGCAGGGCTCGTCGACGAAGACGGCATCGCGTGCCTGGAGTGTCCCGAGCGCGCCGACGTCGCGGGCTCGACCGGCCTCGAGGTGGTGCGCGACCTGGGCGGCGGGGCCTCTCGGGTTGTCCTGCTTGCCTTGCGTCGTGGTACCGAGGATTAACCCGGCCCGTTCTGAGGGTTCCTCATGGAGCCCGGCGGACGGAACGGCGGTGGGTGCAGGTCCGTACAACGGACCAGGGGGGAGGACGAGAGCATGACGGCGGAGCAGCGCGCGTGAACCCGGTCAGTCCTTCGGTGTTGGCGTCCCTCGAGGGGTTGCGCGACTCCGTGCTGCGGGTGTTCCGTGGTCGCCCAGAGCTGGTCGAGGCGCTGATCGCCTCCCTGCTTGCCCAGGGCCACGTGCTGCTCGAGGACGTGCCCGGGGTCGGCAAAACCACCCTCGCCCAGGCCCTCGCGCGCTCGCTGCAGCTCGACTTCCACCGCATCCAGTTCACCTCCGACACGCTGCCCTCGGACATCATCGGCATCTCGGTCTTCCGCCAAGCCACCGGTGGGTTCGAGTTCGTGCCCGGTCCGCTGTTCGCCCACGTCGTGCTCGCCGACGAGATCAACCGTGCCACGCCGCGCACCCAGTCGGCGCTACTCGAGGCGATGAGCGAGCACGCGGTCACCGTCGAGCGCACCCGGCACCGTCTCGCGGAGCCGTTCCTGGTCGTCGCGACCCAGAACCCGGTCGAGTCCACTGGCACCTACCCGCTGCCCGAGTCCCAGCTCGACCGCTTCCTGATGCGGCTGTCGATGGGCTACCCGCCGCGAGAGGCCGAGCTCGAGCTGCTCCGCGCGGGCACCGTCGAGCCGGAGCTCGAGCAGCTCGTCCCGGTGCTCGACGCGGCCGACGTGATCGAGATCCAGCGCCAGGTCCGGGAGGTCCACGTCGCCGAGTCGCTCACCGAGTACGTGCTCACGGTCGCCGAGCACTCGCGCCGACACGACGCCCTCGCGCTCGGCATCTCGACCCGCGGGGCGCTCGCCTGGCACCGGTCGGCACAGGCCCTCGCGCTGGTCCGGGGTCGCGGCTTCGTCACCGCCGACGACCTCCACGAGATCGCCGAGCCGGTGCTCGCCCACCGCATCCTGCTCGCCGACCCGCTGGTCGGGGACGGCTGGGAGCGCAGCCGACGGGAGCGGGCCGTGGTGCGCATCCTGCTCGACGAGGTGCCGGTCCCGAGATGAGTGCGGGCGTCGCGGCAGCCGAGACGACCGGGCCCGCCAGCGGCGTCGCGCCGACCGGATGGCGGGCGCGCTTTCCGGGCTTTGGCCTCCGACTCACCCGCTGGGGCGGGATCTTCCTCGCCGTGCAGCTGGTGGTCGGCCTCGCGGCGGTCAACACCGGCAACAACGCCCTGATCATGGTGCTCGGCCTCGCCCTCGGCAGCTACCTCGTGTCAGGAGCATGGTCGCGTCAGGTTTTGGGTGCGGTGACCCTGCGGCTGGACCGGCCTCGAGAGGTCTTCGCCGGCCGCCCGGTGGTGCTCGGCCTGACCCTGACCAATCACTCCCGCCTGCCGGCGTACGGTCTGGTCGTCCGCGACGGGCGCGGGCGTGCGGTGCTCGTGGAAGGTCTCCTCACGGGTCGCTCGGAGAGCCGCCACAGCATCGAGGTGGTTCTGCCCCGCCGCGGGTGGACCGCCCTCGGCCCGTGGCGTCTCGAGGTCCTCCTCCCGCTCGGCTTCTTCCTCAAGTCGAAGCGCGCGGCGGACGAGGAAAGGGTACTGGTCTACCCGCGCCTGCTGCCCGCGGCTCGCGCCCAACGGACGGCGGCGCCGGGCGGGAGCGACGCGATCCACGAGCGGGACCACGGACGCGAGGGCGACGTAACCCAGCTGCGCGGGTACCAGTCCGGCGACGAACGCCGCCAAATCCACTGGAAGCAGTCCGCTCGCCAGCAGCGGTTGATCGTCACCGAGCGCCAGCGGCGACGCGAGGGCGCGGTCTACCTGGTGCTCGACCCGCGCCTCGCCCGGCTCGACGACGTGGCGGCCCTGGAGCGTTTCGAACAGGCGGTCAGCGCGGTGGCCACGGTCGCCGTCGAGCGGATCCGGCGCCGAGAACCGGTCGGGCTGGTCCTCGGGGGCCTGGTCGTGGCGCCGGTGGCGGCGCCGGAGCACGGCGCCGCGCTGCTGGTGCCGCTGGCGGAAATCCGACCGGAGCCCCTCGACGCGCCGCCTCCCCGGGTGCCGCGGGGCGTCGCGTGGACCGGGTTCACCACCGGGGAGGCCGCATGACCGCCGAGCGCCGGCTGCTCGGCCTGGTGCTCGCCTGGGCGATCCTGCCGCTGCCGTTCACCGGCCTCACCCTGCTGCCGTTCTGGCTCGTGGCGGCCGCCGCCGCCGCCTGGCTCGTGCTCGTGCCGGCGCGGACGCTGCGACTGCCCGACTGGGTCCAGAACCTGGCGGCGGTGGCCATCCTGGCGGTGGTCCTCGCCTCGGGCGGGCTCCGGGTCGGACCGCTGCGGCCTCTCGGGCACCTGCTCCTGCTCCTGGTCGCGGTCCAGGTGATGATGGTCGCCAACCGGAGGGCCTTCCTGCGCACGCTGCCGACGGTCGCCCTGCTGTGGCTGATCTCGGTGGCGTCCT
This sequence comes from uncultured Acidobacteriota bacterium, assembly GCA_963727925.1. Lineage (GTDB taxonomy): Bacteria > Acidobacteriota > Thermoanaerobaculia > Thermoanaerobaculales > Sulfomarinibacteraceae > CAVSIS01. The sequence continues at coordinate 39,794 of CAVSIS010000018.1, read as the reverse complement.
CGACCCACATCGCGCTGCTCGGCTACCTGATCGTCTCGGCCGGAATCGCCTGGTGGGTGGGTATGCGGGTCCTGCTCGGCGGGCTGCCCCTCGCTCGGGGTGTGCGCGCCCTGCCGCGGCCCGCCCACGCCGCGGCGGCGGCGGCGCTCGCTTGCGCGCTCGCGGTGCCGGTGTTCCTGGCGATGCCGCGGCTACGCTCGCCGTGGATCGCGGGCACCGGGGGGGCGCGCTCGGTGACCGGGTTCTCGACCGCGGTCGAGCTCGGCAGCGTGGGCGCCATCCGCGAGTCGCGCGAGGTCAGCCTGGTGCTCACCGCGGCGGAGGACCGGCGAGTCGAGGAGCGATGGACGCGCCTGCGGGCGACCGCGTTCGACCTCGTGCGGACCGGGGCCTGGGCGCCCCGTCGGACCGGCATGCGGTCTCCCGAGCGCCGTGGCGAGCTGGTCTGGCTCGCCCACGACCGGGACAGCCTGTCCGGCACCGACGAGGTCACCATCGAGATCCTGCACCCCGAGCGCTACCTGTTCCTGCCCGAGGACGCCGTCGCCGTCAACGTGGCGGCGGAGGTCCGCCTGGATCCGGCGGGCGGGTTGATGCTGCGCGGTCGCTGGCAGGGCCCGCTGAGCTACTCGGTGTGGGTGGCGAAACGGCCACTGATCTCGGACGTGCCGCCGGGGCCGCGCGACCGGTACGTCCCGCGCGGCAACCCGGGTGTCGCGGCGCTGGCGCGCGAGATCGCCGGCTCGGCCGGCGGCGCCCGCGAGCGCGCCGAGGCCGTGGTCAGCTACCTGCAGGCGAACTACGCCTACTCCCTCGACGTCTCCGCCGGGCGCTGGGAGGCGGACCCGGTGGGCTGGTTCCTGCTCGTCGGCCGGGCCGGACACTGCGAGTACTTCGCCGGCTCGATGGTGGTGCTGCTGCGCAACCTCGGCGTGCCCGCGCGCATGGTCGGCGGCTACAGCGGCGGTACGGCGTCGCCCTCCGGACGCGAGGTGCTGGTGCGCCAGGCCAACGCGCACACCTGGGTCGAGGTCTGGCTCGGTGAGCGGGAAGGCTGGGTGAGTTTCGACCCGACGCCCGCGGTGGGGATCCCGGCCCTCGACAGCCCGACCCGCGCGGACCGCCTGCGTCAACTCTGGGACTGGACGCTGATGACCTGGGACCGCCACGTCCTGACCTTTGGGCTCGGCGAGCAGGTCGCGCTGGTCGCGGACGCGGTCGGCGGAGCGCTCGGGCTCGCGAGGTCGCAGCGGCTCCCGCTCTGGCTCGCCGGGGTGGCGCTGGCCGCGGCCCTGATGGTGTTGCTCAGGCGCCGCCGGACCCGGGCCCGACCGTCCGCCCGGAGCCGGGGACCGGCCGCCGCCGGGCTCGCTCGCCTGGTGCGACGGCTTGAACGGGGCGGCGAGACCGTCCCGGCGGGCGCCACCGTGGGGCGGATCGGCGCCTCGGCGGCGCGGCGCTGGCCCGAGGCCGCCGGCTCCATCGCGCGCCTGGTCCGGCTCGCCGACGAGGAGCTGTTCGCCCCGACGGGCGGCGGCACGCCGCACCTACGGAACGCACGCGCGGCATGGCGAGACGTCCGCCGCGCGCTGTCCGCACCGCGCTGATCGCGGCGCCCTTGTTCCCCCGTCCCCGCGGCCCTATGATGAGGGTGATGCTGCGTAGTTCCAGTCTTGTTCTCTGCGCCGTGCTCGCGCTCGCTGCGGCCCTTCCGGCGGCTGCCGGCGAGGTCGTCGTGCTGCACCTCGACGACACCATCCAGCCGGTCTCCCAGCGCTACATCGAGCGCGGCCTCGCCGAGGCCGCCCGTCGAGACGCGAATCTCCTGGTGCTCCAGCTCGACACCCCGGGCGGGCTGATCGACACCACCCGCAAGATCACCTCCGCGATCACCGCGTCGCCGGTCCCGGTGGTGGTGTACGTCGCCCCGAGCGGTGCGCGGGCCGCCTCGGCCGGGTTTTTCATCCTGCTTTCCGCCGACGTCGCTGCGATGGCCCCGGGCACTCACACCGGCGCCGCGTCGCCGGTCGGCGGCCAGGGCGAGGACCTCGGTGACACGCTCAAGAAGAAGATGTTCAACGACACCTCGGCGATGGTCCGGTCGCTCGCCGAAGGACGGGGGCGCAACGTCGAGAAGGCAATCGCCGCGGTCATGGAGGCGAGCTCCTATACCGCGGAGGAGGCGCTCGAGGCCGGCCTCATCGACCTCATCGTCAAGAACCTGGACGATCTGCTGAAGACGCTCGACGGACGCGAGGTCAAGCGCTTCGACGGCCGCACGGTGAAGCTCGAGCTCGCCGGTGCGGTCGTGGTGCCGCTCGAGCGCACGTCCGCTGAACGTTTCCTGTCGGTGCTCGCCAACCCGAACATCGCCTACCTGCTGATGGCGCTCGGCATGCTCGGGATCTACGTCGAGATCACCCATCCGGGCGGCGTCCTGCCCGGGGTCGTGGGAGTCATCGCGATGCTGCTCGCGCTGTACTCGCTGTCGGTGCTGCCGGTCAACCTGACCGGGGTCGCCCTGATCGTGTTCGCCATGGTGCTGTTCCTGCTCGAGGTCAAGATCACCAGCTACGGCCTGCTCACCGCGGGCGGGGTGATCTCCTTCGTGCTCGGCTCGCTGATGCTGTTCGACTCGCCGATCCCCGACATGCGGGTCTCACTCGGCGTCATCCTGCCGACCGCCCTGGCGGTGGCCGGCATCACCATCTTCCTCCTCACCCGGGTCGCCCGCGCGCACCGCGCGCCGGTGATGACCGGCAAGGAGGGTCTCGTCGGCGAGGTCGGCCAGGTGCTGGTCGAGCTCGCCCCGCAGGGCAAGATCGCCATCCACGGAGAGTACTGGGACGCCCGGACGGAGTCCGCCGCAGCGCTGCCGCGCGGAGCCCGGGTCCGGGTGGTCGCCGTCGGCGCGCACGACCTGGTGGTCGAGCCCGCAGACGACGACGCCGCCGGGAGGTAGGCATGCAGTTCATCGGTTCCGGCCTCGGCCTGGCCATCATCGTCGTCGTCTTCCTGCTGTTCCGCTGGATCAACATCCTCAACGAGTACGAGCGCGGCGTGATTTTCCGCCTCGGCCGCGTGCTGGCCGAGCCCAAGGGGCCCGGCCTGGTGTTGGTGTTGTGGCCGTTCGACCGCATGGTCCGCATCAGCCTGCGTACCGTGGTCCACGACATCCCGCCGCAGGACGTCATCACCCGCGACAACGTGACGGTCAAGGTCAACGCCGTCGTGTACTTCCGGGTGATGAACCCGACCAAGGCGGTGATCGAGGTCGAGAACTACGTCTACGCGACCTCGCAGCTCGCCCAGACGACCCTGCGCTCTGTGCTCGGCGAGGCTGAGATGGACGAGCTTCTGTCCGAGCGCGAGAAGCTCAACATGCGGTTGCAGACGATCATCGACCAGCACTCCGACCCATGGGGCGTGAAGGTCTCGATGGTCGAAGTCAAGCACGTCGACCTGCCGCCGGACATGCAGCGCGCGATGGCCCGACAGGCCGAGGCCGAGCGCGAGAAGCGGGCTAAGATCATCCACGCCGAGGGTGAGCTCGAGGCCTCGAAGAAGCTCGCCGAGGCCGCCGTCGTGATGTCGGACAACCCGGTCACGATCCAGCTGCGCTACCTCCAGACCCTGACCGAGATCTCGACCGAGAATGCGGCGACGATCGTCTTCCCGGTGCCGATGAAGCTGCTCGAGGGTTTCTTCGCCAAGAGCTGATCTCGACGATGAGCCAACCCGGGCGGCGGTGCGGCCGCGAAGCGGCTGGCTGCCGCCGGTGACCGACAGGGGCTAGGTGACTATGTCTCCGACCTACTATCAGATCGACCTCAGCGGCAGGGTCCTGGTCACGCTCGTGATCGTCCTCGCGGGCCTGTTGGTGCTCGCCTTCGCGCTCGGCTACGGCGCCGCCTGGTCCACCCTGCGTCCGCCCGACGCGATCCCCACGACGTCGGCCTACGCCGGTCTCGTCCGGACGCCGACCCCGGCCGAGGAGTTGGTGGTGCCGCCTCCGACCCTGCCCGCGATGGCGTCGGTGGCGACCCCGGTCGCGTCCCCCGAGGTCACGCCTCTGCCCACGGCCCCCGCCACGCTGCCCCCGAGCCCTCTGCCGACCCGACCGGCCCCCACGGAGGTTCCGACCCGTCCGGCGATCCCGACGTCGGCCGTCCAGGTTTCCGACGCGTTCTGGGTGCAGGTCCTGGCGTCCTCGCGGCGGGCCACGGCGGAGGAGGCGGCCCGGACCCTGGACAGGCTCGGCTTCGGCGCGACCAGCCGGCGCGTCGTCTCCAGCCGCGTCGCCGGGGGGAATGTGCTCTACAAGGTCCAGGTTGGGCCTTTCCCGGACGGCGTCTCCGCGGACCGCGTGGCGGTCAGGATGCGCAGCGCCGGGTTCAAGGACGCGTGGGTGGTGAAACCGTGAGCTTCGGAGGACACGTCCCGGGGGCCGCGCTGCCGGACTGGATCCGGCAGCGCAAGCTGCACCTCGGCGAGCTCCACGAGATCAAGCGGACCATGCGCCAGGGTGGCCTTCACACCGTGTGCGAGGAGGCGCGCTGCCCGAACCGCTCCGAGTGCTTCGCCCACGGCACCGCGACCTTCCTGATCAACGGCCGGGTGTGTACCCGTAGCTGCCGCTACTGCTCGATCGCCCATGGCCGCCCGCGTCCGGTCGACCCCGAGGAGCCGGAGCAGCTCGTCGAGGCCGTTCTCTCCATGGGCCTGCGCCACGTGGTGATCACCGCCGTCGACCGCGACGACCTCGCCGACGGCGGCGCCGCCGGCTTCGTCGCCAGCATCCTGCGCCTGAAGGCGCTCGCCGAGCCGCCGACGATCGAGGTCCTGACCCCCGACTTCCGCGGCGACATGATGCAGGTGGACCGGATCGTCGACGCCGGGCCCGACGTTTACAACCACAACGTCGAGACGGTGCCGCGGCTGTACCGCGAGGTGCGCCGCTCGGGACGCTACGAGTGGGCGATGGACGTGCTGCGCCGGGTCGCCGCACGCGACCCCGGGATGCTGCGCAAGTCGGGCCTCATGGTCGGCCTCGGCGAGACCCGGGACGAGATTGTGACGGTGCTCGACGACCTCGCCGCGGCGGGCTGCCAGGTGGTCACCATCGGCCAGTACCTGCGCCCGACGCCCCAGCAGGTGGGGGTGGTGCGCTACTGGCACCCGGACGAGTTCGCGGAGCTCGAGGCGTGCGGCCGCGAGCGCGGGCTCGAGGTCTTCGCGGGCCCGTTCGTGCGCTCGTCCTACCGCGCCGAGGAGGCTTTCCTCCGCGCCACCGGCACAGCCGCCGACCCCACCCGCCTCCCGCTCATCGGCGGCTAGAGTTTTCACCACAGAGACACAGCGCGGGCTTCGCCCGCAACCCAAGAGCGCCCCAGGGGCAGGCCTGAGAGCCGGTGCTGCCGGCTGTGAACCACAGGCATCGGACGCTCGAATCCGGGTTCGGGCGGCGGGCTGCCGGCGGCTGGGACGGGATCGGGTGCCCGATCGCCACGGCCGCGCCTTCCGACTCCAGCTTCCCGCGGCCTGCCGCCCGCAGCCTGATCCCGGACCCGCACCCTGGGCGGAGGCAGCTGGGCCGGCTCCAAGGGGATGCTAGTCCGAGCCCTGGGCTCGGGCAGCGGGCTGCAGGAAGCAGGTGGCGGGGTCGGGATCGAGGTCCCGCGGGTGGCCGGGCTGTCTGAACGGAGAGTGTGCTGGCTTAGCTGGAGTGCGTAGGCGACCGGCAGCCGTCGGTCAAGGGCAAGCTCGCTCCGCTCACGGCCTGCGGCCGCCCTTGACAGCCGGCCGCCGGCCGCCCGGGGGGCAGGTATGAGCCAGCACACTCCCCCGTCCAGCCAGCCACGAACCTCCCACCGTTCGCCTACCTCGGGGCCGTGCCAAGCTGCTTGCCTTCGACCTCGCCGTCGAGCTTGCCGCCGTGACTCGCCGAGCTGTCACTGGCCCGCGGCCTGTCACATCTCAGAGACCACTTGGTCCGGGCGGCCGAACAACTCGCGGCGAGCAGCCCAGCGATTGCTTCGTCATCGCGAAGCGAGGACGACAGCAAGAGCGGGCTGATCGGGGTGAGTCACAAGCCGCGAAGCGGCGCAGTAACACCGCATTGCGGTTGTCGGAAGCAAGCGGGCGGACGCTGGGCAACCGGTACCAGCATCTGGAAGCCGCCTATGCCGAAAACCAGGAAGTGCAGAGCGATCTGGCGCTGATGCGGGCACGTGGTGTCGAGATCCCCGTGGCGATCCTCGATCGGGCGGATCGACTGGGCGGTCTCATCTACGGGCTGGTGCGAGCAGAGCTGCGGCGGAACGACCGGTGACAACCGACCCCGCGGATGCGGCTCGTTTCTCGCGTGTTCAGGGCGCCATGTTCCTCGATGAACGCAGCACGTCCGAGCAGCCACTTTACGGAATGTCGTCACACCGAATGGGCTTTTGACCCGGTAGTAGCACAGAGGCACAGAGCCACCCACCCACCCGGAGACCTCGACGGCCCCGCTCGTCGGCGAGCGGGGCCGTCGGGGTCCATGAGGCGGGAGGGAGGGCTCTGTGATGTCTCTGTGTCTCTGTGTCTCTGTGGTTTTCACGTTTCGCGCGGTCCGGGGATGGCTATACTCGCCGGCATGGCGCGTGGGCTGTTCATCACCTTCGAGGGTGGCGAGGGCACCGGCAAGACCACCCAGATCGGCCGGCTCGCCGAGCGGCTACGGGCCGCGGGGCGGGAGGTCGTGGTGACCCGGGAGCCGGGCGGCACGCCGCTGGCCGAGGCCATCCGTGCTCTCCTGCTCGACCCGGCGCAGACCCCCGACGGGCTGGTCGAGCTTCTGCTGCTCGAGGCGGCGCGCCACGACCACGTCGAGCGCGTCGTGGTGCCGGCCCTCGCGCGTGGGGCGGTGGTGATCTCGGACCGCTTCGCCGACTCGTCGACGGTCTACCAGGGCATGGTGCGGGGGCTCGGCGTCGATCAGGTCGAACGGCTCAACTCCCTGGCGACAGGGGGCGTCGAGCCCGACCGCACGGTGCTCCTCGACCTCGACCCCGAGGCCGGCATCGACAGGGCGCTGCGCCGCAACGCCGACGACGGCGGAGCCAGCCGGCTCGACGACGAGCCGTTGAACTTCCACCGCAGGGTCCGCGAGGGCTTTCTCGAGCTCGCACGGCGCCATTCCGAGAGGGTCCGTCTTGTGTCCGCCGGCGGGACGGCCGACGACGTCTTCGGACGCGTCGTCGCGGCGTTGGGGGACATCCCGTGGTGAGCGAGCCGACCGCGTGGTTCGACAACGCCGACCTCGACGGTGAGCGCTGGCGGGAGTTGGTCGGGCCGGCGGTCGAGCGGGTCGCCTGGGCGGCGGCCGCCGACCGGCTCTCGCACGCGTTGCTGCTGATCGGCCCGCAAGGGATGGGACGCGAGCTGGCGGCGGTCGAGATCGCGGCGCTGCTGACCTGCCCACTGGGCTCCGGGCCGTGGTGCGAGTGCGGCTCGTGCCGGCGGGTCAGGGCCGGAATCCACCCAGACGCGATGGGCGTATTCCGGGGCCGCGACGCCACGACAGGACGGGAGAAGAAGTACATAACCGTCGATCTGGTGCGCGAGATCGTCGAGGGCGCCCGTACCCGCCCCTACGAAGGCGCCCGCCGGGTGTGGATCTTCGCCGACGCCGAGCAGGCGTCCGGGCTCGGCGACAGCGCGGGCAACGCGTTCCTAAAGACCCTCGAGGAGCCGCCGGCCCACTGCGTGTTTGTTCTTCTGGCAGCAAACCCCGACGCGGTCCTGCCGACCATCCGATCGCGCTGCCAGCGCCTCGCACTGCCCGGGACCGTGGCGATCGCGCGGGCCGGCGATCCCGACATCGAGACGCCGGAGCTCGCCGCCCTCGCGGACGGGGCGGCCGAGACGGTGGCGGCGGTCCGGACCGCCCTTTCCGACGCCGCGGCCGGCGAGGTGCTCGCGCTCCTGCGTGTCGCGAGAGGTCTCTCCGCGGAAGACGCGGGGTTTGAGATCGCCGCCGCGGCGTGTCTCGCCCACGCGGGGGCGGCGGCGGAACCCGAGGCGGCGGAGGATCTCGCGCTGCTCGCCGGAGATCTGCTCGCCGCCGGCCGCAGGACGCACGTGCTCAACCTGACTGCGGAGCGTCAGCTCCTCGGCTGCCTGCTCGACTGGTACCGCGGCCGCGCCGGCTCCTGAGCGCCACCGCTGCTAGCCCGCACTTCTCACCAGCCTGACGGCTGCGGACCGACCCAGACCGTTGCCCATTACGAGGTTCCAATCCTCTCGCAATGGGTCCCTATCCGCGGCGCTCTCTTGGACTCGCTCGATCGCACTCGCCGACAGCAAAGGTACGTGGACGAGATCTCGCCAGCAGCGAGACCATCGGCCACCCGCTGGTGGCGGGGAGACGCAAGCGGCGAAGCCGCGCAGCAACGTAGCCTCCGCTACGCCTCACTCGCTCGTCCTGCGAAACCAGCGCATCTCACGGAGTCTCTCGGCCCTCGCTTCGCCAGCTGGTGAGAAGTGCTGGCTCAACCCCTTCCCGGTGCGGTGCATCACGTGTGGCGTCGGGTCACGCAACGGTGAAAGTGCTACCCTGACAGTGAGCGTGTCGACCGGATGCGTTCCCGAGCCTTACAGGACCGTCGACGGTCTGCGCGGACAGTGAGAAAGGCCCTCGAGTCATGAACAGCCTGCTCATCATCACGAAGCGGTGGCTGCGCCCTGTGGCGTTGCCGGTGCTCGTGCTCGCGACCTGCGCCGCCCCGGCCGCGGCCGCCGAGTGGCGCCCCATCGGACCCGAGGGCGGGGCTGTGGTGGCGCTGGCCGCTCACCCCGACCGACCCGAGATCCTGCTCGCCGGCAGCCTCGGCGCAGGCGGCTACCGCTCCGACGACGGCGGCATCATCTGGAAGCCGCTCGGAGAGCGTCTTCCCTCCATCGACGTGTGGAGCGCGATCTTTGACCCGCAGAACCCGCAGCGAGCGTGGGTGGGGACGGGCGACGGTCTGTTCCGCTCCGACGACGGCGGCCTCACCTGGCGGCCGGTCGACGGCGGGCCGGGACGCTCGTCCACGGTCGGTGCGCTCACCTTCGACCCCGCCGACCCGACCACGTTCTACGCGGCCAGCGACCACGGCCTGTTCCGCTCGTCCGACGGCGGCGACACCTGGACCTCACTCGGCCTCGCCGATCATCAGGGCGTGCCGAGGGAGGTCGCGGTGGACCCCACGGATCCGCGTATCGTACTTGTGGTGATCCCGGACCTCGGGCTGTTCCGGACCACCGACGGCGGTGCCGTCTGGCGCCGGGTCGGTCCGCTGCCGGACGGGCCGGGGACGGCCATCATCGGCGTCGCGTTCTCCGGGTTCCGGGCGCGGAGGGTCTACGCCGCAGTCGCCGACGCCCGGCTGCTGATCTCCGACGATCACGGCCTGAGCTGGACCACTGTCGACCACGGCCTGCCCAGGGGAGCGACGGCAACCGCCCTCACCGTGTTCCCGGCCGACAACTCCGACCTGGCGGTGCTGTGGACCGGGGCCGGGCCGTGGGGCTCCTACAACGGCTCGGTGTTCACGGCCCTCGCCCCGCACTTCCCGCACGGCAAGGTGTCCGCCGCCGTGGTCAGCCCCGTCGACCCGGAGCGGTTGTGGGCGGCCCTCGACGAGGGCGGGGTGTGGGCGAGCGACGACGGCGGCCACGTCTGGCAGCGCTCCGAGGCCGGCATCGGCGCCTCCTGGGTGGGCGGGCTCGCGCTCGATCGCACCGGTGGGCTGTGGGCGGCGATGTCCCATGGGGTGAGGCGCTTCGACCGCTCCACGGGACGCTGGGAAGCCCGCGGGCCCGACGTCGCGCTGTCAGCGATCGCGGCCGCACCGAGTGACGCGGCGACCCTTTACGCGGGTGGAAGCGATGCCGGGATCCTGCACAGCGGCGATGGCGGAGTCTCGTGGACCGCAGTGGCGCCGCTCGGGCTCAGCGCCGAGGTCCTCGACCTCGGCATCGACGCCCACGATCCTGAGACCGTCTGGGTCGCCGCCCGCGCGCTCGCGGACGGTGCGGACAGGGTGATGGTCTCTCGCAACGGGGGCGAAAGCTGGGAGACCGCGGTCGAGGGCGCCGGGCGCTTCGTCGCGCTCGATCCCTATGACAGCGGTCACGTCTTTGCCGGCGGGCAACGGCTGCTCGAGAGCCGCGACGACGGCATGACCTGGCAGGAGCTCCACCGACCAGCCTCTCCACCGGCGGACGCAATGGCCTTCGACAGTTCCCGGCTCGGCGGCTACTACATCGCCGGCGGCGGCCGCGTGCTGGTCACCCGCAACGAAGGGCAGACCTGGAAGGACGCGTCGGGCAGACTGGGCCTCGAGTGCCACCTCGGGCAGGCGCCGCTCGAGCCGCCGCAGGTGTGCGGGCCGTCGATCGCCGGGCTCGTGGTCGATCCGCTGTGGCCGCAGCGCCTGCTACTCGCCTTCGAGCACGACGGCGTTCGCGGAACGCTGGACCGCGGTCGCTTCTGGAGCGAGATCGATGCCGGCCTGCTCAACCCGTCGGTCAGCCGGATCGTGCTCGACGGGGCGGTCTCGACGCTCTACGTTGCCACCCGCGGCGGCGGCGTGTGGCAGCTCGACCTCGGTCCGGTGGTGCCGCCGCGCCGGCCGTCTGGGCGCCAGGGCGGGGAGCCCTGAGCGCTCGGGAGGCAAGACATAAGAGGCGAGACGCGACGACGTTGAGTTCGCTGCGCTTTCTCACCACCAAGACACAAAGACACCAAGAAGCCCGTGGAGAATGGAGGCAGCCGCCGAGACCTCGGAGTACGCTGCCCGTGCGATGGCTTGGTGTCTTTGTGTCTTGGTGGTTCAATGTCCGGCTCACGCGCTGAGCGGATCGTGAAGCCGCTGCGAGCCGCCGGCGACCTTGCAGCCTACCGCGAGTAGTAGGGGCTTGTCCCGGAGCCATGGTCGGTGGCGTCGACCACCTTGGTGATCTCGGGGACTCCGTCAAGGATCGCCGCCTCGATGCCCTGGGTGAGGGTCACGTGGGACATGCCGCAGCCCTGGCAGCCGCCGCCCATCTCGACGAAAGCTGTGCCGTCCTTGACCGCGACCAGGTCGACCCATCCACCGTGGCTCGCCACCGTCGGCGTGATGCGTTCGTCGAGCACCTTCTGGACGCGCTGGGCGACCGGGTCGTCCCAGGCGGCCTTGGCGTTCGGGTTGTCGATCTTGAAACCGGAGCCTGAGAAGTCCGACACGAAGTCGACGGTGGTGCCGTCGAGCGACTCGGCGCTCTGCGGGTCGAGGAAGAGCCGGAAGTCGCCGCCGTCCTCGACGATGTCGTCGACGTAGGTCTCGCCCTCCAGCACCAGCGTGAAGTCGTAGCGGAAGTTACGCCGCCCCTGACGCATCGCGACCAGGCGCAAGCCCTGCGGCCGGTTGGGCGCCGCCTCCAGGTACTCCCGGATCTTGGTTCGCGCGCCGTCGGTGAACTGAACGTGCATCCTCCGCCTCCCGAGGGTCCGCACCCTGGACCCTCAACCCACACAACACGGTCCCTGTGGCGGCTATTCGGCCCGCGTCAGCGCGTGCCGAGAGTCGCCTCCACCGTGACCTCGGCACCGTCTCGCTTCAATATGACGGTCACCTTCTCGCCCGGCTGGTGCGCCTTGAGCGCCTCGGAGTAGGCGCGCAGGGTGTCCACCGCCTGGTCGCCGACGCCGACCACCACGTCACCGGCCCGGATTCCGGCCGCCTCGGCGGGCGATCCGGGCAGTACCTGGTCGACCCGCACCCCGGGGCCCGGAAACGCGAAGTCCGGCACCGTGCCCAGGCTCGCCCGCCGGACGCCGCCCGGGGGAGCTGCGGCCGTCGCAGGAGGTGTCTCGGAGGCGATGGTCGCGGTGAGCGGCTCGCGGCGCTCGGCGAGATAGGCCACTGCCTCCATCGCCGCCTCGGCGACGGTTGCGAGCCCGGCCCCGTCGATCTTCTCTGCGGTGTCGGAGGGCCGGTGGTAGTCGGCAGTCGGTCCCGTGGTGAGCTGCACCGCCGGCACCCCGAGCGCCAGGCATGCGCCCTGGTCGGAGCTGTCGAGCTGCTCGCTGGCGACCGCGATCGGTGCGCCAGTGGTGGCGGCGACGCCCATCCACACGTAGCGCCACTCCCGCGCCGATCCGGCGTCGAGCACCAGGATCTTGCCGTCGTCGAGCCGGCCGACGGTGTCGAGGTTGACACAGGCGGAGGGCAGGTGCGTCGGCGCGAGGCCTTCGACCAGATGGCGGGCGCCGAGCAGCCCGGCCTCCTCGCCGGTGGTCACCGCGAGCAGGATCGGCCGCGGTCGCGGCGGTTGGGCGGCGAGGGCACTCGCGACTGCGAGCAGCACGGCGACCCCGGAGGCGTTGTCGTCGGCGCCGGGGTGGACCATGCCCTGGTTGCCGGCGCGGACGTCGGGCCAGCCGTGGCCGAGATGGTCGAGGTGGGCCGTGACCAGCACCGGATGGTCGGCGAGCGCGGAGTCGCTGCCCGGGACACGGCCGACCAGGTTGCTCGAGCTCCATCTTCGCGCGCCGGCTCTCCGGCCGTGGTGCGCCAGCTCTGTCGGAAGCCGTCGTCCCCTGCCGGCTGAGAGGCCGGCTTCGGCGAAGCGGGCCTCGACCCACGCGGTGGCCCGGGCGAGACCCTCGCTGCCGAGCCCCCGGCCGTCCATCACGGGCGCCGCGATCGCGGCGACCGTCCGCGCGAGCCCGTCGCCGTCGAACGCCGGCGGCAGCTCGGCGAGCGGCGTGCGAGCCGGGAGGACGAGCTCGGGCATCGGGCCCTCGCCGAGGCTGCGCACCATCGGCGAGCCGACCGGCGTCCACAGCCCCTTGCCGACGTTTGAGGGCTCATCCCCGGAGAAGGCGAGCCAGCCGTAGCGGGTGTAGTGGGGGAGCTTGCGCGCCAGGCCCGCGATCGCGGCGACCGGGTCGGCGGCGACCCAGCCGACTGCGGCCGCAGGGTCGTCCACCGAGCGCGCCACCAGTACCAGCGAGTGACCGGCGCGCGGCAGGCGCTTCCCGGTCACCTCGAGCGCGTCGGCCTCGAGCGCGACGCCCTGTTCGGAGAGCCGCTCCGCCACCGCACGCGCGTAGCGGTTGCCGGCACCGAGCACCCAGGCCGGCCCGGCGGGCAGGGCCTCGAGGGAAGCGTCCTCGACGATCCGCGGTTCACCCGGCGCGGCCCAGGCGGCGGCGAGCGACCGCCACGCCGCGCGCTCGGCCTTGGGGGCGGCGGCGGGCAGGACGTAGAGCGGGTCGGAGGCGCCGAACAGGGTCGACAGGGCGGGCGGCACCTCGAGTGGGTCGAGCCGGCGCATGACGTCGAAGGCGGGGTCGACGTCGATCCGCAACGGCTTTGCCGGACATTCGAGCACCACCCGGCAGTCGCGCCCGCAGTTGTCGGCGGAGCCTGTCACCGGCTCGCTGCGGCCCTCGACCGTCACCGCGACCGGGATCGCAACCGGGAAGGCATCCGCTGCCTGGATCTGGTGGAGCTCGGCCTCGACCTGCCACGGCTCGGGAGCGGTCAGGTTGCGGCGCACAAAGACCGCGCCGAGCGAGATCCGCGGTGCGCCGGGCCGCTCGGTCCAGGCGGTGACGAACGGCGCCCAGTCGCGGCCGGTCGAGGCGCTGAACGCGGCCGCGAGGTCGCGCCACGACGCGCGCTCGAAACGGTGCTCGCGCCAGAACTCCCCAAGCGCCGCGACGAAGGCCTCGTCGCCCACCGCGCGGCGCAGCATGTGGAACACCATCAGGCTCTTGCCGTAGCCGATGGCCTCGCTGGCGGCGGAGTGGCGGGAGCGGAAGTCGACCAGCGCGGGCTCGTCGCCCGAGGCGACGAAGTCGGCATACTTCTGGAGCGTCGCGCGGCGGTAGAGCGCGCCCTCGCCGCGCTGCTCGGCGAACAGGTGGTCCGCCATGTACGCGGTGAGGCCTTCGCACCAGTTGCCGGAGGCGTAGTCGACGTAGACCGAGTTTCCCCACCAGTTGTGGACCATCTCGTGGGGGTAGGACGAGGTCAGGATCCACGGCATGCGGATGATCTTGGGCCCGAGCAGGGTGAAGCCCGGCATTCCGTAGCCAGTCTCCCAGAAGTTCTCGACCAGGGCGAAGGAAGGGTAGGGGAACGGCGGCAGGATGCCCGCGTACATGCGCAGGTAGCGGGCGGTGGCGGCAAGGTAGCGCTCGGCCAGAGCCGGGTCGTCCTCGCGCAGCATCGCGAGCAGCTCGACCTCGCCCGCGCGGGCGTCGCGCTCGTGCCACGGACCCGCGACCAGGTAGATCTCCTCGGTGGGGTCGGGGCAGCTCCAGGCCGTGGTCCGGCGGCCGTCGGCATCGACGTCGTGGCGCGTCCGGCGGCCCTGGCTGACGGCGTCCCAACCCTCGGGCAGACCCTCGACCTCGAGTGAAAAGGTCACCAGGCCGTTGCCGAAGGTCGGCACCCAGGTCGTGGCGCCCGCGAGGAAGACGCCCTCGAGGGCGATCAGTCCCGGTGTCTCGGAAAACGCGCGTTGGTACTCTTCGCCGCTGGTCGCAAGCGGGTGATCGATGACGCCGCCGTAGGTCAGCTCCACCTGGTCGCCGGCGTCCGCCGCCGGGATCAGGCGCCAGCCCTCGATGGGCGCGTCGCCGGCGACCGTCTCGGTGGTGGCGTTGAGACCGAGGAAGGCAGTGTCGGTGGCGCCCTCGGCGCGCTCGAGCCGCCAGCCGGCGCTTTCGACCCGGGGCGCGAGGCCGGCGTGGAGCACGAACCGTATGCCACCTTGGGGCGCGGGCATCCCGGTGAGCTGCAGGCGGTCCCGGACCTCGAGCCGGTGGGAGGCAGGGTCGAGGCTCACGCGGAGGTCGTGGTGGACCCCGGCCGCGGCGTCCGATCCGGCGCCCGCGGCCAGCAGGATGGCGAGGAGAACGAGAGCACGTCGCACGGCAACCTCCGCCCGCGATTCTACAGGCCGCGACCGGTCCGGGCAGCGCCTATACTGGTACGGCATGCCCATGTCGAGTACCAGACCGGGCTGGGGACGCGGCCCTCTCGTGGTCGCAGGCGTCGTCGTCGCCTGCCTGCTCGGCGCACTGCTCGGGATCGTGATGGCCGCCCTCGGCCACCGCAACGAGGTGACCGGCCTGGTGCTCGCCGCCGGGCTCATCCTGCTCGCTCTGTTCACCATGGCGGTGCTCGTGATCGTGCTCGTGCGCGACCGCTTCCCGCGCGAGGTTCTCGCCCGGCTCGAAGCACTCGAGGTCGGCCTCGCGCGCGCGGAGCACCTGGAGCCCGCTCCGGTGGCGCCGCCGGCTCCTGCGCCGCCCGAGGTTGCAGCCCCTCCCTCGCGGACGCAGGCCGAGGCGGTCCTGCCTCCACCGGTCGTGGGTGCCCGCGAGCCGGCGCCTGCGGCTGCCGCACCGTCGCCGGCTCTCACCGGTCCGCCCGAACCCCAGCCTCCGGCGCCGCGGCTCCCGGCCGCGGCCTGGCAGCGTCAGCGTCCGGCCGACGGCGCCTCGCTCGAGATGCTGCTCGGCGGGCGCGGTCTCGCGATCGCCGGCGCGGTCGTGCTGGTCATCGCCATCGGCCTGTTCCTCAAGTTCGGCTGGGACCAGGGCTGGTTCCGCCCGAGCCCGCCGGTGCGGGTCGCCCTCGGCGTGGTCACCGGTCTCGCCCTGCTCGCGAGCGGCGAGTGGGCGCGGCGCGCGGAGCGCTACCGCGTGCTCTCGCAGGTGCTCACGGCGGGCGGTATCGGCGCCCTCTACCTGAGCGCGTGGGCTGCGCATGGTCTTTATCGGCTCGTCGGTGCGGGCCCGGCGTTCCTGCTCCTCGCGACGGCGGCCGGGCTCGGCGTGGCCGTGGCGACCGCGACCCATGGCCGCGTGCTGGCCTCTCTCGCCACCGTCTCTGGCGTGATGGTGCCGCTCGTGGTGTCGCTTCCCGACAGCGCGCCGACGCCGGTCTACCTCCTCATGCTGGTCGTCGTGGCCGCGGTGCTCCCTGTCGCGGCGGCGCGCGGGTGGCCGGAGCTCAGCATCCTGGCCCTCGCCGGCGTGGCGCTCGATACCCGTCTTGCCTTCGAGTGGCAGTGGCCGACTCCCGACGGCCGCCTGGTTGACGTCGGCTTTCTGCTCGCTGCAATGGCGCTGTTCTTTGCCCTCACGCTCGCCTACGCCTGGCGTCGGCGGCAGGCGCCGAGCAGGATCGATCTGGTGGTGCTCGCGGTCGCCTCGCTCGGCGGCTGGGCGGTGGGCCTGGCCCGGCTGCAGCCGCTCGGCGAGGTCACCCGCGGGGTGTGGACGCTGGTCGTCCTGCTTGTCGAGCTGGTGGCGGCGCACCTGCTGCTGGTGCGGCTGGGCGCGACCGCCGCGGGGCGCCGGCTCTTCCTGGGTCTCGCCCTGGTGCTGATGACCGCGCTGCCGCCGGTGCTGTGGGACGGCGCAGGGGTCGCCACGGCGTGGGCGGTCGAGGCGCTGGTGCTCGCGCTCGCCGCGCGGGCGCCGGCGATCGGCCATGCCGCCGCCGCAGTCGCCGTCCTGGCGGCGGTGGCGGCGGTGCAGTCGACGGCCGGCGAAGCAGCGCCGTTTGTGAGCGCGGCGGCCGGCCTGCGGCTGGTCGCCGCCGTTTCACTCGCCGTCCTACTCGTGGCAGTCGAGCGGCGGACTGCCCGCGACGCCGCCGGCTCCTGGTCGGTCGCCGCAGTGGCAGCTCCCGCCGCCGCGCTGGCGCTGCTCGCCTGGCTCATGCCCTCGGTCGGCGTCTGGGCGGCCAGGACGGTGAAGCCTCTCGCCGAGGCAGGGGTCGCCGGTGCGGTGCTGTCCGTCGTGCTTGCCGCCGCGGGCGGCGCGCTCATGGCCGCCTGGCCGTGGCGGCCCCTGCCCGCGACCTCGCTGACCGGTGCGGCCATGATCGCCGCGGGGCTGGTGTGGGGCGCCGGCGCCGCGAGGCTGGAAGGCTGGCACGCGGCGGCGGCCGCCGCGCCGCTCGCGTGGACCGGGGCCGCGCTGCTCGCCGTCGCGGCGCGCGCCGGGCATCCCGAGCGCGCAGTGGAACGCTGGATCGTCGTCGGCGGCGCCGGTGCGACGGCCGCGATGGCGGTGCTGTGGCGGTTGCGGGCGGGCTGGCCGGGAGAGGACGTGATGGTTGGGGGACTCCTGCCTGCGGCGTTGGGCGGCGCCGCCGCGGCGATGCTCCTGGTGGCCGCACACCGCGCCCGCGCCTGGCCGCCGCAGCAGGGGCCGGCGTGGCTGGAGACGGCGGGCTGGGTCACCGCGGTGGCGGCGGCGTCGCGGCTGCTCGCCTCGGCGGTGGCGTTGGCGCCCGGGCCGAGCGAGGCCGAGGCGCAGCGGATCGCGCTGGTCTCCCTGTCGGTGCTGTGGGGCGGCGCCGGACTCGCCCTGGTTCTCGCGGGGCTGATCGGCAGGGCGCCGCACCGGCGCCACCTCGGGCTCGGCGTGCTCGGACTGACCGTCGCCAAGGTCTTCCTCTTCGACCTCGCCAGCGCACCGACGGTGCTGCGCATCGTCGCCTTCCTGGCGACCGGGCTCGCGCTGCTCGCCGGCGCCTATCTCTACGCCCGCTTCCGCGAGCGGCTCGAGGCGGGCACGTGATCGCCACGCTGCTGCTCGCCGTCGCTACCTGGAGCGCCCCGGTGGCGGTTCCGCCCAGCGGCGGACCGTGGGCGGCAGCGGTCGTGCCGGGCTGGCTGGAGGCCGAGGCTGAGGGCGACCTCGGCGACGTGCGTCTGCTCGGCGCCTCCGGCCACGAGGTGCCCTACCGACTGTTCGACGCGGCCCAGTCCGACCCGAACCTGTGGCTCGCGGTCGAGCTGACCAATCTGAGGCGCACGGCCGAAGGGTTCGCTTTCACCGTCGATGTTCCCGCCGGAGAGGTGGTCGACCGGCTCCAGCTCGCGGTGACCGGGATCGAGGGCGTGCTGGCGGCGACGGTCACCGGGGGCACGCCGTCGGGCGTCCTCGCCGATGGGCTGCACGTCGGCCGCATCCAGGGGGTTGCCCAGCTCGACGTCGCGCTGCCGCCGACCGACGTCGGACGGCTCGAGGTCCGCCTCGTGACCCTGGTGCCGGGGCTCGAACCGACCGGCGTCCGCCTCGGCCGCTGCCGCCTGCCGCGCCTCACCGGTCTCCCCCGGCCGGTGGCCTATCGGCTCCAGCCCGCCCCCGACGATGGCCCGTGGTCGCGTTGGCTGCTCTTCGCCGACGGTCCGCCGCCACGGATCGAGGCGCTCGTGGTCCGGGTCCGCGAGCCGGGCGTGTTCCGGCGCCGTGTCGAGGCCAGGGTGCCCTCCGAGCGCGCCGCAGAGGGCGTCGGCTGGCGGTCGATCGGCTCCGGGGAGCTCATCCGGATCCCACTCGCCGACGGGCGGGCCGGCCTCGAGGGGCTCCAGGTTCCGATCCGAGCCGGCTCGTGGCCGCGGCTTGAGCTCCGGGTCGAGCGCGGCGCCGAGGCGGCGCTCGAGCTCGAAGGCGTCGTCGGCCGGGCGGCGCCGCGGTGGATCCTCTTTCCAGCCCCGCGAGCTGGCGTCGGTCTGGCCCTGGTCGCGGACAAACGCCCGCGGTCGCGTTCGCTGGAGCGCGGCGGCACCACCGTCGATCCGCGCGACGCGATCGCGGCCGAGATCGGTCCGCGCGAGCGGCGGCCGCAGCCGATCGAGAGCGAGCCGATCAGGGTGCCGTGGATCGCGATCCTGTTCGTCGTCGCTGCCGGACTGCTCGCCTGGCTCGCCTGGCGGGTGCTCGGCAGCAGCCGACCGTGAGCAGGTCAGAAGGTCAGAAGGTCAGAAGTTGAGGAGGTGAGGGTGTGCGCTGTCGTAGGGGCGGAGCTTGTCTCCGCCCGTGTTGCGGCTCACGCGTGCCTGTGTGTCCGTGGCTCCTCCCTCCCGATTGACGGTTCCGCGGCGCGGGGCGAGGGAATGGGGTGCGTCGTGGTGATCGTTGGCTCTTGGGGAGCACGACCATGATCGCCGTCGTCTCGGGCTCGAATCGGCCCGCGAGTAATACCCGCAAGATCGCGGCCCTGGTCGAGGAGCTCCTCGCCGAGGCCGGGGTCGAGGTTCGATTGCTGGACCTCGCCGAGCTGCCGCACGACGTTCTCGCGCCGTCGAGCTACACGGATCCGCCGGCCTCCTTCACGCCATTCCAGGACGCGATTGTGGCGGCCTCGGGCTTGGTGACAGTGGTCCCGGAGTACAACGGCTCGTTCCCCGGTGTGCTCAAGCTGTTCATCGACGTGCTGCGTTTTCCCGACAGCCTGGCCGACAAGCCGGCGTCCTTCGTCGGCCTCTCGTCGGGGCGTGGGGGAGGCGTGCGCGCGGTCGAGCACCTCGAGATGGTCTATCACTACCGCCGGGCCCACCTCTACGGACGGCGCTGCTTCGTGCCCGGAATCGAGCGCGCCCTCGACGCCAGCGGACGGCTTGTCGATCCCGACGCCGAGGCCAGGCTGCGTACCATGGTGCATGGCTTCGTCGACTTCGTCGGTCGTCTTCGGGACGGCTAGAGACCCGGTTGGAAACCCCCCGCGAAGCGAGAGTCTCGAGGAGGTGCGAGATGCGGCGCCGGAAGGGCGCAGATGTAGTCCTTCTACTTCAAGAACTTCCGGCGCCGCAGATTGCACCTCAGTCGCGATTCGTAGCCGTGAGGAGGTTTCCGGCCGGGCCTCTGGGTGTAAGATCCGCGGGTCCGCCGCCGGGCGGTCCGGCGCGAAAGGAAAGAAGGGGACCGACATGGCGCGAAGGCCTTCCGTGACGCTGCTTGCGCTCCTCGCCGCCGTTTCGGTGGCGACGCTCGCCGGCGCCGACACCAAGATCGTGAAGAAGCAGCACAGCGACGCCTACACCGTGATGGGTCAGAGCCAGCCGGCCCGCGACCAGAGCACGACCACCTGGCTCGGAGCCGATCGGCTGCGGTCCGACCAGGGGCAGACCAGCTTCATCGTCAGCCTCGACACCTCGACCCTGCTGATCGTCGATCACGAGGCCAAGACCTTCAGCGAGCTCAAGCTGCCGGTGGACGTGGCCTCCCTCATGCCGCCGGAGATGGCGGCGGGGATGCAGAAGATGATGACCTTCACCGCAAAGGTCACTCCAACCGACGAGACCAAGGTCATCGGGAAGTGGAAGACCCGCCGCTTCGATATCACGCTGAGCTCGCCGATGCTGGAGATGACCTCGAGCGTGTGGACGACCAAAGACGTCGGCTTCGACATTGCCGCCTTCACGCGGATGGGTGAAGAGATCCTGCGCATGGAGCCCGGCATGGCCGGCATTGCCGAGGAGCTGCGCAAGATCGACGGTTTCCAGATTCGGCAGGAGAACGTCACCAAGATGACCATGGGCGGCAATGCCGAGGTGCGGTCATCCGAGGAGGTGGTCTCGGTCGAGGACGTTTCGGCGCCTGCGGGAACCTACGACCCGCCCGCCGACTACCAGAGGCGTGACTTCAACTATCAGTCGATGATGCGTCCCGGCGGTTGAGCAGGGGCGCAAACCCGGGTCCCGACACGCCCCCTGCGGCGGTGTACGAGGGTGTCGGCCTGCTCCATCGGGGGAGCTACTCGGAGAGCCACGAGGCCTTCGAACGCGCGTGGCGTGAGGCCCCGGCGGCCGACCGCGGGCTGTGGCAGGCGCTGGCCCAGGTCGCCGCAGCCTTTGTCCACGCCGAGCGTGGCCGGTGGCGGCCCGCAGCGCTCCTGCTCGGCAGGGTCGAGCGCAACCTCGAACCGTACCCAGCTACGCATCGGGGTGTCGACGTCGACGCCGTGCGCACTGCTGTGCAGCAGTGGCGCGCCCATCTGCTCGAGAGTGTGGACGGCGCGCCGTGGCGGGAGGAATGGCGGCCTGAGGTCCGTGTGCTCGGCCCCGAAGAGGACCTGGGCTAGTCCGGCGGGCGGAGGGCGCGGGCGCGGTCGACGAGGAGGCGAGCCTTGTGCTCGGTCGGCCACGCGAGGAGCATGAGCACGGCGGTGATGAGCACGAACCAGAGCGTCGCCGTCGACCCGCTGCCCCAAACCGCGGCCGCCAGACCGCAGAGACCGATCAGCTCGAGCCTCGCGAGAACGATCAGGTAGACCACCAGGTAATCGGAGAACAGGCGGGTCTCGTCACCGTGCACGGCGAACCCCCGCTTGATACGGTCGAGGCGACCGCGAGCATCGTGGTCCGAGCTGAAGGCGAGCCACAGACCGGCCGCGGCAAGTAGCAGCGTCACGATCGGCCGTGACAGGGCGGCGGTCAGGCGTGGCAGCCGCCACGCCGCGATCAGCACCACCGGCAGGGTGGCGAGGAACAGCCCACCGGCGACCCGCATCCGGCGCAGGGGGTCGTCAAACGGGCCGGCGCTCACGGCTCACCGGCTCCGATGAAGACGGCCGCTTCGTCCGCCTGGTCTCCGGGTGAGACGACGCCATCGTCGGCCGAAGGAGCTGGCAGCGAGTGTGCGTTCCCTCCGCGCCCGGAGACACCCCAGACAAGCCCGATCCACAGCGCGAGCAGGTAGGCGTTGAGCGGCGTCTGGAGGCCGAAGCCGATCATCGCGTGGAGCGCGACCGCGGTGAGCGCGAACGCTGCGCCGGCTGCGGCGTAGCGGTACTCGAAGCGGCGCTTCCGGGTCAGCGAGGGGCGCAGCAGCCGGGCGAGCGCGAAGACGCCGAGCACGAGCACGGCGAGGCCGAGGAGGCCGGTATCGGCAGTCCACTCCAGCCAGTCGTTGTGCGCCTGCTCGAGCTGCGCCATGCCGGTCGCCGGCTTGTCGAGGCCGATCACATACCGGTAGGCGCCGATCCCGCTGCCGACCAACGGGCTGCGCTCGATCAGACCCACCGTGCCCTGCCACAGATCCCAGCGGGTGTTGCCCTCGATGCCCTCGACCACGAACAGGTCCTTGAACGAGTTCTCGAGGTCGCCGAGACGGGTGGCGGCGAGACTTCCCGCCACCACGACCAGGAGTGCAAGCGCGATCAACGCCGGCCATCGCCGGGACTTGCGTGGGCGGCGCCACCACGGCAGCGTCAGAACCAAGGCCGCTGCCGTGAACACGATCCCGCCCCGCGAGTGCGAGCGCAGCAGTGCGGTCACAATGAGGATCGCGGCCGATCCGGTGAGCAGCAGGATCACGATGGCGCGCTGGCGGGTCTGCCCACGCTCGACCATGTTGCGCACCGCAGCGGCGGCGAGGACGAGCGCCGCCGGAAGCGTGAGCTCGAGCCCGACCGCGAAGTGGTTCTTGTTGACGTACGGGCCGTAAGGGCTTCCCCCGACCGTGATGGGTCGCACCAGGAGGACCTCGGAGGGTCCACTGCCTTCTCCCAGGAAGCCGAGCACGGCGAGCAGCACTCCGGTCGCTGCCAACAAGGTGAGCAGGGTCGGTAGGCCGCTCCGGGTCGAGGCCATCCGGGCCGCTGTGACCGCCAGCGCGAGAGCGATCACCATGCCGGCGACGGATACGAGCGTCGCCCACGGTGCGACCGTGAGCGGCGCCAGGCCGGCGGTCATCACCTCCCTGAGGCCGGGCTGGAGGAGGCGCCGAAGGACCGCCGGCAGCGGCACGAGCTGAATCGCGACCAGTACGGCGAAACCGAGACCGACCAGGGTGAACTGGTTCGGCACGTCAGGGAATCGGCGCAGGTCGAGCACCAGGATCACGGCCAGGGCCGCAGTCACCAGGCGGGTCACCGGGTCGACCCCGGCGAAAGCGATCGCGTTGCCGAGCAGCAGCACCAGCAGCAGCCACCGGTGGAGGTTGTGGTGGAGCTCCATGATCACTCCGCCTCGGGCGTGAACCGGTAGCCGACCCCGCGCACGGAGTGGATGTATCGGGGCGACTTCGGGTCCGGCTCGAAGTACCGCCGCAGCCTCACGATGAAGTTGTCGATCGTGCGCGACGAGGTCGAGAACCGGTAGCCCCAGACGCGCTCCAGGATCTCCTCTCGCGACACCACCCGATGTTGGCACTCGACCAGCAGCTTCATCAGCATGCACTCCTTCTCGGTCAAGTGGATGACGCGGTCCTTGACTCTGGCCTCGAAGGTCTCGAAGTTGACCTCCGCATTGCCGAACCGGATGACCGCCTGGTCGCCCGGGGCGGTCCGGTACCAGTCCTGGCGGCGTAGGATGCCCTGGATGCGCAGCATCAGCTCTTCGAGCAGGAAGGGTTTCGCGAGGTAGTCGTCGGCGCCGACCTTGAGCCCGAGGAGGCGGTCCTCGTCCGACGAGCGCGCGGTGAGGAACAGGATCGGGACCCGGTTGCCGGCGGCGCGGATGCGTCGGCAGACCTCGAGGCCGTCCATCTTCGGCATCATGATGTCGAGCACGATCAGGTCGAAGGGAATCGTCTGCGCGAGCTGCAGGCCCTCGGCGCCGTCGTTCGCCTCGGTGGTCGCGTAGCCTTCGAACTGGAGGTTGTGCGCGAGGCCCTGGGCGAGGTGTGCCTCGTCCTCGACGATCAGGATGTGTTTCTTCATACGGCGTCCTCCACCGGCTCGGCGCCCGGGAGCGTGATGCGGAAGGTCGATCCGGCTCCTTCCGCCGAGTGTACAGCGATCGACCCGCGGTGGGCCGAGACGATCTGCTGCACCAGGTGGAGCCCCAGACCAGTGCCCTCCGCGGTCCGGGTCATCTCGTTGCCGCCGCGCCAGAAGCGCTGGAACACCAGCGCGCGCTCGGCCTCCGGGATGCCGGCGCCGTTGTCGCTGACCTCGAGCACGGCACGCTCGTCATCGCTCGAGACTCGGACGCGGATCTCGGGCGGGCGGCCGCCGTACTTCGCGGCGTTCTCGAGCAGGTTCGAGATCACGATCCGGATCGCCTCGGGATCGATCTCGGCCCAAACATCGCGCGCGAGGTCAGTCTCGAGGCGGGCGCCAACCGCGGCCGCCCGCGGCCCGAAGGCGGCGGCCGCCTCTTCCGCGAGATCGCCGAGGTGAGTGGGCCGCGGAGCGAGCGAGCCGTGGCCGCGCGCATAGCGGGTCACCTGGAGGACCTTCTGAACCAGGCCTTGGAGCCGCTCGACGTCCTGCATCGCATTGTCCAGAAACCGCCGGGAGGTGTCCGCGTCGGCGCGGCCCCGGATCACGGTCTCCAGGGAGAGCTGGACCGCTGCCAGGGGCGACTTGAGCTCGTGGGTGATCGCGGACAGGAAGCTCTGATGCTGGCGCTCGAGCGTGACCTCGCGGCGGAAGGACTTCCACAGCATGTACAGTACCGCGAGCAGCACGATGGCGAAGAAGCTGCCCTCGGCGACCATCATGACGATGCGGTCGGTGTAGCGGTCGAGCACCTGCTGCCATCGGTCGGGGTGGGGACGGACGTGGTCGCCGTCCCAGGGCGGAGGAAGAGCGACCGAGGGCAAGGTCCCGTCGTCGGAGTGGACGACCTCGAGCTCCGGCGGCAGTGCGGTCAAAGCGGCGGCTGGGATCGGGGCGAGGGTGGCGATCCAGCAGCCGTCGCCGGTGGGGACCACGAGCCGGAGGCCGCCGTCACCATCCGTCCAGCCCGGCTGGCAGCCACCGTTGTCGATCCGGTGCAGGTCGCGAAACGAGGTCTCGCCCTCATCGCCGAGAAGGCGCCGCTCGAGCTCGGCCGCCAGGCCCGCCAGGCGCGCCTCGGTGGAGACGGCGTAGAGCCGGCAGGTGTCGACCAGGTCTTCGCGCTCGAGCCGCAGCCGGGTCCGGTTTTCGCGCAGCGCGAACACGATCCACCATGAGAGCTGTGCGTTGACCAGGAAGACCATGACCACGGCCGCGAACAGGTGACGGACGGTGACGGGTCCCTCGCGGCGCATCCCAGGAGTATAGCGGCGGCGCGTCACTCGGACTATTCGACCGTGAGGCGGACGAGTGCCGTCGATGAGGTGCCGCCGAAGACGTCGAGCAGGCCGACCGCGACCAGGTGCGTTCCAGGACGCAGCTCGACACCGACCACGAAGCCGGCGCGGCTCGCCATCGCCTCCTCGAGCGAGGCCCGAGGGAGTGAGAGGGGGAAGTCGCGTCGGACGGCCTCCCGGCTCTCGACTGTCGCGGTGAGGACCGCGACACGGCCCTCACGACCACCGTCGGAGGCGCCGAGTGTGAGCCGCCCGATCGGGACCGACACCACCAGGGGAACGACCCGGCGACCATCGTCCAGGACATGCGTCGGACGGATCGAAACCTCGAGCCCGAGCGCGTTGTCGGCGGCGCCGAGACGGACGGCGCCGAGGGTCCGGTCGGCCGCGATCGCGGCGGCCTCGGCCGCGAAGTAGCGTTCGGGTGCGCGGGGGACGTGGTTTCCCAGTCGAACCGCGAGCCGCGCGCCGCCGGGGGCGAAGCCGGCCGGCGGGGTGAAGCGCAGCTCACAGGCGGGCTCGGCGGCATCCGAGAGCGAACCCTCGTCCACAACGCGGCCTCCGGTCGCCGCGGCGAGCCGAACGGCCAGCGCGCCCAGCGTCGCGGTCGGGTACAGCGCGACCCGTCGCGCCGCCGCGTGCGCGGTGAGCGCGTCGAGGGCGGACGCGACGTCATCTCCGTCCGCGAGCGCCGCCAGCGTTCGCGATGGCGCGTCGGGGAAGGTCTCGCTCCAGGCGCGGACGACCTCCCCCGCGGGCTGCTCCGTGAGCTCACCGGAGACCAGCAGCAGCGCCTTGCGACGAGGCGCCGCTGCGAGCCATCGGACGAGCTCGTCGATGGCGGCGATACGGCGCAGGGTGGCGATCCGCAGCCGCCACGCGTGCGCCTCCACGCGGCGCAGCAGGGCCTGTACCTCGACCATCGAGGTCGCCGTTCCGCCGGCCCCGGCCAGTTGCGCGATCGACGAGATCAGTGCCGCGGTGTCCTCGCCTCCGGGAGGCTCTGGGGGCGGGATGGAGAGCCCTGCGAGTACGGCGGCGGCCTCCTCGCCCGGTGGAGCCGCCGCCAGTCGGACCGCGAGGCCGCCGTCGAGCACGGCCGCGAGCACCAGGGGGCCGCCCTCGGCGGCGACCAGTCGGGCCGCGGCTGTGAGCAGGGCGCGGCGGTCCGCTGGCGCGAGCCCGGACGGATCGACGAGGAACGCGACCACGGTCGGCGGAGTCGGCTCTCCGATCGCCTCGACGACCGCAGGTGTCCCGTCGACGGTGAGAACGGTGCTCTCGACCCTGGGAGGGTCACCGGCGGGGACGACGTCGACCGTCACCGCCGCGGTCGCACCCGAGAGCGTGCCCAGCACGGCGGTCGCGATCGCGGCGACGCGTTGGGTCCGGCCCATCGCGGTTCCTCCCGTGAAGCCTACGCCGATCGTACCTCAGCCTGCGCTCCTCACCAGCTCCCTACTGTGAGCTAGCCCGCACTATTCACCAGACTTCTCCTGCGACCGGCGATGCGCCGCACTCAGCGATGCTTTCTCACCTCGGGGTGCTCAACGTACTGTCAAGTTTTCCACCAGCCACCCCTCACAGACCCGCGGCCCCCTCCGCGCCCTCCCACCACCCCTCCCCGCGGGTTCGCCTCACGCCCCTCGGCTCGAAAACCCCACTGCGCACGCCACCTCGCCAGTCTCGCGACGCAACTCGCCGGAGGCGAGTCGCTGATGGTGGCAGGGGCGGGTGTGAGCAACCCAGGTGAATAATGCGGGCTAGCCCTCGAGCGCCGCCTCGAGCGACTCCCACTCGGCCATCAGGCGCTCGACCTCGCCGCGGCGCTCGCGCTGCTCGAGCTGCATCCGCTTGAGGGCGGTTTCGGAGACCCGCTCGAAGAAGCCTGGCTCGCAGAACTGGGCGTCGATCTCTGCGATCCGCCGCTCCGCGGCCTCGATCGCAGCGGTGACGACCTCGCGGCGGAGCTCGTGCTCGCGGCGGCGGCGGGCGCTCTCGCGATCGGCTGTGTCGGTGGCCTTGTCCCCGGACCCTTCTCCACGGCCGCGCTCGCGGCGACGCTCGCGCCGGACCCTGAGCAGCACCGCCTCCGCGTCGAGGTGGTCGTCGCCGCAGCGCTCCAGATAGTCGTCGTAGGTACCCCGGAAGTCGTTGATGCCGTCGGCGGTGATCTCGAGCACCCGGCTCGCGAGCCGGGACACGAACCAGCGGTCGTGGGAGACGAAGATCAGGGTGCCGTCGTACTTCGCGAGGCCCTCGACCAGCGACTCGATCGCCTCCAGGTCGAGATGGTTGGTGGGCTCGTCGAGGACGAGCACGTTGGGCCGCTCCTCGATCAGCCGGGCGAGCACCAGGCGCGACGCCTCGCCGCCGGAGAGCTGTCCGACCTTCTTCTCGACCTCCTCGCCGGAGAAGAGAACTCGCGCGAGCTGGGAGCGGACGTAGCCGATGCTCTGCCCCGGACACACCTCCCACAACCAGTCCTGCACCGTCACCGTGCCGTCAGACAGGCTCTCGTGGTGGTCCTGGGCGAAGTAGCCCGGGTAGGTCTCGTAGCCCCACTGTGCACGACCCCGGTCGGGCGGCAGCTCGCCGACCGCGATCTTGAGCAGGGTCGACTTGCCGATCCCGTTGGGGCCGATGATTGCGAGCCGGTCGCCGCGCTGGACGGTGAGCGAGACCCCGGAGAGAACGGCGTTGTCGCCGTAGGACTTGCCGATGTCCTCGAGCTCGAGCGCGATCTTGCCCGACGGCCGGCACTGGCTCAAGCGAAAGGTCGGCCAGCGGCGCGAGCTCGGCGGCAGGCGGTCGATGACGATCCGCTCGATCTGCTTCATCTTGCTCTGCGCCTGGCGGGCCTTGGTCGCCTTGGCGCGGAAGCGGTCGACGAACGCCTGGCGGTCGGCGATCTGCTTCTCGCGTTTGGCGATCTCGGCCTCCTTGCGCTCGCGCTCGGCCTGCTTCTGGGCCGTGAACTCAACATAGGTCCCGGTGTACTGGGTAATCGTCTCGTAGTCGACGTCGAGGATGTGGGTGCACACGTTGTCGAGGAAACGATGGTCATGCGAGATCACCACAGCGCATCCGGGGTAGCCGGACAGAAACCTCTCGAGCCACCGGATCGAAAGGATGTCGAGGTGGTTGGTGGGCTCGTCGAGGAGCAGCGTCGAGGGCGCGGCGGCGAGGGTCTGGGCGAGCAGCACGCGCAGCTTGAACCCCCCCGACAGGGTCGACAGCGGGCGCCGGTGGACCGCAGTGGGGATGCCGAGCCCCTCGAGGATCTCGGCGGCGCGGGCCTCGAAGGAGTAGCCGTCGTGGCGCAGCACGACATCTTCGAGCTCAGCGTAGAGCTCGCCGTCGAAGTGCTCGTCGGCGCGGGCCAGGACCTCGTCCTTCTCCTTGAGCGCCGCCCACAGCTCCTCGTGGCCCATCATGACCACGTCGACGATCGCAACGTCCTCGAAGCGGAAGTGGTCCTGGCGGAGCACGCCGACACTGGCCTTGCGTGGCAGCGACACGGTCCCGGCGCTGGCCTCCTCCTCGCCGGTGAGGATGCGCAGGAAGGTCGACTTGCCGGACCCGTTGGCCCCGACCAGGCCGTAGCGGAAGCCGGCGTTGAGCTGCAGCGACACGCCCTCGAAGAGTGTCTTCGCCCCGAAGGACTTGGCGAGGCCGGCGACGGTAATCACGGCCGCACAGGATAGCAGAGGAGCTCGCCGGAGATCCGCGCTTGCGAGCGTGTATAGTGGGCGCATGACCGTGTTCCGTGCTGCCGTCGCGGTCGCAGCTTCGGTCCTGCTTCTCGTTGCGGGAGCGGTGCTCGCAGGCGAGCGATGGGTGCCGGTCGTGGCCCAGGTGACCGGCGCCGACGGAAGCTACTGGAACACCGAGCTGTGGATCGCGAACCTCGGCGGCTCGGTCGGCACCTACGCGGTGACGTTCCTCCCCACGGCCCAGGACAACGGCCGTCTGCTGGTCGAGGATCCGGCGACCGAAAGCCTCAGTCCTCACGAGACCCTTCACCTCAAAGACGTCGTCCCGCCAGGCGGCAGCGGCGCGCTGCGCGTGCTGCTGAGCGACAACCTGGTCGTGCGCTGCCGCCTCTACAACACCCGGGGCGGGAGCTCGGTCGGGCAGTTCGTGCCCGCTCTGTCCGACGCCGAGATGGTCCCGCCCGGCGCCCAGGCGACCCTGGTGCCACTTGTGCGCTCGGCTCAATTCCGCACCAACGTCGGCCTGTTCAACCCCGGCGCGAACCCGATCAAGGTTCGGGCACGGGTCTTCGACGAGCACGGGCGTGAGGTCGGCCAGACCGACTACGCGCTCGAGCCGGGCTCGCAGGTCCAGGTCAACGACTTCCTGCTCGCGTTCAAGGTCGAGCGGGCGGACGCGCACCAGGTGGCCCTGTCCGCCGAGGGCGCTTTCGCCGCCTACGCCTCGATCGTCGACGCGCGAAGCGGGGCGCCCACCCTCGTGCTGCCGGTCGTGCGCTAGGAGCTTGGTGCTCCGCGGGCGGGCCCCGGAGGTGAACGATGCCGCTTCATGATCCCGCCGAGGCGAGCCGGGTCGCGCTCGAGAGCTGGCGCGACGATGCCGGCGCCAGCGCCTTCACCGGCGACCCCTCCTTCCGCGCCCTGCTCGAACGGCTCCTTGGCCCCAACCCCACCCGGGACGCGCGTCTCGAGGCGGTTGCGGCCGCCGCCGGACCCGAGCTCGACGCACTGGTCACCGAGGACAACCGGGACGAGCACTTGCCGGTGGTGCGGCGTCACGACCGCTACGGCCGCCCCCTCGAACAGGTCGTCTTCCATCCGGCGCACCACGAGATCGGGCGCGTCTTCTGGCGAACCGGGGTGCTCGCCGAGCTCGCCGAGCCAGGCAGCGAAACCCTGGCCGGCGCGATCGCCTACCTGCTCGACCGCCACGGCGAGGCGGGCCACGCGTGCCCGGTTGCGTGCACAGCCGGCGCCATCAAGCTCCTCCAGCGCCTTGGAACCGATGACCAGAAGGCCCGGTGGCTGCCGGCGCTGCTTGACACCGACTATGACCGCAGGGTCCACGCCGCCCAGTTCGTGACCGAGGTCCAGGGCGGTTCTGACGTGGGCGCGAACGCGTGCGTCGCGACCCCCGAGCCCGGCCGGCCAGGCATGTACCGGATCAGCGGTGAGAAGTGGTTCTGTTCGGTCGCCGACGCCACCCTGTTCGTGGTTTCCGCGCGCCTCGAGGGCGGCCCCGACGGCACCCGCGGCCTCGGCCTGTTCCTGCTCCCGCGGGAGATCGACGGTCGGCCCAACGGTTTCGCCCTGCGCCGCCTGAAGTGGAAGCTCGGTACGCGCTCGATGCCGACCGGCGAGATTGAGTTTTCGGGTGCCCTCGGCGAAGCCATCGGCCCGCTCGGCGACGGCTTCCGCAACCTGGTCGGGATCGTGCTCGACACCTCGCGGGTGCACAACGCGCTCGCCGCCTGCGGCCTGATGCGGCGCGCCTTCGACGAGGCGGCGAGCTTCGCCCGCCGACGCGAGGCTTTCGGCCAGCCGATCGTGGGCTATCCGGCGGTCCAGGAGCTGCTCGCGCGGATGAAGGTCCGCACCCTGTCCGCGCTCGGCTCGACCTTCCGCATCCTCTCGATCAGCGACCGGCTCGACACCGGGGGCGGCGACGAGCGGCCTGCTCGCCGCGCGCCGCATCGCGGTCATGGTCAACAAGTACTGGACGGCTCGATCCAGTCCACCTGCTCGGCGAGGGACGCGATCGAGGTGCTCGGCGGCAATGGCACCATCGAGGACTTCTCGTGCCTCCCGCGCCTGTACCGGGACGCGATCGTGATCGAGAGCTGGGAGGGCACCCACAACACCCTGTGCGCGCAGGTCCTGCGCGACATGGCGACGCGCGGCCTCCACCGCGGCTGGCTCGCCGCCGCACGGACCGAGATCGACTCCCTCGGCCACCCGGGCGTTGCCGCCCATGCCGACACCGGGCGCGCCCTTCTCGAGGACGTTTCCCGGCGCCTCGACCGGCTGCTCGCCTCCCCGCCGGAGGAGGCCGCGGCGCGGGTGCGCCACGTCGTTGACCGCATGGCCCGGCTCACCGACTGGCTCGCTCTCGCCGTACACCGCCACTGGGAGATCGTGAATCGGCGCGACGGGGACACCGAGGACGCGCTCGCGCTCTACCGGCTCGCATGGCTCGAGCGCGCCGACCCCGACGACCGGCCCGAGATGGTGGCGCTGCATACGCGGCTCGCCGCGGGGCCGTGAGCGGGCTAGGATTGACTCAGGCCGGAGTGGCGGAACGGTAGACGCAGCGGACTTAAAATCCGCAGCCCAGATGGGCGTAAGGGTTCAAATCCCTTCTCCGGCACTGTTCTTCCATGGGGGTTGACCACGGCCTTCGGCCGTGGCCTCACGCCGAAGCGAGGTGTGCGGCTGTAGGCCAGCCCCCTCCCTCTTCGACCCCCATGGCCACAGCCGCATCACCTCCAGATCGGCGTGGTCGACTCCCACCTCCGGTACTTTCACGCTGAGGGTTGCTCGCAGGCTTCGCCTGCGGCCCCCCGCGGGAGCGAGCCGTGAGCCCGTACGCCGCCCGCCGCCCTCTCCGGTCGGCTGCTGGCCTCCCTGCGACCCCCTCGGCTACGGGGCTCATCGGCTCCAGACCCGCGTGGTGACTCGCGGCCTTCGCCTGCGGCCCCCCGCGGGAGCGAGCCGTGAGCCCGTACGCCGCCCGCCGCCCTCTCCGGTCGGCTGCTGGCCTCCCTGCGACCCCCTCGGCTACGGGGCTCATCGGCTCCAGACCCGCGTGGTGACTCGCGGCCTTCGCCTGCGGCGCCGCGCCGGAGCGAGGCGTGAAGCTCCAAGCCGACCACCCTCCTCTCCGGTCGGGCTCCGCCCTCCCTCCGACCCCCACGGCAGGAGCTTCATCGCCTCCAGACCGGCAGCGACTCCCACCTGCGACCGTGGCCCCTTGCGAAGCGGGCATCGCGAAGGGGTACCATGGCGGCGGCCGACGCTCGATCCCCACGCCCCTCTGCGGCTCGCGAGCCGTAAGACCGGTCTGGGTACCGGCGGCAGGCATCGACCGACGACACCGGAGACCGACCATGAAGACCATCGTCGAGCCGTTCCGCATCAAGATGACCGAGCCGCTCAAGATCATCACCCGCGAGGAGCGGGTGGTGAAGCTCGCGGCGGCCCACCACAACGTCTTCCTGCTCGACGCCGAGGACTGCGCCCTCGACCTGCTCACCGACTCGGGCACCGGCGCCATGTCGGCCCAGCAGTGGGCGGCGATGATGCTCGGCGACGAGAGCTACGCCGGGAGCCGCTCGTGGAAGCGATTCGAGGCCTGCGTGCGCGAGATCACCGGCATCGAGCACATCTTTCCGACCCACCAGGGGAGGGCGGCGGAGGGCATCCTCGCCGAGTGCGTGCTCGCGCCGGGCGACGTGGTGCCCAACAACAGCCACTTCGACACCACCCGCGCCAACATCGAGTACCGCGGCGCGATCGCCCTCAACCTGCCGTGCCCCGAGGCCTACGACACCGCCGCCGAGGTGCCGTTCAAGGGCAACATGGACATCGCAGCCCTCGAGCGCTGCATCGCCGAGCACGGCGCCGCCAAGATCCCGTTCGCGATGATCACCGTCACCAACAACACCGGCGGCGGTCAGCCGGTGTCGATGGCCAACATCCGGGCCGCCAAGGAGGTCCTCTCCTCGCACGGCATCCCGCTGATCCTGGATGCCTGCCGCTTCGCCGAGAACGCCTACTTCATCCACGAGCGCGAGCCCGGCTACCGGGGCAAGACGCTGCTCGAGATTGCGCAGGAGATGTACTCCCTGGCCGACGGCGCGACCATGAGCTGCAAGAAGGACGGCCTCGCCAACATCGGCGGCTTCCTGGTGTGCCGCAACCACGAGTGGGCGGACCGCTTCCGCAACCTGCTCATCCTGCGCGAGGGCTTCCCGACCTACGGCGGCCTCGCCGGCCGCGACCTCGAGGCGATCGCGGTCGGCCTCAAGGAGGCGCTCGAGTATGACTACCAGGTCTACCGCCACGCGACGATCGAGTACATGGAGTCGCGCCTGCTCGCGATCGGCGTGCCGCTGGTCCAGCCCGCCGGCGGCCACGCGGTGTTCGTCGACGCCGCCAAGATGGTGCCCCAGGTACCTCCTTTAGCCTATCCTGGGATCGGCGTCGTCAACGCCCTCTACGTCGAGGGCGGGATTCGCTCGGTCGAGCTCGGCAGCGTGATGTTCGGCCACTTCGACGAGCACGGTCGCGAGCAGCCGTCGCCCCTCGAGCTGGTGCGGATGGCGTTCCCGCGCCGGGTCTACACCCAGAGCCACTTCGACTACATGATCGAGGTCATCGACGAGGTCTGGCGCCACCGCGACCGCATCGGCGGCCACCGCATCACCTTCCAGCCCACGCGGCTGCGCCACTTCACCTGCCACCTCGAGCCGATCGCGTAGCCGAACGCGCAGCCCATCGCCTCAGTCCTCGCTGCGCCAGCGACCTTCGAGCGTGATGCCTCAGACCTTGGCCCGGCTCATACGGGCAGGCTCAAGGCGCGCAGGGCCGCGAGCCACGCGGCGGTCGTCACCATCACCCGCACCCAGTTGAGCGTGATCCACTGCTGCGCCTTCGCGGCCAGGACGTCAGGTGGCAGCGCCGCGTGCCGCGGGCCGAGCAGCACGATGACGTTGGGCACGAAGTAGGCGAAGGTCGAGGTCACGACGAGCAGCTCGAGACCGGTGGCGAGCAGACGCCAGTGCCGGTGGGGAGCCGGCGTGTGCAGTCCGGTCAGCAGTGCGACCAACGCGAGCACCGCCACGCTCGGCGTGAGGAAGACCCAAAATCTGGGACCCGGATCCGGAGCGACGCTCAGGTAGGTGACCGCGTCGGGTGCGTGGTCGACCAGGGCACTGCGCCATATAGGGGCGATGTTGTGGGTCTCGTAGAGCCCGGCACCGAGGTCGATGCCGAGCGCAAAGACGAACAAGAAGAGAGACACCCGCGCGAGCATGGCACCCTCCGAACCGATCGCATTCCGCGACTGAGTATCGGTTCCGCCCGCGCCTCGCGCAAGCGCGGGTGGCTGTGGGTCACGATTTTCGGCGTGTGCCCGGCCCTGTAGGTACGATCAAGCAGCTCGAGGCCGACCCGTTCCAGGTCTTGGCCGATGACGCCGTCTGCGTGTGAGCACGGCGTCAGTCGCGGTCGGCGTCCGTGGCGGGGGGCGGGGCGCGAACCCGCGCGGCGTAGTCGACCATCTGACGTGAGTACTCCGCGTCCATCAGCGGGCTCGAAATGAGGAAGTCGGCGGTCGAGCGGTTGCATGCGGTGGGGACGTTGTAGACCACCGTCAGGCGCAGCAGCGCCTTGACGTCGACGTCGTGCGGGTGCGGCTCGAGCGGGTCCCAGAAGAAGATCACCAGGTCGATGCCGCCCTCGGCGAGGCGCCCGCCGACCTGCTGGTCGCCGCCGAGCGGTCCCGAGCGGTAGCGGTGGACGGGTAGGTCGAGCGCCTCCGCGATCATCCCTCCGGTGGTCCCGGTGCCGTAAAGCTCATGACGGGATAGGGTGCCCTGGTTGAAGCGCGCCCACTCCAGTAGGTCGATCTTGCGGTTGTCGTGTGCAATCAGTGCGATGCGCTTGCGCTCGGGAAGCAGCTCCAATGTATCGGGCATGTGGACCTCCCGCCCCAGCATAGTGCTGCCGGGTCAACCCGCGGTGAAGCTTCGCGCGGCGGGATGCCGACGCGGTTCCGAATCAGGCGAACCGCGGCGTCTTGGCGGTCAATCCCGGGCGCGACACAACATCGGAATAGGGCAGGCCGAGCACGACGGCGAGCAGAGTCGCACGTTTCGGTAGGCTGCTGCGCTGACGTCCCCCGGCACCTGCTCCGATCTGCCTATGCGGGATGGAATTGCTCGAGAATGGGTCTCGTTACTCGTCACACAACAGCGAGTCGATCGAAGAGAAAGGACGTGCGCGCCATGAACACGAGATTCTCCCGCGCGGTCTGCGGAGTGGTTCTGGCTTTGGCGGGGCCAGGCATCGTCCGGGCTGGTTTCTCGGGAACCGACGTGTTCCTGCCTTCGGTCGGCTCGGCACGCGGCGCCGCCGACTGGTATACGACGATGTGGGTCTACAACCCGGAGTCCGCCCCGGTCGGCGTGACGATCCAGCTCCTGGAGCGCGGGATCAGCAACCCGGTCCCGAGAGCCGTGACCGAGATCATTCCCGCGAGGGGCGTGCGGCGCTTCGACGACGCGGTCATGTCCCTGTTCGGGGCGTCGGTCTTCGGCGCGATCCGGGTGACGGCCGCGTCCAGGGTGGTGGTCAACGGGAGGGTCTACGCGCGAGATCCGTCGCAGCCTCTGCGGTCGTCTGCTGGGCAGTTTTTCGCGGGCGTCCCGGCCTCTTTCGCGCTCGGTGCGGGCGAGTCCACCGAGCTTCTCGGCGTGTGGCAGACTTCACCGGACGCCAACGCGTCGGACTTCCGCTACAACTTCGGCTTCGTCGAGACAACCGGAGGCGGGGTGACGGTGCGGGTAAACGTCGCGGACGAAGCCGGCGTCGAGCTCGCGAGCAAGACCTATACCCTGGAGTCGTTCGGGCAGCTGCAGCTCGGCTACCTCGCCGAGTTCCCGTCGCTGGCGAGCGAGAACGCTCGGCTCTCCGTGGAGGTGGTCTCTGGCAGCGGCCGGGTGATCGCGTTCGGCTCCCAGGTGGCCAACGGCAGCGATGACGCCTCGACCTTCGAGATGCGGTATGCCGACGCCCTGCTGGCCGACGGCGGCTCGACCGGCGGTACCATCACGGGAGTGACCGCCGGCCAAGGTCTGGTCGGCGGCGGAGCGTCGGGGAGCGTGTCGGTGGACGTGGCGCCGGGTCCGGGGATCCGCGTGAACTCGGACAGCGTGCAGATCGCCGACCGGGGCGTGACCTCCGACATGCTCGCCAACTCGGCGGTCACGCCGCGCGCCCTCGCGGCCTCGGGCGGTGCGTCCAACCGGGTGCTGGCGCTCGACGGTACCGGCAGCAACCTGGTGTGGGCGGCGGACCAGGTCGGCGGGCTGACGCTGCCGTACTCGGGCACCGGCACGGCCAACGGCAACACGGCGTTGATGGACATCAGCAACTCAGGCAATGCCAGAGCGATCCGCGGGGCCACCAACAGCACCTACGGCTCGGTCGAGGGTTACAACTCCAGCTACGGACCGGGGGTGTGGGGCGGCAGCGCCGGGGGGATCGGGGTCTCGGGGCGAGCAGGATCCGGTTCTTCCGGCATCGGCGTGAAGGCGGACGGACAGACCCAGGGGACCGGAGTCGTGGCGACAGGCCAGACCGGCATCGACATCGACGCGGGCAACTTCGGCATACTCTCCCAGGCCCAGGGCTACGGGATTTGGGCAATCAGTACGACGTCGAACTGGGCGGGGCTGTTCACAGGCCCCGTCCACGTCAACGGCACGCTGTCCAAGAGCGGAGGCTCGTTCAAGATCGACCACCCGCTGGATCCGGCGGACAAGTACCTTTCGCACTCGTTCGTGGAGTCGCCGGACATGAAGAACGTCTACGACGGCACCGTCACCCTCGACGACGCCGGCGAGGCCTGGGTCGAGCTGCCGGGCTGGTTTGAGGCGCTCAACCGGGACTTCCGATACCAGCTGACCGCGATCGGCGCTCCCGCTCCCAACCTCTACGTCGCCGAAAAGGTCGAGGGCAACCGGTTCAAGATCGCCGGCGGGCCCGCTGGCCTGGAGGTGTCGTGGCAGGTGACCGGGATCCGGCAGGACGCGTGGGCGAATGCCAATCGGATTCCCGTCGAGCAGGACAAGCCGGACAAGGAGCGGGGCTCGTACCTGCACCCCGAGGTCTACGGGCTACCCGAGGAGAGGGGCCTCGAGTGGGCGCTGCACCCCGAGGTGATGCAGCAGCTCAGGGCGCAACGGCTGGCGCGCGAGCAGGCGGAAGCGGGGCAGTGATCCGGAGACCGACCCGCCGCACTCCCATCGGCGCTTCGTCTGCCTGATCGCCCGCGGGGGTTCTCGTCGCGACGAGGCCGGTCGGGCCGGCCCGGTTTCAGCCGGCGCTCCGAAACCGCACGACCGGGCAGCACCACCGTCGCGTGACACCGTGCTCGTCGACCCGGCGACGAACCTCGGCGATGAATGCGTGCTAGCGTTCAAAGGTGCGAACTCTGAGGTCGGGAGCTGTCGGGCTCGCAGGCATGGTGCTGCTGGTGGCTGCACCCTCGGCGCTCGCCCAGAACCTCGAACCCATCGCGACGGCAACCCCGGCCGCGCTGCCGCCGGTCGAGTGCGTGCGCGGGATGCGCGAGGCGCGCCTCGCCTGGCAGGCGGGCGACCGTCAGCGAGCGCTGGCCGGCCTCAACCGCGCGGTCGAGGCGTGTCCGGACAACGTCGACCCTCTGCTCGAGCGACTCGAGCTGCACCGCGAGCTCGGGGACGCCGCCGGCGTCGAGGCTGACCTCGCCCTGCTCCGGGCGCGACTGGCGGACCCCGCACGGGTGCCGCCGGAGGCCGCCTTCGCGCGGGCGGTGTCCGATCCAAAGGCGAGCGCGGCCGAGCTCGAGCTCATCCGCGCCCGGCTGACAGCCGACCTCGCCGCCGGAGAGACCCCACGGCGACTGCGCCAGCTGGTGGTGGTCGAGGCCCGACTCGGCCGCAACGAGGATGCCCGGGCGACGCTGAGCCGACTGCTCGCAGTCGACCCGTCGCCCGAGGTGCACTGGGCGGCGGTACGTCTCGACGTCGCTCTCGAGCGCTGGGGCGACGCGATTCCCGAGCTCGAGGCCCTTGCCGGAAGCTCCGGGACGTCGTCGTTCGCGGCCCGCCTCCACCTCATCCATGCCTACGGTGCGGTCGGCCGGACCGAGGACGCAATGCGCACGGCCCTCGCGCTCTACGGCGCCTCCGGCGACCTCGGCTCGAGGTTCATCCGTGAGATGGTGGTGCAGGCACTGCTCGACGCCGGCTGGGCGCTCCACGACCGTGGCGATGTCGAGGGCGCGGCGACGGTCTTCCGCAAGGTGCTCGAGGTCGACCCCGACAACGAGGAGGCGAGGGCGGTCCTCGACCTGGTGTACGGCACTCCCGAGACCCGGGCGGCTGCGATGGCGGCGCGCGACCACGCGCTCGAGCGCGAGGAGGACCCGGGCATCGTCCTCGAGGAGGGCGCGCGCCGCCTGGCGGTGGGGGATGCGGCCGGCGCCTGGGACCTGCTGGACCGAGCCGCGCGCGGCCTCGGTGACAACGAGCTCGCGTGGTACGACCTCGGCCTCGCGGCGGTCAAGCTCGAGCGGTGGGAGGCGGCCGCCGAGGCCTTCGGCCACGCCGTCCGGCTCGACCCGACGAACCCGACCTCGCGCCTCAACCTCGGCAGCGCGCTGGCCCGCATCGGTCGTTGCGCCGAGGCAGTCGAGGTGCTTGAAGCGCTGCTCGTGGACCGGCCCGAAGCCTACCAGGCCCACTACTGGCTGGGTCGTTGCTGGGCCGAGCTCGGCGACGCCGCCAAGGCCGCCGAGGCGATGGAGCGGTACCAGCTGGCCCGGCCCAGGCAGTGACCAGCCTCAGAACGCCAGCGCGTAGTCGCGGTAGCGGGCCTCGAGCTCTGCCGTCGGTAGGCCGTAGACCGTGTCGAGGGCGTCGGCGGCGTCGTAGCCCTCGGCGACGTAGAGCAGGAAGCGTGGGAACTCGGCATCGGACCAGCCCGGGGCGCCGTGGCGGAGGAAGTGGACCAGGATCCAGGCCTGGGCGTAGTACAGCGGCATGTCGTCGCCGTAGAACGTGTCGGGGCCCGCAGTGAGAATCTCGGACACTGTCAGAGCGGTGCCCTTGCGGATTCGCTGCCGGACCTCGTCGGCGTCCAGCTGGGCAAGGGTCTTACCGCGCCAGAAGCGCATCGGCGCGGTGAAGAACTGGGTCCGGGTGCGCGCGCCGGGCTCGAGCGCGCCCTTGTGGATCCTGGAGTTTCCCATGTAGGTGGCGAAGCCCTCGCCGAGCCAGCGCGGCAGGTCGTGGCCGGGACGGACGACGAAGCCGTAGACGAAGGCGTGTACCGCCTCGTGGATCATCAGGGCGAGGACCTGCTGCTGGCTGCCGATCTCAGTGTGGAAGGCGAGCAGGCCGGGAGGGCTGAACATGCCCGAGGTCTCCTCGATGCCGTCCACCGCCGCTACGTAGCGGCGGTACTCGTCCCGCGATGCGTACATGACGACCTGGATCGGGAACTCCGGTCGGGCGAGCGGGATCTCGCCGTGCAGCAGCTTCGAGGTCACGCGGTAGGTGACGCCGAGGTTGCCCAGCACTGCCGCGGCGACGCCGTTCCCCGGCTGGTCGGTGGTGACCACGAACAGTGGCGAGACGGCCTGCTGATGCGCATCCTTCGAGAGCTCGGCCTCGGCACGGGCGAACAGCCTTCGGAGGTGCTCGCGCTGCTGCTCGACGGGCAGCGTGTAGATCGCGAGCAGGTGCTCGACCTCGGGCTGCTCGCGGTCGACGAGGTCGTCGAGCTGCGGCACCAGGAAGCCCGAGGTCACTGCCTGCCGCTCCTCGAGCGGCCGGAACTCGAGGCTCCACTCGAGGGTCGACTCGACCGGACGGCCGCTTTCGAGCGTAGGTGCGAACCGCCACTTCGAGAGGGCCTCGCGCGCGGCGGTGGCGAAGTCGGCGTCGAACCGGCTCGACGGGCTCACCGACAGCACCTCGACCTCGCGTACCACCCCGGTGGGGGCGACGTGGACCTTGACGACGACGGTCGGCCCGAGCCCGCTGCCGGCGGTGGACAGTGG
The DNA here is from genome assembly GCA_963727925.1 of uncultured Acidobacteriota bacterium. Classification (GTDB taxonomy): domain Bacteria; phylum Acidobacteriota; class Thermoanaerobaculia; order Thermoanaerobaculales; family Sulfomarinibacteraceae; genus CAVSIS01. The sequence goes on along the minus strand of CAVSIS010000018.1, from coordinate 115 downwards.
GGTGAGCGGGTTGGGGCTCTTGACGATCACCGGCGGGAGACTGGCCGGCGGATCGGCGGCGGACGCGATCGCAACCATGCTGACCGCCGCGAGCGCGACGGCGACCACGAGCGCG
>CAVSIS010000017.1:0-34398 GCA_963727925.1 uncultured Acidobacteriota bacterium | reverse complement strand
GGGCGTCGCCGCCCGCCCCGCAAGTTTCCGGCCTCATGACACGTCGTCAAGCGGGAGGAGAGAAGGGTCAAGAGTAGGGGCGGAGCTTGGAGACTGTCTCACAACTCCAATCGGCGTACCCTGCCAGGTTCAGGGGTGAGGATTCCAGCCTTTTCGATTGAACCACGAAGGCCGCGAAGCATGTCAAGACAGAAGACAAGTGGATTTATAAGAACTACTTAGCGTTCTTCGCGTCTTTGCGGTTCAGATTCTCGCGCGCGTCCGAACAGGCTATGACAGGCGAGGAGCAGGACATCCACCCGGGGTTCGAGACGGCCTCCAAGCCCCGGCCCTCCGCCGGTCCTGCATCCCCCTCACCTTCTTACCCTCTTACCCTCTTACCCTCTTACCCTCTCACGCCTCACGTCTTACGTCTCGCGTCTTGCCTCTCGCGACACAACAAAGGCCCGGGGCGGACATGCCCACCCCGGGCCTCGGTTCGCGAAGGCTGAGGCTCCCGCCTACTGGTAGGTCACCACCAGCTGCGGGCGGTTGGCCGCACTCGAGTTGTCTCCAGAGTAGTAGCCCATGAAGTCGTTGCCGCGGTCGTCGTTGTCGTCGAGCGCGAACTGGACCCGCACCTGGGTCGTGCCCGCGGCGTTGACCGCCGCCAGCCCGGCGACGTTGAAGGTGCACTCGGACCAGGTGCCGTTGGAGGCCGCGTTGGACAGGGTGCACACCGCGGTTGCGGAGGCGGCTGCCTGGAAGTCGCTCGCGGCGAGCGCCGTGCTGCCGCCGAAGGCGCTCGACACGTCAGCCGTCATCGCGCCGTGGGTGGTGAACGGGTTGGTGCCCGACAGGGTGCCGCGCTTGAGCCTCAGGGTGACCGACTGGATCGTCGCGCCGTCAGGGATCGACGAGGTGTCGAAGGACACGAAGCCCTTGTACTGGCGGTCCTTCCTGTCGTCGCCGACGCGGATCGCGCTGGTCGTGGTCGAGGTGCTGCTGACGGTCCCGCCGGAGTTCGAGGTCTCCGAGGACTCGAGCACGTAACCGTCCTGCGCCGCGACCGAGGTGAAGGTCACCGTGGTCGCACCGCCGCTGGTGCAGCCCGAAGTGTCGAAGACCGAGCAGGTCGCACCGCACGCCAGCGTACCGCCTGCGAACCCGAGGCCGACGCAGGTCTGGCCGCCGAGATTGGTGCCGTCGCAGACTTCGCCCGACTCGATCACGTTGTTGCCGCAGACCGAGCCCGAGGTGCACCCCGTGGTCACGAAGGCCGAGCAGGTCGAGTTGCAGGCGAGAGTACCGCCGGTGAAGCCCTGGCTGACGCAGGTCTGACCGGCGAGATCGGTGCCGTCGCAGAGCTCGCCGGACTCGGTCAGGTTGTTGCCGCACACCGGCCCGCCACCGCCGGAGAAGTCGACCGTGGCGAAGCCCACGTTCTCCTTCTGGGGCTCGGTCGACGAGCCGGGGTAGTAGTGCCGAGAGTCGGTCCACGCCACGTAGGCCTTGCCACTCTCGGCGTCGAGGCCCATGTACTCGCCGTACTGGTTGGGGTTGCGGTTGGGGTTGTCGGAGGTGTTCTCGTCGGTGGTGGAGATGCCGCTGTTGTGGAACTCGTTCGACGGCTGGCTGACCTTGACGTTGGCCTCGAACGAGACGCCGCAGTTGGCCGAGCGCGCGGCGTAGAAGTCGACCTTGCGGTTGTTGGAGTCGTTGCGGGCGTCGTGCCAGGCAACGATCACGTTGCCGGTCGACTGGTCGACCTGGAGGAACGGGTGAAACTGCGTCCGCCCGGAGAGGCCGTCGTCGTTGACCTTGACCGGGGCCGACCAGCTCGCGCCGTTGTTGGTCGAGCGGCTCACCCAGACGTCGGTCTGGGTAGCGCCGCCCGAGCTCCAGTCGCAGAAGGTAGCGTACATCGTGCCGTCGCAGGTGCCTCCCGAGTTGTCGATGTCGATTGCGCCGAACGGGCCGATGCCGCGGTAGTCGGCCACCGGGGGCTTGTTGGCGCCGGAGAAGCCGACCAGGTTGAAGTCGCGGACCATCACCGGCGACGACCAGCTCACGCCGCCGTTGGTCGAGCGGGTGTAGAACATCTGCTCGTTGCTGCAGGTCGAGCCGCAGGTCAGGGAGTCGAACACGACGTGGACGGTGCCGTTCTTGCCGACCGCGATCTCGCAGCCGAGGTCGACGCCGCCGGATGGGGCCGAGGGCAGGTCGACCTCGGTCCAGGTCGCTCCGTTGTTCGACGAGTAGGCGAACTTCTCGTTGTTGGAGCGGTCCCAGCAGGTGTAGTGGCGGCCGTAGTACGGGCTCGTCGGGGTGATGTCGATGTTGTAGAAGTTCTTGTCCTCGAGCGTCCGGGTCGACCACGCGTTCTTGATGATGCCCTGCTTCGACCAGGTGGCGCCGCCGTTCGCCGAGCGCGCGACCACCATCGCGTACTTGGTCGTGGTCGCGGTGGCGCACAGCAGCATGTAGTTGAGGAAGACCTCGTTGTTGTCGTTCCAGAACAGGGCCGGGTCCGACCCGAAGACCGAGCCGTTGCAGGTTCCGAGGCCGAACACGTTGTTGGACGGCGCGCAGGTGTAGAACCAGGTGGCGCCGCCGTCGCCGGAGTAGAAGACCGACTGCGTCTCGTCGTTGTTGCACGCCGCGCCGGCCGTCCCCCAGGTGTTGGCGGCCGCCACCATCTGGTTGGGGTTGCGGTGGTTGACCGCGATCTGGATCTCACCGTCGTAGGCGTTGGGCGCCGGCGACGCGGTCGAGGCGACGTTGCGGTTGGTGCCCACGGTCGGAAGGAGCGGCCCTCCCCCGGGGACGATCGCGTCCCGTCCAGTGTCCACCGGCCACCTGGTCAGAACCTGGTCGACGTAGGTGTCGCCGTACTGCTCGCGGGCGACGGCGGTGTTGATCTCGATCCAGCGCACGTGCAGCTCCTGCATGAAGCGCGGGACCGCGATCTCGTACCGGTTGACCTCCATGTCGATCTGGAGGTACTCGAGCGGCGAGATTGGCATCAGCTCGAGAAAGCGGTCGACGGCGGCGGCGTCGCCGAGCCGGCCGTCGAGCCCCGGGTCCATTGCCAGGAGCTTCGCGTCGTTCTTGACCGAAAGATAGAGCGGTAAGAGCTTTGCGTGCAGGTCGGCGGTCGGACCTTCCTCGGCGGCAACGGCCGCCCCGACTCCGAGCACCATCAGCACAACCGCGGCGACAAACACCACACCTCTGCTGGACCCACTCGACATCGGAGCCTCCTCCTTCATCGGTTTCGCCCGACGAGAAAACCCGCCGGGCGACATTCGTTGGGGTCGGTTGAGAGCTACTGGCGGAGAAGATATCCGATGTCAACTCCGCCCGCAAGAGGGGACGGGACGAAGTTCCCGAATCTGCCAGGTGTTGCAGGTGTGCCCGGTCACAGAGTCTGGGGAAGGCCGCGGCGGGGGTCGTCCGTGTACAGCTCGCCAAGACGGCGCGCGAGGTCCTGTCCGACCGGGGAGACCACCGACGGGACCACGATCTCCACCGTGTAGAGGTGGTCGCCGAACGCCCGGGTCTTGGTGTTTCGTACGCCTTTGCCGCGGAGGCGGAAGGTCTTTCCGGAGTCGGTCCCCGGTGGGATCTTGGCGCGTACCGGACCGTGAACGGTTCCGATCTCGACCTCGGCGCCACGGTAGGCCTCGGGGAACGTGATCGGGACGGTGGTCCGAATGGTGTCGCCCTCGCGCCGGAAGAAGCGGTGCGGACGAACCCGGATGCGCACGTAGAGGTCTCCCGCGGCGCCGCCGAGGGTCCCGTCGGCGCCCTTCCCCGCGGCCCTGATCCGGTTGCCGTCGTCGATGCCCTCCGGAACCTTGACCCGTAGCCGCTCGGAAGCGATCACGACTCCGGCGCCGTGGCAGGTTGGGCACCCGCGCGGGGGGTCGCCTCCGCTGCCGCCGCATGCGGCGCATCGGACGCGACGTTGGACGGGCAGCGTCAGAGTCGTCCCCCGGACCGCCTCCTCGAAGCCGATCTCCACCGTCATCTCCTGGTCGGCGCCCGCGGCCGGCCGCGCCTTTCGCGTCGCCGTACGTCGACCGAAGACCTCCCCGAAGAGGTCGCCGAGGTCGGGAATGCCCGCCTCGGAGAAGCTGAAGTGCACCGGGCCGGCCTCCTGCCACTGGCCCGCCCGGCGAAAGGGGTCGAATCCGCTGGGCGGGATCTCGTCAACGGTTCCATAGGTGTCGTACTGGCGCCTCTTGTCGGCGTCCGACAGCACCGCATAGGCCTCCTGGATCTCCTTGAAGCGCCGCTCCGCGTCGGCGTTGCCAGGATTGACGTCGGGATGGTGCTTGCGCGCCAGACGCCGGTACGCCTTCTTGATCTCCGCCGCCTCGGCGTCTCGGCTGACGCCGAGGACCTGGTAGTAGTCCTTGGCCACGTCCACCTCCTGGGCGGAAACGGCAGGGCGCTCCAGCCGTTCATGGCCACCCGTCTGGGGCCCCGTCCTCCAGAAATATGAGTGATCTCTTATAAAATTTCAACCCCATCACAAAGCCGTCACGCGTCCCTGCGGACCGGAGACCGCCACTTTATAGGTCCGAATAAGGCCATGTTCAACAATGAATTAGGCTAAGATTCGCGACTTGAGCCGGCAGCGGACGGGTTAGAATACCCGCCGTGGATCCATACCTCCTCCTCCCGCTCGCGCTCGCGCCCCTGGCCGCTCCGCGGAGGAGGTGGCTGATTTTCATCGTGCTCGCCGCCGCACTGGCGATGATCGCGAACATCCCCTGGCTGACCGAGCACGTGCCCCAGTTCGCCTGGGTCGACCGCTCGTGGCTGGCAGTCCTTCGCCGCCCGGTGGCGGTCGTGGTCATGAACGTCGCTTCGGCGCTCTTGGTCCTGTTCGGCCTCGTGCGGCTGGCCACCGTCCGCGATCCGACACTGCGCCTCGCCAGACAGCTCGAGCGCCGTGGCGACACCGTGGGCGCAGCGGCGATGTACATGCAGGCTGGCGACAAACGGCGCGCGTACACCCTCTACCGAAACGGGCGCGCATGGCGCGAGGCAGCGCAGGCCGCGATCGGGCTGGGGCTGGAGAGCGAGGCAGCGGGCCTGCTCCGCAAGGCCGGCGGCCACCACCTCACCGAGGCGGCGCGACTCTACCGGCGAATCGGCGAGGCCGAGACCGCGCAGCGCTGCGACCATGAGCTCGCCGAATGGCTGGCCAACCGCGGCCATCTGGACGAGGCGATCGAGGCGTGGCTGCGCGCCGGAGAACCGCTGCGCGCGGCTCGAACGGCTCACGTGGCGCTTTCGGAGCGCAAGCTGCAACCGTCCCACTCGACCTATCATGCCGCCTGGCGGGCAGCCGCCGCGACCCGCGACCACACCCTGCTCGCGTTGCTGTGCGAGCTCAGCGGGCAGTGGCTCAAGGCGGCGCAGGCGTGGCGTGCAGCGGGCGAGAACTCCCGCGCCGCCGAGAGCTTTCGCCGCGCCGGGCACCTCGACGAAGCCGCCCGCGAAAAGACCGCGGCCGGGCGTCCGCTCGAGTCGATCCGGCTCCGGATGCAGCACCTGGTTCAGATGCGCGAGCGTCTCGACGGCATCACGGGCGGATCGGACGGATCGACGCTTGAGGCACGGCAGCTCCAGCTTGCGATCGCCCAGGAGTCGTCGGCCCTGGTCGCGGCCCTCGACGAGCTCGGCATGGTCGACGAGGCGGTCGACGTGCTGTGCACTGCCGAACGGATCGAGGAGGCGGTCGAGCGCCGCGCCGCGAGCGACCGTCCCGAGGCTGCGGCAGAGCTCGCCCGCGAATGGCAGCGCTGGGACCTCGCCGCACCACTTCTGGAGAAGTTGCACCGCTGGGCGGAGGCGGCCGACATCTATGAGCTCGGTGGCGACCTGGCCAGTGCTGCGCGCTGTGCCGAGCAGGCCGGTGAGGACGAACGCGCTCTCGTGATCTACCGCAGCCTCGGCCGCACCGACGCCGCGGCCCGTTGCCTCGCCCATATCGGACGGCTCGAGGACGGCCTGGTCGAGCTCCACCGCGAGGGTCTGCTCGATCAGGCGCTCCAGCTCCTGCAGGCGCATCCCGGCCCGGTTCCGGACATCCCGGACGTGGTCCTCGACATGGCGGAGCACGCCAACCGTCACGGCGAACGAAGTCAGGCGGTGGCATGCCTCCAGCGCGCGGTTCTCGGTGTCGCCCTGCGCCCCGGCCGGCTGGTACCGGCAGTCGCGCTCGCGCGGCTGCTGCTCGAGGCGGGCGAAATCGAGACCGCGCTCGCCCAGCTCCAGCGGGTGCTCGAGGTCGACTACTCGTACGAACCGGCCCGCGACCTCTACCAGGAGGCGCTCGCGGCGCAGACCTCGTCCGCGCCTGCCGACACGCTGGCAGCACGGGTCGTTGGCGCGGCGCCGAGCCTGCCAGGCCGCCCCGAGGAGCGCTACGCGATCCTCAACGAGCTCGGTCGCGGCGGCATGGGCGTGGTCTATCGCGCACTCGACGCCCGGCTCGAGCGCGACGTCGCGATCAAGGTCCTGCGGACCACCTCTCCGGAGGAGGCGGCCCGGCTCGAGCAGGAGGCCAAGGCGGTCGCAACCCTCAACCACTCTGGCATTGTCACGGTGTTCGACTTCGAGGCCGGCTTCGGCGGCTACTTCATCGTCATGGAATACGTCCCCGGCGAGGCACTCGACCGCCTGCTCCGGACCGACCCTCAGCGCATCGTCCGCAACCTCGGCGCGATCCTGTTCCGCTTTGCCGACGCGGTCGCCTACGCTCACCAGCACAATGTCATCCACCGCGACCTCAAACCTGGCAACGTTCTTCTGACTCCGGACGGAAAGGTCAAGGTGCTCGACTTCGGCATCGCGGCCCGCCTCGACCGCGAGGCCGGAATCGCGCCCGGGGTCTGCGGCACGCCGTTCTACATGGCGCCCGAGCAGATTCGCGGCGAGGCGCCGACCCCAGCCTCCGACGTCTACGCCTTCGGCGCCACCGCCTTTCACCTCTCGACCGGGCGCCCGCCATTTCCCCGCGGCAACGTCATCGAGGCGCACCTGTCGCAGCTGCCGCCCGATCCCCTGGAGCTCGCGCCCGGGCTCGACCCGGAGCTCGCCGGCCTCATCCTCCGCTGCCTTGCCAAGGACCCCTCCATGCGGTTCGCGAACGCTTCCGCCCTTCGCGACGCTCTCCGGCCGTTCGCTCTACGCAATCTCAGCGGCCCAGCCCACCGAATCGACCCCTCCCGGCCGCCCGCCTAGCCTGCACTTCTCGGCATCTCGCGGCGTGCGCAGCGCGACAAAGGCACACGCAGGTCAAGGGCCCGCGCCCCTGTCTCGAAGTCGAGATCGGCGTGAAGGGCATCTGCCCTGCGTGTGCCTCGGAAGAGAGCCCGGCAGGCGCGGGTTATGATGTCGTCGGCTGGAACGACCGCCGCCATGGAGGGCTGACTATGCGCTTGCGCCGCCTCTGGGAGCGTCCAGAGACGCGTTTTTTGATCCTGTTCCTCACGATCCTCGGCGTGAGCTTCACCGTGGTCGCCCTCAAGCCGGTCAACGACGGGATCGTGGTCCCGTACACGGCCTTCGTCGCCCGGATGTCGGCCGGCGTACTTTCCCTGCTCGGAGAGGACATTACAGTGCGCGGCTGCGACCTGGTGTCGCCTCGGTTCGCGGTGACCATCTACAACGGCTGTAACGGACTCATCACCAGCTTGGTGTTCATCTCTGGAGTGCTCGCGTTTCCGGCTCGAAAACGCGCCAAGTTGCTCGGCGTCGGCGGCGGACTGGTCGCGATCCAGCTCATCAACCAGGTCAGAATCGTGTCGCTGTTCTACATCGGCGTGTTCCTACCACGCTTCTTCAGCGAGTCCCACGTCTTCATCTGGCAGTCGATCGTGATCGTCTTCGGCGTCACTCTCTGGGTCTTATGGGCACACCGATATGGCACGCCACTCCGCGACCGCGTCTGACCCCTACTCGACGTTTCTCCGGCGGCTCCCGCTGGCGCTCGTCGCCGGGTTGCTGCTGTGGTGGGCCCTGCTGCGCCCGGCGTCGGACCACGCGGTTGTTTTCTTCGCCCAGACCTTGATTCGGGCTTTCGAGGTGCCCAAGGTGACCCGCCTGGTGGTCGACGACCACCGCGTGGAGATTCGCCGCGCCGACTTCCGCAGCGACTCCAAGATCCCCACCGTCGCACTGACCGAGATCCACTTCAACACCATCGTGCTGCTCACCCTGTTCTTCGCCCTCCCTCATCCGCTGTCGCGACGCCAGCTGGAGCGGCTCGTGATGGCGTGCTCAGCTCTGCTACTGACCCAGTCGCTCAACCTCGTCTTTCACGTCAAGACCCTCTATGCCCTCGGCCTCGGAGAGTGGAGTCGCGCCCACTACGGCGTGGTCTCGCAAAACGTGTACGGTTTCCTGCAGTACTTCTTCGACCTGCCGGGACGTTTCAGCTTCCCGTTCCTGCTTTGGCTTGCATTCAGCTGGGAGACCGTCCTGAGCCTGGTGCTGCGCCGCGATCCCGCTGGCGAGTCCCCACCCAAGGCCCGCAAGGCGAAGGCATAGAACAAACCACCAAGACACAAAGACACCAAGCCATCGGGGAGTGAAGGGTGAAGAGAGAAGAGTAAAGAGCTCGGAGACTGCCGCGGAATTCTCGAGCCATCCCCGGGCGTGCTCAGGCCAAACTCTTGACTCTTGTCTCTTTACGCTTCACCTTCTCAACGTCTTGCGTCTCGCGTCTTACCTCTTGCGCCTGAGTGGTTATCTCTGGCGGCGCAGGTACCGGTAGTCCGGGACCTCGTACTCCTTCATCTTGGCGATGAGGGCGCCGCGCGACAGGTTCAGAATCCGGGCCGCCTTGCTCTGATTGCCTTTTGTCCGACGCAGAACCCGGTCGATGACCATGTGCTCGACGAACGGGATCACCTGCTTGAGGTCGTCCCGGGCAAGGACCGCTACCGCAGCCCCTTCCGCTTCCTCGCTGCCGCCTGCGGCCATCCGCGCACTGCCGATCGGCACGATGCCGCGGACCATCTCTCCGCTCGGTGTCGCCGAGACGAGCCGGCGCAGCTCGGCGACGAGCTCGGTCATCTGGCCCTCGAAGGGGTGATTGAGCAGGGAGTTGAGGGTTTCGAGCTCGATGCCTCGAATCTCTTTGTCTTGCTCGGCGCCCAACCTGTCGAGGAGCCGGACGACGAGCAAGGGAAGGTCCTCTCGCCGCTCGTCCAACGCCGGGACGAGCATCGGGTGATCGAAGGCTCGGAACAGCGCGGCGTCGACGAAGCCCGAGTTGACGAGACCGAGGATATCCTCCTCGGTCGTGGCAACCCAGCGGACCCGGGGACCGTAGCCCGAGTCGCGGTCGGCGGCGATGGCTGCGGCGAGCTCGCGCTGGAGGCCGCCCGAGAGCTGCTCGAGATCGCGCACGACGAGGACACCGCCACGGGCGCGCTCGATCAGGCCGCCCTCTGCCGAGGGATCTCCCAGGAGCTCGAGCCGCTGCTGCGCTTCGTCATCGTCCTCGCACGCCTGGAACACCTGCACGGACAGCTGGCCCCTGGGGTGAAACGAGGCGATGAGGTTGGCCACGAACATCCGGCCGGCGCCCTTCTTGCCGCACAGCAGCACCGGTTCGATCGACCTCGCTGTCTCCACGATGCGCTCGCGCAGAACGCGAATGGCTGTCGAGGTTCCCGGCAGCTGCTGCTCGAGCTGCTGGCGGACCTGGCCCTCCCACGGGCCGAACAGGCTGCTCGAGGTCTCCACGCGCTCCCACTCGACGGCGAGCATTCGGGTCAGCTCGGCAATGATCAGCCGGTCGTCCTCCCAGTCCTCGGCGGGAACCTCGAGAACGACGTAGGTCCGCGACTCTCCCTGGCCACGCTCGATCGGGTAGATCAGGATCCGGCGGGCGCCGAGCCGGACGATGGCGAAGCGTCCACTACCGAGGTCGGCGAATGTGCGCAAGGGGAGGCGAGGGAGCTCTGCCGTCCAGCGTGACGCCAGCGGCTCGAAGCGCCCGTCGTCGCCGAGCCAGGCGATCATGGCCTGCCGATCCGGAAAGAACTGTTCGAAGAAGGTCACCAGCGGCGGGATCAGGTCGGAGCGGACGCCGGCTCCGAAGATGTCCACCATCTGACGACGGGCGGCCGCCAGGCGGTGGGGCTCGGAGTACAGGGCGACCTCGGAGCGGGCGCGGCCGCCAGCCCCCTTGGCGGTGGCCACCGGCGTCGCCCGGTCCGAGCTCTCCGCCGCTTCTTCGACCGGGCCGGTCGGGCTGTCGACGGTCATCTCGTCTTCCTCGAGGCCCTTGAAGATGAGAGTGGCGGTCCCGATGCGAAGGCGGTCCCCGAGGCGAAGCACACCGCGGGAGCGGCGCTCACCGTTGAGGACGACGACCTGCCGGTGCTGCGCGACAAAGGTGTAGACCGCGCCGTTGCGCTGGATCACGATGTGTCGCGGAGCGACGCCAGGCGCTCTGAGAACGACGTCGTTCTGACTGCCCGCACCAACCGAGATGGCTTGCTTGGTCAGATGATAGGTCAGCTCCGAACCACCATCGCCCTCGATTGCCAGAGTTACCATGCGCCCGCCTCCTGAGCAGCCAGCCGAACTGAACTTGCATCGGTCGGGAATCTTCCCCGGAACAGTGAACAGCTCCTCCGTTTCTTGCGGGTCGAGGTGGCTCCACTGCCCTTCCCCGACACGGTTACGGTGGTGCTTCCAACTATCGTACGTCCCGAGGGGCGCTACGTCAATTTTGAGAACAGATTCGGACTCGTTAGCGCCCGAACTGGCAGTGTGATCAACGGTTGCTCAGACTCGCAACGACAGCGCCACCCAACCTGCGCGCGATCAGGGCGAGACCAGAGATTTCGGGCAGCGGGTCACCCTCGTGGTCGACGACCAGCAGCCCGCCCACCGCGTGGCCGGTGCCGAGCGGGATGATCGCCGTGCCCGGGGCCAATTGCTCGAGACCCAGCACCCGCGCAAGCTGCCGCGCCGCAGCCGAGTCGGGATCCGGTTCCATGGTGGTCTCGCCGGACCGCACAACCCGCTCGAGCAGGCCGACCCCGCGCGGCAGCGCGGTGTGGTCGCGGTTGAGGGGAAAGCCAAACCCTGCCCTGCAACGGATGGCGGTGTCCTCGACCAGGAGAATAGCGCCCCGCGCGACCTCGGCACTGGCGAGCTGGAGCAGGGAGCCGAGCGCCTGCTGGGTGTCTGTCCCGTAGAGCAAGGCGTCGATGAGCTCGGCGACGCCGCCCGCCAGCTCGCCGGGAGCGTGCGCGCCGCGCCGCCGCAGCTCGCGGTCGACCACCAGAGTGAGGTCGTCGGCAAAGCGGTGCATCACCTCGCCTGTGTCGCCCTGGGGAGGCGGCATCAGGAAGCTGACCCCTGCGGCGATCAGGCGGTGCACCCACGCGGGATCGCCGAGCGGCCCGGCCCAGACCACCGGCACCGGGGGTGAGACCTCGGTTCCGCGCCGGACCAGACCGAGCCAGTCGCTTTCATGGCCGACCCGGGTGATCGACAGCCGGTGGTGAATCACGAGGGCGTCGAGCTCGTCCACCGGCACATCGGCCGGTGTCGCGAGCAGGTGAACCCGCCAGCCTCGCCGACGCCAGGCCGTCTCCAGACTCCCCCGCCACGCCCGCGGATCGGGAGCCACCACGCCGATCTCGGCCAGTAGGAGCTCCTCGGGTGCGGTCTCCTCGAGGGCTTCGAGCAGGGCCTCGAGCGGGTTGCGAGGAGGTGCGTCGGGCAGCACGTGGATATCACCAGCGCGCGAGTCGGTGCCGTCCTCGCCGAATGTCCGTTCCGGTCCGCCCTCGACTCCTGTCTGCCGTCGCATGAATGCTGCAGCGTCCACCAGCGCGCTCAGACCGACGGTTTCCTCACCAGGGGCGCCGAGGTCCTCCGGCACGAAGCGGAATGTCCCGCGGGTGGCAGCAAGCACCCGGCCCGCCGCAGCCAGTGCGTCGTCGTCAAGGGCCGGTGCGCGGCCACGGATCACTTCCATCCGCAGCGATCCAGCTGGCGTGTCGAGCTCAAGCGTTCCGCTGCGAGCCGTCGCCCACAGCAGCCGGAGCAGAGTCGGCGGTGTCAGGTGCTCGAGATTCCCTTGCAGCGCGCGCCTCACGAGCCAACCTCCAGAGTCTGTCGCGGCAGCTGGATCGCTAGCGAACGCGACTGGTCGGCCCTCAGGCGCAGCGTCTGCCGCTCCAACACCACGTCCGCGACCCGGATCTCCAGCACCCACCGACCGGGCTGCAGCCCGGTGAAGCTGCCAGAGGGCTCGAGGACTGCACGCCGCACGTCGCCGCCCGGACCGAGCAGGACAGCCATGGCCGAGATCCGGCCATCGGAACCGACCAGCATGCAGCTCAGCTCGGCGCCTCGGTTGACCCGGTCGACGGGGGGCTGCGGCTCGGCCGGCGTCGCGCTGACCAGTCGGACCTCGGGCAGCGGATCGACCGCGTCCGCGAAGGCCATGTGGCGCGCGGTGATCACCCACCGCCCGAGCGTCGGATCGGTGGGCACCCATCCCGCACCCGGCAGGCGGCACTCGATCCAGCGGTGGGCCACCGGCCCCGCGTCACCAACCAGGAGACCGCTCACGGTGCGTGCCTCGAACCCTGCGCTCAGCAGCAGGGCAGCAGTCAGGTTCGCGATCCCCGAGCACCGACCGCGCCGGCGCCCGAGTACCGAGGCCGCGTCCTGCGGCCCCGCATCGCGGTCGTCGATGCGCACCGAACGACGCACCCAGTCGATGATCTCGCCGGCAGCCGAAAACGCGTTCATCTGTGGGCTGAGGCGAACGAGGAGCCGGGCCGGCAGCACAAAGCCCGGCGGCACGCCGTCCGCGGCGCGCCGGCCTGCCGAGGTCCAGGTCCCGCTCGCACCGACCGGCGCTGAGCTGGTCGCGACCCGGACCTGCATCCAGCTGTCGGCACCATCGAGAGTGGTCTGAACGTAACCGTTGGCAACCACCTCGACCGGCAGGCGGTCGCCACGCACCGCGTAGACCGCCTCGTCGGCCTGCGCTGTCGCGACCAGTGCGACGGTCAGGGCGAGCGCTGCCAGCGGCTTCATACCGCCCGTGACCTCCGCTTGAGGAAGCCGTCGAGTACGCCGTTGACGAACCGCCCCGAATCCTCCGCCCCGAACTTCTTTGCGATCTCGATCGCCTCGTCGATCACCACTGCCGGCGGCGTGTCCGGCCGGAACAGCAGCTCGTACAGGCCGAGACGAAGGATGTTGCGGTCGACTGCCGCGAGCCTCTCCAGCCGCCAGTGCGCGGTTTGCTGCTCGAGCTCCTCGTCGATCTCGCCGAGGTGCTCGAGACACCCAGCGAGAAGCTCCGTGGCAAAGGCCTGGACCGAAGCCGGCGCCGAGTTGAACTCTTCGAAGTCCTGCTGCATGACGGCTGCAGAAGACCGGGTCAGCTCGTGCTGGTAGAGCAGCTGGAGCGCCAGCTCGCGGGCGCGCCGGCGGGACCCCATCAGCGCCCTCCGGCAAGCCCGTGGTACAGCCGCGCCATCTCGACCGCCGCCAGCGCTGCGTCCCAACCTTTGTTGCCCATCTTGGTGCCGGCCCGTTCCACCGCCTGCTCCAGGGTGTCGGCAGTGACCACGCCAAACGTCACCGGCACGCCGTGGGCCATCGCAGCCTGGGCGAGGCCTTTGGCGACCTCGGCCGCGATGAGGTCGAAGTGCGGAGTTCCGCCCCGCACCAGGACGCCGAGCGCGACAATAGCGTCGAAATCCCCAGAGCCGGCAAGCTTGGCCGCCAGCAGCGGGAGCTCCCACGAGCCCGGAACGCGAAAGAGGGTGATCGCCTCCTCGTCCGCGCCATGGCGGATCAGGCAGTCCAGCGCACCCGACTCGAGGCGCGACGTCAGCGCCTCGTTGAACCGGCTCACCACCAGTGCGAACCGTAGTCCGGAAGCCTCCAGCCGTGCCTCGATGACCTGCATTCGCCTCCTCCAGACCGACCATTGTAGCGTCTTCGCTGTCGCTGGCCAACGAGGCCCGCGCGGCAGACAGGTTCCCCACATCCACGATATTCTCACGCCTCCGCTCCGGTGGTTTCGTGACCCAATGCCGGGCCACCCAGCGCAACGGCGGCATGCACACGCTCGCCTGCTCCGAACTCCACGATCCATCTATGAGCTCCACACTCCTGGGACGCTGGGACACCGTGCCTGCTACCATCGGGTCAAGGTGTCGAGCATTCAGACGTTCTCCCGAGTGCGGGTCACCCTCGTACGGATCGGCGGCGGCACTCTGCTCGCGTGGCGGACGGTCGTGCGCATGGTCACGCCCCCGCTGGAGTTTACCGAGATCCTGCGCCAGCTCGACCGGCTCGGAATCGGGTCGCTCAACCTGACCAACATCACTGCCCTGTTCACCGGCATGGTGCTCGCCCTGCAGACCGGTTACACGCTGGCGACCTTCGGCGCCAAGCACTACATCGGCGAGGTCGTCGCACTGTCGCTGGTGCGCGAGCTCGGACCTGTCCTCACTGCGCTAATGGTCGGCGGCCGGGTCGGCTCGGGCATCACCGCCGAGCTCGGTACGATGACCGTCACCGAACAGGTCGACGCGATACGCTCGATGGGCGCGGACCCGATCCGCAAGCTGGTCGTCCCGAGGGTTTGGGCGACCTTCTTCGCACTGCCCGCACTCACCGTCCTCGCCGACGCCATGGGCATCTTCGGGGGCATGGTCATTGCGGTGCTCGAGCAGGGCTCGACGCCGACGTTCTATTTCCAGCACGTGTTCCGCCTGCTCAGCTTCGGAGACGTCGCCTCTGGCCTCGGGAAGACCTTCTTCTTCGCCTTCCTGATCGCGATCATCGGCTGCTACAACGGGCTCACCGCCGATGGGGGCGCCGACGGAGTTGGACGGGCGACGACCAACACCGTGTACGCGGCGGCGATCGGCGTCCTGATCGTCAACTTCTTCCTGACCAAGCTCTTCATGAGCCTGTGACGATGAGCGAACCGATCATCCGACTGCGCGACGTGCACAAGGCCTTCGGCCCCAAGCGGGTGCTCGACGGGGCAGACCTCGAAGTCTCGGCCGGTGAGACCGTGGCCATCCTGGGCGCCTCGGGCAGCGGCAAGTCGGTCACCCTGAAGGCCATCAACGGGCTGGTGCCAACCGATTCGGGGACTGTCGAAGTGTTGGGCGAGGACATCACTTCCATGGACGAGCGCGAGCTCGTCCCCCTGCGCCGGCGCATCAGCTACCTCTTCCAGGGTGGTGCGCTGTTCGACTCGATGACCGTTGACGAAAACATCGCCTTTCCGATCCGCGAGCACCTGAGTCTGACCGCCGATGAGGTCACCGAGCGGGTCAACCGACTGCTCGGCATGGTCCAGCTCGACGACGTCGGCGGCCTGATGCCCTCGGAGCTGTCCGGCGGCATGCGCAAGCGTGTCGCCCTCGCCAGGGCGCTCGCCCTGGAGCCGGAGGTGATGCTGTACGACGAGCCCACCACCGGGCTCGATCCGGTCACCGGCCGGGCCATCGCGGCGCTCATCCTCGACCTTCACCGTCGGCTCGGCGTGACATCGATCGTGGTCACCCACGACATCCAGCTGGTGCTGGCGGTCGCCGACCGCGTGGTCTTCCTCGAAGGTGGCCGGTTCGTTTTCTCCGGCACGGTCGCGGCCGCCCGGACGGAAGGTCCCCAGCACATCCGCGAGTTCTTCACCGCAGGAGGTGGCGATGCGTGACTCGACCCGTCGCAACCTGAGAATCGGCGCGTTCACCGTGGTCACCACGGCCATCTTCGGCATCGCCATTCTCACCATCGGCAGCCGACAGCAGCTCTTCCAGCACCACACGCGCTACAACACCACGTTTCGCAACGTGCTCGGACTGCAGCCCGGAGCGCCGGTCAACCTCGACGGCGTGACGGTGGGCTTCGTTGAGGAGATCAGTCTCCCGATCGACCCGTCGGCGCAGCGGATCACCGTACGTTTCACGGTCAAGGCTGCCTACACCGAGCGCATCCGACAGGACACCGCCGCGTCCATCAAGACCCTCGGACTTCTCGGCGACAAGTACCTGGAGCTCTCGGGCGGGTCCCCCGCGGCGCCGCGCGTGCTCGAGGGCGGCAGGGTCAAGGGGGAGGACCCCGCGGAGCTCAACAAGTTCGTCGAGAGCGGCGAGGACGTGGTCGACAACGTGCTCGCGATCTCGTCGTCGCTACGTGTGATCCTGCGCCGGATCGAGGCAGGCGAGGGACTGCTCGGCGAGCTGACCGTGTCACCTGAAGAGGGCGAGCAGATGGTCCAGACCATCCATCACCTCCTCGAGTCGGTGCAGGCGCTGGTGACCAAGGTCGAGCAGGGCCAAGGCCTGCTCGGACGACTGGTCAACGACGAGAAGCTGGCCGACTCGCTGATCACCAACGTCCAGGACACCTCGAAGGCTGTGCGCGGCGTCGCCGACACGGTCTCGGCCGACCTCGTCCGCGACGACACCGCCTACGCCGCGCTCATGCGCGACCCTCAGGGGGCGCAGGTGATGCGCGACTCGCTGGCTGCGCTCAAGACCGCCACCGAGGCGCTTGCGGCGGCCGCGGAGGAGCTCGCCACCGGCAACGGCACCCTGCCCCGACTGATGAAGGACGAGGCCTACGCGGACAGCTTCCTCGACGACCTCCACGGCCTCGTTTCGGCCATGCGTTCGGTGGCGGACAAGATCGACCAGGGCGACGGTGCCGCCGGGGCCTTCGTCAACGACCCCCAGCTCTATGTCGACATCGAAAACGTGGTGCGAGGCGTCGAGCACTCCAAGATCGTGTCGTGGTTCATCCGCAACCGGCGCGAAAAAGGCGAGGAGCTCACGGCCGAGGAGGCCGAGCAGCACGCCGAGCAGCCCACACCGATCCCGGGGGAATCGCATTAACCACAGAGGCACAGAGGCACAGAGAGAACGCAAAGGCGCCCGGGCGAGGCTGGGAGCCCCGCCCGGGCGCCTTTGCGATGAGGAGACTCTCGCAGTGAACTCAGGGCGGAGGCAGGCTCGCCCTCTACGACAGACTCCACCCTCTCACCTTCTGACCTTCTCACGTCTTGCGTCTCGCGGCGCGGGCAGCGCCCGCGCTCTTCGTCTCTGTGTCTCTGTGCCTCTGTGGTTTGTCCCTCCTAATCCTCAACTGGGGCGACGTAGGTCGGATCACCGGTCAGGTCGTCGATCACCGACGCGTAGCAGGTCCAGAAACCTGGCGAGCCAGCCACCAGCCGCACCCGCAGCCAGCCGCCGTCGACGATCGTACCGCCGAGACCCATGTCGGTGAAGACGTCGGTGATCTGGTCCCACGCGCTGCTTCTGGGATAACTCTTGACCGCAAGCAGCGAGCCGCCCGACGAGTACGCCGAGACCTCGACGGTGAAGCTGCCGGCCCCGGTCTGGATCAACCCGAGGTTGGTGTGGAACCTCCCGGGCCGCGAGTGCACCAGCGGCAGGACGAGCTCGGTGGTGGGCACCGCCATCTCAGGCAACTCGACGGCCGGGATCCCCTGGCCGAAGCTGGCCCCGCCCGCGGCCAGGTTGTAGGTCCGGCTGGTCACCGCCATGCCCGGCCCGTCGGCCACCAGCCACAGCAGTCCGGTGGCGGGTCGCATCGGCAGCAGGAGGTCGTCGAGGTACAACGACTGCCCCGGCGCCACGGTGTGCGCGCCGCCGAGCGTGGTTCCGGGCCACGCGGCGCCCTTGGCGACGAAGTGGACCGTCACGCTGCGCGTGAAGGCGGTCGGGTTCGCCGCCGCGATCTGGGTGCGCCAGTCGGAGCCGCCGAGGCCCGTGGAGGAGGCCGCCGCGGGGATCAGCCACGCGACGGCGATCGGCGCCCCGCCGTCGACGGTGTACACGGCGGCGCAGGTGTTGTCGGTTTCGTTGGTCTCGGTGACGTTGCTGCCCGAGTCGAGGGCGATGCCGATCCTGACCTGGCTACCGGGCGCGATCCCGCCGGGCAGTGTGACGTGCTCGGTGACCGTTCCGGTGGCATAGCCGGCCGGCCAACCGCCCGGGACATCGAGGCCGATGAGCCCGGTGTCGCTGCCCGGGTCGATGGTCGGATCGTTGGACAGGTAGATCCCCCACACGAACCAGGCCGCGGCGGTGGTGCCGTTGTTGCGGCCGCTCCAGGAGAAGTCGACCGCGGCGGTGGCCGTGCCGTGGGTGGGGTTGACCGAGCACGAGTCGGCGTGCAGGTTCGGCCGCGCCGAGGACGCCGCGACCGTGATCGGTGTGGTCCGCACGTTGTTGCCCTCGTCCGCCTCGGTCACCGCCCCGCCCTCGTCCACGATCATGCCGAGGGTGTAGCCGCCGGGTGCGACGTCCGCCGGCACCGTGACCACATACTCGACGACGCCGTTGCCGAAGACGTCGCCGGGGTTGTTCGCGTAGCTTTCGGTGAGTCCTCCGAGCCGCCGGTCGCCGGTGGTCACGTTGCCGTCTGTCGACAGGTAGAAGCCGATCGAGAACGGTGACCCGACGCTCCCCGACCCGCCGACGTGGCCCTGGTAGAAGAGGCCGGCCTGGCTGCCTGCCGCCACGGTGGGATTGACCAGGGTGAGGCTGTCGGCGACCAGGTCGATGGTGGTTCCGGGCGAGCCCTCGTAGTACAGCGTCAGGCTCCACGAGTCGAGGTAGGCGTTCTCGGCGGCGTAGCGGTTGCAGCAGCCGAGGATGTAGCCGGTGTTGACCTCGCGGCCGGCGTAGGTGGTGAGCCCGGTCTGGGTCTCGGTCCAGGTGTTCGAACCGGTCTCCGAGCCAATGTAGAGGGTGATCGGGCTGCCCCAGGTCCCGCCCTGCATGCGGAACATCGCGGTCCGGAAGCGGGAGATGTCGACCGAGTGCCACACCGTGTACGAGACGTCCATCGAGGTCACGAGGGCGCCGGCTGGGGCGCTGGTGATGTTGATCGAGGTCCCGAGGTAGACCGCGGCGCCGCACAGGTAGCTGGTGAAGTACTCGTCCTTGCCGTTCGACCCCGACACCGAGTCGGCCAGGGTCTGCACCTCGACCTCGACGTAGGGCTCGATCGTCGCTGCTTGGGCGGCGAGATCGCCCAGGCGCGGGTCGTCACCGGACACCTTGACCCGGCCCTGCTCATCGACGCCGAGCCCGGCGGCGGCGAGCTGGGTTCCGGCGACCGGCGTGAGGCGCACCCCGCGGCGCTGGGTTGTACGGGCCGTCGGCCCGCTGATGAGCTGGCCGTCGGGACCAACGGCCACCGCGCGAGTGATCTGCAGCCTGGAACCGTCGGGCAGGAGCCGTTCGACGCCGACCACGGCGATCTCGCCGGGGGCGAGCCCGAGCGCGGCGGCGTCGATCCAGCTCTCCTGTCCACTTTGGACACTGCGGTCGATCCCCGACAGCACGCGCGGCGTCGATGCGAACAGGCGGTCACCGGGGGCGAGACCCGCGGCGCGCACCCCGGAGGCCTCGACGACGAGCCCGGGTTCGGACAACAGGCCGGGGGCGGCGCAGAGCGAACCGGCAGCAGCGAGGAGCAACACCACGAGGACGGCACGGACCACGGTCGGCGACATGAGAGCCTCCTGTTTGTCTGGTGACTCTCAGGCTAGTCCCGCGCGCGTCCACTGTAAAGGGCGGATCGAGTCAGCCCCGTGTCGCGAGCTCGTGGTGGCGGAAGCACCCGACCAGGTGGTCGTTGACCATGCCCGTCGCTTGCATGTGGGCGTAAACAATCGTCGGCCCGACGAAGCGGAAGCCGCGACGCTTGAGCTCGCGGCTGATGGTCTCGGAGATCGGGGTCGAGGCCGGCACCTCGGCCATCGTGCGAAAGGCGTTGTCGATCGGCCGGCCGTCGACGAAGGCCCAGATCCAGTCGGCAAAGCTGCCGTGGCGCGAGCTCAGCTCGAGGAACGCCCGCGCGTTGCCGATCGCCGCGGAGATCTTGGCCCGGTTGCGCACGATGCCGGGGTCGGCGAGCAGGCGCTCGACGTCGGTGGGGTCGAACCTTGCCACGCGTCCCGGGTCGAAGCCTTCGAAGGCCCGGCGGTAGCCGTCGCGCTTCCTCAGGATCGTCAGCCAGCTCAGACCCGCCTGGGCGCCCTCGAGGACCAGGAACTCGAACAGGGTGCGGTCGTCGTGGACCGGAACGCCCCACTCGCGATCGTGGTAGGCGACGTAAAGGGGGTCGTCGCCGCACCACGGACATCGCACCCGCGCCCCGGCCGTCATGCGCCCGTCTCCCCGACCCGGAAACGGACCTTGCGTCCGAAGCCCGACGAGAACATCTGCGCACGACGTTTGAGCGACCAACCTTCGAGCAGCAGGTCACCCCTGCCTTCGAGGGTGAGCACGACCTCACTATCGGACACCGACGCCTTCACGCCGCGGACGTTTTGAACGTGCTCCCGGTCGAGGGCGTCGGCGAGGCGCAGCACGCCCGCGAGCCTGCTCACCCGGCGCTGCTCGCCGGCGCCGAGCTGGGCGAACATCACGTGGCCCGGTGAGGGCTCGCTCTTGCGGTGGTAGCGGGCGATGTTCGCGACCAGCAGCATCTCGTGCTCGGAGAAGTTGGGCAGCTCAGAGTAGCCGATGAGGTACAGCGAGTGCTTGTGGTGCGCCCGGTAGCTGACGAACTGGCCGATGTCGTGGAGCAGGGCCGCGGCCTGGAGCAGCTTGCGGTCGCTGCGGGCCAGACCGAGGGGCTTGGCGAGCTGGTCATGGAGCGACAGCGCGAGGGTGGCAACGTGGCTGCCGTGGGCCTCGTCGAACAGGTACTTCCGGCCCAGCGCGAGTGCACCGGCGAGGACCTCGCGCTCCTGTCGGTCCTCTCGCCCGCCGAGTTGGACCGTCTCGGCGAAGAGATCGAGCAGGATGCCCTCCTTGATGCCGACATGCGGGACCAGGATCTCGCTCGCGTACGCCAGCTCGGCCAGGCGCTCGTAGACCACAGCCGCCGGCAGGATCACGTCCGCGCGGTCCTCGCGCAGGCCGAGCTCGTCGACCCGCTGGCGGAAGCTCATCCGAACCAGGCGGTTGATCACCGCCCTGAGGTCGTCGGTGGGGAGCACGCTGGTCCCGTTGACGGTGGGCGCGGCAGCGAGGCGGGCGAGCTCCTCGATGTTGCCGCCGGTGGCAATGTAGCCGGCAACATCGAGGTGACCGGCTGCCGACGGCAGCTTGAGCGTCGCCACATACTCGCGCAAGAGTCGCTGAAACCGCCCTGGCTCCGCGCCGGCCTCGGTGAGCTCCTCGAGCAGGCGTACCGAGCCCATGGTGTGGGACTCGCTCCACAGGATGCCGCTACCGTCCACCAGCGAGACCTCGACGCTACCCCCTCCGAGGTCGACCATGATCCAGCGGCGGTCGCCGAGCGGCAGCTGAGAGGCGACCGCGAGGTGGATCAGGCGCGCCTCCTCGGAACCGCTGATCACGTCGAGCTCGACCCCGGCCTCGTCCCTGAGCCGCGCCACGAACGCAACACCATTGCGGCTCTCGCGGACCGCGCTCGTCGCCACCGCCCGGTAGGCGACGACACCGAGTTGGTCCATCTTCCTGCGGAAGCCGGCCAGAGCGGTCACCGCGGCGTCCATCGCCGCCCCGTCGAGCCTGCCCGACAGGTAGACGCCGTGCCCGAGACGCACCGGGCTCCGCTCGCTGGCGAGCACGGTCCACTCGTGCTCCCCGGCGAACTCGGCGACCATGAAGCGGATCGCGTTCGAGCCCATGTCGACGCAGGCGAGGCGAACCGGCAGCGCCGGTGGCGAATCCGGGGATCCGGCAACGAGACGCGGCATCGCTCCTCCTACCCGGTCCTGCCGGCCGCCGACAGCGCATCGATCAGCTTCGGCACCACCAGCCATTGGAGCACGCCGCAGGCGGCCGCGATCTCCGCCCAGCGTCCGACTTCGAAGCCGACGCAGGCGACGGCGGCGGTCGGCAGCCGGACCGCGCCTCCGACGAGACGCTCGACCAGCTCCGACAGGGTCGGCTCATGACCCGCCACCAGCAACCGCTCGACCTCGTCCGAAGCCGACGCGATCAGCGCGACGACCTCCTCGGGACCGGCTTCGTACAGGACCGCCTGCGTGCGCACCGGGCACGTCCAGCCGCCGGCCTCGCTCGCCAGCGCAACCGTTCGCAGCGCCCGTTCGGCCGGGGAGCACAACACCAGCTCAGGCGCCTGTCCCGCACTCGACAAGAAGCGGCCGACCTCGGCAGCGGCGCGGTAACCCCGGGGCGCGAGCGAGCGCAGGCGATCCCCACCCGCCACCGGGCTACGGTCGGACTTCGCGTGTCGCATCACCAGCAGGGTCCGCATCGGCTCTCCGCAACGGCCGGCAGGTCGGACCCGGCCGGCTTGATCACGCTCATGTCTCCGTCGGGTCGGCCCGATCCGCGTCGGCCACCGCCTCGGAAACGGTGAGCTCGTCGTCCAGGCGAACCGCCGTCAGCCGCTCGCCGTGAACGCATGCCGAGTCGACACAACGCACGCCTGGCGCTCGATAGTCCCCGAGCATCGCCCAGTGACCGAAGATCACCGGCCGCTCGGGCGTCGGCACCGGAGACGCCTCGAACCATGGTCGGCAGCCGTCGGGGGCCGATGCCGGGGCGTCGGTGAACCCCGGAACCGGAACGCCATCGCGATCGACGATCCGGATCCTGGTCATCACGGCGGCCGCCGCCACGAGCGGCTCGAGCCTCGACGGAGGCCGGCACCGGCGACTGGCCAGCGCCGCCAGCAGGGCGTTGCCCTCGGGCCCGGAGAGGGCGGCGGCGGCGCGGTCGGCGAGCGTGAGTGCCCGCTCGGCTGTCCACTCGGGCAGCAAACCGGCGTGGACGATCAGCCACCGCTCGGCAACCGCCATCAGCGGCCGCTCGCGCAGCCATCCGAGCAGGTGGTCGCGATCAGTGGCCGTGAGCACCTCCTCCAAGCGGTCACCGGCGCGCGCGCGACTGACGCCCGCACCACGCCCCAAGAGGTGAAGATCGTGGTTGCCGAGCACCGCATCGACCCGGGGGTGGGCGGCCGCCCAGCGGAGCACGGCGAGCGATCCGGGACCGCGGTTGACGAGGTCGCCGATCAGCCACAGCCGGTCGCCGACGCCGAGCGGGCCGATCTTCTCGAGCAGACGCTCCAACGTCGACCAGCAGCCGTGGACGTCGCCGACAACCCAGGTCGCCACTACCGAACCTCTGCGCCGGCGCTCAGGCCGCCGGCCACACGGCGGCGAACAGCACCGGCAAGGCGACGCCGGCCGGCGCCCGGACGGCGTGGTGCACACGAGGCGTCAACAGCGTCGGTTGCGGGTTGACCTCGATCACGGTCGCACCGCCGGTCAGCGCCTCGTAGGGCAGCGCGGCCGCCGGGAATACCAGCGACGACGTGCCGACACTGAGGAAAACGTCGCTCGCCCGCGCGGCCGCCGTCGCCTCGGCGATGGCCGCGGCGGGCAGCATTTCGCCGAACCAGACCACATCGGGCCGGAGCTGGTCGCCACATGCGGCGCACCGCGGAACCCCGGCCGCGAGGTCGATTGGATCTCTGGCGTACTGACAGCACGCGACACAGCGCGTCCGGGTGAGGTCGCCGTGAAGCTCGATCACGCGCCGGCTTCCCGCCCGCCGGTGCAGGCCGTCGACGTTCTGGGTCACCAAGACGAGCCCCGGTAGCCGAGCCTCGAGCTCGGCAAGAGCGATGTGGCCGGGATTGGGCTCGGCCGCCTCCACCAGCTCACGCCGCCACAGGTACCAGCGCCACACCAGCTCCGGGTCGCGGCGGAAGGCCTCGGGGGTCGCGAGCCCCTGGGGATCGTAGCGGGTCCAGAGCCCGGTCTGGGCGTCGCGGAAAGTGGGCACGCCGGACTCGGCCGAGACGCCGGCCCCGGTCAGCACCACCACCTTCTCGGCTCCCCGCAGCGCGTCGATGAGGTTCTCGTCGAGCTCGAGATGTGCCGTCTCCGTCATGGCGCCATAGTAGCCTGCACGTCACACCACCTCCGCACTGCGGGCGTCGATCCGCCAGCCATCGTCGGCCCTTTCGCGACCCGGCGCCTCGCCGCTCAATGACTCAGCGCTGACGGGCACCTCGGCGCGTTCGTGACGTGACGTGGTGAGAAGCACAGACTCGCCCGCCGCCGGAATACCGGTGCCGGACCGGATGCTCTTGGTGTGGGAGGCGACGATGGCGGTTCAGGTCACGGTCAAGGTCTACTTCGAGGCGGCCCACCGCCTCCACAACCCGGGGCGCGCCGAGGCCTGGAACCGTCGTGTCTTCGGCAAGTGCAACAACCCCAACGGGCACGGTCACAACTATGCGCTCGAGGTCACCGTCGAGGGCGAGGTCAACCCGGACACCGGTTACCTGATCGACATGAAGGACCTCAAGGACGTGCTCCGCCGGACCGTGGTGGACGACGTCGACCACCGTCATCTCAACCTCGACGTCTCGTGGTTGGCGGACGTCAACCCGACCGCGGAGAACCTGGCGCGGATCTTCTTCGAGCGCGCCGCGCCTGCCCTCCCGGACGGTGTCCGCCTGGTCCGCATGACGGTGCACGAGACCGACCGCAACAGCGCGTCGTGGTCGAAGGATTGACGGTGCCTACTCCAACGAACATGCCGGCTGGATCACGGGCGGAGACAAGCAGGCTGTCTCACGGCTCCCACCGCCAGGCCTTTCCGGGTTCAGGAGGCGCGACTTCCAGCCCTTTCAATTGAACCGCAAAGGCCGCGAAGCACGCGAAGAACGATGCCAAGAGCATTCATAATAACTACTTAGCGCTCTTCGCGTCTTGGCGGTTCAGAATCTCGCGCGCGTCCGAGCCGGCCCTGTAGGCCGAGGAGCGGCAGTTCCGCTCGGGTTTCGAGACGGCCTCCAGGCTCCGCCCCTATGTTCTTCACGCCTGACGTCTTGCGTCTCGCGTCGTGCCTCTCGCGTCGTGCGAGCAGCCCGGTCAGGCGACCTTCTCGCCGTCCTCTCCGTAGGCCTCGAGAACCGGCTCGAGACCCTCCCAGTAGACCCCGTCGGCCACGCGCAATGTCGCGAGGTAGACCAGGCCCTTACGCCCGTGGGCCGCGATCAGGTCCGCCGCCGGCTTCGCGAGCGCCTCGGCGGTCGGTGGCTCGGCGTCGTCAGGGAGGTCGAGCACGCCCTCCTCGTGGGGCAGGCCGACGGCGTCGAGGAAGCTGACCAGCAACGGCCGCCGTTCGTCCATGTGAAGGTGGTACAGGAGCTGGAACAGCGCCGGCTCGGGCAGCTCGTCGGCGAGCTTTACCAGGCGCGGAACGACCCGCTCCGCGGGCAGCCGATGCACTGACTGCGGCCGAAACTTCATCGCCTTGGCCAGCGCCAGCTCGAGCAGCGCGCGGGTCTCGTGGCCGCCGTGCTTCCACGCGGCCTCCGCCGCCGACCGCTGGCCGTCGTCGTCCATCAGGTCCCAGACCGCGTACGGTCCGCGCGTCTTGATCGCCTCAGCGAGCGTGGTCACGTCGTCACTCATCGTCGCCTCCCGTCGCCTGCGCTAGTCATACGAGGTACTCGCCGTCGCGGATCACCTCGACGAGTCGCCCGTCGGGGTGGACCACGGCGGCCCGCCGGATCTGGACCGGGTTGCCGGAGGCATAGACGATATCCTGGTGGACGACCGTCTCCGGACCACGAAAGTCATCGACGCCGACCACCCCTCCGAGATGATCGGAGCGGCCAAACGCCCAGTGGAAGCCGGCCTTCTCGTCCTCGAGCACGTTCCCCGTCACGACCGCCCGGTCGTTGACCCCGAAGGCAACCTCGGCGATGTTGGCCCGTGCCGGGTCGGTCGCGAACAGGTCAGCGTACCGCTCCGCCCCGGGGCCGTCACCCTCGACCAGCACGACGCTGTTGGCCACAACGTGGAACAGCACCTGCTCGCCGTCCTCGACCACCGGGATGGTGCCCGCAGTCCACGACGGCACGTCGTCGATCTCGCCCTCGTAGGGGACGATGAAGGTCTCTCCGGACGGAAGGTTGATGATCCGGTCGCCCTGCTTGCCGCGGGGCAGGAAGCCGTCGTCCATCTCGGGGCGACGGTGGCGGAGGTCGAACCAGCACCTGTGCCCGGTGGTGAAGGTGACGTCTACCAACTCGGCGCCCTCGAGGGCGTCGGCGATCACCTTGCAGCGCTGGGCGACCTGCGCGTAGTCGGCCGCCAGGGCGCTCTTCTCCATCCGCCGCAGCACGCCCGGCATCGACGCGGCCCGGAAATCGTCGAGTCGCTCGGCGAGCGTAGAAAGCGGAGCAGTTGCGGAGTACTCGGTCATCGCGATCACCAGGGTAGAGGCCGCGAGCGCCTCGGCGAGCTCGACCTCCGCCCCGCCCTGCGACCCGCGCTTGGGAAGGTCGGCGTTGTTGGCGCCGGTGGCGGGCCAGCTCAGCATGTCGCGCACGGCGAAGCCGCGCTTTTCGCCTAGGGAGACCATGGCGGCATGCCAGCTCTCGGCCATCTCGCGCCGCTCGCGCCAGCCGTCGGAGTCGGCGAGCCCCGCGCGGGGCAGGTCGACCGCAACCGTCACCACCTCGCCGGGCTGGGGGTCGAACACGTCCACGAGCAGCTTGTCGAGGTCGAACATCGTCACCTCCGGTCGCCGATTGTACCCTTCCGCCTAGGAGGGTGTAGGGCAGAGATGGTGGATGGACTTCGGAGCACCGTGAGATGGCCGTTTTCGGCGGATTCGAGGAGCAGTACTTGAGAGTACGGGCCGAGGATCCGCCGAAAACGGGCGCTCACGGCGCCCGAAAGGCGCCGCCAATCTATGCCCTACAACCTCCTCGTCTGCGCTATGCTGCGCGGCCATGAGCACGAACTCCTCGACCGCCACGCTGACCGCCGCGGTGGTGGGCACCGGCCATCTCGGCCGCCACCACGTCCGCATTCTCAACCGCCTGCCCGGGGTCCGGTTCCTCGGCGCCTTTGACAGCGACCGCGACCGGCTCGAGGCCATCGCCCGCGAGCATGGCGTCACGCCCCTTGCGAGTCTTGACGCCGCCGCCGAGGCCGACGCCGTCGTGGTCGCCACGCCCACCGTGAGCCATCGCGAAGTGGCCGGGCGTCTGCTCGAGGCGGACTGCCACGTGCTGGTGGAAAAGCCGATCGCCGCGAGCGTCGCAGAGGCCCATGAGCTGGTCGACCTCGCTGCGGCCCGCACGCGTGTGCTCGCGGTCGGCCACGTCGAGTTCCACAACCCGGCGGTCCAGGCCGCACTCGGCCTCGCCGACGGTGTCCGCTACCTCGAGGCGCAGCGGCTGTCGCCGTTCACCGCGCGTTCTGTCGACGTCGACGTGATCCTCGACCTCATGATCCACGACCTCCAGATCACGCTCGCGGTCGCGGGCGGGCCGCCGACCGACGTCCGCGCGGTCGGCGTCCCGGTGCTCACCGACAAGGTCGACCTGTGCCACGCCTGGATCGAGTTCGGCTCCGGGTTGGTCGCGAACCTCACCGCGAGCAGGGTCTCCGCCGAGCGCATCCGCAAGCTGCGCCTGTTCGCTCGCTCGAGCTACTTTTCGATCGACTACGCCGAACAGAGCGTGCACGCGGCGCAGCTCGTGCGCGGCGCGGGCGATCCGCAGATCGCGCCCCGCGTGGTCGAGGTGACGCCGCAGGAGCCGCTCGCGGCCGAGCTCGACGCTTTCGTCGCCGCCTGCCGTGGCGAGGCCAGCGTCGCGGTCGACGGCGCCACCGGCGCCGCCGCCCTCGCCACCGCGATCGCCGTCCGCACCTCGGTCGAATCGCGGTAGGAGGATCCGCCACGGGCGGAGACGAGAACGCCGTCTCGAAACCCTAGCAGAACTGCCGCTCCTCGGCCGTCATAGCCGGCTCGGGCGCGCGCGAGAATTTGAACCGCCAAGACACGAAGAGCGCTAAGTAGTTATTATAAATGCTCTTGGCATCGTTCTTCGCGTGCTCTGCGACCTTTGCGGTTCAATTGAAAATGCCGAAAGTCGCGCCCACTGAACCTGGGCAGGCATGCCGCTGGGAATTGTGAAACAGCCTCCGAGCTCCGGCCCTACGTCTTGCGTCTCGCATCTCACGGGCGCAGGCCGAGGTCGCGGGCCAAACCCGAGACCTCGGCCTGCCGCTACACGCTGCGGTCCGGGTCGGCGACCACTTCGTAGCCGACCGCGCCGGCGCGATCCGCGAGATCCCGGACGATGTCGTGGGGCGAGCTCTGGTTGCCGGCGCCAACGTGCACCAGAAACCGGCGCCGCGCGAAGAGATCGATGCCGTCGATGGTCACCATCGCGACCGAGGGGCGTTCGGCAAATTGGCGTAGCGCCTCGAGCTGCAGCATCGCATCGTGCCGGGCATGCCCGTCGTCGTCGACCACGACCAGCACCGAGTGCCCCTCGCGCTGTGCCCAGTCGACGACGCGGCCTGCCGTCGGTTCGCGCCAGCGCCGCCAGCTCACCAGGGTGGCTGTCGGGAGATCGACAGGCTCAGCCCCTTCCGCCGCCGACCACGCAGCGACCACAGCGTCCCTGAAGGGCTGGTACAGCGAAGCGCCGATGCCCACCAGAGCGGCCTCGCTCCGTCCGAGGCGTGCCAGCAACACGAGACCGCGATGCGGGTCCTTCTCGGTCTGGGCGCCGGCCTTTTCCAGCCGGCGGCTGACCCGCACCTTCCGGTCTCGTCGTCCGCGACCGATACCAAGCAGACGCCGCCACCAGTCCACACCCGCCCCCTTCACACCAAGTACGATTCTCGCTTCCGCCGAATTCCCGTTCCGGTTCCGTTCGATCGTCGCACACTCGGCGCCGGTTGACCACCCGCGCGTCGCGTGCTCGCTCTGGTTCAGCGCCCCCGAGAGGTGACGCCGAGCTCGCCGCGCACGTTCCTCGGTAGGCGCGCGACCACCAGATCGTAGGAGTCGTCCGCGAGACCGAGGACCTCGGCCTCGGGCAGCGCTCCCCCGACGATCACCGAAATCCAGTGCCGCTTGTCCAAATATGGGGCATGACGCACGGTGTCGGGAAAGGCGACCCGCAGCTCGGCACCGCGGTCCGGATTGCACTTCAGCGAGATCCGCAGCGGCGACTCGTCGTGCGCGAGTACGGCAAAGATCCGCCCGCCGACCTTGTACACCAGGGCCTGCGGACCGAAGGGGGTTTCTTCCACGGAGCCTGGTTGGGCCGCAAGGTGCCGTCGGACACGCACGAGGACAGGCTCGGCCGTCACTGCGGGAGCCGGCACTATGCGCCCCGGATCCGGCGGTGGGCGCGGTGGAAGAACGCCGCCGGCTCGGCGAACATCAGGATGCACTCGCTGTCGACCGTCGCTCGAGAGGTCATTATCACGCTCCTTCGGCTGATCTCAGTCTGCCCCTGCTCAGCGAGTCAGCGGTAGCCAACCCTCTCGTCGAGGGGAATCGCACTGCGCGTGAACATCCCGGTCCCGCGCGCCAGATCAGCGCCGGATTCGTCGCGCAGCACCGACTCCGCGAAGAACAGGCGTCGCGTCCGGTGGAGCACCCGTCCCTCCGCCCGGATCCGGCCGGAGGCGACCGGGCGGAAAAGCTGGACCGTGAACGACACGGTCAACAGGTAGCGCTCCTCGACCAGTGAGTTGGCGGCGAAGAAGGCGGCGTCGTCGAGGAGCTTGAAGTAGACCGAGCCGTGCATCGCACCGGCCGCGTGGTGGAAGTCGGGACGGACGTCGATCTCGACCGTCGCCGCGCCGTCCGTGACCTCGAGCCGTGGCCGGTAGAACGCGTTGATCGGTGCGGAAGCGTAGGCGCGCTCAAGGCTTCGGTAGTGGGTGTCCATGTCTCAGGCCCCCGTTGCCGGCTCGAGCGGCAAGGTCGCGTCGAACACGCCCTGCGTCTTTGACCGCACAAAGCCGAGTCGGGCGTAGAAGCCGTGCGCCCCGTTGCGCTCCACGCGGCTGCGCACCCGCAAGCGGGTACAACCCTGCGCCGCGCCCCACTCGGCGGCCGTCGCCACCAGACGGCGCCCGACACCCTGCCCCCGCGACCCGGACCCGACCACCAGGCCGCCGAGCTCGGCGAAGGGGTCGGACTCCAGCCGCAGCGACACGAACGCGTGGACCCAGCCGGCGACCTCGCCACCGCTGGCCGCGGCGAGCCACACGGCATGGTCGGGGCGGGCGAGGAGAATTTCGAGGCGTCGCGAGATCGACGCTGGCTCGCTGGGATAACCCAGCTCGGCCGACAGCACGGCGAGACCGAGCGCGTCGGCCAGCGTGGCCGGCCGGACCTCCCTCGCGTCGGTGGTAGGACCTGTTGCCCCGTCTTTCGGTACGGCGGTGCGTTCAACGTCGCCCCAGCGTCGAGACGGTCCCGGAAACCCGTCGGCGCCCACCGGCACCACGCAGAAGCGTTGCCCGGTCGGAGCCTCCATCACCCACCACGTGCGTACGCTGGCCACCCGGACCGCGCCGAGGTTCTCGAGACGCGCGACCTCGGCATCGACATCGTCGGTGGCGATGTCGAGGTGCACGCGGCTTGGATGGCCGACCTTCTGGACCTCGACGTCGAGCTCTCCGGGGGGAGACGCGAGCTTCGCATAGGCAGGGTCGTCCTGCGGTGACGGCGGACGGACCAGCCAACCAAGGGCCGCGCTCCAGAATCTGGCAGCCGCGTCGAGATCGTCGGTCCGACAATCGATGATCATGCCTCCCAGCCGGCTGTGGTGCATCGTTGGCCTCCTGCGACCGGGCACGTCCTGGTCTCCACAGTCTACGTCCCCGAGAGCTTCGAGTTCGGCGTCGATTTTCCGGTAGCGGGCGAGGCCGCCAGCCGCTAGGCTCGGTCCATGGACATGACGCACCACCCACTTCCGCCCCGTGACGAAATGCTTCGCGCCTTCCTGGCCCGCGACGCCGGGTTTGACGGCGTCTTCGTCACCGCCGTTTGCACCACCGGCATCTTCTGTCGTCCGTCGTGCCCGGCGCGCAAGCCGCGCCCGGAGAACGTCGAGTTTTTCCCGACCTCGTGCGAGGCGCTGCTGCACGGCTTCAGGCCCTGCCTGCGCTGCCGGCCACTGGAGCCTGCCGGCAGCACCCCGGAGTGGCTCGCACCCCTGCTCGAAGCGGTCGAGGCGGAGCCTGAGCGACGGTGGAGGGACGACGACCTGAGCCGGCTCGGCCTCCGGCCGGAGCGAGTTCGGCGCTGGTTCCAGAGTCAGCACGGGATGTCGTTTCACGCCTACGCCCGCGCGCGGCGTCTGGGCGCGGCGCTCGGCCAGATCCGCACCGGTGCCGACGTCACGACCACCGCGCTCGAGCACGGCTGGGACTCCCTGAGCGGATTCGGCGAGGCCTTCCGCAGGCTGTTCGGATCGCCACCCTCGCGCGCCACGGACGCGCCAGTCCTGCTCCTGAAGCGGCTGGTCACACCGCTCGGCCCGATGCTCGCCGCCGGCGCAGGTGACGCCCTCGCCCTGCTCGAGTTCGTCGACCGGCGGATGCTCGCCACCCAGCTCGAGCGCCTGCGCCACCGGCTCGGCTGTGCCATGGTCCCCGGCGCCTGCCCGGCGCTGGAGCGAACGACCGATCAGCTCGGCGAGTACTTCGCCGGGACCCGACGCGACTTCTCGCTGCCTCTCGAACTGCCCGGAACGGACTTTCAGAAGGCGGTCTGGAAGCGGCTCGTCACCATCCCATACGGCGCCACCACGACCTACGGCGAGCTCGCTCGCGAGCTCGGCCGGCCGAGTGCGGCGCGGGCGGTAGCGCGGGCGATCGGCGACAACCGTCTCGCGATCGTGATTCCCTGCCACCGCGTGGTCGGAAGCGATGGCGACCTGACCGGTTACGGTGGAGGCCTGTGGCGCAAGCGCCGCCTGCTCGACCACGAGCGGCACAACGCCGAGGCCCGCACCGCTGCGTCGCCTCAGGTGGTCGGCGACGGTCGACCTGCCCGAGAAGGCGTACCCGCAGAGCAGAACGACCCGCCAGCGCCGGGCGGCAGCGCAGGCAGCGGGATCCCGGCTTAGGACGGACCCTCCGAAGGGGCCGGCTCGAAGAGCGCCGCGAACGCTCCGGCCGGGTCCTCGACAACCGCGTAGCGCCCCTGCGCCCCCATCCCCTTCGGACCAAGCCGAACGCTCCCGCCGAGCTCTCGGCACCGCGCGAGGCTCGCGTCGAGGTCCTCCACCACCAGGTAGACCAGCCACGCCGCCGGTAGGCCGGCGTTGACGCCCCGTGCGTGGCACACGCCGGCGACCGCCTCGCCGGTCGCCGGCGCCTTCATCACGAAGTCGCTGTAGCCGCCCATGTCGAGCGGCTCCGCCTCCCAGCCCACCACCGAGCGGTAGAAGTCGCGCACCGCTTCCGCGTCAGCCACCGTCAGGTCGAGCCAGACCATCGATCCGGGCGCCGTCGTGCTCATCTGCCCTCCCCTGCGAGTCCGCCTCCATCCTCCGACCGGAACCGACGCTCGGTGTCCTCCGTTTGGGGGGATCCGCGCCGGTCGGCGCATTTGGAGGCTCGGGCCGTCGAGATGCCATCGATCATGGCACGGTTCGTGAAGAGTTTCTGGTGTAGGTTACACGTGGTGCACCGCCGAGCCCGGCCGAAACGACAGCGGAGGTCACGCACCGTCCTCGCGCGAGGACTGGGTGTTACCCCGAGGCCCTCGACCGAGCCCTTCTCCGCAGGAAGGAACTCTCGTATGCGCATCCAGCTGCATCGCCTCGTGGCAGCGCTTGCCGTCGCCCTGATCGGCGCGGCCATCCCGGCACCCGCAGACGACACCTCGCAGGATCCGTTGGCGGCCTTCCGGGGGGTCGTCACCGTCCGTGTCGCCACGGTCGCGGTCTCGGTCCAGGACGGCCGCGGCCATCCGATCACCGGCCTCAGCCCGGAGGACTTCCGAGTGCTGGTCGACGGGCAGCCGGTGGAGCTGACCAACTTCCAGGCGATCGTCAACGGCCGGCCGGTGGTCGAGTCACCGTCCGCGGCCGAGCCAGCCGGAGCGCCTATCGCGCCGCAGCCGGCGCCGGCGCCGAACCTCAACCTGGTCGTCTACCTCGACCTGACCTTCACACGCACCGCGAGCCTCCACCTGGTTGCGCCCGAGCTGAGGCGCTTCGTCGCCAAGGCCCTCCACCCGGGCGACCGCGTGATGGTCGTCGCCTTCACCGGCCGGGTCGCGGTCCTCCAGCCGCTGACCGATGACCTCGACGCGGTGGCGGCGACCCTCGACGGCCTGCCGAAGCGCCTCGCGATGGGCGAGATCGCGGCGGCCGACACCGAGAAACAGCTGGAGAAACTCGGCACCGACGCCGACGGGCGCTTCAAGGACGACGCGCAGGTCCGCAAAGAGGTCGAGCAGGACCTGCGGGCGCTGGCCGAGGAGCGGCAGGGCCAGGTCCGGCGCTCGTGGCGCGGGCTGCGCTCCTTGATCGACGCCCTCGCCGCGGGCGTGCCCGGACGCAAGGCGATCCTTCACGTCTCGGACGGGATCCCGATGAGCGCCTACTGGGCCGAGCTCAACACTCTCAATCTGCCCCACGAGGAATCTGGCGGCCCGGTACCAAAGGTCCCCTTCGAGCTGCGCGAGGCGATCGCCCACGCCAACGCCAACGAGGTCACCCTCTACACCCTCGACTGCGGTGGCGAGACCGGACCGGCGCGAGGCGGCAACACGCCCGCCGAGGTTCGCGGCGGATCCGGGTTTGCCCTCGGTCCGCAGGCAAGGCTCTCCCAGACCATGAGCGCGATGGACGCCACCGACACCCTGCGCCTGATGGCGGCCGGCACCGGTGGGCTCGCCCTCGCCCGGGCAACGCCCGTCACCCTTGCCGTGCTGGGTCACGACCTCGACACCACCTACTCATTGGGTTACCGGCCGCCGGACTCTCGCCCCGGCACCGAGCACCGGGTGGAGGTCGAGGTCGCCCGCAAGGGCCTCGTCGTCCGCTATCGGCCGACCTCCGAGACCCTCGTCCCGCGCGACCGCATGGCCGGCGTCGCGCTGTCGGCGCTCATGATCGACCCCGCGCCCAACCCGCTCGAGCTCACGTGGCAGGTCGACGGCGCCGCGACGACGGGAGAGGCCGGGCTCGAGCTCCCGGTCACGGTGAGGCTCCCGGCGAAACGCCTCTCCCTGGTCCCGGACGGAGAGCTCTGGCGCGGCCGCCTGCGCGTGTTCCTGGTCGGCGAGGACGCCGGGCACCACCTGACGCCGATGCGCGAGGCGGTGCTGCCGGTCACGGTCCCCGCCGCCGTGCTTGACGGGGAAGGCAACCCGCTCGTGACCTACCACGGGGCGGTGCCGGCCAAGCCCGACACCGTCCGGGTGGCGGTCACCGCCTTCGACGAGGTCGCCGACGTCGGCGCCTCGGTGACCGCGCCGGTTCAGATCGAGACGCCACCCGCACCGGGGTCGGGCGGCGCTAGGTAACGCAGACCTGCGT
>CAVSIS010000016.1:0-3378 GCA_963727925.1 uncultured Acidobacteriota bacterium | reverse complement strand
ATCCCGGCCGGACGACCTTCGGCGGTCACGGCGCGAGGTCCTGCTCGTCTTGCGGTGTGTACACACCTCGAGGGCTGGCACGGATGTGCGGATTTGCAGGCTTCAGAATGGAGTCCCGCCCGCCAGGACTCGCGCAGCGAGTCCAAAGCAGCTCGCGAGGTGGAGCGGCCCTCAGCCGCTCCACCTCGCGAGGCTGCTACAGGAAGCCCCGGGTGCGCATCCAGTCGTCGTTGTAAATCGTGCTCAGGTAGCGTACGCCGGAGTCGGGGAAGATCGTGACGATCCGTGCCTCGCGGCCGAAGGTGCGCGCGACCTGGCGGACACCCCACAGCGCGGCCCCCGACGAGCCGCCGGCGAAGATCGCCTCGCTGCGAGCGAGCTCGCGGGCGGCGGCGAAGGCCTCGCGGTCGCCGACCTGGACCATGTCGTCGATCAGCTCCCACTCGGGGCAGCCGATGATCTCCTCGTCGCCAAGACCCTCGATGCACTGGCGGCCGGGGGTGCCGACCTCACCGGTGTGGAAGTAGCTCGAGAACACCGAGCCCTGGGAGTCGACCGCCACGACCTTGATCGACGGGTCGCGCTCCTTGAGGAAGCGTGCCACGCCGCAGATCGTGCCGCCGGTGCCGATGCCCGCGACCAGCGCGTCGATGCGGCCGTCCATCTGCTCCCAGATTTCCGGCCCGGTGGTGTGGTAGTGGGCCTCGTTGTTGATCCGGTTGTTGTGCTGGTCGGGGAAGTAGGCCCTGGGCAGGGTCCGGGCGAGCTCGCGCGCCGTCCGGTTGTAGCTCTCGGGGTCCTCCGGCGGGAGGTCGCCGTCGACCAGCACCAGGCGCACGCCCATCGCGCGCAGGCAGTCGAGCTTCTCCTTGCTGGTCTGCTTGCGGACCACCATGACGCACTCGAGCCCCTCGAGCACCGACATCATCGCCATGCCCATCGCAGTGTTACCGGAGGAGGCCTCGAGCAGGGTGTCGCCGGGGTGGACGCGGCCCTCGGCGAGGGCCTTTCGGACCATGTAGCGCGCGATGCGGTCCTTGATGCTGCCCATCGGGTTCATGAACTCGAGCTTGGCGAAGGCCTCGCAGCCGAGACCTTCGACCGTCCGGTGGAGACGCACCAACGGCGTCCAGCCGACGGCGTCCGAGATGCGGTCATAAACCCTAGCCTGCACTTCTCACCACCTCTCTACTGCGGGCGCCGATGTGCCAGCCATCGCTGGCCCTTTCGTGTATCGGCGCCCGCGACGTATGTCCCCATACGCCTCGGCGCGTCGCCGCTCAATGGCTCAGCGCTGACAGGCACCTCGCCGCCCTCGTGACGTGACGTGGTGAGAAGTGCAGGCTGAACTCGCTCACGGGCGCGAATTCTATCACCGCTGTGCCGCGGCGCGGCACAGGCAACGCGTGTGCCGATTGGTGGCGACGAGATGCGCGCAGCGTATCAGAGGCATCTATGGGGCAGGGGCCCCCGACCGCGCCCCAAAGGGCCGATGGTCATTCCGGGCCCATGCCCCAGAGGTGCTTACGGGGCGCAGAGCACCGGGACCGGCGAACGGCGAATCGTCATCTCCGCGGTCGAGCCGAGCACCATCTCGGCCAGGCGCCCGCGGCTGTGGGCACCCATGCAGACGAGGTCGGCCGAGGTCTCGTCCCGCGCGCGCTCGATCGCCTCCGCAGCGGGGCCCTTCTCCACCACGACCCGCACGCTGAGGCCGAGGGGCTCGAGGTGGGCGCGGGCCCGCTCGGCGTGCGGTCGGGCGGCGTCCTCGTCGTCGGCCACCACCACGACCGCGACCGGGAGCGAGAGGGCTCGAGCGAGCTCGCCGGAGACGCGCATGGCGTGGTCCGCCTTGGCCCCTCCGTCGTAGGCGATCAGCAGCCGCTCGAGCTTGGCTGGGACGGTAGGGGTCACGAGCACCGGGATCGTGGTCAGGCGCAGCAGTCGCTCCACCACAGGACCCATGAGGTCGCCGTGGTACTTCGCGTTGACGCCCTGCTTGCCGACCAAGAGCAGGCCGCAGGCGCCGGAGGCAGCAACCAGCGACGGAGCGACGGCGCCGCGCACTACCTGGAACTGCGCCGTGACGCCCGCTTCCTCCGCCTCGACAGAGAATCGGGTGCGGATGGTGTCGGCCAAGTCAGAGAGCACGCTCTCCACGGAAGCGGTGAGGTTGACCAGCGGCTCGACACCGAGGGCGCCGGTGATGTCGGCGATGAAGGACCCTTCGAGCATCGCCGCATCGATGACGTGGATCCCGTGCACCACCGATCCGAGCCTCTTGCCGAGGTGCAGCGCCAGCTCGAGTGCGCTGCCGCCATTGAGGGATCCGTCGAGGCCGACCGCGAGATGTCCGTACATCGTTCAATCCTCCCGGTGGAAGCAGATTCCGGCATATCCAACGACCGAGCCCGAGTAGACGTACCCGGCGTGCGGCGCGATGCACGCGAGCAGATCGTGCCGGGTCGCGGCCCCCACCGTGAGGCGCTCGACCATGCTGCCGAGCGACGCCGGGCTGGCGGGGTAGAAGACGCCGGCGACTGCCGGCTGGCGGACTCGGGGCTCCATGTCTCGCACTCCCTTCCGCGCTGTTCCTCCCGGGCGGGTGGAGGTCACGTGGCGTCGTCACCCTTCCCAGAAGGTAGCGCCCGGCTCCTTCGAGCGCCACGTCCTGCGAGCAGCTTGACGAGGACGGCGTCGGCCGGCGGCATCTCGTAGCGGCCGAGCTCGGCCGGCTCGACCCAGGCCAGCTCCTGACCGTCGAGCGGGCGCGGCCGGCCCGCAGTCAGGGTCGCGCGGTAGAAGAGGAGCAGGATCGCGAGGTCAGGCTCCTCGTGGACCGCGAAGGTGATCGGCTCACCGATCCGGGCCACGACGCCGAGCTCCTCGGCGAGCTCGCGGGCGAGGCCGGCGGCGGGGCTCTCTCCGTCGTGCACCTTGCCGCCGGGAAACTCCCACAGCCCGCCCATGTGGCGGTCCGCCGGTCGCCGCGCGAGCAGGACCCGCCCGGCATCGTCCCGAATCACAGCCGCCGTCACGATGATCATTGATCTGAGAGTACCAGCCAGCGCCGCCGGAAACGAGCGAGAGAAACCACCAAGGCACCAAGACACCAAGAGACGGAGAAACCTCGGGTGAGCTCAAGCACGGAGGCCCTACGTGGCTCCTTCGATCTCGCCGAACGACAAACGCCGTGGATCGCTCGAGGACGTTACCACCCGGCCTTCCGCCAGGCGCCCAGGCCTCGTGCCACTCCTCAAGGAAGCAGGGCCCAAGCGATGCGAGTCTGCTGGTCGCCAAGCTCATGTTCCCCTCAGAAGTGATCCCGCAAGGCGGGCGCCGAGAGCTGAACGATCTCTGCACCATTCTTGAGATGGC
>CAVSIS010000015.1:0-213830 GCA_963727925.1 uncultured Acidobacteriota bacterium | reverse complement strand
GAGTCGATGCTAGGGTCGGGGTCGACACGGGGATCGGGGTCACCGCGGGCGCCCGCGCGCCCGGCTCGAGCACGGTCACCTCGACCGGTGCGATGCCGTCGAGGTCGAGCCCGATGCGGCGCGCAGCGCCGTAGCTGAGGTCGATGATGCGGCCCTTGATGAACGGACCGCGGTCGTTGACCACCACGTCGACCGTGCGGTCATCGTCGCGGCGGGTCACCCGGACCAGCGTCCCGAAGGGCAGGGTCCGATGCGCGGCGGACACGCCGTACATGTCGTAGACCTCCCCGGAGGCCGTGCGGCGGCCGTGGTAGGGCTCGCCATACCAGGACGCGAGCCCGCGTTCGCGGGTGCCGGGGACAGCGGCCGGCGCCGTGGTGCTGGTGCGCGCAGGCGGACCGCCGCGGTGGGCACAGGCGATCGCCACGAGGAGCACGGCGGACGCCGCAGCGCGGACCGACCCGTGGCGGACCAGCGACCCGAACAGCTCAGACCTCCAGGTCCTCGGCCGGCGGCAGCTCGCCCGCCGCTTCGAGGATCGGCGTGACGACCTCGGAGAGGAGCTCGCGGACCTGCTCGGGGGCGCGCCCCACGAAGCGCTCGGGGACCAATAGGTCGGCGAGCTCGGCGCGCTCGAGCGGAATCTCGGGGTCGGCGGCGACGAGGTCCAGGAACGGGTTCGCCGCGCCTTCTCCAAGCACCTTCTCGCCCGCCGCTCGGGCATGGACCCGGAGGCGCTCGTGGACCGACTGGCGGTCGCCGCCGCGCCGCACCGCCGCGATCAAGATCGCCTCGGTGGCCATGAACGGCAGCTCCTCGGCAAGGTTGCGGCGCACCATCGCGGGGTAGACCACCAGCCCCGCGACAACGTTGTGGACGATGCGCAGGATCGCGTCCGCGGTGAGGAAGGCCTCGGGCAGCGCGAGGCGGCGGTTGGCGGAGTCGTCGAGGCTGCGTTCGAGCCACTGGGCGGAGGCGGTGTGGGCCGCGTTGGCGGTGAGAACCACCAGCCAACGCGCCAGCGACGTCACCCGCTCGCAGCGCATCGGGTTGGCCTTGTACGGCATCGCCGACGAGCCGACCTGGCCGTCGGCGAGGGGTTCGCGGAGCTCCTTGAGGCGAGCGAGCAGGCGCACGTCGGTGGCCAGCTTGGCGGTCGACTGGCCGATTCCCGAGAGCGCATCGAGCAGGAAGGCGTCGACTTTGCGCGGCGAGGTCTGGCCGGTCACCGGATAGGTCCCCGGGAAACCGAACGCCGCGGCGACCCGGCGGTCGAGCTCGCGCACCTTGCCGTGGTCGCCCTCGAAAAGCTCGAGGAAGCTCGCCTGCGTTCCGACAGTCCCCTTGACCCCGCGCAGCCTGAGCCGGTCGCGCTCGAAGCGAAGACGCTCGAGGTCGAGCAGGAGGTCCTGCAGCCACAGGCACGCCCGCTTGCCGACCGTGGTCGGCTGGGCGGGTTGGAAGTGGGTCATCCCGAGCGTCGGCTCATCGGCCCAGCGGGCGGCGAAGTCGGCGAGGGCGGAGATCACCCCGAGCACCCTGCGGATCACCAGGTCGAGGGCATCGCGTTCGATCAGCAGGTCGGCGTTGTCGCCGATGTAGGCAGAGGTGGCGCCGAGGTGCAGCCACGGCCGTGCCGCCGGGGCGCTGTCGCCGAAGGCGAGCAGGTGGGCCATGACGTCGTGGCGGGTGCGTCGCTCGTACTCGCGCACCCGCTCGAGGTCCTCCGTCCTCGATCGCCAGGCTCGCCCGCATCTGCTCGATCGCCTCGTCGGGGATCGCGACTCCGAGCGCGCACTCGGCCTCGGCGAGCGCCAGCCACAGCCTCCGCCACGTGGAGTAGCGGTGGCGGGGCGAGAACAGGCGCACCATCTCAGGCGACGCGTAGCGTCCGGAGAGGGGATGGTCGAAGCCGTCGAGAGCGTCGCTCATGGGGCCTCCGCCGGGAGTATACCGGGCCGCAGCAGGGGAAATACCACAGAGGCACGGAGACACAGAGGATCACAGAGCCCGTCCACCCACCCGGGAGGACAGCCCTCAGGCCCGAGCCGAGCGCGGGCCTGAGGGTCGTTCCTCGGGTGGGTGGGCGGTCTGTGCCTCTGTGTCTCTATGGTTCAACTTCCTCGCGCGCTATCATTCCGCGCATGCTCAGCGTCACCTCTGAGGTCGGCCGCCTGCGCCGGGTCCTGGTCCACGAGCCCGGCGCCGAGGTGGACCGCATGGTCCCCGCGATGATGGAGGAGCTGCTGTTCGACGACATCCTGTTCGGCGACAGCGCCCGCGAGGAGCACCGCCGGCTGCAGCGCCTGCTCCAGCTGCTCGGAATCGAGGTGCTCGACCCCGGCGACCTGCTCGCCGAAGTGCTCGAGAACGACGCGGCGCGGGCCTGGTTGCTCGAGCTGCTGGTCACCGAGCTCGCCGCGCCG
This sequence comes from uncultured Acidobacteriota bacterium, assembly GCA_963727925.1. Taxonomy (GTDB): domain Bacteria; phylum Acidobacteriota; class Thermoanaerobaculia; order Thermoanaerobaculales; family Sulfomarinibacteraceae; genus CAVSIS01. Next base: position 211,404 of record CAVSIS010000015.1, on the reverse strand, counting down.
GTTCGCGAAAGCCTTCGCGGGCTGTCCTCGCCGGCCCTCGCGGAGGCGGTCGTCGCAGGGCTGCGCCATGACCGCGCCCCCTCCGGTGTTGCCCCGGGCGACCTCTTCGGTGTCACCCCGCTGCCCAACTGGTGCTTCCAGCGCGACCCGCAGGTGGTGATCGGGTCCGGGGTCGCGTTCTCCGCCATGGCGACCCCCGCGCGCTGGCGCGAGGCGCTGCTGGCCCGGGTCGTGTTCCGCTTCCACCCCGAGCTCGCCGGCACGCCGGTGGTGCTCGACCCGCTACGCCCTTCCCAGGATCGGCCGCCCCTGCTCGGCCTCCACCGCCCGCGCCTGGAGGGCGGCGACGTGCTCGTGCTGTCACCCGAGATCGTCGCGGTCGGCCTCTCCGAGCGCTCGAACGAGGTCGCGGTCGAGCAGCTCGCCGCCGCGCTCGCGGGCTTGCCCGAGGGCCCGCGCTGGCTGATGGTCGTCCACCTGCCGCACCGCCGCGCCTACATGCACCTCGACACGGTCTTCACCCTGGTCGACCGCGACGCGGCGCTGGTCTTCCCCCAGGTCGTGCTCCCTGGCGCGACTGAAACCGCACAGACCTACGAAATCGACCTTGCCGCAGGCGACCTCACGCCGCGCCACCGCGGCGACCTCCTCGCCGCGCTCGCGGCTCGCGGCCTCGACCTCGAGGCGATCCCGTGCGGCGGCAACGACCCGATGTCCCAGCAGCGCGAGCAGTGGACCGACGGCGCCAACGCCTTCGCCCTCGCACCCGGGGTGATCACGCTGTATGACCGAAATCTCGCCACCGCGGACGCGCTCGACCGTCGTGGCTTCCGCATCGCCCACGCCGACGACGTCCTGCTCGGCCGCGATGAGGTCGGTCTCGACGCCGGTGGCCGGGTGTGCCTGCTGCTGCCCTCGCACGAGCTCTCGCGCGCCCGCGGTGGACCACACTGCCTCACCCACCCGCTGGTCCGCGACCCGCTCGGCTGATCGAGCATCTCGCTTCGGGAGTCACGCCCTGCTCGCTTTCTGAGCGTGTCGATCGTCGCTCAGCCGCAGAGGAAAAACCACCAAGACACGAAGACACCAAGCCATCACACGTCTCGCGTCTTACGTCTTACTTCTCGCGTCTCGCGTCTTGCCTCTCGCGTCCGGTCGGCGCCGGCGCGCGGCCCGGACGCTGCCGCCAGCGGTCGTGGAACCACAGCCATTGCTCGGGCCGCTCCCGGATCACCGCTTCGGTCACTGCGATGAGACGCCGGGTCAGGCCGAGCGCGTCGCGCTCCTCGGACGGGAGCTCATCGCGGCGCACGGGCGGATCGAAGCGCACGGTGTAGCGCGCCGGCCCGTCCCAGAACGCCCACAACGGCACGACCGGAGACCCGGTGCGCTCGACCATCCGGCCGAGAATCGGATGGGTCGCCGCCGGGTGGCCGAAGAACGGCACCTCGACCGAGGCGCCGGGCAGCGCCCGCTGGTCGATCATCAGCCCGACCACCCTGCCGGCCTGGAGCTCGCGCAGGACGGCACGCGACACCCCGGTCTTGCCGAGGGCCCGGTTGCCGAATCGCGACCGCAGTCGATCGAGCTCAACCTCGAGCAGGGGGTTGTCGAGCGGGCGGTTGATGACCGAGAAGCCGCCCGGGATCATGAGGCCCGCCCTCAGCGCCGAGACCTCCCACGAGCCGATGTGGGCCGAGAGCAGGAACACCCCCCGCCCGTCGCCGAACGCCGACTCGAGGTGCTCGCGGCCGAGCACGGTGGTCTCGCGCTGCAGGCTTTCCGGAGTCGCGCGCTGGAGCCGCAGCGCGTCGAGCGTCACCCGGCCGAAGTGGCGGGCCACCTCGAGCCCGAGCTTCTCCCGAGCGGCCTGGTCGAGCTCGGGGAAGGCGAGCGCCAGGTTGTGGCGCAGGATCTCGGTCCGGCTGCGACCGAGACGAAAGTACACGGCGCCGATCGCCGCGCCGAGCCCGGCGAGTGAGCGCGGCGGCAGCAGGCAGGAGGCACCCCGGGCAGCGAGAAGGGCCGCGTACTCGGCCCGGTTGCGCAGCGCCGACCGCTCGCGCCCCACCTCATACCTCCGGGAGCAGGCGCCACAGGGCGTCCCAGTCGCCGGCCAGGGGTTCGACGTCGGTCTCCACGACCCAAACGTCGGCGTCCGGCGGCAGCTTGACCGCGTCCTTGACAGTGGTCACCGCGACCGCCTCCGAGGCCCGTGCCGCGGCGACGACCTCGGCGAGCTCGATGGCGGACATTCGATGATGGTCCGGGAACCACCGTCGACCCACCACCACGGCGCCCGCACCTTCGAGCACGGCCGCGAACCCCACCGGCCGGCCGATGCCGGCGAACGCGAAGACCCGACGCCCGGACATCGACTCCGTCGGCTCGATGGCGTCGCCGACCCGGATCCGGGTGACGACCAGGCGGGAGCCGACCACCGGTGCGTGCGGCGCCCGGCGGGCGACCTCCCGGCGGATGGCCGCCGGCACCTCGTCCAAGCCGAAGGGGAGCTTGGTCACGAGCACCGCAGAAGCCCTGGCGAGACCGTCCAGCGGCTCTCGGAGTCGACCCAGCGGCGGCATGCGGCCGCCGCCCCAGGGATCCCCGGCGTCGACCACGACCAGGTCGAGATCGCGCGCCACGCGGAGGTGCTGGAAGGCGTCGTCGAGGAGCACGATGTCGGCGCCGTAACGCAGCGCCTCGCGGCCGCCACGCACGCGGTCCGCGTCGACGACCACGGGAATCCCGGGCAGACGGCGCGCCATCTCCACCGGCTCGTCGCCGGCCACCGCCGCCGACGGCAGGGGTGCGGGGCCGAGCAGCACCAGCGGAGCGCGACCGCTGCGGCCGTAGCCGCGGGTGAGCACCGCCGGCCGGCGGCCGCGCCGCACGAGGTCCCGGGCGAGGGCGATCACGACCGGCGTCTTGCCGGTGCCGCCGAAGGTCAGGTTGCCGACCGAAACGGTCGTCGCCGGCAGCCGGGTGGTCGCCGCCCAACCGTTACGGTAAGCCATCCGGCGCAGGCGCACCGCCGCCGCCCACACCGGCGCCAGGGGCAGCAGGAGCGCCCGAGCCGTCATCGACCGCTTCCGTCCGCCAGCGCGAGCACCGCCTCGGCGGACCGCGCGGCCGCGCCCCGGTTGGACTCCAGGACCGCGAACGCCGCCTCGCCCGCGGCCCGTGCGGCGTCCGGATCGGCGAGCCACACCCCGACCGCCGCGCCGAGCTCGTCAGCGTCGTGGACCACCCGGGCGCCCCCGGCGTCGAGCAGGTCGGCGTAGACCTCGTCGAAATTGTGGACGTGGGGTCCGGTCAGCACCGGGACCCGCCACGCCGCCGGCTCGAGCGGGTTGTGCCCGCCGGTGGGCACCAGCGAGCCGCCGATGAAGGCCGCCCGCGCGAGCTGGAAGGCGCGACCGAGCTCGCCGATGGTGTCGAGCAGAAGCAGATCGGCCGCGGCCGGACCGGCGTCGAGGAGGCTGCGCCGGACCCACGACGTCCCGCGCTCGTCGAGGGCGCGTGCGACCGCTTCGAAGCGCTCCGGGTGGCGCGGCGCGAGCACCACGAACGCGCCGCGGCCGTCGAGAGCGTCGAGCACCGTTGTTTCCTCGCCCTCCATGGTCGAGCCCGCCACCACCACCGGCCGGCCGGCCGCGAGCCGGATCGCGGCCTCCGCCCAGGCCAGCGGTTCGCCGGCCGGTCGCAGGTCATACTTGACGTTGCCGGTCACCTCGACCTTGGGCTCGGGGACACCAAGGGCGACGAAGCGTGCCGCGTCGGCCTCGGAGCGCGCCAGCACCCGGTCGAGCGGTTCCAGCAGCCGGGCCAGCACCGGCCGCACACGTCGGTAGCGGGCGAAGGAGCCTTCCGAGAGGCGGCCGTTCACCACCACCGACGGGATGCCGTGCCGTCGGGCCTGATGAAGGAGCTCCGGCCACAGCTCGGTCTCGATGATTGCCACCACTTTCGGCCGTACCCGACGGAGCAGCCGGTCCACGGGCCCGACCATGTCGAGCGGGCTGGGGTGGACCACCGCGCGCCCGGCCAGCGCGCGTCGGGCGAGCCCAAGCCCGGTGGCGGTGGTGGCAGTGAGAAGGATCGGGGTGCGCGGCGCACGGGCCTCGATCTCGTCGACCAGGCGGCGCGCGATCTCGACCTCGCCGACCGAGACCGCGTGCAGCCACACCCCGCCGGGCTCGATTTCGGGCAGGTTCCGCGCCAGCCGGTCCGCGAGCGGCGGCCGGGACTTCCCCGATAGGTGGTGGCGCAGCAGCAGCACCGGCGCCGCCACCGGCAGCAGACCGTAGAGCAGCGCCCGGTAGAGCCACAGCGCCCCCGGCACAGCTCGGACCCCTCCGGGCGAGCGTTTCGCCGGGGTCTCGGCCACGGGCCCGCGCGCGCCGCCGAGACGTGGTGTGCTCGAACGATCGCCCATCCTGCGCAGGATAGCCGAGAAGGGCGCACGGGGGACCGGCCGGTCTCTATCTGGTGTCCTCTCAGCGCGGCACTGGCCGGGTCCGACCGTGAGCGGCCGCCTCGCCGGCCGGCGCCGCCTTGCGCCCGCCTGGGCGGCGTGGCACGTTGCTTTCCACCGACAGCCGCGAGATCGCGACCCCGCCGCCGATCGTCGTCCGACAGCTCGGCCCGGATCTCGACCCCGGCTTCGACCTCGGTGCCCCGGATCGGCACCGCCACCGAGGTCGCCCCGGCCGGGATCGTCACCAGGCGCGGCACCTGGATCGCGCCCGACGAGGCGCCCATCAGCACCACGGTCGGCTCGTCGCGGGCCTCGTCGATCCCGACCTGGAGCGTGGCGGGCTGGTTGAGGGGGATCCGGCCGACCGGGGGGTCGAGCTCGAGCAGGGTGCCGAAATCGGTCGCCTCGACCAGGGTGCGGTTTGAGCCGACGGCGACGAAGCCCGCCGACGTGGCGAAGACCTTCTCAAGATCGAGGGCTCCCTGGGCCGGCCCGAGGTATGGCAAGAGCGTCCAGTGGATACCGTCGCGGCTGGCCAACGTGCGCGGCTCCTCATCGTATGTCCAAGTCCGCGTATCGAGGGTCCGATGCACGCCGACGACAGCGAACTGCCTGCCATCCCAGGCAACCCCCGTCAACAGCATGTCGCCGTCCACCCCGGGGGCCGTACGGTCCACCCAGCCCTCTGCCTCGGAGAACGTCCGCAGCAACCCGGACGCACCGACCGCCAACAGGCGAGCGTCGCCCATGGCGATCTGCCGCACGTCCTCTCCGGCGGATCCGGGCAGCGCGCTCCACTGGCTTGCATCGCTGCTCTGCAACACCGTGCCGTCGGCCGCGAGGGCGAGAAACTCGTCCTCGGTCGCAAGGACCTGCCTGAGATCTTCGCTGACGCCAGCGCTGCCGATCGACCATGCGTTTCCGTCGGTGCTGGTGGCGACCGTGCCGTCCTCGCCGACCGCGACGAAGACGCCGTGGCCCCAGGTCACGCCATGGAGAGATGCCTCGCTCACATCATCGAGAAAAGCCCACGAGATGCCGTCCTCGCTGACAGCCGCGCCGGTCCCGCCGACCCCGACATAGCGTTGGCCGTTCGACGCGAGGTGGCTGAGGGCCGCGGTTCCGTCGCTGGGCAGCGCGCGGCTGGTCCATGTGCCGTTTAGCGATCGTCGCACGATCAGGACGTCGCCGTCCATGTGCTCCGGAGGCCAACCAAACCCTTGCGGGAGGTACCAAACGGAGCCGCCGACCGCGACCAGCCCGGCAGGGCCGTCGACCGCGCCGTCGAACCACCACTCCTCGCCCAGGCAGGAGCCACCCTGGGGGCAGGTCCACCCCAAGCCGTCGACACTCAGCAGGATGGCGCCCGGGTACGCCACGCCCACCCACTCGTCGCCAGACCACTCGAGTCCCTGCAAGGCGCCTTCCATCGTCGCGACGTCGTCGTACTGAAGACTCGTCGACCAAGTCCGGCCGCCGTCGTTGCTGACCTTCATCCACGGATACTCGAAGGGCCCACCCCCAGGCCAGTACGACCCGCTCGCCAGGATGGTCGGGGTCCGCAGGCCGAGGCACAGTGGGACAGCCGTGCTCTCGAACGTCTTCAGTTCGGCCCAGCTCTCGCCGTCAGTGCTCGTCGATACCGTGTCGCCCACGAAGGCAACGAACTGGTTTCCGTCCCAACCGACATCGATCCGCCGCTCGCCATCGGACGGCGTCGGCCATGTGGCGGTGTGCCATGGCGGTGGGCCGACCGAGCTCCAGGTCACACCGTCCTCGCTCAGGAAGCTGTCACGCAAGCCCACCGCAAGGAAAGTCGTGCCGCTCCAGGCGACCGCGGAGACGTCACCGCTAAAGGCGTCTTCGACCACCTGCCAGGACACGCCGTCGACACTGGTGAGCATCCTGGTGGTCTCGTCGACCACCACGAAGCGTCCCGCTCCATAGGCCGCGTCGTACCAGATCTGTGCATGGCTCGGGATGCGCGCGCTCTCCCGCCAGCGACCCCGATTCTCGCTGGTGAGGATGACCGCGTCATAGCCGTGAGGCACGTCCCCAACGACCTCCCGCCCGACGGCGATCCGCACCCCGGCACCCGAGGCGACGGCGGTCAGGCTCGCCGCCGACACCGCGTTTTCGACCGTCCACACGTGCCCGTCCGGCGAGCTCACAACGGTGCCGCTGGTGCCGACTGCGAGCAGCTTCCCATCGGTCCGGATGAGGTTGTTGAGGCCCACCGCCGCCGGCGGCAGCGGGCTCGCCCACTGCCAGCCGAGGTCGGAAGCCGTGACCCAGGTCGCGGCTGCTGCCAGGACAGCTGCTGTCACGATCGTCCCTCGACGTGCCATCACGAACCTCCCGACGCCTGCTCCCGCCGCGATGCAATCCCGAGATGACGTTGGCGGCCCGATGATCTCAGCCTGGACACACGTGAACGTGTCCAGAGTATCGCACTCGCGAGTCGGCTCAACTGAGAACGCGTGAGGTAGGTCTGAGCGAGGACAGGGAGGAAAGGGGCCCGGGTCACATCAGGAGCGTGTGGGCCATGGGGCCGGAGGCCACCCTGGGATCTTCGGGAAGCGACTGGGGGCCCCATGGCACCCACGCTTCTCTCATGCGCTGCGCGCATCGTGGCCAGAGAGGCACCATGGGCGAGTCCCCCACAGTGGTGGTGTTGCCATCGGTCTGACCAGGCCCGCAAGGCATGCAGGCCCGTTCGTATGCTGACCCGTCCCTGCGCCGAAGGATGTGCGCAGCACATCCCAAGCAGCGAGTGCCACACAGCCCTACGCTCACTTCGCCTCGAGCACGATCATCAACGGGCTGTGCGGCGCGCGGTGCTAGGCCAGCGGCGCGGTCTCAACCTCTCCCGAGGGCACGATGAAGGTCCCGGCCTGGCGTGCGAGGGCGCGCTTGAGGCTCTCCTCGTTGGTGATCAGGACCTCCTTGCCGGTCGCCTCGACGAACTCGATCGAGGCCCGGATCTTGGGCCCCATCGAGCCGGGCGGGAACTGGTTCGCCTCCAGCATCTCCTTCGCCCTGGCCACCGGCAGGGTGCGCAGCCAGTGCTGGTTGGGGCGGCCGAAGTTCTCCGCCACCATCGGCACCTGGGTGAGCACGATGAACAGGTCGGCCTCGAGCTCGCGGGCGAGGATCGAGGCCACGTAGTCCTTGTCGATCACCGCCTCGACGCCGCGGAAGTAGCCGCCGACGTCCTTGTAGACCGGGATCCCGCCGCCGCCGCCGGCAACGATGACCACGCCGTCCTCGACCATCCGCTTGAGCATCGGGGTGCCGAGGATGCGCCGCGGGCGCGGCGAGGCGACCACCTTGCGCCAGCCGCGGCCGGCGTCCTCGACCATCTGCCAGCCCTGCTCCTGCTGGAGCAGGTTGGCGCGGTAGGAGGTGAAGTAGGGCCCGACCGGCTTCGACGGGTTCTCGAACGCCGGGTCGTCGCGGTCGACCAGGACCTCCGACAGCACCGCCGCGATCTCCTTGTCGAGCTGCTCCTCGTTGAAGCGGTTGCGGAGCTGGTTGGCGAGCATATAGCCCATCGAGCCCTGGGTCTGGGCGACGCACACGTCCAGCGTCTGGGGCGGGATCTTGGTGATCGCCTCCTCGACCTGGATCATGATGTTGCCGACCTGGGGACCGTTGCCGTGCACGATCGCAAGCTCGTAGCCGCGGTGGATGATCTCGACCAGCCACCGGGTCGCCTTCCACGACAGGGTGAACTGCTCCTCCTGGGTGCCGTGGTCCTGGGGCCGGAGCAGTGCGTTGCCGCCGAAGGCGATGACCGCGATCGGCCGGCGCTCCGGGGCGTGCTCCTGGATCCGGGGCTCGTCGACGCGCTTCGCCTTTGGGGTCCTCTTCTCGGCCATCTTGCCTCCTCGCACCGCTTCAGCGGGAAACTTGGATTGTGAAATGAGGCACTTGTCCTGTCAACTCGGGGGGGCCGAAGGCCCTTCGGCTCGATGGAGGGGGAATGGCCGGCCACAGGTGGCGATTGGACTGCACGGAGGTTCGAGATGCCCCAGCACGGCCCATCGTTTCAGCATGGCAGCGCCGTCATCGTCGGTGTCGGCCCCGGTCTCGGTGCGGCCCTCGCCCGGCGCTTCGCCGGCGACGGGCTGCCGGTGGCCATCGTTTCCCGCGACCCTGCGGGCATGACCTCGCTGAGCGACGAGCTCGCTCAGCGAGCCCCGGTCCGCCTGCTCGCCTGCGACGCCACCGAGCCCGAGCAGGTGGAGGCGCTGTTCGAGGAGGTCGAGCGCAACCTCGCCCCGCCGGAAGTGGTGATCTACAACGCCGGCGCCTTCGTACGCCGCGAGGTGGTCGAAACCACGCCGGAGCAGTTCCTGGGCTGCTGGAAGGTGGGCTGCTTCGGCGGCTTCCTGGTCGCCCGCGCGGCCGGCCGGGGGATGGTCGAGCGCGGCCGGGGGACGATCCTTTTCACCGGAGCAACGGCCTCGCTGCGCGGCAGCGCCGGCTTCGTCAACCTCGCGGTCGGCAAGTTCGGCCTCCGGGCGCTCGCCCAGAGCCTCGCCCGCGAGCTCGGGCCGAAGGGCGTGCACGTCGCCCATGTCGTGATCGACGGTCAGATCGACTCCCCGCGGTACGCGGAGCTCGCCGCCGGGCGGCCCCCCGACGGTCTGCTCTCACCCGATGCGATCGCCGCCGAGTACGCGAGCCTCCACGCCCAGCACCGCAGTGCCTGGACCTTCGAGCTCGACCTGAGACCATGGGTGGAGCGGTTTTAGGAGCGTTTTGGGCTCGGGCCCTGGCACGATTGTGGGACTCGAAGCGCTTCCGATGGGCCCGAGCGCCAAACGCTAGCGAGCGGAGTAGCTCACGACCCCGGGGTCGCTGGCGATGCGCTCGCGGTGCGCCGCCAGAGCCGGCGCGAGCTGCTCGACGATATCGGTCGGGACGTGGTCCAGGATTCCCGTGGTCAGGTTCCTGGTCTCGACGAAGACCTTGAGGTCGGCGACTGTGAGGCGCCCGTCCGCAAAGTACTCGCCGCCACCGCGGGTGAGCACCGCATCGAGGCCTCTGAGGTACGTGGCGAGGCGACCCGTGACCAGCTCCTCGCGCGCCTGCTTCATGGCCTCGCCCTTCAGACCGAACGTCCTGCCGACGGCGTGGCTCAGGTCCTCGACGGCGTCCATCACCTCGTCGCAGAAGAGGGCCTGCAGATCGTCGGCGGGGTAGAGCCCAGCGAGCTTGCCGACGTAGCGAAGGATGGCGTTGGACTGTGTGACCTGCCGGCCGTCGGTCTCGAGCACCGGCAGCGCGTGGAAGCGAAAGGTCTGCCGCGCCTCTCGGAACTGGGGACCCTTCAGCCGGACGTCCTCGAACTCGATGCCGCCGAGATGGAAGGCGATCCGGATCGACTCCCCCCTGCCGCCGGCGATGTCGAAGTAGGTGAGCTTGAATCTGGTCATGATGCACTGTCTCCTTTCGGTCTGAGCGGCCGCAACCGCTTCTGCCGACAACTCCCAACATCCGCCACCCGCGGAACATTCACGAGTTCGCAGGCTTCAGCGTCCCGCTTCGGAGAATCAGCCCATAAGCCATGAGCCCACAACCGGATCCATTCCCCAGCAACACGACCCTCAGCGGGGCTCGAGCACCACGATCCGCTCGCAGCTGCCAAGGTCGCGGATCCGGCGCGCGACGCCAAGCCCTGCGTCGCGGGCGGCGGCGGCGACCGTGTCGGCCTGGTCCTCGCCGAGCTCGAGGATCGCGCCCCCGCACACCCGCAGCACCCGCGACAGATCGCTGAGCAGCCGGCGCACGAGGTCGAGCCCGTCCGGGCCGCCGTCGAGTGCCGACACGGGATCGCGGCGGACCTCGACCGGGAGCTCTGCCATTGCCGGCGTCGGCACGTAGGGGAGATTCGCGACCACCAGGTCCCAGGGCGGGCCGACCGCGGTGGCAAGGTCACCGCGGAAGAACGCGACCTCGGGTGCGTAGCGACCAGCGTTGGCGCGCGCGACCGCAAGCGCGGCGAGGGAGCGGTCGACCGCGGCCACCCGCCAGTGCGGGCGCTCCGCGGCCAGGGTCACGGCGAGGCAGCCCGAGCCGGTGCCGACGTCGAGGACTCTCGCTTGACGGGCGAGCGGCAGTGCAAGGGCCGCCTCGACCACGAGCTCGGTCTCGGGCCGCGGCACCAGCACGGCCGGCGACACCGCGAGGACGCGGCCCCAGAACTCGCACTCGCCGGTGAGGTGCTCGGCGGGCTCCCCGGCGGCGCGGCGCTCGACCCAGGCGGCGAAGCGCTCGGCAACCTCCGTCGGCACCTCGGTCTCCGGATGGGCGAACAGCCACGAGGGGCGCCGTCCCCACGCCGCGGCGAGCAGGAAGCGTGCCTCCCGCGCCGGATCTGGGATCCCGGTGCGCCGCGGCAGCCGCGGCCCGGCCTCCCTGAGCACCTCGGCGACTGTCATGGGTGAAAGACCACCAAAGTACCAAGACACCACGAGGTAATGAGAGGATCAAGAGACTCCGCGAGCGTTGCGAGGATCCCATGAGGAATCCTCAAACCGCCCGAGCTCGCTTGGTGTCTTGGTTTCTTGGTGGTGAAACCGCGCCCCTGTCCCCCGAGAACGCCGTCACCGGACACGCGAGCGGGCCTCACTCTACCTCGGCCTTGAGCCGCTCGGTCTGGTCGTGGGTGATGAGCGGCTCGACCAGGAGGTCGAGATCGCCGTCGAGCACCGAATGCAGCCGGTGGACCGTGAGCCCGATGCGGTGGTCGGTGACCCTGCTCTGGGGGAAGTTGTAGGTGCGGATCTTCTCGGAGCGGTCGCCGGAGCCGACCTGGGAGCGGCGGTTGGCAGCGCGCTCGCGGTCGCGCTCGGCCTCCTCGGCCTCTTTGAGGCGCGCGGCCAGCACCCGCATCGCCTTGGCGCGGTTCTGGACCTGCGACTTCTCGTCCTGGCACGAGACCACCAGCCCGGTCGGCAGGTGGGTGATGCGGACCGCGGAGTAGGTCGTGTTGACGCTCTGCCCGCCCGGTCCCGAAGAGCAGAAGCGGTCAACGCGGAGGTCCTTCTCCTCGATCGTGACCTCGACCTCATCGGCCTCGGGCAGCACCGCGACCGTCGCCGCCGAGGTGTGGATGCGCCCCGAGGCCTCGGTCGCAGGTACGCGCTGCACCCGGTGCACGCCGGATTCGTACTTGAGCCGCGAGTAGACCCGCTTGCCCTCGATCACCGCGACCGCCTCCTTGATGCCCCCGAGGCCGGCCTCGGAGAGGTCGGTGACCGAGATCCGCCACCGGTTGAGCTCGGCGTAGCGGGTGTACATGCGCAGCAGCTCGGCAGCGAACAGGGCCGCCTCCTCGCCGCCGGTCCCGGCCCGCACTTCGAGAATTACGTTGCGGGCGTCGTTGGGGTCCTCGGGCAGGAGCAGGAGCTTGAGCTGCTGCTCGAGCGCCTCGAGGCGCTCCTCGAGCTCGCCCACCTCGAGACCCGCGAGCTCGCGCATCTCGGCGTCGTCGGCGCCGGCGAGCACCTCTCGTGCGCCTGACAGGTCCGTCTCGACCCGACGCCACGCGCGGTAGACCTCGACTACGGGCTCGAGCTCGGCCGCCTTCTTGGCGACCTCGCGGTACCTCGCCGGGTCGACCGCGATCTCGGGGTCGGACTGCTGCGCGACGAGGCCCTGGTAGCGTCTCTCGATCTCGGCGAGTCGGTGGAACATGCTCACGCTCTCCGGCGACGGTCGGAAAACCCCTGAAAATGGAGAACCCCGCGCGGACCCTGGGTCGGCGCGGGGCTCACGGGGCCGCCCGGAGGCGGCCGGCGGTCGTTAGCGTTTGCCGTAGCGGCGCTCGAACTTCTCAACCATTCCGGCGGTGTCGATGAGCTTCTGCTTGCCGGTGTAGAACGGATGGCACTGGCTACAGATCTCGAGCCGGAGCTCGGTCTTGGTCGACTTGGTCGTGAAGGTGTTCCCGCACGCGCAGCGAACTTCGACGTCCTGATACTCGGGGTGAATTCCGGGTTTCATCTGGCACCTCCCCGCGGACCATCGGGCCGCGGACGCGACATGATACATGTCACCGCCTCGCCTGGCAAGGGGACATCCTTCACCACAGAGGCACAGAGACACAGAGGAGCACAGAGGGATAGCGCGATGGGCAATCGGCCTTCTTCGCTTGTCGCACCACTGAGCCAGACCTGCTCGAGAGCGACAGAGAATCTACCTCGCGTCGTTGACCCGAGCATTGGAGCGACCTCAGCACATCCAGCCGGCTTCTCTGCGTTTCGCGCACTGAAGAACCCTCGGACCAAGCAGCCCAGAGCCCGAAATCGATGGTCTGACTCCGTCCGGCGTGCTGGCAACGCCAGCACTCCAGCCCTCTGTGCCTCTGTGGTTCAGCTCTTCTCGACCTTCCACACGGTGTCGAGGACGGTGCCGTCGACCCACTTGACCACCGCCACCGGCTCGTCGGAGCGCGGAACGACCTGGGGCACGCCGCAGATCCGGTCGATCTCGGCCTTGAGGTCCTGGATCGGCCGGATCGGCAGCGACGAGCCCTTCACCGCGTCGAGCAGGTCCTGGCGCCGCGGGTTGACCGCGATCCCGCGCTCGGTGACGACCACGTCGATGAGCTCGCCGGGCCCGCACAGGGTCGTGACCTTATCCACGATCACCGGGATCCGGTCCCGGAACGAGGGCACCAGCAGCATCGCGCAACGCGCGGCGAGGCAGTTCTGCCAGCCGCCGATGCCGTGCAGCAGGCGGCCGTCGGAGTGGGTGACGACGTTGCCGTTGAAGCCGAGATCGACCTCGGTCGCACCCAGCACAGCGACGTCGACCATCGAGGCAAAGTTACCCTTGCCGTGGAAGTTGTAGGACGTGAACGGGGAGGTGTTCACGTGCCGCGGGTCCTCGCGCATCGAGGTCACGCCGTCGAGATCGAAGGTCTGGCCATCGAGGATGAACTCGACCTGACCCTGTCGAAGCATCTCCACCAGGTACTTGTTCGACCCGCCGCGGGCGAAACGGGCGCTGACGCCTGAGGCGCGCATCAGCTCGGCGAGGTAGATCGCGAACGCGCCGGTGGTGCCGCCGGCGCCCGCCTGGAAGGAGAACCCCGGTCGCATGATCCCGGCCTCGGCGCAGAAGCGGGCGGCGAGCTCGGCGATCCGTCTCCGGTCCGGGCTCGAGGTGATCCGGGTGGTCCCGGAGACGATCTGGCTCGGGTCGCCGATCGACGGCACCTCGACCACGACGTCGACGTTGTTGCCCTGGATCTGCCACGGGATGCACGGGAACGGCACCAGGTTGTCGGTGACGACGATGACCTTCTCGGCGTACATCGAGTCCGCGAGGGCGAAGCCGAGCAGCCCGCACGCGGCCGGGCCGCGGTCGCCGGTGGCGTTGCCGAAGGGATCGGCGGTCGGCGCCGCAATCACCGCCACGTCGACTCGCACCTCGCCGTCCTGGATCGCCTGCCAGCGGCCGCCGTGGGAGCGCAGCACGCCGAGTCCGCGCATCCGCCCCTGCGAGCAGTAGTCGCCGAGCGGGCCGTTCATCGAGCCCTCGATGTGGTGCAGGACGCCGGCGTCGAGGTGACGGATCTGGTTGGCGTGGACCGGGAACGACGCCGACGGGAACCACATCAGGTCCTTCACGCCGAGAGAGGCGGCGGCGTCGAAGACCATATTGGCGACCGCGTCGCCGTTCCTGAGGTGGTGGTGGCTCGACACCGTCATGCCGTCCCCGAGGCCGACCTGTTCGAGGGCCTCACGGATCGACCCGACGCGCTTGTCGCCGTCGACGGGGAAGTCGGCGCAGCTCGCAATCCGGGGTGCGGCACGGCTTCCGTCCGGACGGTGGTCGGCGACGCCGCAAAACGGCACCGACTCGCGGCCGTTGACCTCGGTCGGCACCTGCCGGCCGGCGGCGTTGGTCTCGAGCTCGAGGCCCTTCATGGCGTCGCCTCCCGGTCCCAGTCCGCTGCCAGCGCTCCGGCCGCTGCCGCCAAGGCAACGGTCCGGAAGGCCTGTGCGACCACCGGCGGGTCGACCATCTTGGAGCCGACCGCGACCGCGCCGAGTCCGCGGGCCTCGGCTTCGCGTGCGGCCCGCACGACCTTGAGCGCGCGCTCGACCGCGGCGGCGGATGGCGCCATTGCCCGGTGTACAACCGGGATCTGGCGCGGGTGGATGCAGCCGACGCCGTCGAACCCGAGCCCGCGCTCCCGACGGACGTAGGCCTCGAGCCCGGCCTCGTCGTCGATCGCGGAGTAGACCGAGGCGATCGGCTGGATGCCGGCCGCGCGTGCGGCGTAGACCACGGTCTGGCGCGCGAGCAGGCTCTCGACCGCCTCCTCCGTGCGCGGCGCGCCGAGCTCCGCCGAGAGGTCCTCGAGCCCGAGGGTGAGCGCGACCACGCTGGAATGGGCGACCGCGATCTCGAAGGCCCGGTGGATGCCGAGTGGGGACTCCAGGATCGGCATCAGGAAGGGTGGGTCGTCCGGCGCGGCCTCGGCCGCGACTGCCGCCGCCCGCCGTACCTCCTCCGGGTCCTCGATCTTGGGCAGCAGCACCAGGTGGGGGTTGTGGGGGGCGATCCGGCGCAGGTCGTCGAGCCCGCGCTCGCCTTGGTTGAGCCTCACCATGCGCTCTGCGGGTCCCCATTCGAGCGCGATCAGGGCGTTGCGGACCAGCAGGCGGGCGCTGTCCTTGTGGGCCGGAGGCACGGCGTCCTCGAGATCGAGGATGAGGCCGTCGGCGCCGTAGAGCCCGGCCGAGAGCATCAGCTTGGGCTGGCTGCCGGGCACGTAGAGCCGGCTGCGGCGCAGGCGATCCCGAACCCGCGGTACGCCGGCGTCGGGGTGGGGCTCAGGGAGCACGGCGGGCCCGTGGGCTCCGGCGAGGCGGAGACAGGCCTCGACCCGGGCCAGGATCACCCAGTCGAGGGCGCCCCCGTCGGTCACCGTGACCGTGCCGCGGTCGACCCCGAGCGTCGCCGCGACCCGGCGCGCCGAGGCGTCGATCGACTGACCGTAGAGGTAGTCGACCTTGCTCGCAACCTCGACCGCGAGCGGGTCCGGCCCCGGCTCGAAGGTGACCCGGCAGTCCGAGCGCAGGTCGGAGCCGTTCGGCCCGACCGCCGCCGCCACGAGATCTGACGCGCTCATACAGCCCCCCCGCCCGATCTCACCACCAAGACACCAAGTGGTCGGTTCTCTGTGGTTCATCCCGTCATCGTAGCGCGGCGACGATCGCGTCGGTCATCTGGCTCGTGGTCGCAGCGCCCTGCGCGATCGCCTGCGGGCCGCCGCGCAGCTTGAGCATGTCGTAGGTGCGGACCCTGCCCTCGGCGACCACGGTCGAGACCGCCCGCCGGATCCGCTCGGCTGTGCCCGTCTCCCCGAGCCAGTCGAGCATCAGCACCGCGGACAGGACCATCGCGATCGGGTTCACGATCGAGGGCTCGAGCTCCGCGTACTTCGGCGCCGAGCCGTGGGTCGGCTCGAACACGCCGACCTCGCGACCGGTGTTCGCGGAGGCCGCGAAGCCGAGGCCGCCGACGAGGCCGGCGAAGCCGTCCGAGATGATGTCGCCGAACATGTTGCCGGCGACTATCACACCGTAGTCCTCGGGATTCTTGGTCAGCCACATCATCTGGGCGTCGATGTTGGTATCCCAGAGCTGGATCTGCGGGTAGCGCTCGTGGACCTTGCGCGCCTCGGCGAGCATCATCCCTGACGTCTCCCGGATCACGTTCGGCTTCTCGCACACCGTCACGTTGCCGTACCCGTGACTCGCAGCGTATGCGAAGGCCTCCTCGCAGATCCTGCGGCACTTGGCGCGGCTGAAGATGCGGGTCGAGACCGCCAGGTCCTCCCGCGGAACCGCCCGGAACGCCTTGAACTTGGGGTGCGAGTCGAGCGCCTGCCAGACCTGCTCCGGCGGGTTGGTCCACTCGACCCCGCAGTAGAGACCCTCGGTGTTCTGGCGGAAGATCACCGTGTCGACCCGCGGCTCCTCGACCTCGCCCGAGGCGCCCCGCCGGATGAAGTTGAGCGGGTTGCCGGGGAAGGTGACGCACGGGCGGATCGAGATGTCGAGGTCGAAGCGCTGGCGGAGGCCGACGATCGGTGAGTAGTAGACGAAGCCCTTGCCGGCGAGCTCGGGGGCGAGTTCCTTCGCGGCGGCCTCCTTCGGCTTGGAGGTGATCGCGCCGAACAGCGCCACCTTGTGCTCGGCGATGAGCTCTACGGTCCGCTCCGGCAGCGGGTTGCCTTCCATCACCCAGAAGTCCCAGCCGATATCCGCCTCGACCCAGTCCGCGGCGAAGCCCGCCGCCTCGAGGACCCGGATCGCTTCCGGCATCACCACCCTGCCGATCCCGTCACCGGGCAGCACCACCACGGTCCGTTTCGCCATCGTCGCCTCCAGTTTCTGTGCAGTGGTCGCCCCGAGGGGCGGCGCCGGAACCATAGCGCAGGCGAGAGCGCGGGGGAAGGGCCTCACTCGTGGTCCGGGACCGCGTCTCCCGTCTGCAGTGCTCTCGCACGCCCTGACGCTCGCGGCCCGGCATTCGGGTCGCGACGGGGCCCCAGATCGATCAGCTCGCCGTTAGGATGCGCGCAGCGCATCCCAAGCAGCGCGATCCGCATGGCCCGGGAAGGCGTTCGCCCGAAACGCACGCCTCCTGGCGGTCAGCGACCCCAGGTGTTGAACTTCAAGATCGACCAGATCGCCGACACTCCGTCACGCCACCCGATCTTCTTGCCCTCGGCGTAGGTCCGGCCGTGGTACGAGATCGGCACCTCGTAGATGCGGACCTGGAGGCGGGCGACGCGGGCGGTGCCCACGGCACCGGGAGCGGTATATGGCCGCGTCCGCGCCACGCGGATTGCGGCCACCCGCTCACGGAGCCGTGACGCCGGGGTGGGGGCAGGGGCGGGACCGCGGCGCCCGCCTCCTGGCGGTCAGCGACCCCAGGTGTTGAACTTCAAGATCGACCAGATCGCCGACACTCCGTCACGCCACCCGATCTTCTTGCCCTCGGCGTAGGTCCGGCCGTGGTACGAGATCGGCACCTCGTAGATGCGGACCTGGAGGCGGGCGACGCGGGCGGTGCCCACGGCACCGGGAGCGGTATATGGCCGCGTCCGCGCCACGCGGATTGCGGCCACCCGCTCACGGAGCCGTGACGCCGGGGTGGGGGCAGGGGCGGGACCGCGGCGCCCGCCTCCTGGCGGTCAGCGACCCCAGGTGTTGAACTTCAAGATCGACCAGATCGCCGACACTCCGTCACGCCACCCGATCTTCTTGCCCTCGGCGTAGGTCCGGCCGTGGTACGAGATCGGCACCTCGTAGATGCGGACCTGGAGGCGGGCGACGCGGGCGGTGAACTCCGGCTCGAAGCCGAAGCGGTCTGCGGTCAGGCGAAGGCGGTCACGCACCGCTCGGGTGAAGACCTTGTAGCAGGTCTCCATGTCGGTGACGTTGAGGTCGGTGAATATGTTTGAGAGCAGCGTCAACAGCTGGTTGCCGAGGTAGTGCCAGAAGAACAGCACCCGATGTGGCCCGCCCAGGAAGCGGGAGCCGTAGACCACGTCGGCATCGCCGTCGAGGATCGGCGCGAGCAGGCTCGGGTACTGGCGCGGGTCGTACTCGAGGTCGGCATCCTGGATCAACAGGATGTCGCCGGTCGCGGCGCCGAAGCCGGTCCGCAGCGCCGCTCCCTTGCCCCGGTTGCGCTCGTGGCGAAGGCGGCGCAGCTCGACGGTGAGCCCGTCTGCGCGCGGTGGCGGAGCGAAGGCCTCGACCCGCTGCCAGGTGGTGTCGGCCGAGCCGTCCTCGACCACCACCAGCTCGAGCTCACGCACTTCGTCCGGCAGCGGCGCTGCTGCCACCCGCTCGAGCAACGCGGCGACTGTGGACTCCTCGTTGTAGACCGGTACGACAACCGAAAGCCGCATGCCGGCACTCTACCCGAGACCGTCATCGAGTTGAACCACAGAGACACAGAGGCACAGAGCTCGCCCCCCCACTGACAACGCCAGAGACCGGGCTCGTTCACGAGCCCGGTCTCTGGCGTTTCGGGGAGTTTGGGGGGTCTCTGTGCCCCTATGTGTTCTCCGTGTCTCTGTGGTTAGTCCACGACCTGCAGGGGATGCTCGGCGAGGAAGTCCGGCTCGACCGCATCGAGGATCACCCGGCCCTCCATGTACTGGGTCACCGGCAGCCCGACCAGGTAGCACAGCGTCGGGGCAACGTCGGTGAGCTGGACACGCTGCATGAGGTGGGCCGGGACGACACCCCTGCCGGCCAGGATCAGCGCGCCGTCGGGGGAGCCCGCCGCGGTGGCCCGCCACCCACCGCCAAGTCCGAGCAGACGAAGCAGGCGTTCGAAGGGGCTCGGGGGATGAAAACCGTACGGCGAGACGACCACCACTAACGTGTCGGGCGGAAGCGCGCCCAGCAGCTCGCCGAGGCGGTCGTCGAGGAGCTCGAGCAGGAGGTCCCATGCGGCGCGCTGCAGGCTGTCCTGGGCGCTGAGCGGCTCGAGCGCGCGGCGCATCTCCGCCACCGTCCCGAGGTGGGCCCAGGCACAGCGCGTACCGCTCGCAAGGGCCGAGCGCACATCGAGCAGGCGACCGATGTCCGCGTCGAGCTCGCGCAGTATCTCGTCCCGGACGTCCGGGAAGGGTGCGAGGGCCGCCTGCAGGGAACTGACCGACAGCGGGTCGAGTGTCGTCGCGGCACTCGGCCACGCGCTGCGGTGCTCGACCGACCCCTCCCGCCACAGGCCGGGCCAACCCAACACCCGCGTTGGGACGCCCGAGGCCCGCAGCAGGTCCCACAGCGGGGGCAGCGCAGACGGCTGGGGGGCTCGGCGCCGAGTGAGCCCCAACGGCACCACCCAACCTGAGCCGAAGGGTGTCCACGGCAGGAGCTGGAGCGAGAGGTCCCCCGCCGCCGCGACCACCCAGCGCGAACGCGAGCGCAGGCCGTGCTGACTGGGAAGGGCGCCGACTGCGAGGGAGGTCCACAGCGAGAGTCGGAGGTAGGGCCGATAGGCGTCGACCGCGCCCCACGATCCGCGCTGGAGGAGGCCGTCGAGGGCGGGGTAGCGGCGGTTGCCGGCGACCTGACCGAGGACCGAAGGGTCGAGCCCTTCGAGGCCGAGGACGAGGAGGGGACGATCACTGCGGCCGAGGGATCGCGCGGCGACAGGACGAGTGATGCCGCTCGGGGTCGGCTGGGTGATGAAACGAACGACCGGAAGGACGATCACCAGCGTGGCGAAGACCGCCACCCCTGTCCGGGCGCAGCCTCTGCGGCGCACCCACACCCCGACGCCGAGCACGATCAAGCCAGAGATGAGCCATGCCACCGCATCCTGGCCGAGCGTGCGGTGGCCGGTACCGGAGAGGAACTCGGGGTGGAGGTCGGCGTTGACCCGACAGGTCACTGCCGCGACCAGGAACATCGCGAAGGCCAGCTCCGGCGCCGGCCAACAGAGCGGCCTCTCCGCCGGCGGCCGCAACCTGCGCACGAGGAGGGCCACGAGCAGACAGGTGGTCCCGATCGTCACGATGCCCCACACCGCCCACAGCAGCACGGCCGGGAGCAGCGCGACACCCTCCGCCCCCGCGTCGGGGTTCAGGCGCAGGAGCAGGATCAGCAGGACCAGCCCGCCAGCGGTCCCCAGGTAAAGGGCGTCAGTTCGGAACCGGCGAGGCGTCATCGAAAAGACCCTTCCTCGCGACGTGAATCGGCCGGAACACAACGACCCGGGGTTCGATCCCCGGGTCGCAGGCCGAGGCTTCATGCCCCGGAACAACGGATGTGGGATGGTGCCGAAGGCCGGACTCGAACCGGCACGGGTCGCCCCACACGGCCCTCAACCGTGCGCGTCTACCAGTTCCGCCACTTCGGCCCGCGCAACCACAATCCTATCTTGATGCCTCGCGACCGGGCAAGCCTTCACTGGCCGCCACCGCTCGGCTGGGTCGGCTCCACCGGAGCCGTGCTCGCGCTCGTGCCCTCGGCCGGCGGCACCGCCGGTGCTGCCTCGGGCTGCTCCGAGGGTCCGACCCCGGGCGTCGCCACAACGGTCGGCTTCGGCGCCACGTCCTGCATCACCGAGCCGCGGCTCTTGCCCGACAGGACCGCGAGCGTCACCGACAGGATGACAAACAGGACGAACGAGATGGTGGTGAGCCGATGCATGATATTGGTCTGGGTGCGGGGACCGAACGAGGTCTGGGTCCCGCCCCCTCCAAACGCACCGGCCAGATCTGCACCCTTGCCCTGCTGGAGGAGCACCACCAGCACCAGGAAGATGCACACCAGAACGTAAAGTACGACAATGAGAACGGTCACGGAGTTTCTCCCGCGGCGCAGTCCGCCGCAGCGCGGATAATAGCGGAAAACGAGTCAAGGTCAAGGCTGGCGCCGCCGATCAGGCCTCCGTCCACGTCCGCTCGGGCGAGCAGGTCGGCGGCGTTGGCGGGCTTGAGGCTGCCGCCGTAGAGGATCCGCACGTCCTCGGCGCGGACGCGGCCGAAGCTCGCGGCGAGGCGCTCGCGCAGGAAGGCGTGGGCTTCCTGCGCCTGCTCCCCAGTCGCGGTGCGGCCGGTGCCGATCGCCCACACCGGTTCGTAGGCGAGCACCAACTGCTCAGGGTCGAGCCCGTCGATAGCGGCGACCTGGCGCTCGAGGACGCCGAGGGTCGCACCGGCGTCCCGCTCGGCGAGGGTCTCGCCGAGGCAGAAGATCACCCTCAAGCCCGCCGCCTGGGCAGCGCGGGCACGGCCGGCCGCGGTGTCGTCGCTCTCCGCGAACAGGGTCCGGCGCTCGCTGTGGCCGACAATCGCCCACTCGACGCCGATCTCCACCAGCATTGCCGCGGCAACCTCGCCCGTGAAGGCGCCGCTAGCCGCCCAGTGCACGTTCTGCGCCCCGAGCCCGAGCGGCGACCCGGCGAGCATCATCGCCGCCGACGGAAGGCTCACGAACGGCGGGCACACGACCACGTCGACGCCGTCGGGCTGCTCGCGGTCGAGCAGGCCCTCGAGGAACGAGGTCGTGGCCGCGACACCGTGGTGCATCTTCCAGTTGCCAGCGATCAGCGGCGTGCGCGCCATCTCAGCCCCCCAACGCCTTCACCGCCGGCAGGGTCTGCCCGGTGAGGAACTCCAGCGAGGCCCCGCCCCCGGTCGAGACGTGGTCGATGCGGTCCTCGACGCCGGCCTGCTTGATCGCCATCACGGACTCGCCGCCGCCGACCACCGTGAACCCGTCCGAGGCCGCCATCGCCTCGGCGACCGCGAGCGTCCCGGCGGCGAAGCGCTCGACCTCGAACACGCCCATCGGGCCGTTCCAGAAAACCGTCCGCGCGCCTCCAATGGCGCGCTGCGCCCGCTGTCGCGAGTCGGGGCCGAGGTCAACGATCATCAGCTCGTGCGGCACCGCGCCGGCCGCGACCACCTCGACCCGCGACGCGTCCTCGAGCGCATCGGCGACGACCACGTCGGTCGGCAGCAGCAGCTCGACGCCGCGGCCGCGGGCACGCTCGATCACGTTCCGCGCGGTGTCGAGCATCTCCTCCTCGACCAGCGAGCGCCCCACCTCGAAACCCTCGGCGAGGAGGAAGGTGTTGGCCATGCCGCCGCCGATCACGAGCGCGCTGACACGCTCCAGCAGGGCCTCGAGCGGAGCTGTCTTGGTCGATACCTTGGCACCGCCGACAATGGCTACGAACGGCTGCTCGGGATGGTCCACCAGACGGCCGAGGGCCGAGATCTCGGCCTCCATCAAAAAGCCCGCCGCCTTGCGGCCGGGTCCGAAGAGCTGAGGTACCGCGGCCACCGAGGCGTGGGCGCGGTGGCCGGTGCCGAAGGCGTCGTTGACGTAGTGCGAGAACGGTGCCGAAAGGGCGCGGGCGAAGGAGGGGTCGTTCTTCTTCTCGCCGGGATGGAAGCGAAGGTTCTCGAGCACCAGGAGAGCGCCGGACGCGGCCTCCGCGAGGGCGCGGTCGACCTCGTCGCCGACGCAGTCCGACACGAAGCGGACTGGACGCCCGAGGCGCTCGCCGAGCCGCGCCGCCGCCGGTGCGAGTGTGTAACGCGGGTCCGGCTCGCCGCTCGCCTTGCCGAGGTGCGAGCACGCCGCCACCACCCCGGCGCGCTCGAGCAGCCAGCGCACGGTCGGAAGTGCGGCCTCGATCCTGGTGTCGTCCTGCACTGCGCCGTCCTTGACCGGAACGTTGAGGTCGAGGCGGAGCAGCACCCGCGCACCCGACAGGTCGCTCAGGTCGGCGAGGCGGGGGACGCTCATGAGCCCGCCGCCGCCATGTATGCGAGCAGGTCAACGCAGCGCAGCGAGTACGCGTTCTCGTTGTCGTACCAGCCAACCACGTGGAAGAAGTCCGGCGCGACCTGTGAGATGAGCTCGAGGTCGACGACCACGGAGTGGCTCTCGCCGATGATGTCGGACGACACCAGCGGTTCATCGCTCGCCTTCAGGATGCCCTTGAGCTGGCCGGCGGCCGCCTCGCGGAAGGCATCGCGGAGCTCGTCCACGTTCCCCGCGCGACCGCCGACGAAGACCAGGTCGCAGATCGAGCCATCCGGCACCGGCACCCGCATCGCGGCACCGTCGAGCTTGCCCGCAAGCTCGGGGTAGACCAGTCCGATCGCCTTGGCCGCGCCGGTCGATGTCGGGATGATGTTGATCGCGGCGGCGCGGGCGCGGCGCATGTCGGAGGAGTGCTGAACGTCGAGGATGCGCTGGTCGTTGGTGTAGGCGTGGATGGTGGTGAGCCAGCCGTGGCGGATCCCGACCGTCTCGTGCAGGACCTTGGCCATCGGCCCCAGGCAGTTCGTCGTGCACGAGGCGTTCGAGACCACGTGGTGGGCGGTGGGATCGTAGAGCTCGTGGTTGACGCCGACCACGAAGGTCGCGTCGACCGACTTGCCCGGCGCGGTGATGATCACCTTCTTGGCCCCGGCCTGGAGATGGGCGCCGGCCTTCTCACGGCTGCGGAACAGACCCGTCGCCTCGAACACGTAGTCCGCGCCGAGCTCGCGCCACGGCAGCTTGGCCGGGTCGCGCTCGGCGAGCACCCGGAGGCGGTCGCCGTCGATCACCAGATCCTGGCCGTCGATCCCGACCTCGCCTCGGTACGCACCGTGGACCGAGTCGTGCTTGAACAGGTAGGCGAGCATGTCGGGTGAGGTGAGGTCGTTGATCGCGACCAGGTCGAAGTCCTTGCGAGCCTTGAGATGGCGGGCGACCAGGCGACCGATGCGGCCGAATCCGTTGATGGCGACGCGAATGCTCATGCATGCCTCCTCGGGGACCGATGTGGTCCGTCAGTATAGATGAAACGGGTCCGATGGGCGGACTCTTCCGGGCGGCCCGCCCAACGCGCATACGCCCGCGCGGGGGCTTGCATCGCGACGTACCTCATGCTAATTTATGCGTCCCCTGCGGCGCGTTCGTCTAGGGGTCTAGGACGCCGGCCTCTCACGCCGGTAACACGGGTTCGAATCCCGTACGCGCTGCCAAATCTCCCTTCGGTCGAGCATTGGTACGGTCTTCGCGCTCCCCCTCCCCCCCACCCAGCGAACGAATCCCGTACGCGCTGCCGACCGTGGCGGTCTGCAGCCGATGTGGCTGTTGCCGAGGGGGTCGAAGAGGGTGGGGGGTGGCTTACAGCCACCCGGCTGGCTCCGACACGGCGCCGCGGCCGCTAGGCCGCGAGCAAATCTCCCCCACCCATACCTCCCATCGCGAGACGTAAGACGCTAGAAGCTAGACGTTCATCTCGCTTCCGTGTGCGGGCGTTCCCGGATCGGTCGAGCCGGCTGCTGCGGATTCTCACCACCAAGACACGAAGAGGCCGTCGCACGTTCGAGGTGTGGCCTCGCTGCGGGATTAGTGCTAGCTTAGCTACGTTGGGCTCTTAGTGTGTCGAAAGTCAGGCAAATGAACTGCACATGCCAGGGAGCGCCTGTGCTGCAACGCGACCAACCGATCGGGGGGAGGGCGATGCGTTTGGTGAAGGTGTGTCTCGCGGCAATCATTGTGCTCGCGGGAGGAAGCCAGTTGGCCGAGCCGGCTGGCTTCGTCGTGAACTCCCATTTCTTCCCCATCATCACTCGAATAGATGGCCAGGCAGGTACCCACTGGTACACCGAGGTCACCATCAGCAACCCCCAGAGCTTTCAGCTCCACGTGCAGGCTCTCGTCGCGTCGGCCGGGAGTGTTACTCAGTACACGCTTTCGGCCCCGGCGATGGGGACACTGCAGTGGGGCGACTTCGTCGGCGGCTTCCTCCACCTCGGCGGCAACTACGCGATGGCGCTTTCAGCAGAGTCGGCTGACAACGGCAGCAGAAGCAAGGACTGTCTTGGCTTCTATGCCTCCGTCAGGGTCTACAACTCGGGTGGCAGCCACGGCACCTACGGCCAGGAAGTTCCCCCTCTGGATCCTGTGGCCGGTGTTCTCTCAAGCGGATGGCCAGCCTACTTCACTGGCGTCAACAACTACGGGATTCCGGGTGTGAGCGGCTTCCGTACGAACATCGGCTTCTGGAACTTCGACAGCCAGGTAGTGACAGTTCGGGCACGGCTATACGACAACTTCGGCGCTATGGTCTGGCAGGAGAACCTGTCTGCGCCCCGGAATGAACCCGGGCTCGTGTCGATCCCAAGCAACGTCGTAGTCATCGGCGGCACCCTCGTGATCCATCCGCTGGGCCTGAAGCCCTACGTTGCTCCGTACATCTCGGTCATCGACAACAGCTCCGGTGACGCGTCCTTTCGCGCCCCGCTTCTTCTCAACCCGAGTGTCATCGGTGTTTGCGGCACCGGGATCCTCTCTGCCGACGCCCATCCTCTCCACGTAGATCAACTACCCGAACCAGTCACAGCTCTCAGGGACATGATCGATCGCCTCCAGGCGGAGGCCGAATAGGCAATGACTCCGACTCTCAAACTGCCGAACGTCACGAGGCTGCCGCGGCCGGGCCGCCGACTGGTGGCGGTGATCGCGGTGAGGAAGATCGAGCGGGAGGGCGGGTCCGAGGCGCTGCGGCTCGAGATGAAGTACCCGCGTCGGGAGGGGGCGGAAGTTATCCGCCTCCCCGGCGCTCGCGGTGAAGGAGTTGCAAAGGCTGGAGGACCGGGGGATGACACACGAGGCTGGCCGTGACGGAAGAGAATCTAAGCAACGCTCAGAAAGCCATGCACGTGTTAGGCGAGCGTGCGGCCGTCGCCTTCGCGCTAGGAGACGAGCTGGGGGAGGTCACGCGAGTCCTTCAGTCCAATCCGAGCACCGCGATGTTGCGCGCTTCAATCCGAACCATATTCGCGCTTCTCGAGGCATTCGCTTTCAGCCTGAAGGTGCTAGCTCTCGAGGCGGCGAAACTGGGCCAAGTCCAGTTCAGCAAGAGTGACCTACGCATACTTAACGAAGGCGAATCTGTTTCTCAGGACGGTAGGGAGCGCTGGAGACCATGCCTGCCAGGAGTCGAAGAGAACCTGCGATCGGCGCTCCGGTGCTACGCCAAGGCGCGCCAAACCACCACACCTCTGTCCAGCGCCGCGCCACTCCCCTCGAACTTCAAACACATCCTTGAGTTGCGCAGGCGTGTTACGCATCCGAAAGGTGTCAGAGAACTCGACCTGTCGAAGGACGACACGACCTGCGCTGTCGACCTGCTCGCCTGGCTCGGCAAAGTCGTGGCTTGGTTCGGTGAGCGAGAGCAGGCCCATGTCGTGAGGCGAAGTGAGGAACGCCATCAATCCATCCAGTCTCAGATAGAGGCACTTCGAAAGGGAAGGCCATGGAACCCGGACGAGGTATGAGCAACGCCGACCTGGTCGTGCGCGAGCGACAGCAGCGGCCAGCCGGAGCGCGGCCGGGCGTGTGGTCTAGGTGGGTTCTTGAAGTGGGAGATAGAGCGCCAGAGGGAGAACGTAGCGGAGGTTATGAAGCACCCAGGTTCGGAAGCATGCGCCCGAAGAGAGGAGGATTTGCCATGAGGTCCCAGCCGAGCAGCCCGCGCCGCATCGCTCTGGCAGTACTCCTGGCGCTGGTCGCAACCAGCGGCCTCGCCGTAGCCGCGGGAAAGTACCACGGCAACACGAGCTCCATGATCTTCCACCAGAGCAGCTGCCGCTACTACAACTGCAAGAACTGCACGAGGGAGTTCAACACCAGGGAGGCGGCCATCGCGGCGGGGTACCGACCGTGCAAGGTCTGCAATCCGTGACCTTTGCCGGCGCCTGAGGCTACGTAGGGGATGGGACGACCGATGAAAGTTCGACTAGACGATTCACACCGGGACATGCTCGCCATAGCCTTCGGATCCTTACTCGGCCGCCGTGGTCAAGATGCACGCCTTGGCTGGCACGCGGACGTCTTTCGAACCGGGGACATCCGCCAGCTCGGAGTTCTCATGGCCGCAATTTCCTCGGAGATCGTCAGCCGGACGCCGGCGTCGGTCTCGCTCTCGGCCCGGGGCTCGATTACTGAAGCGGTTACTCGCTTGAACGAAGTAGGCCAGCTCATGCAGGCTCAGCCGGAGGGTGAGGAGGAGCAGCTCAACTACCACTGGATCCTCATCGGCGAGCTGGTGGCTGTGATCGCTGCGCTTCTCGGGGAGACTCCAGCTCTGGCCCCGGCAATCATAACCGGGGGGGCGTGAGGGCCGTGGCACTCATCAGGCGCTTTGCGTTCAGGGTGCCCGTCGAAGATGCGCCGAATGAGACAGCGGAGGCCGAAGCCGGAGGCTCGGGCTTTGTGCCCCTCAGCGTCCTGTGGACCTACTCCTCGCCGAAGGACCTGGCCCCGCACGTGGACGGGCGAGGGGAGGCCACCGCGCCGACAGAGATCCGGATCCGGTGCCTCGAATGCAGCGTTCAGTGGATCTCGGGTCGGGGGACACCGGGGACGGCCAAGGGCGACTTCGAGCAGATCAACGGCCACGTCCGCCTCGTCTGCCCGGGGTGCTCGGCGGAGGGGGGGATTGAGGTGAGCAGGCTGATGGGAGGAGATGCTCATGAAACCGGACGTTAGACAACGCGCAGTGGCCCTGGTGGTCCGAGTTCTACTTGAGCTGTTCCCAGGGGCCTCCGTCACCTCTGACGACGACATTAAAGGCGAGCTCGCCGAGTTGGCCTTCAGGGGAGAGGTCGACGTACCCTTCCGCGTGTGCCATTCCTCCGGGCAATCAGGCGTCTTTGCCCTTGTTGTGAAGGAAGAGCTGCTGGAGGAGGACTTTGATGAGGCCAAGCTCGAATTCAGCTTGAGAACGGCCAACCTCCCAGACCTGGTGAAGCGATTCCCTCACGGGAGGTTTCAGCTCCGGCCTGAGGGCCTGAGGATCCTCAGTAAGGGCTGATCATGGGAACGTTGGGCCGCTGCGATCCCACCGATGTCGTTGTCGACGTCCTGCGCGAGCTCTTCGACTGCACGCCGTTGACCGAGGGCGCGGCCATACCGGTCGACCTTCGCGAGCTCGCATTCACCCGCGAGGCCACCCGCATCCTCATCCACCACGGTCACGCCTGCGGCAGCAGCGCCGCGCTGCTGGTCGCCAACGAGCTCCTGGATGAGCCCGTCCTCGAGGTGCGGCTGCGTGCCGCCGACCTGCCGGCGCTGGTCGCTAAGCACCCGCGCGGCATCGTCGGCGTCAACCACTGACGACCACCTCCCCCTCGGCGCGTACGTGGTCCAAGGGCCTTCTCTCTAGGGGCGTTTGCCGCTCCGAGCGGGAAACGCCTGTTGAGCCGCGACAAAGTCGCGATACAATCATGCCGATCTCGACGGCACAGACACACCGTCACTGACCGCGTCGTTTGGAGGTTTGCCATGTCCATGGATGGGTCATCTCAGGGTCCGGGTGCCGGCACCCCTCAACCACCCCCGTCAACTCCGCCACCCCCGTCGACTCCGCCGCCGCCTTCGACTCCGCAACCGCCGGGAGGCGGCAAGGTCTCCGACAACCGCTCGGTCATGATCGTGCTCTCCTATCTCGGCCTGCTCGCGCTCATCCCGTTGCTGGTCGAAAAGGAGGACCGTGAGGTCCAGTGGCATGCGAAGCACGGCCTCGTGCTCGCCGTGTTCTGGATTGTGGTGTTCATCGCGCTCCAGATCGTCGGCATGATCCTGGGTGCCATCACTGGAGGCCTCGGCTGCCTGATCGGGCTGTTGTTCCCAGTCGTGGGGATCGCCATTCTGGTTATCCACATCATGTGCATCATGAAGGGCCTCAAGGGTGAGCGCTTCATGATCCCGGGCATCTCGGAGTTCGCGAACCGATTCTGACGCCACGCTCCCGCCGGTGGCGGCGGATCGCCGCCACCGGCCTGTTGGTGCTGCTCGCCGGGTTGCTGCTCGACCTTCGCCGGCCCCCTGCCCGGCAAGTGGTGACACGGGCGGCGATCGCGGCGATTCACGGCTACCGCCGCTTCGGCTCGTCGTGGATGGCGCACGCCGGCGCCCGATGCAGGTTCCAACCGACGTGCTCCGTCTACGCCGAACAGGTCATCGCCCAGCGCGGGCTGATCGCCGCCACGCCGCTCGTGGTCGGCCGGTTGCTGCGCTGCGGACCGTGGACGCCGGCCGGCACCGTCGACCGTCCGCCGCCCCTTGCATCGCCCACACCGGGACCCTAGCCTGCACTTCTCACCACCTCCCTACTGTGGGCGCCGATCTGCCGGCCATCGCCGGCCCTTTCGCGACTCGGCGTCTCGTCGCTCAATGACTCAGCGCTGGCAGGCACCTCGGCGCCCTCGCGACGTGACGTGGTGAGAAATGCAGGCTAGAGTAGCTTCCGGCCGTGACGAAAGGGGTGACAGCCGTGCACCTCGCCAGCAAACTCAGGCCCGATCTGGTGCTGATCGCCCCCGCCGTCGATGGGCGCGATGAGCTCTTCCGGGCCTTCGGCCGCCGCCTCGAGGAGGTCGGGCTGGTGACGAGCGGCGCCGACGTGGTCGAGCGCCTGCTCGAGCGCGAGCGCATCCTGTCCACCGGAATCGGTTCAGGGGTCGCGGTCCCGCACGCCCAGATCCCGGGTCTCGGGCAGCTGGTGATGATCGCCTCGGTCCACCCGGAGGGGTTGCCGTATCCGTCCCTCGACGGTCGGCCGGTGCGGTTGGTCTTCTGCCTGCTCGGCGACGCCTCCACCTCTGCCGACCACTTGGCCGGCCTCGCCCGGCTGGCGCGCTTGGCACGGCGCACCGACGGCCTCGAGGACCTCGTCGCGGCAACCAACGGGGACGAGTTCCTCGCCCGACTGACTGAACTCGAAGGGCTCTAAGTGTTCCTGCTCGCCGTCTTCCTCCACCAGGAAGAGCTGCTCGACGAGGTGCTCTCGGTGCTGGTGGAGCTCGAGCTTCCCGACGCGGTGGTGATCGAGAGCCGCACCGGCCTCGAGCTGCTCGAACGCGACCTCCCCATCTTCGCCGGCCTGCGTGCCCTGATCCCGGGCGGCATCGACTTCAGCCGCGTCGTCCTGACCGTGGTCGGCGACGAGGCGCTGGGCCGCCAGGCGCTGGAACGAATCCGCGAGTGGGCGACCGAGACCGAGTCGTCCGAGGGCGGCCCGCCGAACGCGGTCCTCCTGCTGCCGATCGCCGCCGCCGCCTTCTTTTAGAACCCGGACATCCCACCAGGAGTCTGCTGTGGCTGACAAGGCGCCGCGCGCGAGAACGAGAATGTGAACCGCAAAGACGCGAAGAGCGCTAAGTATCTTGTTTGAATGCTCTTCTCTGTGATCTTTGCGCTCTTCGCGGCCTTCGCGGTTCAATTGAAAGAGCTGGAAGTTGCGCCTCCTGAACCCGGCAATGCCTGGCGGTGGGAGTTGTGAGGCAACCTCCCGATTTCCGCCCGTGCCAGAATCGCGTCGATCTCACCGGGCGGAGACAAGCTCCGCCCCTACGTCTTGCGTCTCGCCTCTCGCGTCTCGCGTCCCTCCTCACCTCCTCACCTCCTTACTTGCTGACCTTCTTACCTTCTTACCTTCTTGCCTCCCCTGTAATCTGGTCCCATGCTCCGCGGCACGCTCGCCTTCCTCGTCCTGGTCGTGCTCGCCGCAGCCATCGCCGAGGGGCGGCGCGCGCTGCTGCGCCGCGGCTGGCACGCGCCCGCCTACCCGCGGCTGCCGTTCCTGCTGCTCGGCTTCTTCCTCGGCGACCATGTGCTCGGGCTTTTCCCTCCCGACGTCCTCGCCGCCCTGCGCCCTGTCGTTCTGCTCGGTCTGGCCTGGATCGGGCTCGTTTTCGGCCTCCAGGTGGACCTCCGCATCCTCGCCCGCCTCAAGCCGTGGCACCGTCGCCTCGGGTTTGGGCTGCCGTTGCTCCCCGGGGCCGCCGCGACCGGCGCGGCGCTCGCCTTTTCTCTTCCGGTCCCTCTCGCGCTTGGCCTCGGCGCGATCGCGATGGTGTCCTCGCCCGCCATCCTGGAGGCGGTCGGGCGCGGTCGGCCGCCGTCCGATCGCGCCACCGCGCGCCTGCTCCGCATGCTCGCGGCGACTTCGGGCCTGCCGGCGGTGGTGCTGCTCGGCGTCACCACCGCGGCCTGGGGCGCGATCGCCGCTTCCCGCGGCGGACCGGTCCCGAGCTGGCAGGCGGCGCTGCTGCCGTTCGCGATCGGCGCCGTGTGCGGATGGACGCTCGTGGTCCTGGTCCGGGGAGTCGCGGACCGGGTCCGGCTGCTCGGCCTTCTGTTCGGCGTCGCCGCCGTGCTCGCCGGCGTCGCGGCCGTGCTCGGCATCGCCGCCCTGCCCGCCGCCGCCGTCGCCGGAGCGGTGCTCGCGAACCGGGCGATGCTGCCGCACCGTATCCTCAAGGTGGCGCACGTCCTCGACGCCCCGCTGCTGGTCGCGCTGCTGGTGCTGGTCGGGGCGTCGTGGACCGAGGTCGCGTTCTCGTGGCCGACGCTGGTGGTCCTCGTCGTCGCGCGCGCGGCGGGTCTGGCGGCCGCCGGTCGCGTGCTTGCCGCGGTCGCCCGCCGCCGTGGCGTCGCTCTCGCGGCCCGGCAGACGTGGTGCGGCCTGCTCGCCCAGGGCGAGCTCGCCCTCGGGCTCTCTCTGGTCCTGATCGGCACCGTCGCCGACGACCCTGGCGTGCTCGCCGCAGCGGTCGCGGCGCTTCTCGTCAACCACGGCCTGGCAGTGCTGTGGACGCGGCGCGAGCTGTTCCCGGCAAACCCCGGACGGCTGGCGTGAAAGGCGCGTTCTTCCTCGTGGTCGCCGCGCTGGCCTGGCTGGCGCGTGGCATCGGCGACGCCTCCGGTCTCGGTGATCCCGCCGGGTCGGCGCTGCTCGGCCTCGGCTGCCTGCTGCTCGGCGGCGTCGGCGCCGGCGAGGTCGCCGCTCGATGGCGCCTGCCCCGGCTGACGGGGTACCTGGTGTTCGGCATGATCGGTGGACCGGCCGCGCTCGGCCTCGTCACCCGGGGAGACCTCGGCCAGCTGCACCTGTTCGAGGAGCTCGCGCTCGGGCTGATCGCGCTCACCGCGGGCGGGGAGTTTCGCCTTCGCGAGGGTCGTTCACAGCTGGCCTCGGTGCTCGCGATCACCGCCTCGCAGATCGTCACGATCCCGCTCGCGGTGGCGCTCGCCATGGCCGCGCTGCTGTCCGCGCTGCCGGTATTGGGCTTGGTAAGCCCGGCCGAGCTGGCGGCCGCCGCTGCGCTGCTGGGCGTGATCGCCCTTGCCAACTCGCCGGCGACGACGATCGCGGTGATCACCGAGCTGCGCGCCCGCGGCCCGCTCACCGACACCGTGCTCGGCGTGACCGTGCTCAAGGACCTGGTGATCCTGCTCCTGTTCACCTTGGTGTACAGCCTCGCCCGCGGCTGGCTTGGCGGCGGTCCGATCGGACTCGGGGTGCTCGCGGACATCGGCCTCGAGATCGTCGCGTCGCTCGGCGTCGGCGCGGTCCTCGGCGCCCTCCTCGGAGCTTGGCTGCGCTACGTGCGGGGGTACGCCGAGCTCGCCGTGCTGCTCCTGGCCCTGGTCTCCATCGAGCTCGGTCACGGCGGCGGCCTCGAGCACCTGGTGGTGTGCATGGCCGCCGGCGTCGTGGTGCGCAACCTGTTCCCGCGCGAGGCCGCCCGTTTTATCGAGGCCCTGGAGCGCTCGTCGCCGCCGATCTACGTAATCTTCTTCGCGCTCGTCGGCGCCGGGCTCGACCTCGGCGCGCTGCCCACGATCGGCTTCGCCGCGGTCGCCTACAGCGGGGTGCGGCTGGCCGCGACGTGGGTCTTCACCCGAGCGCCGGCCGCATTCATGGCAGCGCCCCGGCCGGTGGTCGCCCACGCCTGGATGGGCTTCGTCGCCCAGGCCGGTCTGTCGCTCGGCCTCGCCTCTCGCGTGGCCCGCGAGCTGCCTGGGATCGGCAAGGCGGTCGCGGCGCTGGTGGTCGCTGCGGTGGTGCTCAACCAGCTCGCCGGCCCGGTACTGTGGGCGTGGGCGCTGCGGCGGGCGGGGGAGGCGAAGGGGGCGTGAGAAGGTGAGGAAGTGACAAGGTCAGAAGGTCGGGAAGACAGAGCCGGGCGGTCGTAGGGCGGAGCTTGGAGGTTGCCTCACACCTCCCACCGGCATGTCTTCCCGGGGTTCATGGGGCGCCAGTCCAGCATTTTGATTGAACCGCGAAGGCCGCGAAGAGCGCAAAGGTCACAGAGAAGAGATTCAAACAGGATACTTAGCGCTCTTCGCGTCTTTGCGGTTCACATTCTCGCGCGCGTTTGAACAGGCTCTCTCGGGCTCGGAGCAGGAGATCTGCCCGGGTTTCGAGACCGCCTCCGAGCTCCGCCCCTCCGAGCATCGCCCGGGCCGGCAGGCCCATGCCAACCTCCTTTGCGATGTCTTCGCGGTCTTTGCGTCGTGGCGGTTCAAATTCTCGCGCGCGCCCGAGCCGGTCATGACGGTGGAGGAGCGGGAGATGTGCCCGGGTTTCGCGACGGCCCGGTCCGGACCCGCTTCCGCAGACCCATCTCTGTCAGCGCCCGAAAAGCCAACCGCCCGCCATGGTGGCGGGCGGTCTTTCGTTTTCGCCGGAGCTCGGAACGAGCGGAGAACGAAAACGACCTAGTTCGACTTGCCGCCCAGCATGGTGAGGGTCGGGAAGGTGCCGTTGCATCCCGACTGGTCGATATTCGGGTCGGGGTCGCTCGGGAAGTTGGCCCCGACCGCCGCAACAGTTCCCGTGAATGCGGTCCCCCCGCCGAACGTGCCCTGAACGGTCCAGGTGATCTCGCCGGAGTCGGTGAAGCTTTCGGTCCAGTCAACCCCCTGAGCGAGGTCGGCCACGGTGGTCCCCGCGGGCAGCCCCGAGCCCCACGGGAAGATCAGGGTGCAGACCGACTGCCCGCTGCCGTTGACCTTGTCCCAGTTGGTGTAGGTGCCGTTGAGCGCGACCACCTCACCTCCGGAGACGACCAGGTTGCCCCCGGAAGCGAAGTTGTACGAGTCGTAGATCGCGACCTGGTAGGTGCCGTCGGTGGAGCCGCCGGCGCCGGCGGGCTGGGTCGGGGCCAGGGTGGTCGGGTCTCCGGTCGTGGGGTCGTTGTCGATCTTCGAGCCGACGATCAGCGCCGAGCCCGAAGTCACCGCCGCGTGAAGCGTGCCGACGTCGAAGGTGCCCGCGCCGAGGTCGTTGATCGAGAATAACTTGGGCTCGAAGACGCCGAGGGTGTAGCTGCGCGTGCCGAGATCGGCGCCGGCCGCACTGCGCAGGCTCAGGGTCACGGTCGAGCCGCTGCCGCCGTCCATCAGCACCACATTGGAGCGGAAGCTGGCGTTGTTGGTCAGGCCGACGACATCGGTCGATCCGCCCGCCGATACCGCCATCGAGCGCAGGATGCCCTCGAAGCCCTGGCCGAAGGTGACGCCGCTCTTGAGATTGTAGATGCGGGAGGTCGCGACCACCGAGCCCGTGGCCTGGACGCGGAACGCGCCGTTGCCGGCGGTGAGTCCGAGCTTCGCCAGGATGACGTCCGGCAGGCACTGGGTTTCACCCGGCAGGAGGGTGAAGCTGAAGGTCTGCGGCGAGGTGTTGGCCTGGTCTCTCACCATCCACGCGACGGTGCCGGTGACGGTGGTGGAGCCGGGGTTGAACAGGCACAGGTCGGTGACCCATGTCGAGCCGTTGGCGCCGCCGCCGCGTGCGGCGGCCGGGACCAGGATGTCGGTTCCGGGGCTCAATGCCCACGCCGGAACGGCCAGCAGCAGCGCGACACCGACAGCCAGGACGATCGATCGACGGTTCATGTCAGCTCTCCTTCCAGGGCCAGTCCGCCCTGCCGTTGAGTATAGGTATCTTCTCACACGCCTCGCACAGGTGGCCTTGAGTCTACCACCTTGTACGAGAAAGCGACGTTCAAGGTTGACCTGGGTCACCGACCCGTCTTGCCGAGTCTGACGTCTGCTGCCGGCTGCGCTCCGTTACACGCCACCAGGTCGCCGGTAAAGCCGCTGCCGGTGCCGACCACGGTGCCGGACAGCAGGGTCGCGTCGCCGGTCGCGGCAAGGGTCAGGGTGAAGCTCACATGGCCTCCGCCGGGGTAGGACTCCTCGAGGTCGACGCCGCCGGCGAGGTTCGCCAGGAGCAGGGCGGGCGAGAACGTGGCTCCGGCGGCGAAGAAGATGTCGCATACCGGCGACGGGTAGGTCAGGTCGACCCGCTCGACCGCGTCGTCGTCGCCCACGGCGAGCGTGATCCCCCCGAGGAAGCCGCCCGCGTCGGTGACCGTGCCGTACCAGGTCCCGGCGGTCGATGCGGCGGGCGCGGTCGACCACCAGGCCTCCA
This sequence comes from uncultured Acidobacteriota bacterium, assembly GCA_963727925.1. Lineage (GTDB taxonomy): Bacteria > Acidobacteriota > Thermoanaerobaculia > Thermoanaerobaculales > Sulfomarinibacteraceae > CAVSIS01. The sequence continues at coordinate 176,117 of CAVSIS010000015.1, read as the reverse complement.
AAGTAGTGGGGTCGAGCGAGGTGTTGTCGACCCTGGACCCGACCACGATCGCCGAGCCCTCAAGCACCCGCGCGCGCACCGTGCCGTGGTCGAAGTCGGGCCCGCCGAGGTCGGTCACCGGCCGGTAGAAGGCGGCCCACGGCGCGAGAGTGTAGACCGGCGAGGTCGCGAGCACGGTCCCGTCGGGGTCGAGGAGCTCGAGCTGGAGGGTCGTCGGCGTGGCCGCGGTCGAGACCGCGAACAGGTTGGAGCGGAAGGCGGCGTTGGACGCCAGGCCCGGAATGTGGGTCACCTCTCCCGGCACGAGCGCCGCGGCCGCGGGCACCCCCTCGAATCCCTGGCCGCGGGTGCCTCCTCCACCCGAGCCGTTCCAGATCCGTGAGCTCACGACCACCGGCTGGTCGGCGACGATCCGGAATGCGCCCGCGGCGCTGGTGCGGCCGAGCATGGTCAGGATGACGTCGTCGAGGACCGCGGTGGCTCCGGCGGCCACTGTCAGGTGAACCGGTGCCGAGGTCCGGTTGTCGAGGTCGCGCTCGAGCCAGGTCAGCTCGACCTCCGCCGGCTGATCACCCGGGTTGAGCACCGTGAGGTCGGTCACCCAGCCCGACAGCCTCGCCGCGGCCGGGAGCCAGACCTCACGCCCGGGCGACACCGCCCCGGCCGGGACCGCCGCCGCAACCGCCAGACCGCAGACCACAAGTCGCTTCCGCCATGCCATCGCGTGCTCCTCCCCGAAACCACATGGTACCGCCACGAGTCCGCCCCCAAGCAGTTAGTCGGGGAGATTCTCTGTGCATCTCTGCAGCACTACCGCTCCAGGATCTCGATTCCCCGTCAAGAGTCCTGTGCCAGCGACCCGGGACCACGACACGCCTCCCCGGGCCACCGGCAAAACCTGCGCTGGGCTTTGCGGCCCATCGGCGCTGGGGTACCATCCCGCAGTGACCTACACCGTCCTCGCCCGTGCCTGGCGGCCACAGCGGTTCGCCGATCTCATCGGTCAGGATGTGGTTGTGCGGACGCTGCAAAACGCCCTCGCCGCCGGCACCTTCGCCCAGGCATACCTGTTCTCCGGCCTGCGCGGCGTGGGCAAGACCACCGCCGCGCGGCTGCTCGCCAAAGCGGTCAACTGCGAGCATGGTCCGACCGCGGAGCCCTGCGGCGAGTGTCCGTCATGCCGCGAGATCACCACCGGGTCGAGCGTGGACGTGATCGAGATCGACGGCGCCACCAATACCCAGGTCGACAAGGTGAGGGACCTCCAAGACTTCCTTCGCTTTCGGCCGACCCGTGACCGCTACCGGGTGATCGTGATCGACGAAGTGCACATGCTGAGCACCTCGGCGTTCAACGCGCTGCTGAAGAGCATCGAGGAGCCGCCCTCCTACGTGCTCTGGATCTTCGCGACCACCGAGCGGCACAAGGTACCGGCGACGATCCAGTCGCGCTGCCAAGAGCTCGACTTCAGGCCGCTGCCCGCGGAGCGCCTCGCCGCCCACCTCGAGCAGGTCGCTGCCGGGGAGAAGTTCAGCCTCACTCCGGGCGCAGCCGCCGCCATCGCCCGCGCCGCCGAGGGCAGCGTCCGCGACGGCCTCTCCCTGCTTGACCAGCTGCGGGCGTTCTCGGGCGACGCGGTCGACGAGGCCGCGGTCGAGGCCGTGCTCGGCATCCCGCCGCTCGAGCGCACGCTCGGCCTCATCGAGAGCCTCGCCGCCGGCGACCTCGGGGCGGCGCTCGCGCTGCTCCGCGACCAGCTCGCGCGCGGGTACGATCCGAGCGTGCTGGCGCGTGAGGTCGGCCGCGTCCTCGGCGTACTGCTGCACCTCGCCGTCGACCCCTCGCTCGAGCCCGACCTGTCGGGCGGCGAGCACGAGCGCGTGGCGGCAGTCGCGAGCTCGCTCGGGGCCCAGGCCGTGGGTCGCATGCTCAGCTTGTGGCTCGAGGCCGAGGGCCTTCTGCGCGAGGCTGCCAATCGGGAGCTCGCGCTCGAGGTGGCCGCACTGCGCCTGTCCCGATGGCCGGCGGTCAAGCGCCTCGAGGCGATGCTCGACGGCCGGGCCGAGGTCGCGGCCCCGCCCGCGAGCGGGGGTGTGCCGCCCGCACCGTCCACCCCACCGCCGACCGGACCTGCGGGTGGCGGTGGACAGCCACCCGGGACACCCGGGTCGCGGCTCGCCGAAGCCCTGTGGCCGAACCACCCACGTCTCGCGGGCGCGGTGGACAGCGCCGAGGTACGGCTCGAAGGACCCACGCTGGTGCTCCGTTTCCCGGCCGAGGCCCGCACCCTGGCCCGGTTCGCCGACGCCGAGCGTGCCCAGCTCGAGGTGGTGGTGCGCTCGGCCGTGTCGGGCTGCAGCGCCGTGCGGATCGAGGAGCAGGAGCCCGGCGACGGCGCCCTCTCCGGGCTCGAGCGTACGGTGGCGGAAGACCCCGGGGTCGAGCTCGTCCGCCGCGTGCTCGGCGGCGACGTGCGCGGCGTGTGGCCGGACCGGGACACGCCGTGACCCGCCGACGACCGGGGATGCCGTGAGCGATCTGCGGCCGGGGTCGGTCCGTCGGCTGCTCGAGCGTCTCCAGCGGCTGCCCGGAATCGGTCCTCGCTCGGCGCGCGCCCTCGTCGAACACCTGCTCACAGTGCCACCGGACGAGGTCGCGGGACTCGCCGCGGCGCTCGACGGCCTGCGCGCCACGGTGCGCCTGTGCTCGTGTTGCTCCCTGTTGACCGAGGACGACCCGTGTCCGGTGTGCGCCGATCCGGGTCGCGATCGCACCGTGATCCTGGTCGTCGAGGAACCGACCGCGGCGTGGGCGGTGGAGGCGAGCCGAGCGTTCCACGGGCTCTACCACGCGCTCCTCGGCCACCTCTCGCCGCTGCACGGCATCGGGCCCGAGGACCTGACCATCGAACGGCTGATCGCCCGAGTGGAGGCCGGCGGGGTCCACGAGGTCATCCTGGCCACCAACCCGACCGTGGAGGGGGAGACGACGGCGCTCTACATCGCCCGCCGACTCGCCGGCACCGGCGTCGCGGTCAGCCGGCCCGCATCTGGGATCCCGGTCGGGGGTGAGCTGGCGGCGGTCGACCAGGCGACCCTCGCCCAGGCGCTCGAGCTCCGGCGGAGGGTTTAGCCCGCATCTCGGCCCGGGCTCGGGCCGCTATCCCTTGCTCTCGTTTACCTTGCCTGCGCCTCATGAGTGTGCTAGAACATGAGATCACGAGGGGGTTGTGGACCGTGGACGGCAGTCTGGTGATGTACGAGGAGGAGTTCGACCGCATCACGCTCCTCCTCAATCGTCTCCGCATCGATGCCAGCGCCAAGATCGTGTTTCTGGTCGATAAGAACGGCCAGCAGATCGCGGGCGCCGGAGAGATCGACCAGGTCGATACGACCTCCCTGGCCTCCCTCACGGCGGGCAATGTCGCGGCCACGGACGGCCTCGCCAAGCTCATCGGGGAGAAGGAGTTCTCGATCCTCTTCCACGAGGGTCGCAAGGACAACATCCACATCTCCATCGTCGGTCAACGCCTGATCCTGGTGGTGATCTTCGACGAACGCTCGTCGCTCGGCCTGGTCCGCCTGCGCGTCCGCAAGGCCTCCGGGGACCTCGAGCGGGTCCTCGTCGACATGGAGCGCAAGGCGCGCGAAGCCGGTGCGTCCGACGTGGCTTCGCCGTTCGCCGAGATCACCGACGAGGATATTGACGCGCTGTTCTCAGAATGAGCTTCATCAACTACGCCGCCCGAGAGATCAACGTCAAGATCGTGTTCTACGGCCCCGGTCTGTGCGGCAAGACCACCAACCTGCAGTACATCTACGAGAAGTCGAACCCGCAGCAGAAGGGCAAGCTGATCTCGCTCGCGACCGAGACCGACCGCACGCTGTTTTTCGACTTCCTGCCCCTCGACCTCGGCTCGGTGCGCGGCTTCAAGACCCGCTTCCACCTCTACACCGTCCCTGGCCAGGTGTTCTACGATGCGAGCCGCAAGCTGATTCTCAAGGGAGTCGACGGGGTCGTGTTCGTCGCCGACTCCCAGGAGGCCCGCACCGACGCCAACATCGAGTCGCTGCGAAACCTGGGGGAGAACCTGAGCGAGAACGGGTTCGACCTCAAGACCATCCCCTACGTGCTCCAGCTCAACAAGCGCGACCTGCCGACCGCGGTCGCGGTCGAGACCCTGTACCGGCTGCTCAACTTCAAGGGTGAGCCGACCTTCGAGGCGGTGGCGACGGTGGGCACCGGGGTCTTCGAGACCCTCAAGGCCGTGGCCAAGCAGGTCCTGTACGAGCTACGCCGCCGGTAGCCCGCATTATTCACCAGGGTTCGCAGCGAGACCGGGGAGGTGCCGTGCGCAGCGGGATTTTCGAGCCGAGGAGCGCGGAGGCGTACTCGACAGTACGTCGAGCACTCCGAGGTGAGAAAGCACCGCTGAGTGTGGCGCATCGTCGGCCGCAGCAGAAGCCTGGTGAATAGTGCGGGCTGGGAGCCTGCCGTGATGCGCGCCGGATATCGCATCGTCGCCCTCGGCGGAGGCACCGGCCTCGCCTCGCTGCTTCTCGGCATCAAGCACCTCCCGACTGAGCACCTCGCCGCGGTGGTGACCGTGTCCGACGACGGCGGTTCCACCGGCCGTCTGCGCGAGGAGTTCGACATCCCGGCAGTCGGCGACTTGCGCCACTGCCTGGTCGCGCTCGCCGAGGACGACGAGCTGCTGTCGCGGCTGTTCTCCTTCCGCTTCTCGGGCCAAGGCGCGCTCGGCGGTCACTGCCTCGGCAACCTGCTGATCGCGGCGCTGGTGGAGATCACCGGCGACTTCGCGCTTGCAGCCCGGCTCTCCGCCGAGGTGCTCAAGGTCCGGGGCACGATCCTCCCGGCAACCTCGGCCAACGTCCACCTGGTCGGACGGGACGCCGCCGGAAATCGCCTGGAGGGCGAGCGCGAGATCACCGCTTTCGGCCCGCCGGTGGAGGTCCTGCTCGAGCCCGCCGACCCGCCCGCCGTCGCCGAGGCGATGACCGCCATTCGCAGCGCCGACCTCGTGCTGCTCGGCCCGGGCTCGCTGTTCACGTCGCTGGTCCCGAACCTGCTGGTGCCGGGGGTGCTCGGGGCCCTGCGGCAGCGGCGTGGTCCGCTGGTCTACATCGCCAACCTCATGACCCAGGCGCGCGAAACCCTCGGCATGTCGCTTCAGGACCACGTCGATGCCCTCTGCCGGCACGCCCCGGGCGTCGCTCCCGACCTCGTGCTCGCCAACAGCGTGCCGCCCTCCGAGGCCGCGCGGCAGCGCTACGCAGCCGAGTCCCAGGAACCGCTCGTGGTCGCGAGTGATGCGCCCTGGATTGGGCCGGGCGGGCTGCTGCCGTGGCCGCTGCTGGCGGAGACCGGAGACGGTCTGGTCCGCCACGACCGCGGCGCGCTCGCCGACGCCGTCGCCCATATCTCGGAGATGACCCCGTGACCTGGTCGGTCGCCGTGCTCGCCGCGGGCAAGGGCACACGGATGCGATCGCAGCGGCCGAAGGTGCTCCATGAGCTCGCCGGCAGGCCGCTCATCGACTACGTGCTCGACCTCGCGCTGGCGACCGCGCCCCGGGAACGGATCGTCGTTGTGGTCGGACACGGCGCGAAGGAGGTCGCTGGCCATGTCGAGGGGCGTGGCGTCCGGACCGCAGTCCAGGAACCTCAGCTCGGCACCGGCGACGCCGTCCGCACGGCGGTGGCCGCGCTGCCGCCCCAGAGCGAGAGCAGTCTCGTGATCCTCTCCGGAGACGTCCCATTGCTCGCCGCGGCCTCGCTCGAGCGGCTGCGGGCACGGATCGACGACGGCGCCGCGGCGGCGCTGCTGACCGCCAACCTCGATCCGCCGGGCAGCTACGGGCGCGTGCTGCGCGACGCCTCCGGCGCCGTCATCGCGATTGTCGAAGCGCGCGACGCCGACGCCGCGACCCTCGCAGTGCACGAGGTCAACGTCGGGGTCTACGGGTTCCGCCGCGGCCCGCTCGAGGATGCCCTGGCACTGCTCCGGCCGGACAACGACCAGGCCGAGTACTACCTCACGGACGTCGTCGTTGCCCTGCGCGGGGCCGGTCTGACCGTGGCCGGCGTCCGGCTCGACGATCCCGAGGAGATGCTTGGCATCAACACCCGCGTGGATCTTGCAACGGCGGCCCGGATCCTCAACCGTCGAGTCCTCGACGGGCTGATGGCGAGCGGCGTGACCATCCTCGACCCGACCACGACCTGGGTCGAGCCGGGCTGCGCGGTCGCGCCCGATGTGGTGCTCGAGCCCGGCGTGGTGCTGCGCGGTGGGACACGGATCGGCGCCGGCGCCAGGGTCGGCGCGCACTCCGTGCTCGACGGCGGCGAGGTCCCGGCTGGCGGCGAGGTCCCGCCGCTGACCCACCGCGTCGGCTGAACCGACGCCGCGGTTCCCCTCATCCCGCGGCGGTGTTAGCCTGTCGGCGCAGCCGCGAATGCACCGCCGGAGGCACCCGTGAGCCAGACCTTCGACTCCACCGACGAGCTCGCCGTCACCACCCTGAGAACGCTGGCGATGGACGCGGTCGAGGCCGCGCAGTCAGGCCATCCGGGCACGCCGATGGCGCTCGCGCCGGTCGCCTGGGTGCTGTTCACCCGCGCGCTCAAGCACAGCCCCAGCGAGCCCGACTGGCCCGACCGCGACCGCTTCGTGCTGTCCTGCGGGCACGCCTCGATGCTGCTCTACGGGGTCTTTCACCTGACCGGCTACGACCTCGCCCTGGACGAGCTCAAGCACTTCCGGCAGTGGGGCTCGCGCACCGCCGGACACCCCGAGCACGGGTTGTTGCCCGGCGTCGAGGTGACCACGGGACCGCTCGGCCAGGGCTGCGCGACCTCGGTCGGTATGGCGCTCGCGGAGAGCCACCTGGCGGCCGAGCTCAATCGGCCCGACGGCACGGTCGTCGACCACCATACCTGGGTCCTGGTCTCCGACGGCGACCTCATGGAGGGCCTGAGCGCGGAAGCGGCCTCGCTCGCGGGCCACCTCGGGCTCGGCAAGCTGACCTGGATCTGGGACGACAACCGGATCACGATCGAGGGTCAGACGGCCCTGGCCTTCAGCGAGGACGTCGAGGCGCGTTTCCGGGCCTACGGCTGGCACACCCAGCGGGTCGACGACGCCAACGATCTCGCCGCGATCGCCGCTGCACTCGACGCCGCACGCGCCGAGACCGGGCGGCCGTCGCTGATCGCCGTGCGCAGCCACATCGCATGGGGCGCGCCGACCAAGCACGACACCGCCGACGCCCACGGCAGCCCGCTCGGAGCGGACGAGATCCGCGGCGCCAAGCGCGCCTACGGCTGGCCCGAGGAAGCCCAGTTCCGGGTCCCCGCGGCGGCGGCCGAGCGCGGCCACGAGGCGGTCGCCCGCGGCGCGGAGGCTGCCGCGACCTGGCGGCGGACCGTGGCCGCGTGGGGAGCGTCCCACCCCGAGCTTGCCGCCGAGTGGCGGCGCCGGCTCGAGCGCCGCCTACCCGAAGGATGGACCGAGCACCTCCCCGCGCCCCGCGGCGACGGCTCGTCGGTCGCCACTCGCAACGCTTCGGGTGAGGTGCTCAAGTCCCTCGGCGGCGTCCTGCCGGAGCTCATCGGCGGCTCCGCCGACCTCGCACCCTCGTGCAAGACCACCCTGCCAAACTCCCGCGCCGTCGCCCACGGCGATCACGGCGGCCGCGTGCTCCACTTCGGCATCCGGGAGCACGCCATGACGGCGATGCTCAACGGGCTCGCCCTGCACGGCGGCCTGCGCCCGTTCGGCTCGACCTTCCTGGTGTTCTCGGACTACATGCGGCCCTCGATCCGGCTCGCCGCCCTGATGGAGCTGCCGGTCATCTACGTCCTCACCCACGACTCGATCTGGGTCGGCGAGGACGGTCCGACCCACCAGCCGATCGAGCACCTCCTGGCCCTGCGCGCGATCCCCGGCCTGACCGTGATCCGACCCGCCGACCGCAACGAGACCATCGCCGCGTGGCGGGTCGCGCTCGATCACGACCACGGCCCGGTCGCCCTCATCCTGAGCCGCCAGGGGCTGCCGTGCATGGCGACGACCGCGGACGCCGCCGGCAAGGGCCTCGCCCGCGGCGCCTACGTGCTCGAGGAGCCCCCCGGTGGCAGCCCGGACGTGGTCGTGATCGCGACCGGATCCGAGGTCGCGCTCGCCGCTGAGGCGGCGCACCGCCTGGCCGAGCGTGGGGTCGCAGCGCGGGTCGTCTCGATGCCCTCGTGGGAGCTGTTCGAGGCCGCCGGCGGTCCGTGGCGCGAGCGCGTGCTGCCGCCCGGCGTGCCGCGGGTCTCGGTCGAGGCCGGGACCACCCGCGGCTGGCGGGAGTGGGTCGGCGACCGCGGGGCGATGGTCGGGATCGACCGCTTTGGCGCCTCGGCACCGGGCCGCGAGGTCGCCGAACGGCTCGGCCTGACTCCGGACCACGTGGTCGAGGCGGCGCTCGCCGTGCTCCGGGGCTGACCCGAGGCGCGGGTATACTTGGCGGCCCCGCGGGACGCGGAGTCCGCGAGTGGAGGCGTGAAAAGATGTGCGGAATCATCGGATACGTCGGCAACGACGAGGTCGTGCCGGTCATTCTGGAGGGTCTGAGACGGCTTGAGTACCGCGGCTACGACTCGGCCGGCTTGGCCGTCATGGGCGGTGACCGGATCGAGATTCTGCGCGCCCCGGGCAAGCTCAAGAACCTCGAGCAGAAGGCCTACAACACTCGGCTTCACGGCACGGTCGGGGTCGGCCACACCCGGTGGGCGACCCACGGCGCGCCGACCGAGGCCAACGCCCACCCGCAGGTCGACGCCTCCTCAAGCGTGGCCGTGGTCCACAACGGGATCCTCGAGAACTACGCCAGTCTGCGCCACGAGCTCCTCGACGCGGGCTTCGTGCTGCGCTCGGACACCGACACGGAGCTCATCGCACAGCTGCTCGGGCGCGAGACCGGCAGCCTCGAGGAGCGGGTGCTCAAGGTCCTGCCGCGCCTCCACGGGCAGTACGCGGTGGTCGCGATGTTCCGCGACGAGCCCGGCACCATCGTCGCTTTCCGCCAGGGTCCGCCGTTGGTCGTGGGCCACGGCGACGGCGAGAACATGGTCGCGTCCGACGTCACCGCCCTGGTGAGCCGGACCCCGCGGGTCACGTTCCTCCACAACGGCGACGTCGCGGTGATCACCCGCGCGGGCGTGCGGTTTCTCGGACCGTCCGGCACTCCCCGCGTGCGCGAGATCGAGGTCCTCGACTGGGACGCGGGACGGGTCGAGAAGGGCGGCTACCGGCACTTCATGCTCAAGGAGATCCACGAGCAGCCGGATGCCATCCGCAATACCGTCGTCGCCTACTTGGACAGCGAGCGCCAGGGGGTGACGCTCGACGGCCTCGGCTTCCCCGAGCAGCGCCTGGCGACGATCCGCCGCGTCCACCTGGTGGCCTGCGGCACGTCCTGGCACGCGTGCCTGGTCGGGAAGTTCCTGATCGAGGAGCTGACCGGGCTGCCGACCGAGGTCGACTATGCCTCGGAGTATCGCTACCGCACGCCGCTGCTCGGCGATGACGTCCTGGTGGTCGGGGTCAGCCAGTCGGGCGAGACCGCCGACACCCTCGCCGCGATGGAGCTCGCCGAGGCGTCCGGCGCGCTCCTGGGCACGGTGTGCAACGTGCGGGGCTCGTCGGCCTGGCGGCTCGCGACCGGTCACATGCTCACCCAGGCCGGGCCCGAGATCGGCGTCGCCTCGACCAAGGCCTTCACCACGCAGCTCGTGGCCCTGTTGCTGCTGGCGTTGGCGCTGCGCTCGATGCGCGGTCTCGCCGACGCCACCGACCGCGCCCTGATCGCGGACCTCCAGCGGCTGCCGCTGGCGGTCGAGCAGGTGCTCCAGGGGCCGGGCGACCCCTACCTCGCCGCCACCGAGATCGTCGCCGCAGTGCCCGACACCCTCTACCTGGGACGCGGCCTGCTGTACCCGATCGCCCTCGAAGGTGCGCTCAAGCTCAAGGAGATCTCCTACCTCCACGCTGAAGGGTATCCCGCCGGCGAGATGAAGCACGGACCGATCGCGCTCCTCCACGAGGGCTTCCCGGTGGTCGCCGTGGCGCCCGCGACGCCGACCCGCGAGAAGCTGCTCGGCAACCTCATGGAGGTCCGGGCGCGAGGCGCACGGGTGATCGCGGTCGCGGAGCACGACGCGGCCGACGTGACCGGAGTCGCCGACCTGATCCTGCCGGTGCCAGCGGTGCACCCGCTGCTGCAACCGGTGGTCACCGTGGTGCCGCTGCAGCTGCTCGCCTACTACGTCGCGGTCGAGCTCGGCCACGACGTCGACCAGCCACGGAACCTCGCCAAGAGCGTGACCGTCGAGTGATGGACGTGCTCCCGGAACACATCGCCCGGGGCCGTGAGCGGCTCGCGCGGTGGATCGAGCGCACCCTCGAGCCGGGCGGTGCGGGCGTGCTCGTGCTCGCAACCCTGGTCGGCTCGCTTTCCGGTCTGCTCTCGGTGGTGTTCTGGTGGGCGATCCACAGGATCGACACCTTCGACCGCGGCACGGCGGTCCCGTGGCTCGCCTCGACCCTCGGCTCTCCCGTCGGCCACCCGGAGCTCTACCTGACCCTGTTCCCGGCGACCGGTGCGCTGATCATGGCGGTGCTCACCCTCAAGGTGTTCCACGTCCCGCACCGTCTCGGCGTGCCGGGGGTGATGTTCGACGCCCGCACCAGCCCGGGTTCGGTGCCGCTGCGCATCGTGGTGGTCACCTTCATCGCCTCGGCCCTGGTCATCGGATTCGGCGGTTCCGCAGGCCGCGAAGCCCCGGTGGTCGCGATGGGCGGCATCCTCGGCGGCTGGGTCGGACGCAAGCTCGGCCTGTACTCGCGGCGGCGCCAGATCCTGATTGGCTGCGGGACCTCCGCCGCCATCGCCGCGGCGTTCAACGCGCCGCTGGCCGGAGTCTTCTTCGCCCTCGAGGTGGTCCTCGAGGACTACTCGGCGGCGACCCTGTCGCCGGTCGTGCTCGCCTCGGTCGCCGGCACCGCAGTCGCGCGGGCCCTCGAGGACGCGACCCTGAGCCACTTCAAGGTCCCGCCGTACCATCTCGGGGCGTGGTGGGAGATCGGCCTCTACGCCGGGGTCGGCCTCGCGGCAGGCCTGGTCGCACCGCTGTTCGTGCGCGTCGAGCGCGAGATCCAGCGCCGGATGAGCCGCTCGCGAATTCCGAGCCTGTTGCGGCCGGCAGTCGGCGGCCTCGGGGTCGGCGTGATCGCCATCCTCCTGCCGCAGGTGATGGGCAACGGCTACAACCACGTGCAGTCTGCCCTGGCGGCACCGACGAGCGCGCAGATCCTGCTCGCGCTGGTGTTCGCGAAGCTGGTCGCGACCTCGCTGACGCTCGGTAGCGGAGGTTGGGGCGGCGACTTCGCACCGCTCCTGTTCATGGGCGCCATGCTCGGTGGGGCGTACGGCCGCGGCCTCGACGCCCTCTTCCCCAGCCTCGGTCTTTCACCAGGCGCCTACGCCCTGGTCGGCATGGGAGCGATGCTGACCGCGGCTGTACGGTGCCCGATCACCGCCATTCTGCTGCTGTTCGAGCTCACTGGTTCGTACCAGGTCATCCTCCCGATCATGGCGGCGTGCGCCGTCGCGACCCCGGTCGCCCGGGTGCTGCTCAAGCGCGGCATGTACCACAGCCGACTGGAGGAGATGGGCGGCCCGGCCGGTGAGCTCCCGGAGACCCGCCTGCTGGCCGCGGTGCCGGTCGGGGACATCATCCGCCGGGACGTGGTCACCCTGGCGGCGAGCACCCCGTACCGCGAGATCCTGCGCGTGATCGCCACCTCCGACCAGCTCGTGTTTCCGGTCCTCGACGCCAATCGAAGGCTGCTCGGCGCGCTCACCTTCGCCGATCTCCGCGGCCACCTCGACGCCGCCGAGCTCGCCGAGTTGGTGGTCGCTGCCGACGCGACCTCGCCCGACGTGCCGACGCTGCGCGAGACGGACACCCTGGAGGAGGCGATGCACGTCTTCGCCAGCTCGGACCTCGAGGAAATTCCGGTCGTGGCCGAGGGCGAAGACCCCGCATTCGCCGGCGTCCTCACCCGCCGTCAGGCCTTTGCGGCGCGCGAGCGAGCCCTCGCCGAGTGGGAGATGGAGGGCCTGTGAGCGCGTTGCTGGACGCCCTCAACCCGCCCCAGCGGGAGGCCGTCACCCACGGCGCCGGTCCGTTGCTGGTCCTCGCCGGCGCCGGCTCCGGCAAGACCCGGGTCCTGACCTACCGGATCGCCTACCTGCTCGAGGTCGGGACGGCCCGGCCCGGCGAGATCACCGCAGTGACGTTCACCAACAAGGCCGCACGGGAGATGCGCGATCGGGTCGACGCGCTCGTCGGCGGAGGGTCCGCGGTCGGCTTCGTCGGCACCTTCCACCGCTGGGCTTTGACCCTGCTGCGCCGCCACCCCGAGCCCGCGGGCCTGCCGCCGCGCTTCGCGATCCTCGACAGCGACGACCAGCGGGCCCTGGTTGGCCGGATCCTCAAGGATCTCGGCCACGACGGCCGCGACCCGAGCCCGCGGGCGGTGCTCGCGCGGATCTCCGCGGCCGCCAACGCGGGCCGCGGACCGTCCTCGCTCGACGGCGCCGCCCTCCCGCTTGAGCGGGTCGCGGCCGAGGCCTGGCGGCGCTACCGCGAGCTCAAGCGTGAAGCGGGAGCGATCGACTTCGACGACATGCTGAGCCTCGCGCTCGCCGTGCTGCGCGAGGACGCCGCGGTGCGCGCCGAGGTCCGCCGTCAGGCGCGGTGGCTGCTGGTCGACGAGTTCCAGGACACCAACCCGCTCCAGCTCGACCTGCTCGCGCTTGCCCTGGACGGTGACCGTAACCTCACCGCCGTCGGCGACGAGGACCAGTCGATCTACCGCTGGCGCGGCGCGGAGATGGAGAACATCCTCTCCTTCGAGCGCCACTTCCCCGGCGCCCGCGTGGTCGCCCTGGAGCAGAACTACCGCTCGACCGAGCCGATCCTCGCGACCGCCGGCGCCCTCATCTCCCGCAACGTCCTGCGCCGGGGCAAAAGCCTGTTCACCACCCGCAACGGCGGTGATCCGGTCCGCCTGTACATCGCCGACGACGAGCGCGGCGAGGCGCGCTGGGTTGCCGAGCGGATCGAGGAGCAGGCCGTTGGGCACCGCCTCGGCGAGATCGCGGTGCTGGCGCGGACCAACGCCCAGACGCGGCCGTTCGAGGAAGAGCTCACCCGGCGCCGGCTGGCGTACCGGGTCGTCGGGGGCCTGCGCTTCTGGCAGCGCGCCGAGGTCAAGGATGCGATCGCCTACCTGCGCCTGCTAGTGCGGCCCGAGGACGTGATCGCCTTCGAGCGGGTCGTCAACGTGCCCGCCCGCGGCATCGGTGCGGTGACCATGGACGCCCTCGCCCGCCATGCCGAGACCACCGCCCGCTCGCTTCCGATCGCCGCCGCCGAGCTCCCGGACACGCTCACGCCGCGGGCACGGCAGGCCCTCGGCGGCTTCTTCGGCCTCCTCGCCGATGGCCGCACCATGCGCTCGGAGCTCGATCCGGGCGACCTGGTCGGCTGGCTGCTCGAAGCGTCCGGTCTGCTCGCCCTGTACGACGGTCCGGAGCCCGACAAGATCGCTCGCCGCGAGAACCTGGCGCAGCTCGCCGCGGCGGTCGCCGAGGGCGCCGCCTCCGGACAGGGGCTCGAGGAGTTCCTCGACGGCGTCGCCCTGCTCGAGGAGGGCGACGACGCTGACGGCAACGACTCGATCAGCCTCATGACCCTGCATTCGGCCAAGGGACTGGAGTTCGACGTCGTGTTCCTCGCCGGCCTCGAGGACGGGCTGCTGCCCCACGCCAGCGCCCGCGACGACGCCGATTCCCTCGAGGAGGAGCGCCGGCTGGCGTACGTCGGGATGACCCGGGCGCGCCGATGGCTCGCGCTCAGCGCCGCACGCAGCCGCTTCCTCTTCGGCCAGCGCCAGCCGACGCGGCCGTCGCGCTTCCTGACCGAGCTGCCGCGGGAGGTGTACCGGGACGTCTCCGACCACCCGCTCGCCGTTGCCGAGCCGGATGCCGTCGCCGGACCGCGGCCGCAGTCGACGCCGGTCCCGGCGCCGGCGTCCCCACCCAGCCCGACGCCGCGACCAGCGCGCCCGGGCCGGCGCATCCCCGCGACCGTGCTCGACCAGGACGGCAAAGGCTGGCGTCCCGGCGACCGTGTGCAGCACCGCCGTTTCGGCACCGGCGTCGTGCTCTCATGCCAGGGCCGCGGGCCGCAGCTCAAGCTGGTCGTGTACTTCGACCGCGCCGGCCGCAAGACCCTCGTGCCGCACATTGCCCACCTGGAGAAGGCATGATGCCGCGACCCGCTTCCGGTGGCCGCGCCCCCGCAGGCTGACGAGGCGCACGGTGCCGACTGACTCCCGACCCTCCGCACCCGCCGCCATGGCGACGCCGCCGCGGCCAGGAGCCATGGGAACGGTCGTCACCGCCGTCCTCGCCCTGGCCCTCGCCGCCGCCCTGCTCGGCGCCGGCCAGAGCTGGCGCCACGGCGTCCTCGGCGGCGGCGACGCCTGGCAGACGGTGTGGAACTTCGACCATGTCGGGCGCGTTCTCGCCGGGAGCGAGCGGCTGTGGTTCTCCGACCGGGTGTGGGCGCCAGAGGGCTCGAGCCTGCGCGCCCACACCCTCGCCCCGACGCTCTCCATCCCCGGTGCCCTGCTCGCCCGCGCCGTCGGTCTCCCGATGGCCTACGACCTGCTCGTGCTGGCGAGCTTTGCGCTCGCGGCGGCAACGACCTACCGGCTCGGCCGGAGGCTTGGGCTGTCACCGACAGCGGCAGGGCTCGCCGGGCTCGTGCTCGCCTTCGCCCCGGCCCGTTTCGCGCGCGCCTGGGGACACCTCAACCTGCTCGCTCTGGGGTTCATCCCGCTCGCGCTGGAGGGGCTCGTGGTCGCGGCCCGGAAGCACGGCGCCCGGGCCTGGGGTGGGGCAGCGCTGGCCGCGGCGGCGCTCGGCGCGCTTGCCCTCAGCGACTGGTACCTGGCCGCGCTCGGCGCGCTCGCCGCCGGATGCTTCACCGCCTTCGAGCTCCTCCGCAGCCGCGGTCGCCGCAGTGTCGTCGCCGTACGCCTCGGGGTGAGCGGCCTCGCCGCGCTCGCGGTGGTCGCCCCGTTTGCGCGCCCCCTCGCCGCCGAAGCCGGGACCGCGGCCCGCGGCCACGACCCCGCCCTGTGCTGCACCGCCGTCACCTCCCTCGTGGTCCCCAACCGTGTCCAGCGCATCGCGCGCTGGACGCGTCCACTGACCGAACGCAACACCCAGAACGTCGCCGAGGGCGCGGCCTACCTCGGCCTGGTGCCGCTCGCGGCCCTCGCCTGGCTGCTGGCCGACCGGCGCCGCCGGCCGCGCGATCTCGACTGGGCGCTGGCCGCCGGGGTGGTCGCGCTGGTGCTCGCCCTCGGCCCTGAGCCGCGGATCTTCGACGGCCACCTCGGGATCCCGCTGCCCTATGCATGGCTCGAGCGGATGCTGCCAGGGCTCGCGCTCGGCGGCTGCGTCAGCCGCTTCGTCCAGCTCGCGGTGCTGCCGCTCGCCCTCGCCGTCGGCTGGGCCACCGATCGAGGGCTGGTCCTCGGGACCCGGGGCCGGGTGCTGGTGGTCGCCGCGACGGCGGTGCTCGCCCTCGAGTACGCCCCGGTCTCGCCTTCTGTCCAGCCGTGGCCCGTCGACCCCGCGATGGCGGCGATCGCCGCTGCGCCCGGTCCCGGCGCTGTGCTCGACCTCGACCCGGGTGTCGGCGCGCTCATCCGGCAGCTCGAGCACGGCCGGCCGCAGACTCTCGGCTACCTCTCGCGGACGCCCGAGCCGCAGTGGCGGCGGCGGCTGGCCGACCCGGTGCTCGGCCCGCTGCTCGGCGCGAACCCGGTCGACGCCGCGCCACCGCTCGCGGTGGCGTCCGCGTGGCTCCGTCGCCGATGGGGCATCCGCTGGGTGGTCGCGATCCCCGGAACCGAGGCAGCGCAGCGCGTGGAGGGGCTCGGGTTAGGGCTCTCCCAGCGCAGCGACCGGTCCGAGGTCCGCGCTCTCCCGGAGCTCGCACTACCGCCGGTCGACGCCGTCGACCTCGGCGAGCCCAACGCACCGCTGGCTCGCTCCGGAGTGATCCTCGAGGGGGTGTTCGCACCCGAGACGGTCGGTGTGGGGGAACGCACGGTGCACGGACGCTGGACCGGCGCCGAGGCGCGCATCCTGGTCCCTGTTCGACCCGGCCGCCTGGTGCTCACCGTCGCCGCGCCGCGCCCCGGCGCACCGCGGCTCGGAGTATCCTGGGCGGGAACGCGGCGCGAGGTCGAGGTCACAGGCGTGGTCGACGTCTCCCTGGAGGTTCCTGCCGCCGCGCTCGGTAGAGACGGCGCCCTCGTGCTCGTGCTGCGCGCCGAGACGTTCCGTCCGCAACACGACGCACGTGAGCTCGGGGTGTTCCTGGTCACCCTCCGAACCGACGCGGCCTTGCCGGCGTCCTGAGGGTCGGTCACAATCGCGCGGGAGGTACGGATGACCGAGTGGCATCACACGACCGTCGTGGCGGTCCGGCGCGACGGGGTGGTCGCAGTCGGGTCGGACGGCCAGGTCACCCTCGGCACCACGGTGTTGAAGAACCGGGCGGCCAAAGTCCGACGGCTCGCGGGCGGGAAGGTCGTGGCCGGCTTCGCTGGCTCGGTGGCCGACGCCCTCGCCCTGTTCACACGCTTCGAGGCCAAGCTCGAGTCCTACGGCCACAACCTCGAGCGGGCCGCGGTCGAGCTCGCCCGAGAGTGGCGGACGGACCGCGCCCTCCGCCACCTGGAGGCGCTCCTCATCGCTGCCGACCGCACCACGACCCTGCTCGTGTCAGGAACCGGCGAAGTGATCTCGCCCGACGACGATGTGGTCGCAGTAGGCTCGGGCGGCGGTTATGCCCTCGCGGCCGCGCGGGCTCTGCTCGCTCACACCGAGCTCGGCGCCGTGGAGGTGGTGCGCCAAGCCCTCACCATCGCGTCAGGCATCGACATTTACACCAACGACCACCTGACCGTGGAGGAGCTGCGCACGTGAGGGCCGACAACCTGACCCCGAAGGAGATCGTCGCCGAGCTCGACCGGCACATCGTCGGCCAGGACGCCGCCAAGCGTGCGGTCGCGGTTGCGCTGCGCAACCGCTGGCGAAGGCAGCACCTGGAGCCCGAGCTCGCCGACGAGGTCGCGCCCAAGAACATCATCATGATCGGCCCGACCGGGGTCGGCAAGACCGAAATCGCACGCCGGCTCGCCCGGCTCACTGGCTCGCCCTTCCTCAAGGTCGAGGCGTCCAAGTTCACCGAGGTCGGCTACGTCGGGCGCGACGTCGAGTCGATCGTCCGCGACCTGGTCGACGCCGCCATCCAACTGGTCCGCAGCGAGCGCGCGGAGGAGGTCCAGGTGCGCGCCGAGCGGGCCGCCGAGGAGCGCCTCCTCGACCTGCTCATGCCGTCGACCATGGCAACCGCGACCCCGTCCTCGCTCGAGGAGACGCGACGCTCGCTGAAGCGCCTGCTGCGCGACAGCCAGCTCGAGGATCGCGAGGTCGAGATCGAGGTGGACGAGCAGCGCATGCCCACCCTTGAGATGTTCGGACCCCAGGGCATGGAAACCATGGGGCTGAACCTCAAGGACATGTTCGGCGGGATGATGGGGAAGCGGCGCACGGCCAAGCGGATGAAGGTGTCCGACGCGCGCCGCATGCTGATCGGGGAGGAGGAGGACAAGCTCATCGACCGGTCGCAGGTCGAAAGCGAGGCCCTCGAACGCGTCCAGCAGGCGGGGATCGTGTTCCTCGACGAGATCGACAAGATCGCCAGCCGCGAGGAGGGCGGAGGACGCGGACCCGACGTCTCGCGCGAGGGGGTGCAGCGCGACCTGCTGCCGATCGTCGAGGGCACGACCGTGACCACCCGCTATGGCACCGTGCGCACCGACCACGTGCTGTTCATCGCCGCCGGCGCCTTCCACGTCTCGCGGCCTTCCGACCTCATCCCCGAGCTCCAGGGCAGGTTCCCGATCCGGGTCGAGCTCGACGCCCTCAGCGCCGAGGACTTCGAGCGCATCCTGACCGAGCCGGAGCACTCCCTGATCCGCCAGTACACCGAGCTCCTCGCGACGGAGGGCATGACCCTCGAGTTCGCCCCGGGGGCGGTACACGCGATCGCCCACGGCGCCGCCGAGGTCAACTCAGCGGCCGAAAACATCGGCGCCCGGAGGTTGCACACCGTGCTCGAGCGTCTGCTCGAGGAGGTCTCGTTCAGCGCCCCCGACCGCGCGGGCGAGGTCTTCGTCGTCACCGACGCCATGGTCCAGGAGCACCTGGCGCCGCTCATTGCGGACCGTGATCTGGCGCGCTACATCCTCTGAGCGGCTCCCGGGCCGCTGGGCCGCGCCGGCGATCGCGGTCGTCCTTGCCGCCGCTGCCGTGCTCGGCGGGTGCGGTCGCAGGGGCGACCCGCTGCCGCCGGTGCTGCGGATCGCGGCGCGCGTCGACGACCTCACGGTCAGCCAGCGCGACGCCGATGCTGTGCTGCGCTTCACCGTCCCTTCTCTGACCACCGCGGGAGGGCCGCTCCCGGACCTCGAGTCGATCGAGGTCTGGCGGGCGGTGCTGCCGGTCGCGCTGGAACCGAAGGACACCTCCCCCCGCGGTCGCACATCCCGAGTCCAGCTCCTGATCGCACGCGGCGCGGTGCGGGTCCTGCTCGACGCCGGTGAGGTCGCGGACCGCGAGCAGGGCGGTGTGCTCGAGCTCACAGACCCGCTCGAGGATGTCGCGGCGGCCCAAGGCGAGGTGGTCTGGTACGGCATCCGGACTCGATGCTGCCGCCGGCGACTGTCGGAGATGTCGGAGATCGTTCGGCTGGTTCCCGGGAAACCTCCGGCACCGCCCGAGGGCCTTGCAGCCGAGGTCCGACGCGACGGGATCGGTCTCTCCTGGACCCCGGTCGAGGGGCTCGCGGTAGAGGTCGACCGCTCCGGTGACGGCAGCCAGTGGACGGTTGCCACCCCGACCCCGGTCGACGGCTCCCAGTGGCTCGACGCAGGCGCGGCACAGGGTCAGAGCTGGTCCTACCGGTTGCGGTCGGTGCATCGCGGCGGCCCGGGAGGAAACGTCGTCGGTCCCCCGAGCGCCGTCGTGGTCGTCGCCAACCCCGACGTGTGGCCGCCGGAGCCGGCGACCGACCTCGTCTGTCTGCCCGAGGGGAGCCGCGTCCTACTGCGCTGGCAGCCGTCACCTGACGCCGTCGGCTACCGCGTCGAGCGCCGGCTCGAGGACGGCCCGTGGCAGGTGGTGGCCGAGTCCACCACGGAGCTCGCGTACGCCGACTCCGAACCGCCCAGCGGGCGGCTGACCTACGCTGTGCGCGCTCTCGACTCTGTCGGCAACGCCTCTGACGCGATCACCTGTGGCACGCTCGCCGCAGGTGGCCAGCCGTGACCGACCGCCTGTTCAAGCTGCACGGCTCGGGCAACGACTTCCTGCTCGGCATCGGCGCGTGGTCCGACCGCCTGGCTGGGGAGCCGGAGCTGGTCGCTCGGCTGTGCCATCGACGTCTGGGGATCGGCGCCGACGGCGTGCTCGCCGTGCGGGCGGTCGGGCCGAACCGACTCGAGGTGGTCTACCGCAACGGGGACGGCGGCCGCGCGGCGTTGTGCGCCAACGGTCTGCGCTGCGCCGCGCGGGTGGCGGTCGAGCTCCTCGGCCTGCCGACGCAGCTCGAGCTCGTGACCGATGTCGGTGGAATCGCGGCCAAGGTGGAGGGCGCGGTGGTGGCGGTCGACCTGGCGCCGCCATCGGTGGCGCCGGCCGTGCGCCGGCTGCAGGTCGGGCATCTCACCTGGGAAGGCTGGTTCACGGTTATCGGCGTGCCCCACCTCGTCGTCATGGTCCCGGATGGCCTGGCGGCGCTCGATCTCTCGTCGGTCGCGCCGCCGCTGCGCCGGCATCCCGAGCTCGGGCCCGAGGGCGCCAACGTGTCCTTCGTCGAGGTCGCGGCGGCGGACCGACTGTCGATCCGCTCGTGGGAGCGCGGCGTCGAGGGCGAGACCCTGTCGTGCGGCACCGGCGTGGTCGCCGCCGCCGTCGTGCATCTCGCCGAGCACCGGCGTCGGCGGGTCGTCTGCCGTGTTGCGAGCGGCGACGTCCTCGTCGTCGAGGCACTGGGTGATCCGCCGCTGTGCGTCACCCGTCTCACCGGGCCCACGGTCATGGTCGGCGAGATCCTCCCGACCCCCGAGCTCCTCGGGGAGTAACCACAGAGGCACAGAGCCACAGAGGGGAGCACAGAGCCCACCCCCCCTTCCGAGGTGCTTTGCGCCCGCTCGCGGGCGCAGCAACTTGGGCCGGGTGGGGCTGTGTGGTTCTCTGTGTCTCCGTGCCTCTGTGGTATTCCCCTCCGTCAGGGGGCGAGGAGACGTCCCGCGCCGGCGACCAGGAGGCCGGCGACCAGCCCGGCGGCGAGGTCGTCGGCGACGATCCCGAGGCCGCCGGGGAGACGCTCGAGCTTCCGGATCGGCCATGGCTTGACGACGTCGAGGAGCCGAAAGAGGACGAACCCGGCCGCCACCAGGACCGCCAGGCCGGTCGGGGTCGCCGGCCTGAGCAGGAGCCACGCGACCACCAGGGCGAGCCACTGGCCCGCGACCTCGTCGATCACGACCGCTCCCGGATCGTGAGCTCCACGCCGCCGCGCCTCGACACCCGCCGCCCACATCCCGACGATGGCAGCGAGCGCAACCGCGATCACCAGGCCCGCATTGCGGAAACGATCCTCGGGCACGACCGCAACCGCGAGCCAGAAGCCGAGCGCTGCCGGAAGCGAGCCGGCCAGGGTGCCGGGGGCGGGAAGGCGATCCCCGAGGCCGGCCACGGTGGCGACGGCGTGGGCGATTTGCAGCCGGCGGCCGTCGGGGGCGGCCATGACCGGCTCAGGCCAGCGGCTCGCCGGCGAGGACGGCGAGCAGCCGGCGGTGGAAGCCGGAGAAGTCTCCGGAAGAGCAGCCGAGCACGACATCGCCGGGCGCCAGCCGTGGCGCCAGTATCGCGACCGCGTCCTCACCGTCCTTCATGGCGAAGGCGTCGACACCCCGCGCCCGAAGCTCCCGGGCCAGACGTGACCTATCGAGCCGCTCGTTCGGCTTGAGTCGGTCGCGGTGGAAGATCGTGGCGATCAGCACCAGGTCGGCACCGCCGAGACCGTCGACGTAGGCGTCCTGAAACTCGGCCCGGGCCGCGGACAGAGAGCGCGGCTCGAAGGCCACGACCAGGCGACGGCCCGGCCAGCGGGCGTGGGCCGCGGCGAGCGTGGCGGCGAGGGCGGTGGGGTGATGGGCGAAGTCGTCGACGACGAGCACGCCCGCCGCCTCACCGACCACCTCGAGGCGGCGGACCACCCCGGGAAACTCGGTCATGGCCGCGGCGGCGGCGGCGGCCTCGAGACCGGCAGCGGCGGCGGCGGCCACCGCCATCGCCGCGTTGTGCACGTTGTGCACCCCGGCGAGCGGCACCACGAGGTCGATCCGGCGCCCCTGCCACTCGAGCTCCGCGCGGCCGCCGTCGGGCCCGGTCGCGAGGGAAAGCGCGCGCAGCTCGCACTCCTGCCCCGGACCCACGCGCAGGCGCGGAGCCGTGGCGTCGCGTATCGCGGCCTCACCGCCAGGGACGAAGCTGTTAACCACCACCGCGCCGTCGCGCGGCACCTGCGCCGATCCGGCGCGAAAGGCGGTCAGAACGGCATCGAGGTTGGGATAGAGGTCCGCGTGGTCGAACTCGACTGGGCCGAGAACAAAGACCCGCGGCCGGTAGTGGAGGAACTTGGGGCCGCGGTCGAAGTAGGCTGCGTTGTACTCATCGCCCTCGATCACCATGTGGCGGCCCGCACCGAGCCGGAACGAGCGCCGCGACCACGGCAGCATCCCGCCGACCAGGGTCGTGGGGTCCTCCCCGAGCCGCTCGAGGATCCAGGCAAGCATGGCGGTGGTGGTCGTCTTGCCGTGGGTCCCGGCAACCACCAGGGCTTCGCGCCCCTCCGCGAGAAGGTAATGGGCCACGGCCTCGGCCTGGGACAGCATCGGAACACGGCGGCTGACAACCTCGAGCACCTCCGGGTTGGTGCGACCGACCGCGTTGCCGATCACCACCCGGTCGACCTCGGGAATGCGCGCCGGATCGAACCCCAGGCGAACCGGGATGCCGAGCGACTCGAGCAGGGTCGACATCGGGGGGTAGAGACCCGCGTCGACGCCCTCAACGTGATGACCCGCCGCCTGGAGCAGGCCGGCCAAGGAGGCCATCGCGGTTCCGCCGATGGGAAGGAAGTAGAGATGTTCTCTCATCTGGTATACGGTTTGCAAATCACGGACCGATCGGGTTGCGGGCCGACGCCGCGACCCATATGATTGTCGCCCGTCGGGTTGAGGAGAACAAGGAGGACTCGAGAAATGATTCAGCGAACCGCGCTCATCGCCGCCGCAGCGCTCGTGCTCGTGGGCGTGCTGCCGGCCGGCGCACAGACGACAGGCGCACCCAAGCTTGTCGTCGCCGAGCAGGTGCTCGACTTTGGGACCGTCACCCAGGGCAAGACGGTCAACGCCGAGTTCAAGATCCGTAACGAAGGTGACGCCACGCTCGAGGTCCGCGCCGTGCGGCCGACCTGCGGCTGCACCGTCGCCGACTTCGACAAGGAGGTCCCGGCCGGAGGGACCGGCGTGATCCGGGCCAAGCTCGACACGACCAACTTCAACGGGCCGATCAGCAAGTCGCTCCTGGTGATCACCAACGATCCCGAGAAGCCGAGCATGAACCTGGTCCTCAAGGCCGACGTGCAGCCGATCCTCGAGGTCCTGCCGCGACCGCTGGTGCGGTTCAACGCGATCCAGCTCGAGCAGGTCACCAACAAGGTGACGGTGGTCTCCGACCAACCCGAGCCGTTCACGATCAGCAAGGCCGTGTCGGCGGTGCCGTACATCACCACGTCGGTGCGCAAGCTCGGTGAGGGTGAGCTGGTGGCGGGCAAGCAGAAGAGCCAGTACGAGGTCACCCTGACGCTGACCGACAAGGCGCCGGTTGGTCCGATTAACACCGAGGTCGTGCTCAAGACCGACAACCCGAAGGCCAAAGAGCTGCCGATCAAGATCTTCGGCGTGGTCCGGGCGCTTCTCCACGTGACCCCGTCGCAGCTCCAGTTCGGCTCCGTCGAGGCCGCCGCCTCGCCCGGCCGCAACGTGCTCATCGTCAACAACCGCGAGAGCCAGACGGTCCAGATCACCGGCACCGAGGTCAACGACCCCGCGTTCGAGGCCAAGGTCATGACCATTGAGGACGGCCGCCGCTATCAGGTGACGGTCACGGTCAAGCCGGACGCCACCCCCGGGACCCGCGACGCTGTTCTCACCATCCACACCACCGACCCGCAGTTTCCGACCCTGCAGGTCCCGGTGCGAGCCAACCTGAAGTGACTCCGACTCCCGGTCGGCGGTTCGCCGCCGGCCGGGACTCCCAGGGACAGTTCGTGATGACCGACCTCGAAAGCCTTGCCCTGCGCTGGCGCAACGACCGGCTCGAGCTGCTCGACCAGCGCCTGCTGCCGGGCGAGGAGCGCTGGCTCGAGCTGGGTGACGCCGACGCGGTGGCCAGGGCGATCCGAGATCTGGTCGTGCGCGGCGCGCCGGCGATCGGAGTCACCGCCGCGTACGGGATGGTGCTCGCTGCCTCTGCAGGCGACGACCTCGACCGCGCGGCAGAGGTGCTGATCGAAGCGCGACCAACTGCGGTCAACCTTGCCTGGGCGGTGAACCGGGTTGGAGAGGCGGGGCGACGCAGCGGCGCCGAAGGCGCGCTCGCCGAGGCGCGGCGGATCCACGCCGAGGACATCGCCGCCTGTGACGCGCTCGCAGCTCACGGCGCCGACCTGTTCGCGGGCGACGCCCCGCTCGAAATCCTCACCCACTGCAACACCGGCGCCCTTGCCACCGCAGGCATCGGGACGGCCCTCGGCATCGTGCGCGAGCTCGCGCGCCGCGGCCGGCTCGAGCGACTGTGGGCGTGCGAGGCCCGGCCGGTGATGCAGGGCTCCCGGCTCACCGCCTGGGAGGCGACACGCCTGGGGCTGCCGGTCACGCTGCTCACCGACACTGCCGCGGGATCGGTCTTCGCTCGCCGACCGCTGGCTGCGGTGGTGCTCGGAGCCGACCGCATCGCGGCCGACGGCGGGACCGCGAATAAGGTCGGAACCTACACACTCGCGGTGCTCGCTGCGCGCCACGGCGTCCCGTTCATGGTTGCCGCACCAACCTCGACGGTCGATCTGACGACCCCCTCGGGAGCGGCAATCCCGATCGAGGAGCGCAGTCCCGACGAGGTCCGCTGCTGCGCAGGACGGCTCACGGCGCCACCCGACGTCGCGGTCTACAACCCCGCCTTCGACGTCACCCCGCCCGAGCTGATCACGGCCATCGTCACCGAGCGCGGGGTCGCCCGGCCGCCCTTCGGTCCCGCCCTCGATCGGCTGTGCCGGGACGACTCGAGGTGAGCCTGCCGCGCACCCTCGGCATCGAGACCTCGTGCGACGAGACCGCGGTGGCGGTGCTCGCCGGCGATGGCTCGGTCGAGGTCAACCTGCTCGCCAGTCAGGCCACAATGCACGCGGCATTCGGCGGCGTCGTGCCCGAGCTCGCCTCCCGCGAGCACCTCGCGACGCTGCCGTTGTTGGTCGAGCGCGCGCTGGGCGGCGCGCAGGGACCGCTCGAGCTGGTCGCCGCCACCAGCGGTCCCGGTCTGATCGGCGCCCTCCTGGTCGGCGTCCGCTACGCCGCCGCCTTCGCCTGGGCCAGGCGGCTGCCGCTGGTGGCGGTCGACCACCTCGACGGACACCTGATCTCGTCGCTGCTCGATCTCGACGGCGCGCCCGCGGAGCCGATCCCGGGACCGAGCCTGGCGCTGGTCGCCTCGGGTGGCCATTCCTCCTGGTACCTGCTATCTGGCGACGGGACCTCGTCACGGCTCAACCGGACCCGGGACGACGCCGCCGGCGAGGCCTTCGACAAGCTCGCCCAAGCGCTCGGCCTGCCCTATCCCGGCGGTCCGGTCGTCGACCGCCTCGCCCGCTCCGGGGACCCCGGCCGCTTTGCCCTGCCGCACCCCCGCATCCGCGACGACAGCCTCGATTTCTCCTTTTCGGGACTCAAGTCCGCGGCAATCCGACAGGTTCGCGAGGCCGGACTCGCGGGCGATCCCGATGGCGGCGCGCCGCGAGAGGTGTGCGACCTGCTGGCGGGCTTCGAGGCGACGGTGGTCGATCTGCTGCTTGCGCCACTGCCGACATTGGTCGCTCGTCACCGGCCGGTGCTCCTGGCTGCCTCCGGGGGAGTCGCCGCCAACACATTGTTGCGTAGGAGACTGCTCGAGCGCGGCGCCGAGCTCGGCCTTGCGGTGCGGCTGCCGCCGCCGGCGTTGACCACCGACAACGCGGCGATGATCGCTCGTGCAGGGCAGCTCGGCTTCGCGCGCGGCGTCAGCGACGACCCCCGTCGGCTTGACGCCCGCTCGCGCCAGGGTTGGCAACCGCCAGGAGTGCGGCGCGCTCGCGCAACGGTACAATGACCCGCGAGCTGCGACCGACGCGGCGCACCAGACGGGGAGAGCGATGAAGAAGTCGGTGGCCCGAGAGTACTACGAAGCCATCCTGGTGGCTTTTCTGTTGGCCCTGTTCGTCCGCACCTTCGTGTTCGAGAACTTCAAGATCCCGTCCGGGTCAATGGAGGACAACCTCCTCATCGGCGACCACCTGGTGGTCAACAAGTTCATCTTTGCGCCCCACGTTCACACCTGGCTGCACGACCTGCTGCCCTACCGTGGCCCCCGACGCGGCGACGTGGTGGTGTTCAAGTTCCCCGAGGACCCGCGTCGCGACTTCATCAAGCGCTGCATCGCACTCGCCGGCGACACCGTCGAGATGCGCGACAAGCAGCTCTACCTCAACGGCGAGCCGCAAGTGGAGCCGTACGTGGTGCACAAGGACCCGCAGACCTGGAGCGACTCGCCGGCGGTGCCGCCGAGCCAACGCATCCGGGACCAGTTCGGACCGGTGACGGTCCCCGAGGGCACCATCTTCTGTCTTGGCGACAACCGCGACAACTCTCTTGACTCCCGCTTCTGGGGACCGGTCCCGCTCGACTATCTCAAGGGGCGAGCGGTGCTCATCTACTGGTCCTACGAGGCCCAGCGCAGCGACGGTCAGTGGCGCGGCTTCCTACCACGGCTCAAACAGCTCGCCGACGTCTTCATCCACTTCTTCACCAAGACGCGGTGGGATCGCGAGTTCAAGATCATCCGTTAGGAGCCCGCACCGCAAGGGCCGGTGGGGCACCATCAGCGGCTCGCTTGTCTGCGTGCAGGGGAGTCGCTACCATGGACTCGCATCTTTGAGCTTGAGGTGTCGACGTGTGGGAGGCCGGCATGCGTTCCTGGCGAGGTCAACGAGGCGAGCTCAGCATCGGCTGCCTGATCGGTATCGTGTTCCTGCTCCTGGTGACCGTGGTCGCGATCAACATCGTGCCGCCCCTGCTGCGCGTCTACGAGATGCAGACCACGGTCGAGAACCTCGCCGACCGCGCCAACCGCATCGATTACAAGGATGAGCGGATCGAGCGCCAGCTCCTCGAGAAGGCCGACGAGCTCCGGCTTCCGGTCGAGCCGCAGGATATCAAGATCAAACGCACCCGCAGCTTCATTGACATCACGGTCACCTACGACCTCAAGCTCAAGGTCCTGTTCTGGACCTACGACCTGCACAAGGTCCACTCCGAGAACCGGCCTCTCTTCTAGCCAAGAAGCTGCCTCGGCCCGACACAGTCGGGCCGAGGCAGCTTCTTGGCTTTGCGGGCACTGCACGTATTGGCTTCACAAGGGCAGTGGCCAGCTCACGGTCGATGCTATCCCTCTCCGACCGTCTCCATCTCGGCAAGGATGCGGTTGGCGGCGGCGAGCGGGTCAGGGGCGCCGGTGATCGGGCGTCCGACGACGAGCAGGTCGGCGCCGGCCGCCAGCGCCTCGACAGGCGACACCACCCGTCTCTGGTCATCGTCGTCGTCGGCCCACGTCGGTCGGATTCCCGGCGTGACGATCAGGAAGTCGTTGCCACACTCGCGGCGGATGTCCGGCGCCTCGTGCGCCGAGGCGATGACTCCGTCGAGGCCGGCATCGCGCGCCAGCGCCGCCCACCGCCGCACCAGGTCCCGAGGCTCGGCGTCGAGACCGATCGCGCTCAAGGCCTGACCGTCGAGGCTGGTCAGCACGGTCACGGCCACCACGAGCGGGCGCCGCTCGCCCGAGCGCGCGCCTTCGAGCGCCGCGCGCATCATGTCGCACCCACCCGAGGCATGGACGTTGACGAGGTCCGCGCCGCTGGCGGCGCAGTTGGCCATCGCCCGGCGCACCGTGGTCGGGATGTCGTGGAGCTTGAGATCCAGGAAGACTCGCACCCCGGTGGTCGCTACGTCACAAACGATCTCGGGGCCGTGAGCGGTGAAGGCCTCGAGGCCGATCTTGAGCCAGCCCACCGTTCCGGCGAGGTGGGCGGCGGTGGTCGCGATCCAACCTCGATCCGATCCGTCGAGTGCGACGCAGAGCGCGTCGCGGCGGCTCACTCGCCGCCCCCGCGGCCGGCCTGCTGCTCGATTCTCGCCCACGAGTCGCGCAGCGGCACGGTGCGGTTGAAGACCGGCCGTTCCCTCCGGTGGCCGCGGAGGTCGGCGCAGAAGTAGCCCTGGCGTTCGAACTGGAAGCGGTCGCCGGCCGCGGCCACGGCCAGGCTCGGCTCGAGCTTGCAGCCGGACAGCACCTCGAGCGACTCCGGGTTGAGATGCTGGTGCCAATCGGCACCGCCGGCGCCGGGATTCGCGACATGAAACAGGCGGTCGTAGAGGCGGACCTCGGCGTCCACGGCGTGGCGGGCCGACACCCAGTGCAGCGTGCCCTGGACCCGGCGTCCGTCCGGCGCGTTGCCGCCACGCGACCCGGGATCGTGCACGCAGCGCACCTCGACAATTTCGCCGTCAGAGTTCGTGACCACGTCGGTGCAGGTGACCAGATACCCCCACCGCAGCCGGACCTCGCGGCCCGGGGCGAGCCGCCAGAACTTCTTGGGCGGGTCCTTCAGGAAGTCGGCGCGCTCGATGTAGAGCTCTCGCGAGAACGGCACCGTCCGGTAGCCCATTCGGGGCGGATCGTCGGGAAAGTAGGGCGCCTCGAGCTCGTCGACCCGGTCCGCCGGGAAGCTCTCGATCACGACCTTGAGCGGCCGCAGCACGCCCATGACCCTCGGCGCGGTGGTGTTCAGGTGGTCGCGGACCGCCCACTCGAGGAGCGCGATGTCGACCGTGCTGTCGCGCTTCGCGAGGCCGATGCGATCGCAAAAGGTGCGGATCGACTCGGGCGTGAAGCCGCGCCGGCGCAGGCCGGAGAGGGTCGGCATCCGGGGGTCGTCCCAACCCGAGACATGGCCCTCGCGGACCAGCTGAAGGAGGCGACGCTTGGACATCACGGTGTAGTTGAGGTTGAGCCGCGCGAACTCGATCTGCTGTGGCCGGTGCTCGATCCCGATCGCGGCGAGATACCACTCGTACAGGGGCCGGTGGTCCTCGAACTCGAGGGTGCACAGCGAGTGGGTGATGCCTTCGATCGCGTCGGACTGACCGTGGGCCCAGTCGTAGGTGGGATAGATGCACCACACATCGCCGGTGCGATGGTGGTGGGCGCGCAGGATGCGGTACATCACCGGGTCGCGAAGGTTCAGGTTGGGTGCGGCCATGTCGATCCTGGCACGCAGGGTGCGCAAACCGTCGGGGAACTCGCCGGCCCGCATGCGCTGCAGGAGATCGAGATTCTCCTCGACCGATCGATCACGATGAGGGCTCGGGGAGCCCGGTTCCGTGAGGCTGCCCCGGGTGGCGCGAACCTCGTCCGCCGACAGGTCGCAGACGTAGGCGAGACCCTTCTTCACCAACACAACGGCCCAGTCGTAGAGCTGCTCGAAGTAGTCCGAGGCGTACAGCGGCCGGTCGCCCCAGTCGAAGCCGAGCCAGCGGATGTCCTCCTGGATCGCCCGGACGTACTCGTCCTCCTCCTTGCTCGGGTTGGTGTCGTCGAAGCGCAGGTTGCAGCGGGTGGCGTACTCCTCGGCAATCCCGAAATTGAGGCAGATCGACTTGGCGTGGCCGATGTGCAGGTAGCCGTTGGGCTCGGGCGGGAAGCGGGTCAGCACCCGACCCAGGTTGGCGCCGGTGGCGACGTCCTCGGCGATGCGCGTGCGGATGAAGTCGGTGGCGGTCGAGTCATTCTCCGGCATGGCTGGCCTCCTGGATGCTCAGTCCATCGTGGCGAGCAGCTCGGCGGCGCGACGCAGCCGCCGCCGACAGACCTCGCGGCCGAGCACGACCATGGTCTCGAACAGGGGCGGGCTCGCAGCCCGGCCGGTGACGGCGATGCGCACCGGCATGAAGAGCTCCCGGGGCGACCACCCGGAGGCCTCGCAGTAGCCGCGCAGGATCTCCTCGAGGACCTCCGAGCGCCAGTCGAGGAGCGGGTCGAGGTGGTCCTCCACCAGCCGCAGGAGCGCCGCGGCCGTGTCGCCCGCCGTCCGTTTCTTGGCCACCAGCCGAGTCCGTGCTTCGGCGTCGTAGTCGAGGTCGCCGACGAAGAAGAACTGAGCGTACGCGAAGAACTCCTCGAGGGTGTCGATGCGCTCGTGGACCAGGGGCATAACCTGGCGCAGGTAGTCGTCGCCGAGCGGGCCGCAGCGCAGACGCGCGAGGATCTCGTCCCCGGACAGCCGCCGTAACGTGCGGCCGTTGAACCAGCGCAGCCTGTCGAGGTCGAAGACCGGGCCGCCCAAGCTCACCGTGTCGAGCCGGAGCTCGGAGACGAACTCGTCGAGGGTGAACTCGTCGCGCTCGTCCGGCATCGTCCAACCCATCGTGGCGAGGTAGTTGAGCATCGCCTCGGGTAGGTAGCCGGCGCGCCGGTAGTAGTTCAGGCTCACCGGGTTCTTCCGCTTCGAGATCTTGGAGCGGTCGGCATTGCGCAGCAGCGGCAGGTGGCAGAATACCGGCGTGTCCCAGCCGAAGGCACGATAGAGCTGGACGTGCTTGGGCAACGACGAGATCCACTCCTCGGCGCGGATCACGTGGCTGATCGCCATCAGGTGGTCGTCGACGACATTGGCGAGATGGTAGGTCGGAAACCCGTCCGACTTGATCAGCACCTGGTCGTCCAGGGTCGAGGCGTCGAACCGGATCACGCCGCGCAGCAGGTCGCGGACCTCGAGCTCGCCCGTACGCGGCATCGCGAGGCGGATCACGTGCGGCTCGCCCGCGGCCCGCCGTCGCACCGCCTCGGCCGCCGGCAACGTGCGGCACAACCCGTCGTAGCGGGGGTCTTCCTTGCGCTGTCGCTGGGCCTCGCGGAGCGCGTCGAGACGCTCGCGGGTGCAGAAGCAGGGGTAGGCAGCGCCGCTCGCGACGAGCTGCTCGGCGTGCTCGCGATAGATCGCCGTGCGCTCGCTCTGGCGGTACGGTCCGTGCGGCCCCCCGATGTCCGGCCCTTCATCCCACTGTAGGCCGAGCCAGGTCAGCGCGTCGAAGATCATGTGCTCGCTGGCCGCGTTCGAGCGCCGCTGGTCGGTGTCTTCGACCCGCAGAATGAATCGGCCGCCGTGCTGGCGCGCGAACGCGTAGTTGTAGAGCGCGACATAGGCGGTCCCGACATGGGGATCACCGGTCGGGCTCGGTGCGATCCGGGTCCGGACGTCTGGTGCCATCGGCTTCTCCGAGAAAACGCCGCCCGGCGGGCGGCGCGGGAATCGGCTGGCGGAGAGGGGGGGATTCGAACCCCCGGTCCAGGTTACCCCGGACAACTGCTTAGCAGGCAGTCCTGTTCGGCCACTCCAGCACCTCTCCGGCCTGGGACCGGTATTGTACGGTCGGCAGAGGCGGCTGTAAAGTGGCGCGGACCGGAGGGATGGCCGAGTGGTCGAAGGCGGCGGTCTTGAAAACCGCTGAGGTTCACGCCTCCGTGGGTTCGAATCCCACTCCCTCCGCCAGCAGATCCGTGCCAGAGGCTATTGGCGCAAAGGCTATTGGCCCAACGAGCTCAGACCCCCCTGGATGTCGAGCAGCTTGCCGATGCCCTTGAAGTCGATCGTGATGCGGTAGTCCCGGGTCGGGTACGCGCTGGCCCGCAGGTCGCGGTACTCCACCGTCACCCCCCAGCAACTTCCCTCGTAGGAGATCTGCGCGTGCTGCTGGAGGAATGCTCCCTTTTCGAGGTCGTAGGCGAGATGGAGGTCGAGACGGACCGGCTTGCCGTGCCCGCCGAGACCCAGGGCGGCGCGGATCTGGGAGCTGGTGCGATCCCCGGTGGCCGGCAGGAAACCCTGGTACCAGGTGAGGTTGAAAGAGTCGGCCTTGCGGTTGATCGAGGCCGACAGCGAGGTCGACTGCAAGTTCGAGAACAGGGTGTCGAAGCTCGCCCGCGCGTCCATGGAGAATGCCGACGACGGGTTGAGGCGGAGGGTCGCACCGAGCGGACCACGCTGGCTGGTCACGGTCCCGTCCGGGCTCCGGTTGAGCGGGTTGTCGAAGGAGTAGTCCTGGTAGAGCTCGAGGCTGCCGATCTCGCGCGCGCTCGAGCCCTCGCCGGCGCGGCCGAAGAGACGGTTGGCGAGGGTCACCCGGGCGAGGTTGGCGACCGGAGTGGAGTCGACCTCGTCGAAGATCGGGATCTGGCTCGTGTTGCCGGGGTCAGAGACGTATCGGTAGTCGATTCTCGGTTCGATCAGGTGCTTGAGCTTGGTGAACGAGCCGAGCGATGTCGAGAAGACACGGGAGATCGACGGCCCGACCATCGCCACGCCGCCCTCGATGTGGCTGCGTTCAAGCGAATCCGGCTCAAAGGACTGGCGGTCCGGGCTGTAGCGCTTGGTGTAGTAGGTGGCCCGGGCCCCGAGATTGGGCGTCAGCGACAGCCACGACGGTCCAGGGAGTGTGTAGGACACGGACGGGAACGCGTCGAAACGAGCGTAGGTCGCCTTCAGGTCACCGCCCCGGTCGACGTTGAACAGGTTCGCCGAGGACACCAGCGACCAGTACACGGAGGAGCGGCCGAGACGGGTCGGCCGCACCCGGAGCTCGGCCTCCGGCAGCTGGTGGAGCTTGACGTTGTTCGTGCTGAGGAAGGTGACTCGGCGATCGGTCCTCACGTTCAGGGCGTAGGGACCCCAGGAGCGGGTCAAGTAGAGGTACGAGTAGGTGTCGCGTCGCGCGTTCTGGTCGAACGACCGTTCGAACTCCTGGAAGAAGTCGATGTTGGAGATCTCGTCGATCTCGGCCAGCATCTTGAAGCCCATCATGTCGGCCTGCTGGTGCTTGCCGTTGAACTTCCACTGCCAGAGCCCGGTGGTGCGGTCGCGGATCGTGAAGCCGGTGATCTCCCCATGCGCGGCGGCGGCCGGTGCCCACCGCCACTGGTTGCCGATGCCGAAATCTCCCTTGCTGAACAGGTCGAGGTACACGGTGCTGTCGTAGGACCGCCCGAGCGCGAGGTAGAGGGCGTTGCCGAGGTAGGCGCCGCGACGCTGCGAGTAGCCGAACGAGGGCACGAGGAGCCCGGTCGTGCGGTCCATCTTGATCGGCCACACGAGATAGGGCAGGTAGAACACGGGCACGTTCTGGACCCGAACCGCGGTGCCGTGGAAGTAGCCGTAGCCGTCTTCCTCGATCAGTGCCGTCGAGGTGGAGAACTCCCACGGCGTGTGCTCGGACGGTTCGCAGGTGGTGAAGGTGCCGTCCTCCAGGCGATAGTGGGTGTCGTCGAGCTTCTCCATCCGGGCGCCCGTGAAGCTGTACGAGGGCGGCATGAACGCTGTGGCGTTGAGGAACACGCCGGTCTTGCTCCGCAGGTTGAAGCGGACCTCGTCGGCGGTGAGCTTCTTCTTGCCCTGCTCCATGGTGACGCCGCCCTGGGCAATGAGGTCCATGGTCGAGCGGTTGAGCTCCATCTCCTCGCACCGGATGGAGATGTCCTGGTAGGTGATGTGCACGTCACCGATACCGCGCCAGGTGTCGTCGACCCACTCCTGGGAATCCGCCGCGACACTGATCTGCTCGGTCGCCGCAGGCGCCGCGGTCGGCGCCGCGGCGCGGGCTGCTGGGCTCAGCAGCACGAGGAGGGCAGCGAGGAGTAGCCGGCGCAAACGACCTCTGTCAGGCGCGCCGTTCGACGATCATCGCCGCCGCCTCGCCACGGCGGATGTCGTCGGCCTCGTACCTCACTGTCGTGAGGCCCGAGCCGCAGGCCTTATCGACCGTCACCCTCATGCCTCCTCCGGGGCCATCGCCACGGCACCGCCCGTATTGTAGTCTCCGCCGCTCGGCGCGTGTACCTCATAGAATGGCGGAGTGCGATACCTCGGCGTGGACCCCGGCGGACGGCGGCTCGGACTTGCGGTTGGTGACGACGGCACCGGGGTGGTGACTCCTCTCGAGACGGTCGAGGTGAGCGGCGTTGCCGACTCTGCCGAGCTCGTTGCAGCAGCGGCGGCTCGGCACAGGGCGGCACGGGTGGTCATCGGTCTGCCGGTCGCGGCAGACGGCTCGCGCACCCCCGCTTGCCGCCGCTCCGAGGCCCTCGCCGAGGCCCTCACCAACCGCGGCGTCGACGTGGTCCTCGCCCCGGAGTACCTGTCGACGGACGAGGCGCGGCGCCGAGCCCGCGAGGCCGGCCTACCGCGAGGGCGCCCGATCGATCACATCGCTGCCGCGGTGCTGCTCGAGGACCACATGGGAGTCGTGTGATGGGGCGCCGGCTGATCGTGGCGACGGCGATCGTGCTCGTGGCGTTCGCCGCGGCATCCGCACTCGTGGCTTGGGCGCTGGTACGGCCCGGCCCGGATCGCGAGGTCGTGCTGGTCGTCCCTGAGGGTGCTCGCGCCGCCGCGGTGCTGGCTGACGCCGAGCACTGCGGCGTCATTCCGTCGAGCCTCGTTGCCCGGGTGTGGTTGCGGCTGGTCGCCGGCGGGCGCCCGATCCGGTGGGGCCGATACACCGTTCCTGCGGGGACCCGCCCGGTCGACCTCCTGCGCCGGCTCGTCGAGGGCGGGGTCGACCAGGTCACGGTCACGGTGGTCGAGGGATCGACAGTCGACGAGGTCGGCGCTCGCATGGCGACCGCAGGGATCGGGAACGAAACCGTGTGGCCGGCGATCGCCGGGAAGACTGCCTGGATCGACGACCTCGCACCACGCGCGCCCTCGCTGGAAGGCTTCTTGTTTCCGGATACCTATCGCTTCGCTGTCGGGACGACTCCGGAGGCGGCGGCGCGCCACCTTGTGGCGCGCTTCCGTGCCGTGTGGGGCGAGTTGACGGCAGACAAGCCTCTGTGGACGACACCCCTTGAGATCGTGACTCTCGCCTCGTTGGTCGAGGCGGAAACCCACCTCCCCGAGGAGCGGCCCCGTGTCGCGGGAGTGTTCGTCAACCGGCTTCACCGCGGCATGCTGCTGCAGTGCGACCCGACGGTGGCGTACGCACTGCGCCGTCTGGGGCGATGGACCGGTCGCCTGCGGCATGCCGACCTCGAGGTCGATCACCCCTACAACACCTACCGGTATCCGGGGCTGCCGCCGGGACCGATCAACTCTCCGGGACGGGCCGCGCTCGAGGCAGCTCTCCATCCGATGTCCAGCGAGGACCTCTACTTCGTGGCCCGTCCCGACGGCGGCCACACCTTTTCCCGAACGTTGCGGGAGCACAATCAGGCGGTCCGACTTCTGCGGCGTGCCGCGCGTTGACCGGCCCTGGCCCGGATGGTAGCGTACGGCGGGGGATGAGGGCCATGCCTGAGACGTACCGCACGTTCGGCTCCTACATCGTGTTCAAGGAGGTGCTCGCAGACGACCTCGGGCACCTCTGGCGGGCCGGAGAGCTCGATCGAAAGGGTCTCCACCGCACGGTGTGGCTGCGCGTGTTCGACGGCCCCCGTGTCCCGTCGGCGGAGCTCGCCGATCGTCTCGAGGTCGCCAACGCCGTCGGCGGCCAGCTCAAGGCCGCCACCATCCCAACCGGCGTACGCTGCTTCGTCGAGGCAGGCACGGTCGCCATGGCCTGGGACTGGAGCTCCGCTCAGCCTCTCAATCGGCTCTTCGGCGCGGTCGTGGACGAAGGCTTCCCGGTTCCGGTGGACAACGCTCTGCTCATCCTCGAGAAGATCTCGCTCGCTCTCTCGGCCGCCCTCGCGGTCGAGGTCAAAGGGGACGCGCTGGTCCACGGTTTCCTTCACCCCGGCATGGTCACGGTGAGCACCGATGGCGAGGCGCAAGTCATCGGTTTTGGCCTCGGCGAGCCGCTGCTCGGCTTGCTCGACCACTCGGAATCCGGCTCGGCCCTCGCTCCCTACATTGCACCAGAGGTCGCGATGACCCGCACCGCCAGCAAGCGAGGGGACGTGTACTCGCTCGGTGCGATTCTCTACCAGTTGCTCACCAAGCGGGCGCTGCCCGTCGACCCGAAAGCCCGGCCGGCGGCGCTCGCCGAAGCTCGGCTGGCGTTCGACGACCAACCCATACCGGCCGACATCCGCGGTCTCCTCGACCGCGCCCTCGCGGCGCGTCCCGAGGATCGCTTCAGCTCTGCCGCCGATTTCAAGAAGGAGCTCGACAAGCTGCTCTACGGCGGAGCGTACAGTCCGACCACCTTCAACCTCGCCCTGTTTATGGACCGCCTTTTCCGTACCGCGGTCGAGGCCGAGGAGAAGGAGCGGGCGGCCGAGTCGGCGGTTGATCCCGCACCCTACCTGCGTCCCGAGCCCAAGCCCGAGCCGCAGGAGGTCGCTCCCGCCGTATCCGCGACCCGGCCGGGTGGCAACCGGGGCCTGTGGATCGGCCTTGCAGGCGCCGTGGTCGTCGTCATCGCTCTACTTGGCGTCCTGTTCAGCCGCGGGCCCTCGTCCCCACCGCCGACGCCGACCCCGAGCCCGGAGGAGATCCACGCCCGCCGCGAGACCCAGGCGCGCCAGATGCAGCAGCTCGTACAGGAGCAACTGCAGCAGATGCTGGCCGAGAAGGAGCAGCAGATCCGCGACGAGTTGCTCGCCCGCCAGGGCAAAATCGAGGAGCTCCAGAAGCGGCTCCACGAGATGGAGCGCAAAGCCAAGGGCGGTGGTGACAAGAACAAGGACGCCGAAAAGACGAAGGCCGACCTGCAACGGCAGATCCAAGCCGAGGAGGCGGCCAAACGCGAGCAGGAAGTGGCGCTCGAGAAGCAGCGCCAGGAGGCGATCGAAGAGGGCGCGCGACGCGCTGCCGAGACGGCGCCCGCGGTCGAGGTCGCCGAGCTCCCGCCGCCTTCATCCGGTGCGAAAGGGGCCGCCCCCGCGTCCGCGAAGACTGGAGCCGCCATCACCGTCGCCACGCCCGCCGTCGCCGCAGCCATGCCGACTGCCGCGGTCCAGCCAACCCCTGCGCCCGCCGCCACGACTGCCGTCGCGGCAGCAGCAGCCGCTGCCGCCCCCCCGCAGGGGCTACGGGTAACCGAGAATGCCTTTGTCCCTGCACCCGAGTGCGACACACTGCCGACCGTGCTCAGGGATCAGCCGGTTGTGTGGCCGCGGCTCGCGATCATGTCGCGACGCAAGGGCATCGTGATCCTGCAGGCGACTGTGAACGGGAACGGCCATGTCCAGGACGTGAAGCTGCTGCGCGCCGACCACGACGGCTTCGGGATTCCTCAGGCCGCCATGGAGGCCGTCCGCGGCTACCTGTTCAAGCCTGCCACCAAGGGCGGCGTGCGCGTCACCTCGACCGTCACCGTCACCGTGCCGTACGCGTTCGCCCGCAACTGAGCGATCAGGATTCTGCTTCTCTCCGGTGCCCGAACCAATACGAACGGCCGAACCATCCGGCTCGGCCGTCATGTGGGACAGCGGCAGAACAGCCAGGGCACATCCCTGGGCCGAGCGGCCTCCCGCTGTGCTCGTCCGCGCACCGACCGGGTCGGTGCGTCGGGCTACTTCTCGACGCGCTCGCGCAGCGTCTTGCCCGCCTTGAAGTGAACGTACTTCTTGGCGGGAATGGTGATGGTCGCGCCGGTGGCGGGGTTGCGGCCCTGCCGCTTGCCCCGGCGGCGAGAAGAGAACGTGCCGAAGCCCGGGATCGTCACCTTCTCGTCCGCGTCGAGCGCGGTCGCGATGATTCCCTTGCCCGGCTGAGCCGAGAAGAGCACCTCGAGCACGTCGGCTGCCTTGCCCTGGCTCAGGCCGGTTTTCTTCGCAAGCTTCATCGCCATTTCGGTCTTGTTCATGCAAACCTCCCTGCGCAGCTGTACTGTGCAGCCATTATTGGTCGCGCCTTTGGGCGGTGTCAAGGGACCCCACGACGAGAAAGACCTTTCCCGGCTTGTGTTCCCCGGTGAGTGACGGTAGCGTGGACGGGTCGGAGGTGCGCATGGATCTCAGGCTCCGCGGAAAACGGGCCCTCGTCACCGGCTCCTCGCGCGGAATCGGGAGAGCCATCGCCTTGTCCCTGGCGGACTTCAAGGTCGACGTCGCAATCAACTACCTGCGCAACCGGCGGCGGGCCGAGGAGACGGCTCGCGAGATCGAGGCGCGGGGCGTCAACGCCCTGCTCATCAAGGGCAACGTCGCCAACCCGGATCACGTGCAGGGCCTTTACGAGACCATCCGTGAGCAGTGGGGAGGGCTCGAGATCCTGATCTCGAACGCCGCGTCCGGCGTCATGCGGCCCGCCAGCGAGCTCACCCTGCACCACTTCCGTTGGACCATGGAGATCAACGCCGCTGCCCTGTTGCCCCTCGTCCAGGGGCTCGTCGCCCTGCCCGCGGCGGGCTCGAAAGTGGTGGTCGCCGTGTCCTCCCTCGGCGCAATCCGGGCGATCCGAAACTACACCGCGGTCGGCGCGTCGAAGGCCGCGCTGGAGTCGATGGTCCGTCACCTCGCCGCGGAGTACGCCCCGCTCGGCGTACGCATCAATGCCGTATCGGCCGGCACCGTCGACACCGATGCGCTGACCCACTTCCCCAACCGCGAGGAGATCCTCGCCGTCACCCGCGAGCGGACCCCGGCCGGCCGCCTCCTCGACCCACAGGACGTCGCCAACACCGTCGTCTTCCTGTGCACGGAGTTCGCCTCCATGATCCACGGCCAGATTGTCGTCGTCGATGGCGGCTACTCGATCGTAGCGTAGCTCGGAGGTGCCCGCGGGCGCTGCGGCGCCGCGGATCGAGCGGACGGCTGTTCGCCTCCCCGCCCCCTCTCCGGGTCGGCTCCGCCGCCCCTCCGATCCCCTCGGCTACAGCCGTGGACCGCTCGCTCTCGCGACGTTCGCCTCCATGATCCACGGCCAGATTGTCGTCGTCGATGGCGGCTACTCGATCGTGGCCTAGGCTGACATCCGGGTACGCTCGGCATTCGGCCCGAGCAGGTTCTGCAGATAGCGACCGGTGTGGGAGACGGCGCACGCGGCCACGGTCTCGGGGGTGCCGGCGACGATGACACGACCGCCGCCGTCCCCGCCCTCGGGCCCGAGGTCGATCACCCAATCGGCGGTCTTGATAACGTCGAGGTTGTGCTCAATGACCACGACCGTGTTGCCGCGGTCGGCGAGTGCGTGGAGCACGAGAAGGAGCTTGCGGACATCGTCGAAGTGAAGGCCGGTCGTGGGCTCGTCGAGCAAATACAACGTGCGACCCGTCGCCCGCTTGGCGAGCTCCCGGGAGAGCTTGATCCGTTGGGCCTCGCCACCGGACAGTGTGGTCGCCGGCTGGCCGAGACGCACGTAGCCGAGCCCGACCGAGACGAGGGTGTCGAGGACGCGGACCACCTTGGGCACCGCGGCAAACAGATCACGGGCATCATCGACGGTGAGATCGAGAACATCCGCGATCGAGAGGCCCTTGAAGCGCACCTCGAGAGTCTCGCGGTTGTAACGGCGCCCGCGGCACAGGTCGCAGGTCACGAAGACGTCGGCCAGGAAGTGCATCTCGATCCGGATCTGCCCGGCGCCCTGGCATGCCTCGCAGCGGCCTCCCTTGACGTTGAAGCTGAACCTACCGGGGCTGTAGCCCCGCGCCCGGGCCTCGGTGGTACCGGCAAACAGGGTTCGGATCGGATCGAACAGCTTGGTGTAGGTGGCCGGGTTCGAGCGGGGGGTGCGGCCGATTGGCGACTGGTCGATTGAGATGACCTTGTCGAGCTGAGCGACCCCGTCGAGCGCGCGATGGCGACCCGGTCGTGCGAGCGTCCCATAGAGCTCGCGGGCGACCGCCTTGTGCAGGGTCTCGTTGACGAGAGTCGATTTGCCCGATCCCGAAACTCCGGTGACCGCGATCAGCCTGCCGAGGGGAAAGGCGACGTCGATCCCCTTCAGGTTGTGCTCCTCGGCGTTGCGAACGACCAGCGTCGCGCCGTTCCCCTGCCGTCTCTCCTGCGGTATGGGGATCTCCTCTTGGCCGGAGAGATAACGCCCGGTGAGCGAGCCTGGGGTCGAGGCGATCACCTCCGGCGGCCCGGCGGCGACGACCTTGCCGCCCCGGCTACCCGCCCCTGGCCCGAGATCGACCACCCAGTCGGCTGCGCGGATGGTCTCTTCGTCATGTTCGACCACGACCACCGTGTTGCCCAGGTCGCGCATTCCGACCAACGTGTCGAGCAGCCGTCGGTTGTCTCTCTGGTGCAGGCCGATCGACGGCTCGTCGAGCACGTACAGCACGCCCATGAGCTTGGATCCGACCTGGGTCGCGAGGCGGATCCGCTGGCTTTCCCCACCCGAGAGGGTGCCTGCCATGCGGTCGAGCGTCAGATAGTCGAGCCCGACCGCCACCAGAAAACCGAGCCGATCCCTGACCTCGCGCAGGATTTTCTGCGCGATGTGGGCGTCGCGCTCCCCGAGCGAGAGCTCCTCGAACCAGGCGAGCGCGCTCCTGACCGGCAGCGCCGAGAGCTCCGCAATCGACGCACCCCCGACTTTGACCGCGAGCGCCTCGGGGCGGAGCCGCACGCCGCGGCAGACCGTGCACGGAGCGAAGGACATGTAGCGCTCGAGCTCCCGGTGGACCTCTTCCGAGGCGGTCTCCTTGTAGCGCCTCTCGAGGCGCGACACCAGGCCCTCGAAACGGTCACGATAGCGATAAGCCCCCTTCTTGCCGTGCCACACGAAGTCGAGCTCCTCGTCGGTGCCGTACATGATGAACCGGCGCACCTCCTCGGGCAGGCGCCGCCACGGCGTGTGGAGGTCGAAGCCGAGATGCTCGGCGACCTGGTCGAGCTGGCGTCGGACCCACGACTGGGAGCCGTCACCCAGTATCGCGAGGCAGCCCGAGGCCAGCGACCGCTCGGGGTCGGCGATCAGCTTCTCCGGGTCGACCTCGCGCAGGAACCCCAACCCCGAGCAGGCCGGACACGCTCCGTGGGGCGAGTTGAACGAGAACAACCGCGGCGATACCTCCGCCAGGGAAAAGCCGCAGCCGGGGCAGGCGTGACGCGAGGACAGCACGAACTCGTCGCCGCCCTCGACCGCGACCCGCGCCAGCCCCTCACCGACGGCGAGGGCGGTCTCGAGCGACGCCGCCAGGCGTTGACCTGCGCCTTCGCGCACGCGCAGGCGGTCGATGACTACCTCCACGTCGTGCTTGCGCTTGCCGTCGAGGACCGGAGGCGCCGCCACGTCGATCACCTCACCGTCGACCCGTGCACGCACGAAACCCTCACGCCGCATCTGCTCGAAGAGCTTGCGGTGCTCCCCCTTGCGGCCGCTGACCAGGGGCGCGAGGAGGAGGAAGCGTGAAGCCTCGGGCAGGGCCAGGACCCGGTCCACCATCTGGTCGACCGTCTGCGGACGGATCGCCTCGCCGCAGTCGGGGCACAGCGGCACCCCCACCGACGCCCACAAGAGACGGAGGTAGTCGTGGATCTCGGTCACGGTGCCGACCGTCGAGCGGGGGTTGCGGGAGGTCGTCTTCTGCTCGATCGAGATCGCCGGCGACAGTCCCTCGATGGTGTCGACGTCCGGCTTTTCCATCTGGTCGAGGAACTGCCGTGCATAGGCAGAAAGCGACTCGACGTAACGGCGCTGACCCTCGGCGAACAGCGTGTCGAAGGCGAGCGACGACTTGCCCGAACCCGAGACCCCGGTGATCACCACCAGACGATTGCGTGGGATCGAGACGTCGATGTTGGCCAGGTTGTGCTCGCGGGCGCCGCGGATGACGATCTCGTCGTGCATGGAATCTGTGCTCCACTGTCTTCGAACGAGGTCCCCTTGGATTCCCTTCCAAGGTCCCGCACCCCGCCGAGAATTTACGTCTGAAGTATACCCAGGACGCGCCGATGCGCGCAGCCCATCGAAAAGGAAACCACCGGGCGCTGGCCGAGACCAACCGGCGGTCCGGCGCTTGCCCTGACCGGCCTGCGCCCGGTGGATTCCTAGTGGTGCTCCTTGAGCTCCTGCTCGGCCTCGCGGTCGAGGGTTCGCTGGCGAAGCGTTTCGCGTTTGTCGTGCAGTTGCTTGCCGCGCACCAGGGCGATCTCGACCTTGATCCAGTTGCCTTCCAGGACGACTGCCATCGGCACCACCGTGAAGCCCTTTTCGCGGACCTTGCCGGCGAAACGGTCGATCTGACGGCGACTGAGGAGGAGCTT
This sequence comes from uncultured Acidobacteriota bacterium, assembly GCA_963727925.1. GTDB lineage: Bacteria > Acidobacteriota > Thermoanaerobaculia > Thermoanaerobaculales > Sulfomarinibacteraceae > CAVSIS01. Next base: position 134,302 of record CAVSIS010000015.1, on the reverse strand, counting down.
GCGCCGGCGAACCGGCTCGTGCGCCGCGTAGCCTGCGTTCTCGTAGCCTCCGACGTGGCAGCCGACGAGGAAGGCTTCGCCGCCGACGAACTCCACCCACGCCTCGCGGAGGTTGATCCGGCCGGCTCGCATGGCTTTGACCTCGCTGCCGGTCAAGACCATGCCTGCGACCTCGCGCTCGAGGATCTCGTAGGCGAACCGTGCGTGCCGGTTGACCGCGAGCTGGCGTCCCTCGGCGGTCACTCGACGGCCCGTGCCACGACCTCGACCAGGGACGGGTCGAACTGGTGACCGGCGGCGGCGCGGAGGATCGCCAACGCCCGCTCGGACGAGACCGGTCGGCGGTAGCTGTGGCTCGCCGTGAGCATATCGTAGACCTCGGCGACATGGACCAGGCGAGCGAGCTCGGGGATCTCGCCGCCGGACAGCCGGTCCGGGTAGCCGTTGCCATCCCAGCGCTCGTGGTGGTTCCGCACGGCAGCAGCGACGGCGTCGAGCCCACAACCCGACACGATGCTCTCCCCGAGCACGACGTGTTGCTGGTAGAGTCGCCGCTCCTCGGGCCCCGGGGAGGGATGCCTGTAGACTCTGTCGTAGTCGAGCTCGCGCATGCCGGTGTCGTGCAGCAGGCCGGCGAGCGCCGCTTCTTCGACCTCCGCTTCGCCCCATCCGAGCAGGTGGGCCATGCTCCACGCGAGACGTGAGACCGCCACCGAGTGGGCCTCGAGCTCGGGAAACTGCCGCTCGCCCGGGTTGAGCAGCCGGCGTGCCAGGAGTCGGCGGACGAACCGAAGCCCGGTCATCGCCTGAGCGCCGCGGGCGACCTCGCCGAGCTGCTCGAGGACCGCCTGGGCGACACCGGCCTCGGTCGAGGCGACGACCGACGCGATCAGCGCCCATCCTGGCACGGAGAGCAGAACCGCGCTCGAAACCGTGCGGTTACGATCTACCGGACGCTTGACCGCAAAGGTTCGCGCATCGACCCGCCAGGTCGCGGCGTCGGGCACAGGCAGAGACGCCTGCTCCAGAAGGAGGGTCTGGTGGCGGAGCACTGCCTGTCGGTCGGTGTCGCCAAGCTCGCCAGCGGCGACGATGCGCGTCGCGGTTGACGCGCCGGCGACCACCGTCAGTGCAATCGTGATCTGCTCCTCGACCGCCGTCCACAGGGCCCAGGAGAGCACCGTCTCGAGGCCGTGGCGATCGACTCCCGGCTCGCCCTCAGCAGCGCTCGCCGGCGCCGCGTTCCCGATCGGCGAAACCGAGGCCGGCGTCGCCGCAGGCTCGGGCGGTTCGTCGAGCTCGGGGTAGAGACGCTCCTGACGCAGCAGCTCGAGCAGCGTCCTGGAGATGGCAGCGGCCCTGGCGAGGTCCGGGCGCTCGAATGGTCGGCGCCTGCCCTTGTCCCGCGCATCCACGAACCCGACCAGTCGGGAGTCTCCGCAGATCGGCACCAGCAGCAGGCGGGCCGTCCCAGCGGCCTCGAGGTAGGTGGCGATTTCGGGAAAATCCTTGGGGTGGTTGAAGGCCTGGGGCTTGGCTCGCATCTCACGCAGTTTCTGGATATAGGGCTCACCCTGGCCGTGGGAGATCGCGATCTGGTCGCGGCGGCCGAAGCCGTACTGGGTCATCAGGGAAAACGAGCCGTCCGGCCCGAGCAGGTAGAGCGCCGCCTTGGTGCTGTGAATGTCCTCGAGAAACCGGTACAGCAACTCCTTGAACGCGCGCTCGAGCTCCGATGTCCAGCCGGCTGGGGTGGCGACCATGTCTGAAATGCCTCATCCAGCAGTCCCCTGGACCGCCATCAGGCGAGTGTATCACCGGTCGGCCGACACACCCGTCACGGGCACGGTACCGCGACCGGAAATCCTGTCGATCTGAGGCCTTACAGAGCCGTCCTGTGCTAGAGTGACGGAGCCATGGCGGTGCTGCTCTTCGTGCTCGCGCTCGCCGCGGGATTGCCCGGGGAGGCCTTGATCGTCGAGGTTCGGCCCGACCAGGGTGCTCTCAGCGTCGGGCTCCACCTGCAGTCCCCGCTGCCCGAACCCTTCGTCGAGGCCTTACCCTCCGGCGCCCAGGTCCGCCTCCAGTACCGGCTCCAGATCCGCTCCCACCGCCGCCTGTGGTGGGATCGCCGGGTGTGGCGCGGGACCGTGACCTCGGTGGCTGCGTTCGATCCGGTGACCGGCCGCTACCGATGCGAGCTGACCCTCGACGACGTGGTGGTCGCGAACCGAGAGGTCGAAACTGCCGACGAAGCCCACTCATGGCTCACGGACCCACCGGCCGTGCGCCTTGTCCTGCCGCAGGTCGATCGCGCGCCGCGCCTGTACGTGCGGGCCCGCGCCGTCTTTTCGAGCTCCACCACATGGCTGGTCTTCCCCTCTGTGGATGGCACCGACTGGACCGAGATCGAGCTGGACGCCAGCCCGTGAGCGAATGGGTCCGGGCCTGGCACCGCTGGCGGCGGCAGAACCGCTTTCTGCTCGCGGCCTTCGTGCTGCTCATGACCCTGTCCGTGGGTGCGGTCTATCTGCTGCAACGGACCCAGGCCGCCTCTCCCCGAGAGCTGACCAACCGGCTGCTCCTGTTCGTTCTGTGGTACCTCGACGTCTCGCTGATCGGGGTGCTGCTGTTCATCCTGCTGCGCAACCTGGTTCGGCTCGGGCTCGAGCAGCGCGCCGGCGTCCTCGGGAGCCGCTTTCGCACCAAGCTCGTTCTGACCTACGTCGGCCTCACCTTCCTGCCGGTCATTTTCCTGTTCCTGATTGCCACCAACCTCCTCCAGCGCTCGATCGACCGTTGGTTCTCCGCTCCGGTGGAGGAGGTCTTGCGCGGCGGCGCGGCCGTCACCGTCCAGCTCCGGGAGCTCGCGGAGGACCGCCTCCGACGCCAAGCAGCGGTTGCCGCCCAGGAGCTCCTCGCCGATCGCGGGACGAGCCATCTCACCGAGCTTCAGGCGCTGCTCGGTGTCGACGCGATCGCGCTCTACCAAGGACAGCGCCTGGTCCACGCCATTGCCGACCCGCGCCGGATCCCGCGCTCCTTGCCGCCGCTGCCGCCCGGGGAGCTGCTCGCTCCGGGTTCACGCAGCGACCGCTGGCGAGGCGGCCTGCTCGTGCGGGCCTGGAGCCCGGTGGGGACGAACGGCGCCATCGTCGTGGTCGGCGATCTGCTACCGCGTGAGGTTCTGGTGCACCTCGAGCGGGCGACCGCAGCCGAGGCTGCGTTCCAGGAGATGAAGCTCGAGCGAGGCGCGATCACCTCGACCACGATCCTGGTCTTTCTCGCGATCACCCTGCTGCTGCTGTTCGCAACCGTCTGGGTCGGCCTGTACCTGTCGCGGCGTTTCACCGAACCCCTGCTCGCTGTCGCCTCGGCGACACAACGCGTCGCCGAGGGCAACCAGCTCGAGGAGGTCGCGATCCCGGCGTCGGACGAGGTCGCCGCACTGGTCAGTTCTTTCAACGCGATGGTCCGTCGGGTGCGCTCGACCGAGCGCGAGATCCTGGCCTCCAACCAGGAGCTCGGCACCCTGCTGGCGACGATTCCGACCGGGATTCTCACGATCGCGGCGGACAGCGCTCGGTTCCGTCCCAACCCGGCGGCGGCGCGGCTGCTCGGTCGACCCGCAGAAGCTGGGCAGTGGCGAGCCCTCGCCGACCTCCCCGCGACAGTCTGTTCCGCGATCGCCGATCCTCTCCAGGGGGGTGCTGGGACGACCGCGCCGGTGGAGGTGGAGCTCGAGGTGGAAGGCACTTTGCGCCACGTCGAGGTGACGGTGCGTCCGCTCGCCGGTGGCGGCCACGTGGTCGCTATGGACGATCTCACCCAGTTGGTTCGAGCGCAACGTCAGGCCGCGTGGAGCGAGGTCGCACGCCGGATCGCACACGAGATCAAGAACCCCCTGACGCCGATTCGGCTCGCCGCCGAACGCATCCAGAGGCGCACATCCCAGCTCGACGGAGAGCTGCGCGAGGTCGTGGGCGAGGGCTGCGCCGCGATCATCGCGCAGGTCGCTGACCTGAAGGCGCTGGTCGACGCTTTTCACGAGTACGCGCGCATGCCAGCGGTCAATCCGCGCCCGGCGGACGTCAGCCAGGTGCTCCACGAGGTCGTGGCGCTCTACGGCGGCTTGCGAAGCGGTCTCGACGTCCGGCTCGAGTGCCCGACCGGGTCGCTCGCGGCCGTCGTCGATCCGACTCTGCTGCGGCTCGCCCTCGTCAACCTGGTCGACAACGCCGTCGAGGCCGTGCCGCGTGGTGGGCGGGTCATCGTGCGGGCATTGACCGACCGGGGCTCGTTGGTGCTCGAGGTCGAGGACGACGGGGTCGGACTGCCGACGGACGACGCGACCCTTCTCGTCCAGCCCTTCTACTCGACCAAGGGTCGGGGGTCGGGCATGGGCCTCGCTCTCGTCCAACGCATCGTGGTCGATCACGGTGGCAGTCTCGAACTCAAGCGCCGCCAACCGCAGGGAACCCGGGCCCGTATCGTGCTCCCCGGGGCACTGATCGGCGACCAGGCGACCGAAGACACCGCGTCCGTTCGTTGACCCGCCTCGCGCCAGCTTGCTACCATCGCGGACGCAATGGTGTATCCCGGGAACCCAGAGCTTTCGGGCCAGGCCCAGGAACGGGTGATGACGGCGTTTCGTCAGGTCGTTGCCAAGCTCCAGGACAGCCGCCGAGAGGAGGCGATGATTGGGCTCGAGTTCGTGCTTCGCCTCGACCCCTCCTTTGCACCGGCCAAGAACCTCCAGCAGCAGCTCGCCTCGGGAGCCGCGGAGGTCGACCTTTCGGAGATCATTGCGCAGCTGCAGGCCCCAACCACCGATGCCATCAACAATCTTCTGGTCGAGGCCGTGGAGCAGTTCAACCAGCGCCAGTTCCTCGAGGCGAAGGACATGGTCGAACGGGTCCTGAGCGACCTGCCCGGTCACCCCGAGGCGCGGCAGCTTCTGGCGCAGATCCAAGACTGCCTCAAGGTCGAAGGCCAGGTTGGCCAGTTCCTGGCGCAGGCTCGCGAGGCCCTCGACCTCGGTGATCCGCAGGAAGCCGCGAACTTCGTTCTCATGGCCCAGGCCCTCGACCCGCACCACCCCGGCATCAGCCCGATGCTCGAAGCCATCCACTCGGCCGGTGGAAGCACCGCGAGCCTCGGCCCGCTGGAGGGGGGCCGCGGCGCCGAGGACGACGACATCTCGATCTCCTTCGCGACCGTCGACGACCGCGAGCCGGGCTTCGCCGCCGATCTGGCTGCGGCCGCTGCTGCCCCACCGCTCTCAGACGTCGCCTCACCGGCCCGGCCTCCCACCCAGGCGACCCATGACGACCATTTCGGCGCCGGCGATCTCACCTTCGATGAGCAGCCAGAGGGCGACGCGATGGGCGACCTTTCCGACCTCTTCGAGGTCGAAGCGCCTGCGCCGCAGCCCACCACCCCGGCGCAGCCGCAGGTACCGGACCAGACGACTGAGGAGGGCGGACGGATCGAGCAGTTGCTCGCCACCGGGTCGGCGGCGTTTGACAAGGGAGACTATCAGGGCGCCATCGACGCCTGGTCGAGGATCTACCTCATCGACCCGGCTCATGACGAGGCGACCCAACGGATCGAGGAGGCCCGACGCCGCAAGGAGGAGATCGACCGCCGGGTCGAGCACATGCTGTACGACGCCCAGGAGGCGGCAGTTGCCGGTGACAGCACCAAGGCGCGCCGTCTGGTCGATGAGGTCCTCGCCCTGCAACCCAACCATATTGAGGCGATCGAGCTCCGCGACAGCCTCGCGGGCGTCGGTGAGGGCGCGGTCGGGGCACTGGATCTCGAGGCCGGCCCGCCATCGTCGATGCCGGACCTCGAGGACGATCTTTTCCAGGACGACCTACCGGCCGCTCACGAGCTCGTCGCTGCTCAGGCGGCTCGCGCTGACCACGAATCGGGCGCGTCGGCCACCGCCACCCCGGTCGGGCGCGGGCTGACCTTGCGCGCGATGGTGTTTGGGCTGGTCGGTCTCGTGGTTCTTGCGCTTGGCGTGTGGTTTGGCTCCCGCCTGCTCTCCTCGGATACGGCGGTCGACCAGACCGAGACTCTCAATCGGGCGCTCGTGCAGGCGGAGGAGCTGTTCAAACAAGGGCACGTCGAGGAAGCGATCGAGCTCCTGCAGGAGTTCCCCGCCACCGGCCTCGACCAGTCCCGCGTCGCCCGCCGCCTGGCCCGCTACCAACAGGCCCTGGCGCCCCCGACACCAACGCCCGTGCCCCAGGCGCTGGTGGATGCTCAGGCCGCTCTCGAGGAAGGGCGCTGGTTGGCTTCGTACCGGGCCGTCATCGAGGGTCTCAAGCGGTCACCCCAGGACAGCGGCCTGCTCGAAATTCGAGCCAAGGTGCTCGAGCACGAGCCACGCCTCGCAACGTTGTACAACCTGCTCCAGTCCGACGACCCCCGGGCCGCGGTGAACATCGCCCGCGACCTCGCCCGGGACTATCCGGAAAGCCCGGAGGTCGGCGCCGAGCTCGACCGTGTGCTGTTCAATGCCGCCCTCGCCGAGCTCCGTGGCTACAACCTGACCGGCGGCGAGGGTCTGCTGCGTGAGCTCGCGCGGCGCCATCCCGACGACGCCGAGGTCACCCGGACGCTGGAGCTGATCGAGAAGTACAAGTCGCGTCCAGTCGATCCGCTGATGGAAACCTACATCGCGAGTGTGGGCTCGCGATGAGCCCCTCGCCGCCGGACGACGCCCCCGTCCCGGCGAACTGGGATCGGCTGCGAGACGACGACGGGAGCATCGCCGAGGAACCGTTCCTTCCTCCACCGGAGTCGACACCCCCGCGATTGACTCTCGTCGCGGCTGCTTGGGGGGATCTGGTCGCGCTCGTCGCGGTGCTCACCGCAGCCTTGCTGGCGGTCCTGCTCGCCGGGCGCCCTGTCACCGCCGCGGCTCTGCCGTGGACCTGTGCCCTTGCGCTCGCCTGGTGGCTGGCCTCGGGCACCGTGCTGCTGGCGGTGCGGCGCGGGACGCCGGGAATGCTCATGGCCGGGATCGTGCTGCGCTCGCCTCTCCCGCCCCGCCGTTTGCCATGGACGCTCGTGGTCGCCCTGCTCACCGCCGCCAGCGGCGGCCTCCTCGCCCTGCTCGGCGCGCGGCTGTCGCCGATCGCACGAGTCGCACGCTCGGAGATGGTCGTGGCGGCGCCGGACAGCGTGGGGTTGGATTGACCGGACCGGGTGCCGCGGCCGATCGGCGGGCCGGCGGGCGCCCACGAGCGGATCAGCTCGCTCGCCGCTTGAAGACCATGCCGATGTGGTCGGTGGCCCCGGTCTTGAAGTTGATCGCAGTGATCGACACGAGCTCCCACCCGGCGGATCCGAGCTCGTTCAGCTGGGCTTCGTAGGCGGGATCAAGACGGTAGTTCTCGGAGCGGATGTTGATGATCTTGTACTCCCAGCGGTCCCCTTCCATACCGTCCTCCCCGCTGTGTCCAGGGTTCCCGTGGGGTGATTGTAGCACCGGGCCTACGGCGCCCGGTTCAGGGCTCTTTCGACACGGGTTGCGGTCATGACCCGACTCAGCGTGGTGGTTCCGGCGTTCGAGGAGGCCCAGCGGTTGACCCCATCCCTCGAGGCAATCCAAGCGTACCTGCTGGCGAGCGAGCGCTGGCTGCCGGCCGAGGTCGTGGTCGTCGACGACGGCTCCGCCGACACGACGGCCGCCACCGCGCGTCGCTTTGCGGGTTCAGATCGGCTCCGTTTCGAGGTGCTCTCCCACCCCGCCAACCGGGGCAAGGGCGCCGCGGTGCGTACCGGTTTCGCCGCCAGCCGAGGCGAGGCGGTGCTGCTCAGCGATGCCGACCTGGCGACGCCGATCGAGGAGCTCGAGCGGCTCGTGGCGGCGGCAGGCGACGCCGCCGTGGCGATCGGCTCGCGCGCCGTCGACCGCGACCTAATCGAAGTTCCGCAGCCCCGCTATCGCGACCTGATGGGCCGGGCCTTCAACCTCGGCGTCCGCGCGCTCGCCCTGCCGGGTGTCCGCGACAGTCAGTGCGGCTTCAAGCTCTTCCCCGGCACCCTCGCACGAGCGCTCGCGGGCGTGCAGCAAATCGACGGCTTTGCCTTCGACGTCGAGCTGCTCGTGCTCGCGCGGCGCTGGGGCTGGACCGTGTACGAGGTCCCGGTACGCTGGCGCCACGTCGAGGCCTCGCGCGTGGCGCCACTGCGGCACTCAAGCGAGATGCTGCGCGACCTGCTCGGACTGGCGGCTCGGCGTATCCTCGGACGACTGCCCTCGCCGCCGCAGGAAGCGCAGGGCATGGTGGGCGGGAAATGACCGCGGCGGGTCTCGAGGCAGCGTTCCGGGTCGAGAGCTTTCTCGCCCACCTGCAGTGGGAGCGCAACCTCTCCCCGCGGACGATCGCCGCCTACCGGCGCGAGCTCCTCTCTTTTGCGGCGTTCGTGCACGAGGAGATCGGGCGCGGCGCGCCGGGCGAGGTCCTGCCGAGCGACGTGCGCGCCTACCTCGCCCATCTCCACGGTCGCCACCTCGCGGCGCGCTCGACCGAGCGAGCGCTCGCCGCGCTGCGGACGTTCTTCGCCTTCCTGCTCGACGAAGGGGTCGTGGCGAGCAACCCGGCGCGGGCCGTCCCTCACCCACGCCGCGAGCGCCGGGTTCCGGAAACCGTCACCCTGGACGCCCTACGCCTCCTGTTGGAGGGGTTTCCCGACACCCCGGCCGGACACCGTGACCGAGCGGCCCTCGAGCTCCTGTACGGAGCCGGTCTACGGGTCGGCGAGTTGGTCGACCTCGACCTCGGCGACGTCCAACTCGGCCAACGGCTGCTCCGCGTCCGCGGCAAAGGGCGCAAGGAGCGCGTGGTGCCGTTCGGGCGCCTCGCGGCCGCCGCCCTCGCCGCGTACCTTCCCGACCGCGCCGCGTGGCGCCGATTGAGTCCGCGCGGGGACCGCGAGCCGCTCCTGGTCAACCAGCGCGGCGGCCGCCTCAGCGACCGATCGGTGCGACGGCTCCTCGACGACGCCGTGGCTCGGGTCGCCGGCCTCCATCACCTCCACCCGCACGACCTGCGCCACGCCTTCGCGACCCACCTCCTGGAGGCCGGCATGGACCTGCGCGCCATCCAGGAGCTGCTCGGACACAGCTCACTCGGGACCACCCAGATCTACACCAACGTCGACCTCGCCCACCTGATGGCGGTCTACCGCAAGTCCCATCCCAAGGCGTAGGGGATTTCACCACAGAGACACAGAGGCACAGAGATGTCTCTGAGAGCGCCCTCCGTGATCCTCTGTGTCTCCGCGTCGCCGTGGTTCAGACCGGGCGGGCGGGGGCTGCCACCGCAGCCTGGGCGGCGGCGGGGGTCGCACCTGGGGTGGCTGCGCCCCACGACGCGATCGCGGACAGGGCACGCTCGGCTTGGAGCTCCCGACGACGGCCCTTGTCGCGCACGGCCGCAAACTCCTCGGGACATCCGATCAGCCCCCACGAGACGTTGGCCGGCTGGAATCTGGCCGCCGGGCGCTCGGTAAGGTGGCGCACAAGCCCGCCGTGGGCGGTGTCGCGGGGCACGGGAGGCACGACGATTCCGACACGCTCCGCGGCCACCATGCGCCCGGAAATCAAGCCTGTGGCCGCCGACTCGACGTAACCCTCGACGCCGGTGATCTGGCCGGCGAGCCGCAGGTCGGGCCTAGAGCTCAACCGGAGGAGGGTGTCGAGGTGGGCAGGAGCATTGACGAAGGTGTTGCGGTGGATCATCCCGAAGCGTACGAAGCGGGCTGACTCGAGCCCGGGAATGCGACGGAAGACCTCCTGCTGGGCGGCGAACGTGAGCTTGGTCTGGAAACCGACGATATTCCAGTGCTCCGCCGCGAGGTCGTCCTGGCGGAGCTGGACCACCGCCCACGGCCGCCGCCCGGTGCGCGGGTCGACCAGCCCGACCGGCTTCATTGGCCCGTAGCTGAGCGTGTCGATGCCCCGCTCCGCCATCACCTCGATCGGCAGGCAGCCCTCGAAGTAGCGCACCTGCTCGGCTTCGAAGGCCTTGAGAGGAACCCGCTCGGCGGCCAGAAGGGCGGCTACGAAGGCCTCGTACTCCGACCGGTCCATGGCGGCGTTGAGGTAGTCCTCGCCGCCGCCTTTGCCGTACCGCGACGCGCGAAACAGGCGCGAGAGGTCGAGGCTGTCCGCGGCGACAATCGGAGCGATGGCATCGAAGAAGGCCAGAGAGCCCTCGCCGAGCTGCGCCTCCAGTGCGGCGTGGAGCGCCGGCGAGGTCAGCGGTCCAGTGGCGATGATGGCCGGTCCGACCGGCAGCTCGACGACCTCTTCGCGGACGACCTCGATCCGAGGGTGTCGCAGCAGGGTTCCGGTGATCGTGGCGGAGAAAATCTCGCGATCGACGGCCAGCGCCGATCCTGCCGGTACCGCGGCCACGCGCGCCGCGGCGATGACCAGAGATCCAAGCTTCTCCATCTCCCGCTTGAGCAGCCCGACGGCGTTCGCGGGGGCGTCACCGCGGAGGGAGTTCGAGCACACCAGCTCGGCGAGGCCGTCGCCCCGGTGGACCGGCGTCGGACGAACCGGCCGCATCTCGACCAGCCGCACGTCGACCCCGGCCGCGGCGAGCTGCCAGGCGGCCTCGCTCCCGGCGAGTCCGCCGCCGACGACCTGGACCCGGGTCAAGCCCCCGTCTCGTCGCCACTTTCGGGAGCCGGCATCCTGTGGCCACACTCCTTGTTCGGGCACACCAGCTCGCGTCCGCGCCGCTTGGTGTCCTTGAGCCCCATCACGGCAAGGCCGCACTCCGAGCAGGGGACCGCGGCCGGCGGGTCCCACATGGTGAAGTCGCACTTGGGATAGCGGCTGCAGCCGTAGAAGGTCCGCCCCCGTCGGGAGCGACGTGCGCAGATCTCACCATCGCAGTCGGGGCGCGGACACGCGACGCCGGTGGGCTCGGGCTTGGCCGCCGGCGCGCCGCCGATTCGCCGCGTGCCGCGGCACTCCGGGTAACGCGAGCACGCCCAGAACGGGCCAAAGCGAGATCGCTTTTGGACCATTTCCGCTTCGCACTCAGGACAGCGCGGCGCCTCGTCGGCGGTGGTCTCCTCGCTGCCGCCCGCCGCGGCGGCCGTGTCTCGGGTGTAGCTGCAGGTCGGGTAGGCGGAGCAGGCTAGAAAGCTGCCGAAGCGGCCGAACTTCATCACCAGCGGCGAGCCGCACTCCGGGCACAGCTCGTCGGTGGCCAGGCCCTTGCCCTTGACCTGCTCCATGGTGTCGCGTGCGCTGTCGAGGTCGTGCTGGAAGGAGGCGGCGAAGCGCGAGACCAGCGCCCGCCAGTCTTCGGCGCCCTCGGCGACGCGGTCGAGGTCGCCCTCGAGGCGCGCGGTGTAGGCCTCGTCGATGAGGTCGGCGAAGGCGCCGGTGAGCAGACGCGTGACCACCTTGCCGAGGTCCGAGGGATGGAAGCTGCCCTTGTCACGCACGACGTAGTCGCGCGAGGAAAGCGTCTGGAGGATGGAGGCATAGGTCGACGGGCGACCGATTCCGTTCTCTTCCAGCGCCTTGACGAGGCTGGACTCGGTGAAGCGCGGCGGGGGTTGGGTGAATTTTTGCTCGAGCTGAACGCTTCGGCACGCGAGGGCCGCTCCGTCCTCGAGGCCCGGCGGAAGGGCGACGGTCGCCTCGCTCCCGCCGTCGCCGTCCTCGCCGTCCTGCCACAGGCGCAGGAAGCCCGGGTCGCGGAGCACGCGGCCGGTTGCCGAGAGACCGTACTCTCCGGCGGCAGCGTCGACCTGGGTCACGTCAAAGGTCGCGCGGTGCATCTGGGAGGCGACGAAGCGCTCCCAGATCAACCGGTAGAGGCGGAGCTCTTCCGGCTCGAGATGGGGCGCTGCCTGCTCGGGGGTCAGGCCCACGTCTGCAGGCCGGATCGCTTCGTGTGCGTCCTGGGCGGTCGAGCGGTTGCGATAGCGGTTGGGCGCCGCGGGCACAGCGGCTTCTCCCCATCGCTCCACGATCAGCGCGCGAGCGGCCGCAACCGACTCCTCTGAGACCCGGAAGGAGTCGGTCCGCATGTAGGTGATGAGGCCGATCCGGCCGCGCGCACCGAGATCGACCCCCTCGTAGAGGCGTTGTGCGATCTGCATCGTGCGGCGCACCGGCAGGCGCAGCCGGCGCGCGGCCTCCTGCTGGAGGTGGGAGGTGATGAACGGCGGCTTCGGCGACTGAGTGGCCGTCTTGCGGGTGACCTTGGCAATGGCGAGCGGCCCGCCCTCCATCACGGCTCGCGCCGCTTCAGCCTCCACGGCCGAGCCGGGTCGCCACTTGCGGCCCTCCCGGCGGGTCAGGCGAAGGCGGAACTCCGGCGGTTGGCTCGCGGCCGCCAGCGCATCGACTAACCAGTACTCCTCGGCCACGAAGGCGTCAATCTCAGCCTCGCGGTCGCAGATCATCTTGAGCGCGACCGACTGCACCCTTCCCGCCGACAATCCCCGCTTCACCTTCTGCCACAGGAGAGGGGAAAGACGGTATCCCATGAGGCGATCGATCACCCGGCGCGCCTGCTGTGCGTTGACACGGTCCATGTCCACGGCGCGGGTGTGCTCGAGCGCGTCCGTCACCGCGCGGCGCGTGATCTCGTGAAACTCGACCCGATGCATCGGCCGCTCGAGGTCGCGCAGGACCTCCGCAATGTGCCAGCAGATCGCCTCGCCCTCGCGGTCGGGGTCGGTCGCGAGGTAGACCTCGGTCGCGGCGGCCGCGGCCCGGCGCAGGTCGCCGACGATCTTCTCCTTTGCCGGCAGGATCTCGTACTGCGGCTCGAAACCCGCCGCTTCGTCCACTCCGAGCGAGCTCTTGGGAAGGTCACGGACGTGTCCCACCGAGGCCTTCACGGCGAACCCGGAGCCGAGGATCTTTCCGATCGTCCGCGCCTTGGCAGGCGACTCGACGATGAGGAGCTTCTGCGCCATGGCGCCTCCTTCAGGCGCGTCACACTACCACACCCGTGGTCGTGCCCCGCGCCGCTTTGATTCGAGTGAGCGCTGCTCTGCCCTTCGCCTGTGCTTCTCACCACCTCCCTACAACCAGTGCCGATCTGCCAGCCATTGCCGGCCGTTTCGCGACTCGGCGCCTCGTCGCTCAACGACTCAGCGACGACAGGCACCTCGGCGCCCTCGCGACGTGACGTGGTAAGAAGCGCAGGCTCGGCGGACAGGGCGCTCAGCGCCGACTGAACCGACCGTCCGCCAAGCGCTCGACGGCGCCCACCAGCTCGAGCTCGAGTAACTCGACCATGGTCTCGCGCACCTCCTGGTGGGCTCGGGCGGCGATGTCGTCCACCGCCAACGCTTCGCCGCGCGGTAGGATTCCCAGGAGACCCCGAGGCTCGCCTTCGTCTGGGAACGCCTCCCGGTGGGCGGCCGGCGCCAGATCGAGGAGGTCGCGCACGGTGACGAGCGGACGCGCGCCGAGGCCGAGCAGGGCGTTTGGGCCTAGCGACTGCTCGGAGAAGATGCTGCCCGGCACCGCAACGACTTCGCGACCCTCGTCGAGGGCGAGGCGGGCCGTCACCAGCGCGCCCGAGCGGGCCGCGGCCTCGACCACCACCACGGTGTCGACCATTCCGGCGATGATCCGGTTGCGTTCGGGGAAGTGATGGCGGCGGGGCGGCGTGCCGGGCGGGTACTCGGTGACCAGCGCGCCAGACTCGGCGATGCTCAGGGCGAGCGCGCGGTGCTCGGCGGGGTACACGCGGTCAGGCCCCGTACCCCACACCGCGATCGTCCGCCCGCCCGCAGCGATCGAGCCCTCGTGGGCGGCGGCGTCGACGCCGCGCGCCATCCCGGACACAAGCGTCACTCCGGCGGCCGCCAGCTCCTCCCCGAGCTGCCGCGCGACCTGGCGACCGTACGCGGTCGCCCGCCGGGAACCTACCACCGCCACGCGGCGCGCGGGGGCGAGCGTGCCGCAGACAAAGAGCCCGAGAGGAGGGTCGGCGGTAGCTGCGAGGTCCGCAGGGTACTCCGGGTCACTCGGGGCCAGCCAGCGCCATCCGGCTTCGCCAAGGCGAGCTCGCAGCTCCGGCGCCTCGCTGCGCGCGAGGTCGCGAGCCATGCGCACCAGTGGATCGAGGCGGTCGTGTCGCGCGAGGACCATCAGCGGTCGGACATCGGCCGGGTTGCCAGCGAGGATGCCGCGAGCTGCCCGCCCGCCGCCGGCGAGGAGAATGGCGAGACGCTCGAGGGAGATGTCGCCGTCCATCACCGCATGGTACCCGGGCGCGTGGCCTGGCGGCACGGTATACTCGCGTGGTGAAGCTCCGCGTTCTCGGCAGCTTTGGCGGCGACAGCCCGGACTGTCGGATGACGTCTTTCCTGATCGACGGCACGGTGGCGGTGGATGCCGGTGCCATCACCCGGGCGCTGCCAATTCAGGACCAGAGCCGGATCCGGCACGTCCTCATCACCCACTCCCACATTGACCACACCGCGACCCTGCCGTTCCTGATCGAGAACACCTTCGGCGTCGACGACGATGCGATGTCGATCTACTCCACCCGCCGGATCCTGGCCGTCGTTCGCCGCCACGTGTTCAACAACGACACCTGGCCCGACTTCAGCCGCATTCCCAATCGCGTCTACCCGCGGCTGCGTTTCGTCGGCATTGAGGCGGAGCGCCCGTTTGTCATCCCCGGCCTGCCGAGCGGCGACCTCGAGGTGACCGCCGTTCCGGTCAACCACATCGTCCCCACGGTCGGGCTCCTCCTCCGCCAGGCGGGCTCGAGCGTTCTGTTCACCTCCGACACCGGACCGACACAGAGAGTGTGGGAGGTCGCCAACGAGGCCGCGGACCTGCGCGCGGTGATCACCGAGTGCTCGTTCCCCAACCGGCTGCAGTCCCTCGCGGACGTGAGCCTCCATCTGAGCCCGCAAACGCTCGCGGTCGAGCTCGCCAAGCTCGACCGCGCAACCAGGGTTCTGATCTACCACTTCAAGCCGCCCTACGTCGACGAACTCCGGGCGGAACTCGCCGCGACCGAGTTGCCCTGGCCAGTGGAGGAACTCGAGCAGGGCGGGGAGTACGAGTTCTAGCGACCCAACATCACCAGATCCGACCCGAGGTCGAAGGCGAGGCGCGTACGCACACCTGGCTGCAGCGGATCGATGCGTGGGTCAAGGTCGACGGCGTAGGTGACGTCGGCGACCTCGGCCACGAGCTCCATTGTCAGGTAGGGCCAGTCGCCACATCGGCGCTCGGCCCGCCACCCGCCGGGGCGCGGGGTCACGACGAGCTCGACCGCTTCGCCTCCGACGAGGCGCAGCCGGAGCCGCTCACCCTCTAGGTCGGCGCGCTCGACGCCCTCCCGAGCAGCAAGCACTGCGGCGGGGTCGTCCCAGATCCCCTTCGGCAGGAGGCCGGCGGCGCGGCGGACCTCGATGCGAGCCGGGCCGCTGGAGCTCGACCGGGTGGGGAGCCCCGAGATGGCGGCGGGATCCACGCGAAGCCGGCGGGTCAGCTCGCGCTCGAGCCGCGCCGGGTCGGCAGCGACGCGGAGGCGACTGAAACGGTCGTCGATCGTGAGATTGCCCCCGGCGAGCACGCAACGCTCGCCATCACCGAACCAGAGCAAATCGATCGCCGGGCCCGGCGCCGCCGCGGCCGCCCCGAGGGAGAGGACCCGCTCGGACCGTCCCGCCACCGAGCGCCATACCGCGTCTCCCTCGCGCCAATAGTCGGCCTCCGGACCCTGCCGCGGCTCGCTGGCCACAGGGATCGGGAGCCCTGGCGCGAGCAGTTGGCCGGAGGACTCGAGCGCCGACAGCCCTCCCCCAAACCCGGCGGCGGGAAGCGTGTGTCCGCCCACCATGGCCGCGACGGCGTCCAGGAACGTCTCCGTGTCCGCAAACCAGGGCCGGGCGCCCTCCTCGAGAGACGACGCTGCCGGGGGCTCGGCACCGGGCGCGAAGCGCAGCACCGCGCGTCGCAGCAGCGCTTCGACACGCACGAACGCGGCGGCGTCCATTCTGCTCGCGTTCAGGCGGCCCGCGCCGCGGCCAGCTCCAGGAACCAGCAGTGCACGCGCGGGTCTGCGCTGAGCTCGGGGTGGAAGGTCGCGGCGAGGACTGCGCCTTGACGGACCAGCACCGGGTCTTCATCACGGCGCGCGAGTACCTCGACCTGGCGACCGACGCGGTCAATCCTCGGCGCGCGGATGAACACCGCCTCCATGACGGCGGGCGCGCCGAGCCCGGAGGCGAGGGAGACCGGAGCGACCACGGAGTGAAGCTGCCGTCCGTAGGCGTTGCGCGTCACGTCGACGTCGAGGGCCGCGAGGCTGCGCTGGGCAGGCCGGACGCCGGCTGCAAGCAGGATGACCCCGGCGCAGGTCGCGAGCACCGGAAGTCCCTTCGCGAGGCGGACGCCGATCGCATCGAGCAGACCCTCGGGCTCCATCAGGCGCAGCATCGCGGTCGACTCGCCTCCGGGGAGCACGAGGGCATCCACGCCGGCGAGCTCGCCGGCGGTGCGAACCGCCACGGCGGCCGCGCCGAGGTCGCTCAACCGCGCGGCATGGGCCGCGAAGTCGCCCTGCAGGGCGAGCACGCCGACACGCATCACCATCCTCGGCGCGAGAGCATCTCCTCGGGGGTCAGCTTCCCGACGTCGAGGCCGGACATCGCCTCGCCGAGGTTGGCGGACAGGTCAGCCAGCTTGGCGGCGTCCTGCCAGTGGGTGACGGCCTGGACAATCGCGCCTCCGCGCCGCTCCGGATCGCCGGACTTGAAGATCCCGGAGCCGACGAACACCGCCTCCGCGCCGAGCATCATGCAGAGCGCGGCGTCGGCCGGCGTAGCCACCCCGCCGGCGGCGAAGTTCGGCACCGGCAGCCGCCCGTTTTCCGCCACCCAGGCGACCAGCTCGTAGGGAGCCTGGAGTCGCTTGGCCTCCGCCATCAGCTCGTGCTCGTCGAGGATTGTGAGCGTCTTGAGCTCGCGCCGCACGGCACGTAGATGGCGCACGGCCTCGACGATGTCGCCCGAGCCCGCCTCGCCCTTGGTGCGGATCATCGCGGCACCCTCCCCGATCCGGCGCAGCGCCTCGCCCAGGTTCCGGCAGCCGCACACGAACGGGACACGGTAGGGGTGCTTGAAGACGTGGTTCTCATCGTCGGCGGGGGTCAGCACCTCGCTCTCGTCGATGAAGTCGACCTCGATCGCCTCGAGGATCTTCGCCTCGGCGACGTGGCCGATGCGGCACTTCGCCATCACCGGGATCGACACCGTGGCCTGGATCTCGCGGATCTTATCGAGGGAGGCCATCCGGGCGACGCCGCCCTGAGCACGGATGTCCGCGGGAACCCGCTCCAGTGCCATCACGGCGACCGCGCCCGCATCCTCAGCGATCTTCGCCTGCTCCGCGGTGGTGACGTCCATGATCACGCCGCCTTTGAGCATCTCGGCCAGGCCGACCTTGACCCGGAACCGTTCATCCTGGAAGTTCATGGCCGCGCCTCCCTGCCCACCTCCGGTGTCGTTCCCCGGCGGGGGCCAACTATTGTACACACGTGCCGTCTGTTCGGCTCTTCTTCACCTCTGCAAGCGGAGCAGGCCCGCGGCGTTGACCGCTGCGTGGGCGGCGGCGGCGGCCGGATATCCCCAGCGTTCGAACAGCATCCCAAAGACCAGTCCCATTCCGAACGCCATCACCGGCCACGGCCACAGCCTCCGGTCCGGGACGACGTGCAGCAGGGCGAACAGAGCGGCAGCGGCGACCAGCCCGACGATCGGCTGCAGCAGAGCACGCATCAGGGCTTCCTCGGCAAGGCCCGAGAGCAACGCCACCGCGAGCGCGTCCGCGACATGCCAGCTCGCGACCATGCGCCGCTGCCATGCTTCGAGCTCCGCGAGCGCCGGGACACCCCGCAGGAGCCACATCA
Source organism: uncultured Acidobacteriota bacterium (assembly GCA_963727925.1). Classification (GTDB taxonomy): domain Bacteria; phylum Acidobacteriota; class Thermoanaerobaculia; order Thermoanaerobaculales; family Sulfomarinibacteraceae; genus CAVSIS01. The sequence goes on along the minus strand of CAVSIS010000015.1, from coordinate 116,357 downwards.
CGCCCGCCAGCGGCAGCCCGCTGGCGATCCCGACGCCCACCGCAACCGTCCAGGCGCCCGTGGGTTGAAGGGCCGCCGTCGCGCCACCCTCGGTGAGCGAGAGCCCGATCAGCGCGAGCACGCCGATCACCCCCTCCTGATGAGCCACGGCGGTCGCGCGGACCGTGCGCGGATCGAGCGGGCCCGGGGTCGGCATCGCGGGTCAGACCTCGTCGGTCGGGGGCTCGTCGTCCTCCTCGTCACCATCGTCGCTGTCGACGAGCTTGGCGACCGCAACCACCCGGTCATCCTCATCGAGCCGGATGAGGCGCACGCCCTGCGTGGCGCGGCCGATTCGTGAGATCTCGGCGATGTCCATGCGGATGAGCATTCCGGTTTCGGTGATGAGCAGCGCCTGGTCCTCGTCGTGGACGTGGCGGATGCCGACAACCTCGCCGTTCTTGTCGGTGAGCCGGACCAGGGTGATGCCGAATCCGCCGCGATGCTGGAGGCGGAACTCGGACACGGGGGTGCGCTTACCGAAGCCGCGGTCCGTCACCACCAGCACGTCACCCTCGTCGTTCGGGTCGAAGGTCGCAACCTCCTCGACCGCGTCCCCTTCGCGCAGGGAGATGCCGCGCACGCCCGCCGAGACCCTGCCCATCGCCCTGGCATCGGCTTCGTCGAACCGGATCGCCCGGCCCGCCCGCGTTCCCATGAAGACGTGGCTGCTGCCGTTGGTGAGGTGGACGGCGAGGAGGTCATCGCCCTCGACGATCGACACCGCCCGCAGGCCACTGGAGCGGATGTTGGCGTAGGCAGCGAGGCGCGAGCGCTTGACCTTGCCGCGGCGGGTGGCGAACAGCAGGAAGGCGTCCTCGTGCTCTGCGAACTCGCGCACGGTCAGGAGCGTGGCGACCCCCTCCTCGGGCTCGAGAGGGAGCAGGTTGATCAGGGCCCGCCCGCGGGAGGTCGGTCCGACCTCGGGCAGCTCGTGGACCTTCTTTGCGAACACCCGGCCCTTGGTGGTGAAGAACAACACAGTCGCGTGGGTCGAGGCCACAAACAGGCGCCACACCACGTCCTCGGCCTTGGTCGCCATGCCGCGCCTCCCGCGGCCGCCGCGGCGCTGGGCTCGGTAGGTCGACAGCGCCGAGCGTTTGACGTAGCCGTCGCGCGACACGGTGAGGACCATGTCCTCCTCGGCGATGAGGTCCTCGTCCGAGATCTCGTTGGGGTCGGCGATGATCTGCGTCCGGCGCTCGTCACCGTAGGCCTTCCTGATCTGCTCGAGCTCTTCGACGACAATGCCGAGCACCATCTCCGGCGAGGCGAGGATCTTCTCGAGGTGCTCGATCTGGGCGAGCAGCTCGCGGTAGTCGGCGAGGATCTTGTCGCGCTCGAGACCCGTCAGGCGCTGCAGGCGCATGTCGAGAATCGCCTGCGCCTGCGCTTCGCTGAGACCGAAGCGCTCTACCAACCCGCCCCGTGCGGCGGCGGGGTCGGCGGCCCCGCGGATGAGCGCGATGACCTCGTCGAGATTGTCGAGCGCCACAACCAGGCCCTCGAGAATGTGGGCCCGCTCTCGGGCTCGCGCGAGGTCGTAGCGGGTGCGGCGGACGACGACCTCCTTGCGGTGGTCGACGAAGTGTCTGAGCAGCTCGATGAGGGTGAAGACCCCGGGCTGGTTGTTGCGGACCGCGAGCAGGATGATCCCGAACGTCGTCTGCATCTGGGTGAGCTTGTAGAGGTGGTTGAGGACCACCTCCGGGATCGCGTCCCGCTTGAGCTCGATCACCATCCGGATGCCGTCGCGGTCGGACTCGTCACGGAGGTCGGAGATTCCCTCGAGACGCTTGGCGTGGACCAGCGCCGCAATCTGTTCGATCAGCCGCGCCTTGTTGACCTGATAGGGCAGCTCGCGAACGATGATGGCGGCATGGCGGCCGTCGTCGTCGAGCTCGATCTCGGCCCGGGCGCGCATCTGGATGATCCCTCGGCCGGTCCGATAGGCGTCGATGATGCCCTGACGCCCGTGGATGAAGCCGGCGGTGGGGAAGTCGGGGCCCGGCAGGACCTCGAACAGCTCGGCGAGCGTGACGTCCGGCTGCCGGATCAATCGGATGGTGGCGTCGATGACCTCGGTCAGGTTGTGCGGCGGAATGTTGGTCGCCATTCCGACCGCTATGCCCGACGAGCCGTTGACCAGAAGGTTGGGGTACCGCGCCGGCAGGACCAGCGGCTCCTGGGTCGAGCCGTCGTAGTTTGGCACCCAGTCGACGGTGTCCTTGCCGATATCGTCGCCGAGCATCTCCTCGGCGATCTTGGTGAGGCGGACCTCGGTGTAGCGCATCGCTGCTGGCGCGTCACCGTCGATCGACCCGAAGTTGCCCTGGCCGTCGATGAGCGGGTAGCGCATCGAGAAGTCCTGGGCCATGCGGACCATCGTGTCGTAGATCGGCGAGTCGCCGTGGGGGTGGTACCGACCCATGACGTCGCCGACGATGCGCGCCGACTTCTTGTAGGGCTTTCCCGAGGAGTGTCCGCCCTCGGCCATGCCATAGAGGATCCGGCGGTGAACCGGCTTGAGCCCGTCGCGAACGTCCGGCAGCGCGCGTCCGATGATGACCGACATGGCGTAGTCGAGGTAGGAGCTGCGGAGCTCCTCCTCGATGGTGACGGACACACGGGCGGCGCCGCCCAGAATGCGGTTGTCGCTCATTTCAGATGTCCAGGTTGCGTGCTTCGAGGGCGTTGTTTTCGATGAATAGGCGTCGCGGCTCGACCGCGTCGCCCATCAGGATCGTGAACAGCTCGTCCGCTTCGGCCGCGTCCTCGATCGTGACCTGGAGCAGGCGGCGGACCGTCGGATCGAGGGTTGTTTCCCAGAGTTGCTGCGGGTTCATCTCGCCGAGCCCCTTGTAGCGCTGGATGTTGAGGCCCTTCTTGGCGGCCTCGTAGACCTCGCCCACGAGTTCGGCGAGGGTCTCCAGGGTGAGCCGATCTCCGTTACGCTCGAGATGGTAGGGACCGACCCGCAGCGGTCGAATCTGCTCCATCATCTGCTGCGCAAAGCGGAAGTTCCAGCTCCCGGCAAGCACTCGACCGACGACCGTCGTCCAGCTGCGTCCGTTGCTCGCCGCGGTGCACGTGACGTCCCATGTGCCGTGCTCCTCGTCAAACGAGGGCGCCACATCGGCGTAGCCGAGGTCGACGAGCTCTCCTGTGAGGGCAGTGGCAAACTCCTGACTTCCGATCCCGCCGGCAAAGCCCGGAGCCAGGTCGAGCGCCGTCGCGACGACGTCACGCGGCCAGCCTCGGCGCTCGAGGTGACGCAGGCTGTCCACCCATCGCTGCGCGGCGAGCACGATGCGGCGCAGCTCCGCGCCGGCGAAGACTGTGCCGTCGGCCGCGCTCACCACCCGGTACTCGTCCTCGACCCGATCCAGTAGGAAGTTGGACAGCTCGCCGTCGTCCTTGAGGTAGGCTTCCCGCTTCTTGTGGGCGACCTTGTAGAGCGGGGGCTGCGCGATGTAGAGATGACCGCGCTCGACCAGCTCGCGCATCTGGCGGTAGAAGAAGGTCAACAGCAGGGTGCGGATGTGGGACCCGTCCACGTCCGCGTCGGTCATGATGATCACCTTGTGGTAGCGCAGGCGGCTGAGGTCGAACTCTTCGGGTCCGATCCCGGTGCCGAGCGCCAGAATGATGGTTCGTATCTCCTCACTCGACAGCATCTTGTCGAATCGAGCCTTCTCTACATTGAGAATCTTGCCTCGCAGGGGGAGGATCGCCTGAAACCGCCGGTCACGTCCCTGCTTGGCCGAGCCGCCGGCGGAATCGCCCTCGACCAGAAAGATCTCGGCTCGCGCCGGGTCGCGCTCGGAGCAGTCGGCGAGCTTGCCGGGGAGGGACGAGCTCTCGAGCGCGCTCTTACGCCGAGTCAGTTCGCGCGCCCGTCGGGCGGCATCGCGCGCGCGCGCTGCCTCGAGGCACTTGCCGACGATGCGCCGCGCCGTGGCCGGGTTTTCCTCGAAGTAGGTCGCGAGCCGCGCGTTGAGCATCGACTCGACCCAGCCCTTGACGTGGTTAGAGACGAGCTTGTCCTTGGTCTGGCTGGAAAATCGCGGCTCGCGGATCCGCACGGCGATCAGTGCCGTGAGGCCCTCGCGGACATCCTCCCCGGACAAGTTCTCCTTCATGCCCTTGAGAAGGTTTTCGGCGAGCGCGTAGGCGTTGATGGTCCGTGTCAGCGCCGAGCGGAAGCCCGCGATGTGGGTGCCGCCGTCGCGGTTGAAGACGGTGTTGGTGAATGCGAGCACGTTCTCGTTGTAGCCGTCGTGCCACTGCAGGGCGACCTCGACGCTTTCGCCCTCGTCGTTGCTGTCAGTGAGCAGGATCGGAGGCTTGTGAAGAACGTTCTTGGCTCGGTTGAGGTAGGTCACAAACTCCGCCAGGCCGCCGGAGAAGCGAAAACTCTCCTCCCTGAGCTCAGCCTCGTCGGAAAACTTGATCTCCAGATTCGAGTTGAGGAAGGCCAGCTCGCGCAAGTGCCGGACCAGCAGGTCGGCGTGGAACTCGGTGACAGAAAACACCTCGGGGTCCGGCTTGAAGGTCACAAGCGTGCCGGTGCGGCGGGTCTTGCCGATCGGGGCGAGCGGGTTCACGGGGACCCCGCGCTGGTAGCGTTGCTGCCACACCGTGCCGTCCCGGTAGATCTCGAGCTCAAGCCACTCCGAGAGGAAGTTCACGACGCTGACCCCAACACCATGGAGGCCACCGGAGACCTTGTACGAGTTGTTGTCGAACTTCCCGCCAGCGTGGAGCTCCGTCATGATGACCTCGGCAGCGGACCGTCCGCTCTCCTTGTGGAGGTCGACCGGCACTCCGCGCCCGTTGTCATCGACCGACACGCTGCCGTCGGCATGCAGTGTCACTGTGATGCGATCGCAGTAACCAGCCTGGGCCTCGTCAACGGAGTTGTCGACGACCTCCCAGACCATGTGGTTGAGGCCGGCGACATCATCGACGTCGCCGATGTACATCCCGGGCCGCTTGCGGACCGCGTCGCGGCCTTTGAGTACCTTGATGTCATCCGCAGTGTAGGAGTTGCTCATCCTGTTGCTCCGTCGAGGTCCCAGCTGCACACGCCCGCACGCATCTCGAGGCGCTGCCGCGCTGGAACCACGAGCCTGACCATGTCTGTATGAGCGCTCGAAAGGAAGATCTGGCGCTCCGTTCCCAGGACGCCGAGCAGCCGTTCCAGGGCGGCCGCGTCGAGCTCGGCGTCGACGTCGTCCACGACCACCGGTAACCGTTCGCCCCGGGCGTGCTCGACAAGCTCGAGGGCGGCCAGTCGGAAGGCGAGCGCAACCGACTTCGCTTGCCCCGCACTGAGAGCATCCCTGGCCGCGCGCCCATCTGCTCGAAGCCGGAGATCGTGGCGGTGGGGACCCTCGCCGGTAAAGCCCTGTTCCCGGTCCCGAACCGACGTCTCAGTATAGCGCTTTTGGTACTCGTGTACAAGAACTTCGTGTCCCTGCGCCAGGTCCAACCACGGCTCAGCCCGGTAGCTGATTTCCATCCGTGGGCCCTCGCTCGGCAGGAGGGCCGCGAGGAGTGTCCTGAGAGCCGGTTGCAGCGTGGCGACGGTCTCCCTTCGTCGACGCACCACCGCTGCCGCCGCAGAAGCCAGGCGACTGCTCCACGCGCCGAGCTCTTCGACCGCAGCGCGCCGAGCGAGCGCCGCATTGCGCTGGCGGAGGACCCGCTGGTAGCCGCGCAGGTCGTCCCACGAAAGCGGTTCGAGCAGGAACGTGAGCCGGTCAAGGTAACCGCGGCGCTCCTGGGGAGCACCAACCACGAGGTCGCGATCACCAGAGCTCATCGCGAACACCGGGCACACGGCGAGATACTGCGGCACCTTGGCGCCGAGTCCGTCGACGGTCAGCTCCCTGTGGAGCATTGGGCCGACCTCCACGAGCTGGCGCATGCGCCGGGGACCGTTGGCGCTCTGGACACGACCCTCGAGGCGCAGGGCGCGCTCGCCATGTCTGACCCATGCACGAACACCAGCACCTCGGAAGGACCGCAGATTGCCAAGCACGGTCACAGCCTCGAGGAGATTTGTCTTGCCCTGGCCGTTGTCGCCGAGGATGAGGTTGACACCCGCTGACAAGGAGATTCGTTCGGCGGCGAGGTTACGGTAGCCCGCGCTGTCCAGCCACTCCAGCCACACCAGGGTCAGATCCTCATCGGCATGAGGACGTAGATGTACTCCTCGAGGCGGGGATCGTCATCGACCGGGACGATCACGCACTGACTGTTACCGTCGCGCAGCTGAAAATCGACGGCTTCCCCGTCAAGCACCTGGAGCACGTCCATGACGTACTGTGCGTTGAGCGCGATCTCCATAACCTCACCTTGGTAGGTCGCACCCAGGACCTCCTCCGCGCTCCCGCGCTCATAGCCAATCGAGGTCAGCTTGATCTCACCGGCCGGATCAAAGTGGAAGCGCACACCACGCGCCTTCTCGTGCGCCATCAGGCTGACACGCCGCAACGAAGCCAGCAGCTCCTTGCGGTCGATACGTGCTCGGTAAGGGTGATTTCGTACGATGACGCGCTCATACTGCGGAAACCGCAGCTCCACGATCCGCGACACCAGCGTCCTCTCCCCCATTCGAAAGCCGAGATGATTGTCCCCGGAAGAGAGCACCACCTCTTCGTCGCTGAAACGGGCAAACTCCGTGAGCAGCTTGCGAGGAAAGAGCTGCTGCTCAAACGGCGGCTCCCCCTCCGGAACCTGCGCGCGAACGACAGCGAGCCGGTGACCGTCAGTGGCCGCAATCTCGATCTCACCCGGCAGCAACTTCACCAGCGCGCCGTTGAGCTGGAACTTTGGGTCGTCCTTTGTGATTGCGAAAGCAACTCTCTGCAGCATCAGCTGAAAGAGATTGAGTGAAAGGCCATAGCCACTTCCCGCGGGAACGTCCGGCACCGTCGGGTACTCACCGGCATCGGCTACCGACATTCGCGACCGAAAGCGCCCGCTGCTGATCTCGACAGCATCACCATCGAGACGGAGGCTGAGATCCTCGGTCGGGAGGTTTCGGAACAACTCCTGCGCAACACGGCTCTCAAGGGTGACTCGGCCGGCAACATGCACTTCCGCGGCACAGGACGTGAGAATGGTCATGTCAAGGTCGGTGGCGACCATATGAAGCCGGTTTTCGACCGCCTCCACGAGGATGCTCGAGAGAATGGGAATGGTTGTCCGGCGTTCCACAACCCCTTGAAGGACGGAAAGCTCCTGAAGCACGGCGGTTCGGTTCAGCGTGACGTCCATCGATAACCCCTTTAAGTGACGACGAAGTAGCTCATAGAAGGAAAGATAGCATAGGTCGTCATCATCGTCGAGAGGGTCGGTTCTGTGGACATTGCAGGAGGTTGTCAGGTTCAGGGAGCTTGCGATCCGGATGCTCTGTGCATGCGGCTGTGGAGAGGCTGTGGAGAGCTGTGGAGTCCACAGGGCTCCACAGGGTCGTGTGCAGGACGAGGAACGGTTAGCCGAAGTGGTCGCGGAATGACGTGAGGGTGGCGTCGAAGTCGGGATTGGATTGGCGCATCTTCTGGATGCAATCGATGGCGTAAATAACGGTCGAGTGGTGTTTGGAGAAGATGCGGCCGATCTCGGGAAAGCTGAGGTCGAGAATGTCGCGGATGAGGAACATGGCAACCTGACGAGGGAGGGCGATCGAGCGCCGGTTGGAGCGGCCCTTGAGATCGACTACCCGGATGCCGTAGTGGTGGGCGACGAAGCGAATGATGTCGGACGGCGTGCTGGAGCGTTCTTCCGGGAGGAGTTCAGTCAGCGCATGGCGGACGAGCTCTACGGAGAGCGCTCGGTTGGTGAGCTGAGCGAAGGCCACGGTGCGGTTGAGACAGCCCTCGAGCTCACGCACGTTCTTCTGAACGCGCCGAGAAATGAACAGGACGACGTCCTCGGGGAGCTCCCAACCGGCCGCCCGGGCCTTCTCACGAAGGATGGCGCAACGAGTTTCCAGGTCGGGGGGTTGAATGTCGGCGAGGAGGCCCTGGAGGAAGCGGGAGCGGAGCCGCTCCTCGAGCCCCGGGATGTCAGCTGGCTTGGCGTCGGAGGTGAACACGACCTGGCGACCGCTCGACTGGAGCGTGTTGAAGGTGTGGAAGAACTCCTCCTGTGTCCTCTCTTTGCCGGCGATGAACTGAATGTCGTCGAGAAGCAGGGCGTCGACCCCGCGAAAGGTCATCCGGAACTCATCCATCCGTTTGCGTCGAATGCAGTTGATGAGCTCGTTAACAAACTGCTCCGTGGTCATATAGAGGACTTTGCGACGAACCCCGGAGGAGAGGGCACGATGGGCGATGGCGTGGAGGAGGTGGGTCTTTCCGAGGCCTGACCCGCCGTAGATATAGAGCGGGTTGTAGGCGATGCCCGGTCGGTCGGCCACGGCCTCCGCCGCAGCGCAGGCAAACTGATTGGAGGGGCCGATCACGAAGCGGTCGAAGGTGAAAGCGGGGTTAAGGGAAGGGCTCGAGACCTGCGTTGGTTCGGACCGGCCGGATGCGGCTGGGGTGTCCTGACTGAGCAGGACGCGAAACGTGGGGCCCCACTGACTGCGCGCGACGGCTTCGATGTCACGCAGAAGGTGGTCGCGGACCCAGTCCGCGACGATGGCACTGTCCGCGCCGAGAGTGAGACTGTCGCCCTCGCTGCGCACTGCGCGAACCCGGGTCAGCCAGGTGCCGTATTCGTCCTCGCCCACGAGCTGTCGTAGGCTTGGTTGGAGCTCCTGCCAACGGTCCATTCGGTCAGCGTAGCATAAGCCCGCGCCAGAGGCGGCGGATGGCGGCTTGACAGGCGAAGCGGTGTGGGGTACGGTAAGCGCCCTGTGTTGAGAGAGGTATGAACGATGAAAAGGACGTTTCAACCGAACAATCGGCACCGCAAGCGGACCCACGGCTTTCGGGTGAGAATGCGCTCGAAGGGCGGTCGCAGCGTGCTGAAGGCGCGTCGTCGCAAGGGGCGGAAGCGTCTTGCCGTCTGACGCGGCGTCTGCCGCGCGAACGTCGGCTGCGGCGGCGGCAAGAGTTTCAGTTGGTCTACCGGGACGGCGAGCGCGTCGGTGGTCGCTGTTTCGTCATCTTTGGCCTTCGGTGCAATGGCGCGGGGCCGGGTCGCCTCGGCTTGACGGCGTCGCGCAAGGTCGGCTCGGCGGTGGTGCGTTCGCGCTGTCGCCGGCGGCTGCGTGAGCTGTATCGGCTGCTTGACGACGAATTCATCGCTACGTCCGTCGACGTGGTGGTGAACGCTCGGCGGGGATGCGCGGATGCTCCGTGGAGCGAGCTTCGACGGGAGTTCTCGCGGTGCATGGCGACCCTTCGCTTGCGGCTCGAGTCACGCTCGGCGTCCTTCGTCTCTACAAGCGCGTCCTCTCCCCCCACCTTCCACCCGCCTGCCGATTCCAACCAACCTGCTCCGAGTACACCGCAGAAGCCGTCGCGCGGTACGGCTTCATCCGGGGGTCCTGGCTCGGGTTGAAGCGTCTTTTGCGCTGTCACCCCCTGCACCGCGGGGGCTATGATCCGGTTCCGTGAGGGGAGAAGGCATGGAAAAGCGCCTGCTGCTCGCGTTCGTGCTGTCGGCGGTGATCTTCGCGGTGTGGTCGGTTCTGTTCCCGCCTCCGAAGGCGCCAGCGCCGGTGCCGCCGCCGCCGAGCGTGGCGGCGACGCCCGGAGTGGGCGCCGAGGAGGGTGCGGCGTCGGCTGAGGCCCCGGCGACCAATGCTGCCGCCGCCGCGCAGCCGCCGAAGGCAGAGGCCGAGACGTCCCCGGAGGCGGTTGGCGCGGACAGGGAAGAGCTCGTGCGGTTGCGAAACGACGTGCTCGAGCTGACGATGTCCAACCGCGGGGCGGCCATCACCTCGCTGCTTCTGCGGCGGTACACGGGGGACGAGGGCCAGCCGCTCGAGCTGGTGCAGACCGTGGCTGATCCGAACCGCGCCCTCCCGCTCCAGTTGGTCAGCGCGGAGGGTCCCGACGACAAGCTGTACCGGGTCGCCTGTGCGGAGCGGTCATGCCGCTTCGAGTGGGCCGACGGGCTCGGCAACCAGGTCGTGAAGGCGGTCTCGCTCGCGGCCCAGGGGTACGGCATCCGGACCGAAATCGCTCGTGCAGGAGAGGCGGCGTCCTGGCAGATGAGCGTCGGAACAGGGCTGCGAGATCGCGGGAAGTTTGAGCAGGACAACCGCTACTCGACGTGGGGTGACGTTGCGGTCGGCTCACAGGGGAAGATCGAGCGCTGGGTGCGGAAGAAGATCAAGGAGTCGGTAGAGGTTCACCCGACAGGCGCCGAGTTTGCTGGATTCGAGGACACCTATTTTCTGAACATGTGGAGGCCAGCGACGCCGATCAGCGCGGTGAGGGTGGAGCGGCTCGAGGTCAGTGAGACCGACGACAAGGGCCAAGAGGTGAAAGAGCCGGTGCTCAGGGTGCTTATCTCCTCGGCGGGCCCCGAGATCAAAGGAGAGCTGTTCGCCGCGCCGAAGGAGTACGACCTCTTACAGAAGGTCGACCACGGGCTCGACCAGACCCTGCACTTCGGGTTCTTCCACCCAATCTCTGTTTTCTTCCTGAAGGCGCTGCGTTGGACCTATGGCGGGGTCGGCAACTGGGGACTGGCGATCATCCTGCTGACGTTGGCGATCCGAGTGCTGCTCTTCCCGTTGATGCACACATCGACGGTGTCAATGCGGAAGATGCAGCGCGTCCAGCCCAAGGTCAAGGCGATCCAGGAGAAGTACAAGAAGCACAAGGGGGACGCGCAGGCCAAGGCGAAAATGAACCAGGAGATGATGGAGTTGTACAAGATCGAGGGCGTCAACCCGATGGGCGGGTGCCTCCCGATGCTGGTCCAGCTTCCGATCTTGTGGGCGCTCTACACGCTGTTCATGAAGGCGATCGAGCTCCGCGGTGCGCCGTTTGTCTTCTGGATCCATGACCTGTCGACCAAAGACCCCTACTATGTAACGCCGATCCTCATGACCGCGACAATGTGGCTGCAGCAGCGGCTCGCGCCGCAGGCGGGGGATCCCCAGCAGCAGAAGATCTTCCGTATGATGCCGCTCGTCTTCGGCATCATGTTTCTGAAGTTTCCGTCGGGTCTTGTGCTGTACTGGTTGACCAACAACGTGATTACGATCCTCCAGCAGGAGATTACGCTCCACCTCATCGGGGAGCGCACGCTCCCCCGGAGAGGCCGCTCGGCGGCGAAGGGCAAGGAGCGATGAATCACGAGGTCACTGCGGTCGGGACGAGTCTCGACGATGCCCTCTCGAAGGCCCTCGAAGCGCTCGGTGTGCGGCTCGGTGAGATCCACTACGAGGTCGTGGCCAGCGGCGACGACGATGTGACCGTGCGGGCGGAGGTCGACCCGGTCGCCGTGCTCGGGCTGTTTCTCTCCGAGAGCTTCCGTGCGGGCGGACTCGCGGTGAGGGCGCGGGTGGAGAGCGGGGACGGGCTGCTGCGGGCGGAGCTGGAGGGCGAGGACGTTTCGCTGCTGACCGCAGGCGGCGGCCGCGGCCTCGACGCGCTCCAGTACCTGAGCAACCGGGTGCTGAACGCACGCATCCCCGCCGAGCACCCGCCGGTCCAACTGGACGCGGCCGGGTTCAAGGAGCGCCGGGCCCACGAACTCTGCCGGCAGGCGGAGGAGGCGGCCGCGCGGGCGTTCCGCAGCCGTCAGCCGGTGGTTCTGGGGCCGCTGACGCCGGCCGCGCGGCGAGAGGTCCATCTCGCGCTGCGCGACGACGCCAGGGTGGAGACCGAGTCGGATGGAACCGGCTTTCTCAAGCGGGTTGTCGTCCGCCCTCGCGGGCGGAGCTGACACGGTCGTCGCTCGCGCGACCGCGGAGGGCCGAGGCGCCCTCGCGGTGGTGCGCTTGAGCGGTCCCGATGCCGGGCGCATTGCTCGCGAGGTGTGCTCCGGTCTCGACCCAGATCGCCCGTGGCAGGCGCAGCTTGTCGAGGTGACTGGTGATCTCGTTCCCGGGGAGCGCGCGGTCGCCATTCCCTACCGGGCGCCGCGCAGCGCGACCGGTGAGGACATGGTGGAGATGGTCCTTCACGGGTCGTCGTTCGTGGTCGACTGCGTGCTTGAGCAGTGTGTGGCCGCGGGAGCGCGGCGGGCGGCGCCGGGCGAGTTCACGCGCCGGGCGGTGGCGAACGGGAAGCTGGATCTGCTCCAAGCGGAGGCGGTTCGCGACCTGATCGCGGCCGAAACCCGGTTCGAGTATCAGGCCGCGCAGCGGCAGCTTCGCGGCGAGCTCTCTGCCAGGTTCGGTCGCTTGCGCGGCGAACTTACGGCCGTTCTTGCCCTGCTCGAGGCCGAGCTTGACTTTCCGGGCCATGGCGTCGAACCGGAACCGGGTGCGGTGGCGCGACGACTGGCGGTCGTCCGCCAGGAGATCGACGATCTCGTGGCGGGTGCTACGCGACGAGAGCTGGCGCGCGGGGGGATCCGGGTGGTGCTGGTGGGCGCCCGCAATGCGGGCAAGTCGACCCTTTTCAACCGGCTCATCGGCCGTCCGCGGGCGATCGTGGCGGAGACCCCGGGGACGACCCGGGACGTGCTCGAGGCCACGACCGAGATTGCCGGCGTGAGGGTGGTGTTGGTGGACACCGCCGGTACGGGCCGCGGCGGCGACGCGGTGGAGCGCGAAGGCATGGCTCGGGCCGCCGCCGCGGTGGCAGAGGCCCACGTGGTGGTGGCGCTGTGGCCTGCGGACACGGCGGAGGGACCACCGCAGATCTCGCTTCCTCCGGGCGGTGAAAGCGTGCTGGTCTGGAGCAAGGCGGATCTTGGATCGGGCGGCGGTGAGGGCTGGCTGCGGGTGTCCGCGCGAAGCGAGGAAGGGCTCCTGGAGCTCGAGGCGCGACTCGCGTCGGCGGTGCGAGCGGTCATCGGAGATGAGGACGGGCCGGTCGCGGCCGGCGCCCGCCATCGGCGGGCCCTGGAGCGGGCGCGGGACGAGCTTTCCGCGATCGACCCGGGCGCGCCCGAGCTGGCCGCCGAGGGTGTGCGCTGGACGCTGGCGGAGCTCGCGGAGTTGACCGGCGAAGTGCTCACCGAGGACGTGCTCGACGAGGTCTTCGCGACCTTCTGCATCGGCAAGTGAGCGGCTCGTGAGGGCGGATGTCGTCGTGGTGGGCGCGGGCCACGCGGGCTGCGAGGCCGCGGCCGCCGCGGCACGCATGGGTGCGCGGGTGATCGCGGTGACCATGAGCCGGTCGCGCGTCGGGCACATGCCCTGCAACCCCGCCGTCGGGGGCGTCGGTAAGGGGCACCTGGTGGCCGAGGTCGACGCCCTTGGGGGTCTCCAGGGGTGGGCGGCCGATCGCACCGGGCTGCAGTTCAAGACCCTGAACCTCTCGCGAGGCGCGGCCGTGTGGGGCCCGCGCGTCCAGTGCGACAAGGCCAGGTACTCAGAGCTGCTCCGGCGGCTGCTGTCGCGCCTGCCGGGCCTCGAACTGATCGAGGGCGAGGTGGTGGGCCTCGAGTGCGACGACCGCCGGGTGGTCGGGGTTCGCCTGGAAAACGGTGAGCGGATCGCAGCGCGAGCCGTGATCGTCACTACCGGCACCTTTCTCGGTGGCGTCCTGCACACCGGGGCGGACCGCCGCGCCGGGGGGCGGGCGGACGAGCCGGCGAGCGTCGGCCTCGGTCCCGCCCTGGAGGAGCTCGGCCTCGAACTGCGGCGGTTCAAGACCGGGACGCCGCCGCGCCTGCGCAGGGACAGCCTGGACTACGCGCGGCTCGGGGAGGAGCGGGGCGATAACGAGCCGCGCGCGTTCTCGTGGCGGACGCGGACGGTCCGCAACCGCTGCATCTGCTGGAGCGCGCGCACGCCCGAGCTGGTACAGACGATCATCCAGGACAACCTCCACCGGTCGCCGTTGTTCAGCGGCGAGATCGTGGGCGTTGGCCCGCGCTACTGTCCGTCGATCGAGGATAAGGTCGTCCGCTTTCCCCACCACCGCGAGCACACCTTATTCATCGAGCCGGAAGGCCTCGAGAGCGACAGCATGTACGTCAACGGGCTCGCGACCAGCCTGCCGTGCGACGTGCAAGAGCAGGTCGTGCGCTCGGTGCCCGGGCTCGAGCGCGCGGAGTTTCTGCGTTACGGCTACGCGGTCGAGTACGACGTCGTGTCGCCGCGCCAGGTCGACCGCAGGCTTGCGGCCCGCGCGGTGCCTGGGCTCTGGCTGGCCGGTCAGGTGCTCGGGACGTCGGGCTACGAGGAGGCGGCCGGGCTCGGCCTGCTTGCAGGCATCAACGCGGTGGGTGCGCTGCGTGAGCAGATGCCGCTGGTGATCGGTCGAGACGAGGGCTATCTGGGCGTTCTGGTCGACGACGTTGTCGGCACGGAGCATCGCGAGCCATACCGGATGCTGACGTCTCGTGCCGAGCACCGGCTGCTGCTCGGCGTCGACTCTGCGCGCGAACGTCTGATGGCCTACGGTGTCGCGCTCGGCCTCGTCCCGGAACGGGCGTTTCACGTGGAACATGCTCGCTGGGAGGCGCGCGAGCGCGCGCGGCAGGGCCTTGAGGCGACCCGCCTGAACCCGAACAGAGAGACGCGAACTGCCGTGCGACGCGCGTGCCGTGTGGAGATTTCGGCTCCGACCACCTGGGCGGGCGTCCTGCGTCGCACGGACGTCGACCCCGCGCAAGCAGCGGCGGAGATCGGAGCGCTCTCCCACCTGCCGGCCGAGGACCGCCTCGTGGTGGTGTCGAGGGTGCGTTATGAGGGGTACCTGGAGCGACAGCGGAGGGAGGTGGCTCGTGTCCGCCGGCTCCGGCAGGCGGTGATCCCCGAGGAGTTCGAGCCGGCCGCGTTGCCCGGTCTTTCGCGCGAGGTCCTGGAGGCGCTCGAGCGCCACCGCCCACGCAGCCTGGGGGAGGCGGCCGGGCTCCCTGGAGTGACGCCCGCCGCCGTGGCGATCCTCGCCGGGTGGCTGTCGCGGCGACGGGAGTACTGAGGTGGCCGACGACGTGCGCGCGGCCTATGCAGTCCTGCTTTCGCAGCACCTCGAGACAGCCGACGCCGTGGATCGCCTGGCCCACTATGCCGCCCTGCTCGAGAGATGGGCCGCGGTGCACAGCCTGGTCCGTTTCGCGTCCCGGGAGGAGTTGGTCCGACGACACCTCCTCGACTCGCTCGCGGCGGCCCCGCGGCTCGGCAGGGCGGGCGTGCTGGTGGATGTCGGCAGCGGCGCCGGCCTGCCAGGAGTACCTCTGCTCGTTGTGCGGCCGGGATGGCGCGGTGTGCTGCTCGAGCCGCGCGCCAAGCGTTGGGCCTTCCTGCGACTGGCGATCCGGGAGCTCGGTCTCGACGCCGAGGCCGTCGCCGCACGCACCGGGAGCGCGGAGGCGGAGAGGGGCCCGTTCGACGCCGTCACTGCGCGGGCGCTCGGCGGCCACGCCGGGCTGCTGCGGTGGTCCCGACCACGTCTCGCGCCGAGCGGCTCGGTGCTGCTGTGGTCGACCGAGACCGGCCTCGCCGAGCTTTGCGAGGTGCCGGGTTGGCGTGTGGTAAGCTCGCCGCTACCGGGCCTGGACCACGGCCGGCTCGTTCAATTGCAACCATGTTCCACGTGAAACCCCGGATCGTGGCGGTAGCCAACCAGAAGGGCGGCGTCGGCAAGACCACGACCGCGATCAACCTCGGTGCGGCTCTCGCGGCCTACGAGTGGCGGACGCTCCTCGTCGATCTCGACCCACAGTCCAACTGCACCTCGGGAGTCGGCGTTCGGCCTGCCGCCGATGCGATCACGTCCTACCAGCTACTGACGGGTCAGGCGCAGCTTGCCGCCGCGGTGACGCCGACGTCGTTTCCCTGCCTCGACATCGTGCCGGCGACGCCCGAGCTCGCCGGGGCGGAGGTCGAGTTAGTGGGCATGGTGGGGAGGGAGTTCCGTCTTCGCGACGCCCTTGGCGACCTTCGCGACCACAGGGTCGTGCTGATCGACTGCCCTCCCTCCCTTGGCCTACTCACCGTGAACGCTCTCACCGCGGCGAGCGGCCTCTTGATCCCCATCCAGTGCGAGTATTTCGCGCTCGAGGGAGTGTCAGAGCTCATGCGCACGGTCGGAGAGGTTCGCCGGTTTCTCAACCCCAGTCTCGCGATCGAGGGTGTGCTCCTGACGATGTACGACGAGCGGACCAACCTCGCGCAGCAGGTTGCGGAGGAGGTCCGCGCGGCCTTTGGCGCGGTGGTCTTCGAGGCCGTCGTGCCACGAAACGTCCGGCTTGCCGAGGCGCCCTCGCATGGGCGGCCCATTCACGCCTACGATCTTCGCAGCCGGGGGTCCCAGGCGTACCTCCAGCTCGGCCGTGAGTACCTCGGGCGCGTCGAGGCCGCCGATGTCGCGTAGGCCGGCGCTGGGACGGGGCCTCAAGGCGCTCTTTCCGGAGACGCCGCGGCCGCGCGCGGGGCTCGCGGAGCTCCCCATCGACAGCCTGCAGGCGAACCCCCACCAGCCTCGTCAGCGCTTCGAAACCGCGTCTCTCCGCGAGCTCGCGGCCTCGATCGCCGAGCACGGAGTGTTGCAGCCGCTCCTCGTCTCCGATGCGGGCGACGGGCGGTACGTCATCCTCGCCGGCGAGCGCCGGTGGCGGGCGGCGAAGCTGGCCGGACTCCATGGCGTCCCTGCGGTCGTCAGGGAGCGCGTCGACGCCGCGCAGGAGCTCGAGCTCGCCCTGGTCGAAAACCTCCAGCGGCGCGACCTGACGCCGCTCGAGGAGGCGCGGGCCTACGCCCATCTCGCGGACGACTTCGGCATGTCGCAGGCGGACATCGCCGCACGCGTCGGGGTCGACCGCAGCACGGTCGCCAACGCGCAGCGGCTGCTCAAGCTGCCGGAGGACCTGCAGGTGATGATCGAGGACGGGAGGCTGACCGCCGGCCACGGTCGCGCCCTCCTCGCCTTTGCAGATGACGTCGAGCGGCGGCACTGGGCGGAGCGAGTCGCCGCCTCCGGCCTGAGCGTCCGCGATCTCGAGCGGGCGGCGTCCGCAGCGAGTACCCAGGTGGCCCGGCCCCGCACGCGTCGGCCGCCCGACCCCAACCTGCGCGAGGCCGAGCACCGCCTGAGCCTGCGACTCGGCGCAAAGGTCGAGATCCAGTCGCGAGCCCGTGGGGGCCGCATCGTGATCTCGTGCGGTGATCAGGAGGAGCTCTTGCGAGTGTTCGACCGCCTGATGGAGGGACACTGATGCGGCGCGCACAGGACGGTCTCAATGGTTTCGTCGACTCCGGATGCACGATCCGGGGCGAGCTCGAGTTCGCGACGACCTTTCGGCTTGATGGCACCGTGATCGGCACCGTGCGGTCGAGCTCCGAGCTGGTGATCGGCGAGGATGGCGTGGTCGAGGGCGAGATCTACGTCGCCCAGTGCCTGGTCGGCGGCACCGTTCGCGGCGCCATCGAGGCCAGTGAGCGGGTCGTGCTGCACGCGGCCGCGAAGGTCTGGGCGGACATCTCGGCGCCGGCCGTGATCATGGAGGAGGGCGCGTTTCTCGAAGGGCGAATTGCGATGATTTCTCGAGACGATCGCCCCAGCAACAACAAAGTGGCGGAGACACCTTGACCGCTTTTCCTCCGTTTGGTAACGTGAGCCGCCCTGCAGTCACCGCAGGAGAGGGCTCCATTGGGAGGGTCGGATGACCCCACCGAACTGGTCGCTCATACTGATCATGATCTGTTTCTGGGTGACCTTTTGGCTCGTCCAGAAGTTCCTCATCCGGCCGATGAGCCGGGTGATGGCGGAGCGGGGGGGCCGCATTGCCGGCGCCGAGCGCGAGTGGGCCGGCAAGCACGAGGCGTACCTGTCCGCCTCGGCGCGGCTCGAGGCCGAGCTCGAGGAGGCCGCCCGCCAGGCCGCCCGGGTGCGGGGTGAGCGGCGCCAGGAAGCGCAGGGCGAGCGCCAGAAGATCCTCGACGCTGCTCGGGCCGACGCCGAGCAGAGGCTTGATGACGCGCTGCGCGGGATCGACCGGGATGCCGCCGCGGCCCGCGAGGACCTGCGCGTACGGGCCGCCACTCTCGGTCACGCGTTCGCCGAGCGCCTGCTCGGAAGGGAGCTGGCGTCGTGAGTCGCCGTGCAGCCATTGTCGTGAGCGCCGCCACCGCCGCCGCTCCCTCGGTCGCATTTGCCTCCGAGGGGGGGAGCCATCTCGGCATCCCCGATCCGATCTGGATGACCCTCAACCTGGCGGCATTCCTCTACTTTCTCTATCGTTTCGTCGGCCGGCCGATGGGTGCGTTCCTGCAGACCCGTCGGGCGGATATCGCGCGCGAGCTTCGCGAGGCACAGGACAAGCTTCGCGAGGCGGAGGCGCTGCGCGTCCAGGTGGTCGAGCGGCTCGATGCGGTCGAGAAAGAGGTCGCCGAGATCCGGGCGCGCGCCGAACGGGAAGGCGAGGCCGAGGCCGCGCGGATCGCCGAGTCGGCACAGGTCGAAGCCGAGCGGTTCGTGGCGCGGGTCAACGATGAGATCGAACGACGCGGTGCCGAGACCCGGCAGCTGCTCGCGGCGGAGGTCGCAGAGCTAACTGCGAACATCGCCCGTGACCTCTTGAAGCACAAGATCACCGAGAGCGACCGGACTCGCCTCCTCGACCGCAGCGTTGATGCCCTCGCCGGCTTCCGGACGGAGGACTGAAATGGCACGATTCCGCGCCATGCCCTACGCGCGTGCACTCCTCGCCGTCCTCGGCGGGGAGGGTCCGGAGGCCGTCGAAGGCGCCGCCGGCGAGCTCGCCGCCATGGCCGAGGCGCTTGCCGTGGTGCCCGAGCTGAACCGTGTCATGGTCACGCCGACGGTCAACCCGGAGACCAAGACCCTGATCCTCGACGAGGTCATGGACAGCGTCGGGATCACGGGGACCACACGCCGATTCCTGCAGGTGCTGCAACGGCATTTCCGGCTCGAGCAACTACCCGACGTCGTCGTCGCCTACCGCGAGGTGGTCGACCGCAGCCTGGGCAGGGTCCGCGCCCGGGTGGAGACGCCGACGCCGCTCGCCGGCGGCCAGCAGAAGAAGCTGCTCGACGTTCTCGAGGGCGTGGTCCACGCCGCCGTAGTGCCGGAGTTCGTCGCCAAGCCCGATCTGCTCGCCGGCTTCCGGGTGCAGGTCGGCTCGAAGGTTTTCGACGGTTCGCTGGTGGGTCAGATCGATCAGCTGCGCCGCCAGGCTGGTGCAGAACAGGGGTAGGGAGACCATGCAGATCAAAGCCGCCGAGATCGCGGACATCATCCGCCGCCAGATCGAAGGACATGAGACCACGATTGACATGACCGAGGTCGGGACGGTCATTTCGGTCGGCGACGGTATCGCGCGGGTCTACGGCCTCGACGACGTCATGGCCGGCGAGCTGCTCAAGCTCCCGCACGACGTCTACGGCCTTGCGCTCAACCTCGAGGAGGACAACGTCGGCGTGGTGCTGATGGGTGAGGTCCACCTCATCGCCGAAGGCGACGAGGTCCAGCGCACCCGCCGGATCCTCGACGTTCCGGTCGGCCCAGAGCTCGTCGGTCGCGTGGTCGACCCGCTCGGCCGCCCGCTCGACGGCAAGGGTCCAGTGGGCTCGGTCGAACGCTATCCACTCGAGCGTACCGCGCCCGGCGTGGTCGATCGTCAGCCGGTGAAGGAGCCGATGCAGACCGGGATCAAGGCGATCGACGCCATGATCCCGATCGGCCGCGGCCAGCGCGAGCTGATCATCGGTGACCGCCAGACCGGCAAGACCGCGGTCATCCTCGACACGATCATCAACCAAAAGGGCACCGGCAACATCTGCATCTACGTCGCGATCGGACAGAAGAGGTCGACCGTCGCCCAGGTGATCGCGATCCTCGACCGCCACGGCGCCATGGACCACACCGTGGTGGTGTCCGCGACCGCGTCCGACCCGGCCCCGATGCAGTACCTCGCCCCGTACGCTGGCGCCGCCATCGGCGAGTACTTCATGTACAACCGGCAGCACGCGATCACCTTCTACGACGACCTCACCAAGCACGCCCAGGCCTACCGTGAGATCTCTCTCCTGCTCCGCCGTCCGCCCGGCCGCGAGGCCTACCCCGGCGACGTCTTCTACCTTCACTCGCGGCTGCTGGAACGGGCCGCCAAGCTCAACGATGCGCTCGGCGGTGGTTCCCTGACCTCGTTGCCGGTGATCGAGACCCAGATGGGCGACGTCTCGGCCTACATTCCGACCAATGTCATCTCGATCACCGACGGCCAGATCTACCTCGAGGGCGACCTCTTCTTCGCCGGCCAGCGGCCGGCGGTGAATGTCGGCCTTTCGGTCAGCCGCGTCGGCGGCAACGCCCAGATCAAGGCGATGAAGTCGATCGCGGGCTCGCTCCGCCTCGAGCTCGCCCAGTTCCGCGAGCTCGCCGCATTCGCCCAGTTCGGCTCCGACCTCGACAAGGCCACTCAGCGTCAGCTCGCCCGCGGCGAACGCCTGCTCGAGATGCTCAAACAGGGTCAGTACCAGCCCCTACCAGTCGAGCTCCAGATCGTCTCCATCTACGCGGGCACCAAGGGTTTCTTCGACACCCTGAAGGTCTCCGCGGTGCGCGTCTTCGAGGCCTTCCTCCACCGCCACGTCCGCGAAAACGGGGCCGCGACGCTCGAGCGCATCCTGTCGACCGGCAAGATCGACGACGCCACGGCCGCGGAGCTCGGCGGACTGATCAGCGAGGCCGTGGAGCGCTTCCTGAAGGAAAACCCGGAGGCTGGACGTGCCTAGCACGAGAGACCTCCGCCGGCGGATCCGCTCGGTCAAGGGTACCCAGCAGATCACCAAGGCGATGAAGATGGTCGCGGCCGCGAAGCTGCGCCGAGCCCAGGCGCGCATCACGCAGGCGAGGCCGTACGCCGACCGTCTCGCGCGGGTGCTCGCCGACGTCGCCGCCCGAACCGAGCACAGCCACCCCCTCCTCGAGCGGTCCGGATCCAAGCTCGTGTGGCTGGTCGTGATCTCCTCGGACAAGGGCCTGTGCGGCTCGTTCAACGCCAATCTGCTGCGCGCCGCCGAGCGCGAGCTGCGCGGTGAGCGTTGGGGCGACGCCGAGGTGGTCGCGATCGGACGCAAGGCCTCCGACTACTTCCGGCGGCGGCAGTGGACGATCGTCCACGAGGAGCGGGAGACGATGTCCTCGCTCGAGGGCGGCGAAGGTTGCAGGCTGGGAAACCGCTTCATTGAGGCGTTCACCTCGGGTCAGGTCGGTGAGGTGTGGCTGTGCTACAACCGCTTCGCGAGCCTGATCCGCCACGAGTTCACTCTCCAGCGTCTGCTCCCCATCGACCCGCCGGAGGCGGAGCCGGGCGACGACGCGAAGGTCGACTTCCTTTACGAGCCGGACGCTTTGACCCTTCTCGCCGAGCTGCTCCCTCGCCATGTCCAGACCCAGGTCCAGCGCAGCCTCTATGACTCCGCGGCCGCCGAGCAGGCGGCCCGCATGACGGCGATGGACGCCGCCACCAAAAACGCCAAGGAGATGATCGAAAGCCTGACGATGCTGTACAACCGCACCCGCCAGGCGGCGATCACCAAGGAACTTATCGAAATCGTGTCCGGCGCCCAGGCGCTGGGAGACTAGGGAGTCGAGCAGGATGAGCCAGCAGGTAGAAGGCCGCGTCGTCCAGGTGATCGGTCCGGTGGTGGACGTTCAGTTCCCCGACGAGCACCTGCCCCCGATCTTCAACGCGGTGCGGATCGTCGACGACGGCGACAAGGGCGTCGTCCCGATCGACGTCGTCACCGAGGTCGCCCAACACCTCGGCGAGGGCCGTGCACGCTGCGTCGCCATGAAGGCAACCGACGGCATGGTGCGCGGGATGCGGGCGGTCGATCTGGCCGGCCCGATCAGCGTGCCGGTCGGCCGCACGACCCTCGGCCGTGTGCTCAACGTAATCGGCGAGCCGGTCGACGGGCACGGGCCGGTCGAGGCCGAGCAGCGCCTGCCGATCCATCGCCCCGCGCCCAGCCTCGAGGAGCAGTCGACCTCGGTCGAAATGTTCGAGACCGGAATCAAGGTCGTTGACCTCCTCGAACCCTACACCAAGGGCGGCAAGACCGGGTTGTTCGGCGGCGCGGGTGTTGGCAAGACCGTCATCATCATGGAGCTGATCAACAACGTCGCCCTCCAGCACGGCGGCTTCTCGGTGTTCTCCGGCGTCGGCGAGCGCACCCGCGAAGGCAACGACCTGTGGCTGGAGATGCAGGAGTCTGGGGTCATCGACCCGACCGACTGGAAGAAGTCCAAAGCTGCCTTGATCTACGGCCAGATGACCGAGCCCCCGGGCGCGCGCCTGCGCGTCGGCCTCACCGGCCTCACCGTCGCCGAACACTTCCGCGACAGCGAGGGCCAGGACGTGCTCCTGTTCATCGACAACATCTTCCGCTTCACTCAGGCGGGCTCCGAGGTCTCCGCGCTGCTCGGCCGCATGCCGTCGGCGGTCGGCTACCAGCCCAACCTCGCGACCGAGATGGGCGAGCTCCAGGAGCGCATCACCTCGACCAAGAAGGGCTCGGTGACCTCCGTGCAGGCGATCTACGTGCCTGCCGACGACCTCACCGACCCGGCGCCGGCAGCGGCCTTCGCCCACCTCGACGCGACCAGCGTGCTGTCGCGCCAGATCTCCGAGCTTGGCATCTACCCCGCAGTCGATCCGCTCGCATCCACCTCGCGCATTCTCGACCCCGCGGTGGTCGGCGAGGAGCACTACATGGTGGCCCGCGAGGTCCAGCGGATTCTCCAGCGCTACAAGGACCTCCAGGACATCATCGCAATCCTCGGCATCGACGAGCTGTCCGAGGACGACAAGCTCACCGTTGGTAGGGCGCGCAAGATCCAACGCTTCCTCTCGCAGCCGTTCCATGTCGCCGAGCAGTTCACCGGGTTCAAGGGCCGCTACGTCAAGATCGAGGACACGGTGAGGGGCTTCAAGATGCTGTGCAGCGGCGAGCTCGACCACCTTCCTGAGCAGGCCTTCCTGTACGTCGGTGCGGTCGAGGAGGCGATCGAAAAGGCGGAACGGATGAAGGCGGAGGATTGAGATGAACGAAACCCTGCGCCTCGAGGTCGTCACCCCGCAGCGGGTGATGGTCGAGGCCGAGGTGGCCACGATCGAGATGCCGGGAACCCTTGGCGAGCTCGGTGTCCTACCCGGCCACACCCCGCTGCTGACCTCGCTCGCGACCGGCGAGCTGCGCTACCGTACTGCGATGGGCGTGGAGAGGATGGTCGTTCAGGGGGGCTTCGCAGAGGTCATGCCGGATCGCGTGACCGTGCTCGCCGACCTCGCTGAATGGCCGAAGGAAGTTGATGTCGACGCTGCCCGCCGCGAGCGGGACGAGATCCAGAGCGCCATGAAGTCGGCCAGTGCGGAGCAGATTGACGAGCTCACCTCGCACCTGCGTCTCGCCGAGACCAGGATCGCCGTGGCCGGCGCCTGACCAAGGGACCCGCGTAAGCCACCCGGCCGCGGCAGGGTCGCCCTGCCGCGGTCTTTGATTTTGAGAGTTTGACAACCCATCCCGCGACGGCTAGCGTGGCGCCATCAGCACCTTCGGACGCCATGCCGGCGCGGCACCTCGAGTGTGCGGGCCGGTCGATCGCCGGTGTCCGAGCGCATGGAGGAATGCGTGACCGGCCCCGCCCCCGACCGAGGTCAGTGGAGTTCCCAGCTCGGGTTTATCCTCGCCGCAGCCGGCTCGGCCATCGGGCTCGGCAACATCTGGCGATTCCCGTACTCGGCCGGCGAGAACGGCGGCGGCGCCTTCGTTCTCGTATACCTGGTCTGCGTCCTCGCGCTCGGCCTGCCGGTGATGCTGCTCGAGATCTCCCTTGGCCGCGCCACCCAGAAGAACCCCGTCGGGGCGATCCGGTCGCTGCGACCGCGCGGGCCGTGGCAGCTCGTGGGCTACCTCGCCGTGGCCACCGGGGTCGGCATCCTCTCGTTTTACGCCGTGATCGCCGGCGAGGTGCTCGCGGTCTTCATCGACTACAGCCAACGCGTGATCACCGGTCGGGTGCTCTTCACCGGATTCGGCGCGTGGGACTCGATGGTGTTTTTCGCGCTCTTCCTGATCCTCACCGTGCTGGTGGTTGTCGGCGGCGTGCAGCGTGGCATCGAGCGCTGGTCCAAGATCCTGATGCCGCTGTTGCTGGTCATGATGGTCGCCATCATCATCCGAGGCCTGCTGCTGCCGGGGTCCGGCGCCGGTGTCCGCTGGCTGATCCACCCCGACTTCACCAAGATTGGCTGGAAGGTGGTGCTCGAGGCGATGGCGCAGGCGTTCTTCTCGCTCTCGCTGGGCATGGGCGCCATGCTCACCTATGGCTCCTACCTCTCCAAACGGCAGAATCTCCTCACCTGTGGCGTTGCCGTGGTGTTGGCCGACACCCTGATCGCGGTTCTTGCCGGGTTCATGATCTTCCCCGCCGTGTTCGCCCTCGGACAGGAGCCCGGTGCGGGGCCGACCCTCATCTTCAAGGTTCTACCCGAGGTCTTCGCCCGCATGACGCCTGGGGGCGATCTGATCGGCGCGGTGTTCTTCTTCCTGCTCGGGGTTGCGGCCTTGACCTCCACCGTGTCGCTGCTCGAGGTGGTGGCGGCCTACTTCATCGATGAGCTCGGCTGGCCGCGCACGCGCACCGTGTGGACCGCGGGCGGGATCACCCTCGTGGTCGGCATACCGTCCGCCCTGGCATGGGTCGGCGTCGAGCCACTGGCGTCGGCGCGGATCCTCGGGCAGGTCGGCTTCTTCAGCCTGATGGACTTCCTCTGGGTCAATCTTTCTCTGCCCCTCGGCGCGCTTCTACTCTGCCTCTTTGCGGCCACCGTCTGGGGGTTGCGGCGCGCCTCGGACGAGATCGTCTCGAGCGCATCCGGGTTCCGAGGTCTCGCCCCGCTGTGGCGGATATTGATTGGCGTGGTATGCCCAATCTTCATCGTGATCATCCTCATCACGCGGTTCATCTGAGTCCAGAAGACGGGGCCTTGCCAACCTCAGCACCCTGATCTAGAATGGCCGCCCTTGCCCGATCGGGGCGTAGCTCAGCCTGGCAGAGCGCACGGTTCGGGACCGTGAGGTCGGTGGTTCAAATCCACTCGCCCCGACCATTCCTCCCCTCCCGCCATCAGCCCCGCCGCTTGACGTATGCCTCATGTTCACCTATCGTGGCGATCGGAGTCAGCGATCTATAGCCTGGGGGGAGCGATGACCTTTCTCACCGATCGCCAGCGCGAGGTCCTCGACCACATCCAGGAAGTCGTCGAAAGTCGCGGCGTCGCGCCGACCCTGCGCGAGATTTCCGAGCACTTCGGCTTCTCCTCGACGGCCAGCGCCCAGAAGCATGTCGCGCTACTCGTCGCCAAGGGTCTTCTCAACAAGACGAAACATCAGAAGCGGGGGCTCGAGCTGTCTGACGAGTACATCGGCGCCGCCCCGCAGCTTCCGCTGCTCGGCACGGTCGCCGCTGGCTCCCCGATCGAGTCCTGGGAAGGTGACGACACCGTCGCCGTTCCCCCCGACATGCTGCGCGGGGAGAGCACTACGCGCTCAAGGTCCGCGGCGACTCGATGGTCGATGACGGCATCCATGACGGTGACCTGGTGGTGGTGCAACGCCGGAATCACGCCGACGAGGGCGAGGTGGTGGTTGCACTGGTCGACCGAACGGAGACGACGCTCAAGCGCTTCTTCCGCCCCGATCGAGCCACCGTTCGACTGGAACCCGCAAACGCCGCCATGGCGCCGATCGTGGTCGCCGCCGATCGGGTGCTTGTCCAGGGTGTCGTGGTCGGCCTCCTGAGGAGATACTGAGCTCCCGCACAGCGCCGTCTTGGTCCACCTTTCTTGACTCGGAACAGGGATTTCGCTAGCGTGCCGCCATGAGTCATCTCGAATCGATCTGCCTCGTGCTCACCTCGGTCGGCACCGAGCAGCAGGCGGTCGAGATCTCCGAAGAGCTCATCGCCCGCCGGCTCGCCACCTGCATCAACATCGTGCCCTGCCTGCGCTCGATCTATCGCTGGAAGGGAAAGGTCTGCGAAGACACCGAGTATCTCCTGGTGGTGAAGACGCCGCGCCGGCTCTTCGACCGGGTCTCGGAAGCGATCCGCGAGCTTCACTCGTATGAGCTGCCCGAGATCCTCGCGCTCCCAGTCGACGCGGCGGAACGCGCCTTCCACGAGTGGATCCTGAAGATGGTCGAGCCTTGTGAGGACGACCACGACGACGACTCTCCGGATTACGACTGAACCCGGCCGAGTCGAGTTGCCGCCCCGGCGTTTCCTGGGGTACTCTTCGCGGGTCATGCCACAGTCCGGGGAGGCCCACGCCGTGCTGGTTCTGGCCAGCCGCTTTGACAGCATCGAGGTGGCGGAGCGCGCTTTGGTCGAGACCTGCGTCGCGGCCGGATGCACCCGGGAGGACCGGTACTGGTTGGTCACCGCGCTGCGTGAGGCGCTCGCTAATGCCATCCGCCACGGTAATCGTCAGAACCGCGGTCTTCCGGTCGAGGTGGAATACCGTCTGGCCGCCGACACTTTCACGATCATGGTCAGCGATCGGGGCGAGGGCTTTGACCCATCGTCGATCCCAGACCCAACGGACCCAGATAACCTGCTCCGCCCGAGCGGTCGCGGCATCTTCTACATGCGACAGTTTATGGACAGGGTGGACTTCTCGACCAGCAGCCACGGCGGCACGACGGTGGAAATGACCCGTCGGGTGCAGCCCCTCGAAGGGAGTGGAGAACATGAAGAGCACGATCCGTGACCTCGGCGACGTTCGCATCATCGAGCTTTCGGGCAAGATCACCATCGGCAGCGGCGACGTCAAGATCCGCGAACTGATCCACCAGGCGCTCGACACCGGGCACTCCAAGATCGTCCTCGACCTCCACGGCGTCAACGCGATCGACTCCTCAGGAATCGGGGAGATGGTCGCCTGCTACACCACGGTGACCAAGCGAGACGGTCAGCTCAAGCTCCTGAGGCTGTCGTCCAAGATCAACGACATTCTTCAGGTCACGCAGTTGATCACGGTCTTCGACGTCTTCGACACCGAGCAGGAAGTCCTCGCCGCACTCCGCAGCTAGCGCGCATCTCTCACCAGCTCCACGCCGGCGGGTATCTCGGCACCCTCGCGACGCGACCTGGTGAGAGGTGTAGGCGAGCCCGCACTCAGGAGATCGTGAAGTGGCGTTTGACGGCGGCCGTCAGAGTCTCGGGATCGATCGGTTTGGGTAGGAACTCGTCCGCTGCGTAGGTGTGGAGCGCCTCGTTTTCCCACCGCCGCCCCTTGTAGACGGCGGTCGTGAAAAACACCACCGGACGCTCGGCGGCAGGCACGGCCTGGAGCTTCGTCATGACCTCGAAGCCGTCCATCTGAGGCATCAATAGATCGACGACCAGGAGGTCGAAGGTCTCCGAGACGACCCGGGTGTAGGCATCGCGGCCGTTGGACGCCTCGACCACCTCCGCCTTCATGTCTTCGAACAGCTCCCGCAGCACGGCGCGGAAGACACGATTGTCGTCAGCGATCATGACCCGGCGTAAGGTCCGCATGTCTGTGACCCTCCCCCAACCTCGGTCGGAGATCCATCTTAGTTCGGCCGAGGCGCCGGTTCCAGCCGGGCGGCGTACTCTCCATCCTCGATACCTGGCGCCGGGATCCCGGCGAGAGCAGCGGCAAGCCCGCCGGGCAAGCGATCGCCGCCGGCAGTCGGCATGGTCCTCACGATCCGCTCGTTTCGGACCTCGACCTGGACGGCGACCGGCGAAGGGCCGAGCGGCAGCGCTGCCACCGGAATGCGGACCGAACGGGTCGCCACACGCACAACGAGCACTCCCGAAACCGAAGGGGAGCCAGACGGCGCGGTCTCGGCGCTGGCGCTGAGGCTGCCGGCCTTGGCGACCTCCGGCCGGCTTGCACCAGCCCCCTTCGCGTGGATCGAGGGTGCGCCCTCGGCAACGACGACCTCCTCAAATTTGGGCTCGCGAGCCGGAGCGACGGCGTCGGCGGCCGGCCCAACCGGAAGGGTCTCGTCCTGACGCCGGCCGTTCTCCGCTGTCGATGACGGAGGCGGGGCCTCGAGTGGTCCCATCACCTCGAGTGGCGGGAGCGGTTCCGGCACCGGGGTGGCCGGACCGTCACGAAGCAGCCGTTCCGCGGCGCCCATCGGCGCCTCATCCGCGTCGCCTGGGAGCGGGAGGGGCTTGAGCTGGTAGTAGCGTCCTGGCGAGGGCTGTGCAGCGGGAGGTCGCGCGCGCTCGAGGCGAACGGTCGAGGTTGGCACCGGATGCTGCTGGGCCAGCTGCACGGCGAGCAGCGCGGCGGCGGCGACAGATGCCGCCGCGGCGAGCCATCGGAAAACCGGTCGGACGAACGTCCGCTGTACCGGCGCGCGCCGCAGGGGTTCGACCAGCGCGTCGAGGGCCGCCGGCGGACGCTCCTTTGCGGCCAGTGCGGCGACAGCCTCACGCCCACGGCGCAAATCCTCCAACCGGCCCCGAAGTCGAGGCTCGGCCGCGAGACGCAGCTCGAAGGCACCGCGCTCGTCGCCCGCGAGGTCGTCGTCCAAGTAACGGCTGAGCAGCTCGAGAGTCGCCTCGTCCATCATCCCTCCACACCACGCCGCAGCGCCTCGCGGGCGCGAGCGAGGCGCGAACGAACGGTTCCGATCGGCACGTCCAGCACCGCCGCGATCTCCTCGTAGCTCAGATCCTCACCGTCACGCAGCCAGATCACCACCTGGTGGGCCTCCCCGAGGCCCGCAAGTGCTTCTTCCAGTCGCCCGAGGCGCTCGGCCGCCACGGCGCGCCGCTCGGGGTCCGGACCTGGATCGGCGACGGTGACCGCCTCGGCAGACCCGTCCCCCGGGTCGAGCGGGACCGGACGGAGGCGACCCATTTCCCGCCGCCGATGAGAGCGCAGGTAGTTCCAAGCGATCTGGAACACCCACGTGCTGAGCTGCGCCTCTCCTCGCCAGCCGGCGAGCCCGCGCCACACCCTAAGGAAGATCTCTTGGGTCGCGTCGAGCGCTTCCTCCTCTCCCCCGGTCAAGCGGCGAGCGAGCCGCCACACAGGACCACGGAACCGGCTGTAGACCTCCTCAAACGTCACCGGTCCAGTGTGCCACGAGATACCGATCGGTGACGCGCCAGACGGAGATCGT
Organism: uncultured Acidobacteriota bacterium; assembly: GCA_963727925.1. Classification (GTDB taxonomy): domain Bacteria; phylum Acidobacteriota; class Thermoanaerobaculia; order Thermoanaerobaculales; family Sulfomarinibacteraceae; genus CAVSIS01. The sequence continues at coordinate 87,079 of CAVSIS010000015.1, read as the reverse complement.
CGGCCTTCGCTACACCCCAGTGTGAGCGTCTATAGGCGCCGAAGTTCCGAAGCCTCGAGATCCGCCAGGAGGGCGCGGACGCGACGGTCTATCGACCGAGCGACGGCGAGGAAGACCTCGTCGTCCTCGCCGAAGGGGTCGCGGATCGACCACGCGATCCGGCGAGCGGGGATGTTGGCCGGGAGGTGGCGCAGACCCTCCTTTCCGACCAGGCTCACGATCACGTCCATTTCGCCGAGCGGGACATCTGACAGGCCCTTGGTGGAAAGACCCTCCGCGGAATATCCCAGCTCGCCGACAGCCATGATCGTACCCGGCGAGATATGGTCGATTGGCGCGAGCCCGGCGGACGATGCCGCGATCCGTCCGTGACCGAGAGCGCGCGCCATGGCTTCGGCCATTGGCGAGCGGCACGAGTTGCCGATGCAGATGAACAGGATCCTGACGGGAAGCATGCGCGCAGTGTACACGCCGGGGTTGGTTGCCGACGGCGCTCCGGATACAATCCCCCAGGTCGAGACGCCGAATCGTGGTCGGCCATTGTGGCCATGACCGCATCCGCGATCCCCGGCAGGTGGATGCGCCGAAGGTCCTGCGACACGTCGCCGCCCGCCTCGAGGAGCGGATTGATTGACCCCAACCGGCACAACCGGTAGCCTGAGTGGGCCAGAGGAACGGAGCCGAACGAGGTGGTGCTCACCGGGTTCAACACTGATATCGACTACGCCGGTACGACTTACCACGTGCAAACCGAGGACAAGGGGCGCTCCAACCCCTTCGTTGAGTCTCTCGTCTACGCGCGCGGCGAGATCTTGTACTCACGGCGAACGCCCTATCACGACCTCGTCGCCCAGGAGGTCGACTCCAAGGCCATCGCGGCGCTGATGGACCGTCAGCACCGCACGATCGTCGAAGCGATCCGGCGCGGACGGCTGGGCCAACTCACCGCGGCTACTGCCGAAGCCGAAGCCGATGAAGACACGACGATTTCGCGCGGCTCACAGGCTCCCGCCTCGAGCCCGCCGACAGAGCGCAGCCTCGATCAGGTCATTCTCGACTACCTCGAGGCGCAGCGTGAGCGAGCCCACCTGGTGCTGCGCGCCGTGGGGGATCAGGATTTCGTCTACGGTCGACCGGTCCGTGTCCAGATCGCAGCGGTCGACTCCCACGGCTCGAACCCCCAGACCGGCGTTCGGATCACGGTGCTGTTCAAGTCGACCGCCGAGCCGCGGCGCCTGCTCCTGGCCGAGGGCGAGACAGGCGACGACGGTGGCTACACCGTCGAGACGACCCTGCCGGCGTTCAACGGCGGGACCTCCGCGGTCGTCATCTCCGCCCAGTCCGAGCTCGGTCAGACCGAGATGAAGCACCTGGTCCACCGATAACTTGCCAGGTGAGCGCTTTTCCGCTACCATGCCGCGCGTGCGTGGGCCGTTAGCTCAATTGGCAGAGCAAGGGACTCTTAATCCCTAGGTTGGAGGTTCGATTCCTCCACGGCTCACCATCAACCCCCTTCGCTGCGAAAGTGGCGAAACCGGTAGACGCGCGAGACTTAGGATCTCGTGGGGTCAACCCCGTGGGGGTTCGAATCCCCCCTTTCGCACCACTCGGAGACCACTCATGCCGTACTCGTTGAGCCGCCGTCCGAACTTCTCCGTCGAGATCTCGGGACGCCTCGAGCCCGCCGAGGTGCACGAGGAGCGCGGGCAGATCCTGCGCAGCATGCGCAGCACAGCGCGGGTGCCGGGCTTTCGGACCGGCAAGGCACCGACCCAGGTGCTTCAGGCCCGCTTCGCCGACGAGATCATCACCGAGCTCAAGGAGCACCTTGCCGAGCGCATCTGGCAGGAGGTGGTGGAAGGCGAGGACGACCTGCGTCCGTTGACGTCGCCGCGCGTGACCGAGGCCGAGCTCGAGCCTGACGGCGGCTTCCGCATGATCGCCGAGCTCGAGACACGGCCTCACTTCGAGCTCCCAGCGGTCGAAAGCCTGACGCTGCCCGAGTCCTCGATCGAGGTCGGCGAGGCCGAGATTGCGGAGGAGATCGAGAAGCTCCGAGGCGAGCAGGCGATGTGGGAGCCGGCGGAGGAGGCCGAGGTCGTAGACGGCGTGCTGGTCGAGGCCGCGGTCCACGCCACCTTCCCCGATGGCGGTGGTGAGCCGTTCAGCGACGACCACGCGCACTTTCACATCGGCAGCGAGGCCCTCTTCCCCGAGATCAGCGAGGCGTTGCAGGGCGCCCGCGTGGGGGACGAGCGCATTGCCGAGCGCCGGATTGCCGAGGACCACTCCGACGAGAACCTGCGCGGCAAGCGCATCGAGTACCGGATCCAGGTCAACGGCCTCAAACGGCAGGTGCTACCCCCGGTGGACGACGAGCTCGCCGGAGGGCTCGGCCTCGACAGCCTCGAGGAGCTGCGCGAGCGCATCTCCGGGGCGATCGAGTCGCGCAAGCACGCCGAGCGTCGCAGCGCGTGGCGACGCGCCCTGCTCGATCAGCTGTCGGCGTCCCTCGACCCCAACGAGCTGCCGCGCAGCGTGGTCCACGCCGCTCTCGACGAGGACATGCATCGCTTCGCCTACTCGATGGCGATGCGCGGCGTCGACCTCGAGTCCGGCGAGGTCAACTGGCAGGAGATCTCCGCCAAGCTCGAGCCCGGTGCCCGACGCAAGGCGATGGACACGTTGATCCTCGAGCAACTCGCCGACGAGTGGCAGATCGAGGTCCCAGAGGAGGAGGTCGACGCCTACGTCCGCGGCGAGGCCGCCCGGCTCGGCGCCCCGCCGGCCGAGCACAAGGCCACCCTTGCCCGCGAGGGCAAGCTCGAAGGCATCCGCGATGCGGCCCGTCTGGCGGCGGTCGTGGATCGCCTCATCCGTGGCGCCGGCGGGGAGGAGAGCACATGACCTTCACGATTCCCTACGTCGTCGAGCAGACCAGTCGCGGCGAGCGCGCCTACGACATCTTCTCCCGTCTGCTCAAGGACAATGTCATCTTCCTCGGTTCGACGATCGACGACCAGGTCGCGTCGCTGGTCATCGCACAGATGCTGTTCCTGGAGGCGGAGAACCCCGAGAAGGACATCTTCCTCTACGTCAACTCGCCCGGCGGCTCGATCACCGCGGGCCTCGCGATCTATGACACCATGCAGTACGTCAAGCCGGACGTGGCGACGATCTGCATCGGCCAGGCCGCGTCGATGGGCGCTGTGCTGCTCGCCGGCGGCGCGGCAGGAAAGCGATTCGTGCTGCCCCACAGTCGCGTCATGCTGCACCAGCCCCTGATGTACGGGCTCCAGGGGCAGGCAACCGACATCGACATCCACGCCAAGGACCTGATGCGCCTGCGCGAGCGCCTCAACGAGATTCTCGCCCACCACACCGGTCAGGCGATCGACCGGATCAACACCGACACCGAGCGTGACTTCATCCTCGAAGCGGACGCGGCGCGGGACTACGGCGTGATCGACAAGATCCTGGTTTCCAGGGAGTAGGCTCGTGACGACTAGGCTACAATAGGGCCCGGAGGACCGGATGGCCCATCGCGACGGCGACGTCTTGCGCTGCAGCTTCTGCGGCAAGAGCCAGCACGAGGTCAGGAAGCTGATCGCGGGGCCGACGGTGTACATCTGCAACGAGTGCGTCGAAGTCTGCCTCGACATCATCGCCGAGGACCGCGTCCACGAGGCCAAGACGCGGCAGCAGGTGCTGCCCAAGCCGCACGAGATCAAAGCGACGCTCGACGAGTACGTGATCGGCCAGGAGGCCGCCAAGAAGAAGCTCGCCGTAGCGGTCTACAACCACTACCGGCGGATCGAGTACCACACCGGTCGTGGCCGCAACGACGTCGAGCTCGCGAAGTCGAACATCCTCCTCGTCGGTCCTACCGGGACCGGCAAGACGCTTCTCGCCCAGACCCTGGCCCGCCAGCTCCAGGTCCCGTTTACCATCGTGGACGCCACCACCCTGACCGAGGCCGGATACGTCGGCGAAGACGTCGAGAACATCCTGCTCCGCCTCTACCAGTCGTCGGGCGGTGATCGGGAAGCCACCGAGCGTGGGATCGTCTACATCGACGAGATCGACAAGATCGCGCGCAAGTCCGAAAACCCTTCCATCACCCGCGACGTCTCCGGTGAAGGCGTCCAGCAGGCGCTGCTCAAGATCCTCGAGGGCACGGTCGCCAACGTGCCACCTCAGGGTGGGCGCAAGCACCCGCACCAGGAGTTCCTCCAGATCGACACCACCAACATCCTCTTTATCTCCGGCGGCGCCTTCGTCGGGCTCGAGGACGTGATCGCCACCCGGCTGAACCGCAAGCGGATGGGCTTCGGCGTCGACCTCGGTGGCAACGAGCGTCGGGCGACCGAGCTGCTTGAGCACGTCCATCCCGAGGACCTGATCAAGTACGGCATGATCCCGGAGTTCGTCGGCCGCATCCCGGTCGTGGCGACGCTCCACGATCTCGACCACGAAGCCCTAGTTCGGATCCTCACCGAGCCCAAGAACTGCCTCGTCAGGCAGTACCGCCAGATCCTCTCCTTCGAGGGTGTCGAGCTCTCCTTCACCCAGGACGCACTCGCCGCCATCGCAACCGAGGCGCAGACCCGCAAGGTCGGTGCGCGCGGCCTGCGCATCATTCTCGAAGAGCTGATGCTCGATATCATGTACCAGGTGCCGTCGGTGCCCGACGTCAAGGAGCTGGTCATCTCGCGCGACGTGGTGGAGCGACGCGTGCCGCCCCTCACCGCCGTGCGCAAGGTCAGCTAAGCCGAGCCCGAGTGGAGCCTCATGAGCCAAGACCTACAGACCGTGCAGCTGCCGATCGTCCCGCTGCGGGACATGGTCGTGTTTCCCTATCTCATGGCCCCATTCGTGGTCGGCCGTCGGCCATCGGTCGTCGCTCTCGAGCGCGCACTGGAACGTCCCGACAAGCGGATCTTCCTCGCGACCCAGCGTGATCCGAAGGTCGACGAGCCCGAGGCCGGCGACATCCACACGGTCGGCGTCATCGGCCGCGTGGTGCAACACCTTCAGCTCGCCTCGGGCAACATCAAGGTGATGGTCGAGGGTCTCCAGCGTGCTCGGGTGGTCGAGTTCGTCACCGAGGCGACCTGCTTGATGGCCGAGGTCGAGGCGCACGTTCCCCATGTCGTGGCCGACCAGGCGGTCGCCAACTACATGCTCCATCTGGTCGAGCTCTTCAAGGAGTACGCGAAGCTGTCCCATCACCTCTCGGCGGAGGGCGTGCTGAGCTCTCTGCAGACCCAGGACCCGGACCAGTTCGCCGACATCCTTGCTGCTCACCTGTCGTTGCCCACTGCGGACAAGCAGCAGCTGCTCGAGATTCTGCAACCCCTCGAGCGGCTCCAGCGGCTCAACGACATCCTCGACGTCGAGATCGAGAAGCTCAACATCGACCGGCGCGTCTCCGCTCAGGTCAAGAAGCAGATGGAGAAAGCCCAGCGCGAGTACTACCTCTCGGAGAAGATCAAGGCGATCAACGAGGAGCTCGGTCGCAACGACTCGCAGGCCGAGCTCGACCAGCTGCGAGAGCAGGTCGAAGCCTCCGGGATGAGCGCTGAGGCGAGGGAGAAGGCCCTGGTCGAGATCCGGCGACTCGAGGGCATGCCGCCGGTGTCGGCAGAGGCCGGGGTGTCGCGCAACTACGTCGACTGGCTGCTCGCCGTGCCGTGGCAGAAGGCCTCGCGCGAGATCCGCGACATCACCCGCGCCGAGAAGGTCCTCAACGAGGACCACTACGGCCTCGAGAAGGTCAAGGACCGGATCCTCGAGTTTCTCGCCGTGCGCCAGTTGGTGCGCAAGACGACCGGGACGATCCTGTGCTTCGTCGGACCGCCCGGCGTCGGCAAGACCTCGCTGGCACGCTCGATCGCCCGAGCCACCGGGCGCAACTTCGTCCGCCTTTCGCTCGGAGGCGTCCGCGACGAGGCCGAGATCCGCGGCCACCGTCGCACCTACATCGGCGCCTTTCCTGGCCAGATCATCCAGATGATGCGCAAGGCGGGCTCGGTCAACCCGGTGCTGCTGCTCGACGAGGTCGAGAAGATGGCTGCGGACTTCCGCGGCGACCCGGCGGCGGCGCTGCTCGAGGTCCTCGACCCGGAGCAGAACCACACCTTCCACGACCACTACCTCGACGTCGAGTACGACCTCTCCAAGGTGATGTTCATCTGCACCGCGAACGTCACCCATACGATTCCACCCGCCCTCGTCGACCGGATGGAGGTCATTACCCTATCCGGCTACACCCACGAGGAGAAGCAGGCGATCGCTGACCAGTTCCTGATTCCGCGGCAAGTTGACAAGCACGGCCTCGGACGTTTCAAGGTCGACTTCAGCGACGAAGCGCTGCTCGCGCTCATCGAGCGCTACACGCGCGAAGCGGGGGTGCGCAACCTGGAGCGTGAGATCGCCTCCATCTGCCGCAAGCTCGCGCGCCGCGTTCTCAAGGACAAGATCGCGCGCGGAGATCGGCTCGAGGTCACCACGGAGGTGGTCGAGAACCTGCTCGGCAAGCCGCGATACCGAAGCCAGCGCCGCGACCTCGAGCCGGTGGTCGGTGCGGCGGTCGGCCTCGCTTGGACCCAGGTCGGAGGTGAGCTGCTGTCGACCGAGGTCACGTACATGCGCGGGAGCGGCCGCCTCACGCTGACCGGTCAACTCGGCGAGGTCATGCAGGAGTCGGCGCGGGCGGCGCTGAGCTATGTGCGCTCGCGGGCGGAGCAGCTCCATCTCGACCCCGAGACCTTTGAGAAGATGGACGTTCACGTCCATGTGCCGGAGGGCGCGATTCCCAAGGACGGGCCGTCGGCCGGCATCACGATCGCGACCGCGCTGGTCTCCGGCTTCACCGGCGCCCCGGTCCGGGCGGACGTGGCGATGACCGGCGAGATCACCCTGCGCGGACGGGTCCTCCCGGTGGGAGGGATCAAGGAAAAGGTGCTCGCCGCCTACCGTGCCGGGATCCGTGAGATCGTACTTCCCGACGAAAATGAGAAGGACGTCGAGGAGATCCCTGCCGAGACCCGTCGCAACATGAGCTTCCACTTCGTCGATCACATGGACCGCGTGCTCGAGCATGCCCTGGCGCGTCCGGTCGGGGGCGAGGTGTCCGCGGCAACCGGCAACGAGCCCGAGAGCCGTCCGGGCCAGCCCGCCCTGCCGCACTGAGACAGAATGTGGAGATTGCCAGCGTCACGTTCCGCGCGGCGGCCCTCGCGGCCGCGGATCGGCCTGCCGAGCCGTTTCCGCACGTTGTCGTCGCGGGCCGCTCGAACGTCGGCAAGTCGAGCCTCCTGAACTGGCTTTTTCGACGGGACCTGGCGCGCGTCGCCAAGGCCCCGGGCAAGACACGAACCGTGAACTTCTATCTGATCAACCGCAACATGTACCTCGTCGACCTTCCGGGTTACGGCTACGCCAAGGTCGGGCATGGTCTGCGCGAGCAGTGGGGCGCCGCGATCAACGCCTACCTGTCTGCCGACGACCGCATTGCCGGTGTGCTGTGCCTGGTCGACGTCCGCCACGGCCCGACCCCCCTTGACCTCGACCTTCAGGCGCTGCTGGCGCGTTGTGGTCGGGTTCGAGAGATTGTGCTGACCAAGGCCGACAAGGTCGGCCGCGGCCAGCGGGCCGCGATGCAGCACCGCGTGCGCGCCTCACTCGAGCTGCCCTCGCCGCCCCTGGCGGTCAGCGTGGCCCGAGGCGAAGGGCGCGGCGAGCTGCTGGCACGCATCGATTCCCTGGCCACGAGCTGGAGATCCTCCGAACGGAGACAGTGAGATGGGACGCAAGAAGAAGACGACACAGGAGCAAGAGCCGGTGGTGATCCCCCTCGACCTCGACGATGAGATCGAGGAGTACGAGCACGCGACGACCGAGGCCGCCAAGGAGGGCCGGCTCGACCTCAAGCAGCTCAAGGAGATGACCATCAGCGAGCTCTCCCGTGTGGCCCGCGCCCTCGGGGTCGAAAACCCGACCGGTTTGCGGCGCCAGGACCTGATCTTTCGGATCCTCCAGCGCCAGACCGAACGCGAAGGCCTGATCTTCGGCGAGGGTGTGCTCGAGGTCCTGCCCGAGGGCTTCGGCTTCTTGCGCGCGCCGGAGTACAACTACCTGCCGGGACCCGACGACATCTATGTGTCACCGTCGCAGATCCGGCGCTTCAACCTGCACACCGGGGACACTGTATCCGGCCAGATCCGGCCGCCCAAGGAGGGCGAGCGATACTTCGCGCTGATCAAGGTCGAAGCGATCAACTTCGAACCACCCGAGGTGGCGATGGAGAAGGTCCACTTCGACAATCTGACCCCTCTCTACCCAGAGGAACGGATCAAGCTCGAGGTGCCCGACAACATGACCACCCGGGTCATGGACCTGGTGACGCCGATCGGCAAGGGGCAGCGCGGTCTGCTCGTCGCCCCGCCGCGCACAGGTAAGACCATGATGCTGCAGGCGATCGCCAACGCCGTCACCCACAACCACCCCGAGATCACGCTCATCGTGCTGCTCATCGACGAGCGCCCCGAGGAGGTCACGGACATGCAGCGCTCGGTCCAGGGCGAGGTGATTTCCTCGACTTTCGACGAGCCGGCGACCCGCCACGTGCAGGTCGCCGAGATGGTCATAGAGAAGGCCAAGCGCCTGATCGAGCACAAGCGTGACGTGGTCATCCTGCTCGACTCGATCACGCGGCTCGCCCGGGCCTATAACACGGTGGTCCCGCCATCCGGGAAGGTGCTCTCGGGCGGCGTGGACTCCAACGCGCTGCAGAAGCCCAAGCGCTTCTTCGGAGCGGCGCGCAACATCGAGGAGGGCGGCAGCCTGACCATTATCGGTACCGCACTCATCGACACCGGCTCGCGCATGGACGACGTGATCTTCGAAGAGTTCAAGGGCACTGGCAACATGGAGGTCCACCTCGACCGCAAGCTCGTCGAGCGCCGCGTCTTCCCCTCCATCGACATCCACAAGTCCGGAACCCGCAAGGAGGAGCTCCTGATCGATGAGTGGGAGCTGCGCCGGATCTGGGTGCTGCGCAAGGTGCTGAGCTCGCTGTCGCCGGTCGAGGCGATGGAGCTGCTGCTCGAGCGGTTGAGCAAGGCGCCGAGCAACCGCGAGTTCCTGGAGGCGATGTCCCAGGGATGAGCTCGGTGGAAACAAGCGATGGCGTCCCGGGCGGCGGCAGGTGCGGGGCTCCACCGAGCCCATCCCTTTCGATTCGCTGTGCGAATCGGGAGTATTCCCTGATGTGTGCGGTCCAGATTTCGCTGCCCTTCCCCAAGGCCACACCAGTTGACGATCGGAACGGGATGATTGAGACTGGGTTTCGATGACTACGGAGAGGCTCGACTCGTTGCTCGATCGTGCGATCGCCGAGGAGCGGCTCGACGTCCAGGAGATCCAGCGACTGTTCGACGAGGGAGGCCTGCTCGAGCTCGGCCAGGCCGCCCATGCGGTGCGCCGTCGTCGCAACGACCCCTCGACCGCGAGCTACATCATTGACCGCAACATCAACTACACCAACGTCTGCGTCTACCGCTGCCGGTTCTGCGCGTTCTACCGCACGCCGCTCGCCACCGACGCCTACGTGCTACCCTTCGAGTCAGTCGCCGAGAAGGTCGCCGAGACGGTCGCCGCCGGCGGAACCGGTATCCTGCTTCAGGGCGGCGTCCACCCGTCGCTTCGCCTGGACTTCTACGAGGACCTTCTGCGGCGGCTCAAGGCGGCCTTTCCTCAGGTCCACCTCCACGCATTCTCCGCGCCCGAGATATGGTTCGTCGCCAAGGTCGAGAAACAGCCCATCAAAGACGTGCTGGAGCGGCTGATCGACGCCGGTCTTGACTCGATCCCCGGCGGCGGCGCCGAGGTCCTCGAGGACGAGACCCGGCGCCGGATCTGGTCGCGTGCGAAGGCCTCGACCGCCCAGTGGCTCGAGGTCCACCGCTGTGCGCACCGTCTCGGCCTCAGAACGACCGCAACCATGATGTTCGGGGTCGGCGAGCCGTTCGTGGCGCGGGTCGCGCACCTCCTCGCGGTGCGCGAGCTCCAGGACGAGACCGGCGGCTTCACCGCTTTCATTCCGTGGACCTTCCAGGATGCCAACACCGCCCTCGAAGGAGAGGTCGAACCGTCCGGCGGCTTCGACTACCTGCGCACCCTGGCCATCTCCCGCCTCGCGCTCGACAACATCGCCCATGTCCAGGGCTCCTGGGTGACCCAGGGCCCGAAGATCGGCCAGCTCTCGCTCTACTTCGGAGCCGACGACCTCGGCTCGATCATGCTCGAGGAGAACGTGGTCAAGGCAGCCGGCGCCGAGCACCGCATGACCCGCGCGGACATGGAGCTCACCATTGCTGGAGTGGGCTGCACGCCGGTCCAGCGGCGCACTCTCTACGAGCCGCTGTAGGCACGGACGAATGGGCGCGGCACGCGCCGACCTATACTCCTGGCATGGCGCAACCGCCGCAAACCCGCGACGGAGCTCGCTGGGCCGCCCTGCTGCTGGCACTGTTGGCGATGCCGGTGCTGTGGATGTACCGGGACGTCGTCCCTCTCGACGTGGCGGTGCGTCTCCTCTTGCCACTGTTGTGGCTCGCCCTGTGGACCCTCGCGGCGCTCGGGGCGGGCCTGCCCCTGTGGCGGCTGGCCAGGGGCGGCGAGGAGCTGCCGCCCCTAGCGGTGCCGCTGGCTCTCGGGGCCGCCGTGCTGGCGTTCGTGCCGGCGATCCTGGCACTGGTCGGCTGGCTGCGGCCATGGCCGCTCGGGGTGGTGCTCGTCGTCGCCTCCGGCGCCGGGCTCGTGGCCGCGGGAAGGCACGGTCGCGCGCTCCTGGCGGCCCTGCCGCGGCCCCCGCGAGCAGTCGGATGGCTGGTGTTCCTCGCCGCCGCACTGGTCGTCGCCGGTCTGTCGGCGCCCCCGATCTTCTTCGACTCCCTCAACTACCACCTCGCCTTCCCGGCGCTCTGGCTACGCCACGGTGGGTTCGTCCAGAGGCCGGACGACTTCTACTCGTACTACCCGGCGGCGGTCGGGATGCTCTACAGCTACCCCCTCGCCCTGGTAGGCCCGTGGGCGACCCGGGCGGTGCACGCCTGGCTCGGTCTGGTGGCGGCGCTGACGGCCGGGAGCCTCGCCGGACGCGCCGCCGATGAGCGCGCCGCCGCCTGGGCGGTGGCGCTCTTCGCCCTCACGCCGGCGGTGCTCGACGCGGCGGGGTACGCGCTCTCCGACCTGGGGGTGGCGGCGTGGGCCGGCGCCGCGTTGTGGCTGGTGCTGGACGATGGCGGCTGGCGCCATCGCCCGGTCGCGACAGGCGCGCTCCTCGGTCTGCTGACGGCGACCGCGGTGGACGCCAAGTACCTCGCTCTGGTCACCGTCGCCGTCCCGGTCGCTGCTGCTATGGCGGTGGCGCTGGCAGGCGGTCGCGCAGAACGCCGCCATGTCTCCCGACTCCTCATCGCCGGCGCGGTGGCCGCCGGGCTGGTGCTCGCCCCGTGGCTGGGCCGCAACACGGCTTGGACCGGCAACCCGCTCTACCCCTACCTGCGCGCCGAGCTCGGCGGACCTCCGGCCGGCATCTCGGTCGCGGCCGAGATCGGCCGCGATCCCGGTGATGACGGACCGGCAGCCACCATTCTAGCGGCCCTCACCGCGCTTCCGGTCCGGACCTTCTCCCCGCTCCAGGTGGCCGCCGTGCTGGGGCCTCTGTGGCTCCTGCTCCTGCCGGCGGCGGCCCTCCTGCCGGGCGGATGGCGCTGGCGGACGGGCGCGCTGTGGACGGCGGCCCTGACCGGGCTGCTGGCATGGGGAGGGCTGGCCCAGCTCGGCCGCTACCTGCTGCCGGTGCTGGTGCCGATGGCGGCCCTGGCCGGCGTCGCGGCCTCCGTCCTGACCGGCCAGGGAGTGGCCCGCACGGTGCGCTGGTGCGTGGGTGCGGTGCTCGGGGTGGGCCTCATCTGGAACGCGAGTGCCGTGGCGAACGCGCTCAGTCTGCAACGCCTCGCCGTCGCCATCGGAGTCGAGAAAGAGGCCAGCTTTCTCGCGGACTGGGTGAGCTACTGGCCGCTGGTCGACCACGTGAACCACGCGCTGCCGTCCACTGCGACCGTCCTCCTCGTGGGTGAACCGCGTGCCTTCTACCTCGAGCACGAGGTCCTGCTGCAATCCCCTGACCGCACCCCACTGCTGGTCGACCTCGCGCGGCGCTGTCCGGACGTGGCCTGCCTGGTGGCCGAGCTCAGAGCGCGCGGCGTCACGCACATCCTCGTCAACGAGGCCGAGATGGCGCACATCGCCCGCATGCGCCACCTGCCCGACTACTGGGCGGAGGCGGACGCCCACGCTCGCGACCTGATCGCCAGGCTGTTCGCGAGCCACGTCGCCGATCGATTCGGTCGGCCCGACCTGTGGGTGGGTCGCCTCACGCAAACGGCGGTCACAGAGGAGGGCCCTTGACCCGCGCCTGCAGGAGGTCGAGGGAATAGTCGAGGATCTTGGTCACCCCGAGGATCGACGCCACGCCCCAGCACGACGACATCGCGATGAAACGCGACCAGTGCTCGTAGGTGGCGCCGGTCTCCACGAGCTCGACGAAGCTCGAGAAGACAAGCGCCCCGCCGGCCACCAGCAGGGTCACCGGCAGCAGCCAGAACAGTCGGCTCATGAGGATGGCGCCGACGAAGGCGGTGGTGCGCCCCACCGGAACCTGGCGCCGCAACACCAACTGGACGATGCGGGCGCTGAGATGGGCGCTGGCGATCAGGAGGCATCCGGCGAGCGCGAGGAACTGGGCGACGATGAAGCGGTAGATCATCCACTCCGCCACGTTTCGCTCGCGCAGGTAGTGCAGCACCGGTGTAGCCATCAGCAGCAACGCGGCCAGCAGGCCGGCCCCCCCGACCAGCGCGAGGGGCCGTGACGGGCGGTATAGGAACGACGCCTCGAGGATCACTCGCAGGAAGCGAAGACCGTCCGCGAGCACCCTCAACTTCGACTCGCCGGTGCGCTCCTCGTACGGTATCTCGACCTCGGTGATGCGGGCGTTGTGGCCGATCAGCGCCCGAGCGGTCATCGCGGGGGTAAAGTGCAGTCCGTCGGGGAGTGGCTGCAGGCGGGGCACAACCTCACGACGGACCACCCGCATGCCGCTGGCGGTGTCGCGCACGCGGCCGCCGGAGAAGAACGTCAGGAGAGCTGCGAACACCCGGTTGCCGAAGCGGCGCAGCGCGGGCATCTGGCTGGAGGGGTGGATGCGGCAGCCGACGGCAATGTCGGCCTCCTCCACCAGCAGCGCCCGGCACAGCGGTGCGAACGCGCGCGGGTCGCAGGTGCCGTCGGCGTCGAGGAAGCCCAGAAGCTCGGCATCGGAGCGCCGCCAGGCTTCCTGGATGGCGGCGCCGTAGCCTCGGTTGCTCGGAAAGACGATGAGCGAGACCCGGTCCGTGAACGGTCGCACCGCGGCGACCGTGCCGTCCGTGGATCCGTCACTCACCACCGAGATCTCCACCACCGTCACGGGGGTGTTGGCGATGATCTCCGCGCGCGCTTCCAGGCAGCTCGCCACGGTGGCGGCGATGGCCTCTTCCTCGTTGTAGGCGGGAACGGCGATGAGGAGCTTCATGGCGGCCCTTGCCCACCGGCCTGGATCTCGAACTGCCCGTGGTGGAAGAGCGGATTCTCGCGCACGATGATCGCGAGCTGGTGAATCTCTTCGAGCTCGTGCAGGAGCTCCCGGAACGGTCCCTGTAGGTAGTGCGAAACCTCTGGGTGCACGGCGACCGCGATCTGCCCACTCCCACCGCTCTCGGCGGCCGCGAGCACCGCGCGTCGGATCTCGAGGCAGATCGTGGGCATCGACTTGATGCGGCCCGAGCCGGCGCAGTAGGGGCACTCGCGGGTCAGGGTCCGGTCGAGGCTGGGTCGTGTCCGCTTTCGGGTCAGCTGAACCAGCCCGATCTCCGACATCGGCAGCAGCTGGGTGCGGGCAGGGTCGTGCGCAAGTTCCGCGGCGAGGGTGTCGTAGACCGACGCGCGATGCTCCGGCTGCTCCATGTCGATGAAGTCGATCACCACGATCCCACCGAGGTCCCTCAGCCGGAGCTGGCGGACAATTTCTCGCACCGCCTCGAGGTTGATCTTGAACACCGTGTCCTCGAGCGAGGTCGAGCCGACGAACTTGCCGGTGTTGACGTCGATTGCGACCAGTGCCTCGGTCTGGTTGACGACCAGGTAGCCGCCCGACTTGAGCCACACCTTCGGACGCATCGCCTTTTCGATCTCCTGGTCGATACCGAAGGCGGTCATGAGATCGGTCCCGCGTCGGAACAGCTTGACCCGCGGTACCAGGGAGGGGTCGGACTGCTCGAGGAGATCGAGGATTTCGCGGAAGGCGTCCTCGTCGTCGATCCAGCACTCCTGGTAGCGCGCGGTGAACGTATCGCGGACGGTGCGAAGGACCGGGCTGAGCTCCTCGTGAACCAGGGCCGGCGGCCGGACGCGGTCCGCCGCGGCCTGGATCCGTTGCCACAGCCCGAGGAGGTAGGTCCGATCCGTCTCGAGCTCGGCGCGCCCCTGACCCTCGCCCGCTGTTCGAACGATCCAGCCGCCCTCGCCGAACTCCGAGATCAGGTCCTTGAGGCGCTCACGCTCCTCCGGCCCGGTGATCCGGCGCGAGACCCCGAGTTGGTGCACGGTGGGAAGGTAGACCAGGAAGCGCCCGGGCAGCGTGATGTAGGTGGTCAGCCGCGCACCTTTGGTGCCGAGCGGGTCTTTGACCACCTGAACGAGGATCTCCTGTCCCTCGCGGAGCAGGTCCCCGATCGCAGCCACCAGCGCGTGCGGGTCGCTCTCACGCTCCTCGACGCCGAAGACCTCGCCAAACTCGTCCGCGATGCCCCCTGCCTCACGCACGTAGAGGAAACCGTCCCGGCTCAGCCCGATGGCGACGAACGCGGCCTGCATTCCGGCGAGGACCCGGGTCACCCGGCCGCGGTACAGGTTGCCGACCACCGACGACGCCCTGTGGCGTTCCGCGCGGTAGACGACCAGGCGGCCCTCCTCGCGGGCCGCGACCCGCGTTTCGAAAGGACTGCAGGACACGTAGAGCGTCGCTCCGCTCATTGGTTCACCAGCCGGTACCGCCACACGGACTGCACGACGCCCAGGGCCGCGCATGTCGTCAGCAGAGAGGATCCGCCGTAACTGAACAGCGGCAGGGTGATGCCGGTGGTTGGCAGCCACCCGACCACCATCCCGAGGTTGACCACCACCTGAAAAGCGAGCCAGGCACCGATCAGCCCGACCAGGACCAGACCGTGACGGGTGTCGGCCGCAAGCGCGGCGATCGCGGTGCGCACCAGCAGCACGGCGTAGCCGAGCAGCAACAGGGTCGAGCCGATGAACCCGGTGGCCTCGGCCCAGGCCGCGAAGATGAAATCCGTGTGTTGGGCCGGCAGGAAACGCAGTGCCGACTGGCTGCCGCGGCCGAGCCCCTGGCCGAGCAGCGAACCCGATCCCACCGCGATTTTCGATTGCCGGACCTGATAGCCGGCACCGTAGGGATCGCGTTCCGGGTCGAGGACGGTGAGCA
The DNA here is from genome assembly GCA_963727925.1 of uncultured Acidobacteriota bacterium. GTDB lineage: Bacteria > Acidobacteriota > Thermoanaerobaculia > Thermoanaerobaculales > Sulfomarinibacteraceae > CAVSIS01. The sequence continues at coordinate 71,466 of CAVSIS010000015.1, read as the reverse complement.
CGCGTTCCTTCTGGTACGGCTTGAGCACCATGTTCCAGGCGCCGAGAGCTGCCAGCAGGCCGAGCAGGGTGATGGCCACCCACGCGCGGGCCGGCAGTCCTCCGAGCCACAGCGCGGCCCCGAGGAGCGGCAGGTAGGTCAGGGCGACGCCGAGATCCGGTTCGACGAGGACCAGGACAGTGGGCAGGAGGACGAGTCCGATGACGATGAAGGCGTCGCGTGCCGTCAACCGCCGCCGCCGCCCCTTACCCAGCCACGCGGCGACCATGAACGCGGTCGCAAGACGCGCGAACTCGCTCGGCTGCACGGTCACCGGACCGATGGCGAACCAGCCCCGGGTCCCCCCGCGAACCTCGCCGACGACCAACACCGCGACCAGGGCGAGCACAGCTCCCGCATAGAAGACCGGGGCGAGCCGTTCGTAGACGGTGACGTGGACCCGCGACAGAATCCACAGCAGCACCAGGCCAGAAACACCCCAGACCAACTGGCGCGGGAACAGGTGCGGGCCGACCACCTGCGCGATCGCCTGCAGCGTGGCCAGGGATGCCGACAGGATCCCGACCACGGCGAGCACCAGCCAGGGGTCAGTTCGGTGTTCCATGCTCGGATTCTACGGGAGCCTCGGTGCCTGCGCGCGTGTCGACCGCCTCGCCTGCGAGTGCAGCCGCGACGATCCTGCCGGCCACCGGCGCAGCGACGCCGCCGCCGCCGCCGCCGTGCTCCACCAGGACCGCCACCACCCAGCGTGGATCATCGAGAGGAGCCCAGCCGACAAACCACGCGTGGTGGCGAAAGCGTTCGTCCATCTCGTCGACCCTGACCCCCTCCTGGAGGGCAACGACCTGAGCAGTGCCGGTCTTGCCGGCGATCGGAAGCTCGGCGAGACGGTGGGCTGTGCCCTCGCTGCCGTGCACGGCGGCGGTCAGGCCGCGGACAACGCGGGCCAGGGATTCGGGGTCGAGGTGGAGATCCTCGCCGCGATCGGTGTCGGAGTCCGCGACCAGGTGCGGCCGAACCAGGCGGCCGCCGTTGGCCAGGGCCGCGTAGGCTCGGGCGAGCTGGAGTGTGGTGGCGACCAGCGGTCCCTGGCCGATCGAGACCGAGACCGTCGTTCCCGGATACCACGGTTGGTGTCGCTCGCGGCGACTCCACTCCGGGGTCCCGACGAGACCCGAGGCCTCGGTTCCGATCCCGATCCCGGTCGCGTGACCGAAGCCAAAACGGTTCAGCCACGATGCGATTGCGTCGATGCCGAGACGCTGGCCGAGAAGGTAGTAGAACACGTCGCACGACACCTCGAGCGACCGCTCAAGGCCGACTCCGCCGTGCCCGCCACGCTGCCAGCACCGGAAGGGATGCCCGAAAAGCACTACCGAGCCGGTGCAGCTCACGCCCCAACCTGGTCCGATCACGCCCTCGCCGAGCCCGGCCAGAGCCATGAACGGCTTGATGGTCGAACCCGGCGGGTAGACCCCCTGGGTGCAGCGGTCCTGGAGCGGGCGCAAGGGATCGTCGCGAAGCGCGGCCCAATCGGCGGACGAAAGCCTGCCGACGAAACGGTTCGCGTCGAAGGAAGGAGCAGAGTAGAGCGCCCGCACCGCGCCGGTGCGCGGGTCCAGCACCACCACCGCCCCGGAGGCGTCACCGAGCGCGTGGGCCACGGCGGCCTGGAGCTGGATGTCGAGGGTCAGGGTCAGGTCGCGACCGGGCTTGGAGCCCAGCTCGCGGACCACCCCGAGCTGTTGGCCGATCGCGCTCGACACCACCCAGCGCTCGCCGTCCGTGCCCGCGAGCAAAGCCTGCCGCTGCTCCTCGACGCCGATCGCCCCGACCAGCGAGGTCGGCTGCAGCGACGGGTTGGACTCGAGCTCGGCGACTGTCGGCAGCCGCAAATAGCCGACCGCGTGCGCGGTCAGGCGACCGAAGGGGTAGAAGCGGCGGAAGCCGGACAGGACCGAGAGCTCCGGATGGTCGCTCTGGTGGGCGCGCAGCCGCGCCACCAGGTCCCAGCTGAGGTCCTCGCCGATGACGATGGGCGCGAGGGGGCCCCATCGAGGTGCGCTGAGACGCTCGCGAAGCGTTTGAACGTCGCCGACGCCGGCGCGGGCGAGGAAGAGCAGGGTCTCATCGACGTTCTGCACCTCGTCGGGGAACAGCAGCAGCTGCCAGGTCGCCACGTTCTCCGCGAGAACGGCGCCACGCCGATCGTAGATGCGACCGCGGGCGGCCTCGACCGGGACCCGCCTGACGCGGTTGTTCTCGGCCTGGGCTCGCCACCTCGCCCCCTGGACGATCTGGAGCATGGCAAGGCGGCCGTGCAGCAGGCCGAGCGCGGCGAGCACGATCAGGGCCAGCGCGGCGCCGCGGCGTCGCAGCGGTGCGAGGTCTTCGCGCAGGTCCATCTCAGTGCAACCGGCGCGCCCGGTGGCGGCGCCACCGCGCCGGGAGGTCGAGGGTCAGGATCCAGCCCACCAGGCCGACCCAGGCTCCGGTGAGCAGCGCGGATCGAACCAGAATCAGGGCGTTGAGCGGTGGCGTGAGGCCAAGCAGGAGCAGGGCGAAGCTGCGCATGCCGAGCATCACCAGCGCGCCGAGTGCGCCGAGTCCGAACCACGCCACCGGCGAGCGGTCGGCGACGACTGCCGCCGCCGCGCCGACTGCGAGAGCCGCCGCGCTCCAGGCGATGCCACCGGGTCCGATGACCTGCTCGAGCAGCAGATCCCAGCCGAGACCGAGAGCCAGGGCGGCGACCGGAAAGCCAGAGAGCGGAGTGCGGATGCGCGGCGCGACCACCCACACCATGGGCAGCAGCAGGCCGGTCAACCACGGCGGCATCCCAGGGGCGCCGAGCACGCGCTGTGCGACCAGCGTCAGCACGACCAGCGTGGCGATGGTCACGGGCGCTCCGTGCGACCGGGCCAGCCGGTCAGCAGCCGAACGACCCGGATGTCAGCGAGGGCGGCGGAGGGGCTTGCGGTCACCTGCAGAAACGCGCCTGCGCTCTCCCGAACAGCCGCCACCTGTGCCACCGGTAGGCCCGGCGGGTAGATGCCGTCGGCACCGCTGGTGAGCAGCTCCGCCCCGCGCAGGAGTTCGCTACGGCGTGGCAAGTAGTCGATCCGCAGCGAACCATCGCCGGCACCCACGGCGAGCGCGTCGGCGTTCCCGTCCGCCGGGCGGATGGCGACGGCCGCGGTCGCACGGGTCACGAGCTCCACTCGGCTCGAGTGCGGCGCGGTGCGGATCACGCGCCCGACCACACCCCCTGGCGCGACCACGACCGTGTCGCGCACGACCCCATCGAGACGCCCCGCACTGACCTCCATGACGCCCTCGGCGAGATCCCGCCATGTGACCCTGGCGAGAACGCTGGCAACGTCGAGCTCGGGCATGGCCGACGCGACGTCGAGGGCCTCGTGGAGCGCCGCGCGGTCCTCTTCGAGCAGTCGGATCCTGGTCTCGGCGTCTGCGAGGTCGGTGCGCAGGTGAACGACCTCAGCGGCAAGTCTCGAGGTGTCGCGGAGCCCCTCGCGGAGGTCGCGCGCGGTCGTCGTCAACCAATCGACGGCCGCAACGACCGGCGCCGCGGTGGTCCGCACCCAGTTCGCGAGCACGGTCTCGTCCGTGTACCGGACCTGAGCCGCCGCAATCAGCTCGAGAAGAAGCCACACGAGCAGGGAGCGCAGGAGGACGGGACGGACTGCGGTCACCGGGCGCCCGGGCGACGCCCGGCCGCGGTGCCGAGTGCGCCTTTACGGCACCGAGCGACCGAGTCAATGTAACGGGCCCAGACAGTTCGGTCACGGCTGATCGGGCGGCGCCCGTGCGAAGAGATACGTCGGGACATGGTGGTGAGGGGGGTGCGGGGCATGGCGTTGGCGGTGCCTTTCGGGTGCCGTACGCGCCCCTTCTGGTCAGACGCTCGGTCCGTACTCGGAGTAGTGCTCCTCGAATCCGCCATGAACGGGCATCTGAGGCCCCGTCGAAATCCATCTACCAGCAATGCCGTCCACCCTCCTAGTCGATCGCGATCCGGCGCAGGAGATCGATGTTGGTGAGCATCATGCCGGTGCCCCGGACCACGGCCGAGATCGGCTCGTCGCAGTGGGCGACCGGCAATCCTGTCTCCTCGCGCAGACGCTTGTCGAGGTTCTTGAGGAGCGAACCGCCGCCGGCCAGGATGATGCCCTTGTCCATGATGTCCGCCGAGAGCTCGGGAGGGGTTCGCTCGAGAGCGTTGCGGACCGCATCGACGATGGTCACGATGTTCTCGGCCAGAGCCTCGCGGATCTCCTCGTCGGTCACGGTCAGGTTCTTGGGCACACCCTCAACCAGGTCGCGCCCCTTGACCTCCATGGTGAGGGGCTCGTCCAGTGGGAAGGCCGAGCCGATCTGCATCTTGATCAGCTCGGCGGTCCGCTCGCCCAGCAGCAGGTTGTACTTCTTCTTGAGGTACTGGATGATCGCCTCGTCCATCTCGTTGCCCGCGACCCGGACCGAACGCGAGTAGACGACCCCGGCGAGGGAGATCACGGCGACGTCCGTGGTGCCGCCGCCGATGTCGACGATCATGTTGCCCGACGGCTCGGTGATCGGCAGCCCGGCGCCGATGGCTGCGGCCATCGCCTGCTCGATGAGGTAGACCTCGCTCGCGCCGGCCTTCAGCGCGGTGTCCTTGACTGCGCGTTTCTCGACCTGGGTGATCTCGGAAGGGACCGAAATGACGATCCGCGGCCGGACCAGGAAGGACCGGCCGTGCGCCTTGCGGATGAAGTGCTCGAGCATCTTCTCGGTCACCTCGAAGTCCGCGATGACGCCGTCCTTCATCGGTCGGATCGCCTGGATGTTGCTCGGGGTCTTGCCGAGCATGTCCTTTGCCTTCGCACCGACCGCCTCGACCCGGTTGGTGACGCGGTTGACCGCGACGATCGACGGCTCGACCACGGCGATGCCGCGACCCCGCACGTAGACGAGGGTGTTGGCAGTACCGAGGTCGATGGCGAGATCAGACGAGAAAAGCCCGAGCAGGCTCCCGAAATGCATCAATAGGCCTCCACGAACACACGCTGCCGGAGCTCCGTTCGGTTACCCGACGGATCCACCGCGACCACAGCCAGATCGTTCCAGCCCGCGCGGCCGACGTCCACCATCTTCCGGAAATGACCGCCCGCGTCAAGCTCCGCGGGCTCGCCGTTGACGCTGACCGAGGCTCCGGCCTCGGTGTGTCCCTCGACGATGAACATCGTCCCGAGCTGCCGCGCCGGCTCCACGTTGAGCTCCGGAGGCGTCGTGTCCTCGAGCAAGAGCCGCCGGTCCGGCGAGAAAACCTGGAAGTGGCGGGGAATGCTCCACTCCGACTGCAGTGCGCGGTGGTCGACGGCCGCCACGCGCCAGTAGTAGGTCCCGGGCGAGACCGCCTTGAGGCGAGCGAAGTCCTTGCCGAGCTTGTTCGCATCGAGGTCGAGCTGATCGGCGAGGAAGTGCTTCGAGCGGCTGACCTGAAGGTGCGTCAGGAGGCCCGGCGTCGCGAGCCGCCAGCGCAGATCCACCACCGAGCGGGCCTCGACGTCGAAGCCCGCGTTGTTCTCCGGCGACAGCATGCGCGGCGGCTCGGGCAGCCGCGCCTTCTCCGAGAAGCTACCGTCGGGGCGGGCGGCGACCCGTTCTCGGCTGCCGAGGACCACCTCGCCGCCCTCCGGGTTTCGCACCCGGGCGCCTCCCGAGTAGGCTTCAACCACGGTCTCGCGGTCGGTCTCGGCGACGTCGACCGCCACCCGGCTGGCGCCCTCGACGCGAGTCTCGGCGCTCTCCGTCGTGACGGTCGACGGCGAGCTCGAGGTGTAGACGTTGATCCGCCCCACCCGCATCTTCACGTTGCCGCCGGCATCCGAGGTCGCGCGCCGATTCTGGTGGATCTCGAGCAGGGAGTTCGGGGCGATGCGGTAAAGGCTCCCATCGGCGAAGAGGATCTCTGCCGAGCCGTCCTTACCGGTGCGGACGAAGTCGCCGTTGAACACCGGCATCCCCTCAGCCGCCGCGTCCCAGTCGGCCTTGCCCGCTCTTTGGACGGTCACCCGCCCCTCGAGGCTGAACACCTGGCCGACGCCGACGACACCTCGGTCGCCGACACCGAGTAAGGCGTTGAAGCGCCGTCGGGCCTCGTCGGCCTGGTCGATCGCCAGGGACCACTGCTCGTCGACGTATGCCGAGCGCGCGGCGGAGAGCTGGCTCGAGGCCTGCCGGATCTCACTGCTCCATGCCTCGACAACCGAGGACTCGAGAACGCGGTTGCGTGCGGCCTCGGCGCGCTCGATCGCCTGGCGGGCGCGAGCGGGGGGGGGGAGGTTGAGACGGAAGTACGCAAAGAACAGAAGCAGACCGGCCAGGAGGGCGGTCAACCCGAGGGCCGCGGCTCGGCGGAGACTGTTGACTCGGACGATGACCCAGTCGATCTCAAAGCCCCGCGGCACAGGGGATAACCTCCAGCTGCCACGGTAACATGGCACTTGGGGAGCGGCAAGCGAACCAGGTCGCAACCGGATCCCGTCGCCGGCGGCTTGGCGTCAAGCCGGCGCGGATGAGGCGGTTGCGCGCCGACGGAGGCTCCGATACACTTCGCCACCTTGGACACATGTCCGCCTGTGGGGGGCGTGTCCTCGGGAGGACCGGAATGGCGCTCAAGTGGCTGCGCGACCAGTTCAAACACCTCAAGATCATCCTATGGGCCGTGGTGGCGATCTTCGTCCTGCTCGTATTCGTCGACTGGGGGACGGGGCGCCAGGGTTCCCGTGCGGGTGGCGACTACGCAGTGAAAGTCGGCAACCGGATGATCAGCCAGCGCGAGTTCATGGACGAGATGCGGCACAGCGAGCAGCAGTACCGCGATCTCTACGGAAGTCAGTGGGAGCAGGTCCGCAAGCAGCTCAACCTCGCCAGTCAAACGGCGCAGCAGTTCATCGAACGCTCGCTGCAGCTGGACGAGGTCCAGCGGCTCGGCCTCAGGGTGTCGGACCAGGAGCTCCAGGACGAGATCCTGTCATACCCCGCTTTTCAGCGGGAGGCGGGCGGGTTCGTCGGCCAGGCTGCCTACCAGCGCATCCTGGCGGCGAACCAGATGACCCCTGCGACGTTCGAAGAGAAGCTCAAGGAGGACCTGCTTCTGCGCAAGCTCCGTGAGTTGGTCCAGCAGGGTATCTACGTCTCGGATTCCGAGGTCGAGGAGCGTGTCCGCCGGACCCGCGAGGTGGCTGACTTCGACGCGATCGAGGTCCGCTACGAGGCCTTGATCGGCCAGGTCTCGGTGCCCGACGATGAGGTCACCGCCTACTACAACGCGCACCCGGACGAGTTCCGGCGTGACGAGCAACGTTCGATCCGCTACCTGCTCGTGGACACCGCCCGCCTGCGTAGACTACTGCCGGTGGACGACGCAGAGATCCAGGGCTACTACGACCAGCACACGAGCGACTTCATGGAGGAGCAGAAGGCCCACGCGCGCCACATCCTGTTCCGGATTCCTCCCGATGCCACACCGGACCAGCGCAACCAGATCAAGCTCAAAGCCGAGTCGGTGGCGGAGATGGCCCGCAAGGGCGCGGACTTCGCCGAGCTCGCGAAGAAGTACTCCGAGGATCCGGGTTCGAAGGACAACGGCGGCGACCTCGGCTGGTTCGCACGCGGCCGCATGGTCAAGGAGTTCGAGGACGCCGTCTTCGACCACAAGCCGGGCGACATCGTGGGACCGGTCGAGAGCCAGTTCGGGTACCACGTGATCAAGGTCGAGGGCTACCAGCCGGCGCGACAACGCCCGCTCGAGGAGGTCCGGGACCAGGTCCGCTTCCGGCTGCTCGAGGGTCGTGCGACCGCCGAGGCGGAGAGCCGCGCGCGGGCGCTGTACGACCGTGTCAACACGGAGAAACCCGCGACCGATGACGCCTGGCAGCAGATCGCGGACTCTGACGAGGCCCTGACCCTGAACCTCAGCCCGCCGGTGTCGAAGACCGAGAGCGTGCCCGGGCTCGGCGACGATAGCGGGCTGACCGCGGCCTTGTTTGCGGCCAAGCCGGGCGACATCGGTGCGCCTCGGGCCACCAGCAGGGGCTGGATCGTGTGGCAGCTCAAGGACGTCCAGCCAGCAGGCGTGCCGCCGCTCGACGAGGTCCGCACCCAGGTCGCACAGATGCTCACTCGTCGCCGCGCGGTCGAGAAGGCGATGGAGAAGGCGACCTCGTTGGCCGCCGAGTGGCGCTCCGGTGCGAACGCTGACACCCTCGCCGCCGAGGTGGGATCGACCGTCGTCAAGGCGCGTGACCACCACCGTGCGACCGCGGTGCCGGGTGGCATCGGGACAGCCGCGGACCTCGACGAGGCGGTGTTCGCGGCGGCCGACAACGAGGTTGTCGGGCCCGTGGAGCTCCTAGAGCGCGGCGCGGTGATCGCCAAGGTCGAACGGGTGGTCCGCGTCGAGCCGAGCCAGCTCGCCTCGGAAAAGGAGGTCGTGCGGACGCAGTTGGTGAACGAAAAGGCGAGCCAGCTGCTGCGCTCGATCCTCAACGAACGGCGCCGTGATACGGTAGTCGCCGTCAACAGCGAGCTGATCGACCGGTTCGCTCCGCAGGGGTCGTAGCCTTCGGACAGCTCGCGGCGGCGCCGCGCGCCGGAGACGGGGGAGCGTCAGGGCAGGTGATCGGTCGGCTCGAGGGTCGCCTCCATCATGTTCGTCCGGGCGAGGTCGTGCTCGACGCGGGCGGGGTCGGCTATCGCGTGCTCACCACCCTCCGGGCCTTCTCCGAGCTTGAGCGGCGCGAGGCTGGCGCGCTGTGGATCCACACCCACGTCAGGGACGACGCCATCGTCTTGTACGGGTTCCCGGACCAAGCCGAGCTCGAGGCGTTCGAGAAGCTGATCACTGTCGCCGGCGTCGGCCCCCGCATGGCACTGGCGGTGCTCTCGGGCCTCAGCGCCGGCGAGTTGGCCGCCGCCATCGAACGCGAGGACGCGGTCCGTCTTCAGCGCATCCCCGGCATCGGTCGCAAAACCGCAGAGCGCCTCGTGCTCGAGTTGCGCGGACGGTTCGAGGTGCTCGCAGCCGCGGGCGGTGGGTGCCGCGGGGACGTGGTCTCGGCGTTGACCAATCTCGGCTACCCGGTGCGTGACGCCGAGCGCGCCGCCGACCAGGCTCTCGCTGAGACCTCTGCGGACGATCTCGGCGAGATGCTGCGGGTCGCGCTCAGGCGGCTCAACCGCGGGTGATGGCCACCGACGTCCTTTCCGCAGGCCTCGGACCCGACGAGCGGCCGCTCGAGGATACCCTCCGCCCGTCGCGCCTGGCCGACTTCGTGGGCCAGAAGCGGCTGACCTCGAACCTCGCAGTGTTCATCGGCGCGGCGCGCGACCGCGGCGAGCCCCTCGACCACGTGCTCCTGTTCGGACCGCCCGGTCTCGGCAAGACGACCCTGGCGCAGATCATCGCTGCCGAGATGGGCGCAGGACTGCACACGACCTCCGGACCGGTCCTGGAGCGGGCCGGAGACTTGGCGGCCATCCTGACCAACCTCGAAGCGGGCGACGTCTTGTTCATCGACGAGATCCACCGGCTCGGCCCGGCGGTTGAGGAGATCCTCTACCCGGCGATGGAGGACTACGAGCTCGACCTGGTGATCGGCCAGGGTCCGGCTGCGCGCAGCGTGCGCCTCACTCTGCCCCGCTTCACGCTGGTCGCCGCCACCACCCGCACCGCCCTGATCACCGCGCCGCTGCGGGACCGTTTCGGGATCGTCCACCGGCTCGACTTCTACCCGCCGCAGGAGCTCCACGCGATCGTCCGTCGCTCGGCCCGGATCCTCGGCCTCGACGTCGACGATGAGGCCGCTGAGGAGATCTCGCAGCGGGCGCGGGGGACGCCCCGTATCGCCAACCGGCTGCTGCGTCGGGTACGAGACTTCGCCCACCACCTCGGCTCCGAACGGGTGACCCTGGAGGCGACCCGTTTCGGTCTCGAGCAGATGGAGGTCGATGCCTACGGCCTCGAGCTGCTCGACCGACGCCTGCTGCAGACCATCGTCGAGGTCTATGGTGGCGGACCGGTGGGACTCAAGGCGCTCGCCGCGTCGCTCGGTGAGGACGCCGGGACGCTCGAGGACATCAACGAGCCCTATCTCCTCCAGATCGGAATGCTCCAGCGCACGCCCCGGGGAAGAGTGGTGACGCCACGGGCGATCCGCCACCTCGGTCTCGCCGATCCAGGATCGCCTGGCGGGTTGTTCGAGGCCGAGCCGTGAGGGCCTGAGGTGGTTGCCCGCGTTCCCGTAATCCTCAATCCGATCGCCGGCGGCGGTCGCCTGCTGCGTGGGCGCGCCACGCTCGAGGCGCGCGCGACCACGCTCGGGGTCGAGCTCGAGTGGTGTCCGACTCGCGGACGCGGCCACGCGACCGAGCTCGCCGCCAGCTTCGCGGCTGCGGGCCGTGAGCTGGTGCTCGCCTACGGCGGTGACGGGACCTACAACGAGACCGCCCGCGGGCTGCTCGGCAGTGCCACGGCGATGGGTATCCTGCCCGGCGGTACGACTTCCGTGCTGGCCTACGAGCTCGGCGTGCCGCGGCCCGCAGAGGGCGCGCTCGTCGCCCTGGTGGCGGGCAGCAACCGGGCGATGCGGGTCGGCCGGACCAGTCACGACGATGTCGTCCTGCTCATGCTGTCCGCCGGGCCGGACGCCCTGGTTCTGGACCGGCTTTCCCCGGGCCTGAAACGGCTCGGCGGGCGCGTAGGGGTTGCGGTCCAGGCACTGCTCGAGACCCTCCGGCCGACTCGGCTGCCGCGCCTGCGCCTGCGGCTCGACGGGCGTGAGCTCTCCGCCGGCTGGGCCATCGTCGGCAAGTCGGCGTGCTATGCCGGCCCCTATCACGCGACCCCTGCGGCGGACCCCTTTGCCGACCGCTTCGAGGCGGTGGTCCAGACGCGCGCCGGCCGGGGTGCCGCGGTGCCGTTCGCCCTGGGGATTCCGGGCGGCCGACACGTGCGCCGCCGCGACGTGCTCCGTTTCCAGGTCGATCGGGTCGCGCTCGAGGTCGAGGCGTCCCAAGGCGCAGTCCCATATCAGGTCGACGGGGATGTCGCAGGGGAGCTTCCGGTGGAGATCTGGGTCGATCCCGAGCCGCTCGTGCTACGCCTTCCGGGCTGACACCGCACCTCCGCGGCAACCGCAACGAGGCGGGTCGGGTGGGTCAGTCGTCGAGCCCGGCAAAGAGATCGGTCGACATGTAGCGCTCGGAGGTCGACGGGGCGACGAATACGATCAGCTTGCCGCGCATCTCCTCGCGCGCGGCGATCTGGAGCGCGGCCCAAGCGGCGGCGCCGGTGGAGATCCCGGGCAGGATCCCCTCCTCCCGGGCGAGCCGCCTGGCGGTCGCGAAGGTGTCGGCGTTGCTCACCGTGACGACCTCGTCGATCAGAGAGCGGTCGAGATTGTCGGGAATGAAGCCGGCGCCGATGCCCTGGATCTTGTGCGAGCCGGGGTCGCCGCCCGAGATCACCGGCGAGTCCTCGGGCTCGACCGCGACGATCCGGGTCGCGGGCCGACGTGCCTTCCACACCCTGCCGACTCCGGTCAGTGTGCCGCCGGTGCCGACCCCGGCCACGAACACGTCCATGGTGCCGTCGGTGTCTCGCCACAGCTCCTGGGCGGTCGTGGTGGCATGGATCTCGGGGTTGGCGGGGTTGGAGAACTGCTGCGGCATGACCGCGTCCGGGATCTCGCGAAGGAGCTGCTCGGCTCGGGCCGCGGCCCCCTTCATGCCTTCGGCGGCGGGCGTCAGGACGAGCTCGGCGCCGAGTAGCTTGAGCACCCGGCGCCGTTCCCGCGACATCGATTCCGGCATCGTCAGAATGCAACGGTAGCCGCGAACTGCAGCCACCATGGCGAGTGCGATGCCGGTGTTGCCCGAGGTCGGCTCGACGATGGTCGAGCGTCCGGGAGCGAGAGTGCCGTCCCGCTCCAGGGCCTCGATCATTGCGACCCCGATCCGGTCCTTGACCGAGTGGGCGGGATTGAAGTACTCCAGCTTGGCGACCACGCGACCGGGCAGGCCGGCTGCGACGCGGTTGAGCTGGACGAGGGGCGTGTTGCCGATCAGGCGGGTCACGTCGGTGGCGATGCGCATGGTATGTCCTCCAGGGGAGCGGCGAGTTTCAGATGACGTAGTCGACGGTCGAAGAGGCCTCACGTTCCCAGGCGACGAGGTCCGCGGCGGAGAGCGATCCGAGTGCGCCGGCGAGGACGGCGCGCAGCCGGTCCTCGATCACCCCCGGCGGCGCCGACCCGGTGTCGGCGACGGTCGGCGCGAGGACCCGGTCGAGCGGGATCTCACGAGGAGGGCGCGCGAGGCGGATCCCGCCTCCCGGCCCGCGCCGGGTCTGGACCACCGCCTGCCGCGCGAGCTCACTCACCAGCTGCGCGAGGTAGGCGGTGGGGATTCCGCGCTGCTCGGCAACGATCGCTGCGGGAATGGAGTCCGGGAACCGTACCGCAAGCTCAGCCAGGAGCTCGAGCCGGTAGCGGTCGGTGGTATTCATCATAAACATGATCGTATTTATAGTATTTTGCCATGCGGCTGTCAAGTGTTCGGTGTTGGGCGACTTTGAGATCGCAGCGCAGATGGCGCGGTGCTCGTGGGGTACAATGCGCCGGTGGAGAACGTGATGGGGTTCCTCGAACAGCTCGAAGCACGTGCCGCGGCGGCGGGCGGTAGGATCGTCCTTCCAGAAGGCGACGACCCACGCGCCCAGGAGGCGGCGAAGATCCTCGCCGAACGCCACGTGTGTCAGGTGACGGTGCTCTGTCCTGCCGGCCGGCGCGGCTCGGTTCACGGCCAGCTGGAGGCGCTCGGGGTCGAGACGCTCGATCCGACGACGGACCCGCGACGCGAGCGGTTGGCCGCGCGCCTGCTCGAGCGTCGCCGTGCCAAGGGCCTCACCGAGGAGGCGGCCTTGGCTTCAGTCAGCGACCCGCTCTACTTCGCATCGCTGATGGTCGCCACGGGCGAGGCGGCGGGCTCGGTCGGCGGCGCGGTCCGGACCACGGCGGACACCGTCCGCGCGGCGCTGCACTCGATCGGGCCCACGCCCGGTCTCAAGACCGTCTCGTCGGCGTTCGTCATGGTACATCCCGACGCCCGGTGGGGCTCCGACGGCGTGATGGTCTTCGCCGACTGTGCGGTCATGCCCGACCCGGACCCGAGCCAACTGGCCGACATCGCCGTTGCGGCTGCGGGCACCTTCGCGCGCATCGTCGGCGGCGAGCCGAGAGTGGCCCTGCTCAGCTTTTCGACCCGTTCCAGCGCCGACCACCCGTTGGTTGACAAGGTCAAGGCGGCCACCGAGGACCTCGCGCGGCGGTCTCCGGGCTTCTCGTTCGACGGCGAGCTCCAGCTCGACGCGGCTCTGCTCGAGTCGGTCGGATCGCGTAAGGCGCCGGGCTCCGAGGTGGCGGGCCGCGCCAACGTGCTCGTCTTTCCCGACCTCAACGCCGGCAACATCTGCTACAAGGCGGTGGAGCGGCTCGCCGGCGCCTGGGCGCTCGGCCCCCTCCTTCAGGGGCTGGCGCGGCCGGCGAACGACCTCAGCCGCGGGTGCTCAGCCGCGGACATCGTACAGACGACCTACCTCACCTTGCTCCAGGCCCGGGGCTGAGGCCGGCGTGCGGGTCCTCGTCGTTGGTTCTGGTGCCCGCGAGCACGCGATCGTCCACGCGATCCGCCGCTCGCAGGGCGTCGCAGCAGTGTTCGCAGCGCCAGGGAACCCGGGCATCGGAGAGGCGGCCGATCTCCTCGCGTTGGCGGCAGACGATCTGCCGAGCCTTGCCGAGGCCGCCGCGGATCTGCGCATCGACCTTACGATTGTCGGTCCGGAGCTGCCGCTCGCGCTCGGCATCGCCGACGAGTTCGAGCGCCGAGGGCTGCGTCTATTCGGACCCACCCGCGCCGCGGCCGAGCTCGAGGCGAGCAAGGTCTTCGCCAAGGAGTTCTGCGGGCGCCACGGTATCCCGACCGCCCAATCCGAGACCGTGACGAGCCTCGACGAGGCACGCCGCGCAACCTCCCGCTTCGGCCTGCCGCTGGTCCTGAAAGCGGACGGCCTCGCCGCTGGCAAGGGCGTCTTTATCGTGACCTCCACGGATCAGCTCGATGAGGTGCTGGACGGCTTCTTCGTCGCTCGCCGCTTTGGCGAGGCCGGGCAGAAGGTGCTAGTGGAGGAGCTCCTGACGGGTGACGAGCTCTCCTACATGGTGCTCTCGGACGGGACCCGGCTCGTCCCCCTGGCCACGTCGCACGACTACAAGCGCGCCCTCGACGGCGACCGTGGTGGCAACACCGGCGGCATGGGTTCGCATTCGCCGTCGGTACTCGCGCCGGGGACGACCCGTCGGATTCTCGAGGACATCGTGCGCCCCACGGTCGCCGGCATGGCGAGCGAGGGACGAACGTACCGCGGGGTGCTCTACGTCGGCCTGATGCTGACCGAGAACGGCCCCAGGGTCCTCGAGTTCAACTGCCGCCTCGGCGACCCGGAGGCGCAGTCGATCCTCCTGCGCCTCGACGACGACCTCGCCGGGGTGATGCGCGCGGCGGCCGACGAGCAACTCGCCGTGTCGGCCCTGGCCTGGCGCCGTGAAGCCGCGGCCACGGTCGTGCTGTCGGCCGCAGGCTACCCGGGAAGTCCCCGGCGCGGCGACGTGATCACCGGGGTCGAGGAGGCGATGGCGCTGCCCGGAGTCACGGTCTATCACGCCGGCACACGCCGGGACGGTGACCTGCTCGTCACTGCCGGGGGCCGGGTGCTGTCGGTGTGCGGACGCGGCAGCGACCTCCGAGAGGCCGTCGCCACCGCATATCGAGGGGTCGACAAGATCCGTTTCGAGGGTCGGCACTATCGCACCGACATCGGCGCGGACTCCCTGGCCAAGCTCGCGGGAGGCACCGATGACGCCGAATGACGTCACCGTGTTGATGGGATCCGCCAGCGACTGGAAGCTCGTCGAACCCGCCACCGCCGTACTGACCCGGCTCGGTCTCCGGTTCGCCGTCCACGTCAGCTCCGCCCACCGGACACCGGACCGGACCGTCGAGATCGTCCGCGCGGCGGACGCGGCCGGCTGCCGCGTCTTCATCTGCGCCGCCGGCATGGCGGCGCACCTCGCCGGAGTGGTCGCCGCGCACACTCTGCGGCCGGTGCTCGGTGTGCCCCTTCCCGGTGGCGTGCTCGACGGGGTCGACGCGCTCCTCTCGACCGTCCAGATGCCGGCGGGAGTCCCGGTCGCGACCTTCGCCGTCGGCTCCGCCGGCGCCCAAAACGCCGCCTACTTCGCGGCCCAGATCATCGCCCTTGAACGCCCCGAGGTCGCCGAGGCGCTGGCGGCACAGCGACGCGAGGGAGCGGCTGCGGTCGAAAGCGGCGACCGCGAGGTTCGAGCCGCCCTCGGCGGGGAGCCTCAACCATGACCTGCGCCTGCCCCCGTGCGGTTGCATCGGTGTACCAGGACTGGGTGCGGGTGGTGGTCGATCCCGACGTGCCGGCGATCGCATGCCGCTCCGGGTCGCTCGAGCTGGCCCACGGCGAGCCGTGCGTCGTCGAGGTGCCCGAAGGGCTCTTCGTCGGTCACGCTACCGCCTTCTGCTGCCCGGTCTTGCGGGATCCTCTCCAGCAGGGTGGCCGCGTGGTCCGCCGGGCCGCGGAAGAAGATCTCGAGCGCCAGCTTTCCTTCGCCGCGCTTGAAGCTGACATTGAGGCGTACCTTCGCCAGCGTGTGCGGGCCCTGGGGCTCGAGATCAAACCTCTCAAGGTGAGGATCCCGCTCTCCGGGCGCAAGGCCATCGTGTCCTTCACCGCCGAGCAGCGGGTCGACTTCCGCCCCCTGCTGAAAGAGCTCGGAGGCCGCTTCCGGCGCCGGATCGAGATGCGCCCCCACGGCGTGCGCGACGGCGCCAAGCTCTGCGGCGGGCTCGGCCCGTGCGGCCGTAGCCTGTGCTGCTCCTCCTTCATGGCGCGTTTCCACTCGGTGACCGTCCGAATGGCGAAGCGTCAGAACCTGAGCCTCAACCCGACCAAGATCTCCGGCCTGTGCGGACGGCTCATGTGCTGCCTCGCGCACGAGGTCGAGCTTTACCCACAACGGACCCGCCGCGGGACAGGGCGCGAGCCGGCGGCGGTCGACGCATCCACCTGACCCAGCCTGCACTTCTCACCACGTCACGTGACGAGGGCGCCGAGGTGCCTGTCAGCGCGGAGTCATTGAGCCGCGGTTCCCTCCCGCCGTCGGAGCCGGTATGATGGGCGTGACATCCAGCCGATCACAGGAACCTGGCGCGAGTTTTGCTTTTAGAGACCGAACACTTACCGGTGTCCACACACCGTCTCCAGGGGCAGGGAGAGCACCGATGCCCGATCGCAAGCTGATCCGACCGACGATGACCGAGATGATGGAGCGCTTTCCCTCGCGCGCGACGGGACGGCGGAAGCAGGTTCCGGCCGAGCAGACGAATGCCGAGAACTTCTACTACCTCAAACAGATGCAAAGCAGGACCTCGATGGTCGTGGTGCTCCTCGATGGGACGGAGCTGACCGGCTGGATCGAGTGGTACGACAAGATCTGCATCAAGCTCAACCGGACCGACGCGCCCAACCTGCTCCTCTTCAAGCACGCTATCAAGTTCATGTTCAAGGAAGAAGAGCTGCACATGCGCAGGCGCCGACGACCGCCGGTCGTGCGCGGGGACCGGTCAATCTGACACGCAGGCATTCCTGTCGCATCGGCCCTTCAGCAGGAGCGGAGTGCGAATCGTCAGTGGTGGGCCGATACGACATGAATGCCTAGAGACGCGGCTTCTGCTCGGGGAACAACTGCTGGAGCATCTCGAGTGGGGTCGCGAGCTGTGCATGGCCGAATGCTCCGGGCGGCAACGAGCGCGCGAGGTGCAGCGCACGGTGGGTGATGTAAGCGAAGTTGTCGCGGACCTGCATCGCTCCAGTGGCGTGGTACATCTGCTGCAGGATGTCGAGCTGGCGTGACAGCGCGGCCTGCGGCTCGAAACGCAAGATCTCGTCGCGCCAGTTGGGTGCGGGCTGAACTTCGGTGGGCTTGGGCAGTCCGAGCACGGCGCTTTCAAGGTCGGCGAGCTCCGCCATGACCGGGTCGACCGGTCGTTCGGCCGGGCGGCGGATCGGCTGCAGCAAGATCGGGCGACGCTCACAATTTGCCAAGTGGATGAGCTCGTCCTGGACCACCCAGCCCAGGTTGGTCAGTCGCAACTTGGACGATACGTGCGTGGTCAGATACTGGACGAACGGTCGGATCGCGCCCTCGTAGGACTCCCTCACACCGTTGAACATGTTGAGTACGAAGTAGACCCCGAACGAGTGCACCACGTCGGCGAGGGCGTGCAGGTAACGGCTCTCGCCGAGGGACTCGAGGAGGTCGCGCAGGAACACGTCGAGGTTCGGTAGCCCCTCCTCGTACACGTCCTCGACCTGGTCGAGCAGCTCGTTGACGAGCCGGTGCTGACGGCGGTCGCCGGAGTGCCCGAACATTGGCGAGTCCTCCGAGAACAGGAAGCGCAGCTTGCGGAAAAGGAGGCTCTTGACGATGTCGGCAGCCGCCATCGTGGCGGCGGGGTGGTGGGGTGTGAAGACGAGCACACCGGAGTTCGACAGCGGCAGGAAGTCGAGCACGTTGGCGTCGAGACCGGCACGGAGATCGAGCACGATGAAGGTCGCCGGCAGCCCGTTGATGGCGTGCACGAGCTGCCACCTGGCGCTGTCCGAGAGGTTGGTGATCTCGTCGATGGCGTTGCGGGGGGCGGCGATAAAAGCGAAATTTCGGAACATGCCGCCGGGGTCGATCCGGCGGTCAAGCGGGGTCAGGCACTCGTCGAGGCGCCGACCGCGGCGGAAGAAGTGGTAGAGGTCGGAGGTGACCGGGACGTCGAGAGTGTTGCGGACCGATGAGGTGCCCGTATCGAGGTCGACCAGCACGGTCGGCGCCACCCGCGACAGGGTGAGGGCGAAGTTGACCGCGAAGGTGGTCTTGCCGACGCCGCCCTTCCCGGAAGACACGGTGATGATCCGCCGCATGGCGCTCCCAACTCTACTGGAGTCCCGGGCCCGATGCACAGACAGTGGTGAGCCGCACAACCGAAGCCAGCCAGGGACTCGGGCGCCTCACAGGTACTTGAGGGTTTCGCGCGCGGAGGCCGCGTCGGGCCCGGCGGGTGCGACCTCGAGGTAGTGCTGCAGGTTCGCCTTGGCGCCCTCGAGATCGCCCGAGCGCAGTAACAGCATGGCGTACTGGAAAAGGCACGTCGCAAAGTCCGGATTGGATGCGAGGCAGCGCTCGAGGAGCGGCTTAGCAGCCTCGTCGTCCATTGCGTTCAGGTACACCGCTGCCTGGTTGAACAGTGCTGCCGGGTCGTCGGGATTGAGCTTTTGGTAGCGCTCAAGATAGCCCTGATGCTGGTCGCTGAGGCCGAGTGCCGCGGCCGCGTTTGCGGCCGCAGCGAGGCATCGAAGAGACTCCTGGTCGAGGTCCAGGCAACGTGTCGCGCTGGCCAGGGCCGCCTTGGCGTCGCCCATGTCCATCTCGAGGTCGGCGAGACTCGACCAGCCCAGCACGAGCTTCGGATTGGCCGCGACGGCGCGCTCGAGGGCGCCCCGGGCCTCGGCCTTCTTGCCCTGGGTGAGCAGGTCGCGGGCCTCACCGAGCTCGGCGTAGCCGGGCGCGAGAGCGAGCGCAGGGTTGCCTTCCTGCCGTGCCTGCTCGACCGACGTCAGCGTCAGCGTGAACTCGCTCTCGGTGCTCCCCGCGGGGACTTTGAAGCGCTCGTCGAGGGCTATGAAGCCGGGCGCCTCGACATGGAAGACGTAATGCCTGGTGGCGTCGAGGAGCACCGCGGTGAAGGTGCCGTCCGTGCGAACCTCGACGTCCTTGCGGAAACCGGTGATCTCCTCTGCGGTGATGACCACAGTCGCCTTCGACACGGGTGCGCCCGCGCTGTCGACCACCCTACCCCGCAGCCGCGCCTGCGCGCCGGCCCCGGCAACCGTCGCGACGAAGCCGGTCGCCACCAGCGCCACGAGGGTTCGCACCAACGACATGCGCATGGCGAACCTCCTCTCTCCGCGATCCTGCTGAGGATAGCGGGTTTCCTGGCGGGTCTCAACACACCCGGGGGATCGCGAGGGCAGGGTCCCTCATCCGGTCCGCTTGACCACCACCAGGGTCCTGTCGTCGGCGAACGGCACTCCGCGGGTGAACGCGAGCAGGGCGGAATCGATCGCCGCGCCGAGGCCGGCCGCGTCGTCATCGCGATGCTCCCGGCACACCGCCTTGAGCCGCTCTCCGCCGTACTCCTCCTGGTCCGGATCCTCGGCCTCGGTGATCCCGTCGGTGTAGACCACCAGCCAGTCGCCGGCGGTCAGCTGGGTGCGACCCGCGGTGTAGGCTCCTCCGGGGATGAGTCCAATCGGCATGCCGGTTGCGTTGAGGGAGTCCACGCCGCCCTCGGCGTGGACGATGAATGCCGGGTTGTGACCGGCGTTGGCCCACGACAGCGTTCCGTTCGCCGGTTCGAGCACTGCCAGAAAGGCGGTCGCGTACTTCTCCGGAGGGGTGCGGTCGTAGAGCAGTCGCGAGGTTGCGCCGAGCACCTCGGCGGGGCCGAGTCCGGCCTCGATGGGCCCGGCGGTGAGGGCCTCGAGGGAGGCGGTGAGAATGGAGGCCGCGATGCCCTTGCCGGACACGTCCGCGACCAGGATGACGAACTCCTCTCCGTCTCGTCGCTCGATGACGCGGTACATGTCGCCGGACACCCCGCGGGACGGCGTCGCTGCGGCGTGGAACGACCACCCCGGAATCTCGGGCAGTCGATCGGAGAGCACGGCCTGCTGGATCCGGCGCGCGAGAGCGAGCTCCTCTTCGAACCGTCGCCGCTCCGCGGCCTCCTCTGCGAGGCGGACGTTGCGGATACGCATGGCCGCCACCGAGGCGAGCGCGACCAGCAGCTCCATGTCCTCCTCGGTGAACTGACGGACGCCAAGGGACGAGCCCAGCACGATCATCCCGAGCGAGCCCTCGGGGTCGAGCAGCGGGGCCGCGACCAGAGACCTCACGCCCGCTGCGACCAGGCTGGCCGCGCGGTTGAAGCGGGAGTCGGTGGCGGTGTCGAGAACCAGCGCGGCCTGGCCCTTCTCGGCCACCTCCTGGACCAGGTGCATCGACACCACCGGCGGCTCAACCTCGCCGCGCCGAGCCGAACGTCGCGCGGCGCACACGTAGCGGTCGTCGCCGGTGCGCAGGAAGATTGCACCATCCTCGGGACGCAGGTGGTCAAAGGCCCGGTCGAGGATCAGCTCGAGCAGCTCGTCGAGGCTGATCGAACGGCCGAGGGCCTGGTGGACGGCTGTGAGCAAGTGGAGCCGTTCAGCGTAGCGCCGGACATCGCCCTCGACCCGATCCGGGAACGGCGTCGGCGAGACGTCGCCGAGCATCTCGGAGACGGGTCTGAACAACGTGTGAGCGGGCGCGGCGGCAGGTGCTGCGGGCTCGGGGGCGGCGGCGTGCAGCCGGCGCACCGTGATCTGGCTGGATCCGACCGTGAGCACGTCGCCGGCGACCACGAGCCGTGCGCCCACGACCCGCTGCCCGTTGATCATGGTGCCGTTGCGCGACCCGAGGTCCTCGACGAACCACTCGTTACCGGTGCGCTTGAGACGAGCGTGGCGCCGCGACATCGACGGGTCGGGTACGGAGAGGTCGACACTCGACGATCGGCCGATGACGACGGACTCCGTCTCAAGAGTCCTTTCGAACACGCCTCCGGCGGTCGAGACCACGTGAAACGAGATCATTGCCCCGAGCTCCTCCGACCGAGGATAGCAGGGAAGGGTCGTAGCGCATTCCGTCCGCTAAGGCTCCTCGAGCTCGTCGGCCGTGGCCACCCGGTTGCGGCCGTGGTGCTTGGCGAGGTAGAGCGCGCGGTCGGCGGCTGCCACCAGGTCGGGCACCGAGGCTCCGTGTCGAGGCGCCTCCGCAAGCCCGAGACTCACGGTGACTCCCAGGGTCGTCTCCTGGAACGGGACGGTCATCGCGGCGACGGCGCTCCGCAAAGCCTCCGCTCGGAGGCGGGCAGAGGGCAGGTCAGCGCCGGGGAACATCACCAGCGCCTCATCGCCACCGTAGAGGCCGGCGCGCTCAGGAGGCCGCAGCACCCCGCGGAAGGCCGTGCCCATCGCACCCACTACCGCGCGCCCGGCACCGTGGCCGTAGGCCGTGTTGACCTCGCGCAGCCCGTCGAGGTCGGTCATGGCGAGGCTCAGGACCCCGCGTCCGCGTTCAAGGGCGCGCTCGAGGGCGGCGAGCAGCGACTCCATGGTCTCGAGACCGGTCAGCTCGTCGAAGTTCACCCTCTGGTGGACTCGGCGCAGAAGCCCGTTCTCGGCCGGATCGACCCGGGTGAAGCGGAGCACGGCGTCGCCGAGCTGAAGGCGGTCTCCGTCACTCAGCACCGCACGCTGCACCCTTTCGCCGTTGAGCCACACGCCATTCGCAGAGCCCAGGTCGACGATCTCGACCTCGCCGTCGGGCATGCGCTCAAGCCTGGCGTGGCGGCGGGAGATGGCGGGTTGCTCGAGGCGCAGGCCGGCTGCGGACGAACGTCCGATCAGCAGGGAGGCGCCGATCACAACCTGGCGGCCGATCTCCGAGCCGGAGACCATCACGAGGCAGGCCTCTCCCGCGTCTGCCCCGGAGAATGTTGCGGGCACGCGGCCCATCAAGGTCGGCTGCTCGCGCGGGTCCCGGGTCGGGCGGTCGTCGTCGGTCATGGGGCAACGCTTCCTGTGTGCACGACGAGTCGTTCTCCGTGTGTGCTCGCTCGCTCCTCCAGCCTGATCGGCCGCGGTCGGGCCGCGCCACTGTCCCGCGAACGAAGCGGCGAGGGTTTCACGACGCGATGAGGCGACGCCAGCAGGCTACCACGCCGCCTGGCGACGCCCCAGCCAAAGGCTGAGCGCGAACCAACCGACCGCCAATGCCGATGCGACGGCCGCGAGCCCTCCGGTGGCGAGCCCGAGCGCGGCCAACCCGGCATAGGTCCATGCCGAGAGCTGGTCTCCGGTCCGGTAGACAAAGGTGTCGACGAAGTTCTTCGCCTTGTACTTGTCTTCGCGATCGAGCACGGTGAACAACAGCTCCCGGGCAGGTCGGGAGAGGGCGAAGTTCGAGGTTCGGCGGGTGACCTGGAACGCCGCGAGCATGGCGAGGCTGGGGACGGCGCCGAGCGCCGCGAAGCCGAGCGCCGAGGCCAGCGGCAGCAGGCCGAGGGTGAGCCCGACGCCGAACCGGCGCAGGACCCGGCCGGTGAGCAGGAGCTGGACCACCGCGGCGAGCACGTTGACGGCGAGGTCGATGCGGGCGAGGAAGACCGTTCGGACGGCCCGGTCGGCGATTGCCACGCCGACGATCTCGGTCTGCTGAAAGTAGGCGAAGGTGCCGGCGACCGTGTGGAGGAGCAGGAACAGCGAGATCCCGAGCAGGTAGGGTGAGCCGAGCAGGCGGCCGACACCGGAGAACGCGCTCCCGCCGATCCCGACGTCCCGCACCTCGGGCCCTGTGCGGGACGGCCGCATGCGCCGGGCAAGGACCACGACGCACAGCACTGCGCACTCCACCAGTGCCGCCGAGACGATGAGCAGCGCCGCGGTCGGAACATGCTCGGCGGCGACGGCGGTGAGACCGGATCCGGCGGCCCCGCCGAGGGTTCCGCCGAGCGCGATCGCCCCGTACAGCCGGGCACCCTGCTCGGGCCGGAAGGTGTCGGCCATGAACGACCAGAATACGGAGACGACGAACAGGTTGAAGGCGCTCACCCAGACGTAGAACCCGCGGCCCAGCCAGATCGCCTGGGACGGCGAGGCGAACGCCCAGCCAGCAGCGAAGAGCAGCAGGTTGGCGGCCACGACATGGTAGGTGAGCGGGATCGAGCGCACCCTCGGCATCCTCGCGGTCACCGCCGCGAACAGAGGGTGAGCGGCCAGGGTCACCAGCAGGGTCCCGGTCCACAGCCACGGCAGCGCGCGCACGCCCCCCGCTACGGCGAGCTCGTCGCGGACCGGCCGCAGCACGTAGTAGCTTGCGAGCAGGAGGAAGAAGTAGGCCGCCGACAGGAGCAGCGGGAGGCGCTCGCCGGGGCGGACGTCGATCAGCACCGCCAGCCAGCGTTGCACGGGTGCATCCGCCTGTGGGCGGTTGGACTCCGGTAGCGTTGTGGGAATCAAGGGCGGGTCCAGTGGGCGGCCTCCGGGTCCATCCTACGGCGGGCGGTGGGCCGGGGTTGCGATCCGCATGGCGCCCGCTCAGTCACCGGGACGTTGGTTCGCTCCGCTTCCCATGCGCCATGCAGGCCGACGAGGCCGAACAACGACCACTCGACGCCGTCGGCTGGCGGAGGCAATGCGGCGGCGGTGGCAGCGCCGAGCGCGAGGACGAGGACGGTGGTGACGATGGGGCGCATGGCGTCTCCTCCCGGCGCTGAGTCAGACCTGTGCGAGTGCGTCCAGTGGGAACGGACCGGAGGGGCGTCGGCGTTACGCCGATCGTGATAGGGAGTGCTCAGTCTCGAGACGCGCGTAACCGGGGAGGCCAGGGGATGACGAGGAACGGGATGTCGCAGGCGCGGGGGTTCGTAGGCTGGTTCGAGTGGTTCGTGCGCTCCGAGGTTGCCGGAAGCCTGCTGCTCCTGGCCTGCACGGTGGCCGCCCTGGTGTGGGCGAACTCGAGGTGGGCCGAGATCTACGATCACCTCCTGCACACCACCATCGGTGTCTCGTGGGGCGCCGCGGCGTTCAAGCTCACCCTCCATCACTGGGTCAACGATGGCCTGATGGTCGTCTTCTTCTTCGTCGTCGGGCTCGAGATCAAGCGCGAGCTGGTGGTCGGCCAACTGTCGTCTCTCGACCGCGCGGTGCTCCCGGTGGCGGCGGCCATCGGCGGCATGGTCGTTCCCGCGCTGCTCTACGGCGTCCTCAATGTCGGAGGCGTCGGAGCGTCGGGTTGGGGCGTCCCGATGGCGACCGACATCGCGTTCGCCCTCGGCGTACTGGCCCTGTTTGGCTCCCGTGCACCGATCGGGCTCAAGGTCTTCCTCACAGCGCTCGCGATCGCGGACGACCTCGGCGCAGTCCTCGTGATCGCGCTCTTCTACACCGCGGAGATCCGCTGGCTCGCGCTGGCGGCGGCCGCCGTGCTGCTGGTCGCGCTGTTCGTGGCGATCCGGGCAGGCGTCGGGCGGCTCGGCGTTCTGGTTCCTCTGATCGTCGGGGTGTGGCTGGCGGTGTTCGCGTCGGGCGTCCACGCCACCGTGGCCGGGATTCTGGTCGCCATGGTGATCCCGGTCCGCGCCCGGATCGAGCCCGGGCGCTTCCTCGCGGTCGTCCGTGAGCGCCTCGGTAGGCTCGAGTCGGTGGAGCTTTCCCGGCACAGCATGATCGACGACCCCGAGCAGCTCGACGCCATCGAGGACCTTCACGAAGCGTCCGGGGAGATGGTCCCCGCCGGCCTCGCATTGGAGCACGCGCTGCACCCGATCCAGGTGTGGGTCATCCTGCCGCTGTTCGCGCTCGCCAACGCCGGGGTCGCGCTCGGGGGCGACGCAGCGGCTGCACTCGCCAACCCGATCAGCCTCGGTATCGTCGCCGGGCTGGTGCTCGGCAAGCCGCTCGGGATCGTGCTGTTCAGCTGGCTGGCGGTCGGCAGCGGCCGCGGGTCGCTGCCGGGCGGCGTCACGTGGGGTCAGCTCGTGGGCGTCGGCTGCTTGGCGGGAATCGGTTTCACGATGTCTCTCTTCGTCTCGGGGCTCGCCTTCGTCGACCCGGCGCTGGTCGTCAGCGCGAAGGTCGGGATCCTGCTCGCGTCGCTGACCGCCGCGGTCCTCGGCTCGCTCCTGCTCACGAGGTCGCTGCCGGCCCGCCGCTGAAAGGGTCTACTCGATCGGTACCGGCGTTGCCTTCCAGATCCGCTCGCAGTAGTTGCGGATCGAACGATCCGACGAGAAGAAACCGCAGTGCGCGGTGTTGAGGATCGAACGGCGCGTCCAGGCCTCCGGGTCGCGGGTCGCCTCGAGCGCGCGGGAGAGGCAGTCGACGTAGGGTCGGAAGTCGGCCAGGAGCATGTACTCGTCGCGCTCGAGGAGGCCGTCGACGAGCGGCCGGAAGAGCTCTTGGTCCCCGCCCGAGAAGGCGCCCTCGGCGACCGCTTCGACGGCGCGGCGCAGCTCCGGGTCCGCCTCGAGCTCGGTGCGCGGGTCGTAGCCCTCGGCGCGCCGCCGCATCACGTCCTCGACTGTCATGCCGAAGAGGAAGAAGTTGTCCTCGCCCACCCGCTCCAGGATCTCGACGTTGGCGCCGTCGAGGGTGCCGATCGTGACCGCCCCGTTGAGCACGAACTTCATGTTGCCGGTGCCGGAGGCCTCCTTGCCGGCGAGGGAGATCTGCTCCGAGAGGTCGGCGGCGGGGTAGATCCGCTCGCCGAGGGAGACGTCGAAGTTGGACGGAAAGACCAGCCGCAGCCGCCCGGCCACGGCGGGGTCCGGGTTGACGACTGCGGCGACGACGTGCGCGAGCCGGATGATGAGCTTCGCGGCGCGGTAGCCCGGGGCGGCCTTGCCGCCGAGCAGAACCGTCCGCGCCACCACCTCGCGCCCGGGGTCGTCGAGTATCCGGTGGTAGGCGGCTACCACCTCGAGGATCTTGAGCAGCTGGCGCTTGTACTCGTGGATCCGCTTCACCTGGACGTCGTGGACGGTCGCCGGGTCGATCTCAAGCCCGTCGCGGTGGCGCAGCAGGTCGGAGAGCTCGGCCTTGTTGGCCGCCTTGACATCCCGCCACGCGCTGCGAAAGGCGGGGTCATCGGCGTGCGGTTGGAGCTCGGAGAGGTGGTCGAGGTCGCGCAGCCAGCCGTCGCCGATCGCGTCGGTCACCAGGCGCGCGAGGCGCGGGTTGGCGAGAGCGAGGAAGCGGCGCGGCGTGACGCCGTTGGTGACGTTGGTGAAGCGCTCCGGGAAGAGCTCGGCGAAGTCGTGCAGGGTGCGCTCGCGCAGCAGGCGCGAGTGGAGCTCGGCGACCCCATTGACCGCGAAGCCGCCGACCGCCGCGAGGTGGGCCATCCGCACCCGGCGCTCGGGCTGCTCGGCAATCAGCGACATCCGGGCAACCCGGGCGTCGTCGCCGGGAAAGCGTTCGCGCACCGCGTCGAGGAAGCGCAGGTTGATCTCGTACACGATTTCGAGGTGGCGCGGCAGGAGGCGGCCGAACATCTCCACCGGCCAGGTCTCGAGGGCCTCGGGCAGAAGGGTGTGGCAGGTGTAAGCGAGGCAACGCCGCGAGATCTCCCAGGCCGGCTCCCAGTCGAGCCCGTGGACGTCGACCAGCAACCGCATCAGCTCAGGGACCGCAACCACCGGGTGGGTGTCATTGAGCTGGATGGCGACCTTGGCGGGCAGCGTCGACCAGTCGTCGTTGCGCAGCCGGAAGCGGCGCAGGATGTCGTGCAACGAGCAGGCGACGAAGAAGTACTGCTGCTTCAGCCGCAGCTCGCGGCCCGCCGGGGTCGCGTCGTTGGGGTAGAGGACCTTGGAGATCGTCTCCGAGTCGACCTTGTCGGCGACCGCGCGCTCGTAGTCGCCGATGTCGAACAGCTCGAGGTCGAAGTCGCGGGTCGCCCGCGCGCGCCACAGACGAAGGAGGTTGACCGTGGCCGTGCCCCAGCCCGGAACCAGCGTGTGGCAGGGCTCGCCCAGCACGCGCTTGTCGGGCTCCCAGCGGACCGCCAGCCTGCCGTGCTCGTCGGCCGCGGACGTGGTGTGGCCGCCGAAACCGACCTCGACCATGTCGTCGGGCTGGGGAAACTCCCACGGGTTGCCGTAGTGGAGCCAGGAGTCGGGGCTCTCGATCTGGCGGCCGTCCCGGAAGCTCTGGCGGAATATCCCGTGCTCGTAGCGGATGCCGTAGCCCACCGCTGGAATGTCGAGGGTCGCCAGGGAGTCGAGGTAGCACGAGGCCAGGCGACCGAGGCCGCCGTTGCCCAGGCCGGGCTCCGGGTCGAGCTCGAGCAGGTCGTCGAGCGACACGGGCGTTCGCTCCAGGGCCCGCTGCGCCAGCTCCGTGGTGCCCGTGATGAGCAGGTTCTTGGCCAGCTGGCGTCCCGGGAGGTACTCGGCGGAGAGGTAGTAGACGAACTTCGGGTTGGCCCTGAAGTGGGCTTCGGTGGTCTGCCGCCAGCGATCGACGAGGCGGTCGCGGACCGTCATCGCCAGCGCCCAGTGGGCATCGATCGCGCTCGCCGTGTGCAGGCTCGAGCCACGGGCGCGGTAGAGGTGGTCGGTGATCTGTGCGAGGAAGGATGAGGGGGTGTCTTTGCGGCGAGATCGTCTCGGCCGTTCGCTCATCGCGACCTCCTCGGCGCCGTGATGCCTCCAGAGAATCGTCTGGAGCACATGATGACCTCCGTTCGCGTGACGACGTGGTTGAGTGGTCTGACGCGTCAACTGTAGCCCGGATTCCGCCGCCTATCGTGCAGGCGGTCCGCGTGGCGTGACGTGGTGGGGATTGGAAGGTAGACTCCCTCGCACGGGAGGCGCCCGATGCTGAGACGTCTGGTCCTTGTCGCTGCAATGCTCGCTGCGGCCCTGCCCGCCGCGGCCCTCGACCTCCACCTGACCGCCGGCCTCGACCTCGGAGGCTCCTTCGACATCGGGTCGATCAGCCTCGACGGCGACACCGGCTACACCCTCGGCCTCGAGGTCGTCACGCGGCACCTGCCGATCGTGGAGGTCGGGGTCGGCGCGGAGTACGGCTTCAGCCGCAGCGCGAACGGTGACCTCCATGGCGACCTCAGCTTCGCCCACCTGTACGCGGTCGGGCGCCTGACCGTTTTCGGTCCGGTGTACCTCGCCGCCCGGCTCGGCTACGCCGACGTGTCGGCCAGCAACTTCTCCGACGGCGGGGCCAACGGGGGCGCGACGTGGAGCGCGGGTGGCGGCTTCTCCTTCCTCGGGACGCTGCGGGCCGAGGCGCTGCTCAACAACGTTTCCGGGAAGATCGGCGACCTCAAACTGGACTATCGGACCTGGTCAGTGCGCCTGGTCTACACCTTCTGACCCGCCGCCGGGCTCGGCGAGGGAGGGCGTCATGCGGCGTGTGTCGGGCGACAACGATGGCGACGGGCTCGGGCTCGAGGAGCTGCTCGACCAGCACCGTCGCGACATCGAGGCCCTCGACCGCAGGATCCTCCACCTGGTGTGCGAGCGGCTCGAGCTCGCCCGCCAGATCGGCGAGCTCAAGCGCCGCTGCGGCGTGCCGCTGCGCAACTTCGAGGTCGAGGCCCAGGTCCACCGCCGCTTCGAGCGCGCGTGCCGCGACCTCCACCTCGAGCCGATCCTGGGCAGGGACCTCGCAGTCTTCTTGATCGCGAAGGCGGTCGAAGAGCAGGCGACCCTGCTCGATGCCCGCTATGCGGGCGAGCGGCTGAAAGCGCTCGTGATCGGCGGCAAGGGCGGGATGGGGCGTTGGATGGCGGGCTTCCTCGCCGGCCAGGGCCACGACGTGGCGGTACTCGACCCCGCGCCTGAACCGTCGCCCTTCCGCGAAACCCAGGAGCTCGCGGCCGCCCGCGACGCCGACCTGGTGGTTCTCGCCGTCCCGATGACGGTCTGCGCCGGTCTGCTCGAGGAGCTGGCCCAGGTCGGGCCGCGCGGCGTGGTGGCCGAGATGTGCAGCCTCAAGGGGCACCTCGAGCCGGTCGCGGTTCGCCTGCGCGGGGCCGGGATGCGCCTGGTCTCCTTCCACCCCATGTTCGGACCCGACGTGCGCATGCTGAGCGGACGCACGATCGTGATCTGCCGCGAGGGGAAACCCGCGGACCGCGCGGTCGTACAGGCCCTGTTCGCCGATACCAGCGCCCGCCTGGTCGAGCTCGACATCGCCGAGCACGACCGTCGTATGAGCCTGGTGCTGGGGCTCACCCATCTCGCAAACCTGGTCTTCGCTCGGGCGCTGAGCCGGTCCGGCGTGGCCGCCGAGGAGCTCGCCGAGGTCGCCGGCGTCACCTTCTCGAAGCAGCTCGCCACCACCCGCGAGGTCGCCAGCGAGAACCCCGAGCTCTACTTCCAGATCCAGGCGCTGAATCGACTCACACCGGAGACCGGCCGGCGGCTGGCGGCGGCGGCCGAGGAGCTGGTCGCAGCCGTGGAAGCCGGCGACGGCGAGAGCTTTGCCGCCGTCATGGGGGAAGCCGACCGCTTCCTCTCCGGCGCTGCGGAGAGGGAACCGCGGTGACGGCGGTCGACCGTGTCGTGGAGGCGCTCGCACGGTCCAGCCGACCACGGCGGGCGTGGTTGGTGGGGGAGCCCTTCTTCGCGCCGCCGGAGCGGCTTCGGGCCGCCTTTGCGCGTGCCGCCGGCGCCGCCCGCGTGCCCTACGGGCCGGTCGGCGGGCTGCCCGAGCTGCGCGCCGCCCTGGCCGAGCTCCACCGGCGTCAGGGTCAGCCCGTCGAAGCTTCCCAGGTGGTCGTCACTCATGGCGCGAAGGCGGCCCTGCTCGCCCTCTTCGGCGCGCTGCTCGCGCCCGGGGACGAGGTCGTGTGTCCGCTGCCGTGCTACCCCGCTTACCCGCGCGCCGCGGAGGCCGTCGGGGCCCGGGTCGTGCGTGCGCTCGCGGCCGGGGGAGGCGCCCGCTGGGATCTCGACGGCGCGCTCGCGGCGCTCTCACCGCGCAGCCGCCTGATGGTCCTGTCGTCGCCCTGCAACCCCACCGGGGCAGTGCTCAAGGACGGCGAGGCGCAGCGGTTGGTCGAGGCATGCCGCGAGCACGGCGTCAGGCTGGTCTGCGACGAGGCCTACGAAGCCTTCCGCCGGCCGCCGGGGTCGCGTCCGCCGGTCGCGTGGGATCCGGGACGGGAGACCGTCGTCCAGGTGCGCAGCCTGTCCAAGACCTACGCCCTGTGCGGATGGCGGATCGGCTGGGTCGCCGCGAGTTCGGAGGTGGCGCGGGCGGTCGAGGGGTGGCAGGGCGCCCTGCTCAACCCGCCCAACACCCCGGCCCAACAGGCCGCGATCGCGGTGACCGCGGTCGATGAGCCCGAGCTCGCGGCGGCGCGCGACCTCGTCCGCGCGCGCTTGGCCCAGGTCCGTGCGGCCTTCGAGGGCGCTGGTCTCACGGTCGAGCCGCCCGAGGGGGGGTTCTACCTGTGGTGCGACGTGCGGCCGCTGCTCGGCGACCTGTCATCGCTCGGGTGGTGCGAGCGCGCCGCCGAACGCTGGGGTCTCGGGCTGTGGCCCGGAGAGGACTTCGGCGCCCCGGGCTGGGTGAGGGTCTCGGCCGTAGCGCCGCCGGAGGGCGAGTGGGACCAGTGGTGCGACCATCTCAGGACCTGCCTCCTCGAGGCAGTGGCGCGCGGATGAGGGCGATCCTTCATGGGCTTCTGGTGGCGATGCTCGCTGCCGGGGTTCTCGCCGCAGCCGAGCCGCCGCCGACCCCGACGCCGGAACCGACCCCAACCGAAACCGCGAGCGCCGCCACCGAAGACACCTCCGACACGGAGCCCGTCGACACCCGCTTCCAGCACTTCTCCAGCAAGCTCTCGCCCAGCGAGCCGGTGTACTTCTCGCTCGGCTGGCGCGGCAGCACCAACGCCAGGTTCCAGATCAGCTTCAAGTACCGCTTCCTCGACCCGGAGGGGCGCGCCGCACGCCGCGTGCCGCTGCTGCGCAGCCTGTACCTCGGCTTCACCCAGACCTCGCTGTGGGATATCGGCGCCGCCTCGGCGCCGTTCTTCGACACCAGCTACCGGCCGAGCCTGTTCGTGCTCCGCGACCGCGTGCACGCCTTCTCCGAGACGACGCGGCTCGGCCTGCGTTACGGGCTCGAGCACGAGTCCAACGGCAAGGACGGCGACGAATCGCGCAGCCTCAACATCGCCTACGTGACGCCGTTCGTCACCGCCGACGAGGTTCTCGGTGGGCGGCTCCGGATCGCGCCGAAGATCTACGTCTACATCGGCGACCTGTCGGACAACCCCGACATCGCCCAGTACCGCGGCTACGTGGACCTCCACGCCGAGTGGCTCGAACCGAACGGGCTCGGGATCGCGGTGACCCTGCGCAAGGGCACGAAGCCGGGCCGCGGCAGCTTCCAGGCCGATCTCTCCTACCCCCTCGACCGGCTGCTCGGCGGCAACCTCGAGGCCTATCTTCACATCCAGTACTTCAGCGGCTGGGGCGAGACGCTACGGACCTACGATCAGCGTCTGCCGTCCCAGCTCCGAATCGGCCTGATGGTAGTGCGGTAGCCTGCATTCCTTACGGCGTCATGTTCCGAGCTCGGCCAGTAGGGTTTTCGCCCGGGGCCGGGCGAGTGCGTAGTTGATCCCGAGGCCGTTGAACTCAGCCGCCTGACGGCAGGTGGCCAGCGCCTCGTCGCGGCGGCCGGCTGCAACCAGCGCCCGGGCGGTGGCCAGCAGCACGCGGGGATCCTGCGGGTTAGCCTGTCCGAGCTCGGCAAGCGCGGTCGTCCAATCACCCCGCGCACCTGCAACCAGGCCCGCGAGGTGATGGGCCTGCCAGCGCTCGAAGGCGACGCCGCTGGCCTCGGTCGCCGCGAGGTAGCGTGCGGAGGTCTCGGCCGCGGGCTCGACCTGACCGCGGGCGAGCTGGACCCGTCCGAGGTCGAAGTCGTGGTTGCGGTGCACCGCGCCCTTGACCTCGGCGGTGGCGTTCGAGGCATCGGAGGTCTCGACGCCCTGCTCGAACTTCGCCAGCGCCTCGTCCGTCCGTCCGGCGGACAGCAGCACGTTGCCCATCAGGTTGAGGTCGCCGGCCATGGCGGCCTTGTCACCGCCAGCCTCGGCAATCGAGTACTGCCGCGTGAGATCGACGAGCGCTCCGTCGGCGTCGCCCTCGTGGAGGCGAGTGACCGCGGCCTGGAAGCACGCTGCGCGGCGTTCGCCGTCGTTGCGGGCCTTCGCTTCGAGCTCGGCCAGGGTCGCGCGAGCGGCGTCGCCGTTGCCGAGCAGGGTCTGGTCGAGTGCGATGCCGAGGTAGGACGCGACGAAGCTCGGATTGCGCTCGAGCGCCTCGCGGTAGCGGCCGATCGATTCGTCGAAGCGGCCCATTCTCATCAGTAGCTCGGCATAGGAATCGTAGGGGTTGGGCTCGTCGGGGACGAGCGCGACGTAGCGCTGGAAAGCGGCCTCAGCGCCGGCGTAGTCGCCCTCAAAGCGCAGCGCGTAGCCGAGCTGGTTGTAAGCCTGGGAAAACGACGGCTCGAGCTCGGTCACGCGACGGTAGCGCGATGCGGCCTCGGACCACTCCTGGCGGCCGAAGTAATAGCCGCCGAGAGCGTTTTGTGCGCGCGGATCGTCGGGGAAGGCGGCCACCAGGGCGTCGAGCAGCTCCTTCTGGCGTGCCGGTTCACCGTTGACCGCGGCGGCGAAGGCTTCGATTTGCAGGCGCTCGCCCTTGCTCGCGCCGGCCATGCTTGCCACCGCCCGTTCGAGAGACGCGAAGAACTCCGCTGCGGTGGGCGAGGTGTTGGCCATTCCGAGGTGGGCCATCGCGAAGTTGGGGTCGAGCTGAACGGCGCGCTCGAAGTGGGACCGCGCATCGGTTGCCCGCAGCGACTCCGCCAGCGCCCGCCCTTCGAGGTAGGCCGCTCGTGCCTGCTCGGATGAGGTGGTGATCGGGACCGTGGTCGGTGCGGGCGGCTCGGTAATCCGGGAACAGCCGGCTGCAGCGACCACGACGACCACGAAACAGCTGAGGACACGGGTTCGAGTCATGTTACGCCTCCATGTCGGGTCTCTCGAACAGCGTGCCGACGGCGGCCCCTGCCGCCTTGAGCCATCCCGCATCCGAGAGCTTGTTTGCCAGGGAGGTACGGCGGCAGTGACAAAGAGTTGCCGGTGGCCCCATGAAATAGTTCGATATCGAACGATGTTGCTGGGAGCGCGGGGCAGAAGCCACTGAGAGCTCCCCGTAACGGAGGACGACGTGACACGACCCGAGCTCCACATCCGATCCGCCGCCGAGCGCGGCGTCAGCAACCTCGGCTGGCTCGACAGCCGGCACACCTTCTCGTTCTCCGACTACTGGGACCCGGCCCATATGGGTTTTCGGGCGCTGCGCGTGATCAACGACGACCGCGTGGCGCCCGGCAAGGGCTTCGGGACTCACCCCCACCGGGACATGGAGATCGTGTCGGTGGTGGTGAGCGGGACCTTGGAGCACCGGGACAGCCTCGGCACCGGCTCGGTCATCCGCCCCGGCGAGGTGCAGCGGATGAGCGCAGGCACAGGCATCCTGCATTCCGAGTTCAACCCATCGCCCGACCGACCGGTCCGGTTCCTCCAGATCTGGATCGAGCCCGGGCGCCTGGGCCTGACACCGAGCTACGAGCAGCACGCGTTCGCGCCCCGGCCCGGAGCGCTGATCACGGTGGCGTCACCCGACGGCCGCGACGGCTCGCTCACGGTCCATCAGGACGTGTCCATCCTGCGTGGCAAAATCGCTCCTGAGAGCAGGATCGAGCACCGTCTGGCGCCGGGCCGGCACGCTTGGCTGCAGGTGGTCAGCGGGTCCCTTGAGGCCGCCGGGCGGGAGCTGGCCGAGGGCGACGGACTCGCCCTCAGCGGCGTGGACGACCTCGCGCTCGCCGGACGCCCCGGCGGCGCCGAGATCCTCCTCTTCGACCTCGCGTAGCACCGTGATGCACAGGGGTCTTCCCGGGCCCCTGCGACCCCCGCTGCTGTAGATGGGCTGTGCGCGTCCTGAGGCCAACGCGAACGAGCTCAAACGCGGAAACGGGACGGCTTTTGCCTCAAGAGTCGACCTGTCCGTGTACCATCGCACGCAGCGGACGGGTCGATGAACGGACCCACCGCAGGAGGACCCCAGGTGGGTGAGGTCGCGGACAACCTCGTCGCGGTGGTCATGGCGGGTGGCGTGGGGACGCGCTTCTGGCCTCTCTCGACCCCGGAGCGGCCGAAGCAGTTCCACGCCCTGGTGGGCGATCGCAGCCTGCTCCAGCTCGCGGTCGACCGGCTCGCCGGGCTGGTTCCGCCGGAGCGCACGCTGGTGCTCACCCAGAGCGCCTTCGTGCCTCTGGTACGACAGCACCTGCCGCAGGTACCGGCAGGCAACATCGTCGGCGAGCCCGCGCGCCGGGACACCGCGGCCGCGGTCTGTCTCGGTGCTCTGCTTGCGCGGCGGCGTTTCGGGGATCCGGTGATGCTCACGGTCACCGCCGACCATCTGATCTCGCCGGTCGAGGCCTTCCACCGCACCGTGCGTTCGGCGGCCCGGGCGGCGCGGGCCTCCGCCGCGCTCTACACCTTCGGGATCCCGCCCTCATCACCGGCGACCGCGTATGGCTACCTCGAGCTGGGCGAGCGGGTCGGAACGGACGACGGCGTCGACCACTTCCACCTCGCCCGCTTCCACGAAAAGCCCGACCCGGTCACGGCGCGGACCTACCTGATGGCCGGGACGTACCTGTGGAACTCCGGGATGTTCGTGTGGACCTCCGCCGCCATCCTGTCGGAGCTCGCGCGCCACCTGCCCGGCCACCTGGAGGCACTCGAGCGGGCGGTCGCGGCCGACGGGACCGGGGCGTGGGAGACGGAGCTCGCGACGGCATTCGAACCGCTGCCGAGGATCTCGGTCGACTACGCGATCATGGAGCGGGCGGACAACGTCCGCTGCGTGCGCTCCGAGTTCGACTGGAGCGACGTCGGCGGCTGGGTCGCCCTCGGCGAACACCTCGACACGGACCGCTTTGGCAACCGCCGCCACGCCCGCCTCCACGCGCTCGACGCCCAGGACAACCTGGTCTTCGCCCAGGATCCGGAGGAGACCGTCGCGCTGGTCGGCGTCCGTGACCTGATCGTGGTCCGTGCCGGCCGCAGGACCCTGGTTGTCCATCGCGACCGGGCCGAGGAGGTCAAGGCGCTGGTGGAAGGGCTCGCGGCGGAGGACAGTGATTCGGATCCGCCCCGGGGTTGAGAGCTCGCCCGCGGTCCGGGCCGCGTCACTCCGCGGTGTCGACGGTCACCCGGTTGCGACCCGCGGCCTTGCTCGCGTACATCAGGTGGTCGGCGCGGGCGACGACGTCGCCAACCCCGTCGGCGGCCCGGGCAAGGGTCGCACCGATCGACACAGTGACCTTGACCGGCTTCTCGTCGTGCATGACCTGGGCCGAGGCGACCAGCCTGCGAAGCCGCTCGCACAGCTCGCCGAGGCCACTCGTTCCCGGGTCGGCGAGCAGCACCACCAGCTCGTCTCCGCCCCAACGGGCGACCCTGTCGGAGCTGCGCAGAGCCCGCTTCACGGTCTGCGCGACCAGCCGTAGGACCGCGTCCCCGACCCCGTGCTCGTAGGTGTCGTTGACCGCCTTGAAGTGGTCGACGTCGACGAAGGCGAGACCGAACGCCCACCCGTGCCGCTCCAGCGCCCCGAGGCGGGCTTCGAGCTCTGTCTCTGCGCACCGGCGGTTGCCGACGCCGGTGAGCGGATCGAGCAGGGCTGCGCCGCCGAGACGGACGATCTCTTCGGCGGCGGCCACCGCCGCGGAGTCATCGCTGAAGACCTCGAGGGCGCCCACGATGCGGCCTTCCTGGTCGCGGATCGGCGCGATCCTGGTGCGCACCGGAACTCTGTGGCCGTCGCGGTGACGCAGGTAGACCCGCTCCTCCCTCGGCGCGCCCTCGCGCATGGCCGCGGCCGCGGGGCAGAGCTCGGTCGAGCACAGCGGGCGACCGTCGGCATCAACGTGGGCGAGCAGGTTGCCGGCGCAGTGGAGGCCGATGACCTCGTCTGCGCCGTAGCCGGTCAGGCGCTCGGCGCCCTGGTTCCAGTACGTGATGCGGCGCTCGGAGTCGACCAGGTAGACGCCATCGTAGAGGTTGTCGATCAGGTCCTTGAAGAACCCCGACTCGCGGTCAACGGGTGAGCTCATGGCCGCGGCCTCCTTGGCGGTCCGCATCCGACCCGCGTCCGAGGCGCGGATCTCGTCCTAGGGTACCGCGAGAGCTCGCCCGCCGGGCGGGTCACTGGTCGCGTTCGAGCACGATGGCTGATCCGTCCCAACCCTCCTCGAAGCGCGCCACCATCGCGGACGTCACCAGGTCGCCGCTGACGTTGAGCACCGTTCTGCACATGTCGAGGATGCGGTCGACGCCGAGGATGATCGCGATCCCCTCGACCGGCACACCGACCATGCCGAGCACCATCATGAGCAGCGGGATCGAGCCACCGGGGATGCCGGCCGTTCCGACCGCGGTCAGCACCGACATCAGGATCACGATGAGCTGCGCCGCCAGGGTGAGATGCACGCCAAACACCTGAGCCAGGAAGAGAACGGTGCAGCCCTCGAAGAGGGCGGTACCGTTCATGTTGAGGGTCGCGCCGAGGGGCAAGACGAAACCCGCGATCTCGCGCGGTATGCCAAGCACCTCCTCGGCCGTGCGCAGGGTCGTCGGCAGGGTCGCGTTGGACGACGAGGTCGAGAAGGCGGTCAACATCACGGTCTGGATCGCGCGCATGAACTTCAGCGGCGGGCAGCGGACCACGAGGACTAGCAGCACCGGGTACACCACGGTCTGGAACAGGATCAGACCGGCGAGCACGGTCACGACGTAGCCGAGCAGCGCCGCCAGGATCCCGAGCCCGAATCGTGCGGTGACGCTGAAGATGAGGCAGAACACCCCGATCGGGGCGAGCTTCATGACCAGCTCGATGATCGCAACCGTGACGTGCCCGAGGCTCTCGAGGGCGTCGAGCAGCGGCTTGCCCCGTTCGCGCGAAACCACGGTCAGGCCGACCCCGAGCATGATCGAGAAGAAGATCACCCCGAGCATGTTGCCCTCGGCGGCTGCCGCGACCGGGTTGCGGGGGATGATACGGACCAGGAGATCGACCCCGAAGGCGCCCTGGGCGAGACCCATCGCGCCCTCGGTCTGACCGCGGTAGGTGTCCATGAGACGGGCGGTGACCTCTGGGGCGAGGTGGCGCCCGGGCGCGACCACGTTCATGAGCAGCAGGCCGAGCATCGCCGACAGGGCGGTCAGCGACACGAAGCCGAGCACGGTGCGCGCGCTGATGCGGCCGAGCCGGCGCAGGCTGCCGAGCCCGGCGACGCCGCACGAAAGCGTCGACAGGATCAGCGGGATGACCACCATCACCAGCGCGTTGAGCCACATCCGGCCGACCGGCTCGGTCGAGACCGCGACCAGGCGGCCGACCGCGTCGCTGCCGTCCGTGCCGAGGTTGACCGCGACCCCGGCGGCGGCGCCGAGGGTGAGGCCGAGCAGGATCCGCGTGTGCAGTGCCATGTCGCCGGACGCTAGCCTGCATCTCTCACCAGGTCCCTACTGCGGACACCGAGCTGCCAGCCAGCGCGGGCTTTCTCGCA
Organism: uncultured Acidobacteriota bacterium; assembly: GCA_963727925.1. Lineage (GTDB taxonomy): Bacteria > Acidobacteriota > Thermoanaerobaculia > Thermoanaerobaculales > Sulfomarinibacteraceae > CAVSIS01. The sequence continues at coordinate 33,959 of CAVSIS010000015.1, read as the reverse complement.
ACTCGACACCTGCGACGTATCTATGGATACGCCTCGGTGTCTCGTCACTCGATAGCTCCACGCTGGCAGACATCTCGGCGCCCTCGCAACGCGACCTGGTGAGAGATGCAGGCTAGCGCGCTCCGGGGGGGCAAGTCAATTCGCGTAGAATGCCCCCCGGATGGCGTGCTCGCGGCGCTGTCCGGGGGGTGGATATGCGCAGCGGATTTCGCATCGCGATGGTGATGACGGCTCTCGTTGCGGTCCTCGGCGGCTGCTCGACGACGGTGACCCGGGTTCCGGTTGAGGAGCAGATCGATCTGTCCGGACGCTGGAACGACGTCGACAGCCAGCAGGTCGCGCGCGACCTCGTCCAGCAGTCGCTGGACACGGCGTGGGTCGAGAATCATCTCGAGGCCAAGGGCGCCAAGCCTGCGCTCATCGTCGGCGACTTCCGCAACAAGACCGCGGAGCACATCCCGGTCAAGACCCTGGTCGCCGACCTCGAGCGCACCTTCATCAACTCGGGCCGGGTGACGGTCGTCGCCTCGCCCGAGGAGCGCGAGGGGGTGCGGGCGGAGCGCGAGGACCAGCAGCGCTACGCGGCCGAGGAGACGGTCAAACGGTGGGGTCGCGAGCACGGCGCCGACTACATGCTGCTCGGCGAGATCAACGCGATCTCCGACCGTGAGGGCAAAGACGAGGTCAAGTACTACCAGGTCGACTCGTACCTGGTCGACCTCGAGACCAACGTCAAGGTGTGGAGCGGCTCCACCAAGATCAAAAAGTTCGTCGGGCGCGCCTCCTACCGGCCGTGAGCCGCTCCGGGCGGCGGGCGGTGACGACGTGCGCGCGCTGAAGACGTGGCGCCGCCGGCTGCAGGGCTGCGCCGCCGGAGTCGCGCTCGCCGCTGCCGGCTGCGTGACCTACTCCGCCACCAATCTCGCGCTGCGGCCCGAGCTCGCGGCGGGCCGGTTCGACCGCGCCCTGGCGAGCATCGATCACCGGACCAACTCCAGCAACCGGCTGCTCGCACTGCTCGAGCAGGGCCAGGTCCTGCACCTCGCCGGGCGCTTCGCCAAGTCCAACGCCGTCTTCCAGCAGGCCGAGGACCTCGACGACGCCCTCTCCACCCGCAGCGTGTCCCAGGCGGCGGTGTCTCTGCTCACCAACGACACGACGATCAGCTACCGCGCCGAGCCCTTCGAGCTCGCGATGGTGCCCTACTACAGGGCCTTCAACTACATCTCCCTCGGTGAGCGGGGCGAGGCGGTGGTCGAGGCGCGCAAGGCCTCGCTGCTGCTGGCGCGCGCCGCCGAGGCGACCCTCGCGGAGCTTGGCGGTGAGACCCCCGGCGGAGCCCTCGGCCGGCTCGGCGACGACGGCTTCCTGCACCACCTCGCCGGCATGCTCTACGAGTCGAACGGGGAGACCAACGACGCCTACATCGCGTACGCCAACGCCGCCCGCGCCTACGTCGCCGACGCCGCCACCACCGGGATCTCGCCGCCGCCGTGGCTCGCCGGGGACCTCGAGCGCACGGCGAGGCGGCTCGGCTTCGCCAGCGAGCTGGCCACCCTCGCCGAGGAGCTGCCGTCGGTGTTCTCGTCCGAGCGACCGCCCGAGCCCCCCGGCACCGGTCACGTGGTGCTCGTGATCGAGTCGGGGTGGGTGGCGCACAAGGACCAGGTCGTCCTCAACCTGCCGATTCTGTCGAGCGACCGCTACGCCGACTCCGGCCTGTGGGCCGCGGAGCTGGCCGTGCGCGCGGGCCCGGCATGGGTAGTGCCGACCTCCGCCAGGGTGGACTACTGGCTCACCGTGGCGATGCCGACGATGGCGCCGCCGCCACCGGGAGGATCGGCGGCGGCGCGGATCTCGGCTCCGGCGGCGGCGGTGGTCGCCGCGGTCCCGGTCGACGACCTCGGCCGCCGCGCGATCGCGACCTTCGAGGCCAAGCGCCACAAGATCCTGGTCAAGACGATCGTGCGCGCGCTCGCCAAGTACACCGCGACCCGGGCCGCGGAAAGGCGCGACGAGGTCGCCGGGATCTTGGCCAACATCTTCGGAGCACTCACCGAGAGGGCGGACACGCGCAGCTGGCTGACCCTGCCCGACGAGCTCGCGATGGCCCGACTGAGCCTTCCTCCCGGCCGCTGCGAGCTGTCCGTCGAGTATCTCGACCGCTCGGGGCGTGTCCTCGACACCGAGACGATCTCGGTCGAGGTCGCCGCCGGGGGGTGGACGTTTCTCAGCCGGCGCGTGTTCTGAGCCGGAGGGAGAGCTTCGTCATGACCATGCCGGCCTTCGAGCGCGATCCGTACCTTATCGAACTCGACACCGAGGTGACCGGGTGCGGGGTCGACCCGAGCGGTCGCCCGTGGGCGGTCACCGCCGACGCCCTGCTCTACCCGGAAGGCGGCGGTCAGCCCGCCGACCGCGGCATCCTCGCCGGCAGCGCCGTGCTCGACGTGCAGCGCAGTGAGGGAGGGATTGTCCACATCCTCGAGGCGCCGGTCGGACTCGGTCCGGCGAGGATGACACTCGACTGGACCCGCCGCTTCGATCACATGCAGCAACACACCGCCCAGCATCTCGTGACCGCGATCGCCCACGGCCGTTTCGGTTGGGCAACGACCGCCTTCCACCTCGGGCCTGAGCTGTCCGACATCGAGCTTGACGTCGCGCCGCTCGACCCCGGAGATCTCGAGGCGCTCGAAGACGCCGTCGCGGCGGAGGTCCGCGCGGCGCGACCCGTTACCGCGCGGCGGGTGAGTGCGGAGGCCTACGCCGAGCTGCCGGTGAGATCCCGCGGACTCCCGGAGGGGCACGCCGGCGACATCCGCCTGGTCGAAATCGCGGGGGTCGACCTCAATACCTGCGGCGGCACCCATGTCCGCTCGACTGCAGAGCTCGGGGTGGTCAGCCTGATCGGCACCGAGCGCCTGCGCGGCGGCACCCGGGTGTTCTTCGTCGCCGGCGGTCGCGCGCGCCGGAGGATGGCCGCCCACGAAGGGCGCAACCTCAGACTTCGTGAGCTGCTTGGCGCGCCGGACGGCGAGCTGGTCGCGCTCACCGAGCTGCGCGAGACTCAGCTCCGCGATGCCCGCCGTGCGATCAAGCGTCTCGTTGCGGAGTTCGCGCGGGCCGAGGCCGCCGCCCTCGCGGCCCGCTCCGGGGCGCTGCTCGACGGCCATTGGCCGGAGCAGGACGCCGCCTTCCTGGTCGAACTCGGCCGTCGTTTCGCCGAGCTTGTCCCGGAAAAGGCCGCCCTGCTGACCGCGGGATCGGATCCGGAAGGCGCCTTCGTCCTCGTCGCCGGTCCCTCGAGCGGTTTCGACCTCGCGACGCTCGGTCCCCAGGTGGCCGAGGCCCTCGGCGGCCGTGGCGGCGGCCGACCGCCGCTCTACCAGGGCAAGGCGACCCGTCTCGCCGCCCGCGAGGCCGCGTTGGCGATCCTGCGGCGAGGGGATTGACCACAGAGGCACAGAGACACAGAGCATCACAGAGCCGCCCACCCACCCACAACACCGGGTTCGGGCTCGCGCTCCGGCGCGAGCCCGAACCCCGAGGTCTGCGGCGAGAGGCTTCTCTGTGCCTCTGTGTCTCTGTGGTGAAACTCACGTACGCTGAACGGCGCGGGCGACGGCGTCGGGAGTCGGGTCGACGGGCTCGGGCAGGTGCACCGCGCGCGCGGCCGCCGCGACGTCCTTGAGCCCGGTGCCAGTGACCAGCAGTACGACCCTCTCCCCTCGGTCAATCAGACCCTGGGCGAGGGCCGCCTCGAGGCCGGGCAGCACGGCCGCCGCGGCTGGCTCGGCGAAGACCCCGGTGAGGCGCGCGAGCCGGGCGATGCTCGTGACGATCGCGTCGTCCGAGACCAGCACGCCGCCGCCCCCGCCGCGCCGGACCTCGGCCAGGCACAGGCGAGCGTTGCGCGGTCGGTTCACGACCAGGCTGTCGGCGACGCTCGCGGCGGCCCGGGTCGCGGCGGTGGCCGCACCGGAGGCGAGAGCGCGGACCAGCGCGGGCGAGCCCTCGGGCTGGACCAGCACCAGGCGCGGCGCACGCGGGATCAGGCCCGCTGCGACGAGGTCGGCGAAGCCCTTCGCGACCCCGGCCGCGATCACGCCGTCGCCGGCAGGGACGACGACGGCGTCGGGCGTCTCCGGGGCGAGGTCGGCCGCGACCTCCAGGGCGATGGTCTTCTTGCCCTCGATGGTGAATGGGTTGAGGGCGGTGTTGCGGCATACCCACCCGAAGCGCTCAGCGGCCTCCACGGCGAGCTCGTAGGCGTCGTCGTAGCTTCCCCGCACCGGCACCACGGTGGCGCCGTAGGACGCCATCTGAACCAGCTTCGCAGGCGGCGCCCCGGCCGGTACCAGCACGACCGCGCGCACCCCGGCGGCGGCGGCGACCGCTGCGAGGGCCGTGGCGGCGTTGCCGGTCGAGGCGGTGATGACGGTGTCGCGGCCGAGCTCGGCCGCCATCGCAACCACGAGCAGCGAGGCTCGGTCCTTGCTCGAGCCAGACGGGTTGCGGCTGTCGTCCTTGAGCCACAGCCGCGGCATGCCGAGCTCGCTGCGCAGCCGCGCAGCCGGCAGCAGAGGCGTCCCCCCGACCCGAAGCGCGGGCAGCGACGAGGCTTCGGCGATCGGCCACCACGCAGCGAGCGCCTCGGGGTCGGCGAAGCCGTCCTCCGGCCACGTCGACGGCAGCTCGTCGAGCTCCACCGCGAGCACGCCGCGGATCTCGCCCCCCGGCTCCTGCAGCCGCGCGCAGGCCGGACACACCAGCAGGTTCGGCTCGCCGCGGAAGCGCTCGCCGCACTCGGTGCAGACGAAGCTGAACCCCGCCATCCCTACATGGTGAGCGCCATCAGCGCCTTCTGCACGTGGAGCCGGTTCTCGGCCTGGTCGTAGACCACCGACTGCGGACCATCGATGACCTCGTTGGTGACCTCGCGCCCGCGGTCCGCGGGCAGCGGGTGCATGTAGATCAGGCTCTTCTTGCCCAGCGCCATGCGCTCGGCGTCGCAGCGCCACTCGGGGTAGCGGGCGATGAGCTCGATGCCTTCGTGGGTGTCGCGGGTGTGGAGCAGCGGGCCCCACGACTTCGGGATCACCACGTCGGCGTCGTCGAAAGCGTCCTCGAAGCGGTGGCTGATCTCGAACCGCGACCCGGCGATCTCGGCGTTGCGTCGCGCCTGCTCCTCGATCTGCGGCATGAGCCGGAACTCCGGTGGATACGCGAGGGTGACGTCGATCCCGAACCGGGGCATGAGCAGGATCAGGCTCTGTGGGACCGACAGCGGACGCACGTAGTTGGGCGCCGAGGTCCACGCCACGCCGAGCTTGAGCCCCCGGGTTCGGCCGTGCTTCTCGCGGATGGTGAGCAGGTCGGCGAGGATCTGGCATGGGTGGTAGACGTCGCACTGCATGTTGAGCACCGGCACCGAGGCGTGCTCGGCGACCTCGCGCAGGTAGGCGTTGCCCTGCCCGAAGGCGCAGTGCCGGATCGCGATCCCTTCGCCGTAGCGCGACAGGACGTTGGCGGTGTCGCGCGCGTTCTCGCCGTGGGAGATCTGCATCTTGTCCGGCGACAGGTAGATCCCGTGCCCGCCGAGCTGTGTCATCCCGGTCTCGAACGAGTTGCGGGTCCGGGTCGAAGCGTCGAAGAAGATCATGTACAGGGTCTTGCCGTCGAGCAGCCGGTGCGGCTTCCCGGTCGCCTTGGCGAGCTTGAGCTCGGCGGCGAGATCAAGCGCCGTTGAGACCTCCTCGACCGACCACTCCTGGGTGGTGATGAAATGCTTGCCCTTCAGCTTGGTCTGCATCGCGAAACCTCCACACGGATTGAACCACAGAGACACAGAGACACAGAGGCACAGAGCGCCACAGCGATTGTCTGAGAGTCGAAGGGACCATCGCCATGATCACAGCACCAGCCTGTGGATGCCCTTCTTGATCGAAGGGACGTTGAAGTTGATCAGGAGGCCCAGACGGTGGCCCGAGAGCCCGGTGAACCAAGAAGGCAGCCTCCACGATCTGGCCGGAGATCACGTTGAGACGAGCTGGAATATCCTCTGTGTGCTCTCTCTGTGTCTCTGTGCCTCTGTGGTTCATCCTTGGAGCCTTCTCGCGAGGGCGGCGGGGATGAGGGCGTAGACCGCGGTGGCGCGCAGCAGGTCGGCGACCGCGACGCGCTCCTCGGTGGTGTGGGCGAGCTCCTCCCGACCCGGTGCGAAGCCCACGGTCGGGATCCCGAGCCGGCCCATGGTGGCGACGCCATTGGTCGAAAAGGTCCACACCCCGAGCCGCGGCGCCTCGCCCAGCACCGCCTGCGCGGCCTCGGCGACGCCCTCGATCAGGGGGTGGTCGGCGTCGAGCAGCCATGTCGGGTAGGCCTCCTCGAGCTCGACGCCGACGCCGCGCCACGAGCGACCGTGCGAGACCAGCGTGCGAACCTCGGCGTCGCCGATGTGGGGCAGCGAGCGGATCTCGGCGAGCGCCGACGCCGGGCTCTCACCGGCCGTGAGCCGGCGGTCGAGCACGATCCGAGCGCGGTCCGGGACCGCGTTGAGCGAGGCGGTCGTGCACTCGATGAAGCTCACCGTGACCGAGCCCTTGCCGAGCACGTCGTGGCCAGGCAGGCGAGCGTGGAGGGCGTCGACGTCGAGCACCACCCGCGCGAGTTTGGTGACCGCGTTGACGCCGAGGTCGCAGTGCGCACCGTGCGCGGAGACGCCTCGGGCCACGACCTCGATCCCCATCCGGCCGCGGTGGCCGCGGTAGACGGCGAGGTCGGTCGGCTCACCGAGGACGACCGCGTCAGGGTGGACGCCCTCGCGCTCGATCAGCCACTGCAGCGGGAAGCCGTCGAAAGCCTCCTCCATCACTGACGCCACCACGTAGAGGGTCACGCCATCGAGCAGGCCGCGGTCCGCCGCGAGCCGGGCCGCCCACGGCATCGTCGCCACCGCGGGCAGCTCGTCGACCGCACCCCGGCCCCAGACCTCGCCGGCCTCGAGCCTGCCCCGGAACGGGTCATAGGACCACGAGGACGGGTCACCGACGCCGACGCAGTCGACGTGGCCGTCCATGAGCACGGTGACCGGACCCGAGCCGATCCGGCCGACCACACTGCCGAGCCCGTCGAACCGCGCCTCGTCGAATCCGAGTCGCTGGTACTCGGCGAGCACGCGGGCGCAGCGGGCGCCCTCGGCACCGCTCTCGGCGGGGATCGCGATCAGCTCGCGCAGGAAGGCCACGATCTCACTGTCGTGGCGGGCGGCGGACTCGAGCAGGTCATGGGCGATCTCGAGGCTCACGGCGCACCTCCCGCGGCGACGCCGGCGTCGCGGTTGAAGGCCGCGATCGAGGCATCGAGGGCGTCCGCACCCCCCTGGACGTCGCGCCAGAAAGCGGGGCTCCACAGCGCGTTGAGCTCCTCGACCGTGCGCCCCTGCTGCTCGACCCAGGTGAAGTACTTGAGGTTGTGGATCGCCTTGCGGTCATGGTAACCAAGCTCGCGGTAGTGGTCGGTCGTGGCCCCGAGGAGCCGGCGCTCGAGGTCGACCGCGGCGTCGAGCTCGTGGTAGGGACCATGGGCCGCGGTGAGCTCGTCGAGCCGGGTCCGGTAGAGGTCGGCCGAGTCGGTGAAGCTGGTCAGGAGCACGTCGTCGCCGTCGAGCTCGAACCAGCGCGCGGTCTTGATCGCAGCGAGCAGGTTGCACAGGCTCGAAATGCCGAGCAGGGGCAGGCGGGCGATGATCGCCTCCGGGATCCCGCGCTGGCGCAGCAGCTCATGGCCGGCGGGCTCGTTGGTCAGGCGCAGAAGGCGCAGGGTGGCCTCGTCGTCGATCGCGGTCACGGCGTCGGTGTTGCGGACGTTGTGGATCCAGGGCACGTGTTTGTCACCGATGCCCTCGATGCGGTGGCCGCCGAAGCCGCACGCGAGGAGGGTCGGGCACTGCAGCGCTTCGGCCGCGACGACCCGGCAGCCGGGATGACGGGCCTTGAGCCAGTCGCCGGCAGCCAGGGTCCCGGCGGAGCCGGTCGCGGACACCCAGCCTGCGAGCCGGGAGCGCGGTCCCGCGAGGCGTCCGAAGACCTCGTCCACGGCGGGTCCGGTGATCGCCCAGTGCCAGAGGTAGTTGCCGAACTCGTCGAACTGGTTGAACACAACCACCTCGGGCCGGGTTCGCTTGAGCTCCCAGCAGGCGTCGAAGATCTCCTTGACGTTCGACTCGCAGCCGGGCGTGGCGAGGATTTCGGCGCCGATCGACTCCAGCCAGCGGAAGCGCTCCTGGCTCATCTCCTCGGGCAGGATGGCGAGCGAGCGGCAGCCCAGCAGGGCCGAGTCGAAGGCGCCTCCGCGGCAGTAGTTGCCGGTCGACGGCCACACCGCGACCTGGGTCGTCGGGTCGAACTCTCCGTTCACCAGCCGCGGCACCAGGCAGCCGAAGGCCGCTCCGACCTTGTGGGCGCCGGTCGGGAAGTGGCGCCCGATCAGGCCGACGATCCGCGTTGGGACGCCGGTCAGCTCCGGCGGCAGCTCGAGCGCATCGACCGCCCCGAAACCCCCGGTCGTGGGGTCGTTGTGCCAGGTGATCCGGTACAGGTTGACCGGGTCGACGGCGTTCGGGTCGACCGCCGGCAGCCCCGCCCGGACCCGCTCCGGGACGGTTTCCGAGTCGCGTTGCTCGGCCAGGGTCGGGATCACGATGCCGCGGGCGCGGCACCTCTCGAGCGTTCGATCGCGAGCGTTTCTCGATTCGGAGCCCACCGCCACCTCCGTCTCGCGATCCTACACCCAGGATCTTCGAGGGCACAGGCCCCAACATCAATTGATCCATGTGCACGGCCCCCGGGGGACCTGTGCCCTCGAAGCTCCTTATGATTCGCTGCGCGAATCGGAACGATGGCAAGGGAGAGTCCGGGGCTTCGCCCGTGTTGACTCGGGGCGCCGGGGCGATCCTGCATCGGGTCTCAACAAGCGCCCCACATGCGCGAAGCGCATGAGAGGACTTCCTGCCACACCGACCCCTGGGGTCGGTGTGGCAGGAAGTCCTGTAAAGTGGTGGGTGGAGGATCAGATGCAGGCTCGACGCTCTCTGCTCACCGATGCGCAGCTCCGCGCGGAGGTCGAGCGGTGCTTGTACTGCGAGACCAAGCCGTGCCGGGGAGGGTGCCCGGTCCACTGCTCGCCGGCTGACTTCCTGATGGCAGTGAGGGGCGGAGCGCCGGAGGACTTCCGCCGCGCGGCGGCCCTGGTGATGGGCGCGAACCCGCTCGGCGGCATATGCGGCATGGTCTGCCCCGACACCCACTGCGTGGCGGCCTGCTCGCGGGCCGCTCTCGACGCCCCGATCGACATCCCGGCCTGCCAGTCGACCATCGTCGCCCGGGCGCGGGAGCTCGGCGTGATGCCAGAGTTCCCTTCTCCGGTCCCTCCTTCTGGACGGCGGGTTGCGGTGGTCGGTGGCGGGCCCGCCGGGCTCGGCGCGGCCGGCGCGCTCGCCCAGCGGGGTCACATCGTGACCGTGTTCGAGCCCGAGCGCGAGGGCGGGATGGCGGTCTCGATTCCGGACTTTCGTCTCACCCGCGAGATGCTCGCGGCCGACGTCGCCTTCACGCACTCCCTGGGCGACGTCCGCACGGTCACCGAGCGCGTCGACGACCCGTGGCGGCTGCTCGAGGAGGGCTTCGACGCGGTCGTGGTGGCGACCGGGCGCGGGCTTCCGCTCTCACTCGGAGTGCCCGGCGAGGACGCGGCCGTGGTCGGCCTCGAGCTGCTCGCGGACCCGGAGCGCTTCGACCTCACGGACCGGCACGTGGCGGTGGTCGGCGGCGGGGCGGTGGCGGCCGACTGCGCCCTCGTCGCCCGCCGTCTCGGCGCGGCGACGGTGGAGCTGATCGCGCTCGAAGCACTGTCCGAGCTCCCGCTCACCGACGCCGAGCGGCGCGCCCTCGCCATCGCCGGGGTCGAGATCAGCGGGCGAGCGAGGGTGACGGCGGTCACGGTCGAGGGCGGGCGCGTCGCAGGTCTCGCCACCGTTCGCGTGAGCCTCCCCGAAGGGACGCCGTTCCACCCCTCGGCGGTGGTCGACGTGCCCGGCAGCGAGGCCCTGCGGCCGGACCTCGACGCCGTCGTGGTGGCGATCGGCGCGACGCCGGCCGGTCGCGTGCAGGCGGGTGCTCGGGTGGTGGTTGCCGGGGACTCCGTCAACGGCCCGTCGAGCGTGGTCGAGGCGGTCGCCGCCGGCACCAACGCCGCCGCGGTGGTCGAGGCGGTGCTCGCGGGCAGGCCGGCGCCGGTGCCCGAGCGGGCGACCCGCAGCGCGGCGGTGCTGCCCGGGCGCTGCCTGGAGCCGGTCGCGCTCGAGTGCGACTTTTTCGGCCGCACCCTGCGCTCGCCGCTGCTGCTGTCGGCGGCGCCGCCCACCGACGGCCTCGAGCAGATGCGCGCGGCCTACCGAGCCGGCTGGGCGGGAGGCGTGCTCAAGACCGCCTTCGACGGCGTGACGATCCACATCCCGGCCGAGTACATGGTGACCTTCTCCCGCGACACCTACGGCAACTGCGACAACGTGTCCGGCCACCCGCTGGACCGCGTCTGCCGGGAGGTCGAGACCCTGCGGCGCGAGTTCCCCGACCGGCTCACCCTCGCCTCCACCGGCGGACCAGTGACCGGCGACGACGGCGGAGATGCCATCGTCTGGCAGGGCAACACCCGCAGGCTCGAGTCGGCCGGCGTCGACGGCATCGAGTACAGCCTGTCGTGCCCCCAGGGTGGCGACGGCACCCGCGGCGACATCGTGTCCCAGGACCCGGAGCTGACCGCGACGGTGATCGAGTGGGTCCTCGCGGCGGGCGACCCGGACGTGCCGAAGCTGTTCAAGCTCACCGGCGCCGTGACCGCGATCCAGCCGGTGGTGGCGGCGGTGCGCGACGTGCTCGCCCGCCATCCCGCGGCGAAGGCCGGCATCACCCTCGCCAACACTTTCCCCACGCTCGCCTTCCGGCCACGCCCGGAGGCGCGATGGGACGAGGGCGTGGTGGTCGGGATGTCGGGCGCCGGCGTGTTCCCGATCACGGCGCTGGCGATCGCCAAGGCGGCGCCCTTCGGGGTCCCGATCTCGGCCAACGGCGGCGTCATGTCGGGTCGCGACGCCGCCGACCTGCTCGCGCTGGGGGCGGCCACTGTGCAGGTGTGCACGGTCGTCCTGCGCTGGGGCTACGGGATCGTCGACGACCTCCACTCGGGTCTGTCCCACCTGCTCGAGGCGCGCGGGCTTCACTCGGTGGCGGAGCTGATCGGGCGCGCGCTGCCCGACCCGATCACCGCGTTCGAGGCGCTGTCCCCGGTCAAGGCGGTGTCGGACGTCGACCGCACCCTGTGCCTGCACTGCGGCAGCTGCACGCGCTGCCCGTACCTCGCGATCACGCTCGACGACGAGGTGGTCCCCCACACCGATGCGGCGCATTGCATCGGCTGCTCGCTGTGCGTGCAGCGGTGTCCGTCAGGCGCGCTGTCGATGCGCTCGCGCACGCCCGGCGAGGCGGCGCGGCTCGAGGAGGCTTAGTGAATCATGCGGGCTAGCCTGCACTTCTCACCACGTCACGTCGCGAGGGCGTCGAGATGGCTGTCAGCGCGGAGCCATCGAGTGACGAGCCGCCGAGGCGTGTCCGTAGACACGTTGCAGGTGGCGAGTTACGAGAGGGCCCGCGCTGGCTGGCATATCGGCGCCCGCAGTAGGGAGGTGGTGAGAAGTGCAGGCTAGCGACCGCTTGGTGGTGCGCCACGGCACGGTGGTCACTCTCGGCGCGTCGTGCGACGTGCTGCCGGACCATGCCGTGGTGTGCGAGGCAGGGCAGATCGCCCGGGTGGTGCCCGACCGCGAGGCGATCGGCGTGCTCGGACGCGAGCTCGACGCCCGCGGGCGGGTGGTGATGCCGGGACTGATCAACGCCCACATGCACTTCTACTCGAGCCTGGTGCGCGGCTTCGGCGGCGCCGAGCCGTCACGCGACTTCGTCGAGGTGCTGCGCCATCTGTGGTGGCGCCTCGACCGCGCCCTCGAGCTCGAGGACTGCCGCGTCTCGGCCCTCGTCGCCCTCCTCGACGCCGTCCGCCACGGCACCACCACGCTCGTCGACCACCACGCCAGCCCGGGCGCAGTCGCCGGCTCGCTCGAGGTGCTCACGGAGGCGGTGCGGGCTGCCGGGGTACGGGCCTGCCTGTGCTACGAGGTCTCCGACCGCGACGGGGCCGACATCCGCGACGCCGGGCTGGCGGAGAACGAGAGCTTCCTGCGCCGGCTGCGCGCGCACCCCGAGTCACTGCTCGCCGGGCTGGTCGGGCTCCACGCCTCCTTCACCCTCTCCGACCAAACCCTCGAGCGCGCGGCGGGCATCGCCGCCGAGCACGGTGTCGGGGCCCACGTCCACGTCGCCGAGTCGGCCGCCGACCAGGCCCAGTGCCTCGCCGAGCACGGCTGCCGGGTGGTCGAGCGCCTCCACCGCCACCGCCTGCTCGGTCCGTCGAGCGTGGCGGCCCACGGCGTCCACCTCGACCCGAGCGAGCGCGAGCTGCTCGCCGAGACCGACACCGCCCTGGTCCACAACCCGCAGTCCAACATGAACAACGCGGTCGGCGTCGCGGACGTGCCGGCGATGGCGGCCGCCGGAGTCCTGGTCGGGCTCGGCACCGATGCGATGACCGTGGACATGCGCGAGGAGCTGCGCGCCGCGGTGTGGAGCCAGCGCCTGGCGCGGCGCGACCCGGGCGCGGGCTTCGGCGAAGCGGTCGCGGCGCTGACCGCGGGCAACCCGGCGATCGCCACCCGGCTGTGGCCGGAGGGGGTCGGAGAGCTCCGGGAAGGCACTGCCGCGGATCTCATCGTGCTCGACTACGACCCGCCGACCCCGTTCGACGCGAGCACATTCGCTGGCCACCTGGTGTTCGGGATGGCGCTGGCGCCGGTGGTCACAACGGTCGTCGCCGGCCGGGTCCTGATGGCCGAAGGCTCACTCGAGCTCGACCTCGACCCGGCCGAGGTCGCGGCCCACGCGAGGGAGCGCGCCGCCGCGCTCTGGGCCCGGATCTGAGGCGCGCGATGGAGCGGGCTCTTCACCACGAAGGCACGAAGACACAAAGAGAAGATACGGGCACCCAGTGGGAGATACGTTGCAGATGCCTTCGTGTCTTTGTGTCTTTGTGGTTAGCCTTCGGGAGGGTGGGGGCGGTGCGATGAGCGAGGGCGGGGTGCTGGTTTTGGGCGGTTTGGTGGTCACCCCGGACGGCGAGGCGCCGGCCGACGTGCGGGTCGAGGGCGGACGCATCGCGGAGGTCGGCAGGTTCGAGCGCCGGGCCGAGGAGGCCCTCGTGGATGCCACCGGCTGCGTGGTGCTGCCCGGCGTCATCGATCTCCACGTCCACCTCGATGACGATGTCGGCGGAGTCGCGATCGCCGACGGTTTCAGCTCCGGCACCGAGGTCGCGGTGCGCGAGGGCGTGACCACGATCGCGTCGTTCGTCACCCAGCGACCGGGCGAGAGCCTGGCCGCTGCGGTCGGCCGGATGGTTGCGAAAGCCCGGGGCCGGCTCCACGCCGACCTCGCCCTGCACCTGACCCCGACCGGGGAGAGTTGGGACTGGAATGAGATCGAGGCCCTGATCGCGGATGGCTTCGGCACCTTCAAGCTCTACACGACCTACCGGGAAACGGGCCTGTTCACCCCCTGGGACCGGCTCGAGGTGGCGATGCGCCGCTTCGCCGAGCTCGGCGCTACGGTGCTCGTCCACTGCGAGGACCAGGAGGTCCTCGACATGGTCGATGCCTCGGACCTCGACCTCTCGAGCCCGCAGAACCACGCCCGCCTACGCCCGGAGCGGGCGGAGATCGCGGCGATCTCCAAGCTGCTCGACCTCGCCGAGTGCACCGGCTGTGCGACCCACGTGGTCCACGTCTCGACCGCCTACGGGGCAGCACGGATCGCCGCCTCCCGTGCTTCCGCCGCGGTGACCTCGGAGACCGCGCCGCACTACCTGCTGCTCGACGAGCGCGCGCTCGCCGGCTATGGCGGTCACCGCCGGCTGTGCACCCCACCCCTGCGTCCGGCGGCGGTCCGCGCCGCCCTCGAGGCGGTGGTGGCCGAGGGGGCGGTCGACCTGCTCGCCTCCGACCACTGCCCGTTCCGGCGCGTCGACAAGGATGTCCTCGCCGGCGACCTGCGCGCGGTCCCGAGCGGACTGCCAGGGGTCGGCGCCCTGCTGCCCCTGGCCTGGGAGCTGCTCGTCGAGCGCCACAAGTGGCCGCTGGCACGTTTCGCTTCGATGCTCTCGGCCGCCCCGGCGCGGGTACTGGGTCTCGCCGGCGTCAAGGGGGCGATCCGGCCGGGGGCCGACGCCGACCTCGTGGTGGTCGACCCGGCGGGACCGGCGCGTCCGGTGCGGCCGACCCTGGCCGACGCCTACCCGCCGTTCCCCACGGCGACCACCCGGCTCGCGATCCGCCACGTCCTGCTCGGCGGGGTCGAGGTGGTCCGCAACGGCGCCCTCACCGACCGCGACCACCCCCACGGCCGGCTGCTCGCGAAGGCGTAGCGGGACGAAGGACAAACCACAGAGGCGCCGCAGGCTTCGCCTGCAACCCAAGAGCGCTCCAGGTGCGAGCCTGAGAGCCGGTGGTGCCGGCTGTGAGCCATGGGCATCGGGCGCCCGAATCCGGGGGCCGGGCGGCAGGCAGCCGGCGGCGGGGTCGGGTTCGGCATTCGGGTCGGCAACGCCGTGGCGTCCCGATCCCGGCTTCCCGCGGCCCGCAGCCGGCAGACTGGACCCGGTCCCGAGCCCGGGGCAGAGGAAGCTCGGCAGGCCGTACGGGGTACTGGGCCGAATCCGGAATCGGGCGCAGGCTGTAGGCAGCAGACGACTGGGTCGGGATCGAGGTCCCGAGGGTGGCCGGGCTGTCTGGACGGAAAGTGTGCTGGCTCAGCTGGAGTGAGTAGGCGACCGGCAGTCGGCAGTCAAGGGCAGGCTCGCTTCGCTCACGGCCTGCGGCCGCCCCTGACAGCCGACTGCCGGCCGCCTTGGGGGCAGGTATGAGCCAGCACACTCCCCCGTCCAGCCAGCCACGAACCTCCCACCGCAGCCTGCCTCGAGGCCGGGCCAAGCTGCTCGCGCTCACGGTCGCCGTGGAGTTCGCCGCGACCCTCGCCGAGCTGTCACTGCCTCGTGGCCTATCACATCTACGGGACCACCTGGTCCGGGCCGCCGACAATACCGCGTTGCGGCTGTCGGAGGCGAGCGGGCGGACGCTGGGCAACCGGTATCAGCACCTGGAAGCGGCGTACGCCGAAAACCAGGAAGTGCAGAGCGACCTCCCCCTGATGCGTGCACGCGGTGTCGAGATTCCAGCGGCGGCCCTCCGTCTCGCGGATCGGCTGCGCGGGCTGATCTACGGGCTACTGCGTGCAGAGCTTCGGGGGGCGGACCGGTGAGGGACGTTCACGCAAGAATGCGGGAGTGGCAGCGGTTGTCTCCGCGCCCCCTCTGCAATGGTCACCTGAATACCTCAAGTCATTCATGTGCAGCGTCTTGGTGTCTTCGTGTCTTGGTGGTCTATCTCTGGGTGGGCGGGGGCTCTGTGCTCCTCTGTGTCTCAGTGCCTCTGTGGTTTTTCCAATGGCAGCGAGGTCCGCCAGCGGCCGTCGAAGGCGGCGAAGGCCGAGGCCACCGCCGCCGCGGTCGGCACGAGGCCGATCTCGCCGACGCCCTTGGCGCCGTAGCCGCCGACCGGGTCCGGGACCTCGACCAGGACGACCTCGACCGGGGGCGAGGCGGCGGCCGGGATCAGCCCGAGGTCGCGCATCCGGGTCGAGACCGGGACTCCGCCCTCGCAGGGCAGGTCCTCCGACAGCGCCTGGCCGAGCCCCATGTGGACCGCACCCTCAATCTGCTGCGCGCAGCCGAGGGGGTTGATCGCGCGGCCGACGTCGTGGGCGGCGACGACGCGTGCGATCCCGCCCGCCTCATCGAGCTCCACGATCTGGGTCGCCCAGCCGAAGGTGAGGTGGGTGACCGGGTTGTCGACTTCGGTACCGGGCGGGACGGTGAAGTCGCATACGTACTCGCCGTGGAAGCTGCGGCCGGTGAGCGGCGCGAGATCGCCGCCAGCGGCGTCGAGCTCGGCGGCGAGGGTGAGCGCGGCGCGGTGCGCGGCCATGGTGGCGAGCGCGGTCGCCCGCGAGGCGGTGGTCATGCCGCACTCGAGGCGAGCTCGGAGCGGGTGGCGACCTCCATCCGCTCCGGGTCGAGGCCGGTCTCGTGGGCGACCACCTGGCGCAGGATGGTGTTGAGGCCCTGGCCCATCTCGGTGTAGCCGGTGACGACGGCGAGCCGGCCGCCGGGGAGGACCTCGATCCGGACCCGGCCGATGTCGGCGACGCCGTTGCCGATCCCGGTGTTCTTGACCCCGCACGCGATCCCGGCGCCCGGCGCGGACCGGAAGGTCTCGCGCACCGCCTCGAGGGTGGCGGCGATCCCGCAGCCTTCGTCCATCACCTGGCCGGTGGCGAAGCGGTCGCCGGGACGCAGGGCGTTGCGCCACCGGATCTGCCAGCGGTCGAGTCCGACGCGCGCCGCGAGGCGGTCCATCATGCCCTCGATCGCGAACGCGGTCTGGTTGACCCCGAAGCCGCGCATCGCACCCGAGGGCGGGTTGTTGGTGTAGACGGTGAGCGCCTCGACCGCGACCGCGGGCACCCGGTACGGCCCGCAGCAGTGGCCGGCGGCGCGCTCGAGCACCTTGGCCCCGACCGAAGCGTAGGCGCCGGTGTCGCCGACGATGCGCACCCTCGCCGCGGTCAGGAGGCCGTCGCCGTCGCAGCCGACGGTGTAGCGCATGACGAGCGGGTGCCGCTTGGGGTGGAGCCGGATCGACTGCGCCCGGGTCAGGGCGAGCTTGACCGGACGGCCGAGGAGCCACGCCGCGAGCGCGGTCTGGGCCTGGACCGAGAGGTCCTCCTTGCCGCCGAAAGCGCCCCCGTTCGAGACCAGCTCGACCGAGACCCGCTCCCTCGGCAGACCGAGCACCTCCGCGATCTGGCGCTGGTCGTCGTGGACCCCCTGACCCTGGGTGAAGACGCGCACCCCGTCCGGGGTCGGCAGCGCGAGGCACGCCTCGGGCTCGAGGAAGGCGTGCTCGATGCGCTGGGTGGTGAATGTCTCCTCGACCACGTGCGCCGACGCGGCCAGGGCGGCGGCGACGTCGCCGCGGGAAAAGCCGCACGCCTCGAGCAGGTTGCCGCCCTCGTGCACGGCTGGTGCGCTTGGGGCGAGGGCCGCCTCGGGGTCGGTGACCGGCTCGAGGGGCCCCAGCTCGACCCTGACCAGCTCGGCGGCGCGGCGGGCGTGGAAGCGGGTGTCGGCCACCACCACCGCGAGCACGTCGCCGATGCAGCGCGTGGTCTCGCCGACGGCGACCAGCACCGGCCAGTCGCGCACGATCAGTCCGACGAAGCGCTCGCCGGGGACGTCGTCGTCGGTCAGCACCCGCACCACCCCTGGTGCGGTGAGGGCGTCGGTGGCGTCGATCGCGCGCACCACGGCCCGCGGGTGCTCGGCGAGCACCAGCGCCGCGTGCAACAGCCCCGGCGCGGAGAGGTCGGCGACGAAGGGCTTCTCGCCGAGCACCAGGGCCTCGCCGCGCCACCGCGGTGCGGCCGCGCCGACGCCTTCGGCATGGCGCCCCGGCGCAGGTTCGGTGACGCCTTCGGGACGGACCATCGTGGGCAGCCGGCGCGGCGGGCCGTCGTCGATCGCGACGCCGGCCTGCCAGGCCTCGCCGGCGGTGAGGATCGCGTCGACGATCCGGGAGTAGCCGGTGCAGCGGCACAGGTGGCCGGCGAGCGCCTTGCGGACGGCGTCCTCGTCGGTGGCGCGGCCGCGCTCGAGCAGGCTCGCGGCGCGCATCGCAATCCCCGGCGTGCAGTAGCCGCACTGGACCCCGCCTTCGCGGACGAAGGCCCGGGCGAGCAGCCGGCGCTGCGCCTCCGGGAGGCCGGCAAGGGTGGTCACGGTGCGGCCGGCGACCTGATCTGGCTTCTTCAGGCAGGCCAGCGCGGGCCGCCCGTCGACCAGCACGGTGCAGCAGCCGCACACGCCCTCGGGCGCGCAGCCGTCCTTGAGGGTGGTGACACCAAGACTCTCGCGCAGGACCTCGAGCAGGTGCATGCCCTCTTCATAGGAGGCGGACACCTCTCGCCCGTCGAGCCGGAACCTCACCTCAGGCATCGCGCCCCCGGTTCCCGGAGCGGAGGATTAAACCACAGAGGCACAGAGACACAGAGGAGCACAGGGGGGCTCCCTCTTTTTGCCTCTCTGTGTCTCTGTGCCTCTGTGGTATTTCCGACCGTCATGGCGTCAGCGGGGCTCGGCGGCCGGGACCGGGGCGAGGACCCATGCGTAGGGATGCCGATCGCCCAGGGCGGCAACTACGGTCGCGGGCGTCATCGGTAGGCGGTCGACCTCGACCCCGAGCGCGGCAACGACCGCGTTGCGGATCGCGGCCGCGGTCGGGATGAACGAAGGCTCGCCGACCCCCTTGGCGCCGAACGGGCCCGCCGCCGACTCGCTCTCGAGGATCGCGATCTTCACAGTGGGCGCATCTGCCGCGGTCGGTAGCACGTAGTCGGTGAGGTTGGGGTTGAGCAGGCGACCGCGGTCGAGATGGAGCGCCTCGCTCAGGGCCCATCCCATGGCCTGGACGACACCGCCCTCGACCTGGCCCTCGAGCGCAGTCCGGTGGAGCACCGTGCCGACGTCGTGCGCCGCTGCGACCTCGCACACCCGCACCAGCCCGAGGGCGGGATCGACCTCGACCCGGGCGATGTGGCAGGCGAAGGCGTAGAACTCGTAGGGCGCACCCTGGCCGGTGGCGGCGTCGTAGGCACGCTCCGGCGAGCGGTACCAGCCGGTGGCGATGGTCTCGATTCGGCGGGCGGCCATCTCCTCGGTGACCCGGGCGATCGGCACTGCGCGCTTCGGCGAGCCTGCAACGCGGGCGGCGCCGTCGGCGAGCTCGAGCTCCTCCGGGCGGCAGCCGAGCAGCTCGGCCGCGACCGGTTCGAGGCGCTCGCGCAGCCGGGAAACCGCGTCAAGGATCGCCATCCCGGAGGCGTGGGCGCCGCGTGAGGCCACGGTCGGTCCGGAGTCCGCGACCGTGGTCGTGTCGGGCTGCCAGACCTCGACCCGCGACGGGTCGAGACCGAGGGCGGCGGCGGCGACCGTCTGACAGGCGACCAGGTTGCCCTGGCCCATCTCGGTGAGGCCGACGCGCACTACGGCCGAGGCGTCCGGCTGCAGGATGACCACCGCCGACGAGCGATCGAGGCGCTGGCCGCCGTGGTGGAGGTTGCAGCCGTACATGACCAGAGCTACGCCGAGCCCCTCGCGGATCTCGTCCGTAGGCTTGGCGACACCCTTGCTCCAGCGGGCGAGCTCGACCGCGTGATCGAGGCACTCTCGGGCGAGCACCGGGCGGCGCAGCTCCTGGCCGGTGCAGGTTACGGGATGGTCGTCGTCGAGCAGGTTGCGGCGTCGCAGCTCGACCGGGTCGAGCTCGAGCGCGCGCGCGAGCCGGTCCATGGTCGCCTCGGCCGCCCACGTCACCTGGGGTGCGCCGAAGCCGCGGAAGGCGCCGCCGAAGAGGTTGTTGGTGAGCGCGACCTTGGTGCTCACCTGTACCGCCGGGACGTCGTAGGGACCGATCGCGGACACGTTGGCGCGCTCGGCGACCACGGTCGAGAGACCGGCGTAGGCGCCCGCGTCGAGAACTGCGTCGACCTCGGCGAAAACCAGCCGCCCGTCCCTGCCGGCGCCCCAGCGGTGGCGGACCACGACCGCATGGCGCTTGGTGGTGACCTGGAGATCGAGCTCGCGCGGGAAGATCAGCCGCACCGGGCGCCCGGTGTGCCAGGCGAGCAGGGCGGCGCACGCCGCCGGCTCCGAGGGATAGTCCTCCTTGCCGCCGAAAGCGCCCCCGGTGGGCGCCTGCTCGACCCGGACCGCTGCCAGCGGCAGGCCGAGCACGCGCGCGACCGCATGCTGGATGTAGAACGGGCACTGGCACGAGGCAGTGACGGTGATCCGGCTGCGGCCCTCGGGGATCGCCAGGCAGCCCTGGGGCTCGAGGTAGGCGTGGTCCTGCCCGCCGACCTCGTAGGCGGCCTCGACCACCACCGCGGCGCGCGCCTGCTCGGCCTCGAGGTCTCCGCGCATCACCCGGAACTCGCGCACCAGGTTGCCGCTGTCGTGCACCGTGGGGGCGTCGGGCGCGAGTGCCGCCACCGGGTCGTGGACCGCGGGCAGGGGCTCGAGCCGGACCGCCACCGCCCGCGCGCCCGCCCATGCCGCCTCCGGTGTGCGCGCCGCGACCAGGGCGAGGCGGTCGCCCACCATCCGCACCCGTTCGCCGACCAGGAGCGGCTGGTCGGAGAAGATCACGCCAACCTGGTTGACCCCGGGGATGTCGGCCGCGGTCAGCACCGCGACCACGTCGTCCACTGAGCGCGCCGCGCCGGTGTCGACGCCGAGCACCCGCGCCGAGGCCTCGGTCGACACCGCGACCGCGGCGTGGAGCATCCCGGGCAGCGCGAGGTCGGCGACGTAGCGGGTCTGACCGGAGACCTTTGCCGCGGCGTCGGGGCGCGCGTGGACGCCGCCCAGCGACCGGCTCACGAGCCCGCCTCCTCGAGCGCCGCCAGCACCTTGGCGTAGCCGGTGCAGCGGCACAGATTGCCGGACATCAGCCGGCGGGTCTCGTCGGGATCACGGATCCCGGCTCCGAGCACCGCGGCGCCGGTCATCACCAGGCCGGGGGTGCAGAAGCCGCACTGCACGCCGCCGGCGGCGACAAGGGCCGCCTGGAACGGGTGGAGCTCGCCATCGCCGCGCACCAGACCCTCAACGGTGACGACCTCGCGTCCGTCGCACGACGCCGCGAGCACCAGGCACGAGGTCACCGGCCGTCCGTCGAGCAGGATCACGCAGGCGCCGCACTCGCCTGTCCCGCAGCCCTCCTTGGTTCCGGTGAGGCCGGCATCGTCGCGCAGCAGATCGAGCAGCCTCCGGCCCGGAGGGGCGCGGAACGCCCGGCTCTCGCCGTTGACCACCAGGCGGATCTCGACCAGGTCAGGCATCGCCAGCCTCCCGGAGGAAGCGGTCGAGCAGCGCCGCCGCGGCAAGCCGCCGATAGTCGGCGGGCGCGCGGACGTCGTCGATCGGCGCGAGGTCGTCCTGGAGAGCGCGGACGGCCTCACGGCGGACGGTCGGGTCTGGACGCAGGCCCTCGAGCGCCGCCTCGGCCGAGCGTGCCCGCAGCGGCACCGGACCGGCGGCGCCGACCGCGACCCGGACGCCCTCGAGCGCGCCGTCGCGGTGACGCCGCGCACGCAGGGCCAGGCTCACCGCGGAGATGATCTGCTCCCGCCGCGGACCGACCTTGAGGAAGCGCTCGAACCCTTCAGGGCCGAGCGCGGGGACGATGACCGCCCGGATCAGCTCGGCGGGCCGCAAAGCGGTGTGTCCGGGGCCGAGGAAGAAGGCGTGCAGCGGCACGCTGCGGCGTCCCTTGGAGGAGACCAACTCGACCCGGGCGTCGGCGACCAGGAGGGGCGGCGCGGTATCGGCCGCCGGGGAGGCGTTGGCGAGGTTGCCGCCGAGGGTTGCGCGGCACTGGATGGGCCACGCACCGATCTGGGATGCGGCGTGGGCGAGGGCCGGCGCCCGCCGGCGCACCGCCGGCGAGTCGGCGATCGCGTCCATCGGCGTGCCGGCGCCGATCTCGACCGCGGCCTCGCGCTCCACGATCCAGGTCAGACCGACACGTCCGAGATCGACCAGGGCAGGGGCGCTGCGCCGGCCGTCGCGGAGCTGGACCATCAGGTCGGTGCCGCCGGCGATCACCCGGGCGCCGGGCTCCGCGGCGAGCGCGGCCAGGGCCTCAGCGAGGTCGGTCGGGCGCAGCACGCGTTCGACCGGAACGTCCACTTCAGCCTCCGTCCACGATGTCCGGGCCGATGTGCCGAGCTGTGCAGGCCAAACCCATGCGAAGCCTCCCGCCACGGACTCCCAACCATGATAGCGCTCTCATTCAGAAGCTTGGCCACGACGCTCCTGCAGCCAGACCGGGTACGCTGGGCGCATGCTGCGCGTGCTGCTGGTCGCGGACACCCACCTCGGGTTCGACCTTCCAGAGCACCCGCGGGTCGAACGACGACACCGCGGCCCGGACTTCATCGCCAACCTCGAGCGGGCGCTTACTCCTGCCCATCGCGGCGACGTCGACGTCGTCGTACAGGGCGGCGACCTACTCAGAGGTCGGCGAAGGCCGCCCGGACCCGGGCCAGGTTGGCCTCGATCTCCGCCAGCTCGTGCTCGAGCTCGCGAGCACGTTGCTCGACGGCCGCGACCCCCGCCGTGTCGCCGAGCGCACCCAGCTGGCGAGACATGCCTCGCATCTCCTCGAGGTCACTGCGGAGCTTTTGCCGCCGCGCCAGGGACGAGCTCCACGCGTCCGCAATGGTGGTCATCTCGTCGGCTCGAGCAGACTCTCCTGCGAGACGAAAGTGCTCCGCCGCTTCGCCGAGACGAAGGTCGCGCGCCAGCAGGCGCGCCAGCTGACCGTGGATGCGGCGCGCCGTTTCCGGCTCTGGCTCGAGAGCCAGGGCCCGGCGCAGCTCAGCGGCGCCGTCGGACGTTCGCCCCAGGGTGACGAGCGCCATCCCCAGCTCGACCGCGACCGCCGGGTCCTCAGGGCTCGACGTGCGGGCCCGCGTGAGCCAGTCGACCGCTTCCGCGAGGCGGCCCGCCTCGGCGGCCGTGGCCCCAGCAAGCCGTAGGTGACCGGAAGTCGGAGTGATGACGGCAAGAACGGCGGCAAGGCTCGCCGCGCGATCACGCCACGGTTGCATCGACGGGTCGTCAGTCCGCACTTGGTCGCGTGCCAGCTGCACCGCACGTCGGGCGGTCGCCTCCTGGGACCCGGGATCGAGCGCGAACGCGCACGACAGCTCAGAGAAGGCCCGCTCAGCGTCGCCGGTTTGCAGCAGGGCCAGCCCGAGGGCGCGGTGCAGGGCGGCAGAACCATCATCCTCGGAAGCCTGCGCCCGGAGTACGGCAGACGCCATCTCCGCCTCGTCGAGCTCGAGCAATGCCTGGGCGTGGAGCAGGGCCAGACCGGTGCGTTCTGTCGGTTGGAGGAGTGAGATGTCGACCGCCCACGCGGCCTCGTCAGCTTCGGCCGAGCGACCGGCGGTCAGCAGACCCTGGAGGAGCGCGACTCGAAAGCGGGCGCTGGTCGGGTCGAGGTCGACCGCGCGGCGGAGGTTCGCCAGCGCGTCCTCGGTCGCGCCGAGTCGGAGCTGGCACAGCCCGAGCATCGACGACGCTGCGGCGTCGAGCGCGGGGCCGGTGTCGCGGAGCGCCTCGAACTCTTGTGCGGCGGTCGCGTAGTCGCCGCTGCGGTAGGCGGCTGCCGCGGTCTCCCAGTCGGCGGCGCAGCACCAACCGGCGAGCGCCAGCAGCGCAACCACTCCGGCCGTGCTCCTGCAGCTCATCTGTGCCATCGTGCGACCCTCACCTTCATGGCCCGGTGGCGCCTGCCGCGTCCAGTGTAACCGCCTCGAGCCGGGAGCGTTCCGGACGGGAGGTGGTGAGAAGTGCAGGCTAGAGCAACGTCCCGGTCAGGAGCAGGCGGGCGAGGCTGAAGTAGATCACCAGCCCCGAGACGTCAACCAGGGTGGCGACGAACGGCGCCGACGCGCTCGCCGGGTCGGCGCCGAAGCGGCGCAGCACGAACGGCAGCATCGCGCCGGACAGGGTGCCCCACGCCACCACCCCGACCAGGCTGAGGGAGACGGTCGCCGCGACCAGCACCCAGTGCTCGCCGTAGGTCTGGAACAGGGCCTGCCAGACCCCGATCCGGACCAGCCCGATCGTCGCCAGGATGAGCCCCAGCGTGAGCCCGGCAGCCAGCTCGCGGCGGACGATCCGCCACCAGTCGCGCAGACGGACCTCGCCGAGCGCCATCGCGCGGATCACCAGCGTCGACGCCTGGGAGCCGGAGTTGCCACCGCTCGAGATGATCAGCGGCACGAACAGGGCGAGCACCACCGCGCGCGCGATCTCGGCCTCGAAGTGGCCCATGGCGCTGGCGGTGAGCATCTCGCCGAGGAAGAGCACGGCGAGCCACACCGCGCGCTTCTTGATCATGGGCAGGAAGTGGGTCTGCAGGTAGGGTACGTCGAGGGCCTCCATGCCGCCGAGCTTGTGGGTGTCCTCGGTCGCCTCCTCCTGGACCACGTCGACGATGTCGTCGAAGGTGACGATGCCCTTCATGCGCCCCTCGGCGTCGACCACCGGCAGGGCGAGCAGGTCGTGGCGCGCGAACAGGCGCGCCACCGCCTCCTGGTCCATGTCCTCCGGCACCGAGATGACGCGGTCCTCCATCAGCTCGCGGACCGGGCGGTCCGGCGGGGCCGCGAACAGCTGGCGGAAAGAGACCACGCCGAGCAGGCGCTGCGCGGCGTCGAGCACGTAGACGTAGTAGATCGTCTCGAGGTGGTCGCGGGCCTGGCGGCGCAGGTAGCGGATCGCCTCGTCGGCGGTGAGGTCGGGCCTCACCCGAGCAAAACGCGGGCTCATCAGGCCGCCCGCGGCGTCCTCGCCGTAGGCAAGGAGGGCGCTGACCTCGTGTCGGGTAGTGTCGTCGAGCTGAGTCAGGAGCTGGTTCCGCAGCTCGGGCTCGACCTCCTGGAGCAGGTCGGCGGCGTCGTCAGGCGGCAGCGAGCGCAGCCACAGGCGGCGCTCGGCGCCGTGCAGGCCTTCCAGAATCTGGGCCTGGGCATGGGTGGAGAGGGAGTGGAAGAAGTCGTCGGCGTCCTCGCGGTCGAGGAGGGAGAAGCCATCGACCCGCTCGGCCGGGGTCAGGACCGGCCACACGTCGCGGAGGTCGTCGACGGCGAGAGGGGTCGCGGCGCCGGCGGGGGTCAACGCCGCACCTCACGCAGGCACACAGCGGCATGGGCTCCGAGCGGTCGGTCAGGCATGCTGTTGAGGTCATGGCGGGCCATCGGGGTCCTCCCGTCCGTCCCGACGGACGCGAGCTGGCCCGGCGGAACGCGGTCAGGGCATGTGTCGACTTCGGGCAGGGTCGTCCATCAGTCCTCCGTTCCCAGCGCGAGAGCCTACGCCCGATCGACGCGCGCGGCAAGAGGCCCCGGTCCCGACCGAACGACGCCGAGATCCGCACCCCGCCAGGAATCGCAAAGCGAATCCAAAGCGGCGCGCCGTTCTAGTGGATGCGGGGATGGGTCGGGGTGCCCTCCGGGTCGAAGCCGTGGGTGAGGACGAAGAAGAACGCGGCGAAGCGGTCGGCCTCGCTCTCCGAGATGAGCTCGAAGACATGTTCGTCGGCCGCCTCCTGAGGCACCGCCTCGACGTAGGCGACCAGATCGCGCTCGACCAGGAGCTCGCCGACCAGGCGCTTGCCGCGCAGGGCCTGAACCAGCAGGGTGCGGTCATCCTCGACCCCAAAGGTCCAGTGGACGTCGTCGTCGTCGTACAGCACCGCCTCCGGCGTGCCGACCCGGACGATGCAGTTCGGGTGGTCGATGAGCCATCCCCAGAAGCGGTCGAAGGGCAGGGTGAATGGAGCGTCCATGGTCCTCGGCGCCCTCGGCGGCGCACCGCCAAGCATAGCGCGAACGGCGCGCTGCGGCAGCCGAGAATCGGGATGTTGAGCTCGGCCCGCTCGCCCGGTGGCGAGGGGCGGGGGCGAGAGCCCGAGTCGACAACCTGGCGCAATGAGGTCATGATGCACGCGATGCGCCGGTGCGCGTCCGTTCGCGGAATACGATCCCGACCCGGAGGCCGACATGCGCTGGTTCCTGCCCAAAGACGACGGCTACTTCGAGCTTCTTCGAAACGCCGCGACGAACGTCGTCAAAGGCGCGCGCCTGTTCCGCGCCATGCTCGACGACATGGACCACATCGAGACCTCGGTCGAGGGCATCAAGCGGGTCGAGCACGAGGGCGACAGGATCACCCACGCGACCATCGAGCGCCTCCACCGCAGCTTCGTGACGCCGTTCGACCGCGAGGACATCCACGCCCTCGTGTCACGCTTCGACGATGTGCTCGACGTCCTCGACGCGACGGCGCGGCGCATGCTCCTGTTCGGCGTCGACGCGGTGCCTCCCGGCTTCCTCCTCCAGGCGGACCTTTTGGTCTCCGCCACCGGCGAGCTCGAGAAGGCGCTCAACGACCTCTTCACCCGTCGCACCCACCCCGAGGCGCGGCAGCACTGCATCGAGGTCAACCGACTCGAGAACGAGGCCGACGCGGTCTTCCGGGCGGCGGTGGTGGAGCTGTTCTCGGACACCTCGGACCCGATTCGCCTGATCAAGCTCAAGGAGATCTGCGAGCTCCTCGAGAAGGCGTGCGACCGCTGCGAGGACGTGGCCGACGTCATTGAGGGCATCGTGATCAAGGGCTCGTGAGCGGGCCGGGCTCGACGGGGGGTTCGCCGTGCTGACGATGGTGGTCGCGATCGTCGCCCTGGCCCTGCTCTTCGACTTCCTCAACGGGATGAACGACGCCGCGAACTCGATCGCGACGATCGTCTCCACCGGCGTGCTGCCGCCGCGTCTCGCGGTTCTGTGGGCGGCGTTTTTCAACTTCGTCGCCGCCTTCGGGCTCGGAGTCAAGGTTGCCAAGACGGTCGGCAAGGGAATCGTCAACGTCGCGGTGGTGGACTCGTGGCTGATCCTGGCGGCGCTGCTCGCCGCGATTGTTTGGGTCTGGATCTGCACCTCGATCGGGCTGCCGATCTCGGTCTCCCACGCGCTCATCGGCGGTCTCGCGGGCGCTGGCGTGGCCAAGGCGGGCTGGGGTGCGTTGATCATGCCGGGCGTGGTCAAAGTGGTGGTCTTCATCTTTGTCGCGCCGCTGCTCGGCATGGTCCTGGGCTTCGTCCTCATGGTGTCGGTGTTCTGGATCTTCCGTCGGGTGCACCCGCGCCGCGTCGACGGGATGTTCCGCGTCGGTCAGCTCGTGTCCTCGGCGGCCTACTCGCTCGGGCACGGGCTCAACGACGCCCAAAAGACGATGGGCATCATCGCGGTCCTGCTCTACTCGGCGGGCTACCTCGACGGCGAGTTTCGAATTCCGGCGTGGGTGATCATCGCGTGCTACACGGTGATCGCTCTCGGCACCGCAACCGGGGGATGGCGGGTGATCCGCACCATGGGGGTGCGCCTGACCCGTCTCAAGCCGGTTGGAGGCTTCTGCGCCGAGACCGCCGGTGCGATCTCGATCTTCTCGGCGACGGCCTTCGGTATCCCGGTCTCGACCACCCACACCATCGCCGGCGCGATCGCGGGCGTCGGCTCCGCCCACCGGGTGTCGGCGGTGCGATGGGGCGTCGCGCGGGAGATCGTCGCGGCCTGGGTGCTCACCCTGCCGACCACGGCGCTGTTCGCCGCCGGCGTGTGGTGGGTGCTGTCGTTGGTAAACCGGTGAACGTCGACCTGCCGCTTCTGCGCGTCCTGCTGCCAACCTGACGCCCCGCACTGATCCGGACCGGGTCTCCGCGTTGGTACGGCGGTTGCTGCGCTGTGTGGGTGGACCGACACGAGTGATCTCCGCTCCGTTGCGGAAGGATGGGGGGCGCGATCGAGGCCGGCATTGACGGGGTGGCCCTCGCTGAGGTCGCGGCGCAGCCCGGGGCTGCAGCTTTGCGCGCCCAGCCGCCGCCAACCGAGCCTCCGGATCGGGAGCCGGAGGGACCGCGCCGCGCGGCGGTTCCAAGACGCCCGCCGGAGCCCCCCAAGCGGGGCGTCCCGCTCGGAGTCCGCCTCGGGATCACCATCGCGGTCGTGGTCACCCTGGTCCTCGGCGCGATGACGGCGGCCCAGCTCAGGGCCCAGGTCCGTCGCGAACGCGGTGACCGCGAGGCCCTCCTCGCCGAGTCCCTGGTTCCGGTAGGCGCTGCCCTCGAGCAGGGCATGGCCGCCGATCGGATCGTCGCGACGCTGGCGAAGATCGCCCACGACGAGGCCACGGGCGACGGCCGGCCCGTGACAGTGGTGCGCGACGGATTAGGGGCCACGGTCGCCCAGTGGCCCGCAGACGGCCAGCCCACGCCCGGCTCCCTCTCGGCATCGATCGCCGTGCGCGCACCCGGGCTGCCCGGTGGCAGGGGGGTGGTGTCCGTGTGGCAGGCCGACCCCGAGCTCGCGGCCGAGATCGCCCAGCGCTGGCGCTCGTGGTGGCTCGACCTCGCGGTCGCCTCGCTGTGCGTCGTCGCCTCCGTCCTGGCGGCGGTCTACGTGCTGGTCACGCGGCCCCTCGGCAGGCTGGTGGACGGACTCTCTCGGCTCGAGGCGGGACATCTTGGCGAGCTTGACGTCGGGCGCGGCGCGTGGGAGATCAAGTGGCTCGCCTGGCGTTTCCACCGGCTCGGCTTCGACCTCGCCGAGAGCGCGCGCCGGCTCGTCGCCGCGGAGCGGATGGCGCTGCTCGCGCTGCGCACCGACCATCCGCGACGCGAGCTGGCCGCCGA
This sequence comes from uncultured Acidobacteriota bacterium, assembly GCA_963727925.1. GTDB lineage: Bacteria > Acidobacteriota > Thermoanaerobaculia > Thermoanaerobaculales > Sulfomarinibacteraceae > CAVSIS01. The sequence continues at coordinate 5,353 of CAVSIS010000015.1, read as the reverse complement.
ACCCGACGCGGCCGGCCCGGTCGCAGGAGCGGTCCGGCTCGGAGTCGAGCGCGAGATGGTGCGCCGCTACCTGGCCGCGAAGTGCCGCCTCCTCGAGGCGAGCGATGCCCGCGACCTGCTCGCGCGGGCACCGGCGGTGGAGGCCTGGGAGTACGATGTCGTCGAGGCGGAGCGGCTCGGCGACACCGAGTTGCGCGCGCGGCTCGAGAACGCGGCGCTGCGGATCCTCCATCCGGACGAGTTCGCCCGTGTCGGTCGTGAGCTGCGCGCCCTGCTGGCACGCCGCAAGGGGTGGTCGCGAGCGACCGCCGAGCGTCTCGCCGGGTGTCTTTCGGAAGACGGGCTCGAGCCGGTCCGCCTCGAGCACCGGGTCAAGCACGTCGCCGGTATCTGGCGCAAGATGGAGGCCCGACAGATCGGACTCGAGGAGGTCCACGACCTGTTTGCTTTCCGCGTGGTGGTCCCGGAGGAACGTGACTGTTATCTCGCGCTGCACGCCGTGCACCGGGTCTTCGAGCCCGAGCCGTTCCGCTTCAAGGACTACATCGCCGAGCCCAAGAGCAACGGCTACCGCTCACTCCACACCACCGTCCGGGGCGAGGACGGCGCGGTCTTCGAAGTCCAGATCCGCTCGCTGGAGATGCACCGCGCTGCCGAGACCGGGGACGCGGCCCACTGGCGCTACACCGCCGAGCGCCCGCGGTGGCGGTCGCTGCCGGTGCGCCGGTCGTGGTGGCTCCGCACCCGGCCCTGGCGCCGGTTCTAGCCTGCACTTCTCACCACATCCCTACTGCGGGCGCCGATGTGCAGGCCAGCGCGGACCCTGTCGCAGTTCGTTGCATGCGACGCACGTCCGCATTGCCCCCTCCGCCCCTCACAGATCCGCCGCTCCCACGTCCTCCCGACCTCCGACGCCCCCAGGCGGGTATGCGACTCGGCGCCTCGTCGCTCGGTGGCTCCGCTGAAACAGCCATCTCGACCCCTGGCGACGTGACGTGGTGCGAAATGCAGGCTTATGCCGCCTGACTCACCGATCGCGGAGCGTGTCAGGAGCGACCGGAGAGGCCGCGATAGAACGCCCAGTGGACGAGCTCGCGGTACACCGTCCAGGGCAGCGGGAAGCCGAGCCGGTCGAGGGCGGCGACGGCGGGAGCGCCCAGCCACCACACGGGCGTCTCGAGCCGGAACCGGCGCGGCGCCTGCGGTCGTGGTAGGCGCGGGTCGCCCTCGAGCTCTGGCCGGCGGGTGAGCAGGTCGGCGTAGCTGCGGCCGACTCGGCGCTGGCGATCGAGGAAGGCGACGAGGGTCGACGGATGGCGGTGGCGTGCGGCGGCGGCGCGGTGGTAGACGATCGGCAAGCCCGCCGCTTCGAGCCGGTCGCCAAGCTCGATGTCTTCCCAGCCGTAGGCGGCGAAGACGGGGTCGAACGGGAACGCGGCCGCGATCTCGCGCGGCAATGACACGTTCGAGGTGTAGAAGTGGGCAAAGCCGACCTCGGTGCCGTCCTCCATCCGGTCCCAGGCGAACTGAGCGCCGTCGCGCTCGACGAAGTCGAGGAACGGCGTCACCCGCATGCCGGCGCGGTCCCAGGCAGTCAGCCCGACTACTGCCGCGGCGGCCGCACACCTGCGATGCGCGGCGACGTGCTCGGCGACGCAGGTCGGGTCGGCGAGAACGTCGTCGCCGAGCAGCAGCACCAGGTCGCCGCCGGCCGCCTCGACGCCAAGGTTTCGGGCTGCACCCTGGCCACGGTTTGGCTGGCGCAGCACCACCAGCGGGTAGGGGAGCTCGCCCCCGTCGCGGAGGGCCTCGAGGCACTCGAAGGTGCCGTCCGACGAGCCGTCGTCGACGACCACCACGTCGAGTGAGGAATAGCTCTGGCGCGCGAGCGCGGCGAGGGTCTCGGCGAGGATCGACCAGCGGTCGTGAGTTGGGATCACGACCGAGACACGTGTCGGTTGGGGCACCGGCCCAGGCCTTTCAGGGACCAGCTCGATGCGACGCACCGCGCAGCCGAGCTCGCGCGGGTCGTCGGCGCCCGCCGGAGCGGTCGTCGAGCCGAGCTCGACCTCCAGCCTCCCGTCGGAACCGGCCGCAGCGGCGAGCCCGACCACCTGCCAGCCCGGTCCGACATTCGCGGTCGCCACGGCGTCGGACCCACAGCGGAGGCGGACCTCGACGCGGTCGAGGCCCGGCGGGGCCAGCTCGACCTCGAGTCGCCCGCCGGAGCCTGGCCCGACGTGCAGCGTCGCCCAGGCGTGCCCGCAGGTGTGCCGCACCGGCTCCGAGGCCAGCTTCTCCGCGGCGTACCAGCCGATCCCGAGCCGTCCAGCTGCGGAGGGCCGTCCTGGCCACAGCGACGGCGACAGGAGCCGCGGGGACGGCTCGGCGGAACGGGGGAGCTCGGGGGTCGGCGGCGGGAGTGGGAAGGGGAGCACGAGACCGCGCGCGGCCAGCTCGGCGTTGGAGCGAACGCGGCGACGCCTGAGCCACCACCGCGCGCGCAGAGTGCTCGGAAGGCGGAGGAGGTTCCACCCCAGGGCGTGTCCGGCCACGACCACGGCCCGCTCCTTGATCAGGAACCGGCCGAGCCCGGCAAAGGCCCGGACCAGCTCGCCGGGCGCCGCATGCTTGAGCTGGCTGCGCATCAGGTGACGCAGACCGAGCCGGGCCCGCCATTCGAGCCCCTGGGCCGCCGCCGACGTGCCGAGGAAGGCGTGGCCCACGACCGCCGTCCGGCACGCCACGACCCGCCGTCCGAGCAGCCACAGCCGCCACCCGAGGTCGACGTCCTCGTGGTACATGAAAAACGCCGGGTCGAAGCCGCCGAGATCGAGGAACTCGCTGCGCCGCATGGCCATCGCGGCCGCGGTCGGGAACAGACAGTCCTGCCACGGCGGGGCGCCGGTGTCCTCGACGACATCGGCGAGCGGGAAGCCGAAGCGGCGGTCGACCCCGTGGCCGAGGCCGGCCATCGCCCCGCCGAAGGCGTTGAGCGCCGTGGGATGGGCGAGCAGACGAAGCGTTGCGCAGCTCGCGGCGATCTCGGGATCCGCCTCGAGCGGGGCGAGCAGCGCGGTCAGCCAGCCGGGCTCGACCACTGTGTCGTTGTTGAGCAGCACGACGAAGTCGCCGTGCGCCGCCTCGACGCCGCGCCGATTGCCGGCGCCGAAACCGTGGTTGCGGCCGAGCGCGAGCACCTTCACCCCGGGGTGGGTGTCGGCGAGCCACTCGACGGTGCCGTCCGTCGAGCCGTTGTCGACCACCAGCACCTCGACGTTTGCCCCGGTGGTGGCGGCGATGGCGGGCAGGCACCGCTCGAGGTGGCGGCGGCCGTTGAAGCTGACCACGATGACGGACGCTTTGATGCCCTCCTCACAGGCGCGGGTCGGCGCGCGTCCGCCGGGTTCATCGAGCTCGGTGGTCACGAGCACATCATACGCAGCCCGGCGGGACGGTCGTGCGGGAGCGGCACGGTCTGAGCGGAAACCGCGCGCGGCGAGCGACGTACTTCACAGCGGATGGAGTACTTCGACGCACTGCGCCGCAACGGCTGGGTGCCCGACCCCGGAGAGCCCTTCGAGGTCGTGGCGCGTCACGCCGCCAGCTGTCCGATCGGCGAGGGTCGTCCGTGCCGGTGCACGCCCCGCCTCGAGCTGCGCGTCACTCTGGCACCGAAGGCGCACTCCGCTGCCCGTTGTCCGAAGGTCTCGGCGACCGCCTGACACGCAGAAGCCCGATCATGGTACGGTTCCCGGCGGTCAACGAGAGCGGGAGGTGCATCGTGTCGCTTCAACGTCTCAACGCCGCGCTGGTCGAGGACGTCCGCAGCCTTCAGGCCGAGGGCCGCGCCAAGGCGCCCGAGCGGGTGATCGTGGGCTTCGAGCCCGGCGAGGGCAACCGCGGGCCGCGCTACCGCCTCGCCGGCAGCGACCGCAGCTTCATCCGCATGAACTCCAACAGCTACCTGTCGCTGTCCCACCACCCCAAGCTGGTCGAGGCCGCTGACCGCGCCACCCACGAGTTCGGCGTCGGACCCGGGGCGGTCCGGTTCATCGACGGCACCTTCGCCCACCACGTCGAGCTCGAGAGCGCGGTCGCGCGCTTCGTCGCCAAGCCGGTGGCGAAGATCTTCAACTCGGCCTACACCGCGAACTGCGGGCTCGCGCTCGCCGTGGCCACACCGCGTACCTACTGGATCGGCGACGCGCTCAACCACAACTCGATCATCCGCGCGATGCGCATCTCCGGCGTGCCGAGTGGGATGAAGGCGATCTACCCGCACAACGACATGGAGGCCCTCGCGCGCTGCCTCGACGAGGTCCCGGCCGAGGCCGAGCGGGTGGTGGTGATCTTCGACGGCATCTTCTCGATGCGCGGCGACTGCGCCCCGGTCGACGAGATCGTGCGCCGCCTCGCACCGCACCGCGAGCGCTTCCCGCAAGGGCTGATCTCGGTAGTCGACGACAGCCACGGGATCGGCGCCTACGGCGCCACCGGGCGCGGCACCGAGGAGTTCTCGGGAGCCGCGGCCGATGTCACCATCGGCACCTTCGGCAAGGCCTTCGGGGTCAACGGCGGCTTCGTCGCCTCGAGCCCGGAGGTGATCGAGGCGGTGCGCCAGAAGGCCGACACGTACATCTACACCAACCCTCTGAGCGTCGCCGACTGCGCCGCCGCCTCGGCCGCGCTCGCGATCGCCGACTCCGCCGAGGGCCGCGCGCGCCTCGCCCACCTCCACGCCCGGATCGCCCAGTTCCGCGCCGGCATCGAGCGGCTCGGCTGGGAGTCGATCCCGGGGCCGCACCCGGTGGTGCCGGTGCTGGTCCGCGACACCGAGCGCACCCGCGCGCTGGTGCGTCACTTCTTCGAGCACGGCGTGCTCGTGGTAGGGCTCGCCTTCCCGGTCGTGCCCCGAGGCGACGAGACCATCCGCTGCCAGGTCAACGCCGCCCACACCGAGGCTGACATCGCCGAGGTGCTCGCGGTCCTGGAGTCGTTCGCCGGGTAGCGGGCGCGGAGCGGCATTTTCACCACAGAGGCACAGAACCACAGAGAGGAGCACAGAGGAGTTCCTTTATCTCTGTGCGCCTCTGTGCGTCTGTGTCTCTGTGGTTATCTTCCGTTGCGGTGGTTGCGCTTGAGCAGGATCCGGGCGTCGACCACGCTCGCTCCGTCGGGCCGGGCGATCACCGGGTTGAGGTCCATCTCGTGGATCTCGGGGTAGGCCTCGACCAGCTCCGAGACGGTCAGGATCAGCCGGACCAGACTGTCGTGGTCGACCGGCGGCTGGCCGCGGACGCCGTTCAGGATCGGCGCCGAGCGGATCTCCGAGACCATCTCCCGGGCTGCG
>CAVSIS010000014.1:0-20772 GCA_963727925.1 uncultured Acidobacteriota bacterium | reverse complement strand
GATGGCATGCGCATCCTGGCCCTCCGCAAACGTCTGCTCGTGCTCGTTGCCCTGGTGATGGCAGGGTGCGCCTCCGGAGATCTCCAGGTCCGCACCAGCTATGACCAGAAGACCTCGTTCGCCGAGCTCAAGACGTTTCTGGTGACCGTCGAGGCGGACAACGCCCGCGACCTGGCTCGGTTCTACGGCGTCCTGCGCACCACCATCGTGGACGAGCTCGGTCAGCGCGGTTTCACCAAAGCCGAGGGCGGTTCGCCCGACTTTTGGGTGGTGCCCCGCCTCAGCTTCTCCTCCTCTCAGACGAAGGGCCTTGCGGCGACCACCTCGAGCCAGGCGGAGGGCGGTCCGGCAGGCACCGGCGGCCTTCCGAAGGGCGCCACATTGACCGTTCAGGTGATCCGGCCCGACCGGCGCACCGTGCTCTGGGAAGGGACGGTGACGGGCTTCACCGCTAATGCGGTGGCCGGAAGCGAGCCGTTGAAGGCGGCCGCGCGGCGCCTGCTCGCCGAGTTTCCGCCGCTCATCGCTCGATAGCCAGCGGATCTGCGGTCGCGGCCGATCTCTCGTGGATGCTGCGGGCTCACCTGCATCTCTCGCCAGGTCAAGACTCGGCGACCTCGTCTGCGGTGGCGATCCGGTTGCGGCCGAGGCGTTTGGCGAGGTAGAGCGCGCGGTCGGCGGCCGCGACCAACTCCGAAACGGAGGTACCGTGCCGGGGCGACTCGGCGAGACCCAGGCTGACGGTGACCGTGAGCGTCGTGCCCTGCCAGGGGACCGCCATCGCGGCGATGGCGCTGCGAAGTGCCTCCGCGCGGTCCCGGGCCGAGGCGAGGTCGGCGCCCGGAAACAGGACCAGCGTCTCGTCTCCGCCGTACAGGCAGGCCCGCTCCGGTGCCCGGAGCACGCTGCGAAAGGCCGCGCCCATCGCGCCGACCGTCGCGCGTCCGGCGCCGTGTCCATGGGCCGTGTTGACCTCGCGCAGCCCGTCGAGATCGGTCATGGCGAGGCTGAGAACGCCCCTTCCGCGAGCGAGCAAGCGCTCCACCGCGGCGAGCGCTGACTCCATGGTCTCGAGCCCGGTCAGCTCGTCGAAGTTCACCTTCCGTTGGACACGGTGGAGGAGACCGCTCTCGGCCGGATCGCCGCGAGTGAAGCGGAGCACGGTGTCGCCGAGTTGGAGGTGGTCGCCGTCGCTCAGGATCACGCGCTGGACCCTCTCGCCGTTGAGCCACACGCCGTTGGCTGAGCCGAGGTCGACGACCTCGACGCGGCCGTCAGGCAGGCTCTCGAGCCGGGCGTGGCGGCGCGAGATGGCGGGCTGCTCGAGGCGCAGGCCGGCGGCGGCGGAGCGGCCGATCAGCAGCGAGGCGCCGATCGTCACCTGGCGGCCGATCTCGCCGCCGACGATCACGACCAGGCGAGGTTGGCGGGCAGCATCGTCAACGTCTACGACGGGCACCCGGCCCATGACGGTCGGCTGCTCTCGCGGGTCCGGCGTCGGACGGTCGTCGTCGGTCATGAAGGGACGCGTCCACGTGCTGCAGCGGGCCTCATCGCCTCAACATCCTCCAGCCGGGTGCAGAGGTCGTCACCGTGTGGGGTTTCGACCTCGTACCGCTCGTGCGGTGCCGGACACGGCCGCCGTACCATGCTCCTCGCGACGTGCAGTGGCAACGCGAGCAGGCTATCACGCCGCCTCGCCCGCGCGCGCCGACTGGCGTCGCCCGAGCCACAGGCTGAGAACGAACCAACCGGCTGCCAGCATCGAAGCGACGGTGGCGAGCCCCCCGGCGGCGAGCCCGAGCGCGGCCAGACCGGCGTAGGACCACGCCGAGAGCTGGTCGCCGGTGCGATAGACGAAGGTGTCAATGAAGTTCTTCGCCTTGTACTTGTCCTCGCGGTCAAGGACGGTGAACAAGAGCTCTCGAGCAGGTCGGGAGAGCGCGAAGTTCGAGGCCCGGCGGGTGACCTGGAAGGCGGCGAGGACCGCGAGCGTGGGCATGGCGCCGAGCGCTCCGAAGCCGAGCATGCACGCCAGCGGCAGCAGCCCGAGGGTGAGCCCGACGCCGAGCCGGTGCAGCACGCGGCCGGTGAGCAATCCTTGGACCACCGCGGTCAGGAGGTTGACGGTGAGGTCGATGCGGGCAAGGAAGGCGGTTCGGGCCGCCCGGTCAGCGATCGCGAGGCCGAGGATCTCGGTCTGCTGGAAGTAGGCGAAGGTCCCGGCGACGGTGTGGAGGAGGAGGAACAGCGAGATGCCGAGCAGGTAGGGCGAGCCGAGGACGCTCTTGACGCCGGAGAGCGCGCCTCCGCCGACCCCGAGGTCACGCGCCTCGGGCGCCGTCCGCGTTGGAACCGAGCGTCGGGCGAGAGCCGTGACGCACACCACTGCCGCCTCGACCAACGCCGCAGAGACCACCAGCAACACCACTGCCGGGACCCGCTCGGCGGCGAGGGCTGTGAACCCTGAACCGGCGACTCCCCCGAGCGTCCCGCCGAGCGCGATCGCGCCGTACAGGCGGGCACCTTGCTCAGGTCGGAAGGTGTCGGCCATGAACGACCAGAAGACCGACACCACGAACAGGTTGAACACGCTCACCCAGACGTAGAACCCGCGTCCCAGCCAGACCGCCTGGGCCGGAGAGACGAGCGCCCACCCGGCGGCGAACAGCACCAGATTGGCGGCGATCACGTGGTAGGTGATGGGGATCGAGCGGGTCCGCGGCAGCCGTGACGCGATCAGGGCGAACAGCGGATGAACGGCAAGGGTCACCACCAGGGTCCCGGTCCACAGCCACGGCAGCGTCCGTACGCCGCCAGCCACGGCAAGCTCGTCGCGGACCGGCCGCAGCACGTAGTAGCTCGCCAGCAGGAGGAAGAAGTAGGCGGCTGAGAGCAGCAAGGGGAGGCGCTCGCCGGGGCGGACGTCGACCAGCCGTTGAACGCTGCGCATCACGGCAGCGTCCGGGCCCGGGTGGACCAACGCGAGCGGAGTCGGGTTGAACGCAGGTAGCTCAAGCGAGTGCCCCCCGGGTCCATCCTACGGCGGAGAACGAGGAGGGGTTGCGTGAGGCGCTCTCCGGGCAGAGGCCACCAGCGACGGTCGTCACGGGCCGCACCACTGTCGCGCCCGACGACGCACATCCGGAGGTCGTGACCCCGCGGCCAGGGTCGAGCGGCTCGGGAAAGGGTTAACGCCACATTGCGGTTAGCATCGATACATCGGACTCGCTGGGGTTCGAAGCCCACATCGCAGGGGGGATCCAGGATGGCAAGGAACGCGGGGTCGGCGGCGCGAGGCTTCAGCGGCTGGTTCGAGTGGTTCGTGCACTCGGAGGCGGCGGGCAGCGTGCTGCTGCTCGCGTGTACGGTGGCCGCACTGATCTGGGCCAACTCGCCGTGGGCCGGCTCTACGACCAACTGCTCCACGCCAAGGTCGGGGTCTCCTGGGGCGATGCCGCCTTCAAGCTCACGCTCCACCACTGGATCAACGACGGCCTGATGGTGGTCTTCTTCTTCGTGGTCGGGCTCGAGATCAAGCGCGAGCTGGTGGTCGGTCAGCTGTCGTCCCTCGACCGCGCCGTGCTGCCGGTCGCGGCGGCGGCCGGCGGGATGATCGCCCCCGCGCTGCTCTTCGTCGCGTTCAATGCCGGGGGGGTCGGGGCCTCGGGATGGGGTATCCCGATGGCCACCGACATCGCCTTCGCCCTCGGTGTGCTGGCCGTGTTCGGCTCTCGCGTGCCGATCGGTCTCAAGGTCTTCCTCACCGCGCTCGCGATCGCCGACGACCTTGGCGCGGTGCTGGTGATTGCGCTCTTTTACACCGAGCAGATCCGCTGGCTCGCGCTGGCCGCCGCCGGTGTGTTGCTGGTCGTGCTGTTCGTGGCCATCCAGACAGGCGCCTGGCGTCTCGCCGTCTTGGTGCCGCTGATCGTCGGGGTGTGGCTCGCGGTCTTCGCGTCGGGCGTCCACGCCACCGTGGCCGGGATCCTGGTCGCGATGGTGATCCCGGTCCGGGCTCGCATCGAGCCTGGGCGCTTCCTCTCGCTTGCCCGTGACCGCCTCGGTCGGCTCGAGTCGGTGGAGCTTTCCCGGCACAGCATGATCGACGACCCCGAGCAGCTCGACGCCATTGAAGGGCTCCACGAGGCGGCCGGGGAGATGGTGCCCCCCGGGCTCGCGCTGGAGCACGCGCTCCACCCGGTCCAGGTGTGGGTCATCCTGCCGCTGTTCGCGCTCGCCAACGCCGGCGTCGCGCTCGGCGGGGGCGCGGCCGCCGCGCTGGCCAACCCGATCAGTCTCGGCATCGTCGCGGGGCTGGTGCTCGGCAAGCCGGTCGGGATCGTGCTGCTGAGCTGGCTCGCCGTGCGCAGCGGCCGCGGGTCGCTGCCGGATGGGGTGACCTGGGGCCAGATTGTGGGCGTCGGATGCCTGGCCGGGATCGGGTTCACGATGTCGCTCTTCATTGCCGGGCTCGCCTTTGCAGACCCCGGTCTGGTCGTGAGCGCGAAGATCGGCATCCTGACGGCGTCCCTGGCCGCCGCGATCATTGGCTCCTTCCTGCTGGTACGGTCGTTGCCCCCGGCTCGCTGAAAAGACTCACCGGGCCCGGGCTCACTCGACCGCGACCGGTGCGGCCTTCCAGATCCGCTCGCAGTAGTCCCGGATCGAGCGGTCGGAGGAGAAGAACCCGGAACGGGCGGTGTTGAGGATCGAGCGCCGGGTCCATCCCTCCGGGTCGCGGGTCGCCTCGAGCGCGCGCCCGACACAGTCGACGTAAGACCGGAAGTCGGCGAGCACCATGTACGAGTCGTGCTCGACGAGCGAGGCCACCAGCGGCCGAAAGAGCTCGCGGTCGCCGGTCGAGAAGGCGCCGTCGGCGATGGCATCGACGGCGCGGCGGAGGTCGCCGTCGGCCTCGAGTTCGGCGCGCGGGTCGTAACCCCGCTCGCGCCGCCGCATCACGTCGTCGACCGTCATGCCGAAGAGAAAGAAGTTGTCGTCGCCGACCCGCTCCAGGATCTCGATGTTGGCGCCGTCAAGGGTTCCGACCGTGACCGCGCCGTTCAAGGCGAACTTCATGTTGCCGGTCCCCGAGGCCTCCTTGCCGGCGAGTGAGATCTGCTCGGAGAGGTCCGCGGCGGGGTAGATGCGCTCGCCGAGGGAGACGTCGAAGTTGGCTGGGAACACGACGCGCAGGCGACCGGCGACCGCGGGATCGCCGTTGACAACCGCGGCAACCCCATGGGCGAGGCGGATGATGAGCTTCGCCGCGCGGTAGCCGGGGGCGGCCTTGCCACCGAGCAGAACCGTCCGAGGGACCACGTCGAGCTCGGGCTGGTCCACGATCCGGTGATAGGCGGCCACCACCTCGAGGATCTTGAGCAGCTGGCGCTTGTACTCGTGGATCCTCTTGACGAGCACATCGTGCACGGTCGCCGGGTCGACCTCAATTCCGTCCCTGCGGGCAAGCAGTGCCGCCAGGTCTGCTTTGTTGGCAGCCTTGACCTCGCGCCATGCGCGTCGGAAACCGGCGTCCTCGGCGTGCGGCTCGAGCTCGGCGAGGTGCTCGAGATCGCGCACCCAGCCGTCACCGATCGCCTCGCTGATCAGGTGTGCAAGGCGCGGGTTGGCCAGTGCGACGAAGCGCCTCGGTGTGACGCCGTTGGTGACGTTGGTGAACTTGTCCGGGTAGACCTCCGCGAAGTCGTGCAGGGTGTGCTCGCGCAGCAGCCGCGAGTGGAGCTCGGCGACGCCGTTGACGGCACAGCCGCCGACCGCGGCGAGGTTTGCCATCCGGACCCGGCGTTCGGGTTGCTCTTCGATCAGCGACATCCGGGCGACGCGCGCGTCGTCGCCCGGGAAGCGCTCACGTACCGAGTCGAGAAAGCGCCGGTTGATCTCGTAGACGATCTCGAGGTGGCGCGGGAGCAGACGTCCGAACATCTCCACCGACCAGGTCTCGAGGGCCTCCGGGAGGAGGGTGTGACAGGTGTAGGCGAGGCAGCGCCGCGAGATCTCCCAGGCCGACTCCCAGTCGAGCCCGTGGACGTCGACCAGCAGCCGCATCAGCTCCGGGATCGCGACCACCGGGTGGGTGTCGTTGAGCTGGATCGCGACCTTGTCGGGCAGCGTCGACCAGTCGTCGTTGCGCAGGCGGAAACGGCGCAGGATGTCGTGCAGCGAGCAGGCGACGAAGAAGTACTGCTGCTTCAGCCGCAGCTCGCGGCCGGCAGGGGTGGCGTCGTTGGGGTAGAGGACCTTGGAGATGGTCTCCGAGTCGACCTTGTCAGCGACCGCGCGCTCGAAGTCGCCGACGTCGAACAGCTCGAGGTCGAACTCCCGGGTCGCCCGCGCCCGCCACAGCCGGAGCAGATTGACCGTGGTGGTGCTCCAACCCGCAACCAGGGTGTGGTATGGCTCGCCGAGGACCCGCTTCTCGGGCTGCCAGCGGACCGTCAACCGACCGTCGGGTTCGGTCGCGTGGACCACGCGGCCGCCGAAGCCGACCTCGACCATGTCGTCAGGCTGGGGAAACTCCCAGGGGTTGCCGTAGTGGAGCCACGAGTCGGGGCTCTCGATCTGGCGGCCGTCGCGGAAGCTCTGGCGGAAGATCCCGTGCTCGTAGCGGATGCCGTAACCCACCGCGGGGATGTCGAGGGTCGCCATCGAGTCGAGGTAGCACGAGACCAGGCGGCCAAGACCGCCGTTGCCCAGGCCGGGTTCCGGGTCAAGCTCGAGTAGCTCGTCGAGGGAAACGGGGGTCGGCTCGAGAGCCCTCCTCGCCAGCTCAAGGGTGCCCGTGATCAGCAGGTTCTTCGCCAGCTGGCGGCCCGGGAGGTACTCGGCGGAGAGGTAGTAGACGAACTTCGGGTTGGCCTCGAACTGGGCCTCGGTGGTCCGCCGCCAGCGGTCCACGAGGCGGTCGCGCACGGTCATCGCCAGGGCCCAGTGTGAGTCAAAGGCGCTCGCCGAGTGCAGGCTCGAGCCCCGCGTGCGGTAGAGGTTATCCGTGATCTCGGCGAGGAAGGACGAGGGGGTGTCCTCGGGGTGCAACCCAGTCGACTGGTCGGTCATCGCGACCTCCTCGGCACCGCGGTGGTCCCGGGGCGCCGTCTGCGGCAGGCAACGGGATCCACGATCATGGCTATTCCGCGGTTCCAGGTTGTAGCGCTCGCCGCCCGCGGCGTGACGCGGTGTGGATTGGAAGGTAGACTCCCTCGCACGGGAGGCACCTGATGCTGCGACGTCTGTTTCTCGTGGCTGCAGTCCTCGTCGCGGCTCTTCCCGCCGCGGCCCTCGATTTCAACCTGACCGCGGGGCTCGACCTCGGGGGCTCCTTCGATCTCGGGTCGATCAGCCTCGACGCCGACACCGGCTACACGCTCGGCCTCGAGGTCGTCGCCGACCTGCCGTTCGTCGATGTCGGGGTCGGCGCGGAGTACGGCTTCAGCCGCGGCGCCAGCGGCGGCCTCAGCGGAGACCTCAGCTTCGCACACCTCTACGCGGTCGGGCGTCTGACCGTCTTCGGACCCGTTTACCTCGCGGCACGGCTCGGCTACGCTGATGTGTCGGCGAGCGATCTCGCCGACGGCGGCGCCAACGGAGGCGCGACCTGGAGCGTCGGCGGCGGCTTCTCGTTTCTCGGCACGCTGCGGGCAGAGGCGCTGTTGAACAACGTCTCCGGAGACATCGGTGGCCTCAACCTGGACTACCAGACCTGGTCGGTACGCCTGGTCTACACCTTCTGACCCACCGCCGGGCCGGCGAGCTCGGCGAGGGAGGGCGCCATGCCGAGTGCGTCGGGCGACAACGATGGCGACGGTCTCGGGCTCGAGGAGCTGCTCGATCAGCACCGTCGCGACATCGAGGCTCTCGACCGCCGGATCCTGCACCTGGTGTGCGAGCGGCTCGAGCTCGCCCGCCAGATCGGTGAGCTCAAGCGCCGCTGCGGCGTGCCGCTGCGCAACTTCGAGGTCGAGGCGCAGGTCCACCGACGCTTCGAGCGCGCCTGCCGTGACCTCCACCTCGAGCCCGTCCTGGGCCGGGACCTCGCAGTCTTCCTGATCGACAAGGCGGTCGAGGAGCAGGCGACGCTGCTCGACGCCCGTTATGCCGGCGAGCGCCTCAGATCGCTCGTGGTCGGCGGCAAAGGCGGGATGGGGCGATGGATGGCGGGCTTCCTCGCCGGCCAGGGTCATGAGGTGACCGTGCTCGACCCCGCGCCCGAGCCGTCGCTCTTTCGCGAAGCCAGCGACCTCGCGGCCGCCCGCGATGCCGAGCTGGTGGTCCTCGCGGTCCCGATGACGGTCTGCGCCGGGCTGCTCGAGGAGCTGGCGGAGGTCGGGCCGCGCGGCGTGGTGGCGGAGATGTGCAGCCTCAAGGGGCACCTCGAGCCGGTGACGGCCCGCGTGCGCGGGGGCGGGATGCGGCTGGTCTCCTTTCATCCCATGTTCGGTCCCGACGTGCGCATGCTGAGCGGGCGGACGATCGTGATCTGCCGCGAGGGCGACCCCGCGGATCGTGCGGTCGTCCAGGCGCTGTTCGCCGACACCAGCGTCCGCCTGGTCGAGCTCGACATCCCCGATCACGACCGCCGGATGAGCCTGGTTCTGGGGCTCACCCACCTCGCGAACCTGGTCTTTGCACGGGCCCTGAGCCGTTCCGGCGTGGGGGCCGAAGATCTCGCCCAGGTCGCTGGCGTCACCTTCTCGAAGCAGCTGGCCACCACCCGCGAGGTCGCCGGCGAGAACCCCGAGCTCTACTTCCAGATTCAGGCGCTCAACCGGCTCACGGCCCAGACCGGTCGACGGCTGGCGGCGGCCGCCGAGGAGCTGGTCGCTGCGGTGGAGGCGGGCGACGGCGAGGGTTTCGCAGAGATCATGGGCGAGGTCGATCGCTTCCTCTCAGGCGCCGTCGACGGGGGTCCGCAGTGACGGCGGTCGACCGCGTCGTCGCGGCGCTTGGGCGGTCCAACCGACCGAAACGGGCGTGGTTGGTGGGAGAGCCCTTCTTCTCGCCGCCGGAGAGGCTTCGAGCCGCGTTCTCCAGGGCCGCCGGCTCCGCCCGCGTGCCCTACGGACCGGCGGGCGGCCTGCCCGAGCTCCGTGCCGCCCTGGCTGAGCTTCACCGGCGCCAGGGCCAGCCCGTCGAGCCCTCCCAAGTGGTCGTCACCCACGGCGCGAAGGCGGCCCTGCTCGCCCTGTTCGGCGCCCTGCTCGCCGACGACGACGAGGTTGTCTGTCCACTGCCGTGCTACCCCGCTTACCCGCGCGCCGCCGCGGCCGTCGGCGCCCGCGTGGTCCGGGTCCCTGCGGCAGGCGGCGGTGCCCGCTGGGACCTCGACGGTGTACTGGCGGCGCTGTCCCCGCGCAGCCGACTGCTGGTTCTGTCCTCACCCTGCAATCCCACCGGAGGGGTGCTGCGGGAGGTCGAAGCGCAGAAACTGGTCGAGGCGTGTCGGGAGCACGGCGTCAGACTGGTCTGTGACGAGGCCTACGAGTCGTTTCGCATGCGGCCTCACGCGCCGCGCCCGCCGGTCGCCTGGGACCCGGGGCGCGAAACGGTCGTCCAGGTGCGTAGCCTCTCGAAGACCTATGCGCTGTGCGGATGGCGGATCGGTTGGGTGGCGGCGAGCGCCGAGGTGGCGCGGGCGGTCGAGGGGTGGCAGGGCGCTCTGCTCAACCCGCCCAACACCCCGGCCCAGGAGGCCGCCATTGCGGTAACCGCCGTCGACGAGGCCGAGCTGACGGCGGCGCGCGACGTCGTCCGTGCCCGCCTCATCGAGGTTCGCGCGGCCTTCGAGGGCTCGGGTCTCGTGGTCGAGCCGCCTGAGGGGGGGTTCTACCTCTGGTGCGACCTGAGGCCGGTGCTCGGCGAGCTGTCCTCGCTGGGATGGTGCGAGCGCACAGCCGAGCGCTGGGGTCTCGGTCTTTGGCCCGGGGAGGACTTTGGCGCCCCGGGCTGGGTGCGGGTCTCGGCCGTGGCCCCGCCGGAGGGCGAGTGGGACCGTTGGTGTGACCATCTCAGGGGTTGCCTCCTCGAGGCGGTGGCTCGCGGATGAGGGCGATTGCCCGAGTTGTCCTGCTCGCGATGCTCGCCTCCCGTGCCGTTGCTGCTGCCGAACCACCGGCGACTCCGACGCCGGGATTGACCCCGAACCCGAGCGCCGCCGCCGAGGCCACGTCCGGCACGGAGCCCGGCGACACTCGCTTCCAGCAGTTCGCGAGCAAGCTCTCGCCCAACGAGCCGATGTACTTCTCGCTCGGCTGGCGTGGCAGCACCACCGCCAAGTTCCAGATTAGCTTCAAGTATCGCTTCCTCGACCCGGAAGGACGCTCCGCACGCCGCGTGCCGCTGCTGCGCAGTGTCTACCTCGGCTTCACCCAGACCTCGCTGTGGGACATCGGCGCCGCCTCGGCTCCGTTCTTCGACACCAGCTACCGGCCGAGCCTGTTCGTGCTGCGCGACCGGGTCCACACCTTCTCCGAGACGACCCGGTTCGGCCTGCGTTACGGGCTCGAGCACGAGTCCAACGGCAAGGCCGGCGAGCAGTCGCGCAGCTTCGACATCGCCTACGTGACGCCTTTCGTCGTGGCTGACGAGGTTCTCGGAGGGCAGCTCCGCATTGCACCGAAGCTCTATGCCTACATCGGCGATCTCTCCGACAACCCCGACATTGCCGGGTACCGGGGCTACGTGGACCTGCGCGCGGAGTGGTTGGACCCCGACGGCTTCGGGGTCGCGGCGACCGTGCGCAAGGGGACGAAGGCAGGCCACGGCAGTCTTCAGGTCGACCTCTCCTACCCCCTCGACAGACTGCTCGGCGGCAACCTCGAGGCCTACCTCCACGTCCAGTACTTCAACGGCTGGGGCGAGACGCTGCGCACCTACGACCAGCGTCTGCCGTCACAGCTGCGGATCGGGCTGATGGTCGTGAGGTAGCAGCGCGCGCCCTGGACCCCACGGAGGGGTCCAGGACACGCGCAGCTTGGGATGCGCTGTGCGCATCCAGACTCGAGCCCGCAGGGCAGAGGCCCCCGGCCGCGTCTCGACCTCCCACTCATCGCTCAGGGCCTCTGCCCAGTCACGCCCCGAGCTCGGCCAGGAGGGCCTTCGCCCGGGGCCGGGCGAGGGCGTAGTTGATCCCGAGGCCGTTGAACTCGGCGGCCTGGCGGCAGGCGGTCGCCGCTTCGTCGCGGCGGCCTGCCGCGACCAAGGCCCGAGCGGTGTCCAGCAGCACCCGGGGATCCTGCGGGTTGGCCTGTCCGAGCTCGGTAAGCGCGGTCGTCCAATCGCCCTGCGCACCTGCGACAAGGCCCGCGAGATGGTGGGCCTGCCAGCGCTCGAAGGCGACGCCGCTGGCTTCGGTCGCCGCGAGGTAGCGGGCGGCGGTCTCGGCCGCGGCGTCGGCTTCGCCGCGGGCGAGCTCGACCCGACCGAGGTCGAAGTCGTGATTGCGGTGGGCCCCATTCTTGACCTCGTCGGTGGCGTTCGAGGCATCCGAAGTCTCGACGCCCTGCTCGAACTTCGCCAGCGCCTCATCCGTCCGTCCGGCGGACAGCAGCACGTTCCCCATCAGGTTGAGGTCGCCGGCCATGGCGGCCTTGTCGCCGGCGGCCTCCGCGATCGCGTACTGACGCGTGAGATCGGCGAGCGCGCCGTCGGCGTCGCTCTCGTGGAGGCGAGTGACCGCGGCCTGGAAGCACGCCGCGCGACGCTCTCCGTCGTTGCGGGACTTCGCCTCGAGCTCGGCCAGGGTCGCGCGGGCGACGTCGCCATTGCCGAGCAGGGTCTGGTCGAGCGCGATCCCTACGTAGGACGCGACGAAGTTCGGATTGCGCTCGAGCGCTTCCCGGTAGCGCGCGATCGACTCGTCGAACCGGCCCATCTTCATCAGCAGCTCGGCATCGGAGTCGTAGGGGTTGGGCTCGTCGGGGACGAGCGCGACGTAGTGCTGGAAGGCGGCCTCGGCACCGGCGTAGTCGCCCTCGGAGCGCAGGGCGTAGCCGAGCTGGTTGTAGGCCTGGGAGAAGGTCGGCTCGAGCTCGGTGACGCGCCGGTAGCGCGACGCGGCCTCGGACCACTCCTGGCGGCCGAAGGAGTAGTTGGCCAAGCCCATCAATGCTCTCGGATCCTCCGGGAATGCCGCCACCAAGGCGTCGAGGAGCTCCTTCTGACGTGCCGGCTCGCCGTTGACCCCGGCGGCGAGCGCCTCGATCAGCAGCCTTTCCCCCTCGCTGACGTTGTCAACTGCGGCGGTGGCGCGGTCGAGCGCGGCGAAGAACTCCGCCGCCGAGGGAGCGGTGTTGGCCATTCCGAGGTGAGCCAGCGCGAATCCGGGGTCGAGCTCGACCGCCCGCTCGAAGTGGGACCGCGCGTCGGTCGCCCGGAGCGACTCGAGCGGCGCTCGCCCCTCGAGGTAGTCCGCTCGTGCCTGTTCGGACGTGGTCGTGATCGGGATCGTGGTCGGCGCGGGCGGTTCGGTGATCCGGGAACAGCCGGCTGCGGCAACCGCCAGGACCAGGACGCAGCCCAGAACTCCAGACTCGGGGCATGACGCTCCTCCTGTTCGAATGGCCCGGGCGCGCGGCGCGAGCATTGCACACGACAGCCGTTGGCGTGCTCTACCGCTTCCCAGGAGTGGGCTTCCAGAATGTACGGCTGCCCCGGTGTGGAGGTTGCACCGAGATCGACATGAAATGATTTGACATTGAACTGTGTTGATCGAGGCTGAGCACGACGGCGACGCCTCGCCGCCGGGGGAGGCCAGCATGACCGGACCGGAGATCAGGATTCGCAGGGCCGACCGACCGCGGCGTCAGCAACCTCGGCTGGCTCGACAGTCGGCACACGTTTTCCTTCGCGGACTACTGGGACCCGGCTCAGATGGGTTTCAGCGCGTTGCGCGTGATCAACGACGACCGCGTCGCACCGGGAAAGGGCTTCGGGACCCACCCCCACCGTGACATGGAGATCGTGTCGGTCGTGGTGGAAGGGGCGCTGGAGCACCGCGACAGCCTCGGCACCGGGTCGGTGATCCGCCCCGGCGAGGTGCAGCGTATGAGTGCCGGGACCGGCATCCTGCACTCCGAGTTCAACCCGTCGCCCGACGAGGCGGTCCGCTTCCTCCAGATCTGGATCGAGCCCGAGCGCCCGGGCCTGGCTCCGAGCTACGAGCAGCGCGCGTTTGCGCCCCCGGCCCGGAGCGCTGATCACGGTGGCGTCACCGGACGGCCGCGACGGTTCGCTCACCGTCCACCAGGACGTGACCATCCTGCGGGGGGAAGTCCACCACGGTGCGCATCTCGAGCACGCACTGGCGCGGGGTCGCCACGCCTGGCTACAGGTAGTGACAGGGTCGCTGGAGGCCGCCGGCGAGGAGCTCGCCGAAGGGGATGGACTCGCCGTCAGCGGCGCGGACGTCCTGGCGCTGGCCGGTCTCCCCGGCGGCGCAGAGATCCTCCTCTTCGACCTCGCGTAACACCGCGCGCCGCAGAGCACCGTGAACGGGCTCTGCGGATCCCGCGCTGCTTGGGATGCGCTGCTCGCATCCCGGAGGGGATTCTCCCAGTTTCGGACACACAAGCGCGGTGGCTCTCGCCTTACGAGCCGGAGTGTCCGTGTACCATCGCATTGAGCGGGCGGGTCGGGCCTCGGGCAGCCCGCGGGAGGACGCGAGGTGGCTGAGGCAGCGAACGAGCTCGTCGCGGTGGTCATGGCCGGCGGTGTGGGAACGCGCTTCTGGCCGTTATCCACGCCAGAACGGCCGAAGCAGTTTCACGCGCTGGTGGGTGAGCGCAGCCTGCTCCAGCTCGCGGTCGATCGGCTCGTCGGGCTGGTCCCGCCGGAGCGCACGCTGGTCCTCACCCAGCGCGCCTTCGTGTCCCAGGTGCGGCAGCACCTCCCGCAGCTGCCGGTGGACAACGTCATTGGCGAGCCCGCGCGCCGCGACACCGCGGCGGCGGTCTGCCTCGGCGCCCTGCTCGCGCGGCGGCGCTTCGGCGACCCGGTGATGCTCACCGTCACCGCCGATCACCTCATCTCGCCGGTCGAGGCCTTCCACCGTGCGGCGCTTTCGGCCGCCCGGGCGGCGCGGCTGTCGTCAGCGCTTTACACCTTCGGCATCCCCCCGACCTCGCCGGCGACCGCTTACGGCTACCTCGAGCTCGGTGAACGGATCGGGGTGGACGACGGGGTCGAGCACTACCGTCTCGCCCGCTTCCACGAGAAGCCCGACCCGGTGACTGCGCGGACCTACCTCATGGCCGGGATCTACCTGTGGAACTCGGGCATGTTCGCGTGGACCGCCGGTTCGATCCTGGCGGAGCTCGCGCGCCACCTTCCGGGGCACCTCGAGGCCCTCGAGCAGGCGGTCACGGCGGACGGAACCGCGGCATGGGAGGCGGCTCTCGCCGCGGCCTTCGAGCCGCTGCCGCGGATCTCGGTCGACTACGCGATCATGGAGCGGGCGAGGGACGTGCGATGCGTGCGCTCGAGCTTCAGCTGGAGCGATGTCGGGGGCTGGATCGCTCTCGGCGAGCACCTCGAGGCGGACCGCTTCGGCAACCGCCGCCACGCCCGTCTTCACGTGCTCGATGCCGAGGACAACCTGGTCTTCGCGGAAGACCCGGAGGAGACCGTCGCCCTGGTCGGCGTCCGCGATCTCGTCGTGGTCCGTGCCGGCCGCCGGACACTGGTCGTCCACCGCGATCGGGCCGAGGAGGTCAAGGCGCTGGTCGAGAGCCTCCCGACGGACGACGGCGATCCGGATCCACGGGTGCAGAGCTAGAGGCCCGGCCGGAAACCCCCTCAAGGGTTTGAATCGCGACTGAGGTGCAATCTGCGGCGCCGGAAGTTCTTGAAATAGAAGGACTACATCTGCGCCCTTCCGGCGCCACATCTCACGCCTTCTCGCGATTCTCGCTTCGCGGGGGGTTCCCGGCCGGGCCTCCAGGAGTGAAGGGCTGACGGCAGGGAACGGGCCGGCGCGCCGTCCCGGCCTCCTCAGCCCGCGGTGTCGACGGTGACCCGGTTGCGGCCCGCGTCCTTGCTCGCGTACATCAAGCGGTCGGCGCGGGCGACCACATCCGCAGCCTCGTCCTGGGCCCGGGCGAGCGTCGCGCCGATCGACACGGTCACCTTGACAGGTTCCCCCTCGTGCATGACCTGGGCCGAGGCGACCAGGCGGCCGAGCCGTTCGCACAGCTCGCCGAGGCCGCTCGTCCCCGGGTCGGCGAGCAGGAGCACCAGCTCCTCGCCGCCCCAACGCGCGACCGCGTCGGAGCTGCGCAGGGCACGCTTGAGGGTCTGCGCGACCAGTCGCAACACGGCATCGCCGACCGCATGACCGTGGGCATCGTTGACCGCTTTGAAGTGATCGATGTCGATGAAGGCGACACCGAGCGCCCACCCGTGCCGCGCCAGCGCACCGAGACGGCCGTCGAGCTCGAGCTCCGCGAGGCGCCGGTTGCCGACCCCGGTGACGGTGTCGAGCAGGGCGGCAGTCTCGAGGCGCGCGATCTCCTGGGCGGTGGCGACCGCCGCGGAGTCGTCGCTGAAGACCTCGAGCGCGCCCACGATGCGGCCCTCCGGGCTGCGGATCGGTGCAATCTTGGTGCGGACCGCAACTCGGTGGCCGTCGCGGTGGCGCAGGAAGACCTGCTCGTCCCTCGCCGCGCCTTCGCGCATGGCCGCCGCCGCTGGGCAGAGCTCGGTCGAGCACAGCGGCCGCCCCTCGTGGTCTACGTGGGCGAGCAGGTTGCCGGAGCAGAGCTTGCCGACGACTTCGTCCGCAGTGTAGCCGGTGAGGCGCTCGGCGGCCTGGTTCCAGTAGGTGATGCGGCGCTCGGAGTCGACCAGGTAGACGCCGTCGTAGAGGTTGTCGATCAGGTCCTTGAAGAAACCGGACTCACGGTCGACGGGTGAGCTCATGGCCGCGGCCTCCTTGGCGGTCCGCATCCGACCCGCCCTTGAGCCGCGGGTCTCGTCCCAGAGTACGCCGAGAGGCCCGCCATGGGCGCCTCATTGGTCACGCTCGAGCACGATGGCGGACCCGTCCCAGCCCTCCTCGAAGCGTGCGACCATGGCCGACGTCACCAGGTCGCCGCTGACGTTGAGCACCGTGCGGCACATGTCGAGTATCCGGTCGACGCCGAGGATGATCGCGATCCCCTCGACCGGGACGCCGACCATGCCGAGCACCATCATGAGCAGCGGGATCGAGCCCCCCGGGATGCCGGCGGTCCCGATCGCGGTCAGCACCGACATCAGGATCACGATCAGCTGCGCCGCCAGGCTGAGGTGGACGCCGAAGACCTGGGCCAGGAAGAGCACGGTGCAGCCCTCGAAGAGGGCGGTGCCGTTCATGTTGAGGGTCGCGCCGAGAGGGAGCACGAAGCCCGCGATCTCGCGCGGGATGCCGAGCACCTCCTCCGCGGTGCGCAGGGTCGTCGGCAGGGTCGCATTCGACGACGAGGTCGAGAAGGCCGTCAACATCACGGTCTGGATTGCGCGCATGAACTTGAGCGGCGGGCAGCGGACCACGAGGACCAGGAGCACCGGGTAGACCACGGTCTGGAACAGGATCAGACCGGCGAGCACGGTCACGACGTAGCCGAGCAGCGCCGTCAGGATCCCGAGCCCGAATCGTGCGGTGACGCTGAAGATGAGGCAGAACACGCCGATCGGGGCGAGCTTCATGACCAGCTCGATGATCGCGACCGTGACGTGCCCGAGGCTCTCGAGGGCGTCGAGCAGCGGCTTGCCCCGCTCGCGGGAGACCGCGGTCAGGCCGACCCCGAGCATGATCGAGAAGAAGATCACCCCGAGCATGTTGCCCTCGGCCGCCGCGGCGACCGGGTTGCGGGGGATGATCCGGACCAGGAGGTCGACCCCGAGGGCGCCCTTGGCGAGGCCCATGGCGCCCTCGGTCTGGCCCCGGTACGTCTCCATGAGACGGGCGGTGACCTCCGGGGCGAGGTGGCGCCCAGGCGCGACCACGTTCATGAGCAGCAGGCCGAGCATCGCCGACAGGGCGGTCAGTGACACGAAGCCGAGCACCGTTCGGGCGCTGATGCGGCCGAGCCGGCGCAGGCTGCCGAGCCCGGCGACGCCGCAGGAAAGAGTGGACAGGACCAGCGGGATGACCACCATCACCAGCGCGTTGAGCCACATCCGGCCGACCGGCTCGGTCGAGACCGAGACCAGGCGAGCGACCGCGTCGCTGCCGTCTGCGCCGAGGTTGACCGCGATCCCGGCGGCGGCGCCGAGTGTGAGGCCAAGCAGGATCCGCGTATGCAGTGCCATGGCGCCGGACGCTAGCGCGCTCCGGGGGGCAAGTCAATTCACGTAGAATGCGTCTCGGCGGCGCCCCGGCGGCGCTGCCGTGGGGGTGGGTATGCGCAGCAGCTCATGCATCGTGGTGGTCGCGGCAGCCTTGGCGGCGCTCCTCGGCGCCTGCTCGACGACGGTGACGCGGGTGCCGGTTGAGGAGCAGATCGATCTTTCCGGGCGCTGGAACGATGTCGACAGCCAGCAGGTCGCGCGCGACCTCGTTCAGCAGTCGCTCGACACCGCGTGGGTCGAGAACCATCTCGAGGCGAAGGGGAAGAAGCCTGCGGTCATCATCGGGGACTTCCGCAACAAGACCGCCGAGCACATTCCGGTCAAGACCCTGGTCGCCGACCTCGAGCGCACCTTCATCAACTCAGGCCGGGTGACGGTCGTCGCCTCGCCGGAGGAGCGCGAGGGGGTGCGGGCGGAGCGTGAGGATCAGCAGCGCTACGCGGCCGAGGAGACGGTCAAGCATTGGGGCCGAGAGCACGGCGCCGACTACATGCTGCTCGGCGAGATCAACGCCATCTCCGACCGCGAGGGCAAGGACGAGGTCAAGTACTACCAGGTCGACTCCTACCTGGTCGACCTCGAGACCAACGTCAAGGTGTGGAGCGGCTCCACCAAGATCAAGAAGTTCGTCGGGCGCAGCTCCTACCGGCCGTGACCAGCGCCGGGTAGCGGGCGGTGACGGGATGCGCGTGCTGAGCCCGGGGCATCGCGGAGTGCGGGTGTGCGCCGCAGCCGCGTTCCTTGTCGCCGCCGGCTGCGTCACCTACTCCGCCACCAACCTCGCCTTGCGGCCCGAGCTCGCGGCCGGCCGGTTCGACCGGGCCCTGGCGAGCATCGAGCATGGAACCAGCTCCACCAACCGGCTGCTCACCCTGCTCGAGCACGGCCAGGTGCTGCACCTTGCCGGACGTTTTGCCGAGTCCAACGCCGTCTTCCAGCAGGCGGAGAACCTCGCCGACGCCCTCTACTCCCGCAGCGTGTCCCGGGCGGCGGTGTCGCTGATCACCAACGACACCACGATCAGCTACCGTGCCGAGCCCTTCGAGCTCGCGATGGTGCCCTACTACCGTGCCTTCAACTACATCTCCGTCGGCGAGCGGGGCGAGGCGGTGGTCGAGGCGCGCAAGGCCTCGCTGCTGCTGGCGCGCTCGGCCGAGGCGACCCTCGCCGAGCTTGGCGGCGAGACCCCCGGCGGAGCCCTCGGCCGGTTCGGCGACGACGGCTTCCTGCACCACCTCGCCGGCATGCTCTACGAGTCGAACGGGGAGACCAACGACGCCTACATCGCGTACGCCAACGCCGCCCGCGCCTACGTCGCCGACGCTGCCACGACCGGGATCTCGCCGCCGCCGTGGCTCGCCGAGGACCTCGGGCGCACGGCGCGTCGGCTCGGCTTCGCCAGCGACCTGGCCGCCCTCGCCGAGGAGCTGCCGTCGGTGTTCTCGTCCGAGCGACCGCCCGAGCCCCCTGACACCGGTCACGTGGTGCTCGTGGTCGAGTCGGGCTGGGTGGCGCACAAGGACCAGGTGATCCTCAATCTGCCGATCCTGTCGAGCGATCGATACCACGACCTGGCCGTGTGGGCCGGGGAGCTGGCGGTGCGCGCGGGCCCGGCGTGGGTCGTTCCGACCTCCGCCAGGGTCGACTACTGGCTCACCGTGGCGGTGCCGACCATGGCGCAGCCTTCCTCAAGGAGGGCGGCGACGGCGCGGATCACGGCCACCGGCGCGTCGTCGGCACCCGCCGTACCGGTCGACGACCTCAGCCGCCGTGCGCTCGCGACCTTCGAGGCGAAGCGCCCCAAGATCCTGGTCAAGACGATCGTGCGCGCACTCGCCAAGTACGCCGCCACCCGGGCCGCGGAGAGGCGCGACGAGGTCGCCGGGGTTCTGGTCAACATCTTCGGAGCACTCACCGAAAGGGCGGACACGCGCAGCTGGCTGACCCTGCCCGGCGAGCTCGCGATGGCGCGACTGAGCCTTCCCGCGGGCCGCCACGAGCTGACCGTCGTGTACCTCGACCCCTCGGGGCGTGTCCTCGACACCGAGGCGATCCCGGTCGAGGTCGCCGCCGGTGGGTGGACGTTTCTCAGCCGGCGCGTGTTCTGAGCCGGAGGGAGAGCTTTGTCATGACCATGCCGGCCTTCGAGCGTGATCCCTACCTTGCCGAGCTCGACACCGAGGTGACCGCGTGCGGGCTCGACCCGAGCGGTCGCCCGTGGGCAGTCACCGCCAACACCCTGCTCTACCCGGAGGGCGGCGGCCAGCCCGCCGACCACGGCACTCTGGCCGGCGTCGCCGTGCTCGACGTGCAGCGTGGCGAGGGAGGGATCGTCCACCTCCTCGCCGCGCCGGTCGGACTCGGTCCGGCGAGGATGACCCTCGACTGGGCCCGCCGCTTCGACCACATGCAGCAGCACACCGCCCAGCACCTCCTGACCGCGATCGCCCACGGCCGCTTTGGCTGGGCCACGACCGCCTTCCACCTCGGCCCCGAGCTGTCCGACATCGAGCTCGACGCCCCGCGGCTCGGCCCCGAGGATCTCGAGGCGCTCGAGGACGCCGTCGCGGCCGAGGTCCGTGCGGCGCGACCCGTCACCGCGCGGCGGGTGAGTGCGGAGGCCTACGCCGAGCTGCCGGTGAGATCCCGCGGCCTGCCGGAGGGGCACGCCGGCGACATCCGCCTGGTCGAGATCTGGGGGTCGACCTCAACACCTGCGGCGGCACCCACGTCCGTTCGACTGCGGAGCTTGGCATGGTCAGCCTTGTCAGCACCGAGCGACTGCGCGGCGGCACCCGGGTGTTCTTCGTCGCGGGCGACCGTGCGCGCCAAAGGATGGCGGCCCACGAGGCGCGCAACCTCAGGCTGCGCGAGCTGCTCGGCGCGCCGGACGCGGAGCTGGTCGCGCTCACCGAGCTGCGCGAGAGCCAGCTCCGCGACGCGCGCCGGACGATCAAGCGCCTGGCGGGCGAGCTCGCGCGGGCCGAGGCCGCGGCCCTCGCGGCGGGCCCGGGAGCGGTGCTCGACGGCCACTGGCCGGACGGGGACGCCGCCTTCCTGGTCGAGCTCGGCCGCCGCCTCGCCGAGCTCGCGCCGGATCGGGTCGCCCTGCTCACGGCGGGGTCGGACACGGAGGGGGTGTTCGTCCTCGTCGCCGGCCCGGCCAGCGGTCTTGACCTCGCCGCGCTCGGCCCGCGGGTGGCCGAGGCGCTCGGCGGGCGCGGCGGCGGCCGGCCGCCGCTCTACCAGGGCAAGGCGACCCGCCTCGCCGCCCGCGAGGCCGCGCTGGCGATCCTGCGGCGAGGGGATTAACCACAGAGGCACAGAGACACAGAGGAGGGCACAGAGCCTCCCCCCGCCCGTGTCAGCATTTTGGGTGGGTAGCTCTCTGTGTGTACTCTCTGTGCTTCTGTGTCTCTGTGGTGA
>CAVSIS010000013.1:0-48692 GCA_963727925.1 uncultured Acidobacteriota bacterium | reverse complement strand
CGGGATCGGCGGCACCGAGTGGCGGTCGGACCTCCACGTGACCGCCGCGAGCAACGAGTGGACAGAGGTCTGGCTCGGGCTGGTCGCCGGCGACGGGGGCGCGCCGGAGTGGCAGCGCGTCGCGCTTCCGCCCGGCGGGCAACTCGACCGCGACGACCTGGTTGGCCGCGGGTTCGGGCTCGACGACGCGGCCGGGCCGCTGCTGGTGGTCAGCAAGCGCCCGCTCGCGGTCTCCTCCCGCACCTTCACGGGCGGCGCCGGCGGCACCTACGGCCAGGAGATCCCCGCCATCCCGATGGCTGAGCTCGTGAAGGGCGGGACCGAGCTGGTGCTTCTGATGCTGCGCCAGGACGGCGCGTTCCGCACAAACCTCGGGGTGACGAACGGCAGCCACGAACCGATCGTGGTGGAGATCGCGCTCTTCGACGCCGAGGGGCGGACCCTGGGCACGGTCGACCGCGAGCTGCCGCCGCTCGGCTGGGAGCAGGTTGACGGTGCCCTCGCCGAGGTCGGTGCCGCCCCGCTCTCCGACGCCTACGCCGTGGTGTCGACCTCCCCCTCCACCGGTCGCTTCGCCGCCTACGCCTCGATCGTCGACGCGGTCACCGGCGACCCGACGACCATCGCCGGCCTGCCCGCCGCCGCGGAGCCGCTGGTGGTTCCCGCGGCCGGCCGCGGGCCCGGCTTCGCCGGCACCTTCTGGCGCAGCGACCTCGAGGTCGTCAACCCCGGTCGGGAGCCGGCCGCCTACCGCCTCGAGCGGCTCGACGGGTCGGCGGCGGTCGCGTTCGAGCTCGCCGCCGGTCAGGCGCACCGGCATGCCGACGTGCTGGCGGAGCTCGGCGCGCACGGGACCACGGCGCTACGCGTGGTGCCGACGGCGGGAGAGGTCGCGGTCGCCAGCCGCACTTACACGACGGGCGGCGGCGGCGGCTTCGGCCAGGGAGTGCCGGCAGTGCCGGAGAGCGCGATCGCCGGTGGCCGGACCGTCCTTCCGGGCCTCGCCGAGTCGCCGCGCTTTCGCACCAACCTCGGGCTGGTCAACCCCGGAGACGAGGACGTGGCGGCGGTGGTCGAGCTCTTCCGCGGCGACGGCAGCGCGGCCGGCGCGGTGCGGGCGCCGGTCCCCGCCGGCAGCCTCGTCACCCTCGTGCACGCCTTCGGGGCCGGCTGGGTCGAGAGCGGTTACGCGGTGGTACACGGCGAGGGGGTGGGTGTCCCCCTCCTGGCATGGGCCTCGGTGGTCGACAACGCGACCGGCGATCCGGTGCTGGTGATGGGCCGGTAGGGCTCCGGGCACCGCCGGCATCCCACTTCGAACCGCCGGAATCGCCTGACCCGGAAAGGTGCCCGACACATGAGTCGAGCGAGCTCTCGACCCTGCCGAGCGTCGAGCGGGACGGACTCCGGGTGAAAGACATCACGGCGGCGCCTGCCGAGCATCCGGCGATGGGCTGAGTCCTGCACTGATCCGGCGTAGGCACGGGAACCCGGAGGCGGCAGCCCGCTTCGGGGGCTCGACAAGGCCGCGTCACGGCCGCGCGGCGAAGAAGACTAGATCCATGTGCCCAACACCTATCGGGCTGCGGAGGGTGCGGGCCGAGGCTCTCTCCGGGGCTTGAGACGGTGCGCTATGGTGGAGCCATGAGCCGGCGCCTCGCCATCATCCTGGTCGCGGTCGTCGTGGCGCTCTACGCGCTCCACCGGCTCGCCCTGTGGGCCGAGGAGAGGGGCTGGATCTACTACCGCCGCCGCACCGGTCGGGGCACCCTCGGCAGAGCCTTCCTCGAGGTCCAGTCGCTCATCGAGCCGGGGCAGCGCCAGGTCCTCGAGGTGATGCGCGAGGAGCAGGTCGAAGAGGATGACAGCGGCGACCCGCCCTCCCCTGACGACGACGACTACGCGCCGCCTCCCCCGCCCTGAACGGACAGGTCACGGGTCCCACCACATTCCCCACGGGCAGGGCCGTAGACCGATCCCCTTACTCGCCATCTTCGGTGACGGTGACGCCGGGGAGAAACCAGGTGGTCGTAGACCGGCCGCCCCCTCCTATGGACCCCCTCGGTCACGACCACCTCTGGCTTTTCTCCCGACGTGGCGGCTCCACCAAACAGAAAGCCGCCCCGAAGAGCGGCTTGAAACTGCTTGGCGGAGCAACAAGGGGTCGACACTGCGGGCGAGCTGCGACTTGCCGCCGTGGCCGTGGGGGTCGCAGGGACGGCGAAGCCGTCCCGGAGAGGGTGGCGGGCGGCGTACAGCCACCCGCTGGCGGGTCGTAGACCGACCCGAAGGGATCGACACTGCGGCCGAGCTGCGATCTGCCGCCGTGGCCGTGGGGGTCGCAGGTCTTGCCGGCGCGAGCCGGCAAGACCGGAGAGGGCGGTGGGCGGCCTACGGCGGCTCGCAGATCGGCCGTAGACCGATCCCCTTCGGCTCCACCAAATCAAGAAAGCCGCCCTCTGGGCGGCTTGATCACTTGATTTGGTGGAGCCGAAGGGGATCGAACCCTCGACCTCTAGAGTGCGATTCTAGCGCTCTCCCAGCTGAGCTACGGCCCCACTCATTGGGACGCGCATCCTACCGCGTCCCCGCTCGTTGCGCAAGAGGTCCCGCGCAGACCGATCTGCGACGGTCCCTTCTGGAATCCCAGGGTCCGCACCCCTCGTCGGCTTCCCTCGCGAGGAGCGAGCCCTCCTCTCCTGGTGTCCTCTGCCACGATGCGCGCAGCGCATCAATTGGATTGAGGATCCGGGCCGCGCCGACCCTTCGTGGGTCGGCGCGAGAACCGGATCCTCAATCCAGCTTGAAACCGATGTCGACCGAGACCTGCCACTCGGTGACCGCGCCGTCCTTGACCGCGCCGCGGACTTCGGAGAGCTCGAACCAGCCCATGCCGTGCACGCTCTTCGACGCCCTGTCGACAGCGACCTCGATGGCGCGCTCGATGCTCTTGTCGGAGCATCCCGTCACTCGGATCTTCTTGTAGACCTTCTCGCTCATGTCCACCTCCGTGTGCCCGGTCAACGCGTCAGCGGAGCCGGTTCTTCCGTGCAACCCGGGATCGCACCGGCTCCCGTCGCCTCACTCCGCCACGGGCGGGGCCGCGACTGGGGTGCTGGTGATCCCACCCGCACCGGCGAGGAACACCGTACGCGTCGGGTAGGCGATCTCGATCCCGAGCTCCTCGAAGCGCTTCATGATCTCGAGGTTGATCGCCTGCTGGATGTCCATGTACACGGGGTAGTCGGGCGAGAGCACATAGTAGACGGTCTCGAAGTTGAGCGACGAGTCGCCGAACTCCTTGAAGTGGGAGCGGTCGAAGCGGGTGTTGTCGAGGCCCTCGACGATCTCGCGGATCATGCCGGGGATCGCTGCAACCTGCTCGCGCGGCGTCTGGTAGGTCACGCCGACCGAGAACAGCACGCGCCGCTCGATCATGCGCTTGAAGTTGCGGACCCTCGACTTGAGCAGGTCCGAGTTGGAGACC
This sequence comes from uncultured Acidobacteriota bacterium, assembly GCA_963727925.1. GTDB lineage: Bacteria > Acidobacteriota > Thermoanaerobaculia > Thermoanaerobaculales > Sulfomarinibacteraceae > CAVSIS01. Next base: position 45,205 of record CAVSIS010000013.1, on the reverse strand, counting down.
ACGATCTGCTCGCCGGACAGACTGCGCACACGGGTGGTCTTGAGCCCGATCCGCTCGACCGTGCCCATGTGCTGGTCGATGATGATGAAGTCGCCGTTGACGAACGGCTTGTCGAGCACGATCGAGAGCGAGGCGAAGAGGTCGCCGAGGATGTTCTGGACCGCCAGGGCGACCGCCACGCCGCCGACGCCGAGGCCGGCGATGAGGGTGGTGACGTTGTAGCCGAGGTTGTCCAGCAGCAGCAGGAACGCCGCGGACCACACCACGACCCGGACCACGTAGGACAGGCCCTGCAGGGTCGTCATCGCGCCCGGGTCGGTTTCGGCGTGGATCTGCTGCTGGTGCTCGAGCCAGAAGCTGACCGTGCGGTTGGCCCACAGGACCGCCTGGATCGTCACCGCGAACGCGAACAGAACATCGACGCCGCGCTCGAGGCCTTGAGGAAGGGTCAGGAACTGCGCCCCCGCCACCAGGGAGACGACCGCCAGGAAGAGGCCCTTCGTCGCGCGCACCAGCTCGACGATGAGGTCGTCGGCAATCGTGACGGTGCGTTCGGCGAGGCGGGCGAGCCGGCGCCGCACCACCGCGACCACGACGCTCAGCACGAGGTAGCCGAGAACGGCCACTACGAACGCAACGAGCCAGGCAAGCACGGTGTTGCCGAGCACCTTCTCGGCGAGGAACGGAACCGACTGCAGGTGACCAGCGAGGGCGTCGAGCATCGCGCTCGCCGCGGGGTTCGGGGTCGGGGTGGGTATCGGGGTCGGCACGATCGGGGCTCCTCCTCGACATACGGGTTGCACGCGGTGCTGCAGGCGCCGTCTCAAGGCAACGGGCACGCCGTGTGGCATGTTCCCCGTCGCGCCGAACGGCTCGGTCCCGAGAGTGTGCAGTCTTCGCCGCGAAGGAGCAAGTCAGAGCGGAACGCAGCTCCCCTCCTCAGGCGCCGTGCTGACGCAACCTGCGGGCGAGCCTGCACTCTTCACCGCGTCACGTCACGAGGGCGCCGAGCCGCGAAAGGGCCAGCGATGGCGGGCAGATCGGCGCTCGCAGCAGGGAGGTGGTGAGAAGTGCAGGCAAAGAGAAGAGCTCGAGCATCCGCTGCCGCCGGTAGGCGAAGATGCGCTCGACGTCCCGGCCGACCGCGAGGCGCTGCACGAGCACGCCGCCCGGCACCGCGTACTCGACCCGGTCTTCGCAGCGGGTCCCGCCCTCGACGGCGGTGAAGGTGTGCTCGTGGACCCACAGCCGGTACGGTCCCTTCAGCATCCGGTCGATGAAGCGGTGCGGAGGCTCCCACACGTCGATGCTCGTGCGCCACCGCAGCGGCAGCCCGTGCCACGCGAGGCGGTAGTCGATCAGCGTGCCGGATCGCATCTCGACCGGCTCCGGGGTGAGGACCTTGAAGCTCAGCCACGACGGCGTGAGGGTCTCGAGGTTGCGGGCCTCGGCGAAGAATGGGAACAGCTCGTCGAGGCCGCGCGGCAGCACCAAGCTCGAGGAGAACGTGAAGGTCCTCATGCCGTTCCCCCCGCCTCGGCGGCGCGCACGACCGCTTTCGCCATGTCGGAGAAGATCAGCTTGTGGACCGGGTAGAGCAGCTTCCAGTAGAGGATCCCGGGCAACCCCCGGGGCGCGAACAGCGCGGTCTGGACCAGGCGCGAGCCGCCGTCCTCGGGGACTGCCTCCCACTGCAACCAGGCCTTGCCGGGGACCTTCATCTCCGCGCGCAGGCGCAGCAGGCGGGGCGCATCCACCGCCTCGACCCGCCAGAAGTCGAGTGCGTCCCCGGGCAGCAGCTCGTGCGGGTCGCGGCGCCCGCGCCGCAGGCCAGGTCCGCCGACCAGCCGATCGAGCAGCCCGCGCAGGGCCCACGCCCAGCGCCACACCAGCCAGCCGCGCTCGCCGCCGAGGGAGGCAAAGGTGGCGAAGACCCGCTCGGGCGTCGCCGTGGTCGCGAGGTTGCGGACCTCGCGCACCATGCCCTCGGCCTGCTGGAGCTCGTAGGCCGGGGTCGCGCCGAGCGCCCCGGACCAGCGCGTGGCCACGGCGTGGGACTCGGTCCGTTCGAGGGCGCGCTCGACCGCCTGCCGGTAGGAGACCGGCTCGATCTCTGGGAAGGCCGCACGGGCGCGGCGGGTGTCGGCGACCACCGGGTGGACCACACCCTCGATCAGAGGCACGGCAAGGGTGTTGGGGATCGGGGTCACGAGGCCGACCCAGAGCGCGGCCAGCCGCGGCGCGAGCACCGGCACCGGCACGATCACCCGCTTCAGCCCGCGCACGCTCGCGAACTCCTCCATCATCGCCTTGAAGGTGAGGGGCTCGACACCGACGTCGTAGGCGCCGGGCTCACCGCGATCCAGGGCGGCAAGCAGGTAGGCGAGCACGTCGCGGACCGCGATCGGCGACACCGGGTTCAGGATCCAGCGCGGGGCGATCATCGCCGGCAGCCGCTCGGTCAGGTAGCGGACCATCTCGAACGACGCCGAGCCCGACCCGATCACCGGGCCGGCGCGCAGCTCGACCGTCGGAAGCCCTGAGCGCAGGATCTCCCCGACCTCGGCGCGGCTCGCGAGGTGGCGCGAGAGCTTCACCGCCTCAGGTACCAGACCGCCGAGATAGATGACTCGCTCGAGCCCCTGGGCCGCCGCCACGAAGGCCTTCGCCCCGCGCCGGTCGCGCTCGGCGAAGTCGGCCCCGGCATCCATCGAGTGAACCAGGTAGTAGGCCGCGTCCATCCCGGCACAGGCCGCGCGGACGGCGGCCTCGTCGTCGATCGAGCCGGTCGCGACCTCGACCCGGTCGGCCCACGCCCGTCCGGCGATCCGCCGCGGGTCGCGCACCATCACCCGCACGTGATGCCCACGCTCGAGCAAGAGCGGGACCATGCGGCCGCCGATGTAGCCGGTCGCGCCGGTGACCAGGACACGCTTCGGGTCGGTCATGACGGGTCCTCCCCGTACCGCTCGAGGTAGCCGGCCACCGACATCTTGCGCGCCGTGTTGGCCGAGGACATGTAGCGCACCGTGCCGAAGATCTCACGCTCCGGCCCCCACGGTCGGTCGTAGCGCCCCAGGCACCAGAAGATGCCGGAGGTCGAGTTGGGGTCGCGGCCGTCGAGGGCCCAGCGGTTGTTGAGCTCGGTCATCACGTCGAGCGCCTCGCGCGGCTCGGAGGTCCACTCGAGGATCTTCTTGCCCCACAGCATCCGCAGGTAGTTCTGGATCGTACCCTGGCCCAGGAGCTGGCGCTGAGCGGCGTTCCACAGCGGGTCGTGGGTGCGCGCGGCGGCGAAGTCGTCGAGCGAGTAGCGGTGCTCGCGGCGGTCGCCGGCGTGCGCGGCGAGGGTGCGCTGGGCCCACTCGGGCAGCGACTCGTAGCGCTCGTGGTCGGGGTCGCGGAGGCAACCGTTGAAGCCGAGCTCGCGCCAGGTGACGAGCTGGTCGAGGAAGGCCTCGGCCGAGGGCGCCATCCCCCACCAGCCCGCGCGGCGGCCGTCGGCCCGGGCCGAGAGGTCGTCCGGCGTCCAGCGCTGCCGCGTCGCGACCTCGAGAAAGACCCGGTGGGCCGCAACGTGGCCGAAGTGGAGGTACGGGCTGAGCCCGCTCGCGGCGTCGTCGTCCGGGCGGTTGCGGTCGTCCGCGTAGCGCGGCAGGCGCTCCTCGAGGAACCGCGCCAGTACCCGCTCACCAGCGCTCGCGCCGCCCTCGAGCGGGGCCGGCGGCACCGAGTGGTCGATCGGCAGCGCCGCAAGCGCCGCCGGGTCGCCGCCGAGCAGGTCGTCGCCCGCTTCCGGCCAGCGTTCGCGGACCTCCCTCGGCAGCTCGACCGGCCGAGGCAGCGGCTCCGCGAGCGGGTCCTCGAGCGGCATCTCCACGAGGTGGCGCGGCAGCTCGTGGTGGAGGAACCGACGGAAGACGTAGGCGGTCGGAAAGGCCCGCTCGGCGGCCGCCATCGGCAGCAGGCCGTTGCCGTCGACGACCTCGAGCCGCACCGGCAGGCGCGCCGCCGCGGCGGCGACCATGCGCGGCAGGAAGAAGGTCGGGAACTCGTCGGTGACGACCAGCGCGGCATCCGCGGCAAGCGCCGCGAGGAGCCCGCGGCCGGCGCCGTGCTCGGGCTCGACGTAGGCGTGGTAGGTCACCGGGCGCCCCGCGAGCCGGCGCCGGGTGTCGGCCATGCCCTCGAGCACGAACCGGTGGAGGCGGTCCGAGGCCCAGGGGTGGCCGGCACGCAGGGCCTCGAGGATCACGAGCGGCACGCCGAGCTCGCGAGCGCGGTCGGCGGCGTGCTGAAGGGCGAAGCTGAAGCTGGTCCGGCGGGCCGCGATCATCCAGTACACGACCCGGCGGCCGGCGCCGTTGACCGGGCGGTCGTTCGCCGCCCGGACCCGCAGCTCGGGGACGGTGGTCATCGGTCCAATCCCGGGTCCCGACGTGGGAACCAGGGTACGAAGACACCGGCGAGGCCCGAGGTGCCGCTGCCGACGACGGCCAGGCGCATCAGCCGCCGGCCCTTCCCCGAGAGCCGGTGGGGGTTTGAGCGAAGGGTTGCTGGACATCCATGACTCTCCCGCCAACAGCGAGCCGCATTGGCATATTTCCAGAGAATATCTAGATCTCACTGCAATAATCTCGCCAGATATCCGATTATTATCACTGGCATCCCTGCAATATCGACATATTGCCTAGACTTTTTCTTGACGCTCAGGCGCGGACACTCTAACGTCTGAGCTGAGGACGAGAGCGGCCCTGACCCACGGAGTTGACCATGCTCCGATGCCCTGGCGACGCCGCTGCCGTAGCGTCCGCCTACCGCCGCACCGTCGAGCAGCAGGCCGACCAGGCAGCGCGGACCGCGGAGCGAATTGCGGGAGCGGGAGGACGCCATGAAGACGCCACAAGGTGGAGAAATCGTCCGCGCGGAGTCACCCCAAAGTGATCAAATGTGGCCGATGGGCGCGGTCTCGCGCCGCACCGGCCTTACCGAGCACACGCTGCGCGCATGGGAGCGCCGATTCGGCTTCCCCCAGCCGGTCCGGCTTCCCTCCGGGCACCGGCGCTACACCTCCGAGCAGGTCCGCCACCTGCTGCTGATCACCCTCGCCCTCGACCAGGGCTGCCGTGCCGGGGACGTCGTCCCGATGCCCCTCGACCACCTCGAAGGGCTGCTCCGCGAAGCGGGAGCGCTCGACGCCCCGACCGAGCCGGGTCCCGCCGATCGCTGGCTCGAGGCGCTGATGGACGGGGTCCACCGCTTCGACACGGCCGCCGTCTCCAGCCTGCTCCAGCGCGACGCGCTCCTGCTCGGGTTGCCGCGCTTCTTGCGCGAACGCGTCGACCCACTCCTGATCGAGCTCGGCGACGGCTGGGCGGACGGCCGCCTCAATGTCCGCCACGAGCACTTCGCGTCCCAGGTCCTGGAGACCTGTCTGCGCACCCTGCGAGCGCCCCAGGAAGCGGGCGCATCCGGAGCGCCCCTGCTGCTGGCGACCCTGCCGGGCGAACACCACGAGCTCGGAGTCCAGGTCGTCGCGCTGGCCAGCGTGATCGCGGGCCGCTCCGTCCGCATCCTCGGCGCCTCGACGCCGGTCGACGAGATCGTGGCCGCAGCGCAGTCGCTCCGCCCGGCGGCTGTCGGACTCTCGATCTCCGCGACGACCGCCAACGAGACGACCCGGGAGCTGGTCCTTGAGCTGCGCCGGCGGATGTCGAGCGACGTCCGGCTGTGGCTCGGCGGCGCCGGCGCCGCGATGCTCGGCGCGCTGCCTGGCGAAATCCGCCGGCTCGAGACGCTGGACGACCTCGACGCGGCCCTGGCTGCCCTTGCCACCGAGCCGATCGAGGGCCCGAGCGGTCGAGCGCCGACGCGGCGATGACCGCCGTCGCCGAGCTCGACCACGTCAGTCGCCGGTACCATCGGGGCGCCGAAACGGTCGTTGCGCTCGACGATGTCAGCCTCACGCTGGAACCGGCCGAGCTGGTCGCCCTCGTCGGCCCCTCTGGCTGCGGCAAGTCGACGACCCTCAACCTCCTCGCCGGTGTCGATCGAGCCGACGACGGCCGGGTCATACTGGCGGGTGTCGACCTCGCCACCGCGAGCGAGGCCGAGCTGGTGCGCCTGCGTCGCCATCATGTGGGGCTCGTCTTCCAGGCCTTCCACCTGATGCCCCACCTCACCGTCGAGGAGAACGTGGCGTTGCCGCTCGCACTCGCGGGGCGCCGAGATCCCGTCCGAGTTGCCGACCTACTCGCCCGGGTCGGACTGACCCCCCGCCGCCGTCACTTCCCCTCCGAGCTCTCAGGCGGCGAGCAGCAGCGCACCGCCATCGCCCGCGCGCTCGTCCACCACCCCGCGGTGGTGGTCGCCGACGAGCCGACCGGGAACCTGGACTCGCTCACCGGCGCGGCGATCCTCGAGCTGATGGCCGAGCTGCGCCGCGAGGAGCGAGCCGCCCTGCTCATCGCGACCCACGACGAGAGAGTCGCGCGGACCGCCGACCGCGTCGTCCGGATGCGCGACGGGCGGGTGGTCGAGGACTGACGCGGATGGCCCTCAGGGCGCTCGTGCTGCGTCCCGTTCTGCGCCGCCCGTGGCGCTTCCTGGTCACGGTCCTCGGCGTCGCCGCCGGGATCGCGTCGGTGGTATCGACGGTGGCGGCGAGCCGCGCCGCGGTCAACGCCTTCGTCGAGGGCATCGATGAGGTCGCCGGGGCCGCCCGGCTCGAGCTGCGCCGCGAGGGCGGGGTTCCCGAGAATCTCCTCGCGACCCTCCGGCCGGTCACCGCCGACGCCGTGATCGCGCCGGTGGTCGACGACGTCACCCTGCTCGTCGAGCTCGGCGACGCCGTGCGCCTGCTCGGCGTCGACGTGCTCGCCGATCAGGGGATCCGGCCTCTGCTCGCCGGCCGCCTCGACGCGTCGGCGCGACTCGATGCGGTCCTGCTGGACGGAGCGGTGCTCCTCCCCAGGGGTCTCGCCGAAACCCTCGGGGTCACACCTGGCGACCGGATCACCCTATCGGCGCGCGGCCGGCCGGTCCGGGTCGAGGTCGCGGCCATCTTCGACCCGCCGCGAGCGGGCTCGGCGTGGGACCGCGTGGTCGTGATGGACGTCGCCTTCGCTCAGGAGCTGCTCGGCACGATCGGGCGGCTCGACCGCATCGAGCTCGCTCCTCGTCGGGGCGTCGACGCCGACGAGCTGGCCGCCCAGCTGCGCGGACTCGTGCCGGCGGGCGTCGAGGTCGCGCGGCCGTCCGACCGCCGCGAAGCGATCGAACAGATGCTCGCGTCCTTGCGCTTCAACCTCACCGCCCTGTCGGGCATCTCGCTGCTGGTCGGCGCGGTCCTGGTTGGCACGACCCTGGCGACGTCCGTGGTTCAGCGGCGCTGGACCCTCGCCCTCGCCCGCTCGCTCGGCGCGTCGCGCCTCCAGATCGCCGGCGCGATCCTCGCCGAGGCGGTCGCGATCGGTCTGTCAGGCGGCGTGCTCGGCGCCTTCGCCGGCCAGCTCGGCGCGCACCTCGCGGTGACCTCAGTCCGGGCGACGGTGGCCGCGGTGGTGCGCGGTGTCCCGGCCTCGGCCGTCACCCTCGACCCCGCCCTGCTCCTCGGGGCCGTCGGCCTCGCGGTGGTCACCGCGCTGGCGGCCGCGGCGCTGCCGCTCGTCGAGGCGCTGCGCACGCCGCCGCTCCAGGGACTCAGGGGAGAGGCGCCGAGCCACCTCACCGCGCGCTCGCTGGTGACCTCGCTCACGCTCGCGGGGGTCTTCGCGGCGGCCGCCGGGGTGCTGGTCACCCTGCCCGCGTGGCATGGGCTGCCCCTCGCCGCGCTGCTCGCCGCCCTGCTGCTGATGCTCGTCCCGCTCGCTCTGGTCGGCCCTCTGGTCGAGGGCCTTTCCCGGCTCGGGTCTCCCGCGATGTCCCGCCTCGGCGGGACCGGCGTCCGTCTCGCCGTCGCCGCGCTCGCGACCGGCCGGCGCCGCGCGGCGTGGGCCGCGGGCGCCGTCGCAGTGGCGGTCGCCCTGGCGGTTGCGATCATCACGCTGGTGACCTCCTTCCGGGCGACGGTGGTGGCGTGGACCGAGGCCGGCATGCGCTCCGATCTGTGGGTGCGGCCCGTCTCCACCGCCACCGGGATCCCCGTCGGCCGCCTCGATCCGGAGCTGGTCCGGATCTCGGAGCGCCTGTTCGGGCGTGACGCAGTGGACCCGTTCTACTCCACCGATGTCGAGTACCGTGGCCGACCGGTGACCTTCGCCGGCGGCGCCTTCGACGTGGTCCAGCACTGGGGTGGCGTGCCCTTCCCGGGCCGCCGCTCGGAAGACGTCTTCGCCGAAGCCCTGGCCCGTCACGGCGCCGTGGTCAACGAGCCTTTCGCGCGCCGCTTCGGCGTTTCCACCGGAGACCGCATCCGCCTCGAGCTGCCCGACGGTCCGCTCGAGCGCGAGGTCATCGGAGTCTTCTCCGACTACTCCCGCTCGCACGGGCTGGTGGTCATTGACCGCGCCGACTGGCTCGCCCGTTTCCCCGGCGCCAGCCCCCAGCAGATCGCGCTTTATCTCGGTCCTGGGGGAAATCCGGACCTCGCCAGACGGCGTCTGCGGGAAGCGCTCGGCGGCCGGTGGCTGGTCGATGTGCTCGACAACCTCCAACTCAAGCGCGAGGTTCTGAGTGCCTTCAACCGTACCTTCGCGATCACCACCGCGCTCTACCTGGTGGCGGCGACGGTCGCGGTGGTGGCGGTCGCGACGGTGCTGCTCGCGCTGGTCGGGGAACGGCGGCGCGACATCGCGCTGCTGCGCTCGCTCGGAGGCTCCCGGGCGCAGGTTGCGGCGGTGGTGCTGTGGCAGGCCATCCTGCTCGGGGCCGCGGCGGCGGCTACCGGCGTCGCCGCCGGGTTGACGGTCGGCGTCGTCCTGGTCAAGGTCGTCAACCTGCAGTCGTTCGGGTGGTCGCTCCAGCTCGACTGGCCGTGGGCGGAGCTGGCCCGGCTCGGCCTCGCCCTGGCCGTTGCCTGCCTCGCGGCGGGGCTGACGCCGGCCCTCGCCGCGAGCCGCCTCGAGCCGGCGGAGGTGCTCCGTGAGAACGGGTAGTCGGCCGCAGCTGGCGATCGTGCTGCTCCTTGCGGTGGTCGTGCTCGGAACGACTGCTGGGGCGGGCCCTGACGGCTGGCGGCGGGTCGAGGGACCGCCGGGACTCTTCTTCCCCGCCGACCACGGGCCGCACCCGGAGTTCAGGACCGAGTGGTGGTACGTCACCGGCCTGGTCGCCGACGCCGACGGGGCGCGGCGCGGCTTCCAGCTCACCCTCTTCCGCCGAGGGCTCGACCCGACGCCGCCTTCTCCCGGGCAGTCCGATTTGCGCGCCCGCCAGGTGCTGGCGGGCCACCTCGCCGTGGCCGACCTTCCCGCACGGAGGTTCTTGACCGCAGAGCGCATTCGCCGCGCCGACGGCCGACTCGCCGGTTGGGCCGCGGATGGGCTCGACGTGTGGCTCGAGGACTGGTCGATCCGGCTCGACGCCGCCGGCGCCCTCCACCTCGCCGCCGAGGACCGCGACGCCGGCCTCGGCCTCGAGCTCACCCTCGAGCCGACCCGGGCTCTGGTCCGGCACGGGGTCGACGGCTGGTCGCAGAAGGGACCCGAGCCGGGCAACGCGTCGGTCTACCTGAGCTGGACACGGCTCGCCACCCGCGGCACGCTGACCGCCCGAGGCCGAACATTCGCCGTCACCGGCAGCTCGTGGATGGACCACGAATGGGGCACCAGCCAGCTCGGGCCTGAGGTCGTCGGCTGGGACTGGTTCAGCCTGCGCCTCGGCGACGGCCGCGACCTCATGGTCTACCGCCTCCGCCGCGCCGACGGCAGCGCCGACCCGGCCTCCTCGGGCACGCTGGTCGCCGCGAACGGTTCAACGCGCCGCCTCGGCGCCGGCGAGATCGAGCTCGAGGCTGGGGCAACCTGGACGAGCCCCGCAACCGGCGCGACCTACCCGGTACACTGGCGTCTCGCCATCCCGTCGGCCGGGGTCGACCTCGAGCTGATCGCGCTGCTCAACAGCGCGGAGGTCGACGGCCGCGCCTCGACCGGCGTCGCGTACTGGGAGGGACCGGTCGAGGCTCGGGGCTCCTCCACCGGGGAGGGCTACGTCGAGCTCACAGGTTACGCCGGCGGCCTCACCGGCAGGTTCTAGCCCGCATTATTCACCAGGGTTCGTCGCGAGACCGGCGAGGTGTCGCACGCAGCGGGGTTTTCGAACCGAGGGGCGTGAGGCGAACCCGCGGGGAGGGTTGGTGGGAGGGCGCGGAGGGGGCCGCGGGTCTGTGAGGGGTGGCTGGTGGAAAACTTGACAGTACGTTGAGCACCCCGAGGTGAGAAAGCACCGCTGAGTGCAGCGCATCGCCGGTCGCAGGAGAAGTCTGGTGAAGAGTGCGGGCTAGCCCGCAGGCTAGCTACGATCCCTCGCGAGCGGCGTAGGCCGCGTCGCGGAGGGCCTGTGCGCGCATCCGGACACGGGCGAGGTCGGACTCGCCCGGCCTCTCCGGTCCCCCGTTCGCCATGCACTCGGCCGCCAGGACACGCCCGTCGGGCGCGAACCACACGGTGGTCCTCACGTTGCGGTTGACGCCGTCTGGATCCTCGCTGGGGAGCACGTCCTCGCCGGTGGCGAAGATGAGGAGCCCGTCGGCAAAGGAGTAGCTCCAGTCCCAGGAGCCTCGACTACTGGAGCTCTGCCGCGCCTCGAGACGGCGCAGGTCGTCGCCGTCGAAGTAGGCGGTGTACGAGACCGGCTCGTCGCCCGCTTCCCAACGCCCGTCGCGGCGCTCCATCGAGGGCAGCGCGGCATCGATGGCGGTGACCTTCAGAAGCACCTCGCGGCGCGGGTTGGAGGTCGGCGTCGACCTCTCGGCCTCCACAGGGTGGAGCTCGACCTCGACGGTCGCGGGCCGGCCTCTGGTGAGGACGGGGTGGGACTCGGTGGTGGTCAGCAGCGGCGTTCCCCCGGAGCTCACCTGCGCCTCGATCGCGTAGCTGTGTTCGGGATTGATCACCTGAGGATCGAACCGGATCGTGAACGGCAGCGGCGGCTGTCGGCCCTCCGCCGGCAGGGTGACCTCGCCGACCACGGCCTTCCCTTCGGTCCCGACCGAGACGTCGGCCAGCACGATGTGCAGGGCCGACCCGGGTGGGAGCTGGACAGGCTCGTGGAAGATCACGGACCCGCTGACCTCGCTCGGAATGGCGGAACTCGACGAGCCGCCGCAGGCGACGAGCCCGATCACTGGAAGCACGCACAGGAGCAGACGAGTCAGCCTCACGGGGTCACCTCCCGGTTAAGGGCGCTGCGAACGGGCGGCGGTCAGGGCGCGGCGCTCCGCTTGTCGTCCTCGGCCTTGAGAGAATCGAGCTCCTTCTTGGCTTCGTCGAGCTTTTTCTGCAGGTCCTGCTTGGCCAGGACGGCGGGACTGACCTGTCCCGGGGCGAGGTTGTACGCCCCGTAGCCGTAGTGCGGGTCCGAGGAGCTCTGGACCTTCTCGTCGAACCCGTCGTAGGCCTTCTGGAGCGCGGTGACTTTCTTCTCCTGCTCCTGGACCTTCTGCTCCCACGCTTTGCGGTCGAAAGGCGGCACTGCCGCGTTGTCGCCGGTGGCGGTCGCCTCCGCGTCGGTCTCGGTTCCCGAATCATCGCTGCCGACCGAGATCACGCCGCGGTCGGCGAGCTGGGCGAGGTTGGAGTTGGAGATCACGATCGGTGCGCCCGAGTCGGACGTCCGTCGCAGCTTGATGTGCGCCGCGATCTCGGCCAGGGAGGTCTTCGCCCGGGTCGGCGCCTGGCTGCTGGCGACGTCCTGCTTGGGCGGCGTCTTTGGCTGCTCCGCGCGAGCCGGACCACCCGAGAGGCCCAGCGCGCAGACCATCGCGCCGGAACAGATCCATCGGAGTGCGTTGGACGTAGCCATAGAACACCCCCGCTCACATGTAGCAGAGCGAAAGCCAAAATTCAACAGTCTCAGGGTTTTCCCCTGGCACGACGTGCGCGGGCGCACGCCTCACCGAAGCCGCTCGGCCGCCCGTGCGTGAGCCTCGAGGCCTTCGAGGCGGGCCATGGCGACCGCGTCCTCGACCAGCTCCCGGGCCGCCCCCGAGTCGTCGATCTCGAGCCACGTCCGCACACGCAGGAAGTCGAGAACCGAGAGCCCGCCTTTGAAGCGCGCGACGCCCCCGGTCGGCAGGGTGTGATTCGGTCCTGCACCGTAGTCGCCGAACACCTCCGCCGACGCCGAGCCCACGAACAGCCCGCCCCAGTGGGCGAGCCGGCCGGCGACTCCTGCCGCATCGGCGGTCAGGACCTGGAGATGCTCCGGCGCGAGCCGGTTGCACGCCGCGACCGCTTCGTCGAGGTCGGCGGCAACCACCACGAAACCGTGTCGCAGCGCTGCGCGGGCAACAGGAGCCGTCGGCAGGTCGGCCAGCTGGCGCTCGAGCTCGACATCCACGGCGTCGGCGAGCGCGGCTGACGTCGTGACCAGGACCGGCAGCGCATCGGGATCGTGCTCGGCCTGGGCGAGGAGATCGGCGGCGACCATGGCCGGGTCGGCGGTGTCGTCGGCGAGCACCACCAGCTCCGAAGGTCCGGCGAGCATGTCGATCCCGACCCGGCCCGCGACCAGCTTCTTGGCCGCGGTCACCCAGCGGTTGCCGGGTCCGACGACGACGTCGCACGCCGGCACGGCCCCGGCACCGTAGGCGAGCGCGGCGATCGCGTGGGCGCCGCCCACGGCGAGCACGGCATTGGCCTTCGCAATCGCGGCGGCGGCGAGTGTCACCACCGTTGGCCGCGGCGATGCCACCCAGACCTCGCCGACCCCGGCCACCCGGGCGGTCACCGCCGTCATCAGCACCGACGACGGCAGCGGGTAGCGTCCCCCGGGGGCGTAACACCCGGCTCGCTCGACCGGCGTCACCCGGTGGCCCGCGCGGCCGCCCGGAACCGTCACGTCGACCTCGACGAGCGCCGCGCGCTGGGCGCGGGCGAAACGGTCGATCCTCGCCGCGGTGCGCTCGAGCAGGCCCCGGGTCGGCGCGTCAAGGGCGGCGAGAGCTCGCTCGAGGTCGGGCCGCTCGAAGACGAGGGGATCGCCCGGTCCGAGGTCGCCGAAGCGCTCGGCGTAGGCGCGCACCGCCCGCTCGCCCTCGCCGCGCACCGCCTCCACGATGTCGGCAACTGCCGCCAGGGTTCGGGCGTCCACCGGATCGCGCTCGAGCCGCTCGACCTCGCAGGGATCGACCCGCCGCAGCTTCATGTCGCCTCCCCCGCCGCGTCGCGAACCGGCGCATCGACCCGTGACCCGTCCCGGCGCCGCACCGCGAGGGCACGGCGGTCAAGCTCGGCGACGGCGGCCTCGAGCGGCACCCTGGCCCGCGCGAGGGCGAGCACGGCGAAGTAGAGGACGTCGGCCGCCTCCCAGGCGATCTCGTCCGTGGTCTCGGCGGCGGCGAGCTCGGCGGCCTCCTCGACCAGCTTGGCCGCGAGTCGGTCGCGGTCGCCGGCAATCCGCACCGAGTAGGAACCATCGGTCGCGTCCACCAACCGCGCGGCCAGACGGCGCTCGAGCGCGCCGAGACCGCGGTCGGCGCCCCAGCACGAGCGTGTGTCGCGGTGGCAGAAGCCCGCGCCGGCCTGGCGCACGGTGAAGCGCAGCGCGTCGCGGTCGCAGTCGAGGTCGACCCGCACCAGCTCCTGGGTCGCGCCCGAGGTCTCGCCCTTGACCCACAGCCCGCGGGTGCGCGAACGGTAGACGCCTCGCCGTCGCCCGACCGCCTCGCGCAGGCTCTCGAGGTCGGACCACGCGAGCCCGAGCGCGACCCCGTGCTCGTCGACCACCACCGTCGGCCACAGCCCGTCGGCACGGTCCGAGACCAGCGGCGCGGCGAGCGCTTCGGCGAGGCCGAGCCGGCCGGTGTAGAGCGCCATTCCGACCTGGGCGTCGGCACCGAAGCGGTCGATCGCCGCCACCTCGTCGGCGGTCGTAACCCCGCCCGCCACGGTGACGTGGGCGCCGCCCGCGGCCTCGACCACGGCGCGGACGGCGTCGAGGTCGATCCCGCCGAGGCGGCCCTCGCGCTCGACGAAGGTGACCAGAAAGCCGCCGACCAGGTCGCGCAGGGCCGCGATCCTGTCGAGCATGCGTTCGCCGGTCCCGGTCCGCCATCCCTCGACCACGACCTCGCCGTCGACCCCGTCGACCGCCGCGATCACCCGCTCGCGGGGCAGCTCGGAGAGCACCTCGGGCCGGGCCGCGGTGCCGAGGATGACCCGCTCGGCACCGCGGTCGAGCCACTCGAGGGCCGCCTGGACCGATCGGATCCCGCCGCCGACCCGGCAAGGGTGGCGGCGCACCAGGGCGGCGACCGTGTCTGAGTTTCGAGCCCTGCCCGAGCGCGGCGTCGAGGTCGATCACCGCGAGGTCGCCCGCCACCGCGAAGCGGGCGGCAACCTCGAGCGGGTCGCCGCCGTCGAGGGCCTTCTCGCGGCCGCCGACGAGCTGCACCGCGCGGCCGTCCATGAGGTCGATCGAAGGCACGATCACCGTCTCACCTCCGCTCCGAGCGCCTCGAGGTGCGCCTTGAGCTCCGCCACCGTGGTGTGGCCGTCGTGCAGGATCGAGGCCGCGAGCACCGCGTCGGCGCCCGCCGCGAGGGCCGCCGCCATGTGCTCCGGCGTCCGGGCACCGCCGGAGGCGACGATCGGGACCGTCACCGCCCCGGCGATCGCTGCGATCAGCTCGAGGTCGTAGCCCTCGCCTGTACCGTCGCGGTCCCAGCTGGTGAGCAGGATCTCGCCGGCGCCGCGGCCGGCCGCCTCGCGCGCCCACTCGACGGCGTCGCGTCCTGCGCGTTCGCCTGGCCCGAGCGGACCACGACCTCCCAGCCGCTCGCGCGCCGCGCGGCGTCGAGCGCGAGCACCGTGCACTGGCAGCCGAAGCGGGACGCGAGCTCTTCGATCAGTCGCGGGCGCGCGACCGCCGCGGTGTTGACACCGACCTTGTCGGCGCCCGCCTCGAGCAGCGCGGCGGCGTCGGCGACGGTTCGCGACGCCGCCGCCCACGGTGAGCGGGATCGGCAGCACCCGCCGCACCGCCGCGACGGTGGCGAGCGCGTGCCCGCGGCCCTCGGGGGTGGCGCTGACGTCGAGCAGTACGATCTCGTCGGCACCCTGCTCGGCGTAGACGGCCGCCCGCTCGACCGGGTCCCCGGCGTCGCGCAGGCCCTGGAAGCGGACGCCCTTGACGACGCGTCCGCCGTCGACGTCGAGGCACGGAATCACCCGGCGCATCAGCACGGCGACGCCTCCAGCCAGCGCTCGAGCAGGGCCGCGCCCCAGGCCCCTGACAGCTCGGGGTGGAACTGGCACGCAAGCACCGCCCCGCGCTCGAGCGCGGCGACGAACGGCCCACCGTGGTCGCTCCATGCGACCGACCAGCCGTCGGGCGCGGAGTCGAGCTTGTAGGAGTTCGCGAAGTAGGCGGCGCCGTCGCACGAGCAGGCGGCAGCCGGGGTCGGCCTCGACCCGATTCCAACCCAGCTGCGGCACGACGACACCGTCCGGGAGCCGCGTCACGCGCCCGGGGACGACCCCGAGGCCGGCGACGCCGGGGCTCTCGTCGGACCCTGACGCGAGCACCTGGAGGCCGAGGCAGATCGCGAGGGTCGGCCTGCCCGCGGCAATCCGCTCGGTGAGCGCTTCGACCAGGCCGAGCTCGTCGAGCCTCGCCATCACCGCCCCGAAGGCGCCGACCCCGGGCACCACCAGACGTTCGGCCCGGGCGACCGCCACGGCGTCGTCAACCATGCGCGGAGTCCGACCGGCACGCTCGAAAGCCGCGATCACCGAGGCCAGGTTGGCCGAGCCGGTGCGCACGACAGAGACCTCTCGCGTCACGCCAGAACCCCCTTGGTGGACGGGATCCGGGTGTGCTCGGCGCGCGCCAGCGCCTGCCGCAACGCGAGGGCGAGGGCCTTGAACGCCGCCTCGGCGCGGTGGTGGTCATTGGCGCCGCGCTCGACGTCGACGTGGACCGCGGCGCCGAGCGCGATCGCGAACGAGCGCAGCACGTGCGCGACGTTCTCCACAGCGAGCTGACCCAGGTGCTCGCGCTCGAGTCCGAGGCGCACCTCCGGCCAAGGTCGCCCGGAGAGGTCGACCACCGCCCGCGCGAGCGCCTCGTCGAGAGGAGCGAACGCCCAGCCGAAGCGGACGAGCCCGCGGCGGTCACCGGCGGCGGTGCGGACCGCGTCACCGAGGGCGAGCGCGCAGTCCTCGGCGGTGTGGTGGTCGTCGACCTCGAGGTCGCCCTCGCAAGTGAGGTCGAGATCCCATCCGGCGTGGAAGGCGAGCGCGGTGAGCATGTGATCGAGAAAGCCGATCCCGGTCGTTACCCGCACCTCGCCCGCGCCGTCGAGCTCGACGACGAGGCGGATGCGGGTCTCCTTCGTGGTCCGTTCCACTGTCGCTTGGCGCGAGGTCATGGCAGCACCTCCAGAAGTTCGTCGACGCGGTCGAGCACGCGTGCCGCGCCCGCCGCGAGGAGCACGGTCCGGGCGCGCTCGGGATCGTCCCCGGGCGCAACGACTCCGATCGGAACAACCCCCGCACCGCGCGCCGCGACGAGGTCATCGGGGGTATCGCCGAGCATCCAGGCCGAGGCCGCGCCGAGGCGCTCAAGGGCGAGGCGGACCGGCGCCGGGTCGGGCTTCGGGGCCGCGTCTTCCATCGTCACCAGCACGGTGAAGAGGTCCCGGATTCCCTGCTCGGCGAGAAAGCGCTCGGCGTCCGCGAGCGGCCGCCCGGTGACCACGGCCAGCGGCCATCTCGCCGCGAGGCCCTCGAGCAGCTCGCGGGGCAAGGTCGCGCGCTCGGTCTCGCGCAGGCCCGGTCGGCCGTCCGAGCCCTGGTAGAGGGCCTCGAAGCGGGTCGCGACCTCGTCGAGCGAAACCTCGACCCCGCGCGCGGCAAGCAGCCTGCGGGTCACCACCCAGTCGTTGTTGGCGTTGCCGGCGGCCTTGACCGCGACGATGTCGTCGCGGCTCACCGCGATCCCGAACGCCGCTGCGGTAGCGACGATCGCCGCCCGGTAGGAGCGAGAGACGTCGGCGAGCACGCCGTCGAGGTCGAACAGCAGCGCCTCCGGTGCGAGCGCCGCTTTGAGCCCGTGCTCGAGGCGGCGCTCGATCGCCTCGTCGCCCGGGACCGTGATCCGCAGCCACTCGGCCAGCTCCGCGCTGCCGGCGAAGGCGCGCACCGCGATGCCGAGCGCGGCGAGGGCGTCGCGGACGCCGAACGCGTCGGGCACACGCACGAGCACGAAGTTGCCTTCACTCGGCAGCGGCTCACCGCCGAGCTCGGCGAGCAGGTCGGAGAGGCGGGCCCGCTGCCCGCGCACCGCCTCGAGGTGGCCCGGACGCAGCTCCGGGGCGTGGTCGAGCAACCAGTCCGCAGCCGCCAGCGAGGCGGCGCTCACCGAGTAGGGCTGGCCGACCGAGCGCAGCCAACGCACCACCCGCGGGTCGCCGGCGACCCAGCCGACGCGCAGACCGGCGGCCCCACGCGCCTTGGAGAAGGTCCGGAAGACGAGCACGTTGGCACGCCCGAGCGCTGCCGCGGTGAGATCCTCGGCGGCGAACTCGACATAGGCGTGATCGAGCAGGACGAGGGATCGCGGCAGCGCGTCGGCGAGACGCTCGAAGGCTGCGCGCGAGATCACCGAGCCGGTCGGGTTGTTGGGGCTGACCACGGCGACGAGGGCGGTCCGGTCGGTGGCCGCGGCGAGGGCGGCGTCGACCGGCCACTCGCCCCGCCACCACGGCAGCTCGAGCACCTCTGCGCCGGTGAGGCGGGCGTAGCGGGGCAGCATCACGAAGCTCGGGGTGGTCAGGATCGCCTCGCGCCCCGGGGTGCACACGGCACGGATCGCGCGCTCGAGGGCGTCGTCGGCGCCGGCGGTGACGAGAACCGCCGCCGGCTCGATGCCGAGCCGTACGGCGAGGCGCGCCTCGAGGGCCGCAGCGGAGGGGTAGCGGTGCAGCGAGGCGGCTCCAGCGAGCACCGCAGCGAGCCCTTCGGGGGGGAAAGGACCCTCGTTGGCGTCGAGGAAGACGTCGATCGCGGTCGGCGGACGGCCCGGGCTGTACGGCTCGAGCCCCGCCACCACCGGGTTCGGCACGACGAGAAGCGGCCGCGCGCTCACCGTTCCCCTCCCGGAAGACCACAGAGGCACGGAGGCACAGAATACAAAACAGAGGGAACACAGAGCGAGCACAGAGGGGTCGAGTCCGGGCGACGAACAGCCGGCGCGGCGCTCCTCCTGCTTCTCTCCACCCCTCGGAGGATCCGCGGCGTAGGGAGCGCGCCAGCGATCCCCGACGCGGAGGCTCCGAGGGCGGGCGGGCGGGGGGTGGGGGGCGGGCTGAAAAGCTCGACTGCGCCCCTCCACAATGCCCGTTTGCAAGCCTCCGAAACCACGGCCGGTCCAGCAGCTCTGGCGATCCGCGCCAGCGGATCGGCGGCAGGCGGCAGGAGGGCGGCCGGCGCGCGAGAATCGAGCCCTGCTCGACCTCGGGGGCCGGCCGTCTCCTGCCCGCCGGACGCGGCCCGCCGCCGCAGGCTGCGGGCCCCAGAGCCCACGCCAGCGACCTGGTCACGCCCCTCTCGTATCGACTCGCGGCAGCTTTGCGTCCTCACGCCGACCTCCTACGCCACGATCTGGGCGAGGCGGGTGACGACAATGTCCGTCCCGCCGGCAGCCTTGATCTTCGGTACGACCATCGGCAGCTCGGCGCGCGGCACCGCCGCCTTGACCGCGAAGCCCTCGCCGCCGGCGAGCGGGGAGATGGTCGGTTGGCGCATGCACGGCAGAACCGCGATAACCGCTTCGAGCCGGTCCGGGGCGACGTTGACCTCGACCATCACCCGCAGCCTCGCCTCGAGCACTGAGCGGACCAGCAGCACCAGGCGGTCGATCGTCTCCCGCTTGACCGGCTCCTCGAGAGCGCGCGGGTTGGCGTAGAGCCGGGTCGACGAGGTCATCAGCTCGTCCACAATCTCGAGACCGTTGGCGCGCAGGGTCGAGCCGGTGGCCGTGTTGTCGACGATCAGGTCGGCGTCCTCGGGCGGGAAGACCTCGGTCGCCCCGTAGGAGCGCAGGAAGGAGGCGTCGAGGCCGCGGGCGGCGATCCAGCGGGTGGTCAGGCGCTCGTACTCGGACGCCACCACCAGGTGCCGCGCGGGCAGTTCGCCACCCGCGAGCAGCTCGGCCGGCGCCGCCACCACCACCCGCACCGGGTCGAGCCCGGTGTCGATTAGATCCACCAGCTCGCCGTCGAGCTCGGCGACCCAATCCGCGCCCGCAAAGCCGAGGTCGCGCGAGCCGGCGTGGAGCATCTCGACGATGCTCTGCGGTTTGAGGATCTTGACCTCGCAGTCTGACAGAGTGATGTGGGGTCGGTAGCTGCGCGCAGTCGGCGTCACGTGGATGCCGGCGTCGGCGAGCAGGGCGCGCACGCCTTCTTCCATTCTCCCCTTGGGGAGAGCCAGCCTAAGCTCCGATTGCGGGTCGGTCGTGGTCATTTCGGTCTCCCTCTGCGACCCCCGACCGGCACCCCAAATGCAAAGGACGCCGGCTTGGGGGCCGGCGTCCTGGTTCGGTCAGATCGTGCTGCCTACACCGTCACCGGGCCCCCTCGGGGTGCTGGCGATGATGGTGGTGCACGGTCGTGCTCGTCATGACCTTCCGACGGTAGCGTCGCGGGCCCGCCGTGTCAACACGAGACGCTGCGAGAGAACTTCCCAGGGATTTGCGGGAGTACGGCGAGGCGTCAGCCGTGGACTGTGGTCGGCGCCGTGAAGCCCTCGCCGAGGACCGTCACCTCCTGGCCGAGATCGTGGTCGGGTCGTTGGTGACGTTGTCGATGACGGACGGATAGGCGATGACGCCGGCGCCGGCTTCGACATTGACCCGGGCGTTCCCTGAGAAAAGGTCGTTGCGTCCGGCGAGCTGGTCGAACGGATGCGGTCGGCGGATCCGTCGTCCTGTCCTGAACGAGACGGCGACAACGGCATCCAAAACCCGCAACAGCGGCCTCTCAAAGAGGGCCCACCCAGGTCTGAAAACGAAGCCGGGGCTGTTGCGAGCCGAGGAGTTCAGGACTCCGGGCGGTCTTTGAGGCGACGCTTCACCTCGGGGTGGTTCCGCCACGCCGGCATTCCGGCCATGTAGGCGAGGGTCCGCGCCTCGGCTTCGGCATCGCTGAGCTCCGGCTCGTGGCGGCGCGCCCACTGGCTCATTCGCGCCAGGCGTTCCTCGAACGCCTGCAGTCGTCCGTGCTCGTCGAGGCAGTGCTCACAGTACGGCCCGACCTCGATCGGCATCCCGCAGCTCTCACACTTCATGGTCGTTCCGGTCATCGTCTTCCTCCCCGTGTCGTGATCGTGCGGCCTCAACCAGCGCCTCCAGGCTCGCGACCAGCCCGACCCGCGCCTGCGGCGAGAGCGTCTCCAGGGCGTGAGCGAGCCGCGGCGGATCGAGCACCTGGCGTGCGACCCGGAGCGCCCGCAGACCCTCCGGCGTCAGCCACACGAGGTGGCGTCGCCGATCGCGCTCGTCGCGCATCCTCTCGACGAGACCGCGGGCCACAAGGCGGTCGACGAGCTCGCTGGTCGCGGACTGGGAGCGGTCGAAGTGCGCCGCCGCCTCGGTCACGGTCGCTGGGCCCGTTTGCGCAAGGTGTCCGAGCACGGCCAGGGCCTCGGGGCTCTGTCGCCGGGCTCCCGGCTCGAGACGCCGGGCGAGCAGGCGGTAGATCTCTGGATAGAGCGCCATCACCGCTCGCGTGGCACTGTCGGCATCCATGACCGTGAGCATCGGCCATCGGCAATGCATCGTCAACCCCGATGGATCGCAGCACTGAGCCGGTCTACCGCCCCCGGGCGGGTGTGTCGGAGTGATCGTTCTGGTCCCTTGACACCGTCACGTCCGAGTCTAGGTTATGAAGCAAGAGGACCATGGCGATGCACTCTCGGGCGCTGACGACGGCGGTCGTAGCAACGGTGTTGCTGTGGGCCAGCGTGGCGGCAGGAGTCGAGCTGGGCGAGACCTTGCCGGGCATCCGGGAGGCGCCTGCGCCGGAGTGGGCCCGGCCGGGCGTGCGGTTGGCCTACTACTCGGTGATGGCTAGCACTCCCGCCTCCACCCACTACTACACCCCGAACGAGGACGGCGACTGGGTCAGCGGCACGTTCCAGACCGACCCGCTGTGGATCCCGCCGGAGAGCCTGCGAGTGCTGCGGCCGGGCCAGGTGATCGACCGCGACACGACCGTCGGCGAGACGGTCAAGGTCCGCGCTGCCGGCGGCGGCACGGTCACGGTCGCCGCCACCAGCCAGGCGGTGGACATCGAGCGCGTCTACGACGTCGGCTCGGGGCTGCTGCTGAGCTTTCAGGTCGCGGGCGGGCCGAGCGAGCTCGCCAAGTCCATCACCCAGGCCCGCCTGGTGAGGGGACCGTAGCGGCCGCGCGCGCACGATCCGTTCGGCGCGAGAGCCGGAGATGAGGACGCAAAGACCCCAAGACGCCAAGGCATCGCAAAGACGGGTGAACCGTCTCGCAGGTCCCTGGGGCTGCCTCCAGCAGCCGCCGCTGACGGGAAGAGGCCCTCGAGGCCATTGGCTTCAGCCCAGCTCCGCGTGCAGCGCGGCCACCAGGATTCGCGCCGCGAATCCAAAGCAGCGAGCGCCGCAGAGCCCCGGCGCCCGCTCACCCGACAGACGGTACCTCCAGTGGGCTCTGCGGCGCGCGGTGCTAGCGGACGTAGGTCGTCGTCCAGGTCGCGTCCGGCTCGCCGAGCGCGGTCGAGCTGCACCGGGGCCCGACGGAGGGTGTCGGGTCGAGCTTGATGGCGACTCTCCTGTCCGAGACCATGCGGAACAGGATCGAGTTGTACCGGCGGCCGCCATCACCCTCGTAGTCGAGGTCGTAGCACACCGTGCCGGTGCTCGGACCGACCTGAGCCGGATCCGGGTTGATCCGCGCCCCGGGGACCTGGTCCATCGTCACTTTAAGGGGCTGGCGAAGCTGAGGGTAGATCCCGCCGGGATCGAGGGCGGCAAAGGGGCTCCCGCTGGCGATCCCAATCTGTACTCGAGAGGTCGGTGCGAGGTTGTCGGGGATGATCGAAACGGCTGCACTCGTCAGCTCGAAGAGGGGCGGCGGTGAGGCCGCATCGACGGCGGGGTTGAACCACGCGCCACGCAACCTGCCGGGCATGTCCCAACCCGGCCGACCGCAGCCCTGGGGCGTCGAGGCCAAGAGCGCAGCCCAGGCGGTGCGAAGATCCTCCTGCAGATAGTCGATGAAGCACGCCGAGTTGATGGTCTGCTGTCCGCGAAAGGCCGGTTCCGCGTCGACTCCGAGCAGCTGCAGGTAGTCGACGAACATCGGGTAGCGGCGAGATCCCTGCCCTTCGAAGTAGGTGTGGTGACGAACATCGATTACGCCGACATCCCAGTTGCTGCTGTAGCTCTTGGTGACACCGAGCTGCTCCCCGGCCACGACAGGCAGCGGCGCCGGGGCGCCGCGCTGACCGAGCAGGACGATGCGGCCGACGCCGCCCACGTTGATCCACGCCAGGTCGGGCACCGTGGCGAGGTACGTCTGGAGACGTTGACTGAGCCCGTGGAGGTGGTCGAAGTAGGAGGTGAGCTGTGCGGTGTGGGCGATGTAGAGCTCGTAGTCCGGATCCGGCCTGCCGGCGTTCTGGGTCTGCAACACCATGACAACGGCGCCATCGCCCATCGAGTAGACCGGGTAGGCGTACGCCCCGTTGGAGATGGGCACGGGATAACCCAGGTACATGTGATCCACGGCGAGGGTGTGACCTCCACCGGGGTTGAGGTTTCCCAGCGGGATGACCTCAGCCACGTTGGTGATGTCGGTGGGACCGTGGGTGAACACGCCCACGGACGCCGACAGCCGTTGCCGGGCCCGCCTTGGCTGGGCTGCCGCGTCCTCGGCCCCGAACACCGCGCACAGACCCAGCACCACCAGAGCTGCCGTCCGCAGCCTGAGCCGGAGATCACGCCGCCTGCCGGCAAGCTCCTCACCTGAAATCATCGAGCCTCCAACTCGAAGTGCCACCCCACCCTATCTTCGGAATGAAGCTCTGTAAACCAGCGTGACAAGGAAGGCGGGCCGCGCCTCCGACGTCACCGCAACCTTCGCCGCCGTCAGACCATCCGTCCTCCGGGGCCGAAGGCCCCGACACAATTCTCGGCCGCAGTTGGCACTGCAAGGGCAGCTGGCCAGGGCCTACCGCTGCACGACCTCCACTGTCGCCCCGGCGGAAAAAGCCGAGAATTGTGGCGCGTACATCGACTGCAGCGTCGCCGGGGCGACCCGGAAGGTGCCCGCGGTGGCGGCGCGCAATCGGTACTTGAGGGTGTACTCACCCGCCGGCAGCCACTGGACGAAGAAGTTGGTGCCGCTGTCGCGCACCTCCTCGTAGGCCGCGATCCCGAGGTCCCAGCGCCACCCCGAAACCAGGGTCTCAGGCTCGAAGCCGGCCGCGCGCGGGTCGCGCAGGTGGACGAACTCGGCGGCGTGGCGGGCCGTCACGGCGAGGTGCACCTCGACCTGGTCGCCGACCGCGAGCTTCGCACCGTCGGCGAGCGGCTCGAGGGTCCACTGGGAGCCCCGGCGGGCGCGGCGGAAGGTGCGCCGCTCGAGGGCGAAGAGGGTGCCGTCGGCCGCCTCGGGCAGGCGCTCGGTAGAGAGCTGCCAGGTCGCGGTGGCGAAGGCGAGGCCGGGGCCCTGCTTGGACACGACGGCCTTGTCGCGGTTGGACGGGGTGAGCGCGTCCCCGGGCACGACCAGCTGCTGGCGCCCGCTCGGGTCCTCGGGGCGGAAGTCGAACCGCGCTTCGCGCCCGCCGGCATCGACCGTGAAGCGCTCCTCGGCGCCGAGCGCGCTCTCGTGCTCGAGGTAGCACACCAGCGCGTAGACCACCTCGGCGGTGGTGCGGGTCGACTGCCACTCGTTGAGCTGGCGGTTGAGCAGCAGCCACTGGACGAGGCCGTGGCGGCGCGCATCGTTCGGCTCGAGCTCGACCAGCGCGCGCAGCGCGAGGGCGTGGCCCTCGACGGTGTCGTTGTACCAGAGCCACGCGCGCGCCTCCGGCGCCCAGTAGGTGCCAAGGTCGGGGTCGGTCTTGGCCGAGTCCATCACCGCGTCGAGCACGCGACGGGCCTCGTCGGCTCGTCCCGCACGGGCGAGCGCCATCGCGAGCAGGCACTTGACCCGCGGCGGCTGGTCCCGCCAGTGGCGCTCGGCGAGGTCGAGCATCTCGGCTGAGGTCGGCGGCGGTGAACGCGCCGCCGGTCCAGCCGAGGTCGGGGTAGGAGGTCAGGACGTAGGCGAGGAAGGCGACCTCCTGCCAGCAGCAGTCCTCCTCCACCGCGCGCCGCTTGAGGTCGTTCGACCACTCGCCGGCGAGCCAGCGCCACGCGTGCTGGACGACGTCGCGCGGCGCGTCGACCCCGAACTCGAGGCCGCGCGCGAACCCGGTCAGCACGTACAGCGTCATGTAGCGCGACGGCGGCCCGCCCGGCCACCACGGGAACGCGCCCGACGACGTCTGCGACTTCTCCAGTGCGGCGAGCGCCGACTCGCGCTCCGCCAGCGCGATCCGCGGGTCGAGCACGTTGAGCAGCTCGTCCGGGGTCTCACCGCCGCCGCGGGCGAATTCGAGCCACGGGGTCTCCTCGAGCGCCATGCGACGGTTCGGGTCCTCGGCGTTCCACGGCACCAGGCGCGTTGAGCGCGCCGCGGCCTTCTCGGCGAGGTGCGCGACCAGCGGCACGCGGTCGGCCAGGCTGGCGACGATGCCGGCGGAGAGGAAGCGGTTGAGGGTCTGCTCGACGCACTCGTAGGGGTAGTGGCGCAGGTAGGGCAGGGCGCGCAGGGCGCTCATCACGAGCTGGGCGTCGACGGTCACCACGAGCTGCTCGTCGATTCGCGTCGGGTCGTTGCCGCGGATCGCGGCCGGCGCGGTGAGCGTGCGGGTCGCTCCCTCGGTGAGCGCCGCGGTGCGCGACACCGCGAGGTGCATCCGGCCGGGCAGCACCGGCAACGGGCGGCGCTCGCCGTCACCGAGCTCGCCGGCGCGGGCGCGGGCCTCGACCGCGACCGTGCGCAGGCCGCGCGGCGCGGTCACCGGGAAGGTCAGGGTGGTCCCCGCTCCCGGCTGGACCGCGAACGGCACACCGGCGGCCCCCGACAGGCCGAACGCGGCGCCGAGGTCGTCGCCGGTCTCGGAGTCGACCAGGGTCAGGTCGAGAGCGCCATCGAGAGGGACCTCGCCGGCGTTGTTGACCGTCACCGCGAGCTCGGCGCGGTCGCCCTCGCGGAGGAAGCGCGGCAGAACCGGACGGACCATGAGGTCCTTGACCGAGCGGGTCGTGCGGCGAGCGGAGCCGGCGGCGAGGTCGCGGGTCACACCCTCAACCCACACCACCCACTCGGTGACCGAGTCGGGGACGGTGAACTCGACCGTCGCCGTGCCGTCCGGACCGGTCAGCAGGTGGGGCTCGAAGAAGGCGGTCTCGGCGAACTCGGAGCGCAGCTCGACCTGCGGGGCGGCAGCCTCCGATCCGGTGACGACGATCTCCTCGGCGACGCCTTCTCTGCCCCCGGACTCGGTCGCAGCGTCCGCCACCATCGGCGCCGCGGCCATCGCCGCGCCCTTCATCAGGAAACGTCCACGGCGTCCCGGACCACCGATCCCATACCGGTCGAGCACGACCAGCCGGTCGGGGGTCGGCTCGGGCGGCATCGACACCCCGGTCCCATGCCCGGCCTGCCACACGATCGGCGCGGTGCCGAGGTTCGCGCGCAGCGGAGGCAGCGACGCCCGCTGCGGGTAGAGCGCGAGCGGGCTCGCCGGATCGTGCGGCGCGAACAGGTCGAGGCTGCGGTCGTACATCGAGGCGAGCAGCTCGACCGTGCCCTCGGCGACCGCGCGGTCGTCGGGTCCTTTCACGGTGATCCGGAAGCTCTCCTGTGAACCCGGCCGGAGGCGGTCGCGGAAGGACTCGAAGCCGATCGCCAGCTTGCGATCGTCCCACGGCACCCGCACCACCGCGGTCTGCCGCATCAGCTGATGGTCGGCCACGGCGGTGAGGGACGCTGCGATCCCACCCCGATCTCGGGCGTCGACCGGGATCTCGACCAGACCCCAACCCTTGCCCGCCACGAGCACGCGACGTTCGACCTCGCGTCCGGGCCGCTTGAGCTCGAGGGTCATGCGCTGCCCGGGCAGGCCGGAGTGGACCAGCAGCCGCAAGGTGCCGCCGGCCGCGACCTCAGCGCGCTCGGCCTCGAGCAGCAGCGGCACCGCCACCGGCGCGCCGCTCTTTCCGGCGACCACCAGCTCGCGGCGCACCTCGGCGGTCGCGCCGAATGCGTCCTCGGTGGTGTAGAGCAGCCGGTAGGCCCCCGGCTCGAGGGCGGGCAGCGCGATCGCCGCGGACCCGGTGGCGCCGTGCTCGACAGTACCCGACGCAACCACCTGAGCCGCGTCCCAGGAAGCCATCACCGCCTCCGGGTCGCAGGCGGTCTGCCAGCGTGGACGCCGCCGGTCGCCCTCGGTGGCGAACGGGTCGTCGGCCGCCGGCGGGTTCGCCGGCGGCAGCTCCGCGGGCAGAAGAGCAGCCTTCGGCTCGGCGAGCGCGACCAGCCGCCAGCGCCCCGCACCCGGACGCGGCGCACCGTCGAGGTCGGTCCGCTGCGCGGTCAGGGTGGATGGCTTGCCGGCTGTCAGGAAGCCCCGATCGAGATCGATGCGCGCCTCGACCGCAACGAAGCCGAGGCGGAACACCCGTTCGGCGGAACGGGTCTCGCCGCCCGGCTCGGTGACGTCCGCCGTGAGCCGGAAGCGGTAGCTGACGCCGGTATCGGCGGCCTCGCGCTCGTCGGCGGCGGGGGTGAAGGCGACCCGGAAGCTGCCGTCTGCCGCGAGCGCCGCCTCACCGCCGGCGACCACCTCGGGGGCGGTCTCGGGCTGCGGGCGCCACCATCCCCACCACGGCGGCCACACCGGCTCGCGGGTGACCGTCCACACCACCCGGCCATCGCTCACCGGCAAGCCGAAGTAGTAGCGCGCCTCGCCGGAGAAGGCGGCCTCGCGGTTGAGGCGCAGCTCGCCGGAGGGCGCGGCGACGGTGACCTCGAAGGTCGGCCGCTTGTACTCCTCGACCCTCACGGGCGCCGAGCCGCCGATCGAGGTTGCGACCGACCACTGGCCGAGCAGCCGGCCGAGCGGGATCTCGAACTTCCCGGAGGCCGACCCGAACGAGTTGGTCGTGACCTCGGTCGAGGCGACCTCGTCGCCGTTGGCGTCGTGCAGCGTCACATTCAGCGTCAGGCCGTCGACGGTGCGGAAACGGCCCTCGTCCTCGCGCCCGCCCCACGCGACCACCTTCCACTGCACGTCCTGGCCCGGGCGGTAGACCGCGCGGTCGGTCCACACCAGGGCAGTGCGCCGGCTGCGCTCCACCGACCCGCGTTGGTAGAGCGAGCCCTGCTCGACGGCGAGCTCGCCGCGGACCTCGGCAAGGGCGACGAACTGACCGCCGTCGCTCCGTCTCGCGAAGCTCACCCGCCCGTCGGAGCCGGTGCGGCGCGCCTCGACCGGGTGGTGGCCCGTGCGCCAGTTGTACTGCCACAGGGTGACCGCGGCGCCGGACAGGGGCTCGCCGCTGGCGCCCGACACCACCTCGAGCTCCCAGGCGGCCTCGGTGTCGCGGCTCAGGATCACCGGATCGCCGAGAACCATCACCGCCGCTTCGCTGTGCCTTGCGTTTTCGCCGAAGTTGGCCTTCGTCGAGGCTGCCACCAGCCACGCGCCGGCAGCGGTCATCGGTGGCACGACGTCGGTGGCGTGCGACCTGAGGTCCGGGGTCGGCGACAGGTCGACGGTCCACGCGGCATCGGGCGGGCGGCTACCGACCAGCTTCTCGACCTCCTGCCAGCTCGGGAAGAGCGGGCTTTCGCTGCCGCCGCGCAGGCGCGCCTCGAGGTCGATCCGCCACGCGCGGAGGAAGGCCGCTTTCAGGTTGGCGTGGGTGAGCCGGAGCGAGCGCCGACCCGGCGCGTCCGACCTCATCGCCGCGAGGTCGAGTGACGGCGCCTCGAGCTCGGCGACCAACGCGCGGCAGCGCTCGCCGCCGAAGCTCTCGGGGTGAGCGGCGGCGCCGGCAGCGGCGGCGTCCCGGGCGCGGATGCGGGCGTCGGCGGCGCCGTCGTCCTCGAGCATCCGCGCCAGCACCTCCTGCCCCCGCGACCACCACGGCAGCGTGTGGTCGAAGGCGGCGAGTACGCCCTCGACGTGGGCGACCACCGCGCGGCGGTCGGCAGCTCCGTCGCGTGCCTGCCACATCCGGTCGGCGCGCTCGAGCCGCGCCTCGAGAGCGGCCTCGGGGCGGCCCGCCCCGGCGTGCCAGGCATCGAGGTCGGCGAGCACCGCCGCGATCCGCAGCAGCGGATGGGCGGAGGTCTCAGCCGGGTCGACCCCGGGGTCGCCGGCGAGCAGGCGCTCGAGATCGAGCCTCCAGGCGCCGTTGAGCTCGCCCGGCGTCCATGCGTCGGAGTCCTCGAGGTGATCGACCCAGAGGTAGCTCACCGCATCGCGCAAAGTGCCCCGGATGCGCGGTGGAAAATCATTGGGCAGCAGGACACCCTCGAGGGTGCCGACAGCCTCCCCGCCCCAGCTCGCACGCCGCGCCCAGGCGTCGGCAAAGGCGGCGTTGACCTCGGCGAGGTAGCGCGCGTGGGTCCAGGTGGCGGGGTCGTCGCCGCCCGCGCCGACCTCCTCCCGTTCGTCGATCTCCCACGAGTAGACGTCGAGGGTCGTGGTCAGCGCGTTGGCGAGGACGAGGTCGAGCACCAGCCGGGAGTGGGGGTCGTCCGGCCACTTCGCTGCCCGCAGCTCGCGCACCGCCGTCTCGATCTCGCCGAGGGCGGTGCGCAGCTTCGTCTGCTCGACCAGCGCCCGGGTCCAGTCGTCGACTGCGCCCGCGGCCTGGGCCTGCTGACCTAGCGTGAGCACCATGTCGAGGGCCGCCTGATAGCGCTGGTCGTGCTCGAGCCGTCTCGACCCCACCCCATGTGGGGGCCACGTCGGCTCCTCGGCCTCGGCCGCCGGGGTCGGCGAGGTGGGCGGCCGCGAGGGAGGGGACGCGGCGAGGGCGAGGACCGACACGGTGACGAGCAACATCGTGGTGCGGGCGCGCATGGAAGGCCTCCTGGTTCGAACCTGTCCGGTACCGTCTAGTGTAGACCGGCAGCTCGCCCTGAAGTTCCGCGGTGGGGCCGAGATCGGCTACTCTCGGACCGTGCCTCCGGCCATTGTCACCGCCTCCCTGCTCGCGGTCTTCGTTGCGCTGCAGCTCGTCGGCCGGGCCCGCAACGACGTCCGCCTGGTGTGGTTCGCCAAACCCTTGGCTTCGCTGGTGTTCGTGGCTGTCGGCGTGGCCAGGATGCGACCGGACACGGCGATCGACCTGTGGCTCGTCGCCGGGCTCGTGCTTGGCGCCGTCGGCGACGTGCTGCTGATCCCGAAGAAGACCTTCGTCGCCGGCCTGCTCGCCTTCCTCGCCGGCCACCTGGCCTACCTCGGAGCCTTCCAGATCGCGCTGCCAGTCCCGCGCTGGCCCGTGCTGATCCTTGCGCCCCTCGTCCTCGTCGCGGCGGCGGTGGCGCGGTGGCTGTGGCCGCACCTCGGACGGTTGCGCCTTCCCGTGGCGGCCTACGTGGTCGTCATCACGGCGATGGCGTGGGGCGGGATCGCCGTCTCCGGCCGCGGTCTGCCGTGGTGGGTCGGTCCGGCGGCGGCGCTGTTCTGGCTCTCCGACGTCGCCGTCGCCCGCGACCGCTTCGTGGCGCCAGGCCTGGTCAACCGGATACTCGGCCTGCCGGCCTACTCCGCCGCCCAGCTCCTCCTCGCCTGGGCCGTCGGAAGTTAACCACCAAGACACAAAGACACCAAGCCATCGCAGGGGCAGAGAAGTGGTCTCGCGTCTCGCTTTTCGCGTCTCGCGTCCTGCGCCTCCTCACCTCCTCACCTTCTTACCTCCTCACCCCCTGGTCTTGCCTCGCGGGGGGCTGGCGTGGTGAGATTCTCGACCGTGGAGGGTCCGTCGATGCGCTTCGCCCGCCCTGTCCTCGTCGCTGTCGTCCTCGGCGTCGCCGCCGGAGTCCTGTCGGCCGGTCAGCCGGACCCGCGCTGGACGCACCACCGCGAGGTCGGCGAGTACGCCTTCGCGATCGGCGACTACGTCAAGGCCGAGAGCGAGCTGCGCGAGGCGCTCAAGATCGCCCAGACGTTCCCGCAGGGAGACCCACGCCTCGAAACCAGCCTCGACGAGCTCGCGCGGCTGCTCGAGAACCGCGGCCGGCTCGACCAGGCGCAGCCGCTTTACCAGCTCGAGGTCGCCGCGTGCGAGGCGCGCCTCGGTCCGGACGACCCACAACTGCTCGCGCCGCTGGCGGGCGTGGCGCGCACCGCCCTCGCCGCAGGAGACAGCCCCACTGCCGAGGCCAACCTGCGCCGCTACGACCGCATCGCCGCCGCCACCGGCAAGGCCGACCCCCGCCAGTACCGCCTGATCCTCGAGCTGCTGGCGCGCCAGCAGGTGCTGCTCGGCAACCCCGAGGACGCGCTCGGCTTCAAGCGCAAAGCCGTCGCCCTGCTCGACGCCGACCCGTCGCTGACGCCCGGCGAGAGGGCCGACGCACTCCAGGGGCTGGCAAGCCTCGAGATCAGCTCCGGAGATCCGGCTCGGGGCGAGAGCCTGCTCGAAGCCGCCGCGAAGCTACGCGCCGAGGACGGCGGCGACCCCGCCAAGGTCCTCGCCGACGGTGCGGCGGCCGCCCTCGCCGCCGGACAAGCCGACACCGCGGCCCGCCTGGCCGAGGCGGTGCTCGCCGGCCACCCGGACGCCGCTGCCGAGCTCGCCGCTCGGCAGACCCTCGCCGACGCCGCGTGGAAGGTCATGCCCCAGGGCGACCTGCGCCCCGGCGACCTGCTCGCGGGCGGCGCCGACAGCCCCGAGCTGACCCGGGCCGCCGAGGCCCTCGCCGCGCTGCTGGCGCTCGAGGAGGCGCGCTTCGGACCGACCTCACCCCAAGTGTTGGAAACACTCGAGCGGATCGTGCTGGTCGAGGCCCGTCGCAGCCGGGCGGCAGAGGCCGCAGCCGCCGAGCGCCGCGTGCTCGAGCTGGCTCCGCCGGGCAGCGACAGGTCCCGCCGCGCCCGCGCCGACCTGGTCGGGCTGCTGGTCGCCGCCGGCGACACGGCGGCCGCGGCCGACGCCAACGCCGCGCTGATCGCCGAGCAGGAGGCGACGTGGGGAACGGACGACCCGCGCCTGCTCCCGGCCCTGTCTCGCCAGCAGGACCTCCTCACCGGGCTCAAGCAGAAGAAGGAAGCGCGGGCGCTGAAGAAGCGCATCCGCAAGCTCGAGCGCGCAAGCGGCCAGTAGACCGGGCGCAAAGCGCCCGGACGTGAGACGCGAGATGTGAGACGCGAGACGTACCACTCGCACAGGGTGGCCGATCGAGAAACCGCGGACGCCACTGACCGGGAACCCATCAAGACCCGTTCCCCCGACCCGGCCGGAGGCTGGCTCGGTTCCCTGGATTGTCGGCTCCTCCTGACCTCCGCGCTTTCTTCTGAGCCTCTTACGTCGTGCGTCTTTCTTCTCACGGTCCATTTCACCGCATCACGGGAATGCCCGCGACAGCTAGGAAGGCGAGGCTGGCGGCCGCCGCACCGAGCGCCGCGGCCGAAACGAACAGGACGTTCCGGCTCCTCGAGGCAGATCGGCCCGCAAGTCGATCGAGCAGCGTTCCGACCAGGAACGCCGCCGTCAGGTAGGCGCTGAAGAAGAGGTCCACATCCTGGCGCGGACCCAGCTTGGGGATCATGAGCAGCGCCCACCAGCCCTGCTGCGCCGCGATCGCGAGCGCGAGCCAGACCCTGCGATCGAGGATCTTCCCGGCACCGGGTCCGGACAGCCCTCGTCGCTGCAGCCACCACACCACGGCGCCTGCCGACACCGCCGCTCCCAGGATCGGCAACGTACCCGACCAGAACCACATGAACCCAAGGTCCCGCAGGTGCTCGGCGGACAACGCGTAGGACCACGCAAAGGTGAACGACCTCGGGCCGGCCGCGTGGCCCAGGTAGCGCTCGAAGAACGTATTGCTGTCGCCGAGGTTGAGGGTCATGTACAGCGCCCGGAAGAAGTGGCTGACGCCGTGCGGCCAGCACACCACGATGCCGCCGACGACGGTGGCCGCGCCGGTCGCGAGCAACGAGCGTGCCCGGTGCGGCACGATCAGGGCAATCGTCACTGCGGCCACCGCGCTGAACGAAGCAAAGGGAACGTAGAGAATCGCCAGAACGCCCAGCGTCGCGCCCACGGCGACGCCGTTGGCCTGCTCGAGCGGCCGCGAGAACAGCCAGAACAGAGCGAGCAGGAACGGGCCCGCGACCATCGGGTAGATCTCGTCGTAGCCCAGCGCCAGCATCACGAAGATCGGAGAGAAGGTCGTGAGAACAACGGCGAGCGGGGACCTTCGCCAGCCGATGAGGATCACGGCGATCGCGCACGCTGCCATGACGGTCGCCCCAGAGACGGCGACGAAAAGATCCGTCCCCGGCCGGCCTGCGGGCACCAGCCCGGTGAGGAACGGCGAGCGCCAGACGGCGACATAGAGCCACTCGAGCACGGCGTTACCGGCGAGCCAGCGCGGGAACAGCCCGCCCTGCTGCTCGAGCCGCCCGGCGAGGAAGCCCACGTCGCCGTAGCCGACCAGCGCGATGCGCCCGGCAACGGCGTTCCACGCCGCAAAGCCCCAGATGCCCACCCAGGCGGCGATGAGGCCTGCGGGGAGCGCCTCATGCCCTCGACGCAGCGCCAGCGCAAGCAGCCCGAGGACCGAGAGCCCGCACACGACGACGACCGTCAGCGCAACCGGTGACGGACCGGAAGCAGACCCCTTGCCACCGACGAGAGCGAGCGCGGCCACCGAGCCGAAGGCAACGAGGAAGAGAGCCCCCGCGAGGCCGACATCATCCCTGGAAACACGGACCAGCGGGGTTGTAGGATCCGAACTTCCGAACAACCGCACCTCCCTCCAGGAGCGAGCCTGTTGTGTATCCAAGCGAGACACCCCAAACCTTCACACGCGATCCTGCTGCTCTCGTCGCGAGCGCCGCCCCAACAGAGACTCTGACCGATCTTGTCTTTCCGAGTCACCCAAACGTGCTACGGAGCCCAGGTCCGCTACGTTGGCCGCGCTTCCACCATTGACGTTGCGGATGGGCCCGCGACGTGCTGCAGCAGCCGGTGACAGCAAACCATCACCTCGGGATCGGGTTCGCGACGTGGCGGCGTCGGCGGTCGGGACTCCGATCCCGGCCCCGCCGTCTGCTGCCTGCCGCCCGACCCCGAACTGGGACCGGCCCACCCCGCGCAATGTCCACGGCAGCGTGTGATTTGCCGCCAGCACCCGGGGATCGGGACGGGAACCGGGCTACAGGGGGCAGGGGCCACGGGGTCGAAACATCGGCGGGCACGAGCCGGCTCCTGAGCCCGGGCGGAGGCAAGGAGACCGTCTCGAAACCCGAGCACAACAGCCGCTCCTCGGCCGCCATAGCCGGCTCGGACGCGCGCGAGGATTTGAACCGCGAAGACGCAAAGACCGCTAAGTAGTTCTTGTGAATACTCTTGGCGTCGTTCTTCGCGTGCTTCGCGACCTTTGCGGTTCAATCGAAAAGGCTGGAAGCCGCGCCCCCTGAACCCGAGAGGGCATGCCTCCACTACGTCTCACCTCTCACGTCTCGCGTCTGACGCCCCAAAACCACCTCGAGCCCGCGCCGCATGGTGTCGAGGTCCGCCCAGCGCAGGTCGGACGCACCGCGGTAGCGCTCGACGCCGTCGAACACGATCGCCGCCAGGCGGCAGCCCGCTGCGCGCGCGGCTTCGAGGTCGAAGTGTGAGTCGCCCACCGCGAGCACCTCACCGGGATTGAGCCCAAGTCGCCGAACCGCCTCGGCGACCGGCGCACCGGAGGGTTTCCACAGCCCGCTGTCGCGGGTCAGCACGACGTCGAAGGCGAGCCCGAAGCGGTCGATCAGCTCGGCTACGTTGGCTGCGTTGTTATTGGTCACCAGCGCCGTGTGGAGCCCGTGCCCGACGAGCATCGCGAGCAGCTCGCGGGCGCCCGGCTTGAGCGTTGCGGTGCGGGTGGCCTCGAGCTCAATGCCCTCGAGCACGGCCCAGCGCTGGGAGCGTTCGGGCTCGGCGAGGCCGTTGAGCTCGTCCAGGATCGACGGCGTGGTGACGCCGAGGCGAGTGCGGATCGCCGGCCAGTCGTACGTCGACTCGACCATTGTGCCGTCCATGTCGAAGACGACCCCGCGGATGCCGGCGAGCGCCTCGACCTTGAGCAGCTCGTCGCGCGCGAAGCGCGGTACGCCGCTTTCCGGGCGTCTTGGGGGTTCGCCCGCGCGGCCGATCCAGGTGATCGGCACGCCGGCCCCGGCAAGTGCCGTCTCGAGACGGGGGGCGCCCGCCTCTCCGCAGGCCACGAGCAACGAGCCCGAGCCGAGCAGGCCGAGCGGGTCGAGGCCGAGCAGTTCGGCGAGGTGAGCAGTGTCGGCGAGCACCGGCACCCGGTCACGGTCGAACTCGAGTGCGAGACCGGACGCCTGCGCGAGCTCGTGCAGCGCCTCCCCCACCCCGCCCTCGGTGACATCGTGGAGCGCGTGAACCTCGGGCTCGACGGCTGCGATGGCGGCCGCCTCGACCACCGACAGGGGGTGCGGCCCCGCGAACGCCTCGAGCGGCCGCGGTGACTGCTCGCCCGCCGCCTCGAGGCGCGCTCCGAGCTCCGCCGGCGAGGATGGCGGTGCCCTCGAGACCCGCCCAGCGGGTCATGCCGATGCGGTCTCCGGGCCGGACGCCGCCGGTGGTGAGGGCGCGGCCCTCGACCCGGCCAAGCATGGTGCCGACTACCACCGACTGGGCGAGCCCCGGAGCGACCTCGGTGTGGCCTCCAACCAGCGCGACGCCGAGCCGCTCGCACTCGCTGCGTACCTGACCGAGGAGCTCGAGCACGCGCTCCTCGCTGGCCTCGGCCGGAGCGAGCAGGACCACAGCCAGGAAGAAGCGGGGCCGCGCGCCGCGCACGGCGACATCGTTGGCATTGACGATGACAGCGAGACGCCCGGCGTCCCCGGCGGTCAACGTGACCGGGTCCGAGGCCACCGCCCACAGCTCGCCGCCGATCTCGACCAGGGCGGCGTCCTCGCCCTGGGCCGGCCCCAGCCGGACCTCCGGCGGGAGGACGCCGGCCACGACGTCGGCGATGAGCTCCCACGGGACTTTCCCGGGGGCGAGTCGCGCGCTCATGGCGTCACAGCAGGGCGCGGATCTCCCGCAGCTTGTCCTGAATGGTGCGGACGTTGTCGGGTCCCATGCGCAGCAGCTGGCGCTGCGCCGGAGTGAGCCCCTCGAGTTGCGGGTCGGTGTAGGTCCACATCACCTTCTGCTGGAGCGCCGGCGGCTGGGAAAGGACCGGGACCGCGAGCAGCGCGTCGACGGCGTCGCGCAAGGTGGTGCGGAAGTCGCGGTCCGGCGGCGCGATCTCGCCCCACGCGTCGCGCACCAGGGGCGCGATCTCGTCGAGCAGCTTGACCGCGCCTGCGGCGTCCACCGAGCCGACCACACCCGCGATCCGATCGTAGCGCCGGTAGCTCGCCGGGTCGGGGACCGTCTCTGCACCCCGCTCGACCACTTTGAAGGCCCCCTTGGGGGCGAGGAACTCGAGCTGTGAGCGGGGGACGGTACCGTCGGCGACGTTCACCACCGCGGACACGAAGCGCCGCACGAGGTCCTCGTTGGCGAGCCACCTGGTGAGCTCCGGACGGCTGCTGAGCTGGGCGACCATGTCGCGCACCACGACGTCGCTGGTCGCCAGGGTCACGCCGGCGAGGCGCGGAATCGGGGTCGCGGTCGGGATCGGGCTCGGCGCTGCGGTCGGCTCGAGGTTCGCGACCGGCTCGGACTTCCCGCCCTCGCGCAGGAGGATCCAGGCGATCGCCGCGATAACGGCCACGATGACCACGACCACGAAGGCGGTACGAAACGCGTTACGGTCCTCCGGCATGAGGTGCCTCCCTTCACGAGCCTGACAGCTGATTCCATCGTAACCCGCCCCGCCCGGTCAACATCCCCGGGCGAGGTCAAGCAAGTTGTCTCACAACACCCACCGGCAGGTCCTGCCGGGTTCAATGGGTGCGACTTCCGGCCTTTTCGATTGAACCGCAAAGGCCGCGAAGAACGCGAAGAACAATGCCAAGAGCATTCGTAATAAATACTTAGCCCTCGTCGCGTCGTGGCGGTTCAAATTTCCTCGCGCGCGCTCGAGCCGGCGATGACGGCCGAGGAGCGGGTTCGGGCCGCATTGGAGTAGGGGCGCAGCGTGTCTGCGCCCGTGGTGGAGCCGGCACGACGATCCGGGCATCGACACAACAGGCCGAAACCGGGAGGAGGCAAGATCCGCCCCTACGCCTCACCTCCTAACCCTCTCACCTTCTCACCTTCTTACCCCTCGCGCTGCGGCCGTTCACGGCCGCAGCGCGAGGCCCCGATACCCGGCCGGACCGTCGCCGATCTCGACCACCTCGAAGCCGGCGCTCTCGAGCAGGCCCCACACCACCGGGTTGGGCGGGATGAGGTGCTCGGCGAGCTCGCCGCCGAGTGAGCGGTGGAAGGCGTTGATGTCAGCGCGGTCGGCCAGGTGGTCGATCCACAGGGTGCCGCCCGGGCGCAGCACGCGGTGGAGCTCGACCATGGCCCGGCCGGGCTCGAGCAGGTGTGGCAGAACGCAGAAGCACAGAGCGCGGTCGAAGGTGCCCTCGGCGAAAGGAAGGCGCAAAACCGAGGCGCGCGCGAGCCAGGCCCCGGGCGGCACACGGCGCCGGCGCGTGGCGGCCATCATGCCGAGGGAGACGTCGAACGCAACCAGCTCCCCTCCGGGCGCCACCCGCGGCGCGACCAGCCGCGTGAGACGGCCGCTGCCGCAGCCGACCTCGAGCACCCGTTCGCCCGGCGCGAGCCGCCACCGCTCGACCAACGTCTCGAGCCGCTCGAGCTCCTCGGGCTCGAACTCGGCGAGCACCCCGTTCGCCGCGCAGCGGTCGAAGTACTCGATCGACGGGCGCTCGTCGAGGTCCATCGTGCTCATCGCACCCTCCACAGGACCACGCCCACGAGCAGGCTCGAAACCAGGACGATCGCGGCTCCGACCGGGACGTTGAGCCAGTATGCAACTGCGAAACCCGCAATACCGCTCAAGGCGCCGAAGGCCGCGCCGAGGGCGCAGGTCCGACCGAGACCGCGGCCGATCCGCAGCGCCGCGACCGCCGGGTTGCAGACCAGGGCGTAGAGCAGGAGTCCGCCGACGGTCTCGAGGTTGACCGCGATCACCGCTGCCGCGAGCACCAGCACGCCGGCGAAGACGGCGCCCTCGGGCACCAGGGTCGCGGCGAGCTCGCGGCTGAACAGGACCACCGCCAAGGGACGGCGCAGGACGACCAGGAAGCCCACCAGGAGGGACGCGGCCAGGGCCATCCGGACGACGTCGCCGGGGGAGACCAGGAGCAGGCTGCCCCAGAGCAGGTTGAGCATCCCGGTGCGGGGTCCCTCGCCAAGGCCGATGCCGAGGAAGGCGAGCCCGAGCATGAGCGAGAACAGGGTCCCGAGGGCGGCGTTCGGGTCGAGGTTGCGGCGCCGCAGCAGGGCGCCGAGGGCGCCCGCGCCGACCAGGGCGCCGGCGAAGCCGCCTACGTCGTGGCGGACGCCCGCGAGGTCCGCGAAGATCGCCCCAGCGAGCGCCGCGTGGGCGGTGGCGACGGCGAGAAACGGCATCCGCAGGCCGAGCACGATGACCCCGAGCAGGCCGGCGGAGCCGCCGCCGAGCAGCGCAGCCGCGAGGATCGTGCCGAACGTGGCGAGAAAGCTCACGGCGCGACCCCGGCGAAGAACCGCCCGCCCCGCTCGGCGACCTCGAGCGGGACGCCGAACACGCCGCTCAGGTTCGCGCCGGTGAGCACGTCCCGCGGCGGGCCGCAGGCGATCGCGCGGCCGCGGTCGAGCAACAGCACGCCGTCGCAACCGGCAGGCAGGCGCCCGGTGTCGTGGCTGACCATGATGACGGTACGGCCGTGCCGCCGGGCGAGCTCGCCGACCAGGACGGTCATGCGCTCCTGCCAGTCGAGATCGAGACCGGCCGCCGGCTCGTCGAGCAGCAGCAGCTCGGCCCGACCCGCGAGCAGCCGCGCCAGCTCGACCTTGCGCCGCTCGCCTCCGGAGAGCTCCCGGTAGCGGCGCTCGCTGAAGCCGGTCAGTCCGAGGGCCTCGAGAGCATCCGCGACAGCGCGCTGGTCATCCGGTGACCGTCGTCCGGGGCGGCCGAACGAGGCCACCTCCGCCACCGTGAAGGGCACCTCGGGCGGTTGATCGCTGTGCTGCGACAGCCACCCCACCAGACCGCGGACGCCGGCCCCGGCAGGACGTCCGGCGACCGTGACGCCGCCCGCGTCGGCGCGCTCGAGGCCGGCGATCGCGCGCAGCAGGGTCGTCTTGCCGGCGCCGTTGGGGCCGACCACACCCCACAGCTCGCCGCAGCCGATCTCAAGGTCGAGGGGTCCCAGCACGGGAATGCCGCGCTGGCACACGACCAGACCGCGAGCAGAGAGCGCGGGGCCCTGTGGGCCGCGGGGATCTCCCGCCGGCCTCACCTCGCGGTCCACGCTGCGGCAAGGCGCTCGAGGTCCGCCCGCACCAGGTCGTCGTAGGTTGCGCCATACCCCGGCGCGCCGGGGAAGTTGGAGAGCACCGCGACACCGACCCCGAGGCGGGCGCCAAGGGCGGTGGCGGTCTCGGCGTCGGACTGGAGGTTGCCGACCACCGCCTCCGGCGCGAGCGCGAGCAACTCCTCAAGCTCGCGCGGCGACATCTGCTCGGGACGGTCGAAGCGGCCGATGACCTCGAGCCCGAGCCAGCGGCAGAACGCGGCTTGCTGGGTGCCCGCGAGCACTCTGCGGCCGCGCCACGGAGCGGCGATCGCTCGGACCTCGGCCTCGAGTCTGGCGAGGCGGGCCGCGGTCGCGGCCCGGGCCGCCGAGAGGTCGGCCGTCCGACTGGGCAGCTCGGCGGCGAGCGCGCTCTCGATCTGGTCGACCAGCCGCAGGTAGCTCGCAGGCACCAGCAGGCTGCCCTCGGCCGCCGCGGGCACCACCCGCAGGCTGTCAAGGCCGAGGGCTCTCAGGCGCTCGTCGAGCCCGGCCTGGAAGTCGTGGCGCACCAGCACGTCGGCACGGTGCAGCAGGGGGACCATCCGCGGAGAGAGGTCAAAGTGTCCGGGGCAGGTCCCCGGCGGCGCCAGGCTGACCAGCTCGAGGTCGGCTTCGGAGGGCAGCAGCTCGCGCGCCGCGGCCTCCAGCATCGAGGTCGTCACGACCACGGTGCCGCGGGTCGTCGGGAGCGCAGCGCTGGCCGCGGCGGCGGCCAAGGAGAGCAGGACAGGCATCACTCGCCGCATCAGAACCTCGCCTCGAGCCCGACGGTCCAGCTCCGGCCGGGCATCGGGTAGCCGGGCCGCAGCTCGTAGTCGGCACCGAGCAGGTTGTCGCCGGCAACGAACAGCTCGCCCGGGACGCCGAGGCCCGCTGGCATCGGCACACCGATGCGGGCGTTGACCATGCCGTAGGCGTCGACCTCGGCCGCAGGCGCCGGAAAGCGGGGGTTCACCGCCACCTGCGAGTCGATCCACTCCGCGTCGAGGTTGCAGCGCACCCCGTGGCGAAAGACCCACGCCGCACCGGCCGTGAGCGTGACGTCGGGTGCATTGGGCACCGTGTCTGGATCGGTGCCGGTCCAGGTGGCGCCGAGGAAGAGCTGCCCGCGCGGCCCGAGCGGACCGTGGAGGCTCGCCTCGACTCCGCGAGTGGTGTAGTCGCCGATGTTGGCGAAGGCGGGCGGAGGTGGCGGTGGCGGGACGAAGCGCAGGGCGTCTGTGACCCGGTCGTGGAAGAGCGAGAGGTCGAGCCGCCAGCCCGCGCCGAGGTCGGACAGCGCTCCCATCTCGACGTGGTCGATGCGCTCCGGCTGGAGCTCGCGCCACTGGTCGCCGCGCCCGTAGCCGCCGTACAGCACCGCCGCCCACACGCCGGGCAGGTTGACGCCATGGGCAGCGTTGGCGTACCACCGCCGCCGTCCGTCCTCGACTGCCACACCCGCCTGGCCGACCCAGAAGCCGCCGAACTCGCGGCTCGAGATGAAACGCGCGCCGAGCGAAGGGGTCACCTTGACCTCCTGCCCGAACGTCTGGGTGACGGCGAGGTAGGGCGCGGTGGTGCGGAACTCGACGTCGGACACCGGGCCGTCTCCCGATATGTGCCGCTCGAAGCTCGTGCCGCCGTAGGTGTCGTGGTCGAGGCCCACCACCAGCTCGCCGCCCTGCCACGGCGTCAGCTTCTCGCGCAGGCGGGCACCCCTGTTGCGCCAGTCGGTGAACGTGGTGAATGGCTCGCCTGGGGAGGCGTTCCACTGCAGCCAGTCGATGCTGCCGTTGTCGACGGAGAGCTTGAGGGAGCCCTCGCCCCAGCCGTGCTCGTGGCGGAGGCTCGCGAGCACGAAGTCGGAGGTGTCGGCAAAGCGCGGCACCACCGGCGTCTGCGGCGCGCCGACCATGCCCGGGTCGTCCGCCCAGGCATCGGTGTGCTGGACGTCGACCGCGACCGCCCAGTGCTCGTCGAGCGCCCAGCTGCCGTGCCCGGCGGCGGCGTCGACCCGGCCGTCGGAGTTGTCACGGTGGCCGTCGGAGGCGCGGTGGCTCGCGCTCACCCAGCCTTCGCCACGCTCCCCGGCCCAGCCCGCCTCGGCGCGGCCGACCGCGGTCTGAAACGACCCGAACGAGCCGACCACGCGACCGCCGAAGCCGCTCCCGGTCTGGCGGCGCGGGATGAGGTCGACGGCGCCGAAGGCCATCGAACCCAGCAGCACCGGCTGCGGGCTGCGGTAGACGTCGATGTGCTCGGCCGGGTCGAGGCTGAGGCTGTCGAGCAGCGGGTGCGTCCATACGCCGACGAAGCGCGGGACGCCGTCGACCAGGGTGACGATCTCCGCGCCCGGCCGCCCCGAGCCCTGACCGCGGAGGTAGATCGCACCGCCGTCGGCGCCGCCGTAGGCCCCGACCGCGTTGTAGCGCGCCACGGTTACGCCCGGCACACGGCGCAGGGCGCCGGCGAGGTCCTGGGCGTTGAGGTCCTCGACCTGGCGAGCCGAAACCGAGGACACCACCGACCCGAGCAGGTCGAGGCGGGAGGACTCCACCACCGGTGGCGCCTCGACGGTCACCGTGCCGGTGAAGCGCGCGGTCGGGGCCGGGGTCGGTGTGGGCGTGGGCTCGGCAGCGTGGGTCGGAACGGCGGCACCGAGGGCGAAAATGAGCGCGAGCGGAGCAAGGGCATGGAGCCCCAAACCGCTGCGCGTCACCGCAGCCTCCCCGGAGCGGCGCTCGCCGAGAGATCGGCGTGGAGCACGCCCTTGTGCCGGCGCAGGCCGTCGGCGATCGCGCGGATCGCGGACGCCGGCCCGCGCGTGAGGATGACCTCGGCGCAGTGGTGGTGGTCGAGGTGGACGTGGGTGGTGGCGAGGATGAGGTCGTGGTGGTCGTGCTGGAGGTCGGTGAGTCGGTCGGACAGTCCTCGCGCGTGGTGGTCGAAGACCAGCGTGATGGCGCCGACGACCTCGTCGTCCTCCGACCACGCCTCGGCGACGAGCTCGTCGCGGATCATGTCGCGGATGAACTCTGAGCGGTTGGCGTAGCCGCGCGCGGCGACCAGCCGCTCGAGCTCCGCGGCGAGCGGCTGCTCGAGGGAGAAGCTGAGACGAGCGAGCTCCGCCATGAGGCCCCTCCAGTATGAAAACTCTCAGAATCGTAATACCCCGAGAATATCAGCGTCAACCCTTTGCTCGCACTGCGACCAGAGGCTGATCCGAGAGCCGGCTCTCGCAGGTCAGGCCCGTGGCAGCGGTCCCACAGGGGAGAATCTTCAAGGGCCTGTGCCCGAGAAGCGCCATGGCCTACAATCGCCGATGCCCGGGAGGGGCGCCCGATGACCTGGAACTACTCCCAGAAGACCACCGAGCTGTTCATGAACGCGGTCCAGGGCAAGGCCGGATCGCACATGGGCGAGATCGAGAACCCCGACGGCTTCGGCGAACACGGTTCGATCGCCTGCGGCGACGCGCTGCGCTTCACCTTCCGCGTCACCCGCCACGCCACCGACCCGAAGCAGGACCGCATCGTCGAGGCCCGCTACCTGACCTTCGGCTGCACCTCGGCGATCGCCGCCTCGGAGGCGCTGTGCGCGATCCTCGAGGAGGGCGACTTCACGCCGATCGAAGCGCTCGAGATCACCAACCAGGAGATCGTCAAGTACCTCGGCGGCCTGCCGCAGCAGAAGATCCACTGCTCGGTCATGGGCGCCGAGGCGCTCGAGGCGGCGGTGTTCAACTGGGCCCAGAAGCGCGGCGTCGACCTCGCCGACCTCGGCATCGACATCCGGCGCGAGGAGCAGGAGGAGGGGCGCCTCGTCTGCACCTGCTTCGGCCTCACCGAGCCCTACCTCAAGCGCAAGATCCGCGAGCTCGAGCTGCGCACGATTCCCG
Organism: uncultured Acidobacteriota bacterium; assembly: GCA_963727925.1. GTDB lineage: Bacteria > Acidobacteriota > Thermoanaerobaculia > Thermoanaerobaculales > Sulfomarinibacteraceae > CAVSIS01. The sequence goes on along the minus strand of CAVSIS010000013.1, from coordinate 2,345 downwards.
ACATCACCAACGCGGTCAAGGCCGGCGGCGCGTGCATGTCGTGCCACCACACGCCGGGCGGGCTGCAGGACCTGCTGACCGAGGTCTGGGGCGCGCAGCCCTCCAGTCTGATCCAGCTGCCGGTGCTGCCGATGGCGCGCGAGCCCGAGGGCGGCCACCAGCCCGAGGTCTCGCCCTACAAGTTCGCCAAGCAGGTCGAGCGGGTGATCGACGACTACGTCTCACCCCAGCTCGCCAAGGACGACGGCGGCATCGAGGTGGTCGACATCAAGGGAATGGTCGTCTACTGCCACTTCACCGGAGCCTGCACCACCTGCGCCGGCAGCCCGCGGACCCTCAAGCTGATGGTCGAGCAGGCGCTCAAGGAGCAGGTCGACGAGCGCATCCGCGTCGTCCAGATGTGACGCGGCGACGGCACGCGAGGCGGCTTGGTCCGCCGGGGAGCACAGTGTGAGAACGGTCTACGCGGACAACAACGCGACCACGGCGGTGGCGCCCGAGGTGTTCGAGGCGATCACCCCCTTCCTGACCGCGAAGTACTTCAACCCGAGCTCGATGTACGACGCCGCGCGCGGTCCCGCCAACGCCGTCGCCGAGGCGCGCAAGGTGGTCGGCCGCCACCTCGGCGTGCGCCCGGAGGAGGTCCTCTTCACCTCCTGCGCCACCGAGAGCAACAACACCGCGATCCGGGGCACCCTCGCGGCGCGCCCGGACCGCCGCCACGTCATCACCACCGCGGTCGAGCACCCTGCGGTGCTCGAGGTCTGCAAGCAGCTCGAGCGCGAGGGCGTCGAGGTCGACTACCTGCCGGTCGACCGCGCCGGGCCGCCTCGACCTGCGCGACCTGGTCCGCGCCCTGCGCCCGGACACGGCCCTGGTCACCGTGATGCACGCCAACAACGAGACCGGCGTCGTCTTCCCCATCGCCGAGATCGCCCGTCTGGCCAAGGAGACGGACCCCGGCATCGTCGTCCACACCGACGCCACCCAGACCGTCGGCAAGCTCCCCATCGACCTCAAGGGCGATTTCGCAAACGTCGACCTGCTCTCCTTCTCCGGCCACAAGCTGCACGCGCCCAAGGGCGTCGGCGCGCTGCTCGTGCGCCGCGGCACGCCGTGCCGGCCGTTCCTGCTCGGCGGCCACCAGGAGGACGGGCGGCGCGGCGGCACCGAGAACGTCGCCTTCATCGTCGGCCTCGCGCGCGCCCTCGAGCTCGCCATGGCCACCCGCGAGGCGGACGAGGTCCGCGTCACCGCCCTGCGCGACCGCCTCGAGCGCGAGCTGATCGCGCGCATCCCATTCGTCGAGGTCAACGGCGGCGGCGCCGAACGGCTCGGCAACACCCTCAACCTGTCGTGCCACTTCATCGAGGGCGAGGGCATCCTCTTCCAGCTCTCGGACGCCGGCATCTGCGCCTCTTCCGGCTCGGCATGCACCTCGGGCTCGCTGGAGCCCTCGCACGTGCTGCGCGCCATGAAGGTCCCGTTCACCGCGGTCCACGGCTCGGTGCGCTTCAGCTTCAGCCGCTACACCACCGACGCCGACATCGACCGCATCGTCGAAATCTTCCCGGGCGTAGCGGAGAGCCTGCGCAGGCTGTCACCGTACTGGGACGCGACCGCCGCGCGCCCCCGTCCCGAGGCGATGTCGATGCTCGAGCCGGCGAGCTGAGCGGCCGCGGCAGCGGAATAGCCCTCCGGACGGCCCGGTTGTGCCGGCAGATTCGACGGTGCGATCGATCACCATTCTCGAAAGGAGCCTCAGATGGCCATCACTCACCTCAAGGGCAATCCCGTTCACACCTTCGGAACCGTGCCGCCGGTCGGCAGCCAGGCCCCGGACTTCCGGCTCGTGACCGGCGACCTCCGCAACGTCTCGCTCGGCGACTTTGCCGGCAAGCGCAAGGTGCTCAACATCGTCCCGAGCCTGGACACCGGCGTGTGCGCGGCTTCGGCGCGGCGCTTTAACCAGGAGGCGAGCAAGCTCGAAAACACCGCCGTGCTCGTCATCTCCGCCGACCTCCCCTTCGCCCAGCAGCGCTTCTGCTCGACCGAGGGCCTGACCAACGTGGTGCCGCTGTCGCTCATGCGCGGCCGTGACTTCGCCAAGCACTACGGCGTCCTGCTCGAGGAAGGCCCCATGGCCGGCATCTGCGCCCGCGCTGTCGTGGTCCTGGACTCGGGAAACAAGGTGATCTACACCCAGCTCGTCGACGAGATCACCACCGAGCCGGACTACGAGGCCGCGATCGCCGCGCTGAAGTAGACCCAGCTCATCACGCTCCCGACTCGCGACGCCGGACGGCCCACCGTCCGGCGTCGTCGTTCGCACCCACGTTGCGCTC
>CAVSIS010000012.1:0-11785 GCA_963727925.1 uncultured Acidobacteriota bacterium | reverse complement strand
CTTGAGGCGAAGGCCCGCAATCCGCGTGCGGTTGGCCTCGAGGAGGTCGGTGTTCGGTCCGGTAGCCGTGTTCTCGGCCGAGCCCAGGGTGTCGAGGCGCTCTTCGAGACGGCTGCGAACAGCGGCAAGGCCCGCGCTGTGGCCGCGGGAGTGCTCAAGGCCGATCACGAAGGCGAGGTCATTCTCGGTCGTTTCTCGGAGCGTTCGGGTCGTCTCGTTGTCCTGATCGGCGGAGTCGAGCCAGTCGCGATAGACCGTCTTCTCGAGCCAGCGGAACTCGTTCGGCGACATGTGATGGGCCGTGAGGTCCCGGATCTGGGCGGCGATCACGTCACTGGTCGCCGCGATGACCTTGCGGGCCGCCGCCCAGCTCTCGCCATGCTCCGCGGTCTGCTTTTCCACCAGCTCGGTCCACTCGGCGTATCGGGGCTTGAGGTCCTCGCGGATCTCGAGAAATGCCTCGAGTCGATCCGGGGGGATTCGGCCGTCGGCGGGTGGTTCGAACGAGTAGGTGGAGTCGAGCGCATCCAGCGCCTTCTCGGAGCGGGCCATCTTGACCAACGGGACGCCGACCGCCCGACCCTCGCGGACGAGCCTGGGTCCGTAGACCGCCGCAAGCATGGCGAGGACGCCGACGACGACCAGCGCGATGACCCCGAACGCTCCGATCCGGCCGCTTTGCCGATGTTTCATCTTCCGCCTCCTCGTCGGCGGACGTGCGCCCGCCTCTGAGTCCTGTAAGAATAGTACGACCGAACGATGGACCCGGATGCGGGTGAGATCGAGGAGGCACGCGATGACCATGACGATTCGTTTCCACCACACCGGCGGGCCCGAGGTTCTGCGATGGGAGGAGGTCGCACCGGGGCGGCCGGGTCCCGGCCAGGCGCTCGTCCGCCACACCGCGGTCGGCGTCAACTTCATCGACACCTACCACCGCACTGGGTTGTACCCCGCCACGCTGCCCTCGGGGCTCGGAATGGAAGCCGCCGGGGTCGTCCTGGCGGTGGGAGAGGGTGTCGAAGGCCTCGCCGCTGGGGATCGCGTTGCCTACGGAGGTGGCCCGCCGGGAGCCTACGCCGAGGAGCGTGTGATGCCGGCCGACAAGCTCGTCCCGCTTCCCGATGGTGTCGACGACCGGGTCGCGGCCGCGGCCATGCTCAAGGGCATGACGGCAGAGTACCTAGTGCGGCGGACCTACGAGGTCAAGCCCGGGGACACGGTGCTGGTCCACGCCGCCGCGGGCGGGGTCGGGCTCCTCCTGTGCCAGTGGGCGAAGCACCTCGGCGCGACCGTGATCGGCACCGTCGGCACCGACGACAAGGCGGGGCTCGCCCGCGCCAACGGCTGCGACTACCCCATCGTCTACACGCGTGAGGACTTCGCCGCCCGCGTGCGGGAGCTGACCGGTGGGGTCGGTGTCCCGGTGGTGTATGACTCCGTGGGTCGGACCACGTGGGAAGGATCGCTGGCCTGCCTGCGCCCGCGCGGTCTCATGGTCACCTTCGGCAACGCCTCCGGACCCGTACCTCCGATTCAGCCGCTGGTGCTCTCCCAGCACGGCTCGCTGTACCTCACACGACCGACGCTCATGACGTACAACGCGACCCGGAAGGAGCTGCTGGAGAGCGCTGGGGCGCTGTTCGAGGTGCTCGAGTCGGGGGCGGTCCGGGTGACGATCGGCCAGACCTGGCCGTTGGCCGAAGCCGCCGAGGCCCACCGCGCGCTCGAGAGCCGTCGAACCGTGGGGTCGACGGTGCTGCTGCCGTAGCAAAACGCGAGACGCAAGACGTAAGACGCGAGACGTCGGAAGGCAAGAAGGTGAGGAGGTGAGGAGGTAGAGGAGGGGTAGGGGAGGAGCTTGTCTCCTCCTGTGGTCCGGACCACAACAGACCCCAACGTTCTGACCCGCGCTGAGCGCGCGCTGGATGTGGGAGCCGTTGACGGGGGAGTTTGGCCCGTCACCATCCGGTCGAGGCTCTGCGCAGCTCCTCCGCGATGGCGACCGCCTGGTCGATGAGTTCCCCGGCGTCCTCCGGGCGCTGCCACCGTCGTTGGTCCACGAGCAGCCGCGTACCAAACCCCTCGATCTCGACGAACGGTACCGCCAGGGCGCGCAGCTTCTCGCGTAGGTCCGGCGTGAACAGGCGACGAACCGCCTCGGCTGATGCCGTCCGGAGGGTAAAGGCCCGCGAGAGCTCGGGGTCCTCGCCGAGCTCGACCTCGGGGTCGTCTTCGGGCCTCAGCACCAGCGGCGCGCGCGTCGTCGAGCGCGGGTTGCTGCGACTCCTGATGAAGAAGTGCGGCAGGTCGAGACGGGAGTCCTCGAGCAGGCACACGGTGAAGCCGAAGGGCTCGACGGAGCCGATGGGGTCCGTCCGGTACCTGTAGTCCGCCAGCCACACGTCGATCCACGCACGGTTGCCGGAGACCACATTGGCGAGGCTGCCCGCACCCCTCGTGTAGAGGGCGGTGAACCCGGAGAACCGCTCCAGCGGCGCGTCGTCGTGTCGCGTGTAGGTCATGCCGAGCAGGCCGGCGGTCTGCGGCCACTTCCGTTCCGTGCGCAGGGAGCGGCGGACGACCAGGACGAAGATCGAGATCGGGATCAGAGCCGCGGCAAGGTAGAGGAGCACGTCGATCAGGGTGTCCATCCTTCAGCTCCAGGCTCCGTAGCGGCCTCGGAGCTCTCGACCGATGGTGACTGGTGTCTGCAGGATACGTGGTGACGGAGTCGATCTCAACGAGCCTGCCTCGGACGGAGGGAATGAGCGGGTCGGGGCCGCGCTTGAGAAGGAGTGTGAAGGGAGGGCCGGCCATGCAGTACGTACGTCTCGGCCGCAGCGGCCTCAAGGTGTCGCGGATCTGCCTCGGGATGATGAGTTACGGGGACCCCAGCTGGCGGGATTGGATCTTGCCCGAGGAGGCGGCGAAGCCGTTCGTGCGGCGCGCGCTCGAGGCAGGGGTCAACTTCTTCGACACAGCGGACATGTACTCTTTCGGGGTGAGCGAGGAGATCACTGGCCGGCTGCTGCGCGAGCACGCCCAGCGCGACGAGGTGGTGGTCGCCACCAAGGTGTATTTTCCCTTCAGCGACGGCCCCAACCGGGGCGGGCTGTCGCGCAAGCACATCCTCGCGGCTATCGACGCGTCGCTGAGCCGACTGGGGATGGACTACGTCGACCTCTACCAGATCCACCGCTGGGACCCCGAAACCCCGATCGACGAGACCCTGGAGGCGCTTCACGACGTCGTCAAGTCCGGCAAGGCGCGGTACATCGGGGCCTCCAGCATGTGGGCGTGGCAGCTCGCCAAGGCGCTCTACCTCGCCGACCTCAGGGGCTGGACGCGCTTCGTGTCGATGCAGAACCACTACAACCTGGTCTACCGCGAGGAGGAGCGCGAGATGCTCCCTCTGTGCCGCGAGGAGGGGCTGGGTGTGATCCCATGGAGCCCGCTCGCGCGGGGCTTCGTGGTCGGAAACCGGCCGCGGCCGGGCGAGGCGCAGACGGCGCGGGCGCGGACGGACGACTACGCTCTGCAGATGTACACGCGGGAGGCGGACTACCGTGTGGCGGCGCGGGTTGCGGAGGTGGCCCACCGGCTCGGCATCGGGCGCGCCCGCGCGGCGCTCGCGTGGCTGCTCCAGCAGCCGGGAGTCACCGCGCCGATCGTCGGGGCGACGCGGCTCGAGCACCTCGACGAGGCGATCGCGGCGGTGGACGTGAAGCTCGCAGCCGACGACCTCGCGGCGCTCGAAGAGCCCTACGAGCCGCATCCGGTGCTCGGACATTCGTGAACAGGTAAGAAGGTGAGCAGGCAAGAAGGTAAGAAGGGGTAGGCGAGGAGCTTGTCTCCTCCCGTTGTGCCTTCTCTGTGCTACTCCCGGGTGAGAACTCCCTCCGGTTTGGCGATATTCTGTCAAGCGACGACTCGGAAGTACCGAGCCAATTTCGAGATACGGAGTCTTGAACCACCAAGACACCAAGACACCAAGCCATCGGAAGGCAGGGCCGCGCGCCGCGCGCGCGGCGGGGCTCTGGGTACGGCTTGGATTCTCCCCCATCGCGTGCTCCCCTGGCGCAGCTCCCTGGAAGCCATGGTTGGAAACGCGCCCGCCACCCCTGAATGCCCTCTTGGTGTCTTGGTGTCTTGGTGGTGAGATTCCGCTTCGACCAGATGCCAACGATCCGGGGCTGCGAGAGCACCACCCTTGGGTTGCGGGCAGAGCCCGCGCTGAGTCTCTGTGCCTCTGTGGTTTACGTCCTGCTCGCCGGGATCGGGATCCCGAGGGCGCCGAGCTGAGCCTCGGCCTGCTCCGCCCAGCCGCGGTTCGCGGCGGGGCTGGCGGGCGAGGGGTGCAGGATCTCGCCGACGTGCACGTGGACTTCCGCCAGAGCGACCTCGGCCCGCCTGCGGGCGAAACGTCCGACGCCCATGACCCATGTCGGAGCGTCGATGCGACGACGTCCCGAAGGGCGCCGTCACACGCCTCGAGCAGGGGTGCGCGCTCGGCCGCCGCGAGCTTGTCCGGCGTCAGGTTGCGGCCGGAGGCTTCCAGAAACAGGAGCGGGCAGTAGTTCACCACCAGGAAGCGCGCGAAGAAGGCCGCGGGGGTCCTGAAACGGCCCCGCGCCCAGCCCCACAGGCGCTGGCCGCTCACCTCGACCCGTGGGCAGGCGAGACCGAGCACAGGTCGCCTGGGGTGCTCTCCGATCGGCCGACCGACGGGCTCGTCGATCGCGAGCCACTCGCGCACGGTGGCCACGTCGCCGAACGGGACGCCGGTCTGGGCCATCCCGAACGGGCCGGGATTCATGCCGAGCAGCAAGACCTCCTTGCGGCCGCTGCCGAAGCGGCGGAGGTAGGCTTCGTGTCCGGCGCGGGCGTAGTCCAGGGGGTTGTAGACACGAGCGACCGGAGCGGAGAATGTGAGCCCGTCGACGCGGGCTGCGAGGTCCCGGGAGATCTCGAGTAGGTTCACTGCCCCGCGCCCTGCCCGGTAGATCCGGCACCCGGGATCGATGGGTCCGTGTAGAGGCGAGAGACCCAGTCGCGGAACCAGGGCGGGCGCGCGATCAGGACATAGGCCGCGCCAATCGCGGTGAGCGGCACCGCGAACAGCACCACGTCCACGGCGACCAGCGCGACGGCGAGCAGCACGCGCTCGGTGGTGGTCACGATCTACCTCCCGCGGAGCCTGCGGGCTCGCCTGCGGCTTTGACGACGCGCAGCGCGCATCGTGAAGCCCATGCTCTCACAGCCGCTTGTGCTTCAGGCGCAGGCTGTTCGACACGACCGACACGCTCGAGAACGCCATCGCGAGGGCGGCGAACGCGGGGTGCAGCATGCGCAGCGCAGCCGGGACCGCGGCGAAGGGCGCCAGTACGCCGGCGGCGAGTGGGATCAGCACCACGTTGTAGCCGAACGCCCAGAACAGGTTCTCGCGGATGGTGCGCACGGTCGCGCGGCTGAGCCTGATCGCGCGCGGGATGAGGTCGAGGTCGCCCCGCATCAGGGTTACCGGGGCGGTCTCGATGGCGACGTCGGTACCGGTTCCGAGCGCGATGCCGACGTCGGCGAGGGCGAGCGCGGGTGCGTCGTTGACGCCGTCCCCGACCATTGCGACGAGAGACTCGGAGCCGTCCATCAGCTCACGGACCGCCGCCGCCTTGTCCTCGGGCAGGACCTCCGCGACCACGCGGTCGATCCCGAGCTCGCGCGCGACCGCGTCCGCCGCGGCCTGGTTGTCGCCGGTCAGCATCACCGTCGTGAGGCCCATCCGGTGGAGCTCGGCGACCACGCGGGCAGCGTCCGGTTTGACCGTGTCGGCGAGCCCGATGAGCCCGAGCGCGCGGCCGCCGGCAGCGACCCAGATCGCGGTGCGGCCCGCCTGCTCCAGACGCTCGGCCTCGGCTCCGAGGTCGCCGAGGTCGGCGCCGTGACGCTCGAGGTGGAGCCTTCGTCCGACCAGCACCTCGCGCCCACCGACCTGGGCGACCACACCGAGGCCCGGCGTCGACTCGAAGCGGTCGGCGCGGGCGGTCGCGAGGCTGCGTTCGTCGGCGGCCTCGGTCACGGCGCGCCCCAGCGGGTGCTCGGAGCCCCGCTCGGCCGCTGCGGCGAGCGCGAGCAGATCGTCGTGTGACTCGCCCTCCGCCGCGACCACCTCCGCGACCCGCGGCCGGCCCTCGGTCAGGGTCCCGGTCTTGTCGAGCACGATCACACCGAGCTTCTCGGCCCGCTCGAGCGCCTCGCTCGAGCGCAGCAGGATCCCCATCCGCGCGCCGCGCCCGGTGCCCACCATCACCGCCGTGGGCGTGGCGAGGCCGAGCGCACAGGGGCACGCGATTACCAGCACGGCGACCATCCGCATGAGCGCAGTCGTGAAGCCCGCACCGACCCCGAGCCACCACACCAGCAGCGTGACCGCGGCGATTGCCATCACGACCGGAACGAAGATCGCGGCGACGCGGTCGGCGAGGTGCTGGATCTCCGGCTTCGAGCCCTGCGCCTCGCGGACCAGACGAATCACGCGGGCGAGGGCGGTGTCGGCGCCGACCCGGTTCGCCTCAAAGCGCAGCACGCCGTCGGTGGCGACGGTGCCGGCGAGCACGGTGTCGCCGGGCTGCTTCGCGACCGGAACGCTCTCGCCGGTGAGGGCCGACTCGTCGACCGCGGAGCGGCCGGCGATCACGATGCCGTCCACCGGCACGCGCTCGCCGGGGCGCACGAGCACCAGGTCGCCGGGCGAGACCTCATCGGCACGGACCTCGATCTCGGTGCCGTCGACCTCGATGCGAACAGTACGGGGCGTGAGCGAGACCAGCTCGCGGATGGCGTCGCCGGCGTGGCGCTTGGCGCGGGTCTCGAGCAGCTTGCCGATCTTGATCAGGGTCAGGATGACCGCCGCGGTCTCGTAGAAGACGTGACTTCCGAAGGCGGTCGAGCCGAAGCTCAGCGCGACCGTCACCGGCAGGCTGGCGCCGAAGGCGGTCAGCGAGCCGAGGCTCACCAGCACGTCCATGTTCGCGGTGCGGTTGGCGAGGGCCTTCCACGCGGCGACGTAGAAGTCCCAGCCGGTCACGGTCTGGACCGGCAGCGCCAGTGCGAGCAGTAGCCAGTTCACCCAGGGGGCGCCGACCCAGGCGCCGAGGAGGCCGAAGTCCCGCGCCATCGACAGTGCGAACAGCGGCACAGTGAAGACGACGCCGACAGTCAGCGCGATCCGGTGACGGCGGGCCTCGTCACGGTCGACCGCGGCTGCCGCTGCCTCCGCCTCAGCGCCGTCGCCGGCTGCCTCGGGACGGACGCCGTAGCCGAGCTTCTCGATCGCAGCCACCAGGTCGCGGCGGGTCACCGTCCCTGGCACGTATTCGACCCGAGCCCCCTCCGACGCGAAGCTCACCGACGCCGCGACCACGCCGGGGACCTTGCGGGTCAGCGTGCGCTCGATGGTGGCCGCACAGTTGGCGCAGGTCATGCCGGTGACGGCGAGCTCGACGGTGGTGGTCGGCACGTCGTAGCCCGCGCCGCGCACCGCCTCGACGACCGACGCCAATGCGCCCTTTCCGTCGACACCGACCGAGAGCGTCTCCGAGGCGAAGTTGACCTCAGGCGTCTCGGCGTCGTCGAGGCGGCCGACGACCCGCTCCACGGTCTTGGCGCAGGTCGCGCAGGTCATCCCGCGGACAGGTAACGTGAGCGCGGGCTCCAGATCACGCCTCCTGGGCGGGGTAGCCGATCTCGTCGAGCAAGTCGAGGATCGCCCGCCAGGTCGCAGGCGGCTGCCAGGTCACGGTCACCTGCTTGCTTGCGACGTCGGCCTCGACGCCGCTGATCCCGGCGACCTCGCCGAGCTCGCGCTGAATGGTCGCGGTGCAGTGGTGGCAGCTGATGGCCGGGACGTGAACGGTGCGGGTCTCCATGGTTCGTCCTCCAGCGGGGACGCACCCGGCGAGCGCCTCGGTGTCACTCAACAGGCGCTCCCGAAGCGCGATTCCGCCCTGACGGAAGCTGAGATTTCAGTCCTCGAGGTGGGACTGAACGCTCGCGATCTTGTCGGCCATGGTCTGGGTGCGGTCGGTCCGCGTCCCGAGCCGGAGGTTGCTCGAGACGCGCGGCGCGCCCATCTCGTGGAGCACCTCGTGGCATTGTTTGAGGGCTGCGAAGACGGTGTCCCACTCGCCCTCGACGTTGGTGCCGTTGGCGTGGAGCTGGGGCTCGAGCCCGGCCTCGGTCAGGACCCGCTCACAGGCCGCGACGTACTTTGAGAGCGACAGCCCGACCCCGAGCGGGATAATGGCGAGATCTGCGATCACGTGCATGGCCGACCTCCGTGGAGTCTGCCGGGCAAAGGTGGTGCAGGATGGCGCTGCGGGAATTCCGACGGATCCCTCTGCCCAGCCACCAAAATGAGCCTCCCAGCTGCCGGGGAACGTCTCCCTTTTGCGGGCGGTGTCCGAGGAAGCCGGCCGCTCAGATTCCCATGAGGCGCCGGTGGTTTCCCTTCTCGAGATCGAGCTTCAGGGCCATGAACTGCATCAGGTCCTTGAGGGCGATCACCCCGGCGATCCGGTCACCGTCGCGGACGATGAGCCGGCTTCTGCCGGTGCGCGCCATGAGGGTGAATGCCTGGAGCGCGTCGGCTTGGGCGGCGATGGTGTTCTCGTCCGAGCACGGCTCGGTCACTGCCTGGACCGACGTGCCGGCCCACTCATCGCGCGGAACCCCCTTGACGTCGCGGGTCGTCACGCAGCCCTCCAAGCGGCCGCCCCGGACCACCGGGAACATCTTGAAGTGGTGCTTGTAGATGTAGTCCTCCACCAGGCTCTCCAGAGAGATCGACGGCGGCACGGTGACCGGCTCTTCCTGCATGAAGCGCCGCACCGGCTCGCCGGCGAGGACGTCCCGGGTGATCAGTTGCTGGTACGACCCCTGCGAGGCGCTGCGCAGGAACAGGCCGATCAGCACCCACCAGATCCCGCCGACCAGGGAACCTCTGAGAAACTCCCACGCCCCCAGCACGACGAGAAGGATGCCGAAGCCCGAGCCGATACCGGAGGCCACCCGGGTGGCCCAGTGGATGTCGCCCTTGCTCCACCACAGGAAGGAGCGCAGCACACGGCCGCCGTCGAGGGGGAAGGCGGGGACGAGGTTGAAGGCGGCCAGGACCAGGTTGATCCAGCCCAGGTACCCGACGATCCCGAGCGCCGAGGCGGGCCACGCCGCCGACTTGCCCCATGCGAAGACACCTAGCATGACCACGCCGATGACGATGCTGGCCAGCGGCCCGGCGATGGCCATGGTGAACTCGGCCTTGGCGTTGGGCGGCTCCTCGCTCATCTCCGCCACGCCGCCGAAGATGAACAAGGTGATCCCCTTCATTGGCAGGCCGCTGCGGCGCGCCACCAGCGAGTGGCTGAGCTCGTGCACCACGATGGAGGCGAACAGGCCGAGAGCACCCGCCACCCCCATCCACCAGTAGGTGAACTGATCCAGGTGGGGAAAGTAGTTGGGAAAGACGCCCACGGCGAGGGACCAGGTGATGAGCGCGGCGATGATGAACCAGCTGAAGTCCATCCGCACCGCGAACCCGAACAGCTTGAACAGGGTAATGGGCTTGCCGAACATGGGACCCTCCCACGTTCCTCAACCCGTCGGGCTGCCGCGAAAATCCCGGGAGGCCATACCTCGCTACGGAGACGAGTACGAAGTGTCTGATCCAGGCAGCAGTCCTCTCGACCCGGGCCGGCAACCCCGGTTTGAGAACGGGATGGAGACAGGCTCCATCCCTACGACCGGCTCTCCCACTGCCCTCGTGGCACAGCCTCCAAACGACATCCCGGATGCGCGCAGCGCATCAAAGGAATCCGCAGGGCAGGGGCCCGGCAGGACGTCGCACGCGACCTCCAGCCGCCTTTGGCCACGCTCTACGGATTCTTCGGGTACTTCACCGAGCACCCGTAGGGCTTGGTCTCAGGGGTCGCCACGGGTTTGCCGTTGAGGAGACTGCCCAGCGCAGCCGACACGTAGTTCGTGGCCGACGCCTTGGATCCACGGGGATCGTCGTCGATCGCGCCCTCGTAGACCACCGTGCCGCTGCCGTCGATGACGAACATGTGCGGGGTGGTCTCGGCGCCGTAGAGGTGGCCGACAGAACCATCACGATCGACGAGCACCGGGTAGGGGAGCTGGTGGCTGTCGCGGAAGGCGGCGCTGCGAGCCGCATCCATGGTGGAGGTGCTGTTGATCGCGAGCCACACGACGCCGTCGGCGGCGTAGCGCTCGGCAAGCTTCTTCATCGTGCCCGCCGCGTAGTGGCGCTGCACGAACGGGCAGTCGGGGTTGACCCACTCGAGCACCCGGATCGAGCCGTTGCTGCTGGACAGGCTCACCTGGTGTCCGGACGGATCGCTCAATGTGAATTCCGGCGCTTTGTCGCCGACCGCTACTCCGCCTCCGGCGGAGGCCGTGCCGGCGAAGGCAAGCACGGCGGCCAACGGGATGGTCTGTGCTACTCCCTTGAACATGATGGAATCTCCCTCTGAGTTGGTCATCGAAGTCGCTCAGTTGAATGTGCCAGCTGCGATCTCGACGTCGAAGCAACGCGCGTGCCGGTCTCCCTGGTCGTCGGTCCAGGTGATCACGGACGGCAGTTTGGTGGGCAGCACGCGGCCCGCGATCGGTCGCAGCGTGAGGTCAATGCGGGTCAGGTTGCCCCGCGTCTTCGCTTCGCCGCCGCCGAGCTTGGCGGCGGCGAGCGCCTCGGGAAACCAGGTCACGGAGCGGACCGGCGTCGTCCATCGCAGCCAGATGGCCATGGCGCCGCCTTCGTCGCTGCGGCGAACGGTCGCGTCCCACGGAGCCGAGGTGCCGTCGCATGTCGGGAGGCGATGCGACCAGTCGTCGAGGAGACGCCGGCCGCTCTCGGCGTCGCTCGCCGGGGCCGGAATCGTGGCCTCGAGGTGGGCCTCGCCGAGCACGCAGACCTCGCGGCAGGCGAGCCAGGATGCCGTCACCGGAATCCGGACGGGTCCTCGTGCGTCGCTGGGGACCTGTACCTCACGGGCCAGGACGACCTCGTCCTCGTAGCCGAAGCCCACGATGCCTCCGGGCTGCTCGAAGCGCTTCGGCGCCGGCCACGCGAGCGGACCGGCGGACCAACCGTCAGGCAGCTCGAGGCGGACGTCGGTGGCAAGGCCGGCGTCGCCCGGGTTCAACCAGTAGACGTGCCAGCCGGGGTCGATGTGAATCCGCACGCCCACCCGCACGGCCCCTCCCGCCGGGAGGCGCGCCGCGTCTGTGACGGTCTCGGCCGTCGCATGGCTGGGCTCGGAGGCCGCAGCCGCAGCGGCGGATCCAAGAACCAGAATCGCGAGAAGAGTGTGTCGCACGAAACTGAAAAGGAAAGCAGCGTCGGCGACTATTCCCCGCTCTAAGTGCCGCATTCGAGTATTGGGATTTCTCGCTGCACTGACCTCGGTTAGTCCGGCGAGGAATCCCACGGCAGGAGCGGGACCTGCGACAGGTCGAGCTCGGCGGGGCCGCCGAAGGGCCGGCCGCCAGGCCGCAGGCGCACGAACAGCAGCTGGTGGGGGCGCCATGCGAGCCCGATAAGAGAGCCGGTCGGGAGAAACGCGTCGAAGCCAAGATCCTGCGTCAGCAGCCGAATGACGCCGCCATGTGCGAAGACAAGATGGCGCCCGGCCGGCAGGCCGTCGATGAAGCCGGAGAACCTCTCCCGTGCCTCGTCCAGATGCTCCCCGCCCGGCGAGGAGAAGTT
>CAVSIS010000011.1:0-6649 GCA_963727925.1 uncultured Acidobacteriota bacterium | reverse complement strand
GGCGGTCGCGGACCTTCTCGATCAGGGCGTAGACGTGAGGCGGGCGGGAAGAAAAGGGGGCGCCCCGTGTGGGGCGCCCCCGGCGGATAGGTCAGTTGGGGGACCAGCGCGGTACGCCGCGGCCCGGGGTCCACGGGCCGCCGGCCGCTTCCACTTTGCTCTCGAGGGAGGCGAGGTCATCGTCGACCAGGGTCCGCAGCCGGGCGAGGGTGTCCGCGAAGGCCTCGGCGGCCCAGCGGTAGCCGTCGGTCTGGGTGCCGGTCGGCATTCCGGTGCTGACCCACTGGTCGCCGACGATGCGGTCGACGCGGTCGGAGATCGAGGGCGGCGTCTCCACGTCCCGCTTGGTCCGGGTCGGGTCGCCCTTGAGCTCGACCGTGATCTGGTCGAGGCGCTTTTGCAGCTCGATGTCAGTGGCGAGCAGTGCCGCGTCGGCGTTCGGGGTGTCGAGGATCGCCTGCCGCAGGTACTTCAAGCGGGTGTCCGCTTCCTTGGCGGCGTCGATGGCGCCGTGGACCGCTCGCTGCAAGCTGGCGACCTTGGCCTGGAAGGCGAACGCCGTCTCCTTGTCGGGCGCCGCCAGGGTCGCGAGCCCGAGCGGCATCACGCGCACCTTCTGCGAATCCCCGAGCGGCGAGGTCACGCCGTCGACGATCTTCGCCATGGTCACGGTGTAGGTTCCGGGCACGGCCAGCGGTCCGCGGTCCGGCGACTCCCACGGCGCCAGGTCGGTCTTCGGCGTGAGGTCGACCGGGGTCGCGGCGGGCCAGCGCAGGTCCCACGCGACACGGTGGAAGCCCTTGGTGCGGGGGCCGGTGACGCGGCGGACGACCTGCCCGCCCTCGTCCGTGACGGTGAGCACGATCTCCGGCTCGATCTCCTCGTCCTCTGCACGGAGCGCCTCATAGGTCGGGTAGGGCGGGGTCTTGCCGGCCTTCTCGTCCGCCTTCTCCGCGTCGTGCCGGAGCTCGGCGCGGGTCTTGACGCCGTCCTTGAGGTAGTAGGTGAGCACGGCGCCGAACGGCGGGTTGGGCGCGGTGTAGAAGGAGTCGCCGCGCGAGTCCTTGCGCGAGGGGCGCTCGATGTACAGGAGCGCGTCCTTGACCGGGAACAGGACCGCGTCCTTGCCGAGCTGCTCGCGGGATACGGCGCGCAGCGGGGTGTAGTCGTCGAGCACGTAGAAGCCGCGCCCGAAGGTGGCGATCGCGAGGTCGTTCTCGCGCCGCTGGATCTCGAGGTCGCGCACGGCGATCGTCGGCATCCCGCCCTTGAGCTGCACCCAGTGGGCGCCGCCGTCGACGGTGAAGAAGAGCCCGAACTCGGTCCCGGCGAAGAGCAGCTGTGAGTTCGTGCCGTCCTGCTCGAGCGCCCACACCACGTGTCCGTCGGGCAGATCACCGCGCAGCGAGGACCAGGTCCGGCCGCGGTCGGTGGACTTGAGCAGGTAAGGGGCGAAGTCACCCATCTTGTGGTTGTCGAAGGCCGCGAACACGGTGTCCTTGTCGGTCGCCGAGGCGGTCAGGCGGCTGACGTAGGCTCGGTCCGGCACGCCGGGGAAGCGCTCGATTTTCCGCCAGGTGGTGCCTCCGTCCTCGCTGACCTGGACCAGACCGTCGTCGGTCCCGACGTAGAGCAGGCCCTCGACCAGGGGCGACTCGTCGAGCGAGACGATGTTCCCGTACTGCGAGGTCGAGGCGCTCTTGGCGACCGCGTCGACGCTCCAGATCTTGCCCATGATCGGCAGCTCGTCTCGGTTGAGCTGGCGGGTCAGGTCGGGCGACACCGCGGTCCACGAATCGCCGCGGTCGTCGGAGCGGTACACCCGCTGCGAGGCGAAGTAGAGGCGGGTGTGCGAGAACGGGCTGATGATCACGGGCGAGTCCCAGTTCCAGCGATCGGCGGGCTGGCCCGGCGGCTCCTGGGGCTGGATGTCGGTGATCTCGCCGGAGCGGCGGTCGTGGCGCACGAGCCCGCCGTACTGCCACTCTGCATAGACGATGTTCGGATCCTCGGGGTCGACGCGAGTCTGGTAGCCGTCGCCGCCGACGGTGACGAACCAGTCCTCGTCGGAGATCCCGGACTGGTACATGGTCCGGCTGGGACCGCCCAGGGAGTTGTTGTCCTGGGTGCCGCCGTAGATGAACCAGAACGGCTTCGAGTTGTCGGCCGTGACCCGGTAGAACTGGGTGACCGGAAGGTTGCCGAAGAAGTTCCAGGTCGCGCCGCGGTCGAAGCTCTCGTAGAGCCCGCCGTCGCAGCCTGCGATCAGGTGCTCGGTGGCGGTCGGGTCGATCCAGATCACGTGGTTGTCGACGTGCTTGTAGGTCTCGCCCACCTTCTTGAAGGTCTTGCCGCCGTCCTCGGTCACCTGCATCCAGGTGTCCATCGAGTAGACCCGGTCGACGTCCTTCGGGTCGGCGAAGATCTCGTTGTAGTACTGCGCGCTCACCGTGGCGTACTTGGAACGCTTCTCCCAGGTCTCGCCGCGGTCCGAGGAGCGGAAGAAGCCGCCCTCGTCCTGAGCGGCCTCGACGATCGCGTAGACGATGTCGGGATCGGCAGGGGAGATCGCGAGGCCGATGCGGCCCTTGTCGACCTTGGGCAGGCCCTTCTCGACCTTGCGCCAGGTGGCGCCGGCGTCGGTCGACTTGTAGATCGTCGACTCCGGGCCGCCGTCGATCAGGGTCCACACGTGGCGGCGACGCTGGTACGACGACGCGATCAGGACGTCGGGGTCGCGGGGGTCCATGACGACATCGTTGACGCCGGTGTCGGGGCTGATGTCGAGGACCTTGGTCCAGGTGACGCCGCCGTCGGTGGTCTTGTACAGACCACGGTCGCCCCCGGAGTTCCACAGCGGGCCCTGGGCGGCGAC
Source organism: uncultured Acidobacteriota bacterium (assembly GCA_963727925.1). Classification (GTDB taxonomy): domain Bacteria; phylum Acidobacteriota; class Thermoanaerobaculia; order Thermoanaerobaculales; family Sulfomarinibacteraceae; genus CAVSIS01. The sequence continues at coordinate 3,774 of CAVSIS010000011.1, read as the reverse complement.
GTAGACCACGTTCGAGTTGCGCGGGTCGACCAGGATCTTGCCGATGTGCTCGGAGTGCTTCAGACCCAGGTTCTCCCAGGTCACGCCGCCGTCGCGGGAGCGGTACACGCCGTCGCCCCAGGACACGCTGCGCTGACTGTTGTTCTCGCCGCTGCCGACCCACACCACGTGCGGGTTGGCGGGGTCGAGGGTGATGCACCCGATCGAGTACGAGCCCTGCTCGTCGAACACCGGCGTCCAGGTGGTGCCGGCGTTGTCGGTCCGCCACACGCCGCCGGAAGCGGAGGCGACGAACCAGCGTGAGCGGTCGGTCGGGTCGACCACGAGGTCCGTGACCCGGCCCGAGTTGAACGCGGGCCCGATGCCGCGCAGCTCGAGTCCCTTGAACGTGTCGGCCGACATGACGTCGGTGGTCTCGGTGGCGCTCGTGGCGGCCGGCTTCGCGGCGGCGGCCGCGAGCGGAAGCGCGAGCAGGGCGGCAAGGACGAGGACGACGGATTTCTTCAAGACGGGCCTCCTTCAGAGCGAGGGTCTGGGAGCTGCACGCTCCCACCTCCTACCGGGTTTTGGAACCTGTGGCGACCGGCCCGGCGGCGGTCGCCCCGCTATGGTAGCGCGATGCGAGAATGCCGGTGCAGAACGAGGTGTTGTGAGGCCCGTGCCCGACGCTCCCGATGCTCGACCCGGTGCCGCCGGTGCGAACCGACCGGTGCTGCGCTGCGTTGGCCTGGTCAAGCGCTACGGCGTCGTGCGCGCGGTCGACGGCCTCGACCTCGACGTCGGACCAGGGGAGTGCTTCGGGCTGCTCGGGCCCAACGGTGCCGGTAAGACCACTACGGTCGAGGTGCTCGAAGGTCTCATCCCGCCGGACGCGGGGACCGTCGAGGTGCTCGGCCGGAGCTGGACCGACCGCGATCCCCGCGCCCTGCGCGAGCGGATCGGCGTCCAGCTCCAGGAGACCCAGCTCTCAGACAAGCTCACCGTGCTCGAGACCGTACGCCTGTTCCGCAGCTTCTCGCGCCGCGGCCTTCCGCCCGACGAGGCCGTCGATCGGGTGTCGCTGGGCGAGAAGCGCCGCGCCCGCGTGGGTGCGCTGTCCGGCGGGCAGAGACAGCGCCTGGCGCTGGCCTGCGCCCTGGTCAACGATCCCGAGGTCCTGTTCCTCGACGAGCCCACCACCGGGCTCGACCCGCAGGCCCGACTCAACGTGTGGGGCATCGTCGAGGCCTTCAGGGCGCGCGGCGGCACCCTGCTGCTCACCACCCACTCGATGGAGGAGGCGACGCGGCTGTGCGACCGGGTCGCGATCATCGACCACGGCCGGCGCATCGCCCTGGGGACGCCGGCCGAGCTGGTGGCGTCGCTCGGCGCCGACCAGATCGTGGAGGTGGTCCTCGACGGGGAAGGGATCGAGCCCGGGGAGCTCGCCGGCCTGCCCGGCGTGCGCGGCGTCGACGCACGCAACGGGTCGCTGCGTCTGCGGGTCGCCGAGGTGGGCCCGGCGATGCACGCGCTGCTCGACCGCCTCGATCGCGAGAACCTGCAGCTCGTCAACCTGACCACCCACCAGGCGAGCCTCGAGGACGTCTTCGTCCACCTCACCGGGCGGGGCCTGCGCGATGACTGACCCGCACATCTCACCACCTCTCTGCTGCAGGCGCGGATCTGCCAGCCGTCGCCGGCCCTTGCGCGACCCGGCGCCTTCGTCACGCGACGTGATGAGAAATGCGGGTTGAGCCGTCCGAGCGCCGCTACCACCCGCTGGTCGAGCTGACCCGGGTCCGGCTGCTCGAGTTCGTGCGCGAGCGGGAGGCGGTGTTCTGGGTCTTCGTCTTCCCGGTGCTCCTCGCACTCGCACTTGGCATCGCCTTTCGTTCGAGCGGGAGCCCGACCGCGAGGGTCGCCGTCGCGGGGGGCGACCCGTGGCGGACGGCCGTCGTCGACGCGCTGCGTCAGGCGCCGGGAGTCTCGCTGGTCGAGCGCGCGGCCGCAGACCCCGACCGGGCGCTGTCCAGGGGAACCGTCGACATCGTGGTCGAGGCCGGTGCGCCGACCCAACCCGGCCTGCCGTTCTCGGTCGCCTACCGTTGGGACCCCGCGAAGGCGTCCGGCGTCGCCGGCCGCCTCGCGGTCGACGACGTTCTCCAGCGGGCCGCGGGCCGGCGCAGCCCCCTCAGCCCCGACGAGAAGCCCCTGGCGACCTCTGGCCAGCGCTACATCGACTTCCTGATCCCCGGCCTGGTCGGGCTCAACCTCATGGGCAGCGGGCTGTGGGGCCTCGGTTTCTCCATCGTCGTGGCACGCACCCGCAAGCTGCTCAAGCGCTTCGCCGCGTCGGGCATGCGCAGGTCCCACTTCCTCGCCTCCTACGCCCTGTCGCGGCTCGTGTTCCTCGCTCTCGAGGTGGCGGCGATCGTCGGCTTCGGGCGGTGGGCGTTCGACGTCGAGGTCCACGGCTCGCTGCTCGCGCTCGCGGTGGTCGCCGTGGCCGGAGCCCTCACCTTCGCCGCCATCGGTCTGCTCGTCGCGGCCCGGCCGACGACCATCGAGTCGGTCTCCGGCTGGATGAACCTGGTCATGCTGCCGATGTGGCTCCTGTCGGGCTCGTTCTTCTCCTACGAGCGGTTCCCCGAGGTGACCTGGCCGGCGATCCGGGCGCTGCCCCTGACCGCCGTCAACGACGCTCTGCGCGCGGTGATGCTCGACGGCGCGCCGCTCCACTCGACCTGGCCGCAGCTGGCGGTGTTGGCGGCATGGGGCGTTGGTGCTTTCCTCCTCGCGGTCAGGATCTTCCGCTGGCGATGGAGGCGGGTGAAGAGTAAGAGGAAGGAGAAGAGTGAAGCGTCACGGGAGGAGACAAGCTCCTCCCCTACGGTGGCTGCCGGACGTCTCGCACAGAGCGGCCCAACCTCCTCACCTTCTGACCTCTACCTCTTACCCTCTTACCTCCTCCCACCTGACTTCCTCACCACAGGTGCCGATATACTCTCGGCGACATGCTCCTCCCCGACTCCGAGCTGGTGTCGATCCTGATCGCGGCCGCCGTCACCGCTGTGACCGTCGCGATCGTCGCCTTCGCGGTCCGGGCGCAGCGGCGCAAGCTCGCCCGGCTCGAGCCCCTGTTCGAGCTCGGGACGACGCGGGTGGCTCGCATGGGCGGCTGGATTGCGGGTCTGGCACGCGGGTACAGCTGCCGTTACACCATCCAGCACCGATCGCAGTACAACCCGGGCGGGGCGACCCTCCGCCTCGGCGTCGTCGCCCCCGTCCAGTGGACGGCGCGGAAGGAAGGGCTCCTGTCCCGGGGGATGGTCCGGCTCGGCCTGGCGCGGGACCTGAAGATCGGCGATCCCGGGCTCGACGAAGGGCTTCGTTTCACCGCGCACTCTTCCAGTGACCTCATGGGCGCCCTCGGCACCAGCGCCGCCCGCTCCGCGCTGGGGCGAGTGTCGGCGAGTGATCGCTTCCAGCACGTCAAGGTCGCGTCCGGCCGGTGCGAGGTGCGCTGGTCGCCGTCCGACCGCCGAGCGGACGTTTCCATGGAAGTGGTGAGCGAGCGCCTCGACGCGACGCTCGAGCTGGTGACCGCGCTCGGGTATCCACCGCAGATGACGTGAAGAGTGAAGAGAACGCGAGAGATGCTGGCCTGAGACGTAGGGGCGGAGCTTGCCTCCGCCCGGTCCGAACCGCTGCACGGGAGCAGACAAGCTGCTCCCCTACGACCGAAAGGGGTTGGCAACCCCGCCGGTGCAAACGTAGGGGCGGAGCTTGTCT
>CAVSIS010000010.1:0-29643 GCA_963727925.1 uncultured Acidobacteriota bacterium | reverse complement strand
GCCCGACTTCGCGAGCGTCTGCCGAGCTTTACCGTGCGCGACCTGAGCTCCCAGGTGACCGAGCTCCGGGTGGTCAAGGGGGAGGGTGAGATCGGTCTGATGCGCAAGGCCGTCGCAGCGACGATCGCCGGCATGCGCGCGGCGGCCCGGACGGTCAAGCCGGGGGTGGGCGAGGGGGTGGTCGATGGGGCGGTCTACGCCGCGTTCCGCGCCGCCGGCGCCGAGGGCCTGGCGTTTCCGTCCATCGTCGGCTCGGGCTTCAACGGCACCGTGCTGCACTACGACCAGAATGCCGGGACCTGCCGTGAGTGCGAGCTGGTCGTGGTCGACATCGGTGCCCGCTGGGGCTACTACTGTGGCGATCTCACCCGGACGTTCCCGGTGTCGGGAGCCTTCACCGAGCGCCAGCGCGCGCTCTACGACCTGGTGCTCGAGGCTCACGACCGGGCTGAGGAGGCGATCCGGCCCGGAGTGACGCTCACCGACGTCCGCAAGGTGGCCTACCAGACCTTCCAGGACTCGTCGCTGCGCGACGCGCGCGGTGAACGGCTCGGCCAGTACTTCATCCACGGGCTTGGCCACTTTCTCGGCCTCGAGGCGCACGACCCCGGCGGCGAGGTTCGGTCGCTGGTGCCGGGCATGGTGGTGACCAACGAACCGGGGCTCTACCTGCAGGACGAGGGCATCGGGATCCGGATCGAGGACGACCACCTGGTCACCGCAACCGGCAACGAGAACCTGTCTGCGGTGCTTCCTCGGCGCGCCGACGAGATCCTCGCCCTGATGGCGGGTTAGGAGGGTGTAGGGCACAGATTGGCGGCGCCTTTCGGGCTCCGTGAGTGCCCGTTTTCGGCGGGTCCTCGGCCCGTACTCGGAGTACTGCTCCTCGAATCCGCCGAAAACGGCCATCTCACGGCGCTCCGAAATCCATTCACCATCTATGCCCTACACCCTCCCAGGACACTCGACCTCCTGCTGCTTGTCTTCGCGTTCTTCGCGGTTCAAGATTTCCGGCTCCGTGGCCCTGCGCGACCCCTTGCCGCGTCGCGCGTGAGGGTTTGAACCGCAAAGAGCGCCGTCGAGGTCGACGCAGAGCGGGAAGCGGGGAGGGACAGCTGCGTTACCGGGGTCCCCGCGTCGATATACTCACCGGCATGGATACCGCGCGCGCCCGCTCGTGGTGGCTCGCCCTGGCGGCGGTCACGCTGTGCGGGCCGTGGCCGGGATGGGACCCTGCGCCAGGCGCGCTCATGGCGGTGGTCGCGCTGCTCGCCGTGCTCGCCCGACCCCGCCGTCGCGACGCCTTGCCGTGGCTCGCAGCCGCGCTCGCCGTCGTCATCGCCGTGCTGCACACGCCGGGCGCGACCAGCCCCGACGAGCTCACCAGGCAGCTCGACCGGCACGCGCGTCTCGGGCTCGCTCGGGTGGAGCAGACGGCTGCGGATCCGGACCTCCAGCGCGTCCTCGCCGCTCCCGGTGAGGCGCTGCAGCCCGAGCTCCCGTTCGAGCTCCTGGAGCGTCATCTCGGCCGTGGAGGCGGGCAGACGCTGTACCTCGCCGACGACCGTGGACGTGTCGTTGCCTGGGCCGGCGCGCAGCGACCGTTTCCCGCCGGGACCAGGGCTCTCGGACCGCGCGAGTGGGCCGTTTCCTGGTCGGCGAGCAGCGCGACGCTGGTCCTGCGGGAGCCGGTGCTGCTCGAGGGGCGACTGGTGGGCGCGGTCACCCTGGCCGAGTGGAGCCCGCTCGAAGAAGCCGCAATCTGGGGTATGCGCGCGCCTCGGGGACGGACGCTACGGCTCGGGGACACCCGCTCCGAGGCCTGGCAGCTCCGACCGGCGGTGACCGCAGGCCTCGCGGTCCCGGTCGCAGTGGTGTCGACCTCCGCCGAGGTCCAACCCGCGGCGTGGTGGCTGCCGTGGGTGCTGCTCGCGGTCCTGGCTCTGACCGTGCGTCCGGACGTCGCCGTCGCGGCGGCCGCGCTGGGTGGTGCCGCCCTCGCCGCGGTGGGCCACGGCAGGGTCGGCGCGGGGTTCGCGGTCGTCGTGCTGGTCGCTGGGTGCGGCGTCTTCCTCCTCGCGCGCCGATTGACGCCTGCTCGAGCGCGCGTGGCGGTGCTGGCGGGGCTCGGCGCGGCGGCCGCCGCCGGGTTCGCCGGTGCTGCGCCGGCGCTCGGCGCGTGGCTGCCCCCGCACCTTCTTCGTCCCGGATGGGGCGGGGTGTGGATGGCGGCGGTCGTGTGGGTCGTGCTGGGATGGCCGGGCCGTCGTGCCGATGTCAGATCCGGGCTCGCACGGCGGCTCGCGGTGGCGTCGTTGGTCGCGGGCTTCGGCCTTGTGGTCGAGGCCGTGCGGCTGCCGATCGAGCTGCTGCGGTGTCAGCAGGCCGCGCCTCCGGCTGTCGCCCTTCCGCGCGGGGACATCCGCCTCGACGACCTCCTCCCGGTCCCGGTGCACAGCTGCCAGCTCGACGACCTCGGCGCCACCGTCGCCGCCGCCTGGGGGCTCGACGCCTGGAGGGGACCGGCGCTGCTCACCGTCACCGACGGTTCCGGGCGTGAGCTGTCCCGGTGGGGGTCGCTGGGCGTCGCCGCAGCGACGGCTCGGACGCTCCGACGATGGCCGCTCGAGCTGCCGGGCGGCGGAGCTCTCGAGTTGCAGACCGCCGGCGAACCCTGGGGCTGGCTGCGAGACTGGAGCTCCGGCACCTCGCTGCGCAGCCCTCCCGGCGGGTCGGTGAAGTGGGCGGTGCTGACCCGCTCGGGGACGGTTGCGGCGACTTTACACCCGGAGATCCGAGGCCTGGGCGCGGCGGCGGCGGGCGACCTCTACCACCGCGGCGGAGGGTGGGCACGGCTGAAGGTCGGGGACGGGTGGCGACCGGCTCGGGTGTGGCGCCGCGATGACTGGCTGGTGTGCGCGATGGCGAGCGTACCGGCGCCGGCCGCCTGGGTCGTCCAGGTCGCCCTGGCGGTGCTGTGGGCATTGCTCGGCACTCTCGTCGTCGCTCCGCCTCGGCTCGACCGCGGACAGATCGCCACCTTCGGTGGACGGCTGCGCCTGCTGGTCGCGGGCGGCGTCGTGCTTCCGCTCGCGGTCCTCACGCTGTTTCTCCATCTTCGCCTGCGCCAGGAGGAGATCCGTCTGGAGCAGGTCATCGGCCTCGATGCCTACCGCTCCGCTCGCTGGACCGCCGACCACCTCGAGGCGGTTGACCAGATCGACGACGAGGTCGCGCGCTGGTTGTCGGACGGCATCGGCGCCGAGGCCATCCTGTTCGACGGTGCGACTCCGGTCGCGGCCTCGCGGCCCGATCTCCTCGCCACAGGTCAGCTTCCCGGCCTGCCGGCGGATGAGGCCTTCCCGCGCTTTCTGCTCGGGCGTGACGCCGCGGTCGTGGTCCGCTCGGCTCGCCGGCTCGTCGCGGCCGGACCGGTGAACGTCGCGGGACGCCGGTTGCTGCTCGAGGTCATCCCTCCAGATCCGCTCGCCACCGCGGACTCCCCGAGCGCGGTCGACTGGCTGCTCGCCGGCGCAGCGCTGGCGGCGGTGCTGGCCCTGGTCCTGACCTCCAGGATCGAGCACCGGCTGAGTGCGTCGCTCGACGAGCTGGTGACCGCAGCCCGACGCCTCCACGCCGGTGAGCCGGTCGGCCTCCTGCGTCGTCCGATCGAGTCCGACCTCGCAGCCGTGGTCGACGCCGTCCGGACCATGAGCCTCGAGGTCGAACGCCGGGAGCTCAGCCTGCGCCACCAGGAGGAGCTTCTCCGGATCACTCTCGGGACGCTCGACCCGGCTGTGGTGGTCCTGGGCGCCGACGGCCAGCTCCGGTTCGCCAACCCCAGCGCCGACGAGCTGTTCAGGGAGCATCGCGCGACCGTGCTCGAGACCGTCGCCCGCATGGCGGGTGCACATGGCCCGAAAGAGGGACCGGCGGTCGAGACCGTGCAGCCCTACGCCGGCCGCGAGCTCACGTGGCGCGTAGGAGTCGCCGCCGTTCCCCTTCCGGATGGTGGTCGGGGGGTGGTGGCGGCGATCGACGACGTGACCGATGTCGTCCGCGCCGACCGGCTGCGGCAGCTCACCCAGCTCGCGCGGATCGTCGCACACGAGGTGAAAAACCCGTTGACGCCGATCCGGTTGTGGGTGCAGGAGCTCGAGGAGGCCCAACGGCGTGGAGCGGCCGACCTCGAGCCGCTGATGGCGGAGGCGTGCCGCGAAATCTCCCGACAGGTAGATCGGCTGCAGACGATGGCAGGCTCGTTTTCGAACCTCGTCGCCCTGGAGCACTGGGAGGCCGCACCTGTTGACGTCGCGGAGCTGGTGCCGGACATCCTGTCGGGCTTTGCAGTGTTGACCCGTCGGGGTGTTCGTCTGGTGAGCGAGCTGCCTCCACCCGGGACCGCCGTTGTGGTGGGTGACCGGCAGTGGCTGCAGCGCGCGCTCGGAAACCTGGTCCGCAACAGCGTTGACGCGCTCGCGGGCGAGCCCGGGGAGCTCACGGTGCGGATCGCCGTCGACACCGCCACGGTCGTGCTCGAGGTGGAGGACTCCGGCGGGGGCGTGCCGGAAAACCAGCTCGGGGAACTGTTCAGTCCCCACTTTTCGACCACGTCGGGCGGCAGCGGCCTCGGGCTCGCACTGGTTCACCATGTGGTGGTGCGTTGCCAGGGGACCGTACGGGCCGAGAACGGCCGACGGGGCCTCGTGGTCCGCGCCGAGTTGCCGCGGGCGCCGCAGGCTGCAGATGACGGCCGCCCCTCTGCTAGGATCGGCGCATGACGCCCCGGGGGAAGGGGAGCGGCGTTCGAGCCCTGGTTGTGCCTGTCGTCGTCGCGGCAGCGGCGATGCTCGTCGCGGCGTGCGGCGCCGCACCGCCGAAGGCCGGCGGGCCTCCCCCCCGCTCCCGCGGCGGTCAGTGGTGTGGCTCGACGCCGACGGCGTCGATGGTGCAACTGCGGCCCTGCTTGCCCGCCGAGGGGTCGACGAGCTGGTCGTACGCCGTGGCGTGGCGAGCCTTGCGGGCGATGTTCCGGTGCTGCGCCTGGCGGCTTCGCCGCCCATCACGGGTCCGATTCCGACCGGTATCGTGTTGCGCCTCGACGGGCTCCGCCCGGATCTCGACCCGAATCTCGCCGACGTTCTGTGGCGGGGAATCGAGAGCGATCTCGGACGCGGCGTCTCAGCGGAGCTGCTGCTCGATCTGGATGCGACCCCGATCGGCACTTCGGCGTTCATCGGTCGGCTCGCGCAGATGTCCAGCGTTCCGGTGCTCCCGGTCCTCCTGCCCGAGCAGCTCGCGGACGAAGAGGCCCTCCGGGTGGTCGCTGTTTCGAGGGGCGTGGTGGTTCCGGCCTTCGGTTCTGTGGCCACCTTCCGCCGAGGCGCCCATGAGTCCGTTCGGCCGCTTGCGGAGCTCCTCGCCCCGCTGGTGGGCACGGGTGCCAGGGTGCGGGTCGCCGTCGTGCTCGAGCCCGAGAGCCAGCCTCCGCTCTCCCAGTGGCGCGAGGGGCTCGGCGCGCTCGTCGATGACGGCGCCACGGAGGTTTCGACGTCGTCCCAGCTGGACCGGACCTTTACCTTCCGCCGCACCATGAGCTGGAACGGTCGCGCGTGGCGCACAGGGGAGCAGGTGGCCGTGCGCTGGATGGACGTCGCGCGATTGAACCAGGCGCTCGGCGCCATCGGTCGCCTCGCCATGCCCGAGGTCGGGGGCTGGGACTTGGTGTCGCTGCCGCCCGAGGGCCGAGGGCTGGGGATCGGGCGCGACGCCCTGCTCGCCTACCTAGCGGGAGAGGGTCCCGAGCCTGAGCTCACGGTGACCGCGGACCGGCGCGGGGGGACCGTGCGAGCAACCCTGTCCAACCTGGGTCCATTCGCCTCGGCGGTGGCGTCCTTCGGCAACTGGGTCGAGATCTCCGCGGACGGGGGAGGCGTCGCCGCCGACGAGCGCGGTGACTTCGACCACATCAGCCTCGGGTCCCGAGGTCCGGACGGTGAGTTGCGGCGAATCGATGCCGGCGGTGTCACGGCGGTGCGGTTTGCCACCACCTTCGTCGGTCCCGGCGCCAAGCTGACCACCGGACCGGTGCGCCTGCCACGGAGCCGGTCGACCGCCACCGTCCGCTGGCAGATCGTGCTCTCGACCGGCGAAACGGTCTCCGGCAGCCTCGCCGTCCCGCCGTGACGGGCGGTTGATTCACCACAGAGACACGGAGACACAGAGAATCACAGAGACACAGCAGGTGGACCTCCGCTGACCGCGGTCAGCGGAGGTCCGCTGCACTGTCGCTCTCTGTGTCTCTCTGTGCCTCTGTGGTTCAGTCCGAAGCTCGCACCAGCGCCCACGAGAAGATTGTGCGGCCCTGGTCGTGGTACTTGCGCTCGAAGCCGGTCTCGGGAAGGTTGGCGAAAGCTGCGATGGCGTCGAGCCGCGAGAAACCTGGCGCCGCAGCCAGGACGTCCTCGATGACCTCCGTGTAAACCGGGTGGTCGCTTTTGACCAGCAGCCGGCCGCCAAGCATCAACGCGCGTGCCACGGCGGCGATATTTTCGGGGGTCACGAAACGACGCTTGTGGTGGCGTTTCTTCGGCCACGGATCAGGGAACAGTAGATAGACGGCCTCGACCGACGCGGGACGTAGGAGACGGAACAGGAGGTCCTCGGCCGTCGTCCGTAGCAAGCGGACGTTGCCGAGCCCACGCTTGGCCGCCCGGTCGCACACCAACTGGTGGTACTTCGCCGCGCGCTCGACCGCGAGAAGATTGCGCCCTGGCTCGGCAGCGGCTCGTTCGAGGAGGAAGCGCCCCTTACCGGAGCCGATCTCGATCTCCGTAGGCGCGTTGCGGCCGAACAGCTCGGGCCAATCGAGCGGCACCGAGACGGCGTTGAGGTCGACGTCGATCATCCCGAGTGCGTGCCGTCCTCGAGGCCGAGGTGGATCATCGCGATACCGAGCTCACGGGCGAAGGCGAGGACGTTCTCGTCACGGTAGAACTCGCCGTAGTAGATGCTCCGGATGCCGGCGTTGACGATCAGCTTGAAGCAGTGGAAGCAGGGCGAGGCGGTCACGTAGATCTCGGCGCCCTCGAGTCGGACCCCGTTAAATGCGGCCTGGACCAGGGCGTTGGCCTCGGCGTGGACCGTGCGGACACAGTGATCGTTCTCCATCAGGCAGCCGACCTCGGTGCAGTGCGGGGCGCCGCGGATCGAACCGTTGTAGCCGGTGGAGAGCACGCTCTTGTCGCGCACGATGATGGCGCCGACGTGCTTGCGAGGGCAGGTCGAGCGAGTCGCGGCCTGGACCGCGAGGTTCATGAAGTACCGTTCCCAGCTCACACGCGCCATGGCCGGGGAGTATAGCGGAGACGGGGAAAACCACAGAGACACAGAGAGGGCACAGAAAGGCAAAGAGAACTGCAGAGAGGGTTTCGCCTGCAACCCGGATCGCGAGACGCAAGACGCAAGACGCGAGAGGCAGGAAGGTGACGGAGGGGGGTCGTAGGGGCGGAGCTTGTCTCCGCCCGGTGGGGCGGGTCTGTTCCAGGCACGGGCGGACGCAAGGTGCGCCCCCTACGAGCGCCGGGTCGCGCACCCCGACCGGCGGAACGGTGTGGGCGTTCTCCGAACCGATCATGGTGATTCGATTGGGGCTGGAGAAGGAACGCAAATCAGCCCCGGAAGGCAGACCTCGGGCTCGTCCTCGAGACCGGGCCCAGACTTCAAGGGAGGGTGGGGGCTCTGTGCCTCTGTGTCTCTGTGGTGAAAACCCGACTCAGACCAGCTCGGAGGTCGGGAAGAAGAAGGCGATCTCGATCGCTGCGTTTTCCGGCGAGTCCGAGCCGTGGATCGAGTTGCGCTCGATCGACTCGCCGTGCTCGGCGCGGATGGTGCCCGGATCGGCCTTCTTGGGGTCGGTCGCGCCCATCACCTGGCGCAGGTGGGCGACAGCGTTGTCACGCTCGAGCGCCAGCACCCACACCGGACCCGAGGTCATGTAGGCGACCAAGTCGTTGTAGAACGGGCGCTCCTTGTGGACGGCGTAGAAGCCGCGTGCCTGGGTCTGGGTGAGATGGGCAAAGCGGCCGGCGAGGATTCGGAAGCCCTCGCGCTCGAGGCGGGAGAGGATCGCTCCGGCGGCGCCGCGGGCCACCGAGTCGGGCTTGATGATCGAGAAGGTGCGCTGGGTCATGGTTCCTCCGAGATGGGTGCGCCGCGGTAGGGCGCCGCCGGATGATACACGATCCCGCCTCGGGCGTTTCGATCACGCCAGCTGTGAGCTACACACTCCTAGGCACAGACAGCGCTGCCGGGAAGCGGAATTTTCCGGCCTGGATGCCGATTTTGATTGGCGAAGGCGGGAACGAGACCGAGTCGCGACTGCGACTTCCCCGCCATACTCCAAGGAGGTTGGACCATGGCCAAGCACGAGCTTCCCCCCTGCCGTACGCTCCCGACGCCCTCGAGCCGCACCTCGACTCGATGACGATGCAGATCCACCACGGCAAGCATCACCAGGGATACGTCAACAACCTGAACGCCGCGCTCGAAAAGCACCCTGAGCTGTTCAACGCGAAGCTGACTGCGATCCTGGCGAACCTCGCCAGCGTTCCAGAGGACATTCGCACCGCGGTGCGGAACAACGGCGGCGGTCATTTCAACCACTCGCTGTTCTGGCCGCTGATGAGCCCGAAGGGCGGCGGAGAGCCCGAGGGCGAGCTGGCGGCCGCGATCTCGGCCGAGTTCGGATCGTTCGCGGGCTTCAAGGAGAAGTTCAGCGCCGCTGCCGGCACCCGTTTCGGCTCGGGCTGGGCGTGGCTCGCGATGACCGTCTGGGGAAAGCTGGTCGTCACCTCGACGCCCAACCAGGACAACCCCCTCTCCGAGGGCCTGACCCCGATCGTCGGTCTCGACGTTTGGGAGCACGCCTACTACCTCAAGTACCAGAATCGGCGCCCGGACTACGTCGGCGCGTTCTGGAACGTCATCAACTGGAAGCAGGCGAACGCCAACTTCGTGGCCGCGAAAGGCTGATGCGGCTTCCGGCCGCGACCGCGCCAGATTGAAGGCCGACGCGGGCGATCCCAGTCCATTCGACCCCCGGCACCGCCGGGGGTCGTGGCGTCTCGGCGGCAGGGCTCCCGGCGCCCTGCCGCCGTCCATCTGCGATATTCTCTCGATTCGTGACATGGTCAAGAATGCGGGCTAGCCGAAGGATGCGCGCCGTGGGGCTCCATCTGGCCGACATGTGGCGCTCGTGGAGGTCGTGGGGTGAGGCCCACCCGGTGGCGGAGTCGGCGCTCCTGGTGACGGTCGTGAAGCTCGCCCTGCTGGTCGCGGATCCCACCGTCAACCTGCCGGTCGACTCCGAACGGTGTCTTGACGTGGCGACGCTCGGCTGGGTGAACGCCGCATGTCCGGTCGGGTACGCGCTGGTCGTCCGCCTGTTGGCGGTCGCAACGCACTCCCTAGTGCCGCTGGTGCTCGTCCAGACCGTGGCCGGCGGTGCCGCGGCGGTTGCGGTCGGTCAGGCGGCGCGGGTGCTGCTCGCAGTGAGGCCGATTGTCTCCCTGGCCGCGGCCGTCGTGCTCGCCGCGGCCCCCCTCCAGCTCAGCGCCGAGCGGTCGGTGGCGCCCGACGGTCTGGCCGTCGCCGTTCTCACCGGGTGGCTGGTGCTCGGCATCGCCTGGCTCGCGCGACGGCGGCTCGCGGTGCTGCTCGTGTTCTCGGCGGCCGCGGTCTCGATCGGGGTCCTCGAGGGTCAGCTGGTGGCGCCGGCGGCGGTCGGCGTCATCGCTGCCCTGCTCCTCGCCGGGTTCGAAGCGCTCGCACAACGCCGGGGGCTGCCCCGGCGCCACCTCGTCCGGCTGGCGGTACACGCCGCTGCCGCGCTGATCGTTCTCATCGCGGGAGTGGCCGCGTGGTGGACAGTCCCCGAGGTTGCGGCAGGTCGGAGGCCCGCAGGTCGCCTGGAGGATGGTTTCCTGACGGTTGTCGCCCGGGCGCCGCTGCTCCTGCCCGAGGACGCACCCAACCCGAAGGTCGCTGAGGTCATCGCGGCGCCGAGCCCATATCCTCTGGCGGACCGCTCGAATCTGTTCGAGCAGCGCTGGGCGCCGGGCGGCCTGGCCGAGCGACTGCGAGCGCTCGACCCCGATCCGGCCGTCACCGAGCGATGGGCGGCGGCGACCGCTGCTGCTGCGGCGCGACGCGACCCGCTCGGGATCGTCGGTCTGGGGGCCGCCGCCTGGGCCGACGCCCTCGTGACCCGCGCGATCGACGACGGTCTCCGCGCCGAGCGCTCCCGCCGAGCCGGACCGACGACACGGACGATCGAGCTGCTGCGCGACCGCTTCAGCCTGGCGGTCACGCCGGAGTGGGCGCGGCGCTCGACGGTGACCCGTCGCTGGCACTGGGAGGCGTTGCCGTGGTATCGCCTGCTGGCATTGGCGCCGCTCGTGGGTTTCGCTGCGGTCGCGGTCGCGCGTCGCGGTCGCCGGCTCACGGTGCTGTGGCTGGCGTTGGTGGCGCTGTCACTGCTGGTTTCCGCGCTCGGCTTCGGTGTCGTTTCGCCGCGTCTTCTGAGCCCGCTCGAGCCGGTCGTTGTGCTGTTGTTCGCGGTCCTCGTGGACGCCTTCGGGGGCCGCCGGGGGGCCGAGCCTCTGCTGATCCCGGTGATTGACCGCAAGCCGGCCCTCGCGGCGCCGGGCGCCTGAGAGCGAGCGGGTGCGGGGGTTCGGTCGGCGGGTCGCCGCACTGGGCGCCGGCGTGATGGAAGGGCGGCGGACGGTCGTGGCCGCCGTCGCGCGCCGGCCGGTCGCGGCGACCGCGATCGCGGTCACCGTCCTCAAGCTCGGCATCCTCGTGGTCGACCCGACGCCGAACCTGTTCATGGGCGACCTCCAGGTGTTCCTCGACACCGCGGTGTACGGAGCGATCCCGACGGCGCGTCCCTGGGTCTACGGCGGCGTGCTCCGCGTGCTGTCGGTCGCCACGAGATCGCTGCTCCCGCTGTTGATCGTGCAGGCGGCGTCGGGAGCGGTCGCGGCGGTACTGGTGGCCCACATGGTGCGTGTCCGTTTCGGCGTGCGGCCCTGGCTGGCCGTGGCCGCGGGGTGCGGGTTGGCGCTCGCTCCCCACCAGCTCTACTGGGAGCGGGCGGTGATGACCGAGAGCCTCGCCACCACGGCCCTCGTGCTGGTAGTGGCGGTGCTGCTTCGGTACCTCAAGCGGCCCGGCGCGGGCGATCTGGTGCTGGCCGGGCTCGTGGCCACCGCCGCGATCACCCTGCGCACTCAGCTCCTGCCGACCGTCGTCAGTGCCCTGTTGGCGGCGCCGGTCCTCTCCGGGCTGGTGGCGGCGCGCGGCCTCGGGGGAAGGGAGCGGGCCGGGACGGCGGCGCGCGCGGGGGTCCACGTCGTGGTGGCGGCATCGGTGCTGCTGTGTGGCGTCCTGGGCTTCAGATACCTGAACGCGGAGCTCACCGGCCGTCCGCCCGCGCTGCAGTGGGAGGACGGCTACTTCCTGATCGCCGCATGGGCGCCGGTGGTCCGGCCCGAGGACGCTCCGGATCCCCGGGTCGCGGAGGTGATCGCGGCGCCGACCGAGTTTCCTCTCGCCGAGCACATGCGCCTGCTCGACCAGCGCTGGGCCCCGGGGGGACTGGTCGACCGCATCAAGGCGCTTGACCCGGATCCGCTCCTGACCAACCGGTGGGCGAAGACGACCGCGCTCAACGCACTGCGTCGCGACCCGATCGGGGTGGCGGCGCTCGCGCTCGACACCTGGCGGTTGACCTTCGACCGGGACACGATGCGCTGGATGATCGACCGTGAGCAGGGCCTCAACTTCCCGCCATCGCCGCGCATCGTGCGCCTTCTCGCCGATGAGCTCTCCCTCGCGGTCAGCGCGGACTGGTGCCACCGGTGGACGCTGAGCCGCGCCTGGCATCGGACGGCGCAGCCCTGGTTCGGCCTGCTGGTCCTCGCCCCGCTGATCGGCGCCGCCGCCGTCGGGCTCGCTCGGCGATGGGCACTCCCCGCGGTCATGCTGACGGCGTGGATGACGGTGCCATTGGAAGCGACCGCGGTGGCCTTCAATCTGCCGGTACCCCGCATGCTGCACCCGCTCGAGCCGTTCGTGATCGCGCTGATCGCTGTGGTCGTCGATGCCGCCATGCGGCTCGCCCGACGTCACTCGTAGCGCAGGGCGTCGATCGGGTCGAGGGTCGCGGCCTTGTAGGCGGGGTAGGTTCCGGAGATCACGCCGACCAGACCGGCGAACCCGAAACCAAGCCCGACCGCCCACAGCGGCACATGGGCGGCAGGGAATCCCGGGATCGCCTTGGCGCCGAGGATGCCGAGCCCCCAGCCGAGCAGGATCCCGATGACACCGCCGAGCAACGACAGGGTGACCGCCTCGATCAGGAACTGGACGAGGATGTCGCCGCGCCGTGCGCCCATCGCCTTGCGGACCCCGATCTCGCGGGTACGCTCGGTGACCGAGACCAGCATGATGTTCATGATCCCGATCCCGCCGACGACGAGGGCGATCCCGACCACCGCGCCGATCACCTTCGTGATCGTGCCGAGGATCGAGCCGGTGGTCTCGAGGAGCTCGCTCTGAAGCGCGACCCAGAAGTCGCTCTTGGTGCCTTCGGGCAGGCCGTGGCGGGCGCGGAGCACGTCAGTGATCTGGTCCTTGGCGAGCTCGACGACCTCCGGGCCTGCGGCCTGGAACTCGAGCAGGATCTGACGGAAGGCGCGCTCGCCGTAGAGGTCGCGCGCGGTGGTGATGGGGATCAGCACGAGCTTGTCGTTGTCGCGGCCGAAGACCTCGCCCTGCTTCTCCATAACGCCGATGACGGTGAAGGTGCCCCCGCCGACGGTGATCTCGCGTCCGATCGGGTCAGTGCCTAGGCGGAGCTCGTCGATCACCGTCGTCCCGATCATGCACACGTGGGCGTGCCGGTCGAGGTCGAGCTGGGAGAAGAAACGTCCGCGTTCGACCCAGTGGTTGTTGAGCTCCTGGTAGTAGGGCCCGACGCCCATAAGGAATACGGTGAGGCTGCGGTCGCCGGAGCCGGCGCGCTCGGAGCGGAAGAAGAGTGGATTGAAGTAGCGCAGGTTCGGGACCTTGTCCATGACCGCGAGGCCGTCCTCGTAGGTCAACGTGACCTCGCGCCCAGCGAGGTCGGGGTCGAAGGGATTGGGCCGGGCCTCGACCCGAATAAAGGTTACGCCGACTCCCTGCAGACGGCTCGAGATCAGGAAGTTGAGGCCCTGCACGATCGACACGACAGCGATCACCGCCGCGACGCCGATGATGATCCCGAGGGTCGTCAGAATCGAACGCATGGCGTTTCCTCGGACCGAGGTCAGGGCGATGCGGAGATTCTCGAGGATCACCGGCCGCCTCGCTTCTGGGCCTGGTCCGCAACGATGCGGCCGTCAAGCAGGCGCACCACCCGCCCCGCATGGCGGGCGATATCCTCCTCGTGGGTGACGAGGACGATGGTGTTGCCTGCGCGGTTGAGCTCGTCGAACAGCGCCATGATCTCCTCGGAGGTGCGCGAGTCGAGGTTCCCGGTGGGCTCGTCGGCGAGCAGGATCGACGGGTGATTGACGAGCGCGCGGGCGACGGCGACCCTCTGGCGCTGACCGCCGGAGAGCTCGCTCGGGGTGTGCCGGACGCGGTCGCCGAGGCCGACGCGGACGAGGGCGTCTCGGGCGCGCTGGTGGCGCTCCTTGAGCGGCACGCGACCGTAGATCAGCGGCAGCTCGACGTTCGCCAAGGCAGTTGTTCGTGTGAGCAGGTTGAAGGTCTGGAAGACGAAGCCGATCTCCTTGTTGCGGATGTGAGCGAGCTCGGCGTCGTCGAGGCCGGACACTTGGCGACTGTTGAGGACGTACTCGCCGCTGGACGGCGAGTCCAGGCATCCGATCAGGTTCATCAGAGTCGACTTGCCCGAGCCCGACGGACCCATGATCGCGAGGTATTCGCCGGCGGCGACCTCGAGGTCGATGCCATCGAGCGCGCGCACTTCCTCCGTACCCATCTGGTACACCTTTCGGAGGTCGCGGATCTCGATCAGCATCACCCGTCCTTTTCGGGCTTGGAGTCCGCAGACCGCTCGTCGGGCTTCTGTTCGCGGATGGCGTCGCCGTCGTGGAGGTCCTTGAGGGTCCGATAGGGGCCGGCGACCACCTTGTCGCCTTCGGAGAGCCCGTCGGGGACCTCGGCCCAGACCTCGTCGGCGATCCCGGTCTTGACCGATTTGGCTCGCGCCTTGCCATCGACCATCGTGTAGACCACCTCGCGCTCGGGGAGCCCCTTGGCCTTGCTGCCGCGAACCTCCTTGCCCGCCTCGTCGAGGGTGCGCTTGACCACTGACTGGATGGGGACGGCGAGGATGTTGTCGTGGGTCGCGGTGACGATGTTGACCTTGGCGGTCATCGCCGGGCGTAGCTGGGGATCGGGGTCGTCGATCGCGACCTTGACCTGGAAGCGGATCGTGCCGAGCGCCGCGTCCTTGCGACCCGAGGTGGCGATCTCGACCACGTGGCCGCTCTGGGGCTTATCGTCCCCGAGGGCGTCGACCAGGATTTTGGCGGACTGGCCGAGGGCGACCTGGACCACGTCGACCTCGCTGACCTCGACCTCGGCGAGCAGGCGCGACATGTCGGCAATGGTCATGATCACCGAGCCCGGGAGGTTGGTGTTGCCGGGGACCACGGTCTCGCCGCGCTCGGCGTCGAGCTGGATCACGATCCCGTCCATCGGCGCGAGGATCGAGGTCCGGGCGAGGTCGTCCTCGGCACGCCGCAGCGCGGAGCGGTACTGCTCGACCGCGTGGCGCTGTGCTTTGACCTCCACCTCGGCCGAGTCGGCCGCGAGCTGGGCGGCATCGAGCTCCTGCTGGCTCGCGAGACCGCTCTCCTTCAGGCTCGAGGTCCGCCGCAGGGTGCGCTGGGCATCGGCGAGCTGGACCTGGAGCCTCTCGAGCGAGACCTGGGTCTGCTCGAGCGCGGCCTTCGCCTGGTCGCGGGCGGCCTCGTAGAGGTCGCGCTCGATCTCGACCAGGAGCTGCCCGCGTTGCACGGCGTCCCCCTCCTTGATCGGGAGCTTGATGATCTCGCCGATGACCTTGGCGGAGATGGCGACCTTGCGCTCCGGAGTAATCTCGCCGGTGGCCTTGACCGTCGAAGAAATCGTGCGGCGCTCGGCAGCAGCGAGCTCGACTGGCAAGCCGCGCCCGCTGGCATCGCGCAGACTGGCCCAGAGGACCAAGGCGAGCACAGCGACGGCGGCCGCTCCGATGAGGGCCTTCCGCATGAACGGCCTCCTCCTAATCGTCCGCTCGAGACGTCAGCTCATAGCACCACGGCCGCGAGGACGGTCTTGCCGAGCACGTACAGGACCCACGGAACCAGGACGACGGTCGTCGCGGCGGCCCGGGAGATCCGGCCGACGGTCGACATCCCGAGCACCAGCAGCGCGATGATCCAGAGATTGAAGACGCTCAGGCTGCTGCCGAGCGCCGCCTGCCACGCCGGCGCGTCGACGGGCAGGAACGCGGCGGCGCTCCCCTTGACCAGGTTTTGCAGAGCGGTCGCGGAGAGTTTGTCGACGCGTTGCACGAGGATGACGAACAGGCCGTTGGTGACGATCGCGCCCGGCCAGTAGCTGTGGACGGTCACCGCCAGGCTGCGGGAGTAGTCGGCGTCGGAGCCGGCCAGCTTGAGCGCGCCGAGGAAGATGCCTGCAATCAGGGCCATCACCACGGGCACTGCGACAACGGCGATGATCGGGTAGATGAAGGTGGTTCGCTGAGCCTGTGCCGCCATCTGCTCGATCCGTTCCTCGTCGACCTCGCGGCCGCTCTTTTCGAAGCGCTCGCGAAGGGTCGCTTCCATGTCGAGGTGAGGCAGCGCAACGATCTGGGACGCGAGCGCGACCAGCATCAGCGCGACCAGGCACACCGCCCACTGGGGTCGGCGGGCGGTGGCGTCGAAGAGCCGGCCGGGGGCGGTGAACGCGAGGCCGAGCCGCGCGAAGGCTCCTGGGGCGTCCTCGATGGGCGCGGTCGGATCCGGGGCGGCGGGCGGCTCCCAGGTGGGTCGCTCGGTCTCATCCATGGTCATGGCTCCGGTGTTGGCGCAGCCGGCTCAGCCTTGACCGGCCGCGGCGGCAGCGTGATCTCGCCCATCGACGATTTGAGGTCCGTGAACTGCATCCACTTCACGTCTTTCCAATAGTCGTGCGGAATGTCCGGCTGACCCGGGTCGGTGATCTGGATGCCCTTGTTGGCGAGCAGGGTGGCGGTCGCGTCGAGGTAGCCGACGTACGCCTTTCGGTAGTCGAGCCACGCCCTGATCTCGCTCAGCTGCGCCTGGGCAAGATCCTCCTGGATCTGGAGCACCTGGTAGTTGGTGGACAGGCCGTTGGCGAACTTGGTCTGCTCGGCCTCGAGGTTGCGCTGGGCGAACTCCCGTGCCGCCGCCGCGGCGTCGATCGCCGCCGCGCCGTCCTCGAGCCCGCGCACCGCAGTGCGCACCTGGAGGATGATCTGCTGCTCCTGCGATGTCACCACGACCCGGCCCTTTTCGAGCTCCCATCGCCGCTGCGCCAGCACCGCCTTGGCATCGTTATTGCCGAGCGGTACTGACAGCGTCAGGCCCACGGCCCAGTTGGGGTAGTCGCCCCTGCCGATCTGGGTGAGAGAGTCGTTGAAGCCACCGGAGTCGGTGATGATGTCACCAGTGTTGGGATCCTGGGCGGAGAGCACGCCACCGACACCCGCGAGCCCGTAGCGGCCGGTGAGGTTGAGGTTGGGCAGGGTGGTATTGCGTGCGATATCGACGTTGAGCTGCAGCCGTTGCAGGTCGAGCTTGGCCTGGATGATCTCCGGGCGCTGCTCGAGGGCGGTCTCGATCGAGGTCTGCAGGTCGGGGTGGACGGGCTTGATGAAGTAGTCCTCGGTCGCCGTGATCGAGGCCGTCCACTCGTCGGGCCGGTCGAAGCCGAGCGCGCGCTTGAGGTTGTCCTCGGCGTTGGAAGCGGTGTTCCTGGCGGCGATCACGTCCTGTTTGCGGGTCGCGACGCCCGACTCCGACTGGATGATGTCGATCGGGGCCGAGGTGCCCACGTTGACCCGTTCCTTAGTCTCGTTGAGCAGGCGCGTTGCGAGGTCGAGGCTCTGCTGGGAGACGGCCACGGCGCGGCGGGCGGCAACGTAATCCCAGTAGGCGTACTCGACATCACGCAGCGTCCCCATCACCTGCAGCTCGAATCCGGCGAGGTCCTGGTCGCGCAGGTTGCGGGCGATGACGATTCCGGAGCGGTTGAGGGTCGTGCCGAAGCCCTGCAGCAGCGGCTGGCTGAACGAGAACGTCAGCCCGCTGCTCCAGCTCGGGTTGAGGAAGAAGAACTGCGAGTTGGTTTCGCTGCGCACCGTGGATGCGCTCAGCTGGACCTGGGTGCCGGTCGGCAGCAGCTGCCCGAGGCTGAGACCGAAGGTGGATGAGCGGCTCACCTGGACCTGGGCGCCCTGGAGGTCGTTCGAGGACGGCGACCGGGTGTCGGTGCTCTGGAAGTTGGCCTGAAGCAGCGGGTCGAACTGACCTGTCTGCTGGAAGATGCTCACCGTCGAGGTGGCGATCCCGAAGCGACCCACCTGGAGATCGAGGTTCCGCGCCAGGGCCATCGAGTAGGCCGTCTCGAGATCGAGACTGAGCATGGCGTTGGGCTCGATGACGGGTCCGGGAACCTCTGCGGGCAGAGCCGGCACGTTGACGTTCTGGGCCGAGGCGGCAATCGCCACCATCAGGGCAAGGCTCAGGGCGGGCAGGATCTTGGTGCTCACGAGCGCTCCTCCTTCGCACGACCTTCGCTTCCCTTTACGAAGCGTTCCCGGAAAGGTTCCGGGAGCGGGCACCGGACAGGACCGCTCCCCGGTCTCGTCGCCGCAGCGGCGACTCCTGTCATGTTCCCTCTTCCCACGATGCAAGGTACGCCGCTTGGGCAGCGGTCAGCGTATCGATCGCGAGGCCCATGGTCGCCAGCTTGAGGCGGGCGATCTCATGATCGATCTCCTCCGGCACCGGATACACCCGACGTTCCATCGACCCGCTCTGGCGGACCATGTGCTCGGCGCACAACGCCTGATTGGCGAACGACATGTCCATGACCGCCGCCGGGTGCCCCTCGGCCGCGGACAGGTTGACCAGACGACCCTCGGCGAGCAGGTAGACGGTACGGCCGTTGGGGAGCTTGAGCGCCTCGACGAAATGCCGCGCGGACCGCCGCTCGGTCGCGATCCGGCGCAGCCCGGCAACGTCGATCTCGACGTCGAAGTGGCCGGAATTGCACAGGATCGCGCCGTCCTTGAGGAGCTCGGCGTGACCGGTGGTGATGACGTCCCGATCGCCGGTGACAGTGACGAAGATGTCCCCGATTGGCGCCGCGTCTGCGAACGGCATGACACGGAAGCCGTCCATCGCGGCTTCGAGGGCGCGGACCGGGTTGACCTCGGTGACGATGATGTTCGCACCGAGCCCATGGGCGCGCATGGCGACCCCGCGGCCGCACCAGCCGTAGCCGCACACGACCACGGTGAGGCCCGAGATCAGCACGTTGGTGGCGCGCAGGATGCCGTCCATCGTCGACTGGCCGGTCCCGTAGCGGTTGTCGAACAGGTGCTTGGTGGCGGCGTCGTTGACCGCGACCACCGGGAACGGGAGCACGCCGTCGCGCTCCATCGCCCGCAGGCGGATGACGCCGGTGGTGGTCTCCTCGGTCGAGCCGAGCACGCCGTCGAGGAGGCGCGAGCAGCCGGCCTCGCCGAGGCTCTCGGCGAGCGCGCGGACCTCGGCGTGGAGCCCCTCGTGGCGCTTGAGCGCCATGAAGATCAGCGAGGACACGAGGTCGGCGCCGTCGTCCATCGTCAGAGTCGGCTCCATCTCGAGGCACGAGCGGACGTGGCGGTAGTAGGTCGCGGTGTCCTCGCCCTTGACCGCGAACACCGGGATCCCGTGCTCGGCGACCAGCGCCGCGGCGACGTCGTCCTGGGTCGAGAGCGGGTTCGACGCGCACAGGCGGACCTCGGCGCCGCCGGCGACAAGTGTGCGGGCGAGGTTGGCGGTCTCGGTGGTGACGTGCAGGCACGCCGCCAGGCGCTGCCCGGCGAGGGGACGCTCGGCTGCGAACCGCTCGCGGATCGACTGCAGTACCGGCATCTGGCGGTCGGCCCACGCGATGCGGCGTGCTCCGTCGGCCGCGAGGCCGAGGTCCCTGACGTGGTGGGGAACGGACATGCACTCCTCCTGACCGCGGTGGCGGACCGACGTATCCTACAGGAATTCGGGCCGCCGCGGCCCCCGACCGGGAGCCGCGGCGGCCCGAATTCCTCTCGATGCGCTGCGCGCATCGTTGGTTGACTCTGTCTTGGATGACGCTGGCTCTCGGCTTCACAGGATCGTCGGGATCGCCTGACCCGACACCGACCGATTCGTGTCACCGTGGGAGGCGCGCGAGACGCTTCCTCCAGCCGTCCAGCACCAGGGCTACAAAGGTGCTTCCATGGACCTGTGCGTCCTCGGGTATTCTCATCACCCTCGCCGCGTCGTCTCCCCGCACGCTCGTCTTGAGCACTGCCTTCAAGGTTCCTTCATCAACGTCAGAGCAGTAGCGGGCATACAGACCTGTCCCTCCGTCGTCAGGACCCGCGCCATCCGCCATTGCCGCCTCTGTAAGCCGGCCCTCGTTCAGCCAGAGGATCTCCGCCAAACCCAGGAAACTCACTCTCCGCATCCTCAGGTGATAGTAGTATGCGCTCTCACAAAACGCGTGACTGACCTCCAACTCCGCGTCATAGAGGCACCGCTCGATGGCCCCGGATCCGCCGCCCTGTAGCGACCCTTTCGAGGCTCGAATGTAGGCACGGTCGACCTCATCGATCCTCCTATCCAACACGGAAGTGACCGACTCTGGCTTTTCTGCTTCAATCCCGACAGCGGAGTGACGCGGTCTCTTCCTGGCCTCACCCCTCGCCTCTTCCATAATGGAACGGTCAATGGCGGACCAAGGCTCACGGACTTCAACTTCGAATTTCGTCGAAACTGCCCATACGTCTTCACTTCCGACATTGGACTGCATTGAAAACGAAAGTTCCACAGACACAGGAGTGGGCCCCGTATCGCATGACTCAAGCGTGGGCGGCGCTACAAGCACAGGTAGAATCACCGACTCTCCCGCCTTGACTGCAAACGGCAGAATTCCAACGCGCGGCTTCACAATGGGAAAGCAGTTCGCCTCGAGCGTACAGGGACGACTAGTCCTCGAGACCTTTCCACAATACGAAGCTGTCACATCGACAGCCACGATTCTCATCTCGTCTTCTCTTGCGTTCTTGATGACGACGTCCGAGCGGAACGGCTCGCCCGGAAGCACATATTCAGGCGGAGCGTGGACTTCACCAGAGACTCCCTCGTGCGCGGAGGTCAACATCATGACCGCACCAAGTACAAGACTCTGGATCATCAACCCATCCTTCTGTTTGGGTGCCGGGCTCCAAGAACTTGGGAAGTTGTTCCTCTACCAACACTTTCCAGCTTCCTAAAGCCCGGCGCCGAAAAAACGAGAAAACACCGATGCCAAACCAGGCACCGATGTCCCGATGCCCTCCGGTCACGGCTCGCGACGTCCGGTCCGGTCGCGGACCTCGCGCCACAGCTCGCCGACTCCGAGGATCTCCGCCCAGCGCTCGATGTAGGCCATGTCGAGGACATCGCCGGTGATTCGCAGAACCCCAGCGATGTCCCGGAGGTGCTTGTCCGAGCCACCGGCCCGGTAGTACTCGAGCTTCTTGAGGATGACGTCCTCCGGCGACGCGAAAACCGCGGTCGACCCTTGGCCGATCTCGAGCCTGCGTGCTCGCGCGAAACGGGATCGGTTGAAGTCCGACTCGTCGGCGACCATGATGTCGACCTTCAGTCCCGAGCCGGGGTGCAGAATGTTGAACTGGGTGCGGCGTGTCACCGCGTCACGGATGTGCGCGCTACTGACGTAGAGGTCCGGGTCGGACAGTGCGGCGCAGAGGCCGTCGACGTGCTCCGCGCGCAGCTGCACGACGATGTCGATGTCGAGCGTGAGGCGGGGCTCCCCGTAGGCAATCGTCGCCATCGAGCCGGTCACGAGGTACGGGAGCCCGAGTCTGGTGAGGAGAGCCGTCACCCGTGCGAGAAGCTCAGCCTGGTCCACCTGAGAGCCTCCGGGTGATCTCGGCGTCGAGGTCCTGGTCCGACCACTCCGGGTTCTCCTGGCGCAACATGCCAGCGAGCATCGCGCGGGTCGTGGACCACATGCGGAAGGCGATCTCGAGCCTCTCCCGTGGGGTCTTCCGCCTCAGCACCGCGGCAGTCTCCCGGTCGACGATCTCGAGGCGCAGGGCGTGGCCGGGCATGGTGAGAGTATATCTGGAACGGCCCAACCTGCGCCGTCCGCGCACCGTGGGCGCCACGAGGGCCGCAGCTCCGAATCCGTGGCCGGTCAATCGACTCAGGCGCGGGAGAATCAGCGTCTCAGAACGGGCGGCGAAGGACCACCAGGTCCTGGGGAGGGTTGCCCCGGGCGCCCCTCGGGCGGATGGACTGCAGGTCCGTCCCGGGTGCGAGGACGTCCTCGACCGCCTTCACCGGGTGGTAGACGCCGTAGGCGTTCGAGCCTGGGGTAGCGGCCCTCCGCTCGACCAGCTCCCCGCGGTCGAATCTCTGCCGTTCCTCATCGTTGAGCTGCTCTCGGTAGGCGGAGCCGTGGACGCTGAGCAGGATCATGCCGTCGCGGCGGGTCACCCGGCGTAACTCACTCTGCCACGAGCCTTGGTGCTCCCGCGGCAGGTGGGTGAAGACCGAAAACGCCCACACCAGGTCGAACGTCTCATCCGGCCACGGCAGAGGGGGGGCTCCGACCGTCCTCGCGGTCTCGACCCACGGCATGTGCCTCCCGAGCCATCTCACAGCCCTGCCGTCGATGTCGCAGCCGTACAGCTTCGGCCTACCGGTCGAGGGCCAGTGCCGCAGAACCCGACCGCAGCCGCACCCGAAATCGAGAGCCGCGTCCAGCTGGGCAATGTCCAATCCGACTTCGGCCAGGAACTCGCGGATTGTCTCGAATCCCAGCCTGCCGCTCCCCAGAAACCACTCGATGTCAGCCGTGCCCGCCGTCGCAACCCGGAGGACCGGCCCGGGGAGACGCAAACCGCCGGGGCTCCTCTTGAGGCGGTGGCGGATCTCCTGCCGCAACGACAGTGTCCTGCCCGCAGAGACGACCTCTCCGACTCGCTTGCGAAGAGCCGGCGGCGCAGCTCGTGTTAGCCTCGCCAGCACCACTCACGACCTCCCTCACCGTCGGGCGAGTATATCGGTCTCCCCTTCGGCGCCGGGAGCGCCTGGAGTTCCCGGCACCACCGGAAGGCCGTCCTCGAGCAGTCCAGGTGGCGACCGCAGTCAGCTTGCCATAAGCTGACTTGTGTGCCATATTCTATATGGGATGGCACACAATGGAATCAAGGGTTCGGATCGGCGCGGGTGGCAGAGTCGTGCTTCCGGCCAAGTTTCGGCGCGCACTCGGGCTGAAGCCGGGCGATGAGCTGGTCCTCGTCCTGGACGATGGCGGTCTGAAGCTCCTGACGGTCGCCGAGGCGGTGCGCCGCGCCCAGGCACTGGTCGGCCGGTACGTGCCTCGCGAGAAGAGCCTGGCTTCCGAGCTGGTCGCCCAGCGGCAGGAGGAAGCGCAGGATGAGTGAGTCCGTGCTTGACGCCTCGGCGATCCTCGCCCTCCTGCAGGGGGAGCGGGGCAGCGAAGCCGTCCTCGAAGCTCTGCCGGGCGCAGCGGTGAGCACGGTGAACCTGAGCGAGGTGGTTGCGAAGCTCGCCGGCCACGGCATGCCGCTCGTCGAGATCCGACAGGCGCTGACTCTCGGTCTCGAGGTCGTCCCCTTCACCGAGGACCTGGCCTACGCCGCGGGCGAGCTCCGCCCGCTTACCCGGGACCGTGGGCTCTCGCTCGGCGACCGCGCTTGCCTCGCCCTCGCCAAGACGATGGACCTCCCCGTCCTGACTGCCGACCGCGCCTGGGCGAGCCTCGACCTCGGCGTCGAAGTGCGTTTGGCGCGTAAGTGAAGCTCCTCCCGGAAGCGACGACCCCTGAGCCCGACCTACGACGAGATCCAAACCCCAGGATGCGCACAGCGCATCCAGACATTTGAGGTTGACGCCGCCCTGTGAAGGGCGGCGTCAACCTCAAAGGCCACGGATCTTGCCCTTGAGCAGGTAGACCTCGAACGCCAGCCCGGCCTTGGCGACCAGCCGCCGAAGATGGGCGACGGGAGCTCTCGAAACCCCCTGCTCGACGTTGTCGCCATAGAGGAAGCAGACCGGCTTCTTGCGCAGGGTCACGGGCAGGATCACGCACTCGCGTGGTTCGGTGTCGCCGAGACCGAGCATGAGGTCGAGGTTGTGCGGCATCGGTGGCAGACCCCCGATCCAGAAGCTCGTTCCCTGCAGGAGACCCGAGAACACAGACGGCTCGCCGATCGGAATCGAGATCGCCTTGACGGCCGCTGCATCGACGCCTTCACCAGCGCCGTGCCAGCCGATGATGCTGTCCTTGTGGAGAGTGAGGGTCATCCGGCGGCGGAAGAACGGCGCGCAGAAGTCGAGCAGCGCGTCGGCGATGTCCTCGCGCATCTCGGCGTTCTGGAGTTCGACCGACGCGCGCGCGAGCAGGGTTTCGGGGCCGAGCTCGGCAGGTTCAGATGGTGCCTCGCAGACGTCTGGTCCTTGCGGGGTCGCCGAAGGGGACTCGGCGGCCGCCGCGACCGGCGCCACTTCGGACTCGGGGGACTCCGCCGCCGGTCCGTCGAGCGGATCGACGCCGTTGTCCTGCTCGCGGCGGAGCGACGGGAACAGCTCGAAGTCCTCGTCGCTGATCTCGAGCTCCTTGGCTGCAGCTGCCTCGTCCCGCGCCCGGGTCTTGGCCACCAGCCGCTGCCACTTCGACGCCGACGGCGGGGAGGTGTCGTCGCCGACCACGGGCTTGGCAAAGGTTGTGGGACTGTGTCCGCCCCGGGCGCGCGGCGTCCCGATCTCGCCGCTCGCCAGGCGTCGCGCCACGCTCGCGATCAACGGCGGCATCTCGAGGTCGTAGAGCCGATGCAGCGCCTCGTAGACCCGCACCTCGAGGCCGACGAAGCTGGTGACCATGAGCCCGGTCAGGAGGCCGAGCTCATCCTCGATCTGGAGGTTCTCCGGGTTGAGGTTGGCGAGCAGCAGCTTGCGGCCTTCGATTCGAAACGGGACGATCTCGTAGCGGCGCGCAATACGTGGGGAGATGATCCGCGCGAGCGGCTCGTCAATTGACGCGAGCTCGACCGCGGTGACCGGGCGGCTCCTGTGGAAGCGTCCCAGGGCATGAATCAGGGTCGCCTCGGAGATCAGGCCGAGATCGAGGGCGACGGTGTCGGCGCGGCGGTCGGAGACGCCCATGGCATCTGTCACCGCGCGGTGCTGGTCGGCGGTGAGAGCTCCCTCACGCAGGAGATGGGTGGCGAATCCGTAGTCCTTCATCTTGAGAGTGTGGCCCGGCGCACGGCTCCCGCAACACCGTAGGATACCAGAGCGGCTTCGCCGGTGAAGAGGTGAGGAAGTGAGAAGGTGAGGAGGCAAGAACGCGAGGAGGGCCGGGGCGCGACGGACGAGCTGTCGTAGGGGTCGTGGGGGAGGAGCTTGTCTCCTCCCGTGCTGACCTTGTGACGTCTGCCGCGGCGGGCGCAGCCCGCCCCCCGTCACAGGGTCGAGACCGGGTCGATGTCGACCACCCGCCGCACGCCGGTTGGGGACGGTGTCGCCTCGATCCGGTCGAGCACGCTGCGCAGCGGGCGTCGGCTGGGTGCGGCCAGGATCAGTTGCCACCGCCACTGTCCCCGGATCCGCTCGAGCGGGGCCGGCGCCGGTCCGCGCAGCCGGAGCCCGTCGCGGGCCGGCTCGACCTGTGCGGCGGCCGCCTCGGCGGCGCGGCGCGCGGCGGTCGCGCTCGCGGCTTCGAATCGGACCAGCGCGAGGCGCGCTGCGGGCGGCCAATGGAAGGCGCGCCGGTAGACCATCTCCTCCTCGAGAAATGCGGCGACGTCGTGTCCGCACGCGTGGCGAACCGCGGGATGTCCCGGGTAGTAGGTCTGGATCACGACCCGTCCAGGCGTGCCACCGCGGCCGGATCTGCCTGCGACCTGGGTCAGGAGCTGGAACGTCCGCTCTGCGGCCCGGAAGTCGGGCAGCCCGAGCAGCGCATCGGCCGAGATCACCCCGGTCAGGGTGACCCTCGGAAAGTGGTGGCCCTTGGCCACCATCTGGGTTCCGACCAGAACCTGCACACGACCCGCTGCGAACTCGCCGAGGGTTGCCTCGAGCCCGCCCCGGCGCCGCACCGTGTCGCGGTCGAGGATGGCGCTCGCCACCCCGGGGAACAGGCGCTCGAGGTGGTGGGCGACCTTCTCGGTCCCGGCGCCGACCGCGTCCAGCAGCGTGCCGCCACAGGTCGGGCACACGCGCGGCCTGGCGGCATGGGCGCCGCAGTAGTGGCAGCGAAGGTCGCCCGAGCGGCGGTGGACGACCATTGCCACCGAGCACTCGGTGCAGTCGATGCGATGGCCGCAGTCGCGGCACAGCAGTACTGGTGCCCAACCTCGCCGCTGCATGAGCAGAATCGCCTGCTCGCCACGCTCGAGCGTCTCGGACAGGCACGTGCGCAGCCGCCCCGAGAACAGAGCCCGACCCTGCTCGCCGGGCTCGCCCGGCTCCCCGCGCAGGTCGACCACCTCGACCTCGGGCAGGGATGCGCCGGCGACCCTCCGCGTGAGCTTCAAGGTGCCCGCCTTGGCGCGCCGGACGAGGGCGGCGGCCTCGACGGAGGGCGTCGCGGAGCACAGCAGCACGGGGATGCCGAGGCGCTGGCCGAGCACCAGTGCGAGGTCACGTGCGTGGTAGCGGGGCGCGTCCTGCTGCTTGTACGCGGCGTCGTGCTCCTCGTCCACCACGATCAGCCCGAGCGGGACCACTGGAGCGAACAGGGCCGATCGCGGGCCGACCACGACCCTGGCCTCGCCGGCCCGGACCGCCTGCCACTGGAGCCACCGTTCACCCTCGGCCTGAGCTGAGTGGAGCACCGCGACCTTGGAACCGAACCGGTGCTCGACCGCCCCCACCGCTGCCGGCGTGAGGCCGATCTCGGGCACGAGAACGATCGCGCCGCGCCCGGCGGCGAGGACCTTCTCGATGCAGCGCAGGTAGACCTCGGTCTTGCCCGAGCCGGTGATGCCCTCGAGCAGGAGGGGCGTGAAGACGCCCTTGGTGAGCGCGGCGTCGATTCGTTCCACTGCCGCCCGCTGCTCGTCGGTGAGCGTGACGCGTCCGCCACCGCCGAGCGTCCACCGTGCCCGGGCCGCGGGCCGCTGCGTGAAGCGGATCACCAGCCCGCGCTCGGCGGCAGCACGAACCGTGGACGGGGAGCAGCCGGCGCCAGCACAGACCTCGGCGACCAACGCGGGCCGGCCCTGCTCGGCGAGCCACTCGACCACCGCGCGCTGGCCCCGAGCTCGCCCAGCACGCTCGACCAGCTCCTCGACCGGAACATCGGCGAGTGCGACGGCGGCGACCTCCGCCTGAGGGGGACGGTCACGGCGGCGGCGGCGCAGCCGCACCAGCCCGGCCTCGGCGAGGGCCTCAACCGGAGCGCGGCTTGCGGCCCCGGCCTCGGCGAGCAGCGTCGGCAGGCGGCGACGGGTGCTGCGCGTGAGGGCGGCGAGCACAGCGGCCTGTGCCGCCGGTAGGGTGGCGGGATCGGCGGAGATGCCCGCCGGCGTGACCTCGACCTCCTCCGCGTCGGCGCGGAGCAACCCCGCGGGGAGCATCGCCGCGAGGGTGTCGCCGAGCGGGCACCGGTAGTAGTCGGCGACGAAGGCGGCGAGGTCGAGGAGGTGCGAGGGCAGCAGCGGCTCGTCGTCGAGAGCCTCGCTCAGGGGCCGGACCGACCCCGGGTCGAGCTCGGTGGCCTCGTCGAGGCCGACCACGACTCCGGTCGCCGCGCGGCGTCGCAGCGGAACCCGGACCCGCACCCCAGGCCGGACGAGCCGGGCGAGCTCGGACGGGACGCTGTAGATCAGGGCGTCCGGTGCGCTGCGCGGAAGGGCGACCCGCGCGTACATCACGCCAACGTGGCGGCCGGCGCGAGCAGCCGCCGCGTGACCGCTGCCGCGACCTCGACGGCACGGGTCTTCTGGAGATGGTGACCGCCGCTGCCGAACACCAGCCGCTCGACATCAGGGAACAGCGCCGCGAGCTCGTCTTGAACGGCGGGTTCGCTGAGGCGGTCGTCGCGGGCGGAAACGGCCAGCACCGGGATCTCGAGCGAGCGGGCGGCGGCGGCGAGGGCGTCGAAGTCGACCGAGGCGATCAGCCCGAGGTGGAGGAGGACCTCTGTGCGGCTCGCCGGCGGCGGTAGGCCGAGCATTCGGTAGACCCGCCGCAGGGTGACGGCGAGCGCGGCGCCGAGCGCGGGCCGCCGGGCGACGCGAACCAGCCGACGATAGACTTTTGGGGGAAGGCGCATGGCCCGGTGGATGCTGACGCCGAGGGAGGCGAGCAGCGCGATACCCCGGTAGCGATTGGGACGTGCGGCCGCGGCGAGGATCACCGCGCCGCCGCTGAACGAGTGCGCGAGCAGCGCCGGCCGCTCGAGCTCCAATGCGTCGGCAACCGCCCCGAGGGCCGCAGTCCAGTCAGCGACGGTTGTGCCGGGCGGTGCGGGCGAGCCGCCGAAGCCGGGTAGGTCGAGGCGCACCACGTGCCAGTGCTCGGCGAGGGCCGGACCGAGGTAGCGGAAGTCGCGCACTGAACCGGGGATGCCGTGACCGCACAGGATGGCGGGCGCTTCCAGGCGCCCCTCCTCGGCGACGGACACCGGGCCGACCGCGGTGTCGAGGAGGCGGGTCGGCGGGTCGGTGGGGGCGAAGGTTGAAGTCACGTCGGCGGACGATTGTAGCCTGCGAGCGACGCGGGCTGCGACCCGCCGGCGCCCGTTCCGAGTGCGCCCTTGAGCTACGGGACCGGCAGCATCAGTCGCCTGGCCTCCGTGATGACCTCCTTCGCCTGGTCGAGGGAAAGCCGCAACAGCTCGGCGACCCGCTCCGGCGCAGCGTTGGCGAGGGCCGCGACGTCGGCGATGCCGGCGTCCTTCAAGAGTGTGGCGCGGCGCTCCCCGATCCCGGTGATCGCGTCGAGCGTGGTCGGCCGGGCCGGCGTGCCGCCACCGACCGGCGTCGCGTCCTGGATGCGCTTGAGGTCGAGCTCGAGCTCGGCCTTCAGGGCCGTGACCGCCGTCGTCAGGCGCTCGATCTCGTCGTCGAATCGGGCGACCGTTTCCTCTTGGGCCTTTTGCACCAGCTCGAGCCGTGCCGACAGCCGCTCCACCTCGCGCGCCTTGGCGAGGGTCGGGAGGTCGGAGGACGCGGTGCGCCCGCTGCCCGCGGTCTTGAGCTGCTCGTCGAGCTGCTTGAGCAGAAGGGTGTGGGTGTCGATCGCCTCTCGGATGGTGCGCACGGCCATGGAGACCTCCTCGGAGCCTCGAGCGGCCCCGCTACAGGTTGAATGCCGACTCGGGGCTCGGGAACTGCTCCCCCTCAAAACGGTCGCTGTTCCCGGTCGTGTCGTTGCCGATGAATGGACCCTTGACGTGGTTGAACGCCACGGAGCGGACGCCCTCGGCGGGGATCGACGTCACATGGTTGCCGATCACGATCGCGCTGCGACCGCGCAGGGACACCGTAGACGCCTTGTCCGACGCCTTGCCGATCCAGTGGTCGCAGCGGTTGTCGGAGAAGATCACGCGCTCGAACCGGATCCGAACTGCCTTCGAGATCAGGAGCTCGAGCAGCTCGACCAGGGACGAGGCCCCGGTGCCGGCCATGGTGTTGCCCAGGATCTGCGCGGTGCCGCCGAAGACCCCGCTGCCAAGCTCGACCTCGAGCAGCCCCCACAGCAGCAGCGCGCGGTCCTCGGCGGCGGGGTCGCGGGGGAGGAGGGGGTTCGAGTAGCCTACGCGGTTGCCCTCGATCCGGCAGCTGAAGGTGAGCAGCGCGGCGATTCCGAAGGCCGGCTGGACGGTGACTTTCTGGTCGGCGGAGACCCCGGTGTCGACGACCTCGCAGCCCTCGACAACGAGCTCGCCGAGGCCGACGAGGACGCCGACGGACAGCGCCGGCCCGACGTACCCGCACGAGCGGAATCGGCCCGACCCGACGGTGGTGGTCCCGATCAGGTTGGCCCCGCCGAATCCCCACGCCTTCATGCTCTCGACCCGGTTGCCGTCGGCGCGGAGCTCGCCGTGGGACACGACCGTGAATCCGAAGCCGCCGTCCTGGAGGTCGTTGTCGAGCACCCGGCCGCGCTCCCCGCGGTCGAAGCGGATGCCGTGGCTGGAGCCCTCGACGCGGTTGCCGGCCACTCTGGCGCCGGCTGTGTCCGTCAGGTAGACGGCGTAGCGGGCCCCGCCGAGCTTGACGCGCTCGACCCGGTTGTCGGTCACCTCGGTTGC
>CAVSIS010000009.1:0-32493 GCA_963727925.1 uncultured Acidobacteriota bacterium | reverse complement strand
TCGGGACGCGGAGATTTGAACTCCGGACCCCCTGAACCCCATTCAGGTGCGCTACCAGACTGCGCTACGTCCCGACGTCGTGTTCTTCTCTGAGCTCGGCGATGATGCGAGCGACCTCGTCACGGACGTTGCGCACCGTCGCGAGGAGAGGTTGTACGCGGTCCGAGGCACTCTTGTCAACGTCTGCCGCAGCCTGTGGAGGCTGCTCGTCGTTCTCGGCCTCGTCGTCGTCCTCCTCGATCACCGCTGCGGACGCCGGTTCCGCCAACCTACTCCGCCGGGCAGCCGACTTCCGCCCGTCATCCCTTGGGCGCTCCCCTCCAGCAGCCAGCCGCTTGCGGGCACCCGCGATGGTCAGACCCTCCTCGAACAGAAGCTGGCGGATCTCGAGGATCAGCTCGACCTGGTCGCGGGTGTAGAGGCGCTGGCCGGTGCCGGAGCGAGACGCCTCAAGCTGTGGGAACTCGGTGCCCCAGAAGCGCAACATGTAGGGCTGGACATTGGCGAGCTTGCAGACCTCGTTGAGTTTGAACTGATCCTGCCCCTCAGGAAGCTCCATCCGGCCCCTCCTGTTCGCCCTCCGCCATCGGCGAGAGTGTGAGCCGCAGCTGGAGGGTGACACGACGGTTGCCGATCCACTGACCCGGAACCGGTACGACGATGTCGAGCTCCCGTACCTGACCATACTCGGCCAGCGCCCCTTTGCCGTGGAGCCGGACATGGAGCTGGTTGCTCTCGGCGTCGACGTTGATCGCACCGACCCTCGCGGCCGGCGACGACACCAGCGCCGAGGCCTCCGCAGTCACCTCTCGTGCGCCGCTGGGCTCGTCGATCAGGGCATCGTATATGTCGTCGAAGGGTTCCTCGTCAGAGACGAAAAAGGCCTCAGCAGAAGGTCGCAACGGCGGGAACGGCGGCTCCTTCGCTTCGACGATGGGCTCGAAGTCGGGCGCGATTTCGAAATCCACCCGGTCGAGGTCCTCGTCAGTAGACTCGTCCGCAGTACCTTTTTGCAGTGCGTCCAGGTCCACATCCGCCACCACCGGGGTGACCTCAGCCGTCGGAAGCTCCCCGAGCTCTCCTTCGGTGATCGTTGCTTCGTCAGCCTGTTCCGCCTGTTCGTCATGGGGCGCCGCAAAGGGGGCGGGGGTATCCTCGGCCTCCCACGCCTGTTCAGGCGGCGGCGCGCCGTCCGGTTCGAAAGGCTCGTCACCGCCACCTGATCCGATGTCGAGGTCGGCCTCTTCGTGACCTCCACCCCGCACGTCCGCGA
Organism: uncultured Acidobacteriota bacterium; assembly: GCA_963727925.1. GTDB lineage: Bacteria > Acidobacteriota > Thermoanaerobaculia > Thermoanaerobaculales > Sulfomarinibacteraceae > CAVSIS01. The sequence goes on along the minus strand of CAVSIS010000009.1, from coordinate 31,220 downwards.
AGGGTTCCGTAGCATCCTCGTCGGTCACGGACTCCTGAGATTCATGATCGGGCCAGGTCTCGATCTTGATCTCCGCTGGTGCTTCGGGCCCAACTTCGTCGTACTCCCAGTCTTCGGAGCGCGACGAGATCCCGGTCGGATCGTCGCTCAGCTCACGCTCGGCGGGTTGGGCCGTCTCAAGCTCGCTCGATCCAAACAGGTCCTTTTCAGTCGCGGTGTCGCCCTCCTCCGGCTGGATCTAGGTGCCGCTGCCGGAATCACGAGGTCAAGGTCGTCCAGGATCTCCTCCTCGGCGACCAGTGTCGGCGCGTCGTCGGTTTCGTCGCGAAGCACCGGTCCACCAGGAGCAGCCTGGGCTGGCTGAGAAGAGCTTGCCGGAACGTCGAGGTCGCGTGTCACGACCCCCGATGGCTCGGCCGACAAAGGCTGGGTGGCGCCGTTTTCGCCGCGTGACGAGGCCGCGGGTCGCCTCGGCGGCATCGGGATCGGGCGGGAGGAGCTCGGCGGGCCGGCTACGGGCCACGGCCCGGCCGTGACACCGGCCGCCGGCTGCGGGCCCGACGTACCAGCCACGACGGGTTCGTAGCGCTCCTTGAGACTGCGCATGACCAGCTTCACGATGCCTTCGAGCGTCTCCTGCACGCCGACGCCGTCGGTGGCGATCGCCTCGAAGATCGGACAATCGTACTGGTTCAGGAAGGAGTCGAGATCCTCCATGCTCATGATGTCGCGCAGGTCGCGCTTGTTGAACTGGACGACATGGGGAAAGCTGCGCAGCTCGAGACCCTGCAGCAGCAAGTTTTCCTGGAGGTTGCGCCACGAGTCCTGGTTGGACTTGAGCATCGCGCGCTGGGAGTCGGCGACGAAGACGACGCCGTCCGCACCCTTGAGGACCAGCTGCCGCGTCGAGTTGTAGTGGACCTGGCCGGGGACCGTGTACAGCTGCAGGGTGACCTGCATCCCACGAATCGCGCCAATGTCGAGCGGCAGCAGGTCGAAAAAGATCGTCCGATCACCCTCGGTGGCGAGCGAGATCATGCGCCCGCGCTGACCGCCCTCGAAGTGGTCGTGGATCCACTGGAGGTTGGTGGTCTTCCCGCACAGACCGGGACCGTAGTAGACGATCTTGGCGTTGAGCTTACGCAGTGCGTAATTGAAGAAGACCATCAGCTACCCTCAACTGTCCCGTCCCCTGATCATAACTCGAATCGGCACGCCAGCCAAACCCAGTGTGTCACGCAGTGAGTTCTCGAGGTACCGCAGATACGAGAAATGAAGCGGACCGGTTTGATTGGTGAAAAGCAGGAACGACGGCGGCGGATGACGAAGCTGGCTTGCGTAATAGAGCCTCGCCTCCTTGCGTCCTGCCGAGGACGGCGGTCGACGCTGCCAGGCGGCTCGCAGAACGCGGTTGAGCTCGGACGTCGAAGGACGGCGCTGGTAGGCGTTACGGAGGTCGTTCATGAGCGGAAAGAGCCTGCCCACACCCCGTCCCGTCAGCGCCGAGACGAAGACACGTGGCGCCGAGCGGGCGAACGCAAGCTCGCGATCCAGCGCGTCCTCGAGCGCGCGGGCGGCGTCGGCTCGCTCCTCGATGAGGTCCCACTTGTTGATCACCAACGCGATCGCCCGTCCCGCCTCCCACGCGTAGCCGGCGACGTGCGCGTCCTGGCGGGTGACCCCTTCCACCGCGTCGATCACCACGAGGCAGATCTGAGCACGCTCTAACGACTTGCGGGCCTGGACGACCGAGAGTACCTCCGGGCCGGTGTCGGTGCGGCCCTTGCGGCGGATACCCGCCGTGTCCACAAACCGAATGCGAGTCTGGTCGCGTTGGAGGACGACATCCACGGCGTCCCTGGTGGTGCCGGGGACCTCGCTGACCAGCACCCGCTCGTCACCCACCAGACGGTTGAGCAGCGAGCTCTTGCCGACGTTCGGGCGGCCTATGATGGTCACGCGCAGCTCGTCGGGGGCGGGCTCGACGGCCTCGTCCGGGCTCTCGTCGGCCGGACCAAGGTGCTCCTCGATCGCCTCCCATAGCTCGGCGATACCCATCCCGTGCTCGGCCGAGATCGCGATCGGGGTTCCGAGACCGAGACGGTAGAACTCCTCAGCTTGAAGCTCCACGCCGCGGCGGTCGGACTTGTTGACCGCGACAACTACCGGCACGTCACGCTTGCGAAGCACCTCCGCGATCTCGCGGTCCTCCGGGATCGGTCCGGCGTCGCCGTCGAGGAGGAAGAGGACGACGTCGGCGGTGTCGACGGCCGACATGGCCTGGGAGCGGATCAGGGGAATCCAGCGGTCCTCGTCGTCGAGCAGCAACCCGCCGGTGTCGACGACCGTGCACGTCCTGCCGCCCGGAATCCGGGCTTCGCCGATGATCCGGTCGCGGGTCACCCCGGGCAGGTCGTGGACCAGCGCCTTCCGGGACTTGGTCAGACGGTTGAACAGCGTCGACTTGCCGACGTTGGGCCGACCGACGATCACCATCACCGGTTGCGGGCTCACTCGGTACTTCCGACCTTCGGCGCCGGCGTCGGCAGACCCCAACGATTGGGGCCACTCGCCTCAACCACAGTTCGCCCTGTCACCGTCCAGGTCCCGTCGATCCGCCTCAGCTGGATGATGGCGTGCTGTACGGAAGCCGGGTTGCGACCCTTTTCTTGGCCTGTGTAGGGATCGAAACGGCCCACGTCCCACACTTCCATGGTCCGGACCGTGGCGTTGACCGTCCGAAAGACCGCCACGTCTTCGAACTCGACTCTCAGGAGCTTCGCGTCGACCCGGTCACCGGAGGACATCAGGGTCCTGAGGACCTTTCGAACGGCTGCGATTTCGTTGTCGCTTGCCCAGGTTTTGAGCGTGGTGGCATCGAGGCTCGAGTACGCGCCCGCCAAGGCCTCGAGGTAGCCCTTGACATGCTGCTCGATGGCCTGCCGTTGCTCGGGAGTCGGCGCGGTGTCTTCGCAGGCGACCGCGCCGAAGCCCAATCCGGCGAGGACCAGAGCGATGGCCGTGCGCTCCAAAATCCTCATCACCACTCCCTCCCGAGGCCGTCGCCACCTACGCCGCAACGACCCTGCTGTCATCTGCAGCATAGCACCGCAGCAGGGCCCGAAAGGTGACCCTGGTGATACCATGAGGCGGTCGGGCCTGGGGTCTCGAAGCCGCCCGATCGCGCACTCTGGAGGCGTGCTTCAGGTGTGACTGCCGGGCTCGCGGGGAGGTCAAGGTGACCGCATCGCCCCGAGTGCTGGTTGTGGGAGGCGTTGCGGCCGGAATGAGCGCCGCCAGCCAGGTACGACGCCGCCTCCCCTCCGCCGAAGTCGTCGTGTTCGAGCGTGGGCCCTACATTTCCTACGGCGCCTGCGGCATACCCTACAACATCGAGGACCTCGAACGGAGCATGGACGACCTTGTCGTCCTCACCGCGGAGCAGGCTCGAGCGGAGCGCGGCATCGATCTCCGGCTGCTCCACGAGGTGCGTGGGATCGACCTCGCACGGCAGCTCGTTACCGTGCACGATGCCGGGACCGATCGTGAAGCCCACGAGTCCTTCGATGCGCTGGTGCTTGCCATGGGCGCTCGCGCCGTTCGGCCGCCACTGCCGGGCGCCCAGCTGCCAGGCGTCTTCGTCCTGCGCGAGCTGACCGACGGAGAGAGGCTCAAGAGCGAGCTCGAGGGCCCCGTGCGCAAGGTCGCGATCGTCGGCGCGGGGTACATCGGCCTCGAGATGGCGCACGTTCTCACGGCACGGGGCCTCGAGGTCACGCTGCTCGAGAAGATGCCGCAGATCCTCCCAGGGTGGCACGTCGACACCGTCACGACCGTTCTCGAGACTCTCACCCGGCGGGGCGTCGACGTGCGCACCGGAGTCGCTGTCGCCGGGCTCGAAGCTGGAACCGACGGGCGGGTTGCCACGATTTCGACTGGCGACGGCCCGATCGCCTCCGACCTCGTGCTGCTCGCGGTCGGGGTTCGGCCGAACGTGAGCGTTGCCCTCGATGCCGGTCTCAAGGTCGGCGACACCGGCGCCCTCTGGGTCAATCAGTTTCAACAGACCTCCCACCCGCAGGTGTGGGCGGCGGGCGACTGCGCCGAGGCCTACCACCGCGTGCTGCGCCGCAACGCCTGGATTCCGCTCGGGACCACGGCGAACAAACAGGGCAGGATCGCCGGAGCCAACGCCTCCGGAGCCAACGAGCGGTTTCGGGGCATCGTCGGCACCGCCGGCTTCGTGACCTTCGACCTCGAGGTCGCCCGCTCCGGGCTCAGCCTGGAGCAGGCGCGCGCCGAAGGATTCGACGCGGTGACAGTGACCATCCGGCAGCGCTCCCGGGCGCACGCCTTCCCCGACGGGGCAACGGTCCAAGTTCACCTCGTGGCCGATCGCCCGACGGGGCTGCTGCTCGGGGGCGAGCTGGTCGGCCGCGAAGGCGCGGCCCTTCGGGTGAATGTCCTCGCGTCCGCCCTCGCGACCCACTTGACGGTCGCCGACCTCCAGGGTCTCGATCTGGTCTATGCCCCTCCGTTCGCCCCGGTCTGGGACCCTCTGCTCGTGGCCGCCAATCAGCTCGCGAAGAAGCTCGGGAGAAACGCATGAGCCGCACCGTCACGATCTCGTGCCCCCATTGCGAGGCCACCCTCACCGTTGACCTTGAGGCGGGCGTCGTTGTCCATCATGAGCGCCCCACAGCCCCACCCTCTGACCGGCCGGACTTCGAGACCCGCCTGCGCCAGCTCGAGGCCGACAAGCGCCGTGCCAGCGAGCGCATGAAGGAAGCGATGCGCAGCGAGAAGGACCGGGAGCGGCTGCTTGCGGACCGGTTCAAAACCCTGCTGGACAAGGCAAAGGACGAGGACGACGAAGGTCCCAAGATTCGGGACATCGATCTCGACTAGCCTGCAACTCGGGGCGAGCTTCTACTGCGGAACGCGCAGAGCGGCGATCTGCCGCGCGACCAGCGGCTCGCCCTCCTCAACGTAGCGAGGCTACGCCTTCGTCGGTCGAGCTCGTTGTTCGCGCAGCATCTCACCACCCTGCACGTCCCTCGTCACGAAGCTCGCCCCGAGCCGCAGGCTTCTGAACTGGAAGAGTTCGACGCGGCGGCACTCTCTTGATCCTGATAGCCCAAGAACAGACGTGCGTCCCGTGCCCTCGACCTCCTCCCCTTCTTACCTTTTCACGTTCTCACCTTCATACGTCTCACGTCTCGCCTCTTGCGTCTGGCGTCCCGTCAGCCGGGGGGCGGGTCCGGGGCTATGCTGTGGAACCGTGCGAGCGCTGTGCGGGCAGTCTCCAGCTCGCCTCGGGCGGCCAGTTCGACGGCGACCCGTCGCGCCTCGCCGACCAGATCGTGGTCGCGGACGAGATCGGCGAAGCGGAAACCGGTCGGGCCCCATTGGCGGGTGCCGGCGAGCTCGCCGGGTCCGCGAAGGACGAGGTCCGCCTCGGCAAGCTCGAAGCCGTCCCGGGTGGTGCAGAAGATCTCGAGCCTCCGGCAGGCGTCGGCACCGGCCTCGGGATGGATGAGCAGGATGCACCACGACGGGCGCGTTCCCCGCCCCACCCGACCCCGGAGCTGGTGAAGCTGGGACAGCCCGAAACGCTCGGCCGACTCGATGACGATGACACTCGCCTCCGGAACGTCCACCCCGACCTCGACGACGGTGGTCGCCAGAACCGCCTGGACCGCGCCCGACCGGAACCGGGCGAACACATCCTCCCGCTCAGCCCTCGCCATGCGGCCGTGGATTAACCCCAGGGCGATCCCGGGCAGCTCGACCCGGATCTGGGAGACCGCGTCCTGGATCGAGGCCGCCTCGACCCGGTCCGAAGCCTCGATCAGCGGATAGACGAGCAACGCGCGACCTCCCTCCGAAATCTCCCGGCGCACGAACGCGAGCACTCGGCTGCGGGCCGAGGCTGGCCTGAGCTCGGTGCGGACCGGGACCCTCCCGGGGGGAAGCTCGTCGAGGATGGACAAGTCGAGGTCGCCATAGAGCGTGAGCGCGAGGGAGCGCGGGATCGGGGTCGCCGTCATCACGAGCAGGTGCGGAGCGGCTCCCTTGGACAGGAGAGCCTGTCGCTGGGCTGCGCCGAAGCGGTGCTGCTCGTCGACGATGACGAGGCCGAGGCGTGCAAAGCCCACCGTCTCCTGGAGTAGGGCGTGGGTCCCTACGACGAGGGCGACCTCGCCGCGCTCCAGGGCGACCCTCGTGGCGCGTGCCTCTCGAGGCGCCACGCCGGCCGTAAGCAGCACCGGCCTCAGCGGCGTCAGCGCAAACAGTGACTCCAGGGTCCGCCGGTGCTGCTCGGCGAGGATCTCCGTCGGCGCCATCAGTGCGGCCTGGTACCCGCTCCGGGCGGCCACCATCATAGCCAGTGCAGCAACCACGGTTTTGCCCGAACCGACGTCACCCTGGAGAAGCCGTGCCATGGGGTGCGGCCCGAGCATGTCGTTGGCGATCTCGCGCACGACGCGACGTTGCGCCTTCGTCAGGCGGAACGGCAACATCTCTGCCGCGAGCTGTCTGAGGTCGTCGTCCACCGTACAGCACGGCCCTCCGAGCCCGCGCCGCCGCCCGCGCTCGCGTTCGACGGCGAGAGCAAACGCCAGCAGCTCGTCGAAGACAAGGCGGCGGTGAAAAGGGCTACACCGTGACCCCAGCTCCCCGAGGCGAGCCGCTCGATCGGGGTCGTCCTCGACCGAGCGAAGGATTATGCAGCTCCTCGATGGCTTCGGCCAGAGGCGGCAGTGCCAACTTCTGCCTCAGGGAATCCGGCAACGGATCGTCAATCGTCCCTCCGAGCGCTCGGGCAGCCTCGATCACGCGTCGCAGGCGCGCGCCTCCCAGACCCCCCAGCGGCGTGTACCGCGCCACCAGACCAGAGACACCGGCTGCCGCTTCGGCACCCTCGTCGGGGTGAACCTCTGGGTTCACCAACCGCAGGCGTCCGCCTCGTCCCGGCCGGGGCTGCCCGTAGAACAGCATCTGAGCTGCATTCTCGAGCCGCTCGGCGACCCAGGGCTGGTTGAACCAGATCGCTGGCAGGCTGCCGGTTTCATCCTCGAGCACCGCGTCGACGATGTGCATCCTGCGGCGGGCCCGACGGGAGCGGACACCCAGCGCTGATGCCCGCACCAGGACGGGCCGATCGGAGCACGCGGCCTCCGCCACGGTGACCGCGGTCTTCCGGTCCTCGTAGCGCCGCGGCAGGTGCAGCAGAAGATCCGCGATCCGAACAACGCCTTCGGCCGCGAGGCGTCGGGCAGTGACCGGTCCGATGCCCGGGAGACGGTCGGGAGGGTCGTCCAGTGTCAGCGGCGCGTCAGACTTCAGGGGAGTCGACCTCGAAACGGCACTGGACGGTGCCGAACACGACCAGGTCGCCTGACTGCACCGGGAAGGGCCGCCCGACGGTCAGACGGACGCCGTTGACGAATGTCCCGTTCATCGTGCCGACATCTTCGATCACGCTGAACGTACCGTCCTCCTCGCGGCGTACCCGGGCGTGGCGGCGCGAGATGGAGCGCTTGGTGTCAATTGGCGTCAAATCGACGTCCGGGTGGATGCCAGTGACCGGGTCGATGCGCCCGACCGTCGTCTCACGCTTCTCGGACAGCGGGAAGATCATGCTCGAGGCAAGCTCGATCAGGCGCGCCGACGGATCGGCCGGCGCCTTGGGTCCATCGGTGACACCGGACTCGTCGAGGTCGACCTTGTGGCCGACCGCTTCCTCGAGCAGCTGGGTCGTCTGGCGCAGCCGCCGCGCGAGCTTGCGCATCATTCGGATCGCTATTTCGGGGTTGTGCTCGAGGATGAACGTGAAGGCCGACTGATCGATCATCACGGCATCAACGTCGGTGGTCGCGACGGCGGTTGCAGAGCGTGGGGTCTCCTCGTCGAGCATGCACATTTCGCCGAAGAAGTCGCCCTTGCCGAGCACGGCGAGGACCTGATCGTCGCCGCCGAACTTCTTCCGGATCTCGACCTCACCGGACTCGACCACGTACATCGCGAGGCCGAGATCGCCCTCCGAGAAGATCACGGAGCCGGTCGGAAAGTGGGTCCGGAGCGGCTCAAGGGAGTCGTGCCGTCCTGGGATCGATGTCGACTTGAACTTCGCCATCACTCGCTCCACCTCACCACCCTCGCGTCGGTGTCCACTTCGACTGGGACACCGAGCGGAAACGCCCTGTTGTCGGCGCCGTGCCCAAACTGCAGCCCGGTCACTATCGCGGCCCGGCGCGAAACAACCTCCTCCAGGAGACACTGCCAGTGCCGCTCCCGCGTGGACGCCGGCCGGCAACCGCGAAGACTCCCACCGACGACCGCCGCTACCCGGTCCAGTCTCGCCGACGCCGCCAGCTGGGTCAACATCCGATCGATCCGGTATGCCGGTTCGTTGACCTCTTCGAGAAACAGGACGGCCCCGTCAAGGTCCGGCTCTCTTGCCGTACCCACGAGCGCGGTCAGCGTGGCGAGGTTGCCGCCGACCGCGCGACCGGTGACCTTCCCGGATCGAACCACCGCGCTGCTCGGAAACCAAAACAGGGTTCGACCCACCAGCTCGCCAGTAAGCACCGCACGCAAACGCCGCGCGTTGCCGGTTCGTGCCAGGCCCGCCGCGACCATCGGACCGTGCACCTGGGGCACGCCCACCGCCGCGAGCGGCGCCATGACCGCGGTCAGGTCCGAATGCCCGACCAGGCACACGCTGCTCGCCTCCAGGCGGCGCCACGGGAGCTGTTCGAGCAACCGGGTTGCGCCATACCCGCCGCGCACAGCCACGAGGACGCGAACTCCACTCTCGAGCAAGGCCCGGAGACCCTCGAGACGGGCCTCGTCGTCACCCGCCAGATAGCCACGGCATGACCGAATGTTGGGAGCCTCGACCAGCGGATGGCCCCAGCTCGCCAGCTCCGCGAGGCCGGCCTCGAGCCGATCACGCACCACCGGTCCGGACAGGGCGACGACTCCGATCGGCTCCCCGGCTCGCAGCGGCTGGAACATCGATGCCACGACGACCAGCATAGCCCGATTAGTGCCCGCAGCCGCCAGGTTGACTGGGACATGCAGGCGAAGAAAGTGGGGTCGAAGGAGGCTGTAAGCCGGATTCTGTGCCCCCTGAGGGGCGGCGTCCATTCCTCTGGGCCCTGCGTCACCGCAGGGCTCGAGCAGCCTACCCGGAAGCCTCCCCCGTTGCCGGGTTGCGGGGACGGACCACCCTCGGCTTCCCTATTTGGCCTTGCTCCGCATGGGGTTTACCGTGCCTCCTCCGTCGCCGGAGGAGCGGTGCGCTCTTACCGCACCCTTTCACCCTGGCCCCCGGTCGGTTCCGGGGGTGGTCTGCTCTCTGTGGCACTTTCCCTCGCGTTGCCGCGGCCGGGCGTTACCCGGCATGCCGTCCGTCAGGAGTCCGGACTTTCCTCCCCGGACCTTACGGCCCGCAGCGGACACCCGCCTCCTCCGATCCCAGGGCCACTCTAGCGTACTTTTCGCTGCAGGGCCGGCCGGAGTCCCGGTTCACGTGGCCTCGCCCGTCTCCAGGCCGAGCCGGTGGATTCGTCGTCGAAGCGAGGCCACGCTCACACCGAGCCGCTTGGCCGCCTCACCTCGACGCCCTTCGGACAGTGAAAGCGCCTCGCGGATCATCCGGCGTTCGACGTCCGCGAGGGCGTCGTTCAGCCTCCCACCGGCTCGAAGCACCCCGGCGTCCGCCCTGCGAGCCGACGCGTCGCCGTTGGCCTGGTAGGCTCTCGGCAGATCGAGCAGGATGTCCAGCGACTTCATCAATGCGTGCAGGCCGGAAACCGCCGGTATCTGCGTACCGCAGCGAATGACGAGGACGTGGTCTTGGCTGAGGGTTCCGAGCAGCCACGTGTGGTCGCCCTCGGCAAACTGGTGGAGCGCCGACGAGGATCCCCGTCCTCGCTCAACCATGTGCCGCAACGCGGCGCTGTCGGAGACCAGACCACCGAGATCGCCCGAGCTCGCAACGAGAGAGACGCCGCCTCCGTGGTCTCCGTAAAGGACCATCGCCCCGCCGGCCCCCAGGGCGCGTACCGCCCACCCGACCGGCCCGGTCAGCGAACGGGTGGCAAGTCCTCCGTGGATCTCGCCGAGGAGAGTCACCACATCGCTCACCCGAAAGGTCCCGAGATGCCCGTCGGTTGGGTCCGCGGTTGCGTTGTCGACGTCGTTGCCGTCGACCGGTGAAACCGGTCCGCTCGGGCTGAGCTCGGCGTGCTCCTCGAGCACAACCAAGGAGGCCGACGACAATCGGACCGTCTCGCCGAAACGAAAATCCGCAGAGTCTGCCGGACGGCCACCGACGAAGGTGCCGTTCTTGCTCTTCAGGTCGGTCACGTGGCAGTAGCCGTCGAGGACCTTGAGCACCGCGTGCCGACGCGAAACGTCCTTGAGAGGCAGCACGATGTCGTTTCCCGACTGCGAACCGATGTGGTACGTGCCGTTGGCTGCGACCGGGAAGCTCATCTCCCCGAGATCTGGATGCGAAACCAGCAGGGTGTACCGTCCCATCACGTTCCCCCTCGCCTCCGCACCGCCCTCACGCGACGTTGCTCACGCGGGTCACCATGTAGCCGGACAGCGAGCCCGGGACGAACCTGACGTGCAGACGAGCGTCGGCTCGCCTCACCTCGACCACGGCGGCATCCCCGTTGACGGTTCGAAAGCTGCGGCTCGCCTTTCGTAGCACCAGCGACCGCAGGCGGTGGGAGACCTCCTCGAGCGTGCCGAGGTCACCAAGCAACAGGACCAGGCGGAGCGGTCCCACGAGACGGATGCTGAGCTCGAGAATCGCGGCGTCGAAGGCTTCCACCATCTCGTCCGTGCTCAGCCCGCGGTCGGCAAGCATGCCGAGTGGCTCGACGGACAGCACCCTGAGCCCGCGCCGCACGACGTCCGAGAGTACTGCGCTCAGGCTCCGCCGCACGTCCCCGGGACGACACGTCGGGTTGAGTTCGAGGTCGTGCACGACCGCTTGATAGGTCCAAAACGGGCGCTCCGGGGAAGGACGCATCAGAAGATACCGACCCTGAGTCAGAGGTCGGTGGGCCGAGACCGCTCGGTACGCCGAGTCCAGGTCGTAGACCTCGTCGAGGTCGAGGATCGTTGGAGCCGCAAGCACCAGGTTACGATCCTCCTGGACGACAACCGCTTCTGGGTGCAGCCGTCGTCCCAGCGAATCCAACAGGTCGAGGTCGAGGCGCAACGTTGGCTGGTGCGACACCGCCCTAGTGTAGCGAAGCTGTCTGCCGGAAGATACCGCCGTGGGGCGGGTTGCAAACCGAGCCCTCAGCCGCCGTTGGCGCGTCGGACCATGTCGGCGCTGATGCGCAGCAGGTGTCCCCCATCCGGCAACGCCTCCAGCGCTTCATGATTCCACGGGTCGAACTCAAGCCGATTGATGATCTTGCCAAAAACCGTCCGGAGCGAGCGAGCGCCCGTACGAACGTTCTTCTCGGCCTGCTCTGCGATGAGAGATGCAGCCAGGTCCTCTATTTCGAGACTGATCTTCAGGACCTCGAAGTATCGTCGCGAGCGCACGAACGGCGAGTCCACGGCACTGAGAAGGATGTCCTTGAGCACGTCGACGCCCAGCTCGCGCAACAGCACCACGTTGTCGAAGCGGGCGATGAACTGCGGCACCATGCCGTACTCGAACAGGTCCTCCGACTTGAGGAAGTCCGCGAGGGAGAACCGGGTCTCGATCCGTACCTGCCCGTCCGCGGTCTGGATAGCCTGCGACTTGAGCCTCTCACCTGAGCCCGGCTTGACAACGCGAAGATAGACCTGGTCGTACAGGCCCTCGAACGCTCCACCGCAGATGAACATCATGTGGCGGGTATTGATGTCCAGGGTGATCGCCTTCTCTTCACCGTCGACGAACGCGTGGGTCCGGTGGGCCACCACCTCACCTTCCATCAACGTCAGCAGTCCCTGCTGGAGGACGACACCGAGCGGGTTCGGCTTGCCGGCGACGATCGCCGACATCTTGTCGATCTCGTCGATGCAGATGGTTGCGCGCTCCATCGCCTCACGGAGCCCTTCCGGGGTTGGGCTGTTGCCGACCAGGGCGCGGGCACGCTGCTCGACTGCCGTCAACAGACGCTCGGGACGGAACTCCAGGCGCTCCGGGTCGACCAGGAGATTGGCATTGATGATCGTCATCGCCCGGAACGGCCGGTACTCCTCCACCTCGTGGTAGAGGCGTTGGATATTGTTCATGATCGTCGTCTTGCCGGTTCCAGAGTTACCGATCAAGAGGATGTTCCCAGCCACCTTGCCGGTCGCGTGCTTGAAGACCGCGACGGCAACGAAGCGCAGCGCGGCGTCCTGCCCGAGCACGCCGCGCTTGAGCTCGCCGAAGATCTCGGTCGGGGTGATCTCCTCGAGAGGTCGCATTCTCATCTCCAATTCCAGGTCATCACTCGACTTTCCCGCCGCCGCGCGGCGGCACACAGTGTAGTACGGAGACTGAAGGCGACCCGTCGGGTCGCTCGCCCTGGCTGGATCTCAGCTGCCGGCTTGGCCGAACCCACCGCCAAGGACAGTTCGCCGGCCGCTTGCCGCGGACATGGACGCAGCCACGGACGACCCGACGTTGGTGATCACCGTCTGTCCGCTGCCGGGATCGCGCAGAAGCCGGACAGGCCGCGACACCCTGCCTCCCGGCAGGACGTAGGGGCGCCCGGTGTACAGGGTCAAGATCCGGCGGACGTACTCACGGGTCTCTGCAAAGGGCGGGATGCCCCGATGGGTCGCCACCGCGCCTTCACCGGCGTTGTATGCCGCGAGCGCGAGCGGAAGGCTGCCGGCGTATTGGTCGACGAGCCGCGCGAACTCGCGGACGCCGCCGCGTACGTTCTGCTCCGGGTCGAACGGGTCGTCGACGTCGAGGCGCGCCGCGGTCGCCGGCATGAGCTGCATCAGGCCCAGGGCGCCCTTTCGGCTGACCGCCGCCGGGTTGTAATCCGACTCGACCCGCACCAGCGCGTCAACCAGTGCCGGGTCGAGGCCGTGCTCCCGACTGACATCGGCGACAAGTTGCCGGAGGAGCCCACGGTCGAAACCGGTGCGTGAACCGCTCGACGCTCCCGAGGCCTCTCCAGCGAAGACGCCCGGCGCCGAGACCACCAGCAGGGCACCAGCAAGAATGAAAACCAACCTCCGCATCGAGTCGAATTGTATCCCATTCCGAAAACCATCGCCGAATTGCGGTTGCCGTTGAGGTCGTTGGGTCGATACAGTGGCCGCATGACCTCGGCACGACGCGACGCGCTCGTTCGCCAGATGACCGACGCGGGCATGCCCGACGCCGCCGTCCGAACCTTCATGCTCCACTACAGTCGCCTGGAAGGCGGCGAGCGCGGCCAGCTTCCGGGACACTCGATCCGCCCAGTGATGGATCTTCCGGACGCCGTGACTCTTGCGGGCCATCGAGCCTCGGGGAGCCGCGCGCTCGGCCGCACGGTCCTGCTCAAGCTCAACGGTGGGCTCGGTACCAGCATGGGCATGGAGCGCGCCAAATCCTTGCTGCCGGTGCGGGACGGTCTGAGCTTCCTCGACCTTATCTGCCGCCAGGTCGTGGCAATGCGCCACTCGCTCGGCGCCCGCATGCCCTTGGTGCTGATGAACAGCTTTCGCACAGAAGCCGACAGCCGCGAGGTGCTGTCGCACTACCCCCAGCTGGCCCACGACGAGATCCCCCAGAGCTTCCTCCAGCACCAAGTCCCCAAGGTGGTGGCCGGGACCCTGGAAGCGGCGAGCACCCTCGCCGAGGGCGACTTGGCGTGGTGTCCTCCGGGCCACGGCGATCTCTACATCGCGCTCGCGACGACCGGCCTCCTGGAGCTGATGATCGCCGCCGGGTTCGAGTTCGCCTTCGTCTCCAACGCCGACAACCTCGGCGCACTGCCAGACCCCGGCCTGCTCGGGTTCATGGTCGACCGACGCATCGACCTGCTCCTCGAGGCGGCAGAACGATCTCCGGCCGACAGTAAGGGCGGCCACCTGTGCCGGCTCGCCGATGGGCGGCTCGCGCTTCGCGAGTTCGCGCAGTGCCCGCCCGACGAGGTCGACGACTTCCAGAACATCAAGCGTCACAGGTACTTCAACACCAACAACCTGTGGTTGCACCTGCCGAGCCTCGAGCGGCTGCTTGACCAACATCAGAATGTCCTGCCGCTGCCGACGATCGTCAACCGCAAGCACCTCGACCCCCGCGACCCCTCGAGCCCGGAGGTCATCCAGCTCGAGACCGCCATGGGCTCTGCGATCGCGCTCTTCCCTCGCGCCGCGGCGGTGCGCGTGCCGAGGCGGCGCTTCTCTCCGGTCAAGACCACCTCGGATCTCCTGGCGGTGCGCTCGGACGCCTACCGACTGGGAGACGATGGATGTGTCAGCCTCACTTTGGAGCGGGAGCGGCCGCCCATTGTGAGGCTCGACCCGGCCTGGTACAGCCTGATCGACGAGTTCGACCGGAGGTTCCCCTTCGGTCCGCCGTCCCTGTGCGCCTGCGACGCGCTGACCGTGGAAGGCGACGTGACCTTCGGTGATCGTGTGGTCGTGCGAGGGTCGGCGGTCGTGGTGACGTCGGGTGCGGCCAGGATCCCCGACGGGACCGTCGTCGAGGGACGGTACGCGCCGCCGTCCGCTGTAGAATGACCGCCGCGATCCGCTGATCGGTGGCGACACTGCCTGGAGGTGCCCATGGAGCCCGTTGAGCTCAAGCTGCCGGGGAATGCCTACACCGAGCTGAAGCCCGGCGAGGTCTACACCCCGGTGATTCCAGACGAGCGAGGTGTCCTCGAGATCACGGCACGCTCGATCGTGTTCGGGCTCGCAATGGGTGTCCTGTTCTCGGCGGCGGCCGCCTACATCGCCCTGAAGCTCGGCCAGGGCATCGAGTCGGCAATCCCGATCTCGATCCTTGCGGTCGGCTTCTCGGCCTTCCTCGCCCGCCGCTCCACCCTGCTCGAAAACGTGAACATCCTCGCGATCGGAGCGACCTCCGGCATCGTCGTTGGCGGCTCGGTGTTCACGATGCCGGCGATCTACGTGCTCGGGCTCCAAGGCAAGTCGTCGTTCTTCCAGATCTTCATCGTCCCGTTCCTCGGCGCTGTGCTCGGCGTAGTCTTCCTGATCCCCTTCAGGCGCTACTTCGTGGCCGAGATGCACGGCAAGCTGCCTTTCCCCGAGGGCACCGCCATCACCGAGATCCTGATGACCGGCGAGCGCGGCGGACAGCAGGCGAAAATCCTGGTGGCGGCGATGGGCGTCGGCTTCGTCTTCGACTTCGTCGCCCTGACCCTGACCGCGTGGCGCGACATCTTCACCACCGCCCTGGTCAAGCCGCTCGCCGTGCTCACCGACAAGGTCAAGGCGGTGTTCGCGATCAACACCTCGGCCGCGGTGCTCGGGCTCGGCTACATCATCGGCGTGCGCTACGCGTCGATCATCTGTGCGGGCTCGTTCCTCGCCTACTTCGTGCTGGTGCCGATGGTCAACTGGGTCGGCATTCACGCTCCGCAGGGCCTCGGCGGCGGACTGCCGCCGATCGGCGCCATGAGCGCGGAGGACATCTTCTTCAACTACGTCCGCTACATCGGCATCGGCGGGATCTTCATGGCCGGCATCATTTCGATCCTGAAGATGCTGCCGGTCATGGTCCAAGCGACCGCCAAGGCGTTCGCCGAGATCCGTAGGCTCGCCTCCGGGGGACTCTCCGGCGAGGCCACCCACCGCACCGAGTCCGACATCCCGATGGGGGTCGTGGCCCTGCTCACCCTGGGGGTTTCGGCGGCAATCTGGCTCTACTTCCGCTTCTCGGTGCTCGTGGAAACAGCGGCGCCGACGCGGCTCGCGACCTTCGCCCTTCTGCTCACGCTGGTGATCTCCTTCCTGTTCGCGGCCGTCTCGGCCTGGGCGGTCGCGATCATCTCGATCACCCCGGTCTCGGGCATGACGCTCACCACGCTCATCGTCTCGGCGGTGGTGCTGGCACAGCTCGGCCTCACGGGCACCGACGGCATGCTCGCGACGCTTCTCATCGGCGGCGTCGTGTGCACCGCGCTGTCGATGACCGGCTCCCTGGTCACCCAATTCAAGATCTCCTACTGGCTCGGCGCGACGCCCCGACGGATCGAGTGGGCCAACATCCTCGCCTCGGCGGTGGCTTCGATCACGGTCACCGGCGCGATCGTGCTGTTCGCGACGACCAAGGGCTACGTGCCCTCGGCGGCCCACCCCAACCCGATGCCGGCGCCCCAGGCCAACGCCATGGCGGCGGTGATCCAGAGCGTGATGGCAAGCGCCCAGGCGCCGTGGCTGCTGTACGGCGTTGGCGCGGTCATCGCGCTCATCGTGGAAATGCTCGGCATTTCGGCGCTTGCCTTCGCGCTCGGCATGTACCTGCCCATCGAGCTCAACACGCCGCTGCTGTTCGGCGCGCTGGTCGCGGCGTGGGTGAAGCGCAAGGCGCCGGACGACACGGCGCGCCGCGCCCGCAACAACCGCGGCACCTTGATCGCGTCCGGGCTGATCGCGGGCGGTGCGCTCGCAGGTGTCGCGGACGGGCTCCTGAGCTGGATCGCCGACTCGACCGGTCGCTCGATACCTAGCTTCGCCAACCTCGGCGGCTTCGGCAACTGGCTCGGGTTGGGCATGTTCGCGCTCCTCGCCGCATGGGTGGCGTGGGATGCCGCCCGCGCGAAGCCCGAGGAGGGCGCAGGCCCCGAGATCACGCTCTAGTCTGAGTCTTCGCTGAAGCTCGAAACTGCTTTGGCCTCGTCGTCGAAGATCTCGAACACGCCGATCAGCCGGCTCATCGTCAAGAGTTGGTACACCTTGAGGTTGACGTTGAGAAGCTTGATCGTGGCGCTGTGCCGGGCTGCTGTGGTCTGACAACGGATCAGCTCACCAAGACCCGACGAGTCGATGGTCTTCACCGACTCGAGGTTGATGAGCATCTTCCGAGCCCCTTCCTCGAGCAGGTCCAGCAGGGCGCCGCGAAGGCTGACATCGCCGCTGCCGAGGACCAGCTTCCCCGCGAGGTCGAGGACGACGATGTCGCCGTGGTACCTGGTGGAGATCTTCATCCTTTACCTCCCGATGTGTCTGACTGGCTGTCCATCGACCGGGCGCCATGAATTGAGGACTTCACCGTTCCTGCCATGGCTGCCCGGATGAGCTCGCTGAAGGTGCCGGATCCGGCGAGATTCTGGCCGCCGTCCACCACGAGCACGGTCCCGGTGATGTACGACGCCAGCGGCGACGCCAGGAAGGCCGCCGCACGTCCGATGTCTTCGGTCCTGCCGTATCGACCAAGAGGGATCGCCGCTTCCAATCGCCGTCGCAGCGAGTCATCGTCCGGCGCGAGCCGTCGCATGCCCTCGGTGCCCTCGATCGGTCCCGGCGCGATGCTGTTGCAGCGGATGCCATACTGCCCCCACTCCAGCGCCAGAACCCGCATCATCTGGTCGACGCCCGCCTTGGCGGCGCAGACATGAACCTGCGCCGGGTAGGGAACAAAAGCGTGACCCGCAGAGATCAGAACGATCGACCCGCGGGTCCGCCGCAACTGTGGAAAGGCGGCACGGCACGCGTTGAACGACCCGTTCAGGTCGATGTCGACGACCGCCTTGAATCCGTTCGGGCTGAGCTCCTCCGCCGGACATGGAAAGTTGCCTGCGGCGCCGCATACGAGAACGCCGATGGGTCCGAGCTCCGCCTCGCACCCGGCGAAGGCCGCCTCGAGGGCGGTCGCGTCGCGCACATCGGCAACGGCTGTGAAAACCCTCGCTGCGAGACTCTCGAGATCGCGCCGCGCCGTCTCAAGCCTCTCGGCGGTACGCCCGCAGATGCCGACACTCGCGCCAAGCGACGCGAACGTCTTCGCGATACCGAGGTTGATGCCACTGCCGCCCCCGGTCACGAAGACGGTCGTGCCGTCGAAGAGGCTTGAATCGAATTCCACCTGCCCCCCCATCGTGCGCGCGCCTCCCACCGTTGTCGACACCAACCTGAGGCCGCCAGCTACGATTCCACCGGAACGTCATCACATTCTATCTCCTGCTGAGTGGGGAGCGTGTCGGCCAGGGTCTTTTTCGGTCCGCGCCGTTCAGCCTGGCGAGAGGAGCGGGCTCACAATGCGTCGCTGTTCGGCGAGATGTCCCGCTCCCGAGGCGGTATCATGGCGCCGGAGATCAGGGCGCTCGGAAAGCCTCGGCCGCACGAGCTGGCTTTCTCCCTGGGAATGGCTGAGCAGCGAGGTGGCGAGGTTGAAAGAGCTGAGAAGCGTTCTCGTCGTCGAGGACAACGAGCAGAACCGCGAGCTCGTCGAGTACCTCCTCGTCGAGGCGGGCATCAAGGTGCAGTCTGCCGCGGACGTTCGAGGCGCGCTCGAGATCGTGCGCATCGGATCTATCGACCTGGTGCTGCTCGACATGCAGATTCCGGGCTCGGGCGAGGTCGACGTCGTTGGGCAGCTCCACGCGGCAGCCGCCGGCAGGCGCATGCTCGTCGTCGCCCTGACAGCGCATGCGATGCGTGGTGATCGCGAGCGCTTTCTCTCCGCTGGCTGTGATGAGTACATCGCCAAGCCGATCCGAACCGCGACCTTCGTCGACGAGCTGCGCGCGCTGTTCGCTACCGCCGAAGCTCGCGGCGGCTGCGACTGATGGCGAGCCTCGAGCCACTCCAGCGAGGTGGTCGCGTCCTGGTCGTCGACGATCAGGTCGAGAACCTGGCGCTCGTCGAGGAGATCTTGACCTGTGAAGGGTTCACCGTCGAGCTCACGTCGGATGGACGGTCCGCCCTCGACAGAGCCCGGGCCAATCCGCCGGACTGTGTTCTGCTCGACATCATGATGCCGGGGGTTGACGGCTTCGCCGTCTGTCGCGAACTCCGGTCCCGGCGCACGACGCACTTTATTCCGGTCGTCATGCTGACCGCCCTCAACGACGCCGATGACCGTGTCCGCGCGCTGTCCCTCGGCGCTGACGACTTTCTCACCAAACCGGTGAACGCTTCGGAGGTCGTCGCAAGGGTCCGTAGCCTGGTCAGGATCAAACGCCTGCGCGACGAGCTCGAGTCCTCCGACAGCATCATCGTCTCGATGGTCGAGGCCCTCGAGAGCTCGTCGCCGTTGGCTGCCGGGCACTCCCGCCGGGTCGCCGCAACCGCCTTCGCGATGGCGCGGGAGCTCCGGCTCGAGCCAGCGTCCCTCGAGGTTGTGACCAAGGGGGCGATCCTCCACGACATCGGCAAGATCGGACTGCCGTTCACTTCGCAGCACGATCTTCCCGGCCTGACCCGCGGACAGAGGGATACGTTCCGTTCCCACCCCGAACTCGGCGAACGCATCCTGGCGCCGTTCCGGTCTTTCGGACACGTGCGGACGATCGTGCGACACCATCACGAGATACGCGACGGGTCCGGTTTTCCTGACGGTCTCGGGGGCGACGAGCTCGACCTCGAGAGCGAGATCGTATCCCTTGCGAACTTCGTCGACGAACGCCTGATGGCTGGAAGCCCATGGAGTGAGGTCAGGGACGCCGTGACCGCCGACGCGGCCGCCGGCAGATACCGACCCGACCTGGTGGACGCGGTTCTCGGCATGCCGCCGCCCCAGGACAACAGCGCGTTCGCCTGGGAGGATGTGCTTCCTCCGCCTGCGGCTCGAACCACCGGAAAGGTCCTCGTCGTCGGCGCTGACTCTTCCATGCTGCGCTCGCTCACTGCCGCGATCGCCGGAGCCGGCTACCGGGTCGAGAGAGTCACCACCGCCGCAGAAGCGATCGACTCGGAGTCCCGGAGCCGTCCCGACCTCGTCGTGCTCGACGCCCAGATGCCTGAGGGCCAGGCCGAGACCGCCTGCAGCACACTCAAGAGCCGCCCGCAGGCCGAGTTCTTGCCCGTTCTGATGGTGACGGGACTGCCGCCGAGGGCGATCACCGATACCGCCGAGTCCGCGGCCGACGATGTCCTCACGCTTCCGGCCGGACGCGCCGAGATCGTCGCCCGGGTCCGCTCCCTGATGCGGCTCCGGCTCTATCTCGACGACCTTGAGGAACGACGTGCAGTCATCGTGGCGCTCGCCTTCGCACTCGAGGCCAAGGATCCTTACACCCAGGGACACTCCGATCGGGTGGGACTGCTTGCCGCTCGGCTCGGGCGTCGGCTCGGGATGTCCGAGCTCGAGTGCCACGTCCTGCGGGTGGCCGGGCTGCTGCACGACATCGGCAAGATCGGAATGTCCGAGACGCTGCTCAACAAGCCCGGCCGCCTCGACGCCGAGGAGCTGCGCCAGGTCCGTCGACACCCGACCCTTGGCGAGCGGATCTGTCGGCCGCTCCGCACGATGCAGTCGGTGCTCCCGCTGATTCGGTCGCATCACGAGCGCTTCGACGGCAGCGGCTATCCGGATGGACTCCTGGGCATCGAGGCGCCGCTTGGCGCCAGGATCCTCGGGTTGGCCGACGCCTTCGACGCCCTCACCTCCGAACGTTCCTACCGGCGCAATTTCAGCGTCTCAGATGCGATGGCGCTTCTCGAGGGCGAGACCGCCGAAGGTCGTTGGGACACACGGATCTTCGCCGCGCTCGAGCGCGAGGTCAGGGGTCGTCAGGGTACGAGCGAGCCATGAAGCTGCGGATATGTGACGAGCTCGAGATCGCGGAGGAGGAGCTCCGCATGATCGCCTCGCCGAGCTCTGGTCCAGGCGGCCAAAACGTCAACAAGGTTTCGACCCGAGTGACGATCCTGTTCTCGGTGGCCGAGTCGCCCAGCCTCAGCGGGACCCAACGTCGCCGCCTGTGCGAGCGCCTGCGCGGTCGGATCTCCAAGGACGGCGTGCTCCACATTTCCTCGCAACGACACCGTACCCAATCGGCCAACCGCCGAGAGGCGCTCACCCGCTTCATCGAGCTGCTCGCCGCGGCCCTGGCCCGGGAGCCGGAGCGGGTCGAGACCCGCGTTCCTCCCGTCCAGCGACGTCGCCGTCGCGAGGCCAAGCGACTGCGCAGCCGCATCAAGCGGCTCCGCTCCCGCCCTGACGACAACGACTCCTGACGATTCGGACGGCCGGTCCCGAAAGGCGGCCCACTATTCGTCGGCACGCGCTCCCGAGGTATCCGTACCCCGCCGAAGCGCGCCGCCTTGCCTCTTTCTGTCTGGATGACCAGCCCCGAGATGTGCGAAGCACATCAACAGCATTTCAGTTTTGGCTGCGGCACGAGTGCCGCAGCCAAAGCTGACAATGCTACGGCTGCCGCTCGACCTCGCCCGTCATCGGTACGAAGCGAACTGGGATCACCGACCGTTCCTCGTAGCTGTCGCCGGTGCGGGTGACCACCCGCAGCTCCTGGTAGAAGGCGCCGACCGGGATCACCATGTGAGCGCCGTCCTTGAGCTGCTTCAACAGAGGATCGGGAAGACGTTCAGGCGCCGCCGTCACGACGATACCGTCGAACGGGGCCGCGTCCGGCCAGCCGCCATAGCCGTCCCCGCAGCGCACGTGGACCGAGTCGTAGTGGAGCTCTGCGAGCAGCGTCTCGGCACGCTCGCACAACCCGCGCCGGATCTCGATCGTGTACACCTCGACACCCATGGCGGACAGCACGGCCGCCTGGTAGCCCGACCCGGTCCCAATTTCGAGCACCCTGCCGCCCGCGCCGACGTCGAGCAACTCGGTCATGAGGGCGACGATATAGGGCTGGGAGATGGTCTGCCCGTCGCCAATCGGCAGCGGCGAGTCGCGGTAAGCGTCCGCGCGGTACTCCGGCGAGACGAAGCGGTCGCGGGGGACGGACCGCATCGCGCCGAGGACCCCTGCATCTCTCACACCCCGGGCTTCGATCTGCGTCTTGACCATCTGCTCACGCAGGGCTGCCCAATCGGGCTCCCTGGACGTCGAATCGCCCGTGCCGTTGTTCGCGCAGCCGCACATCGCTACTCCCCCAGCCAGCACGAGGACCCCGACGGCGATCACGCCTCGTCTCGCCCAGGGCCCCCGTACGTCCTCGTTCATCGAGCGCCTCCATCGCGCCCGGCAGTGTCGGCGACGAAGACGTCGCGCCCGGCCACGACCGTTCGCAGGATCTTCATCTGCAAGAGGCGTTCCGGTGCGACCTGCACGGGATCGACATCCACCACGGTGAGGTCGGCGGCAGCTCCGACGATGATCGAGCCGCTCCAGCGTTCAGCGTGTCCGGCCGCAGCTGCGCCGGATGTGAACAGCGCCAGTGCCTCCTGTGGCCGCAGGCGCTCGCCCGGGTTCCAGCCGCCGGCAGGCGTGCCGTCCGGACGCTTCCGAGTCTCGGCCGCGTACAGCCCGAGCCGGGGATCCGGGCTCTCGACCGGCGCGTCGGATCCGCCGGCGAGCTCTGCTCCGGCGTCGAGCAGGGAGCGCCACCGGTAGGCCCACGAGATGCGCTCAGGGCCGAGCCGCTGCGGCGCCCACGGCATGTCCGAGGTGCAGTGCGTCGGCTGGATCGAGGCGATGGCCTGCGTCTCTGCGAAGCGCGCCACGTCGTCCGGCCGCACGATCTGAGAGTGCTCAATGCGATGCCTCAGGCGTATGTTCCGGCGCGGGTCGAGCCCAGCAAAGGCGTCCAGGGCCCGGTGCACGGCCTCGTCGCCGATCGCGTGGATGGCGACCTGGTAGCGTGCGGCGGCCGCCCTCTTCACTGCCGCGTTGAGCTTCTCGACAGTTATCACGGCAAGACCGCGGTTCCCTGCGTCGTCTGAGTAGTCGGCTCCCAGCAACGCGCCCCGGCTGCCCAGCGCGCCGTCGGCATAGAGTTTGACCCCGCCGATCCTCAACATTGCCGGCCCGCCCCGGGTCGGCGGCTGCGCGAGCTCTCGCGCGAGCAGGTCCGAATCGGAACCGTCGAGCAACACGTACACACGGATTGGCAGCCGCCCGGAGCTGGCGAGGGCGCGCAGCACAGCAAGCTGGTCCGCGGTGGTCCCGGCATCGTCGACCTGGGTCAGGCCGAAGCGCGCCAGGGCCGCACACGAGGCGAGAATTCGACGCTCGATCATCGCCGCGTCCGGCTTGGGTACGACCTTGGCGACCAGGTCGGCCGCGATGTCCACCAGCACTCCGCTCGGCTCACCGTTGCTGCGGCGGACGATGCGTCCCCCCGGTGGATCCGCCGTCGTTCGGTCGATGCCCGCCAGCGCGAGGGCCTTGCCGCTCGCGACGACCGCGTGCCCATCCACCCGGCTCAACAGCACCGCGCGACCGGGCAACGCACGTTCGAGCGCGGCTCTGTCGGGAAAGGCCTTTTCGGCCCAGAGGTTCTGGTCCCATCCGCGGCCCTGGACCCACTCGCCAGGCGGCCGGCCGGCGGCAAAGCGCACCACCCTTTCGACCGCTTCGTCCCACGATCGCGCGCCGTTGAGATCGACCTGCTCGAGCGAAGTTCCGTAGGCAGTCAGGTGCAGGTGAGCGTCGATGAGCCCGGGGAGCACGTGCGCGCCAGCGAGGTCTACGACCTCCGTTCCTGCCGGCGGCACGACCTTCGCCTCCCCCGACGGAGTCAAGGCGACGATCCGCCCGTCATGGACCAGGATCGACTCGCGCACTACCCCTTCAGGGGTCTGCACCACACCGTTGATGAATAGCCGGTCGGCCGCACCCGAGTACGACGCGATCAGCATGGCTCCGGCCAGGCAGGAAGTTGAGAGCTTCACGGGGTCAGTGTATCGCAGGCTACTGGGACCGCCCTCCGGGAATCGCGCTCTCGATCACATGGTCACCACGACTGTCACCCGGAGAGGACAGTCTCGGAAAGAGCTCCCTCTCTCCCACCATCCGATCGTGGCACGACCCTTGCGCTACCTGGAAGCGACGCCGCACCTGGAACACCCGGCGTCAGGGAGGCCGCCATGACACGTTCACGACTCGCACTCGCCACGACAGCCCTCTTTGCCGCCATCGTGCTCACGTCTCCGGCGCCGGCCGAGGCCGACCTCGGGTGGTTCGGGCTCCACATCGGAACCGGCGGCGTCGGTGTCTCCCTCGGCTTCGGGAGCTGGTGGGCCTGGACCGACGCCTGGGCTTCCGGACCGGCCGACCTCGACTTCAACGTCGCCCTTGAGGGCTACGGTGAGTGGGTCTGGGTCGACGGGCTCGGTCGCGTGTGGCGGCCCTGGGTTGCCGCCGACTGGCGCCCCTACACCAATGGCCGATGGGTCTGGACGAGCGTCGGCTGGACGTGGGTCGCCTACGAGCCATGGGGCTACCTCCCCCACCACTTCGGCAACTGGGCATTGACGCCGGTCGGCTGGACCTGGGTGCCCGGAGCCGTGTACACCCCGGCCAGCGTCGTCTGGGTCGGATCCGGCACCATGATCGGATGGTATGCCTGCCCGCCCCATGGTTGGAGCCACGCATCCCGCGGCTTCCGGCGCGGATACGAGCACGGCTGGGGCGACGGTTACTCGTCCGGCTACCGCGATGGCTCGGACGACGCCCGCTACGCGTCCTTCGTGGGTTGGAACCACCTCGCCGACGACGACCTCTCGAGGCGCTCGATCGTCGGCTACGCGGTGCCGCGGGGGAATCGTGTCCAGGTGATGGCCACTCCGCCCAGCCGTTCTGAGGTCGCCCGCCGCAGCGGCCGCCCGGTGCCCGAGGCTCGGCTCGAGCAGCGCACGGTCCGAGTCTCCGGACGCGAGGTCAGCATGGCCCGTCCAGTCGGGCTCGAGCGGAGCGTTCAGGCCCACGCCGACGACACGGTCCGGCGTGCGTTGAGCCCAAAAGTGACACGCGAGCTCGATTCGGCGCGGGCACGCCTCGCGCCGGCAGTGCCCGCGAACTCCGGTCAGGAGATCAACACCCGACCGGCGGCCGCCGCACCGCGGTCGCAGGAGAGGCCGGACGTTCTGCGGACGCAGCCGGCGCAATCTCCCCGTCCCTCGGCGAGCACCCCGCGCCGGACCGAGCAGACCACTCCCAGTCCGGAGCAGCCCTCGGCAGCGCGGGCAGGTTCGGGCAACGCGCGCATCCAGCCGGCGCCCGCTACCCGGGTCCCGAGCGGCACGGGTCGCACCCAGCCCGTACGGTCGTCCGAGGTCGATTCACTCCGGCCGACCATTCCCGGGACCCGTGCGCAGCAAATCGGGGCGCCGTCGCGTCCCTCTGCGGTCACGAGCGGTTCCGGTTCCCCGTCAACGGCCCGCCGTGTGGAAGCAGGCGCTCGAACGGCTCCTGCACGGGCCCAAGCCGGGACATCGAGCCCGCCGGCTGCCCGCGCCGCCGCCGGCGCCTCCCGCAGTCCGACGACGACCGCGCGTCCTGCGCCGCGGGGACGGACAACGACGGACACGACCCAGCCGACCCGTACCCGACGTCAGGGCGAATGACCACGACTTGCGCTGCACTGGAAGCCGATAACACAACGCGCCGCCCTCGTCGAGGGCGGCGCGTTTCAGGTCGCGAGGGTGCCTGTCGACTCAGCCCGATGCCCGCGGACCGCCCGGTTTCCGATCGCCCACGGTGGTGACCCGACCAACCACCTTCACGACGACAACCGGAGCGTCATCGAGGGTGGTGCGGACCGTGACGTCAGCATTGACCATGCCGGGCGGGGCGTTCTTGGCCAGCACCAGATCGATCTCGAACTGTGGCCCCGGGTGACCTTGGACGAGCTCTCCGTCGCCGAGCTTGCGGGCCGTTCCGGTGAGGTAAGGCACGCTCGACTCAACCGTGGTGACCTCGAAGGCACGCCCACCT
The DNA here is from genome assembly GCA_963727925.1 of uncultured Acidobacteriota bacterium. GTDB lineage: Bacteria > Acidobacteriota > Thermoanaerobaculia > Thermoanaerobaculales > Sulfomarinibacteraceae > CAVSIS01. The sequence continues at coordinate 5,440 of CAVSIS010000009.1, read as the reverse complement.
TCGGCCGGCGCAAGCACGACCTTGGCTTCGGCGGCAGTTCCCGCCACCGTCCCCATGCGGACGAGGGGCCGCGGCAGGATGTTGACCACGGGACTGACGTCGGCGCGGGCGAGCAGCCGCAAGGTCGGACGCTCAGGGTCATTGGACACGACCAGGACCGACTTCGTGATCGGCCCGCTGAACTCCTTGGTGTCGATCTTCGCCTTCACCTTGCCGCTGGCTCCGGGCGCGATGGTCTTGTCGAAATCGACCACGGTGCAACCGCAGGTCGGCCGAACCTCGAGGTTCAATGGCTGACCTCCCTCGTTCTTGACGTCGTAGGTCAGCTCCAGCACCTGGCCTTGTCGGACAACGCCGAAGTCGCGCATGGACTGGTCGACGGCGATCTTGGGCGGAGCCGCCGAATCGGCAGCGGCAAGCGGGATGCTCGCCATGAACGCCAGACCGAGGAGCCACGAAGCACGTCGCATGATCTCACCTCCGAGAATCGAGCGGGCTGTAGAGCGCCCCCATGCACGCTACCGGCCGGCGCCGGGCTGCGCAATCCCGCCTCGGTAAATGGCCTGTAAATCGCAGGCCTCTGCGGCCTCCCGGAGGACCCGCCAAGCGCACCGGTGGCGTGAGGCCGGCTATCCTGGTCTCGGGAGGCTGAATGCGCATCCTGGTGGTCGAAGACGAGCCCGTGCTCCGTCAGGGCGTGGTCGCGCTGCTCACGGGCGCGGGCCACGATGCGACGGCGGTCGGCGACGGCCCGGAGGCAGTGTCGGAAGGCATGGCAGGCGGCTATGACCTCGTCATACTGGATCTGATGTTGCCCAGCCTCGACGGGCTCGAGGTGTGCCGACGACTCCGCGAAGGACGACCCGGTCTGCCGGTGCTCATGCTCACCGCCCGCGCCTCCGAGAACGACGTCGTCCGCGGCCTTGCCTGCGGCGCCGACGACTACGTGACGAAACCGTTCGGCGCGCGTGAGCTGCTCGCGCGTGTCGATGCGATCGCCCGCCGCATGCGCACCCTGCCCGGCGAGCCCGAGCGGCTCGAGATCGACGGCTGCACCCTCGATCTCGGCCGACTCGTCGCAACCAGGGGTGAGGTCTCGGAGCCGCTCACACCGCGCGAGGCGGGGATCCTGCGCTGGCTCCACCGCCACCGCAGCCGGGTCGTGTCGAGGGCCGAGCTCCTCGAGCACGTGTGGAGCGCCGCAGGCGACCTCGAGACCCGCACGGTCGATATGACCATCGCCAAGCTGCGCCGCAAGATCGAGCGCAAGCCCTCCTCGCCCCGCATCGTCGTGACCATTACCGGCGCCGGCTATGCCTGGGGTGACCCGTGAGGGTGCGGCGAGCGACCCCGCTCGCCGCCGTGCTCGTCGCCGTCGCGACCGTCCTGCCGACCGCGGCGTGGTACGTGGTCGGTTCTCGGGAGGCTGCGCGCCGAGCCACGGAGGTCGTGGCCGAGGCCGGCCGGCGCCTCGCCCGGGAGATTGACACCACCGCATCGGCCCTCGCCACTCGGCTCGAACGCGTCCGCGAGACCGAGGCGCGACGACCCTTCTACCACTATCAGAGCGTCTACCACGACCCTGAAGGGGCGGCCCAGGGCCTTGCCGTCACAACGTCTCCCCTCGCGGGTGGCCCGACCGACCCGCTGGTCCTGTCCCACTACCAGATCGACGCCGACGGGCGGGTCACGGTCCCGTCGGTCAACGACCGCTTCCCGGAGCTGAGCGCTCGCGACGGCCTCGCCGCCTACTGCGACTTCCTGAGCGCCATGCACGACGCCGTCGTGCTCGACGTCGACGCGCCGCCGGTTCGTGACGAGGAGCGCGTCCTCGTGCTCGACCGCGCCGCGTGGCAGCAGAACCTCCTCGCCGAGTCCGTGTACGGGATGCTCACCGGGCAGGAGCCCGCCCACCCCCGCGCCGGCCCGACCGACGGCGCTTCGGGCCGCGTGGTGGTCAGGGTCGGGCCGATGCGGTGGCGGACCCTGGTCGTCGGCCGCGGCACGCTGCTCTCCGCCATGCGCGAAGTTTCAACCCCTGCCGGGACCCTCGTGCAAGGTTTCGCCATCTCGCCGGGCGATGTCGTCGCCACCCTCGGAGAGCGCTCGCCCGACGTTCGCTTCGAGCCTGTCGGTGCCTCGCACGACGGCCACGGCCTGTCGACCCGGGTCGGCGACACCGGCTGGCAGCTGTGGTTACCGGAGGCCGCCCAGCCTGCGGTCGCCGAGCACGCCGCCGCAGCCTTCAGGAGCGACTTCAACCGAACCTTTGGAGCAGGGGCCTTCGCAATCCTGCTCGCCGGAGCGGCACTGGTACTCCTGGTCGCCCGCTCTGAGGGTCTCGCGCGGCAGCGCGCCGCGTTCGCAGCCGCCGCCGCGCACGAGCTCAAGACGCCGATCGCCGGCCTCCGCCTCTACGCCGACATGCTCGCGGACGGGCTCGGCCGCCCGGAAGAGGCGGCCGTTTATGCGCGCCACGTTGCAGAGGAGTCGGCGCGCCTGGGCAGGCTGGTCACCAACATGCTCGACCTCGCCCGCCTCGAGCGCGGAGCACAGCTGGTGCATCCCCGCGCCGGAGACTTGGCCGTGGCTGTCGCCAGCACCGTCGAGCGGCTCCGGCCCGCCCTCGCCGACGCCGACGTCGAGGTCATCTGCGGGATGCCGGAGGACCTTCCCCCGGGTGAGTTCGACCCCGACGCGATCGCCCAGATCGTTGCCAACCTGCTCGACAACGCCGAGACCCACACCCGCGGCTGCATCTCGCGTACGATCGAGGTCTCACTCACACGATGCGCCGATCGGCTCGCCCTGACCATCACTGACAACGGCCCCGGCCTGCCACGCACGCTGAGGCGGCGGCTTTTCCGGACCTTCCAGCGCGGCTCCGCGGCGACCTCGGGCCTCGGAATCGGCCTCGCCCTCGCTCGCTCGCTCGCCCGCGCCCAGGGTGGCGACCTTGAAGCCCAGGACCGTCCCCAAGGTGCGGCCTTTACCCTGACAGTTCCTCTGGCGACGGCGCGTCATCCCGCGGACCACGCGACCAGCGGTGGCCCCTGAGCACCCGCCGCCGTGACGAGCGCCTCCAGCCTGACGGGATCGAGATCGGGAGGCAGGTGAGCCAGCACCAGCCGGTCGCAGCTCAGGCGCGGGCCGAGCTCGAGCCAGTCGGCGAGGTGGGTGTGGCCCCCGAGCCGGGCCGCAACCCGCGAACCCGGTTCGACGAAGCTGCACTCGACCACCGCCGCCTGCGCGTCGAGCAGCCCGGGATCGTCGCGAAAGGGCAGCACCGTTCCGTCGCCCGCGAAGACCGCCAGCGGACGCCGCTCCCCTGCGCGACCGACCCGCCAGCCCAGGCTCGGCGTCCCATGGTGAACCGGAAACGCTTCCGCCCAGGCGCCATCGGCGAGTTCGAGACCGTCGCCCGGCGCCGCGGGCACCAGGACCTCCCTGAGGTCGAGGCGGCGCCGCACGCCATCAAGGTCCGGCCAGCAGGTCAGCGCCTCGAACAGGGCGCCGTGGCGGGCGGCCGGCACCATCACTCGGCAGCCGGCGCCCCGGAACCTGCGCGCTCGTGCCGAGAGCCAGGCGATGAGACCTGCAACATGATCGGCGTGGCAGTGGGTTAGCAGCACCGTCGGCTGCGCCGCAAGCAGCGCAGAGCAGCGCCCGATGTCGACCGCTACACCCAACGGCTCGACCGTGAACGCGGTCGCGAGCGCCGCGACCGAGCCCCCGACGATGCGGGTAGTCTCCAGCTCCAGGACCAGCTCCCATGGATCGCGGCCCCGCGACGGCAGCCAGGACACCGTCATCGGCCGCCCGTCGTCGCGTCGGCGGGTCGTCCCTTTCCCCATCTCAGCCGCGCCTCGGGCGGATGATCAGCCCCCTTTCACTTCGCCGCCAACTCACCCCGCCATCCTATCTCGCCCCGCCCGCGCCGAGACTCCGTATAAGATGGCCCGGCGATGAACCGTTCCGCTCTCGGCGCACTCGCGATCTGTTGTGCCGCCGCCCTGTGGGGGTTGGATGGTGTCGTGCTCACGCCCCGCCTCGGCAACCTCCCGGTCCTGTTGGTCGTGCTCCTGCTCCACGCGGTGCCCTTTCTGCTCATGATCCCGTTCCTCTTCGACTCGCTGGATAGGGTCCGTGCCATGGACCGCGGCGGCTGGCTCGCCCTGGTCGCCGTCTCTACCACCGGCGGCGTGCTCGGAACCTATGCAATCGTCAAGGCGCTTTTTCTGGTCAACTTCAACCAGCTCAGCGTGGTCGTCCTGCTGCAAAAGCTGCAGCCCGTGTTCGCAATCGGACTCGCGGCCCTACTTCTCGGCGAGCGGGTCAGCGGGTCCTTTCTGCGCTGGGCGGCAGTGGCCCTGGGCGGAGCGTACCTCCTGACCTTCGGCGCGTCCCTCCCTCACTGGGCGGGTTCGAAGGTCGGCGCTGCAGCGGTGTGGGCGGTTGTTGCGGCGGCGGCCTTCGGCTCCGCGACGGTGCTCGGCAAACGACTGTTGCACAGCCTCGATTTCCGCTCCGCAACCTTCGCGCGCTACGGCACGACCGCCGTGCTCGCGCTCGCGGTCATCCTCACGGTGGACCGCGGGCTCCCGCTCGCCGACGTCACCGGACCCAACTGGCTGCTGATACTGGTCATCGGGCTGACCACTGGAAGTGGCGCAATTTTTCTCTACTACTGGGGCCTGACACGTGTCAGCGCAAGCGTCGCCACGATCTGCGAGCTGTGCCTGCCGCTGTCGGCCGTCCTGCTCGACTTCCTCATCAACGGCTCGGTCCTGCGCGGCTGGCAGTGGCTCGGGGCCGGGCTGCTGATCGGGGCGATCGTGCAGATCACACGAGGCGCCGGCACGCCACCGGTCGCTCCCGCGAGGCCGCTACTCGAGGCGCAACTGCCGCACCGCGATCGCGCCCAGAGCGACCGCAAAACCGAGCAGGACCACCAGCGGCACGACCACGGCTGACAACGGCTGACCGAAAGCGATCACACGGTGCAGGGCAAGCATCGCCCAGCCCGACGGAAACGCCAGCGCGACCTTCTGCAGCGTCGGCGAAACGATCTCGATCGGCCACCAGCAGCCGCCCAGGCCTGCCATCGCCATCGTCGCGACGACCCCGACGCTCGCGGCCCGGTCGGGGTCGCGGATCGCCGCCCCGGCGAGCACCCCCAGCGGCGTGACTGCGAGCGCGTAGACCAGGAGCACGATCAGCGTGGCGCCTGGACTGTCCCCGATCGCAACACCGAAGGCGTGGTGAGCGATCACCCCTACCGAGACCAGGAACCCGATCTGAACTGCAGCGACGACATACCGTCCAAGGATCTTGCCGGCCACGACCTCCCGGCTCAGCACGGGTGCCGTCATCAGGCGCCGCAGCTGCCCCCCGGCGCGCTCGCGCGACAGCGACGCGGCACCATATGTCAGGGCGACGA
>CAVSIS010000008.1:0-9746 GCA_963727925.1 uncultured Acidobacteriota bacterium | reverse complement strand
TTCGGCGAGGAGGCAACGAACTTCGTCGACTTCGGCCCCCAGAACTCCCGCGGTTTTCGCGCGCTCAAGGTCTGGATGGCGCTGCGGCAGGGAAGACACGGAACTCAACCAACCGGGAAGGGACGGAGATGAGCTCCGCCCTTGCGGCTTCGTGCCAGCAGCTGCGGTTCGGGGCCGCTACGACTTCGCCGGCGCCTCGACCCAGAACCAGCCGCGCAGCTCGCCCTCGTGGAAGCCGGTGGCGGTGTCTTCGGGGTAGATCTCCTCGATAGCGGCCAGGACCTCGGGCGCAATTTGCTCCTTCGGGCCGTGGCACATGCCGCACTCGGCCTTGAGTCGGATCGGCAGCATCCCGCCGAGCTGGCCGTCGGGTCCGACCATCCAGGTCGGGTCGGCGACCTGCTGGCGGACCAGGTCCTCGGCCCATTCCGGCGGCATGTTGGACGGGTTGCGCAGCCGGAACGAGGTCCGGCCAAGCACCAGCCCGTACTCGTTCGAGACCGCCGCCGCGATCTCCGGCGCGCGCATCCGGCACACGTCGATGGCGGCCGCCGGACCGCCCTCGTCCAGCGCCTTGGTGAGCTCGCCCATGAGCCGCCCGCTCAGGGCCTGCACCGCTTCCATGCTCCTCTGCCGCTGGGCCTTTTGGGCCTCGGTCATGTCGGCGGCCGCGATGGGACTCCAGACCGCGTGTGACGCCACCTCAGTCTCGCCCGACGGAGGCGCCGGCGTGACCTCGGTCTGACGTGCGCACGCGACCGCCAGCACCAACGCCACCATCACGACACCACTCGCTGTCCTCAACATCGCCTCCTCCTCTCCTTACTATGGTACGCGCACGGTGGTCATTTGGTACATCTCGCACATATCGATGATCTCGGTTCACCGTTCTTTCGTGAGATCTCAAATCGACCGTGTGTGTCGTGGCACGGCCGGTGCGGCCTACAATCGGCTGACGAGAGGAGACACGCAGACGAGCGGATCCCCGACCGGTCGCAGATGGAACGGGCGGCTCGAGCTTCTGCTCGTGACCGTCCTCGCAGCCTGTGTCGGGCTGGTCCTGCGTGGGGCGCTCGGCGGCGGTGTGCTCTTCTACTCGGACCTCGGCCAGCAATTCGAGCCCCTTCGCCACGCCGTGGCCGATGCTCTCGCAACGGGCCAGGTGTTGTGGACACCCCGGCTGTCAAATGGAGCGTCGGTGCTCGGCAACCCGATGGATGGGGTCGGATATCCGCCGAGCCTGGTCGCGTCCACGCTCGGGGGCTGGCTGGAGCCCAGCCGAATGCTGACGCTCCTGGCTCTCGCCCACCTGGTCTGGGGCGCCGCCGGCGTGTGGCTGGCGGCGGGGGCGCTCGGGTGTCGGCGACCGGCGCGCTGGGCCGCTGCCGCTGTCGTCACGTTGGCGGGGACGACGCTCAGCGCGACGGCTTTCCCGACCCTCCAGTGGGGCCTTGCATGGATTCCCTGGGTGGTGCTCGCCGGGCGGCGGACCTCGATCCGCCCCGGACGTCTCGGCCCGACTCTCGGACTCGCGACAGCCTTATCGATGACGGTGCTGGTCGGTGAGCCAGTTGGCGTTGTGGCGGCCCTGCTGGGGCTCGCGTTGCTGGAGCTGCGGCCGGCTCGCGGCGCGTGGAGAAGGCTCTCCGCGTGCGCCGCCGCGGGTGTCGCCGCCGCGCTGCTCTCAGCGCCGGTCATTCTGCCGACCCTGCGCCTGGCTGCCGGTTCGGTGCGGGCGGCGGGATTCACACCAGAGGGGATCCTGCTGTGGTCGCTCCACCCGATCCAGGGGCTGGAGCTGATTCTGCCGGGGGTGTTCGGCGATCCGAGGGGTTTCGGCCTGTCAGCGTTCTGGGCTCGGGCGTTGGTCGCTCCCCGCCAGCATCCGCTGCTGCTCGGAATGTACCTCGGAGTGTCCGTCCTGGTGCTGGCGGCGGTCGGGCTGGGTCGCCGCCATCCGGATCGTTGGCCTCTGGCGGTGTGGCTGGGGTTGTTGGCAATGCTGGCCCTTGGGCGTTTCGGCCCGCTCGGGGCATGGCTCGTCGAGCTGCCGGGGGGCGACGCCCTGCGTTTTCCGGTCAAATGGATGGTACCGGCGGCCGTCCCTCTCGCCCTGCTCACGGCGCTCGGGGTGGAGGCCCTGGCAGAGCGAGGGCGGGGTGCGTCCCGCAGCCTCCTGGCGTCCTCGCTGGCCGCGCTGGTCCTGTTGCTCGGGTTCACGGCGCTGGTGACGGCAGGTCTCGACGGGGCGGTGTGGGCGGCGGCGGTCGAGCCCGAGCTCGGGTCCACCGGCCTGACGCCGGGAGTGCCTTCGATGGCGGAGGTCCGTGCCGCCCTCACGGGTGGCGCGACGCGCGCTGCGGTCTGGGTGGCTGTGCTGGCGTTGCTGGCGGCGACGGCGGTCATCCGTCAGCGCAAGGGTCCGACCGGACAGGCCGGCGAACCCGCGGCCACAGCTGGTCTCGGCGTCCCGTGGCTGGCATGGGTGGTCGTCGCCGTGATTGCCGTGGATCTCACGGCGGCCAACTGGGCACTGGTGCCAACGGTCGGTGTCGAGGCATACCGTGTGGTCCCGCCGCCGCTCGAGGCGATTGCCCGCGATCCGGGCGGGCACCGACGGATCTGGGTCGACAGTGAAGCTGCGAGGTTCGCGTCGAGTCCGTCGAGCCCCGAGGACGCCTTCCGTCGCAGTCGATTGAGCCTCGGGAGCTACGCGGCGGTCGCGTTCGGGTTCGACATCGCCTTGAACGTCGACATTGAGGCCTTGTCCCCGTTCGGGTACGCCAGCCTCAAGGTGCTGGCGGACGGAGCGCCGACCCGCGAGCACCTGATGCTGCTTGGTGCGGCCGGGGTAAGCCACCTCGTGACGCCGCACGCCGTCGACCACCCCTTGGCACGCGAGGTCGGAACCTGCACCATCGATGGGGTGGTACCGCTGCACGTCTACCGGAACCTGGCAGAGGTCCAGAGGGCGCGGGTCGTGCCGCGCTTGACCCCGTACCACGGGATCGACGGCTTCATCGCGGCGGTTCGGACCGGGCCCGATGATCTCTTCGCCCGCACGGCCCTGGTCGAGGACGTAGACTTTGACGACCTGCATGTGCCTGCGCCCGGCTCCGCTTCCGCCGGCACCTGTCGCATCGTCCGGGACGAGGGATCGCACCTGGTCATCCGTACGACGGGGGCTGGCGGCTATCTGATTCTGAGCGACTGTCTTGTGACGGGCTGGTCGGTGCGGGTGGACGGGAAGGGTGCGCGGCTGTTCCGCGCCGATCTGGCGTTCCGTGGGGTTCCGGTGCCCGCGGGCGAGCACACCGTGGTGATGGACGACGATCCCTGGTTCGGACCCACTGCGGCGTCGCTGGGGACGGTGGACGGAGGGGCCCCGTGACGTACGTGGCCGCCGAGAAACCCTTGCGGCGGGCGCTGGTTCTCCTCATCGGGGGAGCCGCCGTCGTGTACCTGCTCGTTTCCTACGGCGGAATCCGGTCGCCCGACAGTGAGCTTGTCTTCCGCACCGGCGAGGCGCTGGTGACGCGAGGGAGCTTCGCGCTCGAGACCGACCTCCCATGGTCCGGCTTCGGTATTGCTTCCGGCCGCGACGGCCGACGCTACGCGATCTTCGGTCCGGGGCAGGCCGTGCTGTGGGCGCCGTGGACCGCGATGGCGGGTGAGATCCAGCGCACCGGGTGGTACCGCCGGTGGCCGCTGCCGGTGCCTGTGAGCCCGTACGCCGGTCCGTCGGTAGGCCTGCGCTCGCAGCCGGGGCCGAACGCGTCCCGAGCGGACGATGCCCTGCGAATGGCGTCGGAGCTGCCGTACGCCCTCGTGAGCGCCGCCACGGTCGGGCTGTTCTTTCTCGTCGCCCTACGTCTGTCTGGGTCCCAGGCTGCCGCGCTCGCCGCCGCGGTCCTGGTTGCCTTCGGAACTCTTCTGTTGCCTTACTCGGGGACTTTCTTCAGCGAGCCGTTGACCACGCTCCTGTGCCTCGCGTCCTTCGCCTGTGCCATTCCCCGCAGCGGCGCAGGCGACGAGCGCTCTCGGGCCCTGGCCGCGGGCCTCCTGCTCGGCGTCGCAGTCACGGTGCACGTGACCGCGATCCTGTTCGCCCCGTTCTTCCTCGTCGTGGTCGGGTGGGACCGCTCGCGCAGCGTGCGTTGGGCCGGGACGGCCGCGTTTTTGGTCGGGTTCCTCGGGGTGTGTGGGGTGCTGGCGGCCTTCAACTGGCTTCGATTCGGCGATCCCCTCGAGACCGGCCGGACGGTAGCGGGTCTTGCCGACCGCTTCGGCTACGGGTTCTGGACAGTACCCTGGCGGGGGCTGGCCGGGCTGCTCGTCAGCCCTGGCAAGGGGTTGCTGTTGTTCTGCCCGGCGGTGCTGCTCGCGGTGCCCGCCTGGCCGGCGCTGCACCGTCGGGCGGCGATACTCTCATGGTCGCTGCTTGGCGCCGTCGTGTTTCGCGTCGTGTTGATCGCTGCCCGCAGCGACTGGCACGGGGGGTTCTGCCTCGGACCGAGGCTGCTGGTACCGCTGATCCCGTTCCTGGTGCTTCCTGTGGCGTGCTGGCTCGCCGAGAACGACGTGAGGGCTCAGCGTCGGCGACTGGCCGTGGTCGGGGTGGTGGCGATCGCCTGCACAACCCAGCAGCTCTACTTCTCGCTCGGCGAGGTGTTCACCTTCCTGCACGGGGTGAAGGCCGCCTGGCTGCAGGTGGGCGTCAACCCCTTCGTTGATGACCTGATCTACCTCGACTGGTCGTCCTCGCCGCTGTTCCAGCTGCTGCCAGGAAAGCTCGGGCCGTGGCCGTTGGCGGGTCTACCACCCGGCGGTACGCGGCTGTGGATCGCCTGCTCGGTCGTGTCTGGCGGCATCATCACTCTGTGCTTCCGGCGGCTCATCGCGGCCACCCGCTGAGCGCGCGTCGGTTCGGCGCCGCGCGCGGTACCAGGCGATCGGGAGTGGAGACTGCTGCCTGGAGCTCAGCGACCGCCGCCCGGGTCTTCTTCTCAACTGCACCGTGAACCTCATGAAGGACGGTATCTCAAGCCTCGTCAACAGCTCATGAGAGCCCGTCGCGTCTGCTCGGGTCCAAGAAAACGACAGCACTGTGAGGTCACGGGGGGGTGGGAGGGGGGCGGTGCGGAGCGGCCGCCCCGGCGGGCTCAGTCGACGATCTCTTCGGGAGGCGGCTGCGGACCGGGTACGATGTCGGCGATGTCCGGATCGATGTCGACTCCCTCCGGCTGGCCATTCTCTCCGCCCTTATCGGCCCGCCGCTGAGCGCGGCGCTCGGCTTTCTGCTTGCGGACTTCCTGCCGGGCGCGCTCTCGGGCTCGTTTGGCGAATGTTGCGCTCTTGTCTCGACCCATGTCGACCATCCCTTCCAGGCGAACCACCATAGGCGAACGGCGCACCCTTCGCAAGCGGCGCGGTGACTCCGGCGCGCAGGTTGCATCGAAGGACGAAGTGTGAGAAAGTGTCGCGGTTGCCCGCCGGCATCTGCCGCAGCGGGCTCGATACCGGGGTGACCCGGTACCTGCGCGCCCCGTCCGGGGCGCCCCGGACGGCAGCCGAACCGGCTCGTCTCCCGTTCACCATTGTGCCGGAAAGAACCACGCGGTGCTGCCGCCGTCGAGTGCGGCTGTGCCCGAGAAAGTGAACGACTGTTCCATGACCTTTGACGACTTCAATCTCTCGCCGGCTCTGCGCGCCGGTGTCCGCGACCTCGGATTCACCGAGCCGACGACCGTGCAGCAGGCGGCGATTCCTCCGGCGCTGGATGGCCGCGACGTGCTCGGCTGCGCGATGACCGGCAGCGGCAAGACCGCCGCCTTCGCACTGCCGATCTTGGAGCGGCTCGCCGCACGCCGCGGTCAGGGCCCTCGTGCCCTGGTACTGACACCGACCCGTGAGCTGGCGGCCCAGGTCCACGAGCACATCGTGGAGCTCGGACGCCATACCTCGGTCACCGCCGTCGCGATCTTCGGCGGGGTCAAGCCCGGTCCCCAGGAGCGCGCACTGCGTTCCGGCGTCGACGTGGTCGTGGCGACTCCGGGCCGCCTCCTCGACCATCTCCAGCACCCTTGGGCACGGCTCGACCGGCTCGAGGTTCTGGTCCTCGACGAGGCGGACCGGATGCTCGACATGGGTTTTCTGCCCGACGTGCGTCGCATCATGGCCGCGCTGCCGCCGCGGCGCCAGACGATGATGTTCTCGGCCACGATTCCGCGACCGATCCTCGAGCTGTCTCGCGATCTGCTTCACGACCCGGTCCGGCTCGACGTCGAGCGCCCTGCCGCTCCGGCGACCGGCGTGAGCCAGACCGTGCTGCCGGTTCCGGAGCGCCTCAAGCCGTTGCTGCTGCTGGAGCTGCTCAAGCGCCGCGAGCTTCAGACGGCGCTCGTGTTCACGCGCACCAAGCATCGTGCGAACCGGCTCGCCGACTACCTCAGCGCTTCCGGGATCGCGTGCGACCGAATCCACGGTAACCGCAGTCAGCCGCAGCGCGAGGCGGCGCTGGCCCGCTTCAAATCGGGAGCCCTGCAGGTTCTGGTGGCCACAGACATCGCGGCCCGCGGGATCGACATCGAGGCGCTGCCCCACGTGGTCAACTTCGACGTCCCGGGCCAGCCCGACGACTACATCCACCGCGTCGGTCGAACCGCGCGAATCAAGGAGACCGGCGATGCTTTCACCTTCGCGTCGCCGGGCGAGCAGCGCGAGCTCGACGCCATCGAGCGCGCAGTCGGGCGCCGAATCGCACGCCGCCGGCTCGAGGGCTTCGACTACAACGCCCAGCCGGGAGGACGGTTCGAGGTCCCGATCGGGGAGCGGATTGCCGCGCTGCGCGCGCGCCGCGCCGAGGAACGTGCCCGCGCCCGGGACAAGGCCGAGCGCCGAACGGATCGGACGCCAAACGGTGCGCGGGGAACCCGTCCGGCTGCGGGCGGTGCGGGACGAACTCCGTCGGGCCCGGGCGCCGCGTCAAACCGACGTCGGCGTCCGCAACGCTAGCAGGCCCCTTACGAAGATCGAGAGGTCGAGCCGCGGCCGCCGGCTCTCAGCCGTTGCACAATCCGCTCGGCGCGAGAACCGGAGATTGAAACGCCAAGACGCCAAGACGCCAAGCCATCGCAAGAGCTGGGCAGCGGTCTGCGTCAGGTCCCGGCGGCTGCCTCTGGCAGCCGCGCCCCTGACGGGAGGAGCGGTCGGACGAGAGTTCCCTCTCTCGTCCGACCGCTCCTCGCCGTCGGGCCGCGCGCGGAGCGCGCGGCGGGGACCTCAGCACGGTCGATCCCAGGGCCCGCGCCGGCGTTCAGAACTCGAACGAGAACGGCCGATCCACAAAGCGCCGCCGCGCTGGAGCCCACCACGGCACTCTTCGCGTCCTGGCGTCTTTGCGTTCCTCTCTGCAGGCTCGTAGCGAATCGCCACACTCCACTCGAAGCGGGGCCACACCGCACCGTCGGGTTGCGAGTGGCGACCGCGCTTGTGGGACAATACGATGCGTCCTGCCGGTCAGTCGCCTCCGAGCACCTTGACGTAGATCACCTTGCCGTCGCCTGGGGCGTAGAAGTCAGGCAGCTCGGCGGCGATCTCGTAGTCGCAGGCGAGGTAGAAGGCGCGCGTGGGAATGTACTGGGTCCGGCCGGCGGTCTCGATGTAGACCCGGCGCCGACCCTCCTCGAGGATCCACTCCTCCGAGGCGCGGACCATCGCGCGTCCGACGCCGCGGCCCTGCGCCGCGGGGTCGACACCGAGCCAGTACAGGTCCACCGACTCGACGGTGCCCGGGATCGGGCCCCAGCAGCCGTAGCCGACGACCGCGCCGTCGAGCTCGGCGACCAGGAAGCGGTAGTGGCTCTCCTCGCCGTGGCGGAGCCGGTCGTCGACCAGCTCGAGCGCGACCTCGAGCTCCTCGTGGTTGAAGAAGCCGGTCGCCGAGAGCAGCGACGCGATCGGATGGCGGTCGGCGGTGGTGAGGCCGCGGCGGATGGTGACAGTGGCGGCAGGGCGGCTCATGGGGACACCCCCGAGGCGGCGAGCATGCGGGCGACAACCGCGGCGGCGTCGAGCCCTGCCGCGGCGGCTGCCGCCACGAAGCCGGCGTCGCCGGACAGGCATGGGTTGGTGTTGACCTCGAGGACGCAGGGTTCGCCGGCCTCGTCGAGGCGCATGTCGACGCGGGCGTAGCCCGCCACGCCGCAGGCGTCCCATGCGATGCGCGCCGCGCTGCGCAAGCGTTCTGCGAGGGCGACGTCTTCGCCTGCGGCCAGGAAACGGCGGACGGTGTGGCGGGAGACGAAGGAGTCGTCGTCCCACTTGGCGGTCCATCCGAGCACCCGGGGGACCTCGGGGGGAAAGTCGACGTAGACCATCTCCGCGACCGGTAGGACCTCGACTCCGGCGGCGTGGGCCAGGATCGAGAGGTTGAACTCGCGCCCCGGCAGCAGGTGCTCCACCAGCACCGGCTGCTCGAAGCGCTCGGCGAGCGCTCGCGCGCGGGTCCGGGCGGCCTGGGGGTCGCTGGTGACTGCGCCGTCGTCGAGACCGAGCGAGGCGTCCTCCAGCGCCGGCTTGAGGATCCACGGCGGTGGCACCCGGTCGAGGATGCCGGGATCGTCGTCGAGCCGGCCGCCGGCCGCCACCCTCAATCCGGCGCCGGCGAGCCGCTGGCGGGTCGAGATCTTGTCCGTGGTCAGCCACATGGCCTCGGCGGTCGAGCCGGTGAAGGGGACGCCGAGGCGCGCGAGGGCCGCGGCGGCTTCGACCTGGAACCGCGGCCGGCCCGGCGGCGACTCGACCAGGTTGACGACCGTGACACCCGGTCCGGCGACCGACCCGGGGTCGAGACCGCCTTCGTCCACCGCGACGATCCGGTACGGCAACCCGAGCCCCTCGAGCCCCGAGACCACCCAGGCGACCTGGGCGAGCACGTCGCGGGTCGAGGGATCGTCGTCGGCGCCGACCGCATTGTGGGCGACGACTACGCGGCGCGGTTGCACAGGCCGTACCGCACTGCCGCGGCCTCGAGAATGTCGGCGAGAAGGTCCTCATAGGCGACGCCCGCAAGTCGAGCCATGATCGGCAGGTCCGATCGCACCGGGTGCAGCCCGGGCAGCGGGTTGACCTCGATAAAGCCGAGTCGGCCGGAGGCGTCTGCACGGAGGTCGACCCGAGCGACATCGCGGCACTGCAGGACGTCGGTGACCGCCAGGGCGAGCGCGGCGGCCTCCTCGGCGAGGGGGCGGTCCGGGACGAGGCGGTAGGCGACGCGGTCGAGGTACTCGTCCTTGTTGAGCGCGGTGTAGGCCGGCACCTCGGCCTGCTCGGTCCAGACAACCTCCATTACGGCGACGACGCGGGCCGAGGCGCCGTTGCCGACGACGCCGACGGTGACCTCGCGGCCGGGCAGGAAGCGCTCCACCAAGAGACCGTCGGGGAAGTCTGGCAGCATCGCGTTGCAGCGAGCGGCAAGCTCGTCCGAATGCTCGACGATCGAGTGTCCGGTCACACCCTTCGAGCTGCCCTCCGCGAGGGGCTTGACGAACAGCGGCGGGTTGATCGAGATCCTCGCGGCGTCTTCGGGGCGTCGGACCACGGCGAAGTCGGGTGTGGGCAGCCCGGCGTCGCGGACGATGCGCTTGGCCCATGCCTTGTCGAGGGTCACGCCGCAGGTGACGGGGTCGGAGAAGGTGTAGGCCTGTTCAAACAGCTCGCACAGCGCCGGCACCTGGGCCTCGCGC
>CAVSIS010000007.1:0-11265 GCA_963727925.1 uncultured Acidobacteriota bacterium | reverse complement strand
CGTCAGGGATGGGAGGTTCGTCTTCAACGGTCCGCTTGGTTTCGCCTGTGCTCGAGGATACACCGTCCCGGATCGGGCTGCGGGCCGGTGCGGGCGGGGCGCCCGCACGACAACGTCCCAGGACCACCGCCTCGCGCCGGGTCGGCTGCATGCGGGGCGCCGCGGTCGGTCGTCGGTCACTGACCTATCGGGAGGGCGCCTCCGGCGCCTTGCGGAC
Source organism: uncultured Acidobacteriota bacterium (assembly GCA_963727925.1). GTDB lineage: Bacteria > Acidobacteriota > Thermoanaerobaculia > Thermoanaerobaculales > Sulfomarinibacteraceae > CAVSIS01. The sequence goes on along the minus strand of CAVSIS010000007.1, from coordinate 11,048 downwards.
GACCTCCTCCCGGGCGCGCCCTTTATCGGAATGGGCCTTGACGAACTCCGAGGTCGTCAGCACCTCGCCCTTGGACCCGGACACCGCCTCGAGCGTGGAGGCGCCGTAGGGGAGGTCCGCTGGGAGCCGCACCGTGGTCGAAAAGAGACCGTCGGGGTCGGCGTGGATCGTCTCGTCGAGGAGCTTGCCGCCGCGAATTCTCACCCCGACATCCTCGCCCGCCGGGAAGCCGCGCCCCGAAACCTCGAGCACGTCGTCCGGGCCCAGGACGGTCGTGGTGCCGGTTGAATCCGAGGCGCTCAGGAAGAGTTTGGGGTTGCTCGGATCCGCGATGCCGCGTGGGGGAGGCGGCGGTGGGAGGTTCGCGTCGCGTGCGAGCGCGCCGGTGCTCTCCGCATTCGGGTTGACGACCGGAGGAGAGACGTCCCACTTCAGACGGTAGCTCTTGGGGCAGCCCTTGGCGGCCTTCATGTACCAGAGCCCCTGGCCGTAGCTCGAGATGTAGACCGCGCCGCTCGGGTGGAAGTGGAAGCCCGTGATGTAGTTGACCTTGTCCGAGTCGTACACGGTGCGCCAGGTGCGCCCGTCGTCGGCGGTGCAGATGATACCGGCGTCGCGCGTGCCCACCAGGATGCGGCCCGAATGATACGGGTCGAACGCGATCTCGGTGACCTCCATGAGGTCGGGCTTGCCGCCCCACATCATCAGGCTGCCGCCCTTGAGCACCTCCGCGGTGAGTCCCTGGTCGACGCCCCAGCTCGCGCCGCCGTCGCGGGTGACCTTGACGTTGTTGGCGACGATGTCGGGGGCGATGACGTGGCGCCAGTCGGACGGCTGCACACCGAAGATCGCGTGGGTGTCGAACTCGGTGAAGCGCTGCCCGAGGCTGCCGCCGCCCGGCAGCCGCACGGCGTCACTATCGTCGTAGGTGAGGACCGTCGCGCCGGTGACCGGATCGGGGTAGAAACCCACCAGCGGCACGAGCCCGACCGGGTTCGCTGTCCCGCCGAGGAACACTGGCAGCCACGAGACCGCGCCTGCTGATCGGATCTCGCCGGCGGAGCTGAAGTTGACGATGCCGACCTTGCGCCAGCTATCGCCGCTCGTTTCGGAGTAGTAGACCTCGCGTTGTGGCACGCCGGCGGGGCGACGGAGCCGGACCCAGTCGCTCGGGTGCGATCCCTGCTGTTGGTAGACGAAGTATGGGTTCTGCATGTTGTCGAGCGCGTGACCGTTCTCGTCGACGTTCGGCACACCGCGTCGGTTGGCGAGGTTCGCGTCGGCGAAGGCCGTGCTCGGCGAGCTGCCGCCGATCCTGACGTAGGCGATCTGCGCGCTCTCGCCTGCCTTGGCGTCGGAGCGGCACTCGAGGCCGAAGCCCTCCTGGGTGTCGTTGACCGGCCAGGTGTGACCGCCGTCCGGCGAGGCCCAGATCCGGTTGTCCTGGGTGGTGAAGTAGAGCGAGGTCGTGATCTGCCCGTTGGGCTGGGTGAAGTTGGTCCCGGCAAGGTCCGAGATCTGGAGCGAGTTCATGCCGCTGCCGGGGACCGCGGCGCTCATCCACTTGTGCTTGCCGCCGAACTTCCACCAGTCGGGCGTCATGCGGGGCTTGAAGATGCCGCCGTCGCTGCCGAGGAGGGCGGGTTTCAAATCGCCGTCGAGGCCGAGGTCGCCCATGTCGGCGTGGATGCCCGCCTCCGCGATGAAGCTCACCCAGTCGTTGTGGTCAGGATCCGCCCGCAGGGCACGGATCGAGGCGGCGTCCTCCCGCACGACGTAGTTGCCGTCCCAGCCTTCGCCGACCCAGACGCGGATGTTCTTGCCCCCGAGGAGATCGTCCTTTGAGACGCGGACGAAGGGGCCGCGCGATCTGCCCTGGGGCAGCGGGAGAGGGGTCGCGGTGTCGGTGTCGAGCTCGTAGAACCACAGTGTGCCGCCACCGTTGCCGGGTTCCTGCGAGTTGAAGTGGTACTCCTTGAGGACGAACGCCCATGGCTCGAACGGCGAGCGGTCCATCTTGTTGTTGGCGGTGCCGAAGTTGCCGCCCCCGGGCGCACCCATGCCGAAGTCGTCCGCGATGACCTCGCGCCAGGTCGTCCCGCGGTCGTCGCTACGGAACAGACCGTCCAGCGTCAGCGCCAGCACGCGGCCGCCGGAGAATGCGAGCACGGACTGGACCTTGGCTCGGGAGGTGGGGTTGGGGACCACCTTGACATGGGTCCAGGTGGCGCCGTCGTCCTGGCTGACGGCCACCCCGAAGTCGGTCCCGACGTACCACAGCCCGCGCTCGTCCGGGGCGCGGTCGACCGAGTAGGCGCTGGTGGGGGCGGGCGCCCACGGGCTCGTCGGGACCACGCCGGTGGCGGGCCGTGACCAGAAGTCCCCGTTCGTTCGGCTGACGTAGATGCCGGCGCCGCTGGGCACCCGGTTGTCCCGGAACACAGCCGCCACCACGGTCTTGCCGTCGGCGCCGAACTCGACGTCGTTCACGTAGTGCTCCGGCAGCGTGTAGACCCGGAACCACGCGTTTCCGCCGCCGTACGTTCGCCACATGCCCCCGAACTGCATGGCGATGATGGTGTTCTTGGGGTCCGTCGGGTTGACCGTGATGGACTTCACCCGACCGGCGTTGGTGACGTCGCCCAGGGACGGGTCGTCCACGGCGGTCGGGAGCCGCGGCGGAATCTGTTCCATGGGGCTCGAGGTGCATGCCGAAAGCACGACCAGGGAAATCGGAAGGAACGAGCCAGCGACGCGCGGGAGCCGTGACATTGTCCACCTCCATCGAGACGCTCAGGACTGCCGGGTTGGCAGGAGTGCGAGGTCAGTCTATTGAGATGCTATTGCAAGATTCGAAACGTCGCCTGCGCGCAGGAAATTGCACCACGAAGTTGTCCGAGGGTTCCCGACTGTGGCGATTGCGAGCCCCGGCAGCCTATCCAGTGTGGAAGGAGCTCAGGCGGTCACCGGGCGGCGCGGAGCGTCGAAACGACGACGGCGGCTTTCTCCGGAACCCGACAGCGTGCAATAGAATGGGTTCGTTCAGCCGTTTACAGATCAGGGGATTGCGCGCATGCGAAGGACGGCTCTCGAGAGGTTGGGTCTCGAATCTCAGACGGGAATCTGCCCGAGCCCTGTGCGACGGCTCGCGCTGCGCTGGGGGATCCTGCTCGCGATGGTGCCGGCCGTGGCAGCGGCGGCCGAACCTCGCGTTCTGCACCTCGCCTCCGACAGCTGGCCCCCATTCACCGACGGCCCCGAGGGCCAGCGGGTCGCGGTCGAGCTGGTGCAGGCCGCGCTCGAGCGCGCCGGGATCAAGGCGGAGACCACGATCGTCGACTGGAAGGACGTCGATGCCGGGATCCGGAACGGGACCTTTGACGGGAGCACCGCAATGTGGCGCTCCCAGGAGCGGGAGCGTGATCTCCTGTTCTCCAAGCCGTACCTGGAGAACCGGCTGGTGCTGGTGGGAGGCAAGGGTAGCGACGTCAGCGCGACACGGATGTCGGACCTCGCGGGCAAGCGGGTCGCCGTGGTCTCGCGCTACGCCTACGGCGACGGGATCGACAAGGCGGTGGGCGTCCTGTTCGTCGGTGGGCGCAACGACCAGGACGACCTGAGCAAGCTGCTTGCGGGCGACGTCGAGTACATGCTGGTCGACGAGCTGGTGGTGCGCTACCTTCTGACCAACCAACCCGAGGAGACCGCCGCGAAGCTCGAGATCGGGACCACGCCGTTGGCCCGCCGGACGCTTCACTTCGCGATCCGCAAGGACGTGCCCGGCGCCGAGCAGATCGTGCAGGCGTTCGACTCCGAGATCCAGAGCATGCTGGTCGATGGCACCTACGCCAAGATCCTCAACCTCGGCTGGATCCGGGCCGACGTCGACGGCGACGGGCTCTACGAGCTAGTGCCGTATGGGGACAGCGTCGGTCAGGTCCCCCCGGGCTCGGTCTACGACGTGTTCGGCAAGGAGCCCGAGACCCCCGTAGAGAAGCAGCGTATCTTCATCCGGGGCAGCATCTTCGAGGGCTGGGATGCGGTGCCGGAGAGGTACAAGATGGGAGCGGTCCCCGACAGCGTGAACCCCCGGCACGGCACAACAGTCTTCACGCTCAAGTTCTGACCTGTGTGAAGGGGCAGCCTGTCGAGGGAGACTCAGAGCAGGTCGCAGACCCATGAGTCCGCGGCCACCGGGTCGAGGCACGCTGCGACGGCGCCAACTGGTTTCACGTCCGCAAGGCGACCGCCGGCTGGTCCGTTGGCCATGAGCACGCGGGTGGCGTCGACCACCGTCAGCGTCGGCCGCATGAGCAGGGCCCCTCCCGCCCGCAGCACCGATCTCCGGGTCCGGCCTCTGGCTGGGCCGGAGTTGGGACTGCGCTCGTCGGGACCGGTCCTGGATCGCATGGGGCCTCCTCCGACGCGGAGATTCGACAGTGTACGGAAGTCACTTTCTCGCGGCACTATATGGCATGGAGCGCGGCGGCAAGGCCGAGATTGGGCCCAACGCCCTAGCGAGTTGTCAGGCCTACGGAAACTGCGGCACGTCGTGTCGTCCGGTTCCTGCCGGGCACCGTCTCAGGAGAACCGGCGGTCGCTGGACAATGTTGCCCGCAACCTCCGACACCTCCATGGACCGGCGTGGCGCGGTGATAGAATCGCAGCGCGGAACGGCCCTGCTCTCAACAGTCACGTACAGCAACACGCAAAGGTCTCGTGATGGTTGACGGTGAAACGCTGCGTGAAAGCGAATCAAGGCTCCGCTTCCTGTTCGACAACGCGGTCCTGGGTATCTTCCAGACCACACCGGAGGGAGCGGTCCTTTCGGTCAACCCGGCGTTCGCCCGCATGTTCGGCTACGACTCGCCCGATGAGGTGCTCCGCTCGGTGGGCAGCGCCCGTGAGTTCTACGTCGATGGCACGGATCGAAGGCGGGTCCTGGACGCGGTGCTCACCGGTCCCGGCTGGGGCAAGTTCGAGGTGCGGTACCGGCGCCGCGATGGCAGCTCGTTCACCAGCATCTTGCACATCTGGGGAGCGCGCGATGAAGCCGGACGGATCATCAGGTTCGAGGGCTTCGTCGAGGACATCAGCGAGCGCAGGCAGGCGCAGGAGGAGCTCAAGGAATCGCAGCGTCGTTTGGCCGACATCATCGACTTCCTCCCCGACGCGACCATGGTCATCGACGCCGAGGGTCGGGTCACCGCGTGGAACCGGGCGATGGAGGAGATGACTGGCGTCAAGGCTGGCGAGATCATCGGTCGCGGGGACCACGCGTACGCGGTCCCGTTCTACGGCGAGCAGCGACCGATCCTGATCGACCTGGTGATGCGGCCGTCGGAGGAGATTGAGGGAGAGAAGTACTCGCACCTGCAGAGGAAAGGCGGCGTCCTCACCGGTCAGGGCCATATCACGAACCTCGGTGGCGGCGATCTCTACTTCGTCGGCAATGCAACGGCGCTGCGTGACTCGGCCGGCAACGTTGTCGGGGCCATCGAGACCGTTCGGGACGTCACCGAGCGGACGTTTCTCGAGGTCGACCTGCGGGCTGCCAAGGACGCTGCCGAAGGGGCGAACCGCGCCAAGAGCGCCTTCCTCGCCAACATGTCGCACGAGATCCGGACGCCGATGAACGCGATTCTCGGCTTCTCCCAGATTCTCCGCGACAGCCCCGCCCTCACGCCGGAGCTCCGCGAGCACGTCGACGTGATCTCGCGCAGCGGGGAGCACCTGCTGGCACTGATCAACGATATCCTCGAGATGTCCAAGATCGAAGCGGGCCAGGCGAAGGTGAACCTGGCGACCCTCGACCTCGACGCGCTCATCCGGGACGTCCAGCTCATGTTCGAGCTGCGGGTCCGGTCGAAGGGCCTCGGGTTCGAGGTCGTCCAGGCGCCGGATCTGCCCAGGTTCGTGACCTCCGATGAGAGCAAGCTCCGTCAGATCCTGATCAACCTCCTCGGCAACGCGATCAAGTTCACCGACCGTGGAGCGGTCATTCTGCGCGCCGATACGCAAGGCGACGACCGGATCGTGTTCTCGGTCGAGGACACCGGGCCGGGAATCGACGAAGACGAGCGCAGTAACCTGTTCAGACCGTTCAGCCAGGCGCGGGCCGGCCTCGCGACCGGTGGCGGCACCGGTCTGGGGCTCGCCATTTCGCGCGAGTTCGCGTGCTTGCTCGAGGGCGATCTGCGGGTGGAGAGCGAGTCGGGCGTCGGGAGCGTGTTCACGGTCGAGGTGCGCGCACCCGCGGCGGACCCGCCCGAGCCGACGACCACGCGTGACCGGCGGCGAGTGGTCGGTGTCGCGGCATCCGCCGGGCGTCCACGCATCCTGGTCGTCGACGACAAGGACACCAACCGCGACCTCCTGCGGGCGATGCTCACGCCCCTGGGGTTTCGACGTTCGCGAGGCCGGCAACGGTGCGGAGGCACTCGAGGTCTTCGCCGACTGGTCGCCCGACCTCGTGCTGATGGATCTGGTCATGCCGGTGATGGACGGCTACGAAGCGATGCGCCGCCTGCGGGCAATGGAGGAGGGCCGCAGGACGCCGATCATCGCGGTCACCGCGAGCGCGTTCGAGGAGGACCGGCAGCGGGTGCTCGACGCGGGCGCCGACGAGTATCTGCGCAAGCCGATCCGCCAGCGCGACCTGCTCGAGCGGCTGCAGGCGCAGCTCGATCTCGAGCTGGTCTACGGCGACGAGTCGGCCCAGGCCGGTCCCAGTGCAGCCGCCGGGGACGCCGGCAGGCTGGCCGGCATTCCCCAACCGCTGCGCGCACAGCTCCGGCAGGCGGCCCTCGGTGCCGACCTGGCGGGCCTCACGGGGCTCGTCGAGGAGGTCGCGGTCCACGACCGCGGCGCGGCCGAGAGCCTGCGCGCCCTGGCCGCAGCGTACGAGTACGAGCAGATCGCGGAAGCGTGCCTCGAGGAGCCGAACGGATGAGCGGCAGCCGGGACGCCGCAGGATCGCAGGCGGACATCCTCGTCGTCGATGACACTCCTGCCAACCTCAAGCTGATCACCGAGATGCTGACTGCGCGAGGGTACGGGGTGCGGCCGGTGCCGAGCGGCGAGCTCGCGCTCAAGGTGATTGGCTTCCGGCCGCCGGACCTGATCCTGCTCGACATCACCATGCCCGGGCTCAGCGGGTACGAGGTGTGCCGGCGCCTCAAGGAGAACCCTGCCACGGCGGCGATACCGGTGATCTTCCTCAGCGCGCTGCAGGAGACCGACGACAAGGTGCGCGCGTTCGCCGAGGGTGGCGTCGACTTCATCACCAAGCCGTTCCAGATCGAAGAGGTCGAGGCGCGGGTTTCCACGCACCTCCGGCTCCGCGAGCTGCAGCTGCAGCTCGAGCGGGCGAACCAAGAGCTCGAGGTCCGCAACCGGTTCATCCGCGAGGCGTTCGGGCGCTACATGTCGGACGAGCTGGCAACCGAGCTGCTGCGAGACCCTGCGGCGCTCGAGCTCGGCGGTCAGCATCGCCGGGTGACCGTGCTGATGGCGGACCTGCGGGGGTTCTCGTGTCTCGCCGATGAGCTGCCCGCGGAGAGCGTGGTGGCGCTGCTCAACATCTTCCTCGGGGTCATGGCCGAGGTGATCATCACCTACGGCGGCATGATCGACGAGTTCATCGGCGATGCCATCCTCGCGATCTTCGGCGCACCCGTGCAGCGGCCCGACGATGCGCGACGCGCGGTGTCCTGCGCGGTCGCGATGCAGCTCGCGATGCCCGAGGTCAACCGGCAGACTCTCGCCCACGGGCTCCCGGAGGTCAGCATGGGCATCGGGGTCAGCACCGGTGAGGTCGTGGCCGGGAACATCGGGTGCGAGAAGCGCACCAAGTACGGCGTCGTGGGCCGGCCGGTGGTGCTCGCTGCCCGCATCGAAGGCGCCACCACCGGCGGACAGGTCCTGATCGCGGATGCGACGTTTCACGAGGCGGCCGACGTGGTCGAGGTCCATCGTCGGCTGACTCTCGACCTCAAGGGGATGAGCTCGCCGGCAAAGGTCCACGAGGTCGTTGCCATCGCTGGAGATGACCGTCTCCGCCTGCCGCCTGCCGGTGCCCCGTGCCGTCCGCTGGAGGAACCCCAAGCGGTCGAAATCCAGCCCGTCGAGGGACATGTGCTGTCCCCGGCGGCGTGCAGCGCGGGCCACATCGTCGGCCGCTCCCGCGACCGGGTGGAGGTCGAGACGGCGCGCGCCTTCAGCGTCGGCGACACCGTGCGCCTGCGGCTGGCGGGAGTCGACAACGCCGACATCTACGGGCGCGTCTGCGACGCGAAGCCCAACTTCTTCCGGCTTGCGGTCTCGTACCGCTCCCCCGGCGCCGTGGCGCGCCTGGGAGACGAACCGGTGGCAGGCGAATGACCCGGGGGCGGGCGCCGGGCCGGCGGGACCGCTGCCGAGACACCGAAGGGACAGAGGTGGCTTGATGTTCGATCGCTTCGGGTTGTCGACCGACGTCGATCGCCTGATCGCCAAGAAGAGCTACAAGCAGGCGATCGCGATCCTCAAGAGCGAGGTTGAGAGCAAGCCGGAGAGCCTCCATCACCGCCAGAAGCTGGCCGATGTGCTGGCCCTCGCCGGCCGGTCGAGGGAGGCCAGCGAGACGCTGTTGAACATCGTCGACACGCTGACCGCTTCCGGGTTCTGGGCACAGGCGATCGCCGTGCTCAAGAAGGTCGAACGGATCGACCCCAATCGCCCCGAGGTCGCGGTGTTGCTGGCAGGCGTCGAGGCCGAACGCGAGAAGGAGCGGGAGAGGGCTTTCCGTCCGAAGATCTCCGACCGCTTCGCCGCCATCGCCGCCGCGGCCGCCCAGGAGGAGGCCAATCGGCACACCGAGGCGGCGACCAGCGGCAGACGGCAGGCCGATGTCGCCAAGATCCTCGCCGACCTCGATCCATCCCTCGACGAGGCTGGTCCGGAAACGTCCGGCGACCGCCTGCAGTCGATCCAGGGATCGCCGCTGTTCAGCGGTCTCAGCGCGCACCAGATCCTCGCCGTCATGCGCGACCTCAGCCTGCGCAGCTTCGAGCCCGGCGACATCATCGTCACCGAGGGCGAGCGCCGGCGAAGCATGTTCCTGATCGCCAGCGGCAGGGTGCGGGTCTTCGTGCGGCGCGACGACGGCAGCAGCGCGCCGGTGCGCGAGCTCCCGGTGGGAGACTTCTTCGGCGAGATCTCGATGATCCACGACACGCCCAGGACCGCCACGGCTACCGCGACGACACCGTGTGAGCTGCTCGAGCTCGGCCTCGAGGACTTCCGGGCCCTTGCCCGGCAGCACCCCCAGGTCGGCACGGTCGTCGAGGAGTTCTGTCGGCGCCGGTCGGGAAGCCGGGAGGAGCAGGCCGCGCGCGTCGCGCCTGCTGACGGCGGGTGAAGCCGCGCCTCGAGGACGTGCCGCTCGCCGCCGCGGCCGACCCTGCTTCGGTCGAGCTCAAGCTGCCTCCGCGAGTGGCGGTCGCGCTCGCCGAGCTGGGCAGCACTGAGGAGTACCGCTGCGGCGACGTCGTGTTCGAGGCCGGCTCCACGGGGAGCTGCATGTACGTCGTCGAAGAAGGCGCGATCGACCTCGTGTTCGACGGCGGTCCGGGTCGCAAGCGTCTCCACGCGGGTGAGTACTTCGGCGAGCTGTCGTTGATCGTCGGCGATCATCGGCGAACCGCGTCCGCGGTGGCCGCCGGAGCGACGCGTCTGCGGGTGGTCGGGCAGACCGACTTCGCCATCCTGCTCGAGTCGCTGCCGGCGGTGTCGGTCGAGCTCCTGCGCGAGACGTGCCGCTACCTGCTGCAGTCCGAGCGCGAGCTGGTGGCAAGCCTGGCGCGGCGCAACCGTGAGCTGTCCCAGACTCTCGACTACCTGCGGAGAACCAAGGAAGACCTCGATGCCCGCCAGCTCGAGGCGCGCACCGACGGCCTGACTGGCCTCTATAACCGACGGTGTCTCGACGAGCAGAGCGTCATCATGCTGCGGCGGTCCGTCGACGGCCGCAGAGCACTGATGCTGATTCTGATCGACATCGACCGATTCAAGCTCATCAACGACCGCTGCGGGCACCCCGTGGGCGATGAGGTGCTGAAGTCGGTCGCTCGGCTGTTGCACGGCGCGGTGCGCCAGACCGACCTGCCGTGCCGGATCGGCGGCGACGAGTTCGCGGTGCTCGCGCTCGACCTCGAAGAGGGTTCCGCCCGTTCTCTGACGACCCGCCTTGTCGAGGCCGTGCGCGGGCTGCAAATCCCAGGGCCGACCCACGATCTCAATGTCACCTGCAGTATCGGCGGCGCGAGGCTGCGCCCGGGCGAGACCTGGGAGGAGCTTCTCGCTCGCGCCGACGACAACCTGTACCGCGCCAAGCAGTCGGGCACGGATCGCGACGACTGGGGTTGACCTCGCGACGCAGCGGCTCAGGTCAGACGACCGCGACGATCCTGATGACTTGAATCCTCCCCTCGGCGTGCCGGGCACGTTGTGCAGTTCGCGGCGGAAACCGGTGCGGACGGGAGACGTACTACATAGCGGTGGCCAGCCTGCCCTATTCATCAGCGTTCGTAGCGAGGCCGGCGAGGTGCCGTGCGCAGTGGGGTTTTCGAGCCGAGGAGCGCACAGGCGTACTCGACAGTACGTCGAGCACTCCGAGGTGAGAAAGCACAGCTGAGTGCAGCGAATCGCCGGCCGCAGCAGGAGTCTGGTGAATGGTGCGGGCGAACCAGCATGGAGCAGCACAGGGCGAAGCGAACATCGCGCGACGCGTCCGGATCGGCGTTCGGCGCGGCTGGCCGTCGCACTCACAGGGGGATCAGGAGATGAGCGAACGCCAGGTTGATCGACGCACCTTCCTCGTCACCGGCGCCAGGACCGGCCTCGCGGTGTGCGGGGCCTGCCTGTGCTGCGAGAGGGACCTCTGGCGGCGCTTCCCGGACTTCAAGGCGCAGGTGGTCGCGCTGAGGAAGCGGTACCTGGCCCAGAGCTGAGATGATCCGTACGAGCTGGGCGGAGGGGAGACCGAAACATGAACGCCATTCACGCCG
>CAVSIS010000006.1:0-23332 GCA_963727925.1 uncultured Acidobacteriota bacterium | reverse complement strand
GGTTGACGACGGCGTCGCTCGCGGTGGGATTGGTCAGGATCAGGTCCGAGGTCCAAAACGACGGGGCAACGCCCGGCAGGTGCGCCACCTGGGTCACGAATACGGAGCCGGCCGGGTGTACAGCCCGCCCGCTGTCGCCTGACGGGTGGAAGAACGCGCCGTCCGCCGAGCCGTTCTCGTAGGAGATGTGCGGCGACGTGGTGAGCACCCCATCGGTTGAGGAGAATGCTCGAAGCCCGACCAAGATCTGCGTCTCTCCGGGTGCGAGGCCCTGATGGACGGAGACCGACTCCGAGGTCGTCTCGATGGTCTCCATCGCCAACTGACCGCTGCAGTCGAGTCGGTAGACGGTCACCTCGTAGCGGACCGCCCGCGGAACCGGTTCCCAGGCGAAGGTGAAGTCGGTGGCGACGCCGGGTCCCTGGGGGCAACCTGCGATCTGACCTTGCCACGGCTGGGCGCTGTCAAACGGCTGCACGATCCGGTAGGACAGCCAACCCGCGAAGTCGAGGGAGATCGTCTGCTCGCTGGCGACGGTGACGGTGCCATAGCTGGACACCATGCCCGACACCGGGAACACGCCGAAGATCTCCTCGGTGCTGAAGTTGACACGGACGAACCAGTCGCCACTGGTGAGGCCGTCGATCTGGTAGGTCCCGGTGGCTGGGTCGGCGGCCCCGTAGGTCCACTGACCGGTGGCGCTGTTGTGCGCCGCGGCGAGGCCGTGAGTGAGCCCTGGGAAGGTCGCGGCGAGGGGGTCGCCGTCGTAGGTGACAGTGCCCTCGAGGGTAGTGGCTGCGATCGCACAGGCGATTGCCATCAAGACGACGAAAACGAAAGCTGGGCGGGCAGGCGTCATGCGGTGTTGCTCCTCGTCACGTGTCGTTTGGAGATCTCTTCTCACGATACAGCATCCGCAGCGGATCTGAGCTACTCAGGGGTCGATACCTCGGGCGGCGAGCTCGCGCCGAGCGGCGCCGGGAAAGATGCTGTAGCCGGCGCCCCCAAAGACACCAGTACCTGGGACTGCCGCCGGCAGGCCTCGACCGGGTCGCGTACCGGTTCGAGCAACAACAGCGGCCGGTCCATGTCCTGGTCGTCGATGTTGCGGACCGAGATTTCGATGGCTTCCGTATCGAAGCATTCGATCTCCTTTGCAAGGGTAGCTGGCGGATCTGTCTCGCCGAGCAGGTCGAGGCTGTTGACCTCGTGGCCGGAGCGGCGCGTCGCAGCCGCCACCAGGGCGAGGCCCAGCGGAAGCGCCGGCATGTCGACGCGCTCGGTGTTGGCGGAGACTGGCAGGGTGCACATGGCAGTCCAGTCTGCGCGGTTGCGCTCGTTGCGGCAGAGGGAATCGCGCGTGGCGGGCGCCCGTGACGAGCTTGAAACCAGGTCTCTGACTTGCGGTGCAACAGAATCTGTAGATTGGTGATATGCTCCGCGCTCTGAAGAACATGCCGGCAGGGCATGTGCTTGGTTGGTGGGCCCACTGCCCACTCCACGTTGCGGACATGAGCACGCCCGGAACACGGTGCGGTGACTCGGGGAGAAGAGCCGAGTATGGCGAAGAAGTTGTTTGTCGGGAGTCTGAGCTGGAACACCAACGATGACGGTCTGCGGAGGGCGTTCAGTCCCTTCGGAGAGGTGACCGAGGCCAAGGTCATCAGCGACCGTGACACGGGCCGCTCGCGCGGTTTCGGTTTCGTCACCTTCGAGGACGACGAGGCCGCGACCAAGGCGATCGCAGCGCTCGACGGTACCGAGCTCGACGGTCGGACCATCAAGGTCAACGTCGCGCAGGACAAGGAGCGTGGCGGTGGTGGCGGCCGCGGCGGATACGGCGGCGGCGGTGGTGGCGGCCGCGGTGGTTACGGCGGCGGCGGTGGTGGCGGTCGCGATCGCTGGTAGATCGGATCCTTTCGATCTCGAGGCCCCTCCCCAGCGGAGGGGCCTTTTTTGTCCGTTAGCGGTGTGGTGGGTTGGACGGCGGGCTCGTGCCGGTCCCTGCGCCGCCAGTTTCCCAGTCAGTTTGCAGAGGGGTCATCTCATTTCGACGCGAGAAGCTGCTAGTATCTCTGCCGCTGTGCATGCGTTCCCGAACAGTGTGGATCCGGCGCGACCCTAAGGAGTCAACGCCAATGTTCCATCTCCCCGCGATCCCGAGCTGGGATGCCCTCCACCCCGCGATCTCCCACTTTCCGATCGCACTTCTCCTGGTGGCGCCGTTGTGCCTGCTCGCGGGGCTGTGGTTCCGGGACCAGCGCCGCACCCTCGCGCTGATCGCGCTTGGTCTGGTGGCGGCCGGCACTCTCGGCGTCTATCTCGCGGCGTCGACCGGGGACGCAGCCCGAGACGTCGCGGTCCAGACCCCGGAGGTCAAGGCCGCGATCCAAGCGCATGAAGACCTCGGGGCTGTCGTTCGGGCCGTGTTCAGCGCGCTGACGGTGCTGCTCGCGGCCCTGCTGTTTGCGCCTGGCCTCGCCCAACGTGAATTGACCTCCCGCGAGCTCGGCGCGGGTACCGCGGTGATCCTGGTGCTGTGCGTGGTTGCCGCTCTGATCCTGGTCAACACTGCGCACACGGGTGGTCTGCTGGTCCATAAGCTCGCGGTTCACGCGCGGATCCAGTAGTCCACGCTGCTCATCCGCGCGCCCGCAGCTCGCTCGCGAGGTGGGCGACCATCAGCTCGACGCGCTTGATCTCTCGGGTCATGGTGAGGCGCTCGATCTCCATCCAGTACCAGATCTTGCCTCCCAGGACCGCGGCCAGGCCGAAGAAGAAGCCCGCGCCCCAGCGGATCATGTTCGGAACCTCCGTGGCGTTCAGAAAACGCAACCCGCACCACACGGTCACGATGAAGAACACCAGGATCATGACCATGAACACGCCGCCGATCCAGCGCAGGCGCCCGCTGAAAAGCTCCGTCACCATCTCCGGGAGGCTCGGTTCGGCGACCAGCTCGAGCCCCTCGATTCCTTCGGCCTCGAGGGCCGCGCGGATCAGCCTGTCGACCTCTGCAGTGCGCGTCATCTCACACCTCCAGGATCGCCCGCAGTCGCTCGCGGGCAGTGTAGAGCCGGGACTTGACGGTCCCGGCCGGGATCTTCAGGACATGGGCGATCTCGGCCACCGAGAGGCCCTCGACGTAGAACATCGACATCAGGGCCCGCCGCTCCGGGCCGAGGTGGCGGAGGGCGTCGCGGGCTCGAGCCACGGCATCGTCTTCGACCGCTCGATCGACATCGCCTGCGGCGGCCGCCTCGAGAGCGGCGCTGTAACTCCTGGCCCTACGCCGACAGGCAATCCAGTCGGCACAGCGCCGTTGGGTGATGCGCAATGCCCATGCCCCGAATCGGGCCGGATCCTCGAGCCGATGAAGCCCGCGTGCGATGGCGACCCACGCTTCCTGAACTGCGTCACGGGCGCCTTCGGGGTCGCCGGTCAGCCGGCAGGCGTGGCGCAGGAGGCGTGGGTGCCAGCGTTTTGCGAGACGCTCGAAGGCCTCGACCTGGCGCCCCTGGGCGGCGAGGACCAGCATCTCGTCGATGACCTGCTCGCGTGTCCGCATCCGTACCTCTCGTGAGTGAGGTCCGTTTGGGGGCGGCCGAGGTTCACTGCACGCGAGACCTGGCCGAACGGCTCAGTCGATCGCGAGCCCGAGATAGCGGAAGACGTCGGCGCACGAGGGACAGTGGCGAGCGTGGCGCCGCCACTGGCGGACGTAGCGGGAGCGCGGCGGCGCGAGCGCGAGGGTGCCCGGGTCGGCGTGACCCGTCGCCTGCTGAAGCGAGGGTGCGCGACGGAACAGCGACGCAAACGCCGGCTCCGCCACCAGGGCGATGAGCTCGTCCAGTGGTCTGCGCCGTCCGCCGAAGGCTGCTGTCGCGTACATCGTCCCCTCGTCCCGACCTCGTGCTCTGGCGAGAGTGTACGCCAAGATCGGCAAGGGTGTGTGACCCGCATCGCCGGAATCCCCAACTCAGGCGGCGGGCGGGGGCAACCGAAGGTCGGCCGGCAGCTCGATGCCGAACTGGGTGCGGAGCAGGGGAATCAGCTCGTGGTCGGGGATCTGGCGGGTCTCCTCGGCGCCGCGGCGGCGCAGGGTGAGCGTGCGACCGCGCAGGATGCGTCGCTCGTCGCCGAACGAGATTTGGGCGGTGAGGGTCTTGACGAAGGGCGACTCCGGAAAGGTCGAGGTGAAGTGGTTGGCGACCACGAAGTCGATCGGGAGCGCCTCGTCGAGGGTGAAGGCGTAGAGGTCCTGCCACGCGTCGCCCCGCTGGAGCTGGAGGACCTTGACGCGTCCTTCCGTCGCGACGCGGTATCGGGTTTCGGCTTGATCCGCCGCCTGGCCGTCGAGCGCGACCGGCTCGAGAGGACCGTCACCGCCGAAGCCGACGTCGGCAAGCAGCGCCCGCCCGTCGAGGTCGACGCGGAGCACCATGTGGGTTCGCGGCAAGGTGTGGGTCGCGCCGGGAGGGCGCACGCGCGCTTCGAGGGTGGTCACGGCGAAGCCGAGCTCACGTAGCGCGGTGGCGAACAGCGTGTTGTGCTCGAAGCAGTAGCCGCCGCGCCGCTGACGAACGAGCTTCGCTTGAAGGCTCTCGGGGTCGAGCCGGACGCCGCGGCCGAGGATGACGTCGATGTTCTCGAACGGGATCGCCCCGAGGTGGGCGAGGTGGAGCGCGGCCAGAGTTTCAGCGCTCGGCTCCCGCGTGCCCCGGTAGCCGATCCTGGCGAGATATGCATCGAGATTGAAGCTGCTTGACGACGACACGTCAACCTTCCTCTCACGGCGAGTCCTATCGGGATGCTCGCGGTGCACGAGCTGTCAACTTCCACGTGAAGCGTTCACTTCCCGGGTCGACGACGCGATCTGTCCGTCGGGGAATCCAGAAGGACGATGGCGGCATTTTGACGTGGGGGCCTGATGTTGACGCACCGCCGCATTCTCGTGCTTTTCGCCCACCCAGACCTCGCCCGGTCGCGGGTCAACCGGCGCCTGCTCGAAGCGGTGTCGGACCTCGACGGTGTGACCGTGCACGACCTCTACGAGGCCTACCCCGATCTCGACATCGACGTCGCCCACGAGCAGTCGCTGCTCGCCGCTCACGACGCGGTGGTCTTGCAGCACCCGTTCTACTGGTACTCGACGCCGGCGATCCTGAAGCAGTGGCAGGATCTGGTCCTGGCCCATGGATGGGCCTATGGGCGCGGCGGCACGGCTCTGGTCGGCAAGATCCTGCTCCAGGTCGTGACGGCGGGTGGGAGTGAGGCGAGCTACCAGCGCGAAGGCCACAATCGGTTCACGATCCGTGAGCTGCTCGCTCCCGTTGAGCAGACCGCACGCCTGTGCGGCATGATCTACCTTCCACCCTACGTGGTCCACGGCACCCACGGTCTCGGCACGGAGGCGGTCCGCGAGCATGTCGGGCAATACCGCGCGGTCCTGGACGCGCTGCGCGACGGGACCCTCGACCTGGAGGCAGCGCAGGCGGTGGACGGGCTCCACGGCCGGCTCGGCGCGGTGATCCGGAGGTAGCAGTGCACGGCGACGGCTTCTTCTTCCAGGCGTTCGTGTACCTCGCGGCGGCCGTGGTGTCGGTGCCGATCGCCAAGCGGCTCGGCCTCGGCTCGGTGCTCGGCTACCTCGTCGCCGGAGTGGCGATTGGTCCCTTCGGTCTCGCGCTCGTCGGCGCCGAGGGCCAGGACGTGCTCCACTTCGCTGAGTTCGGCGTCGTCCTGATGCTGTTCCTGATCGGGCTCGAGCTCCAGCCGGCGCTGCTGTGGAAGCTGCGTGGGCCGATCCTGGGCCTCGGCGGCCTCCAGGTCGCGGTAACGGCTGCGACCATCGCCGGCGTTGCGATCGCGCTCGGCCTCGGATGGCGGCCGGCGGTGGCGATCGGGTGCGCCCTGGCCCTGTCGTCGACAGCGATCGTGCTCCAGACGCTCGCCGAGAAGGGTCTCATGCGAACGGATGCCGGCCAGAGCGCCTTCTCGGTGCTGCTCTTCCAGGACATCGCGGTGATCCCGATGCTGGCAGTGTTTCCCCTGCTCGCGACCGGCCGCCCGTCGGCCGTCGCCGCCACGGGAGGCGATCACGGGGGGACCTGGGTCGCCGGCCTGCCAGGTTGGGCGCAGACCCTGGTCGTCCTGGCTGCGGTCGCGGCGATCGTCGTCGGCGGCCGGTTCCTCGTCCGGCCGGTCTTTCGTTTCATCGCCCGCACGCGCTTGCGCGAGATCTTCACGGCTGCGGCGCTGCTGCTGGTGATCGGCATCGCCCTGCTCATGACCGAGGTCGGGCTCAGCCCGGCGCTCGGGACCTTCCTCGCCGGAGTCGTGCTCGCGACCTCGGAGTACCGACACGAGCTGGAGGGCGACATCGAGCCCTTCAAGGGCCTCCTGCTCGGCCTGTTCTTCATCGCCGTGGGCTCGTCGATCGACTTTGCCCTGATTGCCGCCCGGCCCAGCCTGATCGGCGGCCTGGTGGCGGCCCTGATGGTTCTCAAGCTCGTCGTGCTGCTCGCCCTCGGGCGCGGGTTCAGAATGGCCACCGACCAGAGCATGCTGTTCGCCTTCGCGCTCGCGCAGGGTGGAGAGTTCGCCTTCGTGCTGCTGTCGTTCGCGGCCCAGCAGGGCGTCCTGTCCCTCAACCTGACCAGCCCCCTGGTCGCAGTGGTCGCGGTGTCGATGGCGCTGACCCCGCTCGTGATGCTGGTCCACGAGCGCCTGGTCCAGCCGCGGGTCGGGACCCGGGTACGACCCGGCCGCGAGCCCGATGCGATCGCCGAGGAGGGATCCGTGATCATCGCAGGCTATGGTCGCGTGGGGAACATTGTCGGCCGCCTGCTGTCGGCCAACGGAGTCCACCCGACGGTGCTCGACCACGACTCGGATCAGGTCGACCTGCTGCGGAAGTTCGGCCAGACCGTTTACTACGGCGACGCCTCGCGGCTGGATCTGCTGCGGGCGGCCGGGGCGGAGCGCGCCAAAGTGCTGGTGGTCGCGGTGGACGATCCGGACAAGGTGCTCGAGATCGTCGCCCTCGCGAAGTCCAACTTTCCCCACCTGACGGTTCTCGCGCGGGCCTTCGGCCGCACCGAAGCCTACGACCTCCTCGACGCGGGGGTGGAGCACGTCTACCGCGAGACCTTTGACAGCGCGGTCCGGCTCGGCGCCGACGTGCTCCACGAGGTCGGCTACCGGGCCCACGACGCCCACCGCAGGGCGCGCGCCTTCCGCCGCCTCGACGAGCGCTTCCTGCGCGAGATGCGGGAACATCGTCACGACGAGGCGGTCTACGTCCACGAGGCCAAGCGGCGGATTGAGGCCCTCGAGGCCCTGCTGCAGGCCGACCGCGCCGAGCCCGACCTCGAGGTGGACGCGGCCTGGGACAGCGAACCGCTGCGCCGCGAGTACGGCGGGTCGGCGACGAGCTGATCTCTCTTACACGACGCGGGGGGCCTTGCCGGCCAGCGCCCGCTCGATGTGGTCCGCCACCGTGTCGAGCACCTTGAGCCGCGCGTGGCGTTTGCAGTTCGCCTCGACCAGGGTCCACGGCGCGAACCGCGTCGAGGTTTGCTCGACCATGCGGTGCACCGCCCGCTCATAGCCCGACCACTTCTCGCGGTTTCGCCAGTCCTCGTCGGTGAGCTTCCAACGCTTGTAAGCGATCTGCTCGCGCTCATGGAACCGCCGTAGCTGCTCGTCCTCGGTCACGTGCATCCAGAACTTGGCGAGCACCATCCCGTGCTCGACGAGCTGGGCCTCGAAGTCGTTGATTTCGGCATAGGCGCGACGCCACTCGGCCTCGGTTGCAAAGCCCTCGACGCGCTCGACGAGGACCCTGCCGTACCAGGAGCGGTCGAACACGGTGACCCGGCCGGCGCGCCCGAACTGGCGCCAGAATCGCCACAGATAATTGTGCGCGCGCTCCTCGTCGGTGGGCGCCGCGATCGGGATCACCCGGTAGTCGCGGGCGTCGAGGGCATCCGTGAGGCGGTGGATCGTGCCGCCCTTGCCGGCAGCATCCCAGCCCTCGAAGACCAGCACGGTTGACACGCCGCGCTCCCCGGCCGCCCGCACCGCGGCATGCACCCGCGCCTGGGCCCGAGGCATACGCTCGGCGTAGGTCTTCTTGTCCACGGTCAGGTCGGTGGCGAGCCGCGATAGGACGGTCCGCTGGCGTTTCTTCTCGAGCGCGCCGGCGGCTGCCGCACCGCTACTCGCTTCGTCAGGCGGCTCTGAGTCTCTGACCGGAACCTCTGTCGCACGGATCGCGACGGGTGCCCCGTTGAGACGCGAGCGGATCGCGTCGCGGAGCGCCGTGGCGACGGTCAGTGAACGGTAGTTCGGGTCGGCGCCCTCGATGATCCGCCAGGGCGCGTCGCCGGTGGACGTGCGCCGGATGACGTGCTCAGCGGTGCTCACGAAGAGGTCGTAGCGCTTGAAGTTCTCCCAGTCCTTCTCGCCGACCCGCCAGCTCTGCAGCGGGTCCTTCTCGAGTGCCTTGAGCCGTCTCTTCTGGCCGACCTTGTCGAGGTGCATCCAGAACTTGAGGATCAGGGCGCCGTCGTCGGCGAGCAGCTTCTCGAACGCGGTGATGCGATCCAGGCGCCGGTCGAGGCCGTCGTCGTCGATCCGGTCGTAGACCCGGTCGACCAGCGGCCGCGAGTACCACGCGGACAGGAAAAGGCCGGTCCTGCCATAGGCTGGTAGGTCGCGCCAGTAGCGCCAGGCCTCGGGCCGTTCGCGCTCCTCGTCCGATGGCGAGCCGTACGCGCGGGTGTCGATCCACCGCGGGTCCATCCACGCGTTGAGCAGGTTGACGGTCTCGCTCTTGCCCGCACCGTCGACCCCGGCGAAGAGAACGATCACCGGAAAGGTCTCGCGGCGCAGCGCCTGCTGGAGCTCGACAAGTTCGGTTCGCAGGGTCGGCTGGATCTCTTCGAAGACCTTGCGAGTCACAGAGCGTCCGCACTCTGCGGTTCGGAACATGGCTCACCTCGATCGGCTGCTGCCAACATCTTACCGTTGGTGCGGTCCGCTCAACCGGGGCAAGAAAAGGCGCCCGGTGGAACCCACCGGGCGCCTCGAGAGGACGAATTTCACGCAGCCGATCAGAAGTGAGCCACGAACTCCAGCCCGACCGTCCGCGGATCGTTGGTGTAACCGGTCAGGTTGTCGAAGTCGATCCCGCCGCGCAGGATCTTCGCGTCGAGCAGGTTGCGCGCGAACAAGGCGACCTCGTAGCGGGCCTGGTTCCAGGCGTAACCGAGCCGCAGGCCGACCTCGAAGCTGTCGTCGTGGAACTCCTTCGACTCATAGAGCATGAACGTCTTGTCGCTGTAGTAGGCGAAGTCGAGGGTGCCGAAGAAGGCCTTTGTCGCCGGGTCCGAGCGCCAGTTGACGATGCCGTTGAGGATCATCTTGGGTGCGTTCGGCAGGGGGTTGCCGTCGATCAGCGCGAGGCCGTCGGCATTGATCGGGTCGGTGACGGTGCAGCCGCCACCGCATGGCGCGACGGTGAGGTTCTTGTCCTTGATCTTGGTCGGGTTCCAGCTCGCGCCGAAGGTCATCAGCCAGTTTCCGGTCGGGGTCCATTCGATATCGGCCTCGATGCCGTGACCCTCGGTCTTGTCGGCGTTGAGCAGGGTCGCCGTATTGTACTGGCCGCCGACGGCGGTGAGCTGCTGCCCGTCGACCTGGAACCAGTAGGCGGTCATGTTGAGCCGCAGCCGGCGCTCGGCCAGGATCGACTTGAAGCCGGTCTCGAGCGAGAGGATCTTCTCCTCGTCGGCCACCGAAACGCCGTTGGTGGCGGGGTTGGTGCCACCTTCGAAGTCGGCCGCGAACAGGATCCGGCCCTGGATCGAGGGCGCGCGGAAGCCGGTCGCGGCGCGGCCGTAGATGTTAACGTCGGGGCTGAGCTTGTAGGTCGCGCTCAGGTCCCAGCTCACGTTGTCGGCGTCAGTGTGTTTCGTGATTGGCGCGATGGTGGGCGACTGGAAGACCGGCATCGGGCGTTCCGCTGAGAAGTCCTTCTTGTCCTTGGTGTAGCGAAGGCCTGCAGAGAGGTCCCACATCTGCGACAGGTGGTAGGTGAGGGACCCGAACAGGGCGTAGGACTTGGCCTTCTGGGTCTGGAACGCGTAACCCTCCTGGGGGTTGCCCGGCGCGAGACTGTTGTAGCTGAAGGTCTCGGCCTTGAGGTCCTCGTCGAAGTAGAACGCACCGATCAGCCAGTCGAGGTCGCTGCCCGGGTTGGAGGCCACCCGCAGCTCCTGGGTCCACTGGTCGAGGTTGGGGATGCCGTCGGCGGACTCGGAGTAGAAGGGGATGAAGCCCGGCCCGTAGGGCGGCGCATAGGAGGCGCCGAAGCCGCCGTCGATGTCGCCCCGGCTGTACATGTCGTTGATGCTCTCATAGCCGGTGATCGAGGTCAGGGTCGCGGCGCCCATGTCCCAGTCGAGGCGGACGAAGCCGCCCAGGGAGGACATCTCCTGGGTGTTGAGGCCGTCGAAGTAGACCTTGTCGAAGGCGAAGTCGGGGACGAGGGAGTTGCTGCCCTTCTCGATGATGTTGGCGCGGAAGATGCGCGCGGTCCCGTTGCTGATCTCCCAGCGATTGAGGCTGAACAGGGCCTTGAACGTGTCGTTCGGCTCCCACAGGAGCTGTGCCCGGAACGCGGTGGTTTCGAACCCACCGTACGCGTTGTTCTTGCCGGTGTGGACGTTGTCGATCCAGTCGCTCTGGGACTGGTAGAGACCGGAGAACCGTGCCGACACCGTCTCGCTCAACGGCCCGCCGACCGCGCCGCTGACGTCGACGGTGTCGAAGCTGCCGAATGACGCCCTGAGGTTGGCGTCGAACGTCTGGGACGGCCTGCGGGTCTCGATCTTGACCACGCCCGCGGGGGTGTTACGTCCGAATAGCGTGCCCTGCGGTCCGCGCAGGACCTCGATCCGGTCGATGTCGAAGAGCGGCATGCCCTTGACGATCGGGTTCTCGAGCACGACCTCGTCGACCAGCATCGAGACCGGCTGCGACGCGTTGAGGTCGAAGTCGGTGTTGCCCAACCCGCGGATGTAAAAGCGCGGGAAGGCGCGACCGAAGGACGACTCGAGGAGCAGGCTGGGGACCCGCGCGGACAGGATGCGCACGTCGGGCGCACCGGCGGAGATCGCTTCGAAGTCCTGACTCGCGATGGTCGAAACCGCGAGGGGGACATTCTGGACGTTCTCCTCACGCTTCTGCGCGGTGACGACGATCTCCTTGAGGACGACCGGCCTCTGTTGTGCTGTGGTCTGCTCTTCCTGCTTTGCCTTGTCTTGCTCCTCCTGAGTAGGTTTGGGTTGTTCCTGGGCCGGATCCTGGGCGAGCGCAGGCGCGCCCGTCACAACCAGCACCAGGCCAAAGACTCCGACTCCACACCACCGCCCGATCGAGCTTCGAAACATCGGCTCACCTTCCTTCCTGATTCGACCCCCTCGGATTGTCGAGGCGAGGATAGCAAGGTCCCGCACGGTGTGTCATCCGACCCAGCCGGCGGCCGAAGAGGTTCTGAGAAAAGGTATTACATGCACTGATTCTGAGGAAAGGGCTTCAATTTGGTTCCTGCGCTGACGAGGGTATGGACAGGGCTGGCAAACGAGCAGCGTCTCGCCGGGTACATCGGCCGCTGCACGATCGTGCTCATTCACACACTCGTTCAAGTATCTCACTTACATTCAGCAATTTGACTCCGCATCCTGTGAGGACTAGCCTTGATGTGGACCGAGAAGGGAGGTTCCATGACCGAGGAGCCCAAGGGATGTGCACGGGTCACCGGGGCCGTCCTGGGCGGGCCGGAGCCCGCAGAAGGCGCATCACCGAGTACTGAACCGGAAAGGGAGACCAAAATGACGGCACGCGTCGGCCAGAAGGCACCCGACTTCAACGCACCTGCGTATCACAAGGGGACGTTCTCCAACGTCCAGCTGTCCGACCACTTCGGCAAGTGGATCCTGCTCTGCTTCTACCCGGGCGACTTCACCTTCGTTTGAGCGACCGAAGTGTCGGCGGTCGCCGACAAGTACGGTGAGCTCCAGAACTTGGGTGTGGAGGTCTTCTCGGTCAGCGTGGACAGTCACTTCGTGCACAAGATGTGGAACGACCATGAGCTGGTGAAGATGGTCGACGGCGGTGTGCCGTTCCACATGCTCTCGGACCAGGCCGGCAACATCGGTCGCGCCTACGGCGTGTGGGACGAGAACATGGGCATCGAGCTGCGCGGCCGTTTCATCATCGATCCCGACGGCGTGATCCAGGCGATGGAAGTGCTGACGCCTCCGGTTGGGCGCCGCTTCGCCGAGACCGTGCGCCAGATCCAGGCCTTCCAGCTCGTGCGGGCGAGCAAGGGCGCCGAGGCCACCCCCGCCGGGTGGATGCCGGGAGACCTGGTGCTGCGGCCCGGCCCCGAATTGGTCGGCAACGTGTGGAAGGTGTGGAAGCCGAGCATGGAGAAGTAGGCGCGAGAAGCGAGAAGCAAGACGCGAGAAGTAAGACGTAAGGGCGGAGTTCGTCTCCGCCCTTGCCATGAGTTGTCTACAGCACGAACGCGTAACCGATCTTGAAGAACAGGGAGCGCTCGACCTGGGTCCGCTCGAACTCACTGGTCCCCTGCGCCGCGTCCGAGTAGCCCAGGAAGAGGACGGTTCGCGGGTTGATCTTGTAGGAGAACAGGAGCTGGCTGAGCAGGCGCTGGTCGTGGGGCTCGACCGGTACGGTGTAGAGGTCGGCGTCGCGCCGGTAGTTGAAGCGCTGCAGGATCGCGCGCACAAAGGCGCGCTGGGTGATCTGGTACACGAGCCGCAGTTCGCTGACGTTGGCGGTGTAGAGCCGGCCGCCTTCGACGTCGAGCGTCTGGTAGGTGTGGTCGAGGCTCGCCAGCAGGTGACGGCCGAGCCGGTACTGCACCGTGGGGAACAGGGTGAGCACCTTCCCGGCGCGGACGTTGGCGTAGTCGATGCGATCGCCAGCTTCCCAGTGCACGTGCAGCCACAGGTCGGGGAAGGGACGGAAGCCGAGGCAGCCGTCGAAGTGGTCGTCGTCGAACTCGACCGACTGGTACGACCTCCGCCCGAGGTAGGCGTTGACGTTGACGTGGGACTCGTAGGGTCCCTGGTAGTTGAACCAGAAGGTGGCCGAGTGGTGAAGCAGGCCGCCGTCGGCGCCGTGCTCCTCCTCGTAGCCCGAGCCGACGTTGAGGATGGTGTACCAGGAGCCGGGGTCACGGTTCCAGGTGTGGCCCCAGCCGACTTCGACGAAGTCGTAGCCGACCTGGGGGACGTAGCCGAGGTCGGCGCGGAAGCCCGGGCTGACCCGCTTGTAGACGCCGTACCAATCCCAGGTCCGCGTGTCGTGCAGGTACTTGACATCGAGGGCGCTGCCGTCGAAGTCGCCGTCGGGCTGGTCGAAGGCGTTGCGCACCTCCTCCGGGTACCGCGTGCTCGAGTCGAGGAGCTGGAAGCGGACCGCGTCGGTCGGTGACGCCCGGAGCACTCCGTCGAACCCGGCGACGCGGTTGAAGTAGCCGGTGCCCTCGCGGTCGGTGGCGAGGAAACCAAGCGTGGAGGACTCGCCGACGTCTCGGCGATAGCGGAGGACCGTGTCGGTGGTGGGCTCTTCGAGCGAGGTCGCGCTCGACGACTCGGGGCCCGGGATCACGAGGTTGGTCACGGTGTCGCGCGCGGTGAAGAAGCCGAGGGCGTGCGCGCCGGCCTTGCCGGTCAGCTTGGCGCCCCACTCGGGGTCGGCGACGGTGCGGGTGTAGACAGCGTCGATCCGGGTCTCGAAGAGGTCCCCTCCCTCGAGGAAGAAGGGGCGCTTCTCGGGGAAGAAGAGCGCGAACTGGGTGTTGATGTCGAGCTGAGCGGCGTCGGCCTCGACCTGCGAGAAGTCTGGGTTGACGGCGCCGCCGAGGGTCAGGTTGGGCGTGACGCCCCAGGTCCCGGTGAGGCCGAGGTCGACCGTGCGCCGGTCCTCGACGAACGGTCCGTCAGGGAGGCCGTCGCGAACGTCGGCGGCGAGGGCGGACAGGGTCGGGTCGAGCTCGATGTTGCGGCCGGGCGACGCACCCGCGAAGCCGACTGCGCGGTCGGCCTGGCACAGGTAGCAGTTGTCGTTGCGGTCGCGCGGGAACAGCCCGATGCGGTGGTCGACGTCGCGCGGCCAGCTCCGGATCAGGTCGATGCCCCAGGTCTGGTCGCCCGAGCCGCGCTGGAAGCGGAGC
The DNA here is from genome assembly GCA_963727925.1 of uncultured Acidobacteriota bacterium. GTDB lineage: Bacteria > Acidobacteriota > Thermoanaerobaculia > Thermoanaerobaculales > Sulfomarinibacteraceae > CAVSIS01. The sequence continues at coordinate 9,060 of CAVSIS010000006.1, read as the reverse complement.
GAGCTGAAGGGAATGACCATTTCGACCTGGTAACCCTCGGCGGTGATGCGCCCGGCCGAGTCCCAGATCGCGTCCCACGCCATGTCCTCGCTCTCGGTGGACTCGACGAGATCGGTCTGGACTCCGAGCGGGTTGCACAGGAAGTCGACCGAGCGGCGCTGGTCGTTGAAGGTGTCCAGGATGACCCCGACCCAGTCGTCCCCGTCCATGGTGTCGCGGTCGCTGAGGCGGGCGCGGATCTGCTCGGGCTCCCGGTCGAAGGCCTTGAACGCGACATAGAGGGCTCTGGGACCATAGGCGAGGAGGGCCTGGGTCCGGACAGGCGCCGGGATGTTCTCGCCGGGGCGGACCTCCAGGACGAGATCCAGCACCAGCGCCTCCCGCCACAGCGGCTCGTCGAGGACCCCGTCGACCTTCACCGTGCCCTCGACCCAAGGCACGCGGTGGGTAGGACGTTCCGGACCCGTCTGCGCGATCGCGAGCTGGGGTGTCAACAGGAGGAGGGTCAGCCACGACAATCTGTTGAGCTTCACGCAGGTCATCCGTTCGCTTGTCGTCGAGGCGCGATCGCCGTTGGTTGGTCCCCGAGGTGCGACGACCGCTCTCGGCACGACGTCGAGCGCAGAGATCTCACCGTCGAAGATACGTACGAACGTGGCGGCCTCAGGTTTGACGTCTGTCCTGAGAGATAAGTTGAGTCCGCCGACGGAGTGCTACCGATCGGGGCCGAGGTTCCCTCAGGGAATGTGCAGGTTGTTGCCGACGCTGACAGGTCTGACGGGCCTTGGCCTGCCGTCGGGCCGGGCGCCGCAGGGAGGAAAGATCATGAGCAACGACGTGAATCGCCAGTGGCTGCTGGCCGTACGCCCGGAGGGCATGGTGGGTGATGAGCACTTCCGCTGGCTCGAGGGACCGGTGCCTAAAGTCAATCAGGATGGGCAGGTTCTGGTGCGGACCCTCTATCTTTCCTGCGATCCCACCCAGCGCGGCTGGATGGCGCGCGACACCTACATGCCCGCTGTGGGGATCGGTGAGGTGATGCGCTCGTTCGGGGTCGGCCGTGTGGTCGCGTCCCGACACCCCGACCACACGCCAGGCCAGCTCGTCCAGGGTCTGCTCGGCTGGCAGGACTACGCGCTCGTGGATGCCTCGGCAAACCGTCTGACGGTCCTCCCGCCCGGAGTGCCGATCCCGCTCGCGATGAGCGTCCTCGGGCTCACCGGCCTGACCGCCTACTTCGGCCTGCTCGAGGTCGGACGCCCGAAGGCCGGCGAGACGGTCGTGGTGTCGGGGGCCGCCGGTGCAACTGGGTCGGTGGTCGGCCAGATCGCGCGGCTCAAGGGCTGCCGGACGATCGGGATCGCGGGCGGACCCGAGAAGTTTCGGTGGCTGATTGAGAAGGCGCGCTTTGACGCGGCCATCGACTACAAGGGCGAGGATGTCGAAGCGCGCCTCGCCGAGCTGTGCCCAGACGGGATCGACGTCTACTTCGACAACGTCGGCGGGGAGATCCTGGACGCGGCCTTGGCGCGGCTCGCGTTCCACGGTCGGGTCGTAGTGTGCGGCGCAATCGCCGACTACAATCGCTCCGAGCTGCCGCCCGGACCGAGCCACTATCTCAACCTGCTCGTTCAGCGCGGTCGCATGGAGGGCTTCCTGATCCTCGACTACCTCGATCGCGTCCAGGAGGCCGTCGCCGAGCTCGCTGCGTGGGTCGCCGCCGGCGAGATCGCCGCAGAGGTCGACATCCAGGAAGGCCTCGAGAACGCCCCGAAGACGCTGCGCCGACTGTTCAGCGGCGCCAACCTCGGCAAGCAGCTGCTCAAGGTGGGGTGAGCGGAGGCCGTACGGTCCCGTCGACTCTTTCTTGCGAGCAGCGTCTGGCGATCAGCGTGTGAGCAGCGTCTCGACCTCGACGAGAATCCGCTCGGAAGCCCGCATCGAAACCTCGATGGCCTCCAGTCGCGTGAGGGAGACGCACCCTCTTGAAGCACCACCAGCGGTGGCTTGCAGGCGCCCGCCGCTGCGGTCGGTCGTGCAACCGCTCAGGGGCCGGCCAGCGGGTGCCGCGCGAGCGCGAGGGAGAAGCCCAACGTTGCGGCGACCGCCGCGAAGGCGAGCCCGACGGCGAAGCAGGCGAGCACGATCCGCGAGGCGCGCCACAGCCGGTCCTGGGAGCCGGACTCGCGCAGGGTCCGGGCTCGGCGCAGGACGACCCCGATGCAGAAGAGGTTTACCGCGACCGCGCCACCGGCGAAGACCAGCTTGACCACGTGGCGCGCGGTGAGCGAATCCGCGAGAACCACCAGGGTGATCCCGGTGGCGACGACGGCCAGCACCAGCGGCAGCTCGACCAGGAGGTCGATCCAGTAGTGGAGGCGGATGGTCGCGGGGTGAAGCTCCCGCTGGCGAAACGGGGCGATCTCGAGCACCGCCTCGGTCGCGACCACGCCGCCCCACAGTGAGAGCACCACGAGGTGAACGGTCGACACCAAGGAGAACGCGGGTGATGTGTCCATCTGCCCAATCTGGGTCGGCCCAGCCGATCGCGCCACCTTTGCGGGAAGGGTTCCACCGGAAGCTCTGTTAGTAGTCTGGATTGAGTGAGATGCATTCAATGATAGAGAACTCGTCGCAGTAGTCAAGGATTTCTACGGCACCTCATCTCGACAGGAGGACACCATGGCGGAGCGCAAGATCATCGCAGTCGTCGGCGCGACCGGAGCCCAGGGCAGCGGCCTGGTGCGCGCCATCCAAAGTGACCCTGCGGGCGGCTTCACGGCCCGCGCGTTGACCCGTGACCCGGCCTCGGCGGCGGCGAAGGAGTTCGCGGCGCTCGGCGCCGAGGTCGTGGCCGCGGACGTCGACGACGTCGAGAGCCTCAAGAGAGCGTTCAAGGGCGCCTACGGCGCCTACTGTGTGACCTTCTTTTGGAACCACTTCTCGCCCGAGAAGGAGCTTGCCCATGCCATGGCGATGGCGCAGGCGGCCAAGGCAACCGGCGTCAAGCACGTGATCTGGTCGACCCTCGAGGACACCCGTCGCTGGGTGCCGCTCGGCGACGACCGGATGCCCACGTTGATGGGCACGTACAAGGTCCCGCACTTCGACGCCAAGGGCGAGGCCGACGAGGTGTTCCGCAAGATCGGCGTCCCGACCACCTTCCTGCAGACGTCCTTCTACTGGGACAACCTGATCCACTTCGGGATGGGGCCGAAGCCGGGTCCTGACGGCGTCCTCGCCTTCACCATGCCGATGGGCGGCGCCAAGCTGCCGGGGATCGCGGCCGAAGACATCGGCCGCTGCGCCTACGGAATCTTCAAGCAAGGCACAGAGCTGGTCGGCCGCACCGTGGGAATCGCCGGCGAGCACCTGACGGGCTCCGAGATGGCCGCCGCGCTCTCCCGCGCACTGGGCAAGCCGGTGCGCTACAACGCGGTCACCCCCGAGGCGTATCGAGGATTCGGCTTCCCCGGCGCCGACGACCTCGGCAACATGTTCCAGTTCAAGCGCGACTTCGAAGCCGACTTCCGCGGTGCACGCGATCCCAAGGTCGCCCGTGGACTCAACCCGGCGCTCCAGACCTTCGACCAGTGGCTCGCGGCCAACGCATCCAGGATCCCGATCGAGTAGGACGCTACGACCCGAGGAACATCCACCATCAGTGCGGCGGACTCCGAGCCGTCGAGGCCAATGAAACCGGCCGGTCATTCTGACCGGCCGGTCCGGTGTTCGGCCCGTTGCTCGTGGTTCTTGGAGATGACGCAGGATCCTCCCCGATACCATCGGCATGGGGCTGAGCTCTCGCCCACGGCAAGACTGTGGCTCGTCCACCGATGGTGATACTCTGTCGCGAGTCAATCCAGTACAGATCGAGGCCGGCGCAGGGCCGGAGCGGAGGAATGATGACGGACGACGACTCCCTGAAGGACGCTCCATCTGCGGACTCAAACGGTTCGCGCAACCATGGTGGCCGGGGCGTCGGAGGGCGCAACGGGCTCGGGTCGGGCCTGTCCCGTAGGCAGCTGCTCCTGCTCGCCGGGCAGGTGGGCGGGTTCGCGGCCGTCAACGCGGTCTTCGGCGCGCTGACGCGCGGGGCGGCGGCAGCTGAGCTGCCGATGGTTCCCCTCGAGGGCGCAGGCCGCGTCAGCGTCGCGATTCTGGGCGCCGGGATCGCCGGGCTGTGCGCGGCCTACGAACTCGAGATGCTCGGATTCGACGTTGTGCTGATCGAGCCCAGCTCCCGGCTCGGGGGGCGCAACTGGACCGCACGCGGCGGAACCGAGATTCGCGAGTTCGACAGCTCCCAGCGCTGCGGGTTCGACCCCGGGCTCTACTTCAATCTCGGACCGGCGCGCATCCCTGGGCACCACTCGACGGTGCTCGGCTACTGCCGGACCTTCGCCATTCCGCTCGAGGTCAAGGTCAACGAGAGCCGAATGGCGTTCTGTCGGGACGCGGCGGTGCGTGGCGGGCAGCCGGTTCGCGAGATGCAGGTCGCCGCCGACATCCGCGGCTACATCGCCGAGCTCGCGGCCAAGGGGATCGCGGGACGCTCCGCGGAGCTCGGCCTCAACGACGACGAGCGCGAGCGGCTGGTCGGCCTCGTCCGCGCATTCGGCGACCTCGGCGACGACGACCGCTTCACGGGCTCGATCAGGGCCCGTCGGCTCGGAACCGGCGTGCTGGACGCAGCCCTCGCCGACGAGCCGATCGAGCTCGGCGAGCTCATCAACTCGAAGCTGTGGCAGGTGCCGACTCTGTTCACAGAAATGCCGGACCAGGCCGCGACCATGTTGCAGCCGGTCGGAGGCATGGACCGCATCGTCGGCGGTTTCGCGGGAGCGATCCGGGGTCCGGTGCGATCGGGAGTGGCCGTGGAGCGGATTCGGCGCACCGAGAGCGGCGTCGAGCTCGGCCTGCTCGAGCTTCGCAGCGGCGCACGCAGCACGCTGCACGCCGACTACTGCATCGACGCGATCCCGTTTCCGCTCCACCGGCGAATCGACCACGACTACTCGGCTCCCGTCCGCGAGGCGATCGACGCGATGACGGCGCACAGGTTCTTCAAGGTCGCGCTGCAGATGGGCTCGCGGTTCTGGGAGGAGCGCTACGGCATCTACGGCGGAATCACCTGGAGCGAGGACGACATCATCCAGATCTGGTATCCCTCGGAGGGCTTCCAGAGCGCCAAGGGGGTGGTGCTCGCAGCGTACTGCTGGAACGACGAGGTCAGTGCGCGCTGGGAGGGTCTGAGCCCCACCGAGCGACTGGAGAAGGCAGTCGTCGAGGGTGAACGGATCCACCCGGAGTACCGCGCCGAGACCGAGAACGGGATCAGCATCGCGTGGGCGAAGGTGCCGAACCTGGAGGGCTGCACCTTCGCATGGGCCGACGACGACGTCGACCGTTTCTGCGACCGGGTCCGGGACGGGGACGGCCGCGTCTACTTCGCCGGGGACCAGGTCAGCCATCTCCCGGGCTGGCAGGAGGGCGCGATGCAGTCGGCCCTGCGAGCCGTGAGCGCGATCTCGACCCGCGTCCGGTCGGGGGCCTGAAGATGCAGGCCTTCCTGGTCGGCGATCCCGAGTTCGGAGGCCGCATGGACTTCGACGGCTTCATGCGCGGCTACCGGCGCTTCTTCGGTACCACGGAGCAGCCCAACCTGCCCGCCCGCAGCGCCTTCTAGATCGCCGGCCTGGTGCGGCCCGGGATGCTGGTCGAGATCGAGGTCACTTTGGCCGTCGAGTGAGACTTCACCACCGCCGATCTCCCTGGTGGCGGTTGGAAGTCGAAAGGGGAGAGACAGCGTGCGAACAACAGGTGCTTTCCTGCTCGCTCTTGCAACGCTGGCAGGTGTCTCCGCAGTCGAGAGCCAGCCCGCCGATGCCACGCCCGAAGACGTGAAACAAGCACTCGAGCAAGGTGTCCGCGGCATCCTCGAGCCGGCGCTGCGGTCGCGCGCAGGGGTCGGTTTCCGTAGTTTCGAGTGCGAGGTTCCGCCGGATTTCGGTCCCGGTCAACGCTTCCACTGCGAGGGGGTCGACGAGGAGGGCGACTGGTTGGGCTATGCGATCCGGGTCGAGGAGGACGGCACGGCGACAGTGGTCCTGGCCTCCGAGCGAGCCTCTGAGCTCGACTCAGAGTCTCGGGCCACGCTCGAGGCGCCGTGCCGGAGGTTCCTCGAGCGCTACCAGGCACAGGAATGGGATGCCCTCGTCGCTGACCTCCATCCCGCACTGCGCGACAAGGAGACCCTCGAACCCGCCCGCGCTGATCTGCGGGAGGTACGGGAGCTGCTCGGGGACGTCACGTCCACCGAGCTCGAGCTCCACGCCGTCCACGAGTCCGGGCGGCAGGAGCTGGTGTACGCGCTGCGCTGCGAGCGCGGGATCCTGTCCGCCCGTTTCGGAGTCGAGCCCGACGACGCCGGCGTGTGGCGGGTGATCGCCTTCCTGGTCTCGGCCCCGCCCGGCTCGCGCGAGCAGGCGGTGCTGCTCGAACGGGTCGCCCGGCGGAACCTCTCGGAGATCGTCGGCACCCCGGTCACGGGGCTGGACGCGCCGCTCGCGAGCCTGATGCGTCCCGGGGACGCGGTCGAGGGGACGATCGAGCTCGTGGATGGCCGCCGAATGCCGGTCAGGGTCGCCCAGACCGGTTGGAAGGACGACTTCGATCCGGTCGACTACCGGTTTTCGATCCTCGACGTCGAGTGGCTCGTGCGACGCGCCTTGGCGGAGCAGCTCCCAGACGTGGTCACGGTCGAGTGCGCGGCGCCGGTGGTTCCGGATGGCGGCGAGACCGACTGCATAGCGACCGGCCGTCAGGGTGAGCGCCTCGACCTGGTGGTCAGCCGCTCGGGCGGGGAGCATCGGATGCGCCGAAGGAGCTCGCCAGCCACGTGAGAAATGCTGGCTCGAGGGAACGCGGCCCCTAGCCCGCACTATTCACCAAACTTCTCCTGCGACCGGCGATGCGCCGCACTCAGTGGTGCTTTCTCGCCTCGGGGTGCTCAACGTACTGTCAAGTTCTCCCCCGGCCACCCCTCACAGACCCGCCGCCCCCGCATCCGCCCCTCCTCCAACCCCCCGGCGGGTTCGCCTCACGCCCCTCGGCTCGAAAACCCCACTGCGCACGGCACCTCGTCGGTCTCGCAACGCAACTCGCCGGAGGCGAGTCGCTGATGGGGGCAGGGGCGGGTGTGAGCAACCCAGGCAAATAGTGCGGGCTAGATTGACGTCGTACACTCAACAGGATGGTGGTGCGCAGGTCGTCTCTGAACCGTCGGGTGGGATCGAAGGGCGCCGACCCTTTTCTGGTCTCGAAGTCGACCTCGCCGTTGAGCGCCGCGGTGCGGTACGTGCTCACGGGTGCGCGCTCCGGGAGGGGTCCCGGCGCCGCGCGCGAGCTCGACGATCTCGAGCTTCCCAATCTACTGTCACCCGGGGCGGGCCTCGATCCCGACCCCGAGCCGCTCCTCGACCTGCTCGACCTTGCCTTTCTCGGCCGTGCCAGCGCCGGAGAGCTCGACGACGAGCTGGACGGCATGCCGGCCGGCTCGACCTCGTGGGTCCCGGCGCACTTCACGGCCGATCTCTTCCTTTCCGAGATGGTCCGGGGCTGTTTCGGGATCGAGATCCAGGGCCACCGCGTCCCGTCGCATCGGGATTTCCTCGAGCGGGTGCTGGCGACTCCTCCGACCGAGCTCGAGGCCGTCCGCTACCGGCAGGCGATCCTCGCCGAGCTCGACGCCTCCGCGGACCTTCGGCGCGCGGCCGAGCGCCTCCTGGTCGCACTCGCGGCGCTGCTGTCGCTGCTGCGCGCGTCGCGAGACGACGCCCGCCTGGCTCCGGTGCGCTTCCGGCTCGATGTGCTGCGCGCGTTCCGAGACGCCGTCACGCTGATGGCGGACGAGTTCGCGGGCGCGAGCTCGGGTCTCGGCCGGGTCGGGCGGTTCGGTGAGCAGATTCGCCGCTCGTCGGCATTTCTGCGCATGGCGGACCTGCTTGAGCACTCCGAGAAGATGGCGACGCTTCAGCTCGAGGCGTTCATTGGTGCCGACGGTCGTTTGCGCCACCTCGAGATCAGCGGCCTGCGGGAGCTCAAGGGCAACCCGTACTACCACCGCCCGCTGCGCCGGTGGTGGGACCGTCTGCGCATGATCTACCACCGCTACGACCTGCGTCCGGACGACCTCGTTGACCGCCTGGTGATGGGCGCTTATCACGAGATCGCCCCGGCGCTGGCGCGGGTCGTCCAGCTCCTGTGCCACCTCGAGATCTACCTCGCCTCGCGCAGCTTCGCCGATCGCGCTCGGGCCCGAGGCCTGTCGGTCAGCCTGCCCACCCTTGAGCCGGGTGCTCGACTCGACCTCACTGGGCTGTTCAACCCACTGCTGCTGACCCTGGTCGAGCGCCCGGTGCCGACCAACGTCGCGTTCGACGAGCCGAGCCGGATCACCCTGGTCACCGGACCCAACTCCGGCGGCAAGACGCGCCTGCTGCAGGCGGTCGGGATCGCGCAGGTGCTCGGTCAGTCGGGCCTCTACGCACCCGTCGCGCGAGGACGGCTGCCGCTCGTCGACGGGCTCTTCGCCTCGATTGTCGAGCTCGACCGGGCAGACCAGTCCGAAGGCCGTCTGGGCACGGAGATGATGCGCCTGCGGACGCTGTTCGAGACCGCGCCGCCGGGCTCGGTGGTGCTGCTCGACGAGCTCTGCGCCGGGACAAACCCCTCGGAAGCGATCGAGATCGTGGACACCGTACTGCGTCTGCTCGGACTGCTTCAGCCGGTCGCTTTCGTCACCACCCACTTCCTCGACTTCGCGGAACAGCAGCGGCGGACGCCGTCCGTGGACTCCCTCGGCTTTCTCCAGGTCGAGGTCGATCGAGAAGGCAGCCCGACCTACCGCTTCATCCCCGGAGTCGCGGTCACCTCACTCGCGGTGGGCACCGCGAGGCGCCTCGGGATCGCCTTCGACGAACTCGAGCGGCGTCTGGCGGAGCGGCTGCGTCGGTAGGCAGGTGAGGGGGTAAGGGGGGGTAAGGGGGTAAGAAGGTG
>CAVSIS010000005.1:0-33615 GCA_963727925.1 uncultured Acidobacteriota bacterium | reverse complement strand
GTCCTCGGCCTGCACCAGGTGCGTCACCCGCCACACGGCGAGGACGCCGACCAGGACCTCGGTAAACCCCATACCCTCATCAAACAGGGCGGCCGGCCCCGATCGGGCCGGCCGCCGTGGTCATCGTCCGCCTCACACCACGACCGTGAGGCTGTAGTAGCTGAGCTTGCGCGGGTAGTAGTCGTCGTCGCAGCTCACCACCGTCCGCTTGTAGACCCGGAGCTCGATCTGGTAGCAGCAGGTCTCCGGGAAGGCGTTGCGGAGGTCCGGGATCGTCAGTCGGAGGCCTCCGGCCCGCCAGTGGGGCGAGGTCGCGCCCTGGCCGAGCGCCGCTCCGTAGTCCGGACCGACGTAGTCGGCCGCGGGGATCGCGCCGAGCGCGACCGGCGTGAGCGTAGCTCCGGTCGCAGTCAGGAGGTTCACCGCCAGGTTCTTTCCGTAGGTGGCGATGAGCGTGTAGAACGCCAGGTGGCGGTCGATGTCGTAGGCCACGAAGTCGACCTCGAGGACCCCACCTTCCGCCGCGTTGACGTTCGAGCACGGGCCGGCCGACACGCCGTTGATCCGGACGTCGACCACGTCCGCCGCCGGCTCGAGCGCGCTGGTGCTGTTGTCGATGGTGATCGCCACGCCGTTGTCATCCTGCGTGTCGCACAGCGGCAGGACCTGCGGCGGCCCGAGGGTGTTGGGGGCGGTGAGCGCGTAGCCGACCACTCTGAGGTAGTAGGTACCGTCCGCGATCGCCGTCGCCGTGAGCCACTGCATCAGCAGGTCACGGTTGGACACCCAGAAGCGCGTCGTGCCCCAGGATCCCAGGCCGTTGGTCGCCTCGAAGTGCTCGCGGCTCTCGGCGACCAGGCGGCCGCCGATCGGCTGGAAGGGGAAGCCGGCCGGGTGGAAGCCGACCGGCCCGGCAGGCAGCGCCGGTCCCCAGAAGACGCGCCCGAAGCCTCCCGCCGCGGGCGGCGGCATCGGGCTCCACGGTCCGCCCGGCGAGGTGGCGATCTCGAACTCGTAGTAGTCAACGCTCGCGCCGCTGCCGAACAGACCGGAGATGGGAGCGGTGCCTGCGTAGGGCCGATCCCCGTAGGTGGCGATGGCTCCCGGGTTGAGGTAACCGACCGGGGCCAGGGCAGCGCCGGGGTTGCCCCCGATGTGGTCGATCACGTCGTCGCAGACCTGGCTGATCACCATGCAGTTGCCTTCGGGCGGCGGCGGCTCGCGGATGCAGCAGGCCTCGTTGGTGGCGGTGAGGGTGACGTTGAGGTTGGTCGGGATGTCCCAGCGCACGTCGAAGAACCCCTCGTCGACGATCAGCCGATCCTCGCCCTGGCAACGCTGGTGCACCTTGAAGATGATGTCGGGCGTGCAGTCCCACCACGGCTGCCACGGCCACCACGGCCACAGGCGGAGCCTCTCGAGCTCGGCGGCGGCGGGGAGCCTGCTCAACAGCTTGTCACGCAGGCTTCCCAAATCCGCGACGTCGATCTCGGCGGTCGGCGCCGTTCGCGCGACGCCGCCCTCGGCCGCAATCTCGTGGAACACGGCCAGGTCCGGCTTCGGGCTCGGGACCGGGATCTTCACGTGTGGCAGCTGCTCGAGCAGGGGCCTGATGCGCTCGACCAGGCGAGGCTCGAGCTGCCAGTAACGCAGGTGCCACCACCACCACGGCCACCATCCGCAGCACCAGCGGAACGTCATCGAGAAGCTGCCGTTGGCGTCGGTGGTGGCGCAGGCGACCTGCTGGGAGCTCGACCACCACCACCACCAGTCGACGTCGAGGGCGCAAACGGTGGCGCCGGGCACCGGGCTGCCGTCGGGGCACACGACCCGCCCGCGGATCACGAACGTGCGGCACCACCGTCGCCACCACCACCAGTAGTAGCTGGAGATGAGGATCGGCGTCAGCTTCAACGCGCCCCCAGCGAGCGCTCGGGCGGGGAGGGCGCGGCTGATGGTCTGGAGGTGGACCAGATCCTGGTCGTCGGCGTCCCCCGGTCCGACCACGACGCGCACGGCGCCGGGCGAATCGGCAACGCTGAAGACCGCCTTGCCTCCGCCCTTGGCGTCCAGCTTGACGGATTGCGAAGCGACGACCCTGTCCTCGCCGCTGACCAGAACGACCTTGACCGGCATGTCCGGCTTGAAGTCCTCGACGCCGGAAGCGTCCAGCGGGACCTCGAGCCGCAGCTCGCGAACGTCCTTGGCAGATGCTCGTGCCATGAGTACCTCCTGCGCGTGGGCACCGGGTCGGCAACCCTCCCGAGCCCCTGTTGTCGCCAACGTCACGACCCGCAGGTGTAACGTCGGCGTTGGTCCACATGTGGCTGGACCGGGCTCCGCTCTGGCAGTCAGCCCGGCCCAGAGGTCAGATCTCCTCGCCCTCACCGACCGCCTCGGTCGAGGTCAGGATTCCATTCGCAAGGGGACGTTGCGCCGATCCGACTCGCGTCCCCCCGAGTGCTGTTTCGTTTTCTTGAGTAACCAATATAGGTCTCTAGGGCATGATTGTCGATTTTTGATGAAATCACTCTTGGTACATCAAATATCTCAAGTCGAGTCGAGTTGTTTGAGGAGCGGGAGTCCACCGATCAGCGTCGCCTCCCGGCGCGGCCTTCGGCCCCGTCCGGGGCCTTGATCACCATGGGTTAGACGCCAATTTCTGGTCAGTCTTGAGAAGACAATTCGGCCCCTTGTAACCAGGGAGACGATTGTGCCCTGGTCGGTCACGACCCAGGGAGGATGTTCTGGTATTTCTGGACGCGCGGTTGACCCGGAGCGCTCGACGGTGAGGAGGCCGACCGGTGTCCCCGACACTTCCGGGGTTCCCCTGGGTGTGATCCGGATCACCGGAGGGCGGTCGAGGCGCCGCCAGGGAGAGGTCCGAGGATGAGACGACGTCCGGCCGCCGAGGGGTTCGCCGGTCGTGGTGGAGGCCGCCGTGTAGTGGTGGCTCTCAGTCGAGGCTTCCGACCTGGAACCGCCTTTGCACTCGATTGCCGAGCCCGCCTGACCTGGATCGGCTGCTCGGCGTGCTTCAGCGGCCCAGCGCCAGCCGGAGCATCTCCGTCACGGTTGGCCAGAAGAGCGGGTCGCGGTTGCAGTCGGAGTGGCCGCGGCCCGGGAGCATGAGCAGGCGGACGGTGTCGCCGCCGGCTGCGGCGAGGCGGCGGGCGTGCTCTGCGGGTACCGTCGCGTCATCCTCGCCGTGGACCAGCAGAACAGGCGCCGAGATCGCGGCGATCTGGTGCTCCGGTGCGATCTCGTCGAGCCTGGCCCCGATCGAGTACTCGGCATAGCGCAGGACCGCGGGGACCAGAAGCGCCGGGACACCCTTCCCACCGAGCTCGTCGCGCATGAGGTTGCCAGGGTTGGCGAATGCGCCGACTGTGACCACCGCTCGGATTCGGGCATCGTGCGCCGCGGCGTGGAGTGCGGCCGCACCGCCGACGGAGAGGCCGAGTACACCGAGCCGGTCGGGTCGGGCCCCGCGGCGTTCGGCCTCGTCGAGCGCGGCGCGGATGTCTTCGGAGAACTTGAGCATGTTGGCGGTGCCGTCGCTCGAGGAGCTGCCGTGGCTGCGGGCGTCGAAGGCGAGCAGGTCATAGCCCGCGCCGTGCAGCTCGCGGACGAAGGGCAGGACGCGGTCGACGTTGCGGCCCCAGCCGTGGACCAGGATGAGAGTGGCGGCGCCACCCGGCGGGCTCGATCCGGTCGGGATCCACCATCCGTAGAGGGTTTTGCCATGTGCAGTAGGGAACCGGATCTCGTCGAAGCCTATCCCGAGGATCGTCGGCGTCCGCGTGTGGGGGACCTGCGGTACGCGATAGTGCCGCGAGACTGCGACCAGCGCGGCTGCTGCCAGCACGGCGACCACGGCGGGCAGGGCGATCCAGGCGGTCATGGCAGAGACGGTAGCACGCAGGCTGAGCACGTCGTGGCCAAGGGCCGCCGCTACCCGAGCTCGCAGGAGCAACCCGGTATCAATCTGAGTGCTAACATGATCTCAGTTGTTCCAACGAACCAAGAAGACCGAACGACGGAGGTCATCATGAAGACGTGGCGTGTGCGATCTGGTGCCGCGGCCGGATGGTGTTGCGCGTTGCTACTCATGGCCGCTTCGTCAACCCCGCTGTTGGGGCAGCTGAACCAAACCCTGCACAATGACGGCTGGATCCTGGCGGCGGCCCACGCTCCCGGCCTGGAAGGCTCGATCTGGCGAACGGATCTCTGGATCCGGATCGGCGGCTACTCCGGCGGGACGGTCACGCTCCGCTTCTGCCGGTCCGGCGTCGACAACACCGGAGCGCCGGGCTACGACGTCGAGCTGACGTCCGACATGCGGATGGTCTACATCGAGGACGTGGTGGAGCACTTCCTCCACGTCGGCGACACGGGTTGGCTGGGTGCGATCCACTACACCGCGACCAGCGACGTGCAGGTCTACGCGCGTGTCTACTCCACGTCGGCCGACGGCCGCAAGACCTACGGGCAGCTGGTCGAGGGGATCCCGACCTCCGACATGAGCATGGCGAACCAGACCCCGGGCTACCCGGGCACCCAAGAGGGCCAGTGGATGTTCGCCCTCAAGCACACCGCCGACAACCGCTATCGGGTCAACATCGGCATGGTGAACCCGACCGCGGTGGCGTCCCAGTTCAACGTCGTGATGTTCGACACCCATGACGAGTTCCCGGGCGGTTCGTCGACCTACCAGTACGTTGAGGTGCCGCCGTTCTCGATGATTCAGCTCAACGACCCCTTTGGGAGTCTCACCGGTGGCGAGTGGAGCACGAACATCGTCCGCGTGGAGGCCATCACCGACGGGTCGGGCGCGTTTGCCTACGCCTCGGTCGTCGATAACGCCACCAACGACGCGTTCTTCGTACGCGGGGTCAAGCTGATGCGTCCCAACGAGTGACGAGACGCCTGTGAGGGGACCGGACTAGTGCGGGTGGCCGTGCTCGATCTCTTCGGGTGTCGCCGACTCGACCGCCAGTACGGTGACCTCGAAGACGAGGTCGAGCCCCGCGAGCGGGTGATTGCCGTCGAGCGTCACCTTCTCGTCGTCGAGCCCGACCACCCGGAGCAGGAAGCGCCGGCCGCCCTCGTCCTCGGCCGTCACCGTCATGCCGACCTGGACGTCGGGGGGGAGCTGCTCGCGCGGCGCCTGGACGATGCGTGACTCGTCGCGGGCACCGAAGGCCTGCTCCGGCGTGAGCTCGACCACCATCTGTGCTCCCGGCTCGAGACCGGCGACGGCCTTCTCGAGGGCCGGCAAGGTCCGTCCCGCGCCGTGGAGGTAGCGCATCGGGCCGCTGCGGTCGGAGCCGTCCAGCGGGTTTCCAGCTGCATCCTTCAGTGTGTAGGCGAGGGTGACGATGCGGCCGTCGCGGATGTCCGCGGGACCGACGATCGGCTCGCGCACGACCTCGACCTGCTCGGCGCCATGGGCGTGGCCGTGGCCGCCGCAACTCCCGGAACCGCCGCCGCAGGTCTCGGCCTCGCCGAAGGCGCGGCACTGGCCCGCCAGGTAGAGCTCGACGGCCTCGCCGACGGCGGTCGCGGTCTCCTTGAAGTGGACCGAGATGCCGACCTGCTGGAAGCCGGACAGGGGACGCATGCCCATGCCTCCGGCCACGAGCACGTCGACGTCGCGCGCCTTGAGGGCGTGGACCGGCGCCATGCAGCCGCCTTCCTGGTGATCGGTGTTCTCGAGCAGCGAGACCTCGCCGATGCGGCCGTCCTCGACCGAGACCAGGGTGAAGACGGCGCAGTGACCGAAGTGCTCGGAGATCGGCGCGTCGAGGCCGCCGGGGGGATCAGAGGGAATGGCAATCAGCATCAGAGGCTCCCTTCACGGAGGCCGATCTTAGCCCTCCTGCGGTGGGCTGTCGAGGAATTGAGTTCGTCCCGGAGCCCTCGACCTCCGTTGACAGCCGAGCCCGCGCCCGGGAGGATGGCGGCAGCACTTCATCCTCGAAGGGGGCGACATGGCGGGCACCTCGCAGGTCGATGTGGTCATCGCGGGCGGCGGTCTGGCTGGGTTGGTGACGGCGTTCGAGCTGCTCGACCATGGCAAACGGGTGCTGATCCTGGACCGTGACGAGCCGTCCGCGCTCGGGGGCCTCGCCAAGCGCTCCTTCGGCGGAGTGATGTTCGTGGACACCCCCCACCAGCGCAAGCTCGGCCTGCGCGACTCACCGGAGCTGGCGTGGTCCGACTGGCTGAGCTTCGCCGACTTCGGTTCCGAGGACGAGTGGCCGCGGCGGTGGGCGAGGGCTTACGTGGAGCGCTCGCGCGACCTCATCTTCGACTGGCTCACCGCCCGCGGGGTCGAGTTCCTCCCGGTGGTCAACTGGGCCGAGCGCGGCCTGTTTCAACCCGGCAACTCGGTCCCCCGCTGGCACATCGCGTGGGGCACCGGCTGGGGCATCGTCGAGGCCGTCGTGGCCGGGCTCGAAGCGCACCCGAACCGCGACCGGCTCGAGATCCGCTTCGGCCACCGGGTCGAGCGGCTGATCGAAGCGGCGGGTGCGGTCGTCGGCTGCGCAGGGGTCCGCGAGGACGACGGCGAGCCGTTCGAGGTCCGCGCAGAGCACGTCGTGCTCGCCTCAGGCGGCATCTGCGGCGGCGACCTCAGCCGCGTGCGCGCACACTGGTACCGACCGTGGCGCGAGGCGCCCAAACACCTGCTCAACGGATCGCACCGCTTCGCCGACGGGCTGCTCCATGACGCGGCCGCGGCCCAGGGTGCCGCCCTGACCCACCTCGACCTGCAGTGGCACTACGCGGCCGGCATCCGCCAGAAGGGCGGCGATGTCCAGGACGCCGGCATCAGCCTGGTGCCGCCGCGTTCGGCGTTGTGGCTCGACGCCCGCGGACGGCGCTTCGGCCCGCTTCCGCTGATGGGCTACACCGACACCCGCTACGTGGTCGAGCAGATCTGTCGCTCCGTCGGCCAGTACTCCTGGCAGGTGCTGAACTGGAAGATCGCGATCAAGGAGCTCGCGGTCTCGGGCAGCGACTACATGACCGCCTTTCGCTACAAGCGCAAGCTCGAGCTGGTCAAGCACTTGATCTTTGGCAACCCAGAGCTGGTCGAGCGACTGATCGCCGAGACCGACGACTTCGTGGTCGCCGACACCCTGGCCGAGCTGATGGAGAAGATGGACGCCCTCTCGTTGGGCGGCCTCTCCTCGACTACGACGGCATGGCGGCCGACATTCGTGCATACGACGCCCAGGTCGACCGCGGCCCGCGCTACTTCAACGACGACCAGCTGCGCCGGATCGCCAACTTTCGCCAGTACCGCGGCGACCGCCTGCGCACGTGCGCGTACCAGAAGATCGACGACCTCAAAGCGCGGCCGCTGATCGCGATCCGCGAGTTCATCCTCAGCCGCAAGAGCCTGGGCGGTATCCAGACCGACATGGGCTGCCGCGTGCTCCGCGAATCGGGGGAGCCCATTCCGGGTCTCTACGCGGTAGGGGAGACGGCCGGCTTCGGCGGCGGCGGCATCCACGGCAAAGGCTCGCTGGAAGGCACTTTTCTCGGCAGCTGCGTGCTCAACGGTCGCCTTGCGGGGCGGGCGATCGCGGGCGTGGCGGAGTGAGCGGGCAACCAGCGCGGATTACGACGCTCGGGGGTTGGGGTATCGGGGCATCCAGCGACGACGACCTGGTCATCTCGAACTTCTCGACATGCCTCGGTGGCAATCACCGTCATCCGGAGGAGAGCTCGCGATCGCCTCGTTGATCGGTCCCGTGATCGGCTTTTCGGTCCTGCCGGCCGAGGCCCGGTTCGCCGCGATCGTGATCGAGATCTACAACGGCGCCGGCGCCGGTCGGTGACGCGCCCAGTCCGATCTGGTTGCAGGAGCGAGTACCGCGGGTGATTTCACCGGTGGTGTGGCATACTTGCGAGGTGTTCTCGATTCCATCGGCGATCCAGGTGGCGGAGATCCTTGGCGAGCGAGCATTTTCTGAGTGCGTTGGGCCCCATTTTGGCGACCCGTCGATTCGCTGACTCGGACCTTGGCGGAGCAGCATGCCTCCTGAACCAGCATTCTCACCGGCCGCCGTGAGCTGGCGCCACCCGCTCGGCAACGACCGCTGGGCGTGGAATGTGCTCGGCCGGATCTCCGGCGGCTTCTTCGTCGAGGCCGGCGCCATGGACGGGGTGGAGGGAAGCGCGACCTGGGCCCTTGAGCAGGATTCGGCTGGGAAGCGGCATCTGCGTTGAGCCGAACGCGGTGCTCTTGCGCGCCTCCTGTCCCGAAGGCGATGCCGTTGCGACCCGCGGTGCCTGTCCGACGCTCGCGGTGTCGCCGGATTTCGTCGAGGTGGTCGAGGTCGCCGACCGTGGTTACAGCGGGCTGGCCGGCGACCTCGACGAGTCCAAGCGCTCCCACTGGGGCGGCGGCCGCCGGGTTGAGCGTACCACCCTCCCGCTCGCCGATCTCCTGGCGGAGCACGACGCTCCCAGCAGGATCGACTACCTCGCCCTCGACACCGAGGGCAGCGAACTGCGCATTCTGGCCGCGCTCGAGCCGTCGGCGTACGAGATCGCGGCGATCTCCGTGGAGGGCTGGGCGTGCGACCGCCTGCTCGCGGAGCGCGGCTATCGGCGGGTCGATAACCCATGGTGCTCGCGCAGACTGGGAGCGATACTATGTGCACCCGAGACTGGTCACCAGCCCATGACTACCTGTGGTCACATCCTCGTCTCCGGCACGCGGGAGGCCAGCCTTGAACAGCGTTCTCGAGGAAGTCCTGCGCACCGGGTTGGTGTCGGCGCCCGACGGCAGGAGGTTGCGGTTGACCAGCCACATTCCCCGCCTCGAGTGCGAGGCGGTTCAGTGGTGGATTCGCGATCGTTCGCCCAAGCGGGTGCTCGAGATCGGACTCGGCCACGGCATCTCGGCTCTCAGCATCTGCGAGGCCATTCATGGTACCGGGGCCGAGTACCACGTGATCGATCCCCTCCAAGCGATCGGAGTTCGACAGTGTCGGCCTGTGGCATCTCGAACGTGCCGGTTACAGCGAGCACTGCACCTTCTACGAAGAGCCGTCGGAGCTGTGCCTGCCAGGACTGCTCGCTGCGGGTCTCAGATTCGAGTTCGCCCTGATCGACGGCCACCACCGCTTCGACCACGTGATGGTCGACTTCTTCTATGTCAACCGGATGCTGGAGGTCGGCGGAGTCGTTGTGTTCGATGATGTCCAGCTTCCGTCAATCGCCAAGGTGCTCGCCCATGTCGCGACCTACGACTGTTACCGGCCTTTGCCGCCGCCGAGGGAGTTGACGCGGGACGTGCGGGTGAGGGCTCGCAGATTGGCGGGCGTTCCTGCATTGCGGGTCTCCGCCGTGGAGAAGACCTCGTCGGATGATCGCGACTGGTGCTGGTACAGGGAGTTCTGACCAATGGGCGAGAGGATGAAGGTACTTCTGACGGGAGCCGCCGGCAAGATCGGAAGTTGCCTGCGCCGGGACCTGGGGCGCCACTTCGAGTTTCGCTGCCTCGATCTCGTACCCGTCGACGGCGCCGAGGACATGGTGGTCGCCGACATCACCGACCAGGAGAGCGTCCGGCGAGCGATGCGAGGGGTAGGCGGGGTCGTGCACATGGCGGCGAACGCCTCGCTCGAGCAGCCGTGGAGTGACGTGATCTCGAGCGGGGTTGAAGGTACGCGCTGCGTCCTCGAGGCCGCACGGCTCGAGGGTATCGGCCGGATCGTGTATGCGAGCTCGTCCTACATCTTCGGCTGGAGGAGCTGCGCACGGGGAGCCAGTGCCGCGGCGGACCTGCCGCCGACCCCGGCGAGCTTCTACGGTCTCGGGAAGCTGTTCTGCGAGCAGCTCGCGCGCTACTACGCGGAGCAGTACGGAATGACCGTCGTTTGCGTGCGGATCGGAGGGTTCTCCAAATGTCCGCCACGTCCCCTGGACCCGAACGACGATCTGCGCCGGGCATGGTGCAGTGCCCGGGACCTGGCCCAGTTGGTGCGGCGGTCGCTGGAGGCCGGTCCGCTCGGTTTCGTGGTCTTCTATGGCGTGTCGAATAACCGGCTGAGGGTGTGGGACATCTCCAACTCACGCCGGCTGGTGGGTTATGAGCCCCAAGACAACGCCGAGCAGCTGCTCGACGGGTCGGCGACCCGCAGCAGGCTCTCTGAATCGGCTGCTCCGGACAGGAGGTCGTTGAATGGCCGCGTCGGCGTCGGTCAGCGTGATCATCCCGGTGTACAACGGGGAGCGCTTCCTCGACGAAGCGCTGGCCAGCGTGACCGCCCAGCGGCCCGGGTGCTCGAGGTGCTGGCCGTGGACGACGGGTCCAGCGATGGCACTGCCGCGATCCTCAGGCCGCCACCCGCTGGTTCGTTGGTGCTGCCCAGCCTAACTCGGGCCCCGCAGTGGCGCGCAACCGCGCTCTCGCAATGGCCCGCGGTGAACTACTTCGCATTCCTCGACGCTGATGACGTGTGGCTCGCCCGACAAGCTGGCGGTGCAGCTGGCGGCGTTCGAGCACGACCCCGACCTGGACGTGGTGTTCGGCTACGTGGAGGAGTTCTGCACCGAGGATGTAAGCGATGGGCTCCGCCGTGCGCGAACCCGCACTGTTCCCGGCTACCTCCCGAGCACCATGATGGTCAGGCGGTCGTCGTTCGCCCGGGTCGGCGAGTTCGACCCGCGGCTGCGGGCCGGCGAACTGCTCGACTGGATCGATCGGGGCCGGAGAGTGGGCCTGCGAATCGAGATGCTGCCCGCGGTGGTCGCGAGGCGGCGCCTGCACGGGGCGAACATCGGGCTGCGCGAGCCGCAGTCCCGGACCGACTTCGCACGCGCCGCCCACGCCGCCCTCCGCCGCCGTCGCGGTGAGGGCGGGGACGGGTCGGAGCGGCCGTAAGCCGCGGCGGATGGACCACGAGATGATGACCGCGCCCCCCGGGTCGCCGGCGAGCGTGGAGCTGCTGCTTTCCGTACTGCGCCATCATCTGGATTGGTGCGACGGCGAGGAGCTCGAACGCGCCACTGATGGCGTCGAGGACTGGCAGGCCACGCTCCTGCTCGCCGCACACCACCAGGTCCACACGCTGCTGAGGAGCGAGCTTCTCCGGCACGTTCGCGACCACCTGCCCGAAGCGGTCGCCGACACCATGCAGCGGGAGCTCGGACCGCTCATGCTGGACAACCTCCGCCAGGCATGGCGCCTGCATCGTGTGCTGGATCTGCTCGAGACGGCGGGACTGCGGGCGCTGGCGTACAAGGGACCTTCTCTCGCGGCGATGGTCTTCGGTGGACAGATCCGCTTGAGCACGGATCTCGACATCGTGCTTGCTGCCGACGATGTGCTCCGCGCGCGGGATGTCCTGATAGACCACGGTTTCCAGCGGGCGCCGTGGGCCGTCGACGAGGACGGCTCGAGGCTGGACCCGCTCGAGAAGGACGTCGTGCTGTGGGGACCTTCCTCGGATGGCGGCGGCTCGTTCGCGGTCG
This sequence comes from uncultured Acidobacteriota bacterium, assembly GCA_963727925.1. Taxonomy (GTDB): domain Bacteria; phylum Acidobacteriota; class Thermoanaerobaculia; order Thermoanaerobaculales; family Sulfomarinibacteraceae; genus CAVSIS01. Next base: position 22,116 of record CAVSIS010000005.1, on the reverse strand, counting down.
AGCTGCACTGGCGCCTGTTCCGCACCTACTTCGACGTCCCGCTGGACTTCGACGAGCTGTGGAGTCGGCGCCAGGACGTGCGCATGCCCAAGGGCGTGGTTGCGACCTTCGGCAGCGCCGACTACGCATTTCTCCTGGGTGTGCACGGTCACGTCCACCGTTGGACCCAGCTCAAGTGGCTGGTGGAGTTCGCCTGGATGCTGACCCGCCTGGATGACGACGGTTGGGAACACCTCGAGCGGACCTTCCGCCGCGCGAAGCTCACCGCGGAGCAGGCCGTGGCGTTCACGCTGGCCGGATGGCTGATGGGGTCCCACGCGCCGCGGCGGCTCGCCTCATCCCTCCACGACCTGCCTTCGCGACACCTGGTCGCGGCGCAGGTCTGGCACAGCTTCAAGGACGCTTCGTCCGGCGGAAAGCCCGACCTGTTCCGGCTGCAGCTGGAGTTCTTTCTCGCGACCGCCGCCGATCGGAGGCACCGGCTCTCGGTCGCTTGGCGCTTTCTCAGGTGGTGGTGGGCCCGGCAGGGACGGCTCGAGGTCCGCAAGCTGGGCGCCGATTACTCCTCGTCGCGGACCCCGGACGGTCCACCTCCGCCGGCCGGCGTGCGGGCGCTCCGGGGCGCGCGCCGCCTGTGGCTCGATCTCGACAGCCTGGCCCGAGCGGCAGTCGCCGGTGTCGGCGACGGGCGGTGGAGCCGGAGGAGGCTCCGATCGGCAAGTGAAACGCCCGGACCGAGTGACCACCAGGCCCCGGCCAGGGGACGTCGAACGGGTCCGCAGCCGCCGACGGGAGTGGCCCGTCATGGCTGACTGGAGCTGGAGACATGCTGTCGACCGGTCCGGGTCGGCCGGGGTCGGCGAAAGCCTCCGCGCGCTCGTCGACAATCTGCGCTGGGTGGTGAAGAAGAGCTGGCGGTCCAATCCGCGGGTGGCGGCCGGTTTCCTGGCGACGGCTGCGCTGACCGGCCTGCTGCCGGCTGTCGCGGTGCTCACGGTCCGTGGTCTGATCAACGACGTGCAGCGGACAGCGGCGGCCGGCGTCGGGCTGCAGGCGAGCACCCTCGAGTGGCTGGCGCTCGGCTTCGCGGTCACCGCCGTCCTGGTGTTGTCGATGACCATCAACCACGTGTTGGCATCCTCGCTGCGGGAGGACGTCCAGCGTGACCTCTCCGTGGAGCTGCTCGAGCACGTCAACCGTCTGCCGTACCACCACTTCGAGCAACGGGAGTTCCTCGACACTCTGGAACGGGCCCAGCATCACAGCGTTCCCCACATGATCGACCTGCTGGTCTTCGTCGTGTCGATGTTGGTCAACCTCGTCCAGGCCGCAACGCTGATGCTCCTGCTGCTGTGGATCGAGCCGATCGTGATGGTTCTGCTGAGCGCCGTCGGTGTGCCCTACGCGGTCGCGCAGTGGCGCCTCGCGCGCCGGCGATTCCTGGAAGAGCAGGCCCGTGCCGAGAGGAGCCGGTGGCTGGCCTACTACCAGGGCTTGCTGACTGGAGGTGGAGCGGTGGGCGAGGTTCGGATGCTCGATCTCCAGCCGCTGTTCACCTCGCGCTACGCGGCGGTTCACGATCAGTTCCGGGCCGCCAACAAGGGATTCCACCACGACACCTTCGGGATCGAGGCACTCTACGTGATGATGTCGACGGTGATCGTCTACCTGGCGTTCACCTCGGCGGCGGTTCGCGCCGTTTCAGGGGAGCTCACGCTCGGCGACCTGGCCGTCTTCGGCGCCACCGCACTTCGGCTGCGCAGCGCGATCCAGGGCGTCGTGGACCGCTTTGCCGGCCTCAGGTGGCAGCTCCTGCACGTGACTAGCCTGCGCGAGCTCTTCGCCTTGGCTGACAGCGAGGACGAGGCGGAGCGCGGTGGCTTCCGCCCGGAGCACGCGCCGGACGGCGTGCTGCGGATCCGGGCCCTCGACTTCACTTATCCCGGCTGCGGCGCTCAGGTGCTCCACGGCGTCCACTTAGAGGCGGGCCCCGGGGAAGTGGTCGCGCTCGTCGGTGAGAACGGTTCCGGCAAGACCACGCTTGCGAAGCTGGTGGCGGGGCTCTTCGAGCCGCCACCCGGCTCGATCTTCCTGGATGGGACGGACGTCACGAGCCTGGATCGAGCCTTCCGCAGACGTCACGTCGCCTGCGTTTTCCAGGACTTCAACCGTTACTCGGGTTCCGCCGCCGAGAACATCGCCCTCGGCCGGTGGCGGGACCTCCTCGGCGATCGCGAGCAGGTCGAAGCGATCGCCGAGGCGGCGGGAGTGCACACCACCATCGCGGCGTGGCCCGACGGCTACGACACCATGCTCGGGCGTCAGTTCGGCTCCTACGCACCGTCGGGCGGGCAGTGGCAGCAGCTCGCCCTCGCGCGGGCGCTCGCCCGGGATCCGCGGGTCCTGGTGCTCGACGAGCCGACCGCGAGCCTGGACGCCCGGACCGAAGCGAGGATCTTCGAGCAGATGCGGGGGGTGATGCGGCGCCGCACGACGATCCTCATCTCCCACCGCTTCTCGACGGTGAGCTTCGCCGACCGCATCTTCGTACTCCACGAAGGGCGGATCGTCGAGCAGGGCAGTCACACGGAACTGATGCGGATGAATGGCCACTATTCGCAGATGTACCGACTTCAGACGAAGTACCTCGTCGCGACCTGATGGCTGCTGGACTCTACGCTCCGAGAGCTGGAATATTTTCGCCGGCTGTGGGGTAGACTGCGGCGAATCGTCGAGGCTTCAGGGGGACGACAGGTGTTGGACACGCACGCCAATGGGAGGGTGTTTCGAGCCAACTCGCCGGACGTGGTCGCTGAGATCATCGAAGGCGAAGCGGTTCTCGTCCACATGGGGAACGGGCGCTACTACAGCCTGCAGAACAGTGGGGCTGCCGCCTGGTCACTGCTGGCGGCCGGCGCTCCGGAGGTGAGGGTCGCCGAGGCGCTCGCGGCGCACTACGGTGTACCCGCCGAGCGACTAGCTGGCGACCTCGCCGCGCTGATCACACAGCTGCAGGCGGAAGACCTGTTGGTTGCAGATCCCGATGCAGCCGCAGACTCGGTGAACGGGCTGACCCACGAGTTCGGCAGCCAGTGGGAGACGCCGCAGCTCCAGGTCTACACCGACATGGAGGACCTGCTGCTCGTCGACCCGATCCACGAGGCGACCGACGAAGGGTGGCCGAACCGTCAGTGAGCTCGGCCTCGTCGATCACGCCCCCGTGGACATCATCGAGATGACGGCGAACTCCGCGCTCGCAGAGGACTGTCGCGTCTACTTCGACGTGCTCAGGACAGGGTTCGAGCGGGCCGCGGCCGCGGCGGGCGGCAGCATCGATCGGTGCTTCCGTCTCGCGCGCTTCACCCTTCGGCTGCGCTTTGCTGGCCCCGCGCTCCAGGATCGCATCGTGCCGGCGATCGCCCACCTCGAGGTCCCGCCGTCAGAGACCGCCGATCTCACCATCGGTCTGTTCGACCGCGCCTCGACCGGGACCCGGCTGCCCCTGCTCGTGGACAGCCTGGTCCGGCTGATCCTGCTGCGTTGGTGGGAGCACCTCGACACGCGCCGCGAGATCCGCGAGTACCACGGCGAGCGCATCCGCACCGTCTTCCATCTCGGCCCGAACATTCTCAGTGCGCTCGACCTCGACACGGACAGTGCGCTGTACTGGGTCGACGACGGTGACACGATCCCGTATTACGAGCAGGGTTACCCCCTGTCGACCCTGCTCAACTGGTGGCTCACCGAGCGGCGCCACTGCTTCGTCCACGCCGCGGCGGTCGGCCGACCCGACGGCGGCGTGCTGATCGCGGGGAAAGGGGGCAGCGGGAAATCCACGTCGGCCCTTTCGTGCGTGGGCTCGCCGCTCCGGATCGTCTCGGACGACTACGCGATCGTGGACACCCGCGACCTCTCGACCGCATTCAGCATCTACAGTACCGCGAAGCTCAAAGGACCCGAGGACGTCGCCCGCTTTCCCCATCTCGCGGGTCTGGTGTCGAACCCGGATCGTCTCGACGCCGAGAAGGCCCTCGTGTTCCTGCACGAGCACGTTCCTGACGCCGTGCTGACCGAGATGCCCGTCCGGGCGATCCTGGTGCCGAGCATCACCGGGCAGGCGAAGACCCGCATCGAGCCCAGCTCGGCGGCCGCGGCGCTGACCGCGCTGGCACCGAGCACCTTGCTGCAGCTGTCTGGAAACGGGGCGCCGGTGCTGCACGCCTTGAGCGGCCTCGTTCGCCGAACGCCGGTCTTCGCCCTCGGCCTGGGGACCGATCTGGACACGATACCGCGCGTGATCGAGAAGCTCCTCGACGACCTTGGCTGAGCCATGAACCTCGACGGTCGGATCGCATCGCCCGGGATCCCCGACGTTCCCGCTACCGTGGCGCTTCGCGTGGCCCGGGTGTGGCGGCTGCGGGGGAAGCTCGAGCGCGCGGCGGAAGGGTATCGGGGGGTACTCCGAGGCGATCCCAACTGCGTCGAGGCCTATGTCAACCTGGCAGAGATCCTCGCCGAGCAGCGCCGCTGGGACGAGGTGTCGACCTGGTGCCGGCGCGGTCTCGCGCGGATCAGCAACATCGATCAGCTCCACAAGCTCCACATCACTGCCCTGATCGAAACCGGTGGCGTCGATCATGCCTTCGCGCACTACAGGCTCTCGGCCCTGACGGATCCGCCTCAGGATCTCGAGCCCGACGCGGTGCTGTGCTGCATGGTTGTTCGCAACGAGAAGCAGCGCCTCCCGTTCCTGCTCGACTACTACCGAGGCCTGGGTGTGAAGAGGGTCTTCGTGGTCGACAACGGCTCCACCGACGGCACCGTCGACCTGCTTCGACGGCGCCCCGACGTGTCCCTCTTCGCCAGCGATCTTTCGTTCAAGGAAGCCGCCTTCGGGTCGGCGTGGTTCGAGCTGCTGCTGCGACGGCATGGGCTCGGCCACTGGGTGGTGCTGGTCGATGCCGACGAGCAGCTCATCTACCCGGGCTACCAGGTGAAGGGCCTGCCCGAGCTGTGCCGTGAGCTGGAGGCGGCCGGCAAGGCCGCGCTGCCCGCGATTCTCCTCGACATGTACGGTGAACGGCCGATCTCGGAGTCCGTCTGCGAGCCGGGTCGGCCACTGCTGGAGGCGTGCCCGTACTTCGACCGCGAGTTCGCCCACGAGCGCTTCGAGCGCGGCGGGCCCTACGAGAACATGACGATCTTCTTCGGCGGCATGCGGAGGCGGGTGTTCGGAGCCGGTACCGAGTACCTGGTCAGCAAGGTGCCGCTGCTCAGGTACCGCCGCGACACCGTGCTCAGCAACGGTCAGCACCTGGTCAGCTACCCTCCGGAAGAGGTCGCCGGCGAGCGGGGCGCCCTGCTGCACTTCAAGTACCTGAGCGTCCTTCGTCGAGTACGCGCGACGCGAGGTCGAGCGCAAGCAGCACTTCGCGGACGCGGTCCAGTACCGGGCCTACGCCGAGGCGCTCGATGCCGATGACGACCTCGCGCTGTACGACCCCCAGCACTCGGTGCGGTTCGTCGATGATCGGCAGCTCGTGGAGCTCGGCATCATGGCGATCGCGGAGAGCGCGGGTGAGCTGCGGGCGGCAATGAGCTTCCCGTCGATCGAGCCGGTGTCACCGCGGGCGTCCCGACCTCTCATCTCGGTCATGATCACGGTTTACGACCGCCTCGATCATCTCGAGCGGGCCCTGCGCAGCGTTCTCGAGCAGGCGCTGCCGCCCGAGGAGATGCAGATCGAGGTGATCCAGGACGGCGGCGCCGCCTGCGAGATGCAGGAGGCGGTTCGGGAGCTCGTGCGACGCACGGCAGACGGTCGGGTCGCGATGCACTGCCATCCTGTCAACCTCGGCCACCCGGAGATCTTCAACCTCGCGCTCGCTCGGGCGCTCGGCCGCTGGGTACACATCCTCCACGACGACGACGCCCTCCGGCCGGGCTTCTATGCGGCGATCCGGCGCGGCATCGAGCAGTTCCCCGATCTCGCGATGGCGTTCTGCCGGTTCGAGGAGCGCTCCGCTGACGGGGCGCTCGCCTGGCGCAGCGAGCTGGAGCGGGCGGACCCGGGCCTGGTGCCCGACTGGCTGGATCGGATCACCGAGTCCTGCCGCCTGCAGTTCTGTGCGGTGGTGCTGCGACGGTCGGTGGTGGAGCAGGTCGGCGGGTTCTCACCGGCGGCGCGTTCGGCCTTCGACTGGGAGCTGTGGCAGCGGATCGCCGCCGCCAACGCCGCCGCATGGTTCGATCCCGACGTGCTCGCGACCATGCACCACGGGGGCGACAACGAGACTACGACCCTTCGCGCCACCGGCCAGCAGGCGAGGGACAGCTTCCGCGCCATCGAGGTGGCCCAGGCATACCTTCCCGCGGCCATCCGTGAGCAGGCGGCGATGCGAGCTCGGCGCTTCTACACCGCGTACGCGGCTCGCCTGGCCGAACGGTTTGCCCGCCTCGGCCTGCTCCCAGCGGCGCTCGCCAACCTCCGCGCCGCGCTCGAGCACGCGCCGACGCCGCAGCATCGCGGTGAGCTCGCTGATCTGCTCGACCGCATCGGCACCGCGATCGACCCCGGGAGCGGCGCGGCCGCGGCGGACGAGCACTTTCGGCTGGCGATGCTGTGGCTGATGGTGCATGACGGCACCAGGGCGATCGACTGCCTGCGCCGGGCCGTGGAGCTCGCTCCCTATGACATTGCTGCCAACCGGAAGCTCGCCGAGCTGCTGTCGCGCCGGGGGGACATCGCCGGGGCGCGCGAGCACATGGCGCGGGCCATTTCGATGCTCCCGGATCCCGGCGGCAGGCTCGGGACCCTGCAGCAGTACTTCGTGCACGACTCCCCCCGCCTCAAGGTCCTCGACGCCCGCTGCGAGGCTTCGCTTCCTCAACCGGTCGACCAGCCGGGCGGAAGGCTCGACCTGGGTCGAGTCGAGGTCTTTCACGGCCACCGGAGCGGTCTGCGCTACGGGCTCGAAGCACTGGCGCCGCTTCACCACAGCGCCGGAGTCCGCCTCGAGCCAGCGCTGGAGAGGACTCTCGTCGCCCTTCGAAGCGGTGCGATCGACGGCCTACCATTTGCCGGCGACTGGGTCGGCTTCGTCCACAACCCGTACGGCATGCCCGACTGGTTCCACTCCGACGAGGCCCCCCAGAGGCTGCTGCGAGGACGCGAGTGGGATGCCGCCCGCGAGACCTGCGGCGGACTGTTCACCTTTTCGAAGCACCTCGCCGAGTGGCTGGCCGGGTGGGTCGACGTGCCCGTTTCGCCCCTCGTGCTGCCGACGGTCGTTCCCAGCCTCCTGTTCGACCCGGCGCGGTTCGACGCCAACCCGAACAAGCAGGTCATCCAGGTGGGCTGGTGGCTGCGCCAGCAAAACGCCATCGACCGGCTGCCCCTGCCCGAGGGCAACCCCTTCGGGTACGGGAAGCTGCGCCTCGTTCCGCACTTCTTCGACCACGCCGAGGCGTACCTGGCGGTGCTCCGCCACATCGAGCGCCGCACACTCGGGCTCGAAATCGCGCCCGGTTTCGCGCGTAACACCTTCGAGCGGTTCCACGCCTCCAACGACGAGTACGACGTTCTCCTTTCGGAGAACATCGTCTTCGTCCATCTCTACGACGCGAGCGCCAACAACACCGTCGCGGAGTGCCTTGCGCGCTGCACGCCGTTGCTGGTGAACCGGCTTCCGGCGGTGGAGGAGTACCTGGGAGGGGAGTACCCGCTCTTTTACGAGACCCTGGACGAAGCGGCCGCCCTCGCCCTCGATCGGGGCGCGATCACCGCGGCACACGAGCACCTCCGTGGGTCTCCGGTCAGGGAGCGGCTGTCGGCGGAGGCGTTTCGCCGCGACGTGGAGTCGAGCGCTGTGTATCTCGGGCTCCCGGAGACCGGGTGAGCCGTCACCTTGTCCTCTACACCGACACGCCCGGAACCAACGGGGCCGAGCGCGTCGGCCACGCGATCGCTCTCGGCCTGCGCCGAAGCGGCTACCGCATCAGTGTCGTCCAGCACGAGGCCCGTCACGGCCTCATCGACGAGCGGGAGACGCTCGGCATCGAGCACCGATTCCTACCCCCGGACGACCTCTACGACCCGGCTCGGACGGCACGGGCGCTGGTCGACATCGAGGAGCCGCTCGCGGTACTGCGAACGCTGCGCCCAGACGGCATCGTGTTCTCGGACGGTGCTCCGATGTCGAGCCTGATGGCGAAGCGCGCTGCCCGAGAGCTGGGCATCCCTTACGTTATCGTCACCCATTGCGTGAGCGGCGAGTGGCGTACGCAGTACAACGAGCACCTGCCCGAGATCGCTCGCGCGTACGAGGCGGCGGCCGAGGTCGTGTGCGTCTCGAAGCGCAACCTCGACGATCTCCTCGAGAGCTTCGGGGTCGGTGCCACTCGGGGCGTGGTGATCCCCAACGGCCGTCCGGAGATCTACTTCAGGCCGCGGGACGCCGACGCCGAGAACGCGCCTGCGGAGAGAGCTCGGAGTGGATGCCTCGACCATGGTCACCCTGACGGTCGGGCAGCTCTCTCCGTACAAGGGACACCTGGTGCAGCTCCTGGCACTGGCGCGGCTGCGCGCTGCGGCGCTGTTGCCGAAACTGTGCGCGGTGTGGGTCGGGACTGGACCGCTGGGACCCAGCCTTCACCAACTGTCTCGCAAGCTGCGCGTCGATGATCGCCTGCGCCTGCTCGGTTACCGCGACGACGTTCCGGAGCTGCTCGACGCGGCCGACGCGTTCATCCTCACGTCGATGTTCGAGGGCATGCCGCTGGTGGTGCTCGAGGCGATGGCCAAGGGGCTGCCGGTCGCGGCAACCGCGGTCAGCGGCGTACCCGAGGCCCTCGGCGACACGGGCCGTCTCCTGCCGGACCCGAACGGCAACCGCCTCGCCGCAGTGACCGAGCTCGCCGAGACCCTGACGAGCTGGATCCTGGACCCGGAGCGACGGCAGTCGACCGGGGCCGCCTCGCGCGGGCGCGCTGAGCTGCTCTTCCGGGAGGAACGTATGGTGCGGGAGCACGTCGCGGTGGTCGAACGCGTGTTCGGCCCGCCGTGAACCCGGTAGCCCGAGGTATAGACTGGATGAGACGTGATCCCAACATCAGGAGGGGCGGAGCGGATGCGGCCGAGTCGAGCACTGCGGTTTGCGCGCCGAGCATGGCGGCGACTCGCTGCTTTGGGATCTTCGTCGGCACCGCCGTCGGTTGTGCCTGAGGCGCTGCCGGGCTCCTTCTGCGTCGTTCCGTGGCTGAGGAGGTTCAGCGACGAGCAGGGATGCGTCAAGGTCTGCTGCTGTGCTCACGGCGACGACGCGGTGGTCGGCGGCGTGTCCGGGCACCCGATCCATATCTCCGACCGGCCGAGCGACGATGAGATCTTCAACTCGGGACGGCTTCGACGGCTGCGGAAGAGCATGCTGGCCGGCGAGTGGGATCCGGTCTGTCGTGGGTGCCGGGAGATTGCCGAAGCGGGCGGCGAAGGGCCGCGCGAGGCTTCGAATCGGCGCCATGCGGCGGCGATTCCCGACCTGCTCGCCCGCACGGCCCCGGACGGCGCGCTGGACGCTTCCGCAGCACGATCTGTCGACCTGCGCCTCGGCACGGTGTGCAACCTCACCTGCCGGATGTGCGGGCCCCAGTCCTCCCACCGGTGGGAGGGTCTTGACCTACGGGTGCAGCCCGGGGGCGCTCCGGTCCGAGCGGCGCCGGTTTCGCCCGGTCCGGGCTGGCTGCAGGATGACGATGTCTGGGAGTGGTTTCGCAGCAGCCTGTCAAGGGTCGAGGAGCTGCACTTCGCAGGCGGAGAGCCGCTGCTGATCCCCGAAACCGTCCGCGCGCTTAGAACTCTGCATCGCGACCGGCCGTGCGGGCCAGATCGACCTCAGCTTCAACACCAACCTTACCCGTCTGCCAAAGCGCGTCACCGACCTGTGGCCGAGCTTTCGCGGGGTCACGCTGATCTGCAGCATCGACGGTGTCGGCCCGGTGACCGAGTACATCCGCCGGGGATCGCGGTGGGCGGACGTCGAACGCAACCTTCACGTGGTCGACGAGAGCTTCGACCGCTGGAACATCAAGTTCGCCGCAGTGTCGGCAACCGTGCAGGTATACAACATCCTCCACCTCGGCGACCTTTTCGAGCTCCTTGCCACAGGGTTTGAGAACGTCCAGCCCTACCCGCAACTGGTCCCGCTCCATGAGCCGGAGTACCTCTCGATCGAGGTCCTTCCGTTGTCGGTGAAGCAGCTCGCGCAGACACGGCTTAGCCGGGTGAGGCAGGGACTGGGCCTGGCGATGGGGGGAGCCGAAGGTGCAGCCTCGTCGCCGATCGACACGGTGGTTCGGCACATGTTCCGGCGCGACCGGAGCGTCTTGATCCCGGCTCTGCGGGAGTTCACCGTAAAGACCGAAGCGGAGTTCGGCGACTCGATCGCCGTCGCCATACCCGAGGTCGCCGAGCTCCTGGGGCTGGTCAGCCCCTGACCTCCTGCCGTGCGGCGCGCCAAACCACCGCCAGCCGCTTGCGCACCAGTGCCGGAACCCTTGCGAGCTTTGCGATCGCAGTGAGGCCCTCGTGCCGGCGCCAGTACGCCACTCCAAGTCCGGTCAGCGTCGGCTCGTCGCGAGCCCCGAGCGCAGCTTGTGCGCGCGATCGGGATTCCAACCAACTGACTCTGAGCCCGTCAACAAACCGCCGTGCTGGGGCCGGAAGCTGCGCTCCCGTCACGCTCTCGACGGCCTCCAGTACCTGCTTCACGGGAAGGACGAGGAGACGCCGCCGGACCATGGACTCGAGCCGGCCCCAATCGATCGCCCAGTCCTGTCGCTCGAGCAGAACGGTCGCATCGACGATCCTCTCTGGGGTGAGCGGCGACAGCCCGGGGCGCGCGCAGCAGATCGCGAGCAGGAGATCTGTGGGACAGGGCGTTCTCCAACGCAGACCGCCGCGCAATGTGTCCTGGGCATGCTGCCAGAAGGTCTCGTCAGCCCCGTGCCAAAGGCACTCGGGCAGCAGATGCCAGCGGAGGCCGACCGGATTGCCACCAGGATCGAGCAGCTCGGTGCCGTTCCACAGATTGGTGAGCGTGCGGCCGCGACCGTCCCGTGGAATGCCGGGGCCACTGGACCGGAGTCCGCTAGCGACCAGGGCGGCCAGTGCACGGTCGACATCCTCTGTCCGTACCATGACCTCAACCCGATCCAGGGGGCGGAGGGAGATATCGGAGTAGGCGCCGACGGCGACGGCGGCGGCACCGACCACCATGGTCTCGACATCGGCCCGCTCGAGAGTCGTCAGACAGGTGTCAAGCTGTCGCAGCCGAAGCTGGTTGCGGGTCCACCAGAAGCGCTGAACGCCGCGCAGGCGGAGCACATCGGAGTGCTGCACTCCGAGGCTCGTGAGTCTGCGATGGAGGAGCGGCAGCACGACGTGGCTGTCGGGGTCGACAGCGTCCAATGACTCGCAGCCTGACCATTCCCCCCAGCTCCGCAGCGCCACCTCACGGCACCCGAAGGTAGCTCGCAGGAGCATCAGCTGTCGTGGTGTCATTGGTCTCGTCGTCATCATCCCGACCCTGTCTCCGATCGGCGTGCTGCCCGCACACATTCACCTGCCACGGCGATCGGATCTCCCTCGAATCGGCCTATGGCACGAAGCCCCCAGCCCGGCGGCCCACGGAGAGCGGGTCCTCGGATTGGCGAAGCCGGTGAGTGTGCCCCTGCCATGATCACGAAGAAAGGGCCCCGATTCAAGTCAGTGATCAATCGGTCGGGGTGGTACGACCCGGGTCAGGCCCATACCATCGAGGGATAGGGGGCCGTGCGGGTGGGTCGGCGAGCCGCGGGGCTCATTCCTGTCGGGGCTTGGTCGGGAACAGGAAGTCCGGGGCCCCGATCGGGCTGCCTCCATCGAGGAACTTCGTGTCGGCATCGAGGCCGGTTCGCCGCACGATCTCCGCGCGGTGGCGCTGCAGCTCACCGTGGTAGTCGATCCGGCCGTGCAGCAGGTCTTCGATTCCGTCGAGGATATCCCCCAAACGGTCGAGGAGCGCTGCGGTGTCCAGACAGTCGAAGGGCCGGCCGAGGCCGGCGAGGACTCGACACCGGGGATACATACGATTGCCTCGTTGGCCCAGCCAATTGCCGCAGGGGTAACGGTCGCATGTCGGATAGACGCTTCGCCAGGGCACACCGTTGAAGACGTACTCGACCTCACGCGCGCCCGAGAGTACCAGCCAGGGAGTGCCGACGCACTGTATGGCGAAGGACATACCGGTGTGGGGAGAGACGTGGACATCGCAGCGGGCTGCGAGGGCGAGCTGCTCCAACAGCGGCAGGTCGACGGCGTCGACGACGCCGTCGCGCGAAGACACCAGGCGGTTGACCCAGTCTCGGTCGATGCCCTGGGTGCAACGACCGTTGGGTGTCCCGAGTGACGCGATGACGACGAACGCGGCGTCCGGATGACGGTCCCGGACGGCGCAGATGAGCTCGTGCCAGAAGGACGCGGCAGGGGTGCGGCTGGGCTCTGCCGCCGAACCCGGCACGATGCTGATGACGGGGCTGCGGCCCTGCGGCAGGCAAGCCGCAGCTCGCCTGCGGGCCGCTTCGGGCAGGACCAGGCGCAGCGGACGATGCCGTGCCACGGGGAGGCCGGTGCGGTCCCATCCGCGGTTCCCTGGGACTCGTCCGATACACCTTCGGAGGATGTCGTCGACTTTGCGAAAGCTACTTTCCGCGGCGACGCCGTGATGCCTGGGGTCCGTGAAGATATAGCTCCAGCGCTTCGGCAGCGCGGGCTCGGACACCAGCCGATCCTGATTGCAGGTCTGGTCGACGTCAACTGCGTAGACATGATCCAGGGACGGCAAGCAGCGGGCGAGAGCGATCGGAGCGTTGCTGTCGAGGAGCAAACCCGTCTCGAGATCGGGATTCTCGGCCTTGAATGCGTTGGCCCAGCGAAGCCCTTCAACGGTCATGCCGACGAGGGGATGTGTCACCCAGTTGACCAGTAGGCGGCGGGTCATGGCAACGGATGTCCGCTCCAGTGCTGCGTGCGCTCAGCCATGCCGATCTCCGTTCCAGGTCAGCCGGCTGGCCCCTCGGTCCGTCGCCCGCACGTCAGGGACAGGGTGATTCGTGCGGGCTCGTTTCACAGCGGCGCCAGCATACACGCTGCTGAAGCGGGCGGCTTCGAGCGAACCCGCATATTGATCTAGCGCGGCGAGGCGGGCGACTCGGGCCTGTCAATGTCGCCGACGACCACCCTTGCGCCAGACCCGGTCGAGGGTGATGTTCCGGACGGCGGCGACCATGAGCCCGGAGCAGGCGGGCGGCCCCCCTGGGACGCTGGCGGGCCGCGCCACTTCGGGCGCGGACCCACAGGATGAAGATCGGGAAGTGAACGGTTCGTCTCTGGGTTGTGGTACACAATCGAGAGCAGGTCTCGGTTCACAACACGATGACGATGACGATAGGCCAGCGCCTCGGCAGCTTCGAGGTTTCCGCTGTCCTCGGTGAGGGCGGGATGGGTGAGGTGTGGCGAGCGACGGACACGGCGCTCGGAAGAGACGTCGCGCTCAAGCTGCTGCCGGAGAGCTTCGCCGACGACCCTGAGCGTCACGCCCGGTTCGAAAGCGAGGCTCGGCTGCTCGGCTCGCTCAACCACCCCAATATCGCAACACTCTACGGCCTCGAGCATCTTGACGGCATCCACGTCCTGGTCATGGAGCTAGTCGAGGGCGAGGGTCTCGACGAGCTGATGGCGCGCGGACCGGTCGCCGGTCGACGACGCGCGTGCAGATCGCGCTCCAGATCGCAAGAGCCCTCGAGGCGGCCCACGAGGCCGGCATCGTCCATCGCGACCTCAAGCCCGCGAACGTCCGGCATCCGGCCCGATGGCACGGTCAAGGTGCTCGACTTCGGGCTCGCCAAGGCGTGGGAGAGCGAAGCGGCGACCTCGAGCCTGTCGCTGTCGCCGACGATCACCTCGCGCCACACCCGCGAGGGCGTGATCCTCGGCACCGCGGCCTACATGAGCCCGGAGCAGTCGCGAGGCAAGGAGGTGGACCGCCGCACCGACATCTGGGCGTTCGGCGTCGTGGTGTGGGAGATGCTGACCGGGCTCCGGATGTTCGACGGAGAAACCGTGACCGACGTGATCGCCGCCGTCGTGACCCGCGACCCAGACTGGGACGCGCTGCCGGAGGCGACCCCGCGGACGGCCTGCGGCGGCTGCTCGCGCGATGCCTGCGCAAGGACCCGCGGACACGCCAGCCCGACATCGCCACCGTCAGGCTCGAGCTGGAGGAGCTGGGGACGGACGAGTCCGCTACTGCGGCCGCGGCTCCCGTCCTCGCCCCGAAGCCCGGGCCGGGTCGGTCGGCCGCCTGGCTCGGAGGCGCCGCGGCGCTGCTCGCCGCCGGCGTCGCGGTCGGGTGGCTCGCCATCCCGCGCCAGGTCGACCGGCGAGTGGTCGAGTTCCGGATCCAGCCGCCGGCGGAGACCCACTTCTACCTCGACCCCGAGCGCCCCGGCGCCGCCGCCATCTCGCCGGACGGCCGCGCGATCGCGTTCACCGCAGAGGTGAAGGGCGCGTGGCAGCTGTACGTGCGGCCGCTCGACTCCTCAATCGCGCAACCTGTCGCAGGCACCGAGGGCGCGCAGTACCCGTTCTGGTCGCCCGACTCCAGGTCGGTGGGCTTCTTCGCCGACGGCAAGCTGCGGCGCGTCCAGGTGATGGGAGGTGCCAGCCCGCCGGTGACGATCTGCGACGCCGAGGAGGTCAAGGGTGGGAGCTGGGGCTCGGCCGGGGTGATCGTCTTCGCTCCCAACGCCTCGAGCCCGCTGCAGCGGGTCTCCGAGTCGGGCGGCACCCCCACCGATGTGACCTCGTTGGACCCGGAGCTCAAGGAGGACTCGCACCGACACCCGCGTTTCCTGCCGGACGGCCGCCACTTTCTCTACCTCGCCCGGGTCGGCGGCGGCTCCGGCGACAACGCCGTCATGGTCGCCTCGATCGACGGCGGCCCGTCGAAGCTGGTCGTTCGATCGCCCGCCGCGGCGGAGTACGCCTCGGGGCACCTGCTCTTCCTGCGCGGCGCGACCCTCATGGCGCAGCCCTTCGACCTCGGCAAGCTCGAGCTCTCGGGCGAGGCCCGGCCGGTGGCCGAGGACGTCTACCTCGTCGCCCCCGCCACCGCCGTCGCGGTCTTCTCTGCCTCCACAGACGGCACCCTGGTTTACCAGGCCGGCGGGTCCGCGGCCACGCGCAGGCTCGTCTGGCGCGACCGCGAGGGACGGGTGGCCGGCTTGCTCGGTGAGGAGGGGAGGTACTGGGATCTCGCCCTCTCGCCGACGGGCGACCAGGCGGCCGTCAACGTCTCCGGCCGCTCTGGCCAGGCGGACACCTGGGTCTTCGACCTCGCCCGAGGGGTCGGGACGCGGCTGACCTTCGACCCGCATGACGAGTGGGGGCTCGCGTGGTCCCCGGACGGCAGGACACTGGTCTTCGCCTCCGACCGTCAGGGCCACTTCTACGACCTCTACTCGATCGCGGTCGGCGGCACCGAGCCCGAGCAGCTGCTCTACCCGTCCGACACGACGAAGGTGCCTGCCAGCATCTCGCCCGACGGTCAATGGCTGCTGTTCGCGGAGCAGACCCGCGAGACCGGATGGGACCTCTGGCTGCTTCCCCTCCACGGCGAGCGCACGCCGCGGCCCTTCATCAAGACCCGCTTCGACCAGCCGATGGCCTCCTTCTCGCCGGACGGCCGCTGGGTCGCTTACGGCTCGAACGAGTCGGGCCGCATGGAGGTCTATGTCGTGCCCTTTCCCGGGCCGGGGCGCAAGTGGCAGATCTCCACCCAGGGCGGCTCCTGGCCGCAGTGGCGCCGTGACGGCCGGGAGATCTTCTACCGGGGGCCGGCGGCACCATCTTCGCGACCCAGGTCGAGCCACGAGGCGACACACTCACGGTCGGCATGCCGAAGCCGCTGTTCCTCCTGGAGACGCCCAGGACAGCAACAACCAGCGCTACGCGCCGACCGCCGACGGCGAGCACTTCCTGTCGATCGAGCCCGTCGACGCCCAGGCCAAGAACCCCCTCACGGTGGTCATGGACTGGACCGCGAGGGTGACGGGCTCGAAGCGCTGAGGAGGCGGCGGAGATGACGATCGCCCCCGGCGCCCGCCTCGGCCACTACGAGGTCCTCTCGCCACTCGGCAAGGGGGGCATGGGGGAGGTCTACCGAGCGACCGACACCAAGCTGAAGCGCGACGTCGCGCTCAAGCTGCTGCCGGAGTCGTTCATCGAGGACCCCGAGCGCCTCGCGAGGTTCGAGCGCGAGGCACAGCTTCTCGCCCAGCTCCAACACCCGAACATCGCTTCGATCTTCGGGATCGAGGAAAACGACGGCGTGCGGGCACTGGTCATGGAGCTGGTCGAGGGACCGACCCTTGCCGAGCGTCTGGAGTCGGGAGCCCTGCCGCTTGAGGAGGCCCTCAGTGTTGCGCGCCAGATCGCCGAGGCCCTGGAGGCGGCCCACGACAAGGGCATCGTCCACCGCGACCTCAAGCCCGCGAATATCAAGCTCCGCCCGGACGGCACGGTCAAGGTGCTCGACTTCGGGCTCGCCAAGGCGTGGGAGTCCGAGAGCGGCGGCACCGGTCTCTCGCTGTCGCCGACCGTCACCTCGCACCACACGCGTGCCGGCGTGGTCCTGGGTACCGCGGCCTACATGTCCCCCGAGCAGGCGCGCGGCAAACAGGTCGACAAGCGCGCCGACATCTGGGCGTTCGGCGTCGTGCTGTGGGAGATGCTGACCGGGCGGCACCTGTTCGACGGCGAGACGGTGTCCGACGTGCTGGCGAACGTCCTCAAGGCGGAGGTCCCGCTGTCCGCGCTGGCCGGTGAGACCCCGGCGCCGGTCCGCGAGCTTCTCAGGCGCTGCCTGGAGCGCGACCCCAGGAACCGGTTGCACGATGTGGCGGACGCCCGCATCGTGATCCAGGAGCTGCTCGAAGGCGACCTCGACGAGACCGCTGCGGCGGTTGCGCCCGGCCCCGGACGCGTGGCGGAGCTCGATGGCGCGCTCGGGTGGTGGCCTTCGCCCTGGGAGCGCTGGCGGCCGTTCTCGTCACACTCCTGGTCCCGCCGAGCCGCTCCGAATCGGGGCCACGGGTTCCGCGTGCGACTTTTCGCCAGCTCACCTTCCTGGCCGGCGCCGAGGCCTCGCCCGCACTGTCGCCCGACGGTGAGAGCGTCGCTTTCGTCAAGAAGGTCGGCGGCCAGAGCGACATCTTCCTGCAGCGGGTCGGTGGGGCCAACGCGATCAACCTGACGCCAGGCTGTCCTGAGGACGACGAGGAGCCGGCGTTCTCTGCCGACGGGAGGCAGATCGCCTACCACTCGGAGTGCTCCGGCGGCGGGATCTTCGTGATGGGCGCCACGGGCGAGTCGGCGCGCAAGGTGACCGACCTTGGTCACAACCCGGCGTGGTCGCCCGACGGCCTCGAGCTGGCCGTCGCGGACGAGCAGGTCGGCTCACCCTTCGGCCGCGGCACGACCAGTCGACTGTGGGCTGTGCGGGTCGAGACCGGCCAGCGGCGTCTGCTCTCAGAGCACGACGGGGTCCAGCCGAGCTGGTCACCCGACGGACGCAGGGTCGCGTTCTGGGGGCTCCACTCCGACAGCTCCGTGCGCGACATCTACACCGTGGCGGCCGACGGCTCCGAGTCCGATCCGGATCAAGCTGTCGCCGTGGTCGACGACCCAGCGGTCGACTGGAACCCGGTCTGGTCCTCGGATGGACACGCGCTCCTGTTCGCGAGTACCCGTGGCGGGACCATGAACCTGTGGTGGATCGCGGTCGATCCCGCGAGCGGCCGCCCCTCCGGCGAGCCACAGCCGATCACCGCTCCGTCGAGCTGGGCGGGGTACCTTTCGGCGTCCGCGGACGGGCGGCGGCTGGCGTTCGTCGACCGCAACGTCCGCGACGTGGTGCATGTCGCCGCCTTCGACCCGGTGGCAGGCGATCTCGCCGACGCCGGCAGGACCGTCCCGATCGGAACACTCGAGGTGCACGAGAGCGTGTCGCTCGCACCCGGAGGCGACCGGGTGCTGTTCGACAGCGCGGGCATGCCGCAGCATCTCTACCTCGCCGATGCGGTGGGCGGCCTGCGCCAGCTCACCGAGGGTGAGCACCGCGACCGCCAGGGCGCCTTTTCACCGGACGGCCGCTGGATCGTGTTCCAGACCGATCGCTGGCAGAGCAGCTTCGGCCTGATCCGGGCGGACGGCAGCGGCCTCAAACCACTGGCGACCGGCCGCGAGTCGACCGGTTGGTACCCGCACTACTCGCCGGACGGCAAGCGCATCGCCGCGGCGGACACCGAAGGCGCCTACCTGCTGACGTTGGCGGAGCCCGGCGAGGCCGGACCCGTCGAGGCCCTGCCGCCCCCGGGTGACGGGCTCTCGTTCTGGCCGATGTGCTTCTCCCCGGACGGTCGCCGCCTCGGCGGGGCGCTGATCTCGGTGGCCGGCCTCTCGACTGGCGCGGCGGTCTACACACTTGCCGACCGCAGCTACCAGCGGGTCTCGGACGAGCCGGCGTGGCAGGTCAGCTTCCTCCCGAACGGGCGAAGGCTGCTCCTCGTCACCAGGGAGCGGGCCGAGGTCGTCGATCTCGACACCGGCTCCGGTCGCGAGTTGCTGAGCATGCCGGACGGGGTCGAGCTGGTCTGGATGGAGCTCTCGGCCGACGGCCGCCACCTGACCTGGCACGAACGGACCGACGAGTCCGATCTGTGGCTCGCCACATTCGGGGGGGCGCCATGATGCCAACCCGGCTCGGACCCTACGACGTCACCGACAAGCTCGGAGAGGGCGGGATGGGCGAGGTGTGGCGGGCCACCGACACCAGGCTCGGCCGCGACGTCGCGCTCAAGCTGCTGCCGGAGGACTTCGCCGACGATCCCGAGCGCAGGGCGCGGTTCGAGCGCGAGGCCAAGGTCCTCGCGTCCCTCAACCACCCCAACATCGCCACTCTGTACGGGCTCGAGAGCGCCCCCGTCATCCCGAGCGAGCGAGGGGCCGCTGGGCCCGAGCGAGTCGAGGGAACCCGCGGAGCGACCTCGGCGTCCCGACCCGATGAATTCCTGGAGATGTCAGGAGATCCTTCGACTCGTCGCCTACGGGCGGCTCGCTCAGGATGACAGCAGGGCTGTCACCTTCCTCGTGATGGAGCTGGTCGAGGGCGAGGGGCTCGACGAGGTGATCGCCCGTGGGCCGGTGCCGGTCGAGGACGCGATCGCGATCGCCCTGCAGGTCGCCGAGGGCCTCGAGGCGGCTCACGAGGCGGGGATCGTCCACCGCGACCTCAAGCCCGCCAACGTGCGCATCCGCTCCGACGGCACGGTCAAGGTGCTCGACTTCGGGCTCGCCACGACCTGGGAGAGCCAGACGGCCGCTTCAGGCCTGTCCCTGTCGCCGACGATCACGTCGCGCCACACGCGCGAGGGTGTGATTCTCGGCACGGCGGCGTACATGAGCCCGGAGCAGGCGCGCGGCAAGCCGGTCGACAAGCGGGCCGACATCTGGGCCTTCGGGGTCGTGCTGTTCGAGCTGCTCACCGGGCGGCAGCTGTTCGACGGCGAGATGGTCACCGACGTGCTCGCCAACGTCCTCAAGCAGGAGGTGCCGTGGGACGCCCTGCCGGGCGCGGTTCCGCCGCAGCTTCGCCGTCTGCTGCGACGCTGCCTCGAGCGCCAGCCGAGCGAGCGCATGCGCGACATCGGCGATGTCCGGTGGGCGCTGGCCGAGATCGCCCGCTCGGGGGGCGAGATCGCCGAGCTCGCCGCGACGGCGCCGGGGGCGGTCCGACGCCGGTGGCGTGCCGTCGTGCCATGGGCGGCCGGCGCGGTGCTCGGCGTCGGGGCGGCGGTGCTCGGTGTCTCGGTGCTCCGACCCTCACCCGAGCCGCCGCGGGCCGTGCGGTCGTTCGTCCTGGCTCCGGAGAACGCGCAGTTCGACTTCCGCGCTGCGATCGGCGGGCCGGTCCTCTCGCCCGACGGGACCAGGCTCGTGTTCGCGGCCCGCGACGAGTCCGGCCGCTCCAGCCTCTGGATCCGGCCCCTCGACTCGTTGAGCGCCCAGCCGCTCGGCGGCACAGAGGGCGCCTTCTTCCCCTTCTGGTCGCCGGACAGCCGGCGGTCGGCTACTTCGTCGAGGGCAAGCTGCAGAAGATCGACACCCGGGGAGGTCCGCCGGAAACTCTCTGCGACGCGCCCGCCGGGCGGGGCGGGAGCTGGAGCGCCGAGGGAGTGATCGTGTTCGCGCCCGACGTGTTCGGCGGCCTGGAGCCGGTCTCCGCCGCAGGCGGTGACCCGAGCAATCTCTCCGCCGCGGACCAGTCCAAGCAGCAGACCAGCCAGCGCTGGCCGGTGTTCCTGCCGGACGGGCGCCAGTACCTTTACTGGGCGGGCACCCCGTTGAACTCCGGCCAGGTCCAGACCGACGGCATCTACGTCGCGTCGCTCGACGAGGCGACCCCCGGTTCCTGTTTCCGGCCGACAGCAACGCGCTCTACTCGCCACCCGGCTACCTGCTCTTCCTCCGGGCGCAGTCCCTGATGGTCCAGCCGTTCGACGCCTCGCGGCTGGCGACCACCGGCGAGGCCTTTCCGGTTGCCGAGAACATCGCGAACCCTCAGAACTACCGGCTCGGCGACTTCTCGGTCTCCCTCGAGGGGACGCTCGTCTACCAGAAGGGACAGACGGGTCTCAACCAGGTCGAGGTCCGCGACGCGGAGGGACGAGAGATCGGAACCGTGGGCGACGCCGCGGCGATCGACGGCTTCCGGTTGTCGCCCGACGGAGCGCTTCTGGTCGAGCAGGTCTCCGACGCCCGCTCCAAGAACGTCGACCTGTGGCTGGTGGACCTGATCGCAACGTCAGGACTCGCTTCACCTTCGACCCGGGCCTGGAGCTCAGCCCGGTGTGGTCGCCCTCCGGAGACCGGATCGCCTACCCGGCCAACCCCGAGGACCACCTCGGCCTGTTCGTGAAGAGCTCGAACGGAGCGGGTCAGGCCGTGGCACTTCTCGACTCGGAAGCTTCCCTCTACGCCGAAGCCTGGTCGCCGGGACTTGGGCGTGAGCTCACCGCGACGGCGCTCGATCCACACAGCAAGACGGTGGCGGACATCTGGATCATCCCACTGACCGGGGACCACCAGCCCAGGCCCTTTCTCGCGACGCCCTTCAACGAAGGCGGTGCGGTCTTCTCACCCAACGGGCGCTGGCTCGCCTACGAGTCCGACGAGTCCGGCAGGACGGAGGTCTCGTGACCCCGTACCCAGGCCCCGGCGGCAAGTGGCAGATCTCCCAGGGCGGCGGAGTCCGGCCCAAGTGGCGACGAGATGGTGGTGCGATCTACTTCGAGAGTGCGGACAACCAGATCGTCGAGGTCCCGGTCGCCGACCAGGGGGCGGCTGTCGAGGTGGGCACTCCGCGCAGCCTGTTCCAGGTCTCCGGAACCCTGGGGTCCGACACGGCACGGACGTTCGAGGTCTCCCCGGACGGCGACCGGTTCTACGTCCTGAGCCCCATCCAGAGCACTGCCACCCCGCTGACGCTGGTCACCCACTGGACGTCGGCGCTGAGGAGGTGACCTGGGATGCCGCTTTCTCCCGGCGCCCGCCTCGGCCCGTACGAGGTCACCGTCGCGCTTGGCTCTGGCGGTATGGGAGAGGTGTGGAGCGCGACCGACACCCGGCTCGGCCGCGACGTTGCGCTCAAGCTCCTGCCCGAGGACTTCGCCGCCGACCCCGACCGCCACGCCCGCTTCGAGCGCGAGGCCAAGGTCCTCGCGTCCCTCAACCACCCCAACATCGCCACCCTGTACGGGCTCGAGAGCGCCCCCGTCATCCCGAGCGAGCGAGGGGCCGCTCGGCCCGAGCGGGTCGAAGGACTCCCCGAGGTGACCTCGGCGTCCCGACCGCATGAACCGGTCGAGACGTCGGGAGATCCTCCGACCCGCCACCCGTCGGGCGGCGGCTTGCTCAGGATGACAGCGGGGCTGTCACCTTCCTCGTGATGGAGCTGGTCGAGG
>CAVSIS010000004.1:0-5718 GCA_963727925.1 uncultured Acidobacteriota bacterium | reverse complement strand
GCCTTGGCGACCGGTCCGCCCGGCAGGGCTCCAGCTAGATCGCCAGCAATGAACCCCTTACCGGCCTCCTTGTCTACTCTCGGCCCCCTTGGTCCACTACCGTTGATAACGCGATTGGAAAAATCGCTGGAAACCAGGGCTGAGATTGCTTGCATCCCGCCCTCGCCGGATCTAAAGACCCCTCCGGTAACAACCCTGTCCCGAAGCCCACGAGCGCCGAGTTGACCTTTGTGTCGATTGGGGCATCCGAGCGAGCCGCGTTACCCGCCGAAGTCGTAAGTCCAATGGCGCCTCCAATGAGCACGTCTCCCGCAGCCGCCTGGGGATGAACGGAAGCACAAGGGGCGCCGCAAACATCGCGGGGAACGGGTTCATGATAGCGTTTCGATGGCTCGTCCTTCGGGAGTCGCTGCCGACTGCGAAGGGATGTTCGTCAGGTTCGGATCCGTGAACACATTCACGCCAAGGGCCCAGTCGGTACCCCTTCCATCCCTGTCGACTCTGCGACTGGGCTGTTCATGGCATAGCTATACCCATTCCAGCTCTGCGGCACCTCCGGCTTCCCTCCG
The DNA here is from genome assembly GCA_963727925.1 of uncultured Acidobacteriota bacterium. GTDB lineage: Bacteria > Acidobacteriota > Thermoanaerobaculia > Thermoanaerobaculales > Sulfomarinibacteraceae > CAVSIS01. The sequence continues at coordinate 5,149 of CAVSIS010000004.1, read as the reverse complement.
GCCGGATCCACGCTCAGGAACCTGGTCAGCCACGGGTTGTAATAGCGCGCGTGCATGTAGTCGAGGTCGTCGGTGGTCACGTCGGGCCGCTTGAGGTCTCGCTCGTTCTTGGTGCCAGGCCCGAGATAACTGTGATAACTCTCATCCCTCCGGATCCTCGTACCGCCGCCTCAGTGACTCGTCCAGAGCCTCGTACCGAGCAGCCCACACAGCATCTCCGAGCCGTCGCTCACGGGCACGCCGTGCCCACCACGACACGAAGTCCGCCCGCCGGTTGAAGACTCCCGCCAGATCGCCGGCACGCTGCCCCCAGCGCTCAACGCCCAGGCCGACCACCAGGAACCGCAGATTCGCCACGTCGCTTCGACGGCTTCTCCGGGTCACCTCCGCGACCTCGACTCCCAACGCGGTACATGCCGCTGCCACGTACTCCGCTGCGGTCAGCCGAGGCCGCGACACTCGGTTCGGCCTCCCCGACCCATCGACCCACGCAACCAACGGCGGCGGTTCAACGGGCCTGTCCACCTGCCGTCCCCACCACGGCAGGAGACCGGGGCGTTGACCCAGCCATCGATCGCCTCCCGCCTTCAAAGCCGAAATGGACGCGAGGTAGGTGCGGATCGCATCACGTTCCGTGGACCCATAGATGGCGAGCACCAGATCGCGACCGATGAGGGTCTTCGTCGCTCGGCCGAGCACCTCCCGGTGCCCGCTGAGCTCGTAGTCCGCCGGATCCGTCACAGCTCCCGCCTCGACGGGATTGAGGTGAACATAGGCGATGAGCTGCCTGAGATACGCCTCGTCCTCGACGAACTTCGCCTGGTAGCGGCTCTGCCAGGTCGGCCCGCGTGCCTGCAGCGACCGGTTGCGCCATCTGCCGAAGGCCGACTGTACCTGGCCGAAGGTCCGGGAGAGCGGGACCGGCGAGCTGCGCAGGACGACATGGTAGTGGTTCGTCATCACGCACCACGCGTAGACCAGGTGCCCGTCCGCCCGGATCTCGCGCTCGAGCAGGTCGGCGAACTTGAGGCCGACCGTGGGCTCGGCGAAGACGTCGTCGCCATGGCTGGCGCGGTTGTAGACGTGGTAGAGCCCGCCCTCGACAAAGACGCGCGGCTGCCTCGGCATGGCGCAAAGTTATCACAGTTATCTCGGGCCTGGCACTAAGGCACCCCTCGTACGCGTCGACCCGCGGCCCCTCTTGGTCCACCGCCGCTTTCACATGCATGGGCCACCCCTCACGCGCCCGGACTCGAGGGTACTCATGAGCTCCTCGAACCTCTCGAGGTCCTTGAACACGACGAAGCTCACGTCGCCTGCGACCACTCGCACGGCGGGAGGGAAGAACGGCGACGGCGAGTAGCTTCGTTCGACCTCAAGGGAGTCGATGTCGGAGGCTCGGGTCTCGGTCGGCCAGACAGCCTACAGCGTAGCGCCGTCGATGGAGAATGAGACGGGCTCCCTTCGCTCGGCATGCACCTTTGTCGCGAGGCCGAGTGACACAAGCACGAAGAGGGGAAACCCGAAAGTTCCAGCTAGATCTGGCCGCCCAAGCAGCAACGCGGCGAGAGCCGGACCGACGGTAAGGCAGCCAGCCAATACGTTGGTGACAGTTCGCTTGGGGTAGCCAAAGGTCCTGGGAGCGCCCACGTCGGGAGTGTGCCACACTCGCACCCGAACTCTCCCTCGGGGACGCACGAGAAAGGGCGCACTCAGCGCATGACGGAGGCACCACCGATCCTGTTGACCAAGACGGGGCTCGTGCCGGGGCAGATCCTGCGTCGCTACCAGCGCTTCCTGTGCGACGTGGAGCTCGACGGCGGCCGGGTCGTCACCGCCCACTGCACCAACACCGGCGCCATGGCCACCTGCTGGGCCCCCGGCGACCTCGTGCTGCTCGAGCCCAACGACAGCCCGCGCCGGAAGCTCCGCTTCACCTGGGTCGCGTGCCGCCGGGACGGCACCTGGGTGGGCGTCGAGACCGGCGTCCCAAACCGTGTGGTGGCGGAGGCGGCGCGGCGGGACGCGCTGCCAGGGCTGCCCGGCCTCTCGAACGTCCGCACGGAGGTCCGCTACGGCGAGGAGAGGAGCCGCATCGACGTCCTCGCCGAGGATGCCGACGGTCGCGCGGTCTACGTCGAGGTCAAGAACACGACGCTCAGGGTCGACACGTCCTCGGGGCCCGTCATCTGCTTCCCGGACGCGGTCACTGCCCGCGGCGCCAAGCACCTGAGGGAGCTGCGTGCGATGGTGCGGCTGGGACACCGCGCCGCGATCGTGTTCTTCGTCCACCGCGGCGACGGCACCGCGTTCGACGCCGCGCACACCATCGATCCCGCCTACGCCGCCGAGCTCGACCGCGGAGCCGCCGGGGGCGTCGAGGTGTTGCCGCTACAGGCAGTGCTCCAGGCCCAGCCGACCCCCGACGGCCCGTGGACCGCAACATGGTCCCTCAGCGGCCTCCTTCCCTGGCGGCATGACGAGGCCGCCACGCCCCGCCCACCACCCTCACTGAAGCTTCCCTCTGCCCCTCTCGACAGCCCGTCCAACAGGATGGGCGAAGCCCATCGGAGGGAGAGGACGGAGGCGATGGCCCCCGACTGCACCGCCACCATTGACGACCTGCGTGGGCCGGCGCCCCGCCGTCTCCCTACAGGAGGTCGGCGTCGGCCATGGTGAGGTGGAAGCGACCGTCGAGGGCGGCGAGGTCGAGGTCGGGATCCAGGGCGCGCAGGATCATGGCGATCCCGCGCGGCTCCGTCGCCGCGGCGAAGCCGCGCCGGGCGAGCACCGCCTGCGCCTCGGGGTCGCCGGTGAGCCACATCTCCTCAGACGGCGCGCCCGCCTTCGCGGCGAGCATCGCGGACAGGTGGGCCGCGAGCTCGATCGCTCCGGCCGAGCGTCCGTCCCAGACCAGGTCGACCCAGTACACGGCCTCCGGCGCGATCCGAAAGGCCACGAATGCCGCCGGACGCCGCGACAGGCGCGGCCGGATCAGGAAGCGGTGGTAATCCACGCCCGGCCGGCCGGAGAGGCGCCGCTCGGCGTGCTCGGCGTCGTGCACGAAGGCGACCGGGTAGCGGGGCGCCACGGCAGACCAGAGGGCGTCCAGTCGGGGCTCGCGGTCGGCCGCAAGCTCGGCGCGGAAGGCGAGCCGGCCCGAGAGCAGACGCGTCGCGGCACCGGACCGGCTCAGCACGGTGACCTCCTGCGGAGGAACTGCATCGTAGCCGCAGCGCGCGACGGCCTGGCGGCGCGCCCTCACGCCCGGAAAACCGACCATCAGGTCCACGCCCTGTGAGCGCCCAATGCCGTCCGCAAGCAAGGCCATGACGTTCACCCAGAGATCGCGCCACTCGGGCCGGCGCCGGTGGCCGGCAAGAGAGAAGGTATCGACCACCTGGAGGGTCCGCGCCACCCGCCCACCGACCTGCAGCCGCGCCGGGAGCCCGGCCGCATGGGCGACGACCTCGCCCTGGGACGTCGCGACTGCGATCGCCTTGGGCGCGGCCCGGAACTTCCACCGCCACTCGTCGAGCGAGCGTCGAAGGCCGAAGACGCGGTTGAAGACGGCGTTGATCCCGTCCTCGTCGCCGGGCTCGTACGGCCTCAGGACGACCCCGTCCCGCTCGAGGTGCAGCGATTCCGCTGTAGGTCCATCCGGCGCCATCGCGGTCCAGACTATCACCCAGGAGCCCGTTGGGCAGAGACCTTCGACGGCAGATGAGAGGCTGAGGGCTGGCGAGGGCTTCTGCCTACCGGGCGGTCACGCCGCAAGACGCTGCGACCTCCGCCACCATCCCTCCGGTTGGCACGACGCGTGCTATAACTCCCGTTCGAAGCCCAACGAGGTGCCAGATCGGCACCTCCCCCGGAGATGTCCATGCAGCATCGTGTCCGTCCGTTCGTTCTCGCCGTGACCCTCCTCACCGCAGCCGGCGTTCACGCCGCAGCACCCTCGCCCGAGTCCGCGATCTCGCGCATGCTGACCGCCGAAGGCGGGGCTGACACCTTTCACAAGCTCGGCGTGCTCAAGCTCGTGGTGTCTGAGGACGAGAGCACGGCGAGCGGCCGGACACGGCAGAGCACCTTGACCGCCTATGTCAGCACGATCGAGCTGAGCCACCTGCGCCTCGACCTTCCGAACCAGGTCGTGGTCGCTCGCAACGGAGGCGAAGGCTGGGCGACCATGAGCGGCAAGCCCGACACCCGCCCACAGACCCCCGCCATGGCGGTCGGCACCTGCAACCAGCGGCTGTTTCCGCTCCTGCTGCCGTTCTCGGTCACCATGGCCGGCACGTCTCCGACCGCCGTGACCGAGGCAACCTTCCAAGGCCAGCCGGCATGGCGGATCGACCTCGTCTTCGAGCGCGAGTTCTTCTCCAGCCCGGTCATGAACGTGACCTGGCAGATCTACGCGTCGAAGAAGGACGGCTCTTTCCTCGGCGCCGAGTTCCAGCCGCCGCTCGAGTACGCCGCCAAGGTCGGCGCCGAGGGTGTGCGCTATCGCGTGCTCGCAACCCAGAGGGTCGGCGACGTCACCTTGCCATCCCAGGTCCTGATGGAGGGCATCGACGCCAAGGGCAACCCGAGCGGACACAACCGCACGGTCAAGATCGCCGCCTCAGAGCACGGCCCGTGGGACGCGGCACTGTTCATGGACCCGCGTAAGCTCGAGGCGATCGAGGAAGGCGACGACATCCTGGACCCAGGCAGCCTGTAGGGCTCAGGCCCGGGAGGGTCATCGGGAGGCTCGCGGCGCGGTCGGGGGCCTGCGCCCTACGGGCTGCCTCGATGCGCTGCGCGCATCGGGAAGTTCGAGGTACCGCACTCGTCCGCTCCTTGCCCTCCGGAGGGGCGGCTGCAGCAAGCTGCCGCTGGGAACCTGTCAGGCCAAACCCTTCCTGCGACGGCTCTGCGATAGCCTGGCGACTCACAGACCTGGCGGCTTTGCGTTGGGGAGCCTTGCACCCGCTCCCCGATACCTCCAGTATCGTGACCCACCGGTTGCACGCGCAGCCTGCGGTGCATCCTTGAGTCTTCGTGATCCCGTCCTCTTCGGAGCGCTCAATCGCTCAAAGACATGACCAGCCTGCGGCAGGGGATCGTTGCGGGGCGCGCTCTGAACGCAGCCGTAAGGCGCCTCATA
>CAVSIS010000003.1:0-154818 GCA_963727925.1 uncultured Acidobacteriota bacterium | reverse complement strand
GGACGGCATGGCGTGCCTGCTGGTGACCAGCGCCGAGCGAGCCCGCGAGCTGAGCCCGCGGCCCGAGATCGAGATCACCCTGCTCGCCAAGGCCGAGGTCCGGACCGCGCCGAGCCTCATGCCCGAGGCGCCGGCGCTGGCCGTCCGTCAGTTGCTCGAACGCACGGGTCTGACGATGGCCGATATCGCCGTGGTCCAGAACCACAACCCGTTCGCGGTCAACGACGCGATCTTCAGCCAGGTGACCGGCCACGACTGGCGGGCGATGAACACCACCGGCTGCTCGCTGGTCTGGGGCCACCCACAGGGGCCGACTCTGACGCGGTCGCTGATCGAGGGGCTCGAGGCGGCGGTCGACCGGGGCGGCGGACGAGTCCTGATCTTCGGCTGCGCCGCCGGCGACGTCGGTATCGCCGCGGTCCTCGAGGTGAGCGACACCGGGAGGCCGCAATGACCGACGCGATGAGATCCTCCACTCTCGAGACTCTCGGTCTGGGCTCGGTGCTCGATCTGATCCGGCGCGGCGCGCCGCCCATCTCTACCGCCGAGCTGGTCGACCGCGTCTTCGGCCCCGCGCCGAGCCGCGGCGCCCTCGTCATCTCGGGCGCCAACGGCATCGTTGGCGCCGGCAAGACCATGCAGCTCGGCGCACGCCTCGAGCCGTACTCGGTTCCGATCGTCGCGCTCGACTTCCCCGGCGTCGCCGACGGCCTCGCGGGTCACTACCCGGGGCTGGTCGGGGCGTTCGGGGCCGACCGCGCCGCCTCCATCATGGGCAACGTCATCCGGCTGTCCTACGACGGCCGCCGGCTGCCGGACCTGCTCGCATCCCTCGAGCCGCGCTTCCTGCTCGAGGCGGTCCCGGAGAAGCTCGACCTCAAGCGCGCCCACTACGACGTCTTCCGGGCGGCCTTCCCGGACATCGAGATCCGGTCGGTGACCTCGGGCTTCCCCGCGGCGGAGCTCGGCGTGGGCGTCGCCCATCCGGCCTTCCCACACCAGGTCAACAAGGTCTTCGAGACCGTCGAGCCCGAGCCCTCCGCGATCACCCAGCTGCTGTGGGCGCTGGGGCTGATTCCGATGCCCGTCGCCGACCGCTGGTCGTTCGTGCTCGACGTGCTGTTCTGCGGCCTCACCCTGGCGGCGACCCGCTTCCACGAGGCCACCAACATGCCGTTTTGGAAGGTCGACAAGTTCGTGCGCCGGAACCTGGGGCCGAACCCATTCCGCGCCCATGACGCGATCGGCGCGGCGGGCGCGAACTTTCTCACCTGGTCGTGCCTGCACCACCTCGAGCCGATCTACGGCGCCCTGTTCGCGCCCTCGGCGGTGCTCGAGGAACACATGCAGAGCGGCGCCAACTGGTACCCGATGAACCACTTCCGCCCGCTCGTCAACTGGACCTTGGACGATCCGGCCGAGCTCGACGCCTGGGTCTCGGGGCCGCTGTTCCAGATGACCAGCCTGCTCGTCCACGAGCAGCGCTCGCACTTCGCGCAGATCAATGCAATTGGCGAGCTCTGCGCCCAGTTCTCGAGCGGGATCCTGGCCGTGATCCGCGCCCGGGGCGCCGACGCTGCGATCCGTTCCGTCGAGGCCTACCACCGTGTCCACCCGCAGGCCGCCGAGCGCGCGTGGCACCCGACGGCCTTCGCCGAGATCGAGACCCCCGAGTGGCAGCAGCTCTACGTCAACGCCGAGCACGACGGGACCGTCGGCGTGATCTCCATCTCTCGCGAGAGCTACAACGCCGACGTCGACGCCGAGCTCAACCGGGCCATGGACTGGCTGCTCGCGCGCGGAATCGAGCGCGTGATCCTGACCGGGGACTTTCACCTCAGCACCCAGCTGGTCGGCGCGGACACGGCGGAGTTCTACCCCGCCCTGAGCGACGAGTCGGTCGGTATCGCGATCGCCGGCGGCTGGTCGCGCACCGCGCGCCGGCTGTTCACCGACTTCCGGACCTCGGTGGGTCTGGTCAACGGCAAGCGGTGCCTCGGCGGGATGCTCGAGCTGATGATGCATTGCCACTTCCTGGTCGCGGCCGAGGACGCCGCGATCGGCATGCCCGAGGTCACCCTGCCGGTGGTTCCCGGCATGGAGGGCTGCCACTGGCCGTTCCGAAAGGCCCCACGTGAGCGCTGGCCTGCGATCCTCACCGCCCTGCTCGGCGGCAGACCGGTCGCGGCGCGTGAGGCCGTGGGATGGCTGATCGACTTCGCCGGCCCCCTCGACGCGGCCCTCACCACCGCCTGGGCCGCCGCGTCGGGAGGCAGTCACACGCTTCGGCGGCGGGACATCGAGCGCGGTCCCATGGCGGGAGTGGCGGAAGCGGTCCCAGAGCTTGCGCCGGCGGGCGACCCCGGCATGGAGGCCGGCCGGCGAGCGATCCTCGAGACCGTTCGCGCCTCGACCTCGGTGTCCCTCGACGAGGCCCTCGAGGTCCAGGCGCGGCACTCCGGCACCTTCATGACCTCGGCTGCGTGCCGCCGCGGCGTGATCGGCGCCGCGTACGAGAGGACAGTGTTGATGTGACGGAGCAGCGGACGACACCCACCGATCGTGACTGGCGGCTCCGCCGTCGCGATGCCACCTGGGAGACGATCCCGCCGGACCGCGTCCGGCATGCTTGGGAGGCCGACGATGACGCTTGACTGGATGCCGCGGGACAACGAGCTGAAGGACCACAGCCTGGGGGGTGAGCAGCACTGGGGCAGTCATGACGCCCCGCCCTGCACCGTCTACGAGAAGAGGCCCCTCTCGACACCCGACGGCGAGATCGTCGACGACCTCTTCGTCGCGCGGATCACGCTGAACAACCCGCGTCAGTTCAACTCCTACACCACCGAAATGGTGAAGGGGGTGATCGCCGCGTTCACCGCCGCCAGCCTCGACCGAAGCGTGGTCGCGGTGGTCTTCACCGGCGCCGGCGACCGCGCCTTCTGCACCGGCGGCAACACCAAGGAGTACGCCGAGTACTACGCCAGGCGGCCGCACGAGTACGGCGAGTACATGGACCTGTTCAACGCCATGGTCGATGCCATCCTCAACTGCAAGAAGCCGACCATCTGCCGGGTCAACGGCATGCGGGTCGCCGGCGGCCAGGAGATCGGGATGGCCTGCGACCTCGCGATCGCGTCGGACCTCGCGATCTTCGGGCAGGCGGGCCCCCGTCACGGCTCGGCGCCGGACGGCGGGTCGACCGACTTCCTGCCCTGGTTCCTGTCGATGGAGGACGCGATGTGGAACTGCATCTCGTGCGAGATGTGGTCGGCCTACAAGATGAAGCTCAAGGGGTTGATTTCGGACGTGGTGCCGGTGCTCAAGCAGGACGGCCGTTTCATCCGCAATCCGCAGGTCGTCACCGACCGCTACGTGGCCGACGGCGAGATCGTCTACGGCGAGATGAAGAGGGGCGACGAGGCCAAGGCTGCCCGCGCCCTGCTCAAGGAGCTGCCGGTCGACTTCGCGCTCCTCGATCGCTCGGTCGACGACATGGTCTGGCGACTCACCAATCTCTTCCCCGGCTGCCTACAGAAGTCGATCGACGGCATCCGCGCCAAGAAGAAGTTCTTCTGGGACCAGACAAAGCTCGCCAATCGCCACTGGCTGGCCGCCAACATGTCCGGCGAGGCCTTCCTCGGCTTCTCCGCCTTCACGAACCGGAAGCTGACCGGGGTCGACGTCATCGACTTCGTGAAGTACCGCCAGCTCCTCGCCCGTGGCGAGATGCTCGACGAGGCCCTCTTCGAGCAGGTGCTGGCACCGCCAAAGCCCGAGTTGCCATGAGGATGCCCGACTTCGCCTTCGTCGAGCCGACGAGTGTCCCAGAGGCCTGCGCCCTGCTCGCAGAGGATCCCGAGGGCAGCGTGGTGTTCGCCGGCGGCACCGACATCCTGGTCTACCTCAAGGCTCGCGAAAAGCACCACCGCCGCCTGGTGTCGCTGCAGCGCATTACCGGTCTAGGCCGCATCGAGCTCAAAGCAGACGGCGGGCTGGTGATCGGATCGATGGTCACGATCAACACCGTCGCTCGCCACGAGACGCTTCGGGAGCGCTTTCCGGGCATCGTCGACGCCGCCCGCTCGCTCGCCGCTGAGCAGGTGCGCAACCAGGCCACGGTCGCCGGCAACCTCTGCATGGCCGTACCGTCGGCCGACATGGCGCCCATCCTGCTCGCCCACGATGCCGCCATGAGGGTGGTCTCGCCGGAGGGCGAACGTACGGTTCCCCTGCGCCGGTTCTTCGTCGGGCCGCGCACCACCGTGCTCAGTTCGGGCGACGTGGTGGTGGCGATCGAGGTCCCGCCACGCGAGGGCGGGGCCGGCGACGCCAGCCTGCGCCAGGGCGGTCGCGTTTCGTTGTCGCTTCCCATCGCCAGCGCCGCCGCGGTGGTCGTGGTGGAGGGCGATGTATGCACCCGGGCCGCGATCGCCCTGGGATCGGTCGCGCCCACGCCGATCGTGGCCGGCACGGCCGGCGAGTACCTCGCGGGCAGGGAGCTGACCGCCGACGTGCTCGCCCGCGCCGGCGAGCTCGCGAGTGAGGAGTCGCGGCCGATCGACGACCTGCGGGCGTCGAAGGCCTACCGGCTCGAGCTGGTCAAGGTCCTGACCAGAAGGGTGCTGCATACGGCGATCGAACGGGCGCGGGATCGCCGGCCGGAGTAATCGGCGATGCAACCGGGGAGAACCATGGAGAGAATCGTCCAGCTCACCGTCAACGGCGAAACGCACCGCGTCGCCGTGCTCCCCAGCGAGACCCTCCTGGAGACGCTGCGCGAGCAGCTCCAGCTGACCGGCACCAAGCGGGGCTGTGACTTCGGCGACTGCGGCACGTGTACGGTCCTGCTCGACGGAGAGGCCGTCAAGTCGTGCCTGGTGCTGACAGTCGCCGCTGACGGTCGCGACGTACAGACCATTGAGGGGCTGCAGCACAACGGCAGGATGCACCCGCTGCAGCGGGCCTTCATCGCCCACGGCGCGATCCAGTGCGGCTACTGCACGCCGGGCATGGTGATGGCCGCGAAGGCGCTCGTCGACCGTGTCCCGGACCCGAGCGTCGACGATGTCAAGTTCGCCCTCGGCGGCAACCTGTGCCGCTGCACCGGCTACAAACGGATCATCGAGGCGGTCCGCGACTGGCGCCGGTTCTCAGGCGACGACGCGCCCGAGCTCGAGCATCACGACGACACCAGCCTCGCGGTGGTCGGCCGCAGCGTGCCTCGCAGCGACGCACCGGCGAAGGTCACCGGACGAGCGATCTTCACCGAGGACATCCTGCTCCCCGGCCTGCTCCACGGGAGGATCCTGGGCAGCCCCCACCCGCACGCGCTGATCACGAACATCGACACCTCGGCCGCTGAGGCGCTGCCGGGGGTCAAGGCCGTGATCACCGGCAAGGACGTGTCCGACGTGCTCTACGGCGTCAGCCCCGCGCGCTACGACGAGCACGTACTGGCCAAGGACAGGGTCCGTTTCGTGGGCGACGAAGTCGCCGCCGTGGCGGCGGTCGACGAGGCGACCGCCGAGGAGGCGGTCCAGCTGATCAAGGTCGAGTACGAGCTCCTGCCGGCGGTCTTCGACCCCTTCGCCGCGCTCGCCGAGGACGCCCCCGACATCCACGAGGCGGCACGCGGCAAGCACAACGTCAACACCCTGGTCGACCACCACTTCGGCGATGTCGAGAGGGGTTTCGCCGAGGCCGACGTGGTGCTCGCCGAGCGCTTCGTCGGCAACTTCGTCTACCAGTCTCCGCTCGAGCCCCACTGCTCGATCGCGGAGTGGGACCACAACCGGGACGCGGTCACGGTGTGGTCCTCGACCCAGGTGCCCCACTACCTGCAGAAGCAGCTCGCCCGCGTGTTCGAGATGCCGCTCGCCAAGTTCCGGATCAACAAGCCGTACGTCGGCGGCGGCTTCGGCGGCAAGGCCGAGGCGATGGCGCTCGACTTCTGCGCCTGCTACCTGTCGCGGGCGACCGGCCGGCCGGTGAAGATGACCTACTCGCGGCCGGAGATGTTCACCCACCACCGCGGCCGCCACAAGCAGTACATGGACCTGAAGATCGGCGTCACCAAGGACGGGCGGATCACGGCGGTCGACTTTTCCAACGTGCTCGACGGTGGGGCCTACACCAGCTTCGGCGTGATCACCGCCTACTACGCCGGGTTCATGATCCCGACCCTCTACCACATCCCCAACTACCGCTACTACGGCCGCCGCATGTACACCAACAAACCTCCGTGCGGCGCGATGCGCGGGCACGGCGTTCCCCAGCCCCGGTTCGCGTTCGAGAGCCTGCTCGACATGCTCGCCGAGAAGCTCGGCATGGACCCGATCGACATCCGCATGGTCAACGCGATGGATCCGAACACGCGCACGGTCAACGACCTCGACGTACTGTCGTGCGAGTTCAAGGCGACCCTGACCACGGTCCGAGAGCGCTCGGGCTGGGACTTCAAGCACGGCAAGCTGCCGTTCGGCCGCGGCATCGGGGTTGGCAGCGGGGGCTTCGTGTCAGGCGCCGGCTACCCGATCTACCGTAGCCAGTTCCCGCACTCGAACGCGATTCTGCGCATCCTCGAGGACGGCGAGGGGGCGACCCTGATGATCGCCGCGGCGGAGATCGGACAGGGCTCCGAGACCGTGCTCACGCAGGTCGCGACGGAGGCGCTCGGGCTCGCCTACGGCGACGTCACGATGGCGGAGTGCGACTCCTCGATCGCCCCGATCGACCTCGGTTCCTACTCCAGCCGGGTCACCCTGATGGCGGGCAACGCCGTCAAGATGGCGGCCGACGCCGTCAACGCCAAGCTGTACCCGATCGTGGCCCGCGAGCTGGGCTGCCAGCCAAACGCCCTGACCTCCGGCGGACGGCGGATCTTCGTCACCGCGGCCCCCCATCTCGGCATGGACTTCGCCGAGGCCGCCCGGCGCTTCTTCGCCGCCAACGGCCCGTTGGTGGGCACCGGGTACTACGAGCCGCCTCCCGACCTGGGAGGGAAGTTCAAGGGCGCCACCGTGGGCACCTCGCCGGCGTTCAGCTTCGGCTCCTCGGTGTGCGAGGTCGAGGTCGACCCCGAGACCGGCGTGGTCAAGATCGTCCGCTTCACCGACGCCCATGACTCGGGCACCGTGATCAACCCGACCGCGTTCCACGGCCAGGTCGAAGGCTCGATCGTGATGGGGGTCGGCGAGGTGCTGAGCGAGAGCGTCGTCTTCGACGACAACGGCCGCATCCTCAATCCGAACCTCCACGACTACCTGATCCCCTCGATCGGCGACACGCCCGAGATCGAGTCGATCGCCGTGCCGAGCTACGAGCCGCGTGGGCCCTACGGTGCCAAGGAGGTCGGTGAGGGCTCGATGGTCCCGGTGCTCGGCTCGATCGCCAACGCCATTTACGACGCCGTCGGCGTGCGCATGACCGAGCTGCCGATCACCCCGGAGAAGCTGCTCAGGGCGTTGCAGGAGAGACAGCGGCGTGACGGCTGAGGTCTGGGCCGACGCGGGCCCCTCGCCCGGCGCCCACGCACCGCGGGCCGCGGCCGGTCCGGACCCGGAAGCCGGGACCGTGCGGCCGCGACCGGAGTGCGAGGCGAACGGCGATCGCGGCTGGCGCGACTGGGGAGGCGCCGGCCAAACCCTGCACTTCGCCCATGCCAACGGGTTCCCCCCTGGGACCTACCGGCGCCTCCTGGAGGTCCTCCGCAGCCGCCACCACGTGGTCTCCTCGGAGGCTCGCCCGCTGTGGTCGGATGGTCCCACCGACCGGCTGCGGAGCTGGTCGGAGCTCGCAGACGACCTGCGGACCGAGCTCGCGCGCCGCGATCTGAACGGCATCATCGCGGTCGGTCACAGCCTCGGCGCGGCGATGTCCCTACTCGCCTCGGCGGCAGACCCGGGGCTGTTCGCGGCCGTGGTGGCGATCGACCCTCTGCTCCTCACCGGCGCCCGCTCGCTGTCGTGGGGTGTACTGAAGCGGTGCGGCCTCGGGGGCCGGCTCGGCCTCGTGCGCGGCGCCCGGTCACGGCGTGAGATCTGGCCCGACCGGAACGCGGCGTTCGCGGTCTATAGCCGCAAGCACATCTTCAGGCACTGGCAGCCGGACGTGCTCGAAGACTACCTGGCCGACGGCATGGTCGACTGCCCGCAGGGCGGCGTCCGGCTGCGCTACCCACCCGAGTGGGAGGCGCGGATCTTCGAGATCTCCCCCCACGACCTGTGGCCGCGCCTGCGGCGGATCGCGGTGCCAACGCTCATTGTCCGCGGCGAGCGCTCAGAAGCATTTGTCCCCGATGCGGCACGGCGGGTCGAGCGGGAGCTGCCGGGCTCTCGAGTCGTGGTGATCCCGGCGTCGACGCACTTCGTGCCCATGGAGCGGCCCGACGAGCTCGGCCGGGTCGTGCTCGACTTCCTCCACTCGAGCGACCAGCCAAGGAGGTGAACGGTGAACCTCGAACTCGAAGGCAGGGGCGCCATCGTCACTGGCGGCAGCGTCGGTATCGGCAGGGCGATCGCAATCGATCTGGCGCGTGAGGGCGCCAACGTAGCGATCAACTACCGACGCCATGACGATGAGGCCAACGCCGTTGTGGCCCAGATCGAGGGGCTGGGCCGTCGCGGCCTCGCGGTCAAGGCCGACGTCTCGAGCTTCGCCGACGCCGAGGCCATGGTGCGCCAGGTCCAGGAGGCGTTTGGACGCCTCGACATCCTGGTCTGCAATGCCGGCATAACCTGGGACGGCGTGATCTGGAAGATGACCGAGAAGCAGTGGGACACGGTCATCAACGTCAACCTGAAGGGGTACTTCAACTACAACAAGGCCGCCGCGCTGGTGTTCAAGGACCAGAAGTACGGCAAGATCGTCAACATCTCGTCGATCAACGGGATGCGCGGCAAGTTCGCGCAGGCGAACTACGCTGCGTCCAAGGGCGGCGAGATCGCAATGACCAAGTCGCTGGCCAAGGAGCTCGGCAAGTTCAACGTCAACGTCAACGCTGTCGCTCCGGGGATGGTGCTGACCGACATGATGGAAAGCATCGCACCCGAGTTCAAGGCGGTCGCGCTCGCGGAGACCGTGGTCGGTCGGTTCGCCACTCCGGAGGACATCGCCCACCTGGTCTGCTTCCTGTGCTCCGACCGCTCGCGGCACATCACCGGCGAGGTGATCAAGATCGATGGTGGACAGTACATCTAGATGAAGATGGCGAGGCTGACGATGGACGGGAGGTGCGCATGACCCGAGTCGGAGTCATCGGCGTCGGCCACGGCAGGTTCGGGCGGCGCAGCGACGCGACGGTTCAGGAGCTCGCGTTCGAGGCCTTTCGGATGGCCCTGGCGGACGCCGGCATCGACCGCGACGCGATCGACGCATCGGTGATCGCGGCGGTTCCCGAGTACCACAAGCAGCGCTCCGTGGCCGGTGTGGTCCAGGAGTACCTCGGTCTCAACCCGAAACCGACGTGGCTGACCGAGGTGGCGTGTGCCTCCGGGAGCGCGGCGATCCGCACTGCATGGATGGCAATCCGCTCCGGCGCGCACGAGGTAGTCGCGGTGATCGGCTGCCAGAAGATGACCGAGCTTTCAACCGCCGAGATCCTCGCCCTCATGGGTCGGGTCGGCGAGGTGCAGTGGGAGTCGGTCTTCGGGACCACCTTCCCGGCCTACTACGCCATGTTCGCGAACCGCCACATGTACGAGTTCGGCACCACCCGAGAGCAGCTGCTCGAGGTCGCGGTGAAGAACCACCACTACGGCGCGATGAACCCCAACGCACTCTTCCGCAAGGAGATCACGCTCGAAAAGGCGCTCGCGTCCGAGCCGGTGGCGTCGCCGTTCTGCGTCTACGACTGCTGCGCCAATGCCGACGGCGCGGCGTGCCTCATCCTCGCCGCCGAACCCACGGCTCGCGAGCGCGGCGACCGGGTCGTGTGGCTCGACGGGCTGGGATGTGCGACCGCCAGCATGTCGGTGCTGCGGCGGCCCAACCTGGTCGGGCTGCCTTCGGCACAGGACGCGGCCCGCCAGGCCTACGAGATGGCCGGGCTGAGCGCCTCGGACGTCAAGGTGGCGGACGTCCACGACTGCTTCACCATCGCCGAGATCATGGCCTACGAGGACCTCGGCTTCTGCGCCAAGGGCGAGGGCGGGCCGTTCATCGCCGAACGCCGCTCCTACATCGGCGGCGACGTCGCGGTCAACGTGGACGGCGGGCTCAAGGCGAAAGGCCACCCGATCGGCGCCACCGGGGTGTCGATGACCTACGAGATCGTCACGCAGCTCCGCGGCGAGGCCGGCGCACGGCAGGTCCCAAACGCCGACGTCGGTCTCACGCACAACGTGGGCGGGATCGGCCAGTACACCTTCGTCCACGTCTTCCGGAGGGACTGAGCGATGCTGAGCTGGTTCGGCCTGGTCAACTTCGTACCCTACTCCAAGGTCTCCGAGTTCGCAGTGCACCTCAAGGACGGCCGCCTGATGGGCTCGGTCTGCCTCGACTGCGCCGCGTTCAGCTTCCCGCCCCGCGCAGACTGCTCCGAGTGCCTCTCGGATCGCTTCGAGTACCGCGAGATCAGCGGCCGCGGGACGGTCCACACCTTCTCCACCGTCGCAGCGGCGCCGACCGGTTTCGAAGACGTGGTGCCGTACACCCTGGCGGTGGTCGACCTCGAGGAGGGCGGGCGCCTGCTGGCCTGGACCGGCGACACCATCCCGTCGGTCGAGATCGGGATGGCGGTTCAGGTCGTACCGAGGATCGCCGAGGAGATCGAAGCGATCAAGGTCTACTACACGGTCGAGGCGCCGGGCACGACCTGGGGCAAGGCGCCGCTGCGGTAGCTACGGCGTTCAATTCCCTGGCGGCGGCTCGAACGCCGGGATGCCGGTCAGGTACTGCCCCAGCACCAGGGTGTGGATGTCGTGGGTGCCCTCGTAGGTGTAGACCGCCTCGATGTTCATCAGGTGGCGCATGATCGGGTACTCGTTGACGATCCCGTTGGCGCCATGGATCTCGCGCGCCAGCTTCGCGCATTCGCGCGCGACCCAAACGTTGTTGCGCTTGGCCAGAGACACGGCCTGATGTGTGATCGTGCCGGCGTCCTTCATCCGCCCCAGCTGGAGCACGAGGAGCTGGCCCTTGACGATCTCGTTGTACATCCAGACCAGCTTCTGCTGCTGGATCTGGTGGGCGGCGATCGGCCGCCCGCCAAACTGGATCCGGGTGGTCGCGTAGTCGAGCGCCGCTGAGAACGTCGCGATCGCCGAACCGATCGCCCCCCAGGCGATCCCGTAGCGCGCCTGATTGAGGCACATGAGGGGGTGCTTGAGCCCATCGGTCAGAGGCAGCAGGCTCTCGGCCGGCAAGCGGCAGTCCTCGAACACGAGCTGCGACGTCACCGACATGCGGAGCGAGTACTTTCCTTTGTGCTCGGGGGTGCTGAATCCCGGCATGCCGCGCTCGACCAGGAAGCCCCGCACGCCCTCGTCGGTCCGCGCCCACACCACCGCGACGTCGGCGATCCCGCCGTTCGTGATCCACGCCTTCTCACCGTTGAGGATCCAGCCGTCGCCGTCGCGCACCGCCTTGGTCCGCATGCCGCCGGGGTTCGAGCCGAAGTCGGGTTCCGTGAGCCCGTAGCAACCGACCGCCTCGCCGCGTCCGAGGCGCGGAATCCAACGGTCCTTCTGCGCCTGGCTGCCCCACATCAGGATCGGGTACATCACCAGCGACGTCTGCACCGACACAAAGGACCGCAGCCCCGAGTCGCCGCGCTCGAGCTCCTGGCAGATCAGACCGGCCGCCACGTTCGACAGACCGGGAAGGTCGTAGTCGGTGTAGCTCGCTCCGAGCAGGTTGAGCTCGCCGATCTCCGGGATCAGCTCACGCGGAAACACGCCGTCGTACGCCCACGACTCGACGTGGGGCATGAACCGCCCCTGCACCCAGTCGTGTACCGCATCCCGCACCATACGCTCTTCGTCGCTGAGCAACCCGTCGAGATGGTAGAGATCCAGACGTTCGAACTCCTGCATCGTCAGGCCCTCCCAGTCGTGGCTCGGCGCCTCTCATCCGCGGACTCGACGTCGCAATCGGGCGCCCATCATACCGCGGGCAGACGTGGTAGCCTGCCATGAGGAAATATCTCAACACCATCGTGCCCAGCGGGACCGCAGCTACCGGGGAGGAGACCATGAGCATCGAGGTGGAAGCCGTCCGAGAGACGCTCAAGAAAGCCCTACAGGTCGAGCTCGACGGCCACACCTTCTACTCGATGGCCGCGGAGCAGGCGAGCAAGCCTGCCCTCCAGAACCTGTTCCTCAGGCTCGCGCGAGACGAGGTCGAGCACCAGAGCTATCTCCGGAACGTGATGCGCAGGCTGGAGGAGCTCGGGGCGGAGAGCTTCTACATGGAACCGCGGGACCCCGCCCTCGGCGAGTTCTCGTCCCAGATCTTCACCGACGACTTTCGTGAGCAGGCGCGCGGCGTGACCTCAGCACCCGGCGTACTCTCGATCGGGATGCAGCTCGAGAAGAACGCGGTCGCCTTCTTCACCGCCGCAGCCGCGGACAGCGAAGATCCTCACGTGATGGGTTTTTTCCGCTTCCTCGCGGACTGGGAGGGCCTGCACTACCGGATCCTTGAGCGCCTGCTCCAAGTCGTCCAGTCGGACTCACCCGACTAGCCCGACGTGCTGCGGCCGTCGTGGGCTGCGAGGGGTCGCAGGGATCTGCGGCACGCGGTGCTAGGCCGGCAAGAAGCTCGAGATCGCCTCGTTTTCGTTCTCGTAGACCTCGAGCAGGGGCAGGATCTGGGTGAGGTGGAGGGTATGCCGGAGGCGGTCGCCCGGGCGGAGGATCTTGAGCGTCGCGCCGAAACGTTGCGCGAGCTTCCAGCCCATGACCAGCTCCCCGATTCCCGAGCTGTCCATGATCGTGACGCCCTCGAGGTTGAGGACGATCTTCTTCCAGTCCTCGGCCAGCAGCTCGTTGGTGACCTCGCGCAGGAGCTCGTCACCCACCCCCATCACCAGCCGGCCCTTGAGATCGACGATGATGACGTCATCGAAATGGCGAACGTTGACGTGCATGCGCGGATCTTACCCCGGGGGAGGTCGGAAGGAAAGCGGGTCGAGAGGCCCGGGTCACACCACCAGGCGCTTGACGAACGGCTCGTAGGTCATGAAGTCGGCATGGTGGACGATCCAGGCCTCGGTGGTCCGGGCGACCATGTCGCCCTCGCCGGCGTGGGTGGCCACGATGTGGCAGACCGCGTCCGGCAGGCCGCACTCCATCGCCAACGAAACCCCGGTGAACGGGTGGCGCAGGTACTTCCCGCGCGCGCTCTGGCGGCTGCCGCCGGCGCCGTCGCCCTCGTACTCGAGCAGCTTGCCGACGTCGGCGAGGATCGCACCGGCGACCAGCACGTCCATGTCCACCGGCAGCGCGTCGCCGAAGAACTCGCGCACCTTCGCCCCGGCGTCGTGCGCCACGTGCACCACCAGCCGCTTGTGGGCCATGAAGCTCGGGCAGTCCGCGGCCTTGAGGGTGAACGGGATGCGCTCGAGGTCGGCGGGCTCGAGCGGCGACAGCTCGAAGGCGCGGACCCAGCAGTCGGTGACGCGCCTCCTGAGGTCTTGATCTTCGATCCACTCCATCTCGGGCCAAATCCGGCGTACCTCGTCCCTCAGCATGGTGCCTCCGCGCGCAGGATACGGCACGGCCTCGTCGCCGTTCAACCGGAAGCCTGGAGGGCTCCGGCGCGAAACGCGCTCCGCGCCGTCGTGAAGAGTGAAGGGTCAAGCGTGAAGCGAATCGGGCACGCTCCGCGCGCGGTTGAAGAGCATCGAGCGGGACGTACGGGAGGAGACAAGCTCCACTGCGCAAGTGAGGAATGAGGAGTGATGAACGGTCGAGCAGGGGTGACCGAATCACGGACGCGGAGCGAGCCCGGGCCTGCCAAGCGGTCGCTGTGCGGCCGGTGCAGGCGGGAGCCCGCCCTTCCTCATTCATCATTCCTCACTGGTACGACCCTGGCATCGGCATCGGAGAATGGCAGCTCGGCCGGACACGCACCGCTCTGAGCACCGCCGAGGGCCGCGAGCAGGTCGAGCAGCCAGCGCTGCTCCGCCGCTCGCCAACGCTGGGTGTGTCCCCGGGTCTCCGGCGCCGCGACGCAGAACACGAGGCCGCCGTCCCCCACCCCGGCCGCCACTCCCGAGAGCACCGCCACGCCGCCGTCGGTCGTCAGCAGGGTACCGGTCTTGCCGACCACCGCGCCCTCCGGGATCCCCGCCAAGGCGTGGCTGAGCGGTCCCGGGTCGCAGCCTGTCACCGGCAGCACGTCGGACAGCGCCAACCCGTGGCGGGCGGTCTCGGTCCGGGCGAGGCGCAGCATCCGCACCACCAGCCGCGGCGTCATGCGGTTCGTCCCCTCGCCGGAGGCGGTCTCGAGGCTGAGCTCGCCGCCAGCAGCCCCCAGGTGCGTTCCGAGCCAGCGCTCGACCCCGGCGGCGCCGACCGGCTCGGCGACGCGGATGATGTCGTTGTTCGAGTACACGGTGAAGCGGCGCAGAACGACCGGCAGCGGGTTTGAGAGGTGGCGCAGCACGGGCCGCACCCGATCGCTGGTCGCGTAGGTCGTCGAACCCATCAGCACGATCCGCGGCGGTGTCGTCCGGTCCCAGCCGCGGCGGGCGGCGAGCGCGTTCCACACCGCACGCTTGGTGTGGTCCCAGCGCCGCGGGTCGAGCGCCGCCCGCACCCTGAAGCCCATCTCCCGCATGCGCGCGGTGGGGTCCTCGAGCCGCCCCTCCTCGCCGTGCTCCCACCCCACCGACAGGTCGCCGCGCACCACCAGCCCGCCGTACACCCGGCGCACGCCGGCCTCGTTGAGCGCCCGCGCGATCAGCATCAGGTTCTCGGCCTGGAGGTCGGGGTCGCCCCCACCGGTGACCACGAGGGCGCCACTGACTTCGCCCCGCGCGTGGTCCCACTCGCCGGTCACCCCGATGTCGGTCGTCCAGCGGTAGCCGGGGCCGAGCCGGTCGAGCGCCTCGAGCGAGGTGGCCACCTTGACGACCGAGGCCGGGTTGAAGGGGTGGTCGCCGCCGTGGGAGGCGACCACGCGGCCGTCGAGGGTCTCGGCATGCCACAGCAGGTGGGCGCGTTCGCCCGCCGCGGCCCTCGCCGACGTGCCTTCTTCCGCGGCACACGGGCCCACCAGCAGGGCCCCCAGGATCCCCGCGACCATCAGGGGCCTGACCAGGAGCGGGGCGGCTCGCCTCATCCCGCTCCCGCCGTCTCCGTGACTCGTAACTCGGCAACGCTGGCGGCCGCTTCGGCCACCTTGGCCTCGTAGGCCTCACCGTAGACCGCGGTCTTGAGCCTCTCCGAGACCGGCATCACCATCGGCCAGCCCTCCCAGGTCAGGGGCTGCCCGGTCGTGCGATCGGTGACTCCGCCCTCTGCCACGATGCGGCTCGCCTCGGCCAGCGGCATCCCCCGGAGCGCCACCTCGAAGGACCGGAAGCGTGCCTCGTGCTCGGGCTTCAGGAAGCGCACGAGCTTTCGACTCTGAGCCGCGACGTGGTAGCTCGAAGGGTTGTAGTAGATGCCGTCGAGGCCCAGCCGCTCTGCGATCACCATCAGCCAGCCGAAAACCTCCTTGAGCAGGCCAAGGCCGGGGTGCTGCTGGCCGGGCAACGGGCGGCGGAAGGGACCGAACTCGGCGCGCGGGTTCTGCAGTAGCAGCCACTCGATGACCACCAGCTCCATGCCCGGCACCACCCGCGAGCTGCGGTCGACCCGGAGCTCGATCAGGAGCTCGCGCCGATCCGGGCCGCCCCACACGCGCAGCGTCTGGCCGAGCGGGTGGTCGACCGCGACGTCGACCGTCGGGTGGTCGAAGCCGCGCATGCGCAGCTGGTCGCAGATCCCCACGCTCTCCAGCACCAGCTCGACCCCGCGCCTGGAGAAGTAGCGCAGGAATCGGCTCGGCCTCGCCGCGCCGGGGATGATGCCGACCAGGTCCTCATCGGTCAGGCGCCAGGAGAAGTCGCTCGGCTCCGAGGTCAGAGCCGCCGGGTCGAGGCCCTCGACCAGGTGGCGGAAGCGCATCAGGGTCAGCTCCTCGGTCTCCGGCGGCTCGATCGCCCGCCCGGTGAGCAGCCACGAGAAGAACCGGGCCGGGTAGCGCCAGGCGCGCTCGCCGTAGCCCCCACCGAGCACCACGACCATCGGCACCGGCCGGCGCCGCCGACGGAACAGCGCGGCCACGAAGCAGTCACGGGTGAGCAGCCCCTCGGCGGTGATCTTCCAGTTTCCGAGCGTGTCGTCGGCGGCCGGGTCGGCGCCCGCGAGGTAGATCACCAGGCCTGGGTCGAACGCCTCGGCCACCGGCGGCAGGGTCTTCAGCAACGTCCCGAGGTAGACCTCGTCGGTCACGCCGGCTCCGAGCGCGATCGAGGTCGCCGCCACGGCGTGGGTGTCGCCCCAGTGCTCGTTGTGGATCGAGTAGGTGTGGACGGTCGGGTCCTGGGCGAAGATCGAGCGCGTTCCGTTGCCGTCGTGGAGGTCGAGGTCGACCACCAGGATCGGCTCCCGGTAGCCGCGCGCCCGCAGCCGCGCCACTGCGACGGCGATATCGTTGTAGGCGCAAAACGCCTGGCCGGAGTCGCGGTGGGCGTGGTGGAGGCCGCCGCCGAGGTTGACCGCGACGCTGCGCCCGGACAGCGCCAGCCGGGTCGCGTGAATGGTCCCGCCGGTGACCAGCCGCTGCAGCTCGAGAACCCGCTCGGCGTCTTCCTCGCTCACCGCCATCCCAAGGATGCGCAGTAGCGCGTCCTTTCGCTCCAGGGCCTCGAGGTACGTCGAGGTGTGGGCGCGCAGCAGGTTGCGCAACGAGGCGCGGCGGGGCACCTCGATGTCGACGCGGTCGACCAGCCCCTCCTCGACGAGGAAGCCGAGAATTCGCTCCGCCCGCTGGCGGTCCATCGGGACGCCGGTGAGCGAGTGGACGTAGTCTCGGTTGTAGACGAAGCGGACGTCGCGGTGGGTCCAGGTCCGGCTCAGGCAGCGCCAGCGCCGCCGGACCTCGCGGCCGACCCTCCCAGCGATGCTCCGCCTCGTGCCGGCCCGCGCCGCCTCCGTCATGGAGTGAGTATAGGCCCGCCCGCGCAGAGCGCGATCGCGCCGGTGAAGCGTGAAGGGTAAAGAGTGAAGCGTGTCGGAGGAGCCGATGGCGGCGCGAGCGCGAAGGCGTTCCCCGGATCGTCGGGGGACCTCACCAGATGGGCACGGAGACACAGAGAGAGTCGTGGCGTCTCTGCGCCTCAGTTCTCCGGCTCACGCCCGCAGCAGGTGCGCTGCCCGCGACGAAAAGAGGTCACCTGCACCGCCCGTCTGCGATGACACACTTGACCCTTGACTCTTCACCCTGTACCGGCGCGCGCAGCGCGCTACCTCCCGAGACGAACACCGAGCATGACCCGGCGGCCGGGGGCCGGGTAGCCGAGGACCTCCTGGTACGACCGGTCGGCAAGATTGACCACCCGCAGCGTCAGCTCGCCGCCCCGGATCACCTGCCACGCGAGCGCCAGGTCCGCCGTCACGAAGCCGCCATTGGTCGTGCGCGCGCCGGTCACTGGGTCGACGTCGGCGCGCGGGCCGACCCACGCCACCGTGACGTCACCGCCGACGCGCGCGCCGAGCCGGCCGTGGAGGCTGGCGGCGGTGCTCAGCCGGGGCCGGCGGGGCAGCTCGCGGCCCGCTCCGTCCTCGGTGTCGAGCCATGTCGCCTGCAGCGAGCCGGCGAGCCCCGCGCCGAGGGCGACCTCGAGGCCGCTCTCGACACCGCGGATCTTCGCCTCGGCGACGTTCGAAAAACGCAGCGAGGCGAAGTCGTACTCGATCAGGTTCTGAAGGTCGGTCGCGAACGCGGTGACCTGCCACGAGACCGCGCCGCCGCGCCGGGAGGCGAGGCCGAGCTCGGCCGAGCGCGAGGTCTCCGGGGCGAGGTCAGGGTTGCCGTAGAACGGGAAGTAGAGCTCGCCCACCGCCGGCTGGCGGTAGGCCTCACCGTAGCCCGCACGCAACTCGACCGAATGTCCCAGGTCCCAGCCGACCGCGAGTCGCGGCGAGACCTCCGAGCCCCACGGGTGGGCGTCGTCCCAGCGCACCCCGCCGACCAGGCGCAGGCGCTCGAGCGGCCGCCACACGTCCTGGGCGAAGAGGCTCCAGACATCGCTCGAGGCGCCGTCGAGATTGGTGCCGAAGGACGAGCGGTCGTCGACCTGGTCGCGGCGCCACTCGGTGCCGGCGGTGACCGCATGGCGGCCGAGGACGCGACGCGCGGAAACCCGTCCCTGGGCGCCGCGGGTCTCGGTGGTCGAGCTGGTGAAGCCGTAGGGATCGTCGGGGTTGGCGTAGCCGAGCTCGCCGAGGACGACGGCGGCGTTTGCCTCGACCGTCCAGCCGTCGGCCTCGGCCCAGGTCACGGGCACCGCGACCAGGGTCTGGCGGCTCGTCTGGCGGCTGTGCGGGGTGAGCGTGGCGCCGGAGAACGGCACGCCGACGTCGGCGTCGACGTGCTGGACGAGCAGCCCGACCCGGCTCGAGGAACCCCAGCGCATGCCGGCGTCGACGAGCATCTGGCGAGTAGAGACGTCATCGTTGACCAGCGGGCCCTGGAACGAGCGATCGAAGCCGGAGGCGGTGAGGTCGAAGCGCTCGTCGGCCCAGCCGACGTTGGCCTCGAGCCGCTGCCAGGAGTCGCCGCCGCCCTCGGCGAAGAGGCCGCCGCCGAGGCCGGGCGCGGCGCGGCGCGGGATCAGGTTGACGACCCCGCCGATGGCGTCGGCGCCCCACAGCGCCGAGTACGGCCCGCGCGCGACCTCGACCCGGTCGAGGCCCGAGGTCGGCACCGTGCTCCAGTCGAAGCCGGCGAAGTAGGGCGAGTTGAGTCGGACGCCGTCGAACAGCACCAGGGTGTGGTCGGACTCGGTGCCGCGCGTGAACAGGGACGTGACGCCGCCCTCGCCGCCGGAGCGGGCGAGGCCGAGACCGGGCAGGCGGCGCAGCAGCAGCGCCAGCGTGTCGGCCTCGGCGTCGTCGATCTCCTGGCGAGAGATCACCGAGACCGGGACCGGAACGTCGGAGACCTTCTCCTCGCTGCCGGTGGCGGTGACCGTGATCTCGTCTTTGAAGGTTGGCGAGGCCGCGGCGCAGGGCAGCGCCACGAGCACGGCGAGACAGGTTGAAAGGAGTGGGAACGATGGGCCGCGCGACGTCGTCATGTGAAACCTCCCGTTTCGCGTCGGAACGGCAGGTCTCCTGACTCCCGGATCGTCCAGGTCCGCTCGCCTTCCCGGTCGGTCAACCCTTGCGGATCGTTCCGGCCAGTGGCTGGGTCTCCCCGTGAGCGGCCTGTCCCCGGTCACAGTGGCGGGGGCCGCGCCGGACTCGCACCGGCTTCCCTCATGCGCCTTGCGGCGACCATTCCCTGCAAGAACGGTAGTGCCCCGTCGAGGATGCGTCAAGGACGGGGAGTGAAGAGTCCGCCGTGGGCTCTCGTAGGGGCGGAGCTTGTCTCCGCCCGGTTTCCATCCATCGCACGGGCGCAGTCAAGCCGCGCCCCTACACCACGCAGCCGGCCCTGCCAGTGGCGGTCGTCCGTTACGGGCCATTGTTGAACCGCCAAGACGCCAAGAGCGCGAAGGGGATCTCCCGGGCATCGAGAGTCTCGGCCGCGTGGTGTTCCCGCCGCGCGCTTCGTGCGGCCCAATCGCCTGCGATGCCTTCGCGCCCTTCGCGTCCTTCGCGGTTCAATCTGCCGGCTCACGCTCGGTGCACGCACGTCGGCGCCACTCAAACCGGGAGGAGACAAGCTCCTCTCCCTACGCGTCGCGTCTCGCGCGCGGGCTCGTCGGCTACCATGGCGTTCGATCGGAGGACCCGATGCGTCGACTGGCCCATGGCGCGCTCATCTGCCTGCTCGCTCTCGCCCTCCCGGCCTTCGCCGCGCCCGAGGCGGCACCGGCGCCGGCTACCGCGCCGCACAGCTTCCTGTGGCGGGTCACCGGCTGCGGGCCGGGCACGGTCTATCTGCTCGGCTCGGTCCACCTGCTGCGGCCCGACGCGGCGCGGCTGTCGCTCGAGATGGACACGGCCTACGAGCACGCCGACCGGCTCGCCTTCGAGGTCGACATCGACGATCTGACCGCCGCGGCGACCAAGCTGATGGCAATGGGCTCGCTACCCGAGGGGACGACGCTCAAACAGGTGATCTCGGCGGAGACCTTCACCCGGCTGCGGAAGGCGCTCGCCTCGAACGGGCTCCCGGCGAGCGCCGTCGCCGGGATGCGGCCGTGGCTGGCCGGGCTGACGGTGACCTCCCTCGAGCTCAGCAAGATGGGCTACGTCGAGGAGGCCGGCATCGACCGGCAGCTCTGGGACCGCGCGAAGAAGGACGGCAAGGAGACGCTCGCGCTCGAGACGCCGGAGACCCAGATCGCGATCTTCGCGGAGCTGACCAAGGACCAGGACGAGGCCTTCCTGCGCTACAGCCTGGACGACCTCGACTCGGCGGAGGAGCTGCTCGACAAGTTCACCATGGCGTGGCAGGCGGGCGACGCCGCCGAGGCGGAGGTGCTGCTGAAGGAGGGCTTCGAGAGGTACCCGGAGCTCTACAGGCGGATCGTGACCGACCGCAACCAGGCGTGGCTGGTCAAGCTCGAACAGTGGTTCGCCGAGCCGAAGACGACCCTGGTGGTGGTCGGCTCGCTGCACATGGTCGGCGCCGACGGCCTGGTCGCGCAGCTCGCAGCCAAGGGCTGCACGGTCGAGCAGCGCTGAGGCCGGTGGCAACGCGAGCGACCCGGAAGATTGAACCGCAAAGGCCGCGAAGAACGCAAAGCCATCGCAGAAGAGGTTGGGATGGGCCGATCGGCCCGGGCGATGGTCGTAGGCGCGGAGCTTGCCTCCGCCCGGTGTGACGCGCCTTTCTGGGTGGGCCGCACGTGACTCGGAAGGTTGAACCGCGAAGAGCGCGAAGAGCGCGAAGGGAGGTGACAAGAAGGACTGGTGCACCATGCCATCGTAGGGGCGGAGCTTGCCTCCGCCCGCGCGATGGACGGGAACCGGGCGGAGGCAAGCTCCGCCCCTACGACGGTCGCCGCAGCCCTCCTCACCTCCTCACCTTCCTACCTTCTTACCTTCTTACCTCCGCCCGCCGTGTAACCGGATCGCGGGCGGCGAGCGTCTCTCCCATTGACCGGGGCAGATCCCCGGCACACCACGGAGGTGACCCATGAAGCTCGCCCGCACCCTGACCCTCGCCGCCGCCGGCGCCGCCCTCGTCGCGGCCGCCGCGGTCTCCCCCGCCCTCGCCGGCAGCCGCCCCCTGCGCGCCACCCACCGCCTCGCCCCGCGCGCCGACGGCCCCCTCGAGCGCCTCGCCGCGCTCGCCGACAAGCTCGGCCTCGACGACACCCAGAAGGCCGAGATCCGCGCCGTCCTCCACGACCGCCGCGACGCCCTCGTCAGCCTCGGCCACGCCGAGCTCGCCGCCCGCGCCGCCCTCAACCAGGCCATCCACCAGCCAGACGTCGAACCCGCCGCAGTAACCGCCGCCAGCGCCGCCGTCGCCCACGTCGACGCCGACCTCGCGGTCGAGCGCGCCGGCATCTACGCCGACATCGCCGCCATCCTCACCGACGCCCAGCGCGCCCAGCTCGCGGTCGCCTCCGAGGCGGTCTCCGCCGCGGTGCGCGCCCGCGTCCTCGAGCGCATCGGCGACCCCGATCGCCCCGGCGTGTTGCTCGGGCGGGTCGGCGACCGCATCGGCCTCAGCGACGCCCAGCGCTCCCAGATCTCGGGCGTCCTCGCCGCCCACCGCGACACCTTCGTGACGCTCGCCAACGACGAGGCCGAGGCCCGCCGCGCCCTGCGCATTTCGATCCGCCAGCCGGCCGTCGACGAGGCCGCCGTGCGCACCGCCTCGGCCGCCGTCGCGCCGCTCGACCGCGAGCTCGCCCTCGAGCGCGCTGCGACCTTCTCCGAGGTCGCCGCGGTGCTGACCCCGGACCAGCTCGCCCAGCTCCAGGAGCTGCGCGAGGCGATCGCGACCGCGATCCGCACCCGGATCGAGGCCATGGTCACGCTGGCCGGGGTTCTGCTGTAGGGTGACATGTGGTGGGAGCCCAACGCGACGCGGCCCCGGCCTCACCGGGTGACGACCTCGCCGCCGACCGCCGCCTGGCAGCACGGATCTGTGCCGGCGACGACGACGCCTTCGCCGAGCTGGTTCGCTCCCACCACGGTCTCGTCTCACGCACGTCGGGGCGCTTCTTCCGGCGCCCCGAGGTCGTCGAGGAGGTCGTCCAGGAGGTGTTCGTGAAGGCCTTCCGCGCCATGCCCGGCTACCGCGGCGACGTCGCCATCGGCTGGTGGCTGAAGCGGATCACCGTCAACGCCTGCTACGACGAGCTGCGCCGCCGCGCACGCCGCCGGGAGCGCCCGATCTCGGAGGTCGCCGACGACGTCGAGGCCTTCCTCGCCGATCTCCCCGCCGACCCGGAAGCGCCCGCGCCGTGGGAGCGCGAGGAGGCCCGCCAGGCCGCCGAGACCATGCTCGCGTGCCTCGCCCCCGCCGACCGCCTGGTGCTCACCCTGACCGTGCTCGAGGAGCGCTCGGTGGCCGAGGTCGCCGACCTCACCGGCTGGTCGCGCGCCAACGTCAAGGTCCGCGCCTTCCGGGCGCGGCAGCGCCTGCGCCGCGAGCTGGCGCGGGCCGGAGGTTGAGAGATGGCCACGCAAAAGACCCCGCGTTCCGACCAGCAGCGCCGGGCCGACGAGACCGTGCGCCGCATCCTCGAGGCGGCCTCGGCCCGTGCCGACGAGCTGCCCGAGGCGTCGCCGTTCCTTGCCGCCCGCGTGAAGGCGCGCGCCGCCGAGGAGCGCCCCGCCCCGAGCACGCTCGAGCCGGTCGCCGCTGCCGCCTGGCGCACCTTGCCCGCGATGGTTGTCGCCGCCGCGCTGCTCGCCGGGTGGGCCGGGGTCGAGAGCGCCCGCGTCAGCCACGCCCAGGAGGCGATGGTCGCCTCGGTCGTGTCCGACCAGGGCCTCGGCGAGGCCGCCCTCGCCTCGATGCTGCTCGGCGCCGCCGAGCAGACTCCGGGAGGTGACTCATGAAGGGCTCATGGCGCGCCTACCTGGTGATCCTCGCCGTGTTCGTGCTCGGCGCCGTGTGCGGTGCGGGCGCGGCCGTGGGGGTCGTCTCCCGGGTCCAGCGGCACATCCTCGCCGGGCCCGATCCTGTCGCCCGCTTCGCCACCCTGCGCCTCGCGCGCGAGCTGCACCTCGACCGCCGCCAGCGCGAGCAGGTTCGCGACGCGATCCTCGAAAGCCGCACCGAGCTGCACGCCGTGCTCGCCCAGAACGGCCCCGAGCTGCTCGGCATCTGGGACCGCGCCGCGGCGAAGATCCGCACCGTGCTGAACGAGCGCCAGCGCGAGCGCTTCGACGCCCTCGCCGCCGCGCGCCGCGGCCCGCTCGAGCGCCTGCTCGGTGCGGAGCAGCCGGTGCCGCCGCCGCCGCCGACCCCGGCGGAGGCCGAGCCGTGACCTACAACTTCGACCCCGAGCGCTGGTACGAGGTGAACCGCGCCGCCATCGACGCCCGCCACGCCCGAGGCGAGCTCGACGACCAGGCATGGCAGGAGGCGCTGGCCGACCTCGACCGCCGCCACGAAGAGATGCTCGCGCGCCTCGACGGTACCTTCGTCATCCCGCCCTCCCGTCAGGAACCGTAGGGGAGGAGCTTGTCTCCTCCCGTGCTCGAACCGGCACACCTCTACCCCTCGTAGGGGCGGAGCTTGCCTCCGCCCGGTGTGCCGCGCCGACCTGAGTGGAACGCGCGTGACCCGGAATTTGAACCGCCAAGACGCGAAGGACGCCAAGCCATCGCAGAAGAGGTTGGGATGGGCCTGCCGGCCCTCGGGCGATGGTCGTAGGGGCGGAGCTTGCCTCCGCCAGTGCGATGGACGGGAACCGGGCGGAGACAAGCTCCGCCCCCCTACGAGGGCATGGTGCACCTGTCCTCCTTCTAACCTCCCTTCGCGCTCTTTGCGTCTTAGCGGTTCAAAACCGATCCGTGTCGACCGACCACCACCGACCCGGCCCAGCCACCACGACACGAAGCCATCGCAGCGTGGGGACGGCGTCAGGCCCCGTCACCGGAGTCGAACGTGCTGAGCGAAACCGCAACTTCCGGGAACTTCTGGAGCACCTGTTGATCGAGAGTCACGAGCCGGATGCCGAGGTCCCGCGCGAGGACGACGAACTCGGAGTCGTACCCTGTGCATCCACTTGCTGACGCCACCCGCAGGACATCTGTGGCCGGGACGCGGTACTCACCGCCGTCCATGACGTCTTCTGCTGTCGCCAGGGCCTCGAGAGCTTGATTCAGGGTGAACCAGTCGTTCCGAACTCCGGTCGCGAGGATGTTCGTGAGCTCGCTCCGCCACGGAGCCGGTGCGACCCACTCCCGGTCGTCTCGCAGGAGGTTCTCCGCTGCCGCGCTGTGCTGGCTTGTTGGCAAGATAAGGGCCGCAATGACGTTGGTGTCAACAACGATCATGCTCGACCCTCGCGCTTGGCAGCGTCAAGCTCCTCCATCGACAGGGACCGTCCGCCATAGCTCTGCTGCAGTCGGCTCACCCGAGACAGCAGAGGCTCAACCGCCACCCTACGAGACCGCAGGCTCTGCTCGATCCTGCTGATGACCTCGCCGTTGATGCTTCGCCTGTTGCTCTCGGCCGCAGCCTTGAGCCGTCGGTAGAGATCGTCGGGAATGTTCTTGACCGTGATCGTCGCCATGGTCCACCTCGCGGCAACCAATTTGGTTCCATACTGGTGCCGCGTCAAGAGCGAAGCGTGTCGTGCCGGAGGCATGGGCTCGCGTTCTGACGTAAGGGGAGGCTGTCTCCGCCCGGTGTGCCGCGCCGACCTCAGTGGAACGCGCGTGAACCGGAAGTTTGAACCGCCAAGACGCGAAGAACGCAAAGCCATCGCAGAAGAGGTTAGGACGAACCTGCACGTCCCGGCGGCTGCCTTCAAAAGCGACTCGAGCGATCTCCACCCCTTCACTCTGCCCCTCATCATCCGACCTTCTTCGCGCTCTTAGCGCTCTTCGCGGTTCAAACTCTCCCCGTCTCGAACATCCACACGCGGCCCGGTTCACCGCGTGCCTTTGAACTCCCGCCCGCTCCTCCGGGCCCTTCTCACCTCCTTACCTCCTCACTCCGTGATATGAGACGAGATATCTTTCCTCCTTCACGTCCTCGTCTTCACATCACGGTCCCCTCTTGACATTTTCTGTCGTCGAAAGTACCAATGGTAGGCAGGGGTTCAGACCTTCCGTCAAAGCCCCGGGAATTGTAAGATTCGTTCTCATGTGTTCATTAAGTGATTTGTTTCCAGTCGATTGCACACTGCATCGTAGTGCGGTAGCTAGTTCCTGATGGGCCAAAATGCCATGATTCTGCTTCGCTCGGACGCCTGCCCTACTGGCCCGGTCCATGCCGCGTGGACCAGCACCGGCCCACCGCCCTCAAGCCCGCCGGAGGGGGCGCGGGCCTCGTCTCGCATGACATCGTCGCTTTCCCGAATCGGTTTAGGCGACAGGGTTTTCTGTCGCATAACACGCCGGCGTTTCACTCCAGGGTCTTCCTTCTCAAGGGTTTGCCGATTCCAAGGGGATGTTATGCACCCAGATCCTGTCGCCCTAAACGCTCACAGATTTCGGTCGCCTAATTGTAGTTAGGCGGATGCGCGCGGCCCAGATAGAATCACCGACGTGTTCTTCGAGTTCGTAAGCGAAATCACTGAGATCGAGGTCATTGCGGTGGGTCGAGCCATCCGTGAGTTGCGTCGTCTCGAGAAGATGTATGGTCCCGCGAAGATGGCGCAAGCTCAAGGGGCTCGCAGCCATACGGTTGGTCGATGGTACTGTCGTGAGGGCTGAGCTACATTGGTATGAGGCGCACGGTGTCGGGCGGTGCGAGTTCAAGGTCAAGCGCCTGATGGACTGAAGGATGAACGAGGACACTCACAGCTACCTCTTGTGCGTGCAGAACGAAGGGTACGAGGCGTCGTTGGAGAAGCGAAAGATCTACCGGCGTCTGGCTGATCCGAAGGCGTCTGCACGAGCCCTGGTCCGCGTTGTGGATGAGTCGGGAGAGGACTACCTCTTCCCGAGCGCGTTCTTCGTGCCCATCACACTGCCCGAGAAGGCGACACACGCCTTTGAGGAAACCACCGCCTAACAAAGAGTTGCAGCGGACCGAAGCTCCTGTCACGGCGTGTGCTGACCACCGCCCGGCCCCTCCGGCACACGCCCCGCCAGGTCCCTCCCTGCGGTCGGGAACGCTCCGGCCGCTGAACTCCAGCGTTAGGCTCGGTCTGAACTGGAAATATGGACAGCCCACACCACCTCTCAGTTCGCGTGGTCAGTGGGAGCCACGTGCTTAATTCGGCTGCGTTCGCCTTGTTGACTCAACCTGAGGCTAGCCTCCAGGTCCACGACGTGCAGGAACGCTCATTCACGGCTACAGTGGTCGAAAGCTCCGGAATCCATGCCGACTTGTCGGCCTTTCTCAATGTTGCGCACAACTGCCACGGCAGCTTCTTGATCGCCCTAAACATAGCCACTATCGGCCGGTTCTATTGGGAGCGCGCATCAAACGTGCTGGCTCCCTACCGCCTCTCCGGGGGGCCGAACTCGGAAGAAGAACACAATGTCGAATTTCTTCCCCGGTTACATCAGGAGGAGGCTGAGGCCATGACAAGGGAGGATGTCAGCAGAACAGCCCTAGCATATGGCGCTCTAGCGAGGGGCGCAGACTCGGTGTTGAGGAGCGACTACATCAAGGGTATCGTTCATCTTCATCTTGATGTTCGAGGAGCTGACTTTCTTCGTGATTCGTTTGCGAACTTCTACCGTTGTCTCGAGAAGCTCGTTACAAGCCATGTCCTCGGCAAGAAGAAACTCGCTAATGAACTTCGCGAGATTCAGTCCGCTCTGGTAGACATCGGGTTGGACAAAGGCGATGTAGAGGAACTCCGAGACCTTTACATGATTCGGTCGGAGCAGATAATGCACTCTCAGCGGATCCAGCGGTCGATAGACGTCGATGACGTCTTGAAGGTCAAGGCGCTTGCCGACTACGTGTGGCACCACGTGCTCCGATCCGTCTGGGAGAGTGAACTGTAAACGTGCCACCCAACTTCGACAGTTGCGCGCGTAAGGTATTGATTCTATGAGGTCGAGTTTCCAGAAATGCCACTACGCGGCGGAAACGTGCCAGGAAACGTGCCAGGCACGTCATGTGAGGTTAAGCGAGCGGAGACCGGATCAGAGGGAGAGAATGGGTCGACGGCAGAGCGGGGTCCCGGGCTTAGGGGCGGATCTCGCCGAGTTCGACCATCGCCCGCCCTTTGAATGTCCGAAGGTCAAATGACGTGCCTCACACGTTTCTGCGCCCTGCAGGCGCTTACGTGGTCCCCAGGGAACCCGCAAACTTGTTGTAGACCCACGCGAATATGGCGCCGCCGAGAAGGCCGTCGAAAAACGCCCAGATCAGGCCTACGACGCTGCCGATAGGAGAGATCGTGTACCCCCGGTAGATCCTCCCGATGATCATGGGGCTATTGCCGGTCCCGTCGAATGCGATGATCCACCACGTCAGGAAGAAGAGCCCCAACCCCCAGAGGATGCCGCAGGTGAGCGCAAACGCCTTGATGTTGAGCTTCACGTTCGCCTCCCTTCTCACATGGACGAATGCTACGCGGGTGGGGGGAGGTGTCAAGGAAACGGACAAGCGTGCTTGGCACGTCTTGATCATGGAGCCTGGCACCCGATGGGTGAACATCATCAGATTGTGATACGTGGCACGCAATCAGGCGTCGCGGATTGCTGTATTGTGGGCAGGTCGAGCGCGCAGAGCAGCTCCCCAGAATGCACAGCCAACGGACACGAAGACCGCACATCGCAAGCAGACTGCGCCGCCTCGAACGCGGGGCCGGGGTGGTCAGTTGGCAGCCGGTACGGTATCAGTGCGCGGTGCTGAGCGCGGGGTACCGCTCCCCCGATCGAGAGTTTGGGTAAGGGAGGTCTCGGGATGTTGATGAGATCGTTGGCTTACGGAATGCTGGGTCTTGCCCTGGCGAACGCGGTCGCGGTTCAGGCGGCGATTCCCGCCCCCGAGAGACAGGCGCTGTTGGACCTCTACACCAGCACCAACGGGGCCGGCTGGACCGACAACTCTGGATGGGGTGGAGCGGCCGGGACAGAATGCACGTGGTACGGGGTGATCTGCGACGCCGGAGAGACGACCGTTGTCGCGATCGTGCTCGAGAACAACGAGCTGTTCGGAACGCTGCCCGCATCTCTGGAGGGCCTGAGCAACCTGCAGGTCCTCGATCTCGCGTTCAATTTTCTCTCCGGGCCGATCCCCCCGGGACTTGGAAACCTCACCAGCTTGATGGTTCTCGACCTAGCTACCAACGACAATCTTGCCGGCCCGATCCCGCCAGACCTCGGGAACCTCTCAAACTTGCAGGAGCTCACTCTGGCCTACAACGCACTCTCCGGGGGCATCCCGCCGGGAATCGGGAACCTCACGAACCTGCAGAAGCTCGACCTGCACCACAATCACCTCAACGGGCAGATTCCACAAGAGCTCGGGAGCCTCACCAGCCTGCAGCTGCTCTACCTGAGCGAGAACCAACTCACGGGAGCGGTTCCGTCCGAGCTCGGGGACCTCGTTGCCCTGCAGCAACTTTCACTGGACCGCAATCAGCTTTCGAACGCGATCCCGGTCGAGCTCGGGAACCTCACGAGCCTTCAGTACCTCTACTTGGAAGTCAACCAGCTCAGTAAACGTGCCACCCATCAGAAGGCCCGAGTCAAGGACACGAATCGGCACTGGGCCCGGATCGGTGAGGTCTCGGGCAGTGAGGGTGGTCAGGGTTCGTCTCTCGCGGTGCATCGGCGTCCACGCAGCCGGACTCTCGGGTCGTAGGAGGTCGGTCGAGTACCGCCTCAGCCACCCATCGGGATCAAGACGCTGACTGCTCGATAGGGAGCGGCCAGGTCCCTGGCGCCTTGCGGCGCCCCAGAAAGTCCTCGGGCTCGACCGGCCGTGTCCACGAAACTGGGAAGGAACAGTCTTCGGGCTCTCCCTGAGGGCGCCATCACGGTGTGGCTCACGGCCGACGCGCGGGTCGATGACACTGCGAGTGGGGCCGAGGCGGGTCCACCCAGTCACATAGGTTTTGCCAGCACATTTACTGGCTCCCGCCCCGGCCCGCCATCTCATCCAAATACCTTTGCCGGGTCGAAGTCGACCTGGTCGCGCATCACGTAGTAGGACGCACGGGCGAGCTTGTGAGCCAGCGCCCGGTTCGCGACGATGCCGTTGGTCTTGGTTCGCTTGCGTTGGAAGTACCGCTGTGCGACCGGGTGATGACGGACCGCGAAGTGCGAAGCCTCGGTGAAGGACCACGACAGGTAGGGGTTGCCATTCTTGGCGTTGCCGCGCCCCTTGCGCTTCATGTTGCTCCACCGCTCGCTCTTGACGCAGCGGCAGTACGAGGCGAAGTTGCCGACCTTGGCGAAGCGGCTGATCGGACCGACCTCGTACATGATGGTCAGCGCCAGCACGTTGCCGACCCCCCACACCGTCAGCAGCGGTCGAAACTCGTCGCGCAGGCGCGCCTGCGCGAGCACGGCCTTCTCCAGCCTGCGGATCTGGACATCCATCGCCTTGACCGGCTCGAGCTGGCTCGAGATCGCAAGCGCCACTCTCGGGTCTTGGACTAACGCCTCCACGTCTTGCGTTGACAGCTTCCGCAGGTCGTCCGTCTTCACCCGGCCACCGGTGTGGCACGCAATGGCGCCGCCCATCGCCAGCAGCAGCGACGTCCTCTTCTTGACCAAGAAGCTGCGCCGCCTCAGCAGGTCGCGTAGCGGCCGCTCCTCCTTCGGGTAGATATGGCCTTCCGCGAGGATCCCCATCGCCAAGAGCCTCGCCAGCCATCGCGCATCGTGCCGGTCGTCCGCGTACTTCAGCCCGTCGTACTGCTGGTTGGCCCAGGTATTTCCCAAGTGGACCTCGTACCCAGCCTCCTTGAGCCCGTCGACCAGCCAGTACCAGTTCCAGGTCGACTCGACCACCACGCCCTCGAGCTCCCCTTGATACGGCGCCAGCAGCCCCAGCACCGCCGCCAGGTCGTTGGGCAGCCTCCCTTCTGCGACCTTCTTGAACGTCTCGTCGATCACCGCCACGTAGCTGTTGTTTGAGTGAAGGTCGATGCCGCAGTACAGTGCCATCGGGCTCCTCCTTCTCCCGTGCGCTAACACGGGTCCTTTTCCCAACGACGAGCGTATCCCGCTCGACGAAGGGGGAGCCTTCTGGATGATTCTCAGGCACGTCATGTGATGTTAATGGTATGCAGGGCGGGCGACGGCATGCTTGCGGGTCAATCATGAGCAGGGAGCCCGGCTCCTCAGGCAAGGTCCGACACTGCTCCAGGTTGATCGGCGCTTTCGAGCTACGGGAAAGTCACATGACGTGCCTGGCACGTTTTCTGGTTGCCATCGCGCTTTTCCCGATTGCGATGCGGAGGCTGGCACAATACGCCGACCTCGAGCGCTCGGCGTCCATCTGGACACGCACAGTCCACCTCTTCATCTGGTTGCTGGTCGTGCCCATGCTGGCAGCGCACATTGCAGTGGTCCTCCTGCAACCGAACCCGATCTGGTTGATGCCATTGCTGCTGCTGCGCGCGATCCCGATGGGGTTCTTCTTCTACGCCACGTCCGTGATGAAGCGGGAGGCGTCCCAGCTCAAGCCGGCCGTGTGGGCCCACCGAGGCACGATCTGACCCGTACATCCAGGGGTGCAGGTACCGCATCGATGCACTGTCGGCGGCGGGCCGGGCCCCCAAAGTTCCGGACGTGCAGATTTCCTGCATCCGGCTCC
The DNA here is from genome assembly GCA_963727925.1 of uncultured Acidobacteriota bacterium. Taxonomy (GTDB): domain Bacteria; phylum Acidobacteriota; class Thermoanaerobaculia; order Thermoanaerobaculales; family Sulfomarinibacteraceae; genus CAVSIS01. Next base: position 123,777 of record CAVSIS010000003.1, on the reverse strand, counting down.
TCGGATGCGAAGATGCCGAAACCGGGAAACTCCAGCAACCGCCGACCTGGAGGTGTGCAGTTGAAGCTCAGGAGTCATGTTGCTGCTCTGGGTCTGTTGGCAGGCGCGCTGCTCGCGCCCTCGGGGAACGTCGGAGCGGCCCGCGGTGAGACCGATTACATCGCCAGCCTGTGGTCGAAGAAGCTCGACGGCATCCACGACCTCCTCCTGAAGCACGAGTGGGGCAAGGCCGAGAAGAAGGCCCGGAAGCTCACCCAAGACATGCTCGACGTGATCGTCAGCGGGCCCGGAGGCAGGCAGTTCCTCGGCAAAGCGACCTTCCTGCGCGCCATCGCACTCGAAGGCCTTGGAGACGAACGCCTGGCAGACTGGTACTGGCGCCTCTCCGCGCAGCTGTTCCCAAGCATGGGCACAATTGACCCGCGGAGGTACCTGCCGGACACCACACTCGGCAGCGACACGGGTGACGTCTCACCTGCCAGGCGCAGGCTGGAATCCCTCTACAGCGGAACCGAACGGCCTGATCACTCGAGAGTGTCTCTCCCAGAGAAGATCGATGGTGCCGAACCGAAGTTCCCGCTGGCGAAGTACGGAACGAGTGTGTCAGTTCGGGTCGAGGTGGTGATCGGCGAGGACGGGTTGGTGTACGAACCGAAGATCCTGGACCTCGCCGGTGAGTACACGCTCGCGTTCTCGGCACTCGATGCGATGTCCTCGTGGAGGTTCAAGCCGTCGAAGCTGGACGGGAAAGCCATTCCAGCGATCTACATACTGATTGTCGACTACATCTCACGTGGATGAACCAGGCCTCGGTTCCGTATACGAAGCCAGGGGCGGGGAGAGCAGTTTGACTCAAGAGACCTACGCCGTCTTTCTTGGGACGATCTTCAGGCTGATCGACCTCGCCATTGCCTCGATCGTGACCGCAGCGATTCTGCGGAAGGCAACGGAATGGGCGAGCGGATTCCGCCCGACGTTTCAGCGGGCCTACGTCGCGACCCTGGTGCCCGCCGTCATCGCCTTCAACCCCGCGATCCTGATCGCAGCGCTTGTCGGGGACTCACTCGACTTCGAGGGCCGCATCGAAGTGATCGTCTTCCTCTGCGTGAGCCTCGTCGCCAACCCCCTTGCGTATGCCTACATCCTCCGCAGGCCGTGGGGATCGAGGCTCGGCATCAGGGAGGCAATCCTGGTCTGGTTCTACCAGCTGCTCCTGACGTTCCTGATCGTCGGCTCGCTGGTTCTCGTAGCCACGGTGATCGGTTTGCTGCAGTAGCAGCAAGCTGGCCCCTGCTGCGGTACGGGGCTTGAAGACATTTGGAAGTGCAGCGTGGTGAACAACTTCCGAAGATCTTGAAGCCTCAGACCCAATCATCCTCCCAGCTCGCGCTCGAGCATGGTGCGGAGATCGGCCGGAATCGTCTGCGGCTGCTGGCTGTCGAGGTCGATGAGAACCGTGGTGACCTTGGCAGCAAAACAAGCGACTCCATCTCGCCGGCGGCGGATGCGGTAGCTGAAGGTCACCGAGGTCGTCCCGACCTTCTCCACCGACAGCTCCACCACGGCGGTGTCTCCGTAGGTGAGAGGCGCCGTGAAGCTCGAGTCGATGGCCACTGTCGGGAAGCCGAGCCGCCGCCCCCGGATCAGATCTGGGTAGGAGATCGACGCTGCGCTGTCGAAGAAATCCTCGAAGGCTGCATGGCAAAGATGGAAGTACTTAGGGTAGTACACGATGCCGGCGCCATCGACGTCGTCGAAACGGATCTTGTGAATCGAGGTGAATGCCATGAGCCCATTGTAGGAGGAATGAGCGTCGCGGCTTCCACCAACTGATCCCGTGAGGTACCAGGGTGGCCACTGTCGATCAGTGCACCTCGGCGCCAGGCGTGAAGAAGTTGGAAATGCCGCGTGGTGCCCACCTTCCCAAGATCCTCGAGCCTGGCAACCAACGCGGTCTCCCGGGAGAACGCAGGAGTCGCCGGCACCGCTGGGGTGGTCGTCAACGGGCGGACAGGCACGCGGCGGTGCCCGGCTGAGGCGGGTGTACCCTGGCCCGGAGATGGAACCGGGCGCATGGCCGAAAAGGAACCTGCTCTCGCCGACACGTCAGGCGCCGGACGGGTGTCGCCATGAACAGATGTACGGGAGCATCAGCTACCGCGCGGCCACTGCGCTCTGGCTCTGTCGCACAAGGTCCATCTCCCGCGAGGAAGCCCGTGTCGCCGCACTTTGACCACCCGCCAGGACTGGGCTCGCGGTGGCGAGCGATCGGGCCGGGGATCTGGACCGTCGAGGGTGATCAGATCCGTTTCCTGGGCTTCCCGTTCGCCCTGCGCTCGACGGTGATCGCGCTCCCGGGTGGCGCACTGTTGGTGCACTCGCCGGTGCAGCTCGCGGCGGCACAGGGGATCGACACCCTCGGGAACGTGGGCCACATCGTCACCCCCAATGCGTTCCACCACCGCTTCATCGGGGAGTGGGCGGCCGGGTATCCCCACGCGCACCTCTATGCCCCGCCCGGGTTGCGCCGGAAGCGGCCGGATCTGTCGTTCGCGGCCGACCTCGAGGCTGAGTCCCCCGCCGCCTGGGCGGAGGTCGTGGACCAACGCATCGTGCCCGGCGCCGTCCTCAGCGAGGTCATCTTCTTCCACCGTCCCTCCCGCACCCTCATCCTCGGCGACCTGATCGAGAACCATGATCCGCGCTCGCTCAGTCCACTGCATCGCTGGTTCGCCGCTGCCAACCGGGTGCTCGCTCCCCAAGGCTCCACCGCCCGTTTCCTCCGTCCCACCTTCTGGAGGCGCAGGCAAGTGCGCGAGGTCCTGCGCGAGGTCCTCGCCTGGGAGCCGCAGATGGTGATCCTGGTACACGGGCCGTGCATCGAGGACCACGCGGTGGAGTTCCTGCGCGACTCCCTGGGGTGGGCGCTCGGACCCCGCCACGCCGCGGGAAGTGCTCGTCAGGAATAAGATGGACGAAACGCCCACGCGGTAAGCTGAATGAGACGGAGCGCGGGTGCCGCAGGAACACAGGCGGGCGAAAGATCATGACACCATTTTTGAGCGATCAGGAACGCACGAAGCTGGACCAACGCGTCGCCGATGCGGAGGAGCGTACCGGAGCCCAGATCGTGCTCGCGGTCATCGGCCGCAGCGACAACTTCGCCGAGCTTCCCTGGAAGGCTTTCGCCCTGGGTGCCGCGATCGCGAGCCCGGCGGCGGCCGTGATCGCCGTGCTGCGCTCGGCCTGGGCAGTGGGCCCCGCCGTGCTACTGGTCGTGGTGGCGACCCTCGGAGCAGGCGCCTTCTGCGCGCTCGCGTGCATCGCCCGGCCGTCGTTCGCCCGGCTCTTTCTCAGCCCGCACCGCGCCGAGGTGGAGGTGCGCCAGTACGCGCAGTCCCTCTTTCTCGAGCGCGAGCTCTTCGCCACCCGCGGCCGGACCGGGGTGCTGCTGCTGGTCAGCATGTTCGAGCGGCAGGTCGTCCTGCTGCCGGACACGGGCCTGGAGCCGCGTCTGAGCGAGGAGGCGTCGCAGGAGATCGTCAGGCACATGACGGCGGCCCTCGCCGTGGGCCGAGTGGGCCGCGCCCTTGAGGACGGTCTGGCCGGACTCGAGAATGCCCTGGCCGCGTCGGCGACAGGCCAGAGCCGGGAGAACGAGCTCCCGGACACCATCGTCGAGGAGGAGGGCGCATGAGAACGGCGCTTCGCTCGCTCCTTGCGGCATGCATCCTCCTGACGGCGCTCGGAGCCACGGGCGCGGACATCCCCTACCTCACGGGCCGCGTGAACGACAACGCGGGGATCCTCAGCGATGCGACGCGGCGTACCCTGACCGAACGCCTCAGGGCCCATGAGGAGAAGACGACGAACCAGGTCGTCGTGCTCACCGTGTCGTCGCTCGAGGACGGGAACATCGAGGACTACGCGGAGGCCGTCTTCAAGGCGTGGAAGCTCGGCCAGAAGGGCAAGGACAACGGCATTCTCGTGGTCGTCGCGCCCAACGACCGGCGGATGCGGATCGAGGTGGGTTACGGTCTCGAAGGAAGACTCCCTGACGGCGCGGCGGGCAGCATCATCCGCAACGTGATGGCTCCTCGGTTCAACTCCGGCGACTATGACGGCGGAGTCGAGGCGGGCGTCGACGCCATCCTCGGCGTGTTGGAGACCGGCAAGGGACCCGAGCTCGCGGAGCGCGCGGGTGCGGGGGCGAGAAGCTCCGCGGTCTCCCACATGAACGTGCCCGACTTACCGCTCACGGAGAGGATTCTCCTCGGAGCGTTCATCTTCGGCATCATCGGTCTGTTCACCGTGATCGGCGTGATGACACCCGGCGTGGGGTGGTTTCTCTACGTCTTCCTCATTCCGTTCTGGGCCATGTTCCCCATCGTCGTTGTCGGAACCTCGGGCGCGTTCTACCTGCTCATCACGTATCTGGTCGTGTACCCCCTGGCCAAGCTGATGCTCCGAAAGTCGGACTGGTACAAGAAGGCGGCGAAGGACCTTCGCACCAAGGGCAAGGCCTCAATCGGCGGGTTCTCGATCTCGTCGGGCAGCTCCGGGGGGTCGTGGGGCTCCGGAAGTTCGAGCTCGGGTTTCTCTGGCGGAGGCGGGTCCTCGGGCGGCGGCGGAGCCTCGGGGAGCTGGTAGCGTACCCGGTTCCCGGGCCGGCGCTGCTGACTCGTGTCGACCGCCTCGAGCGAGAAGGGAGACACACTCAGCTGACAGCCGAACGTCGTTCGATGACGTGGTCTGGAGGTGACGATGATCGTCAAGACCAGCAGCAAAGGTTACAAGGAGGTCGTCGACGGCGTCTGGCTGAAGACGCTGGTCCACGGTGAGCGGACCCATCTCACCGAGGTGAAGCTCAGGAAGGGCGCGATCATCCCCGAACACCGGCACCCTCACGAGCAGACCGGCTATCTGGTTTCCGGCGAGCTGAGGTTCTTCAGCGGCGCAGATGACTGGGTGGCGCGGCCGGGCGACAGCTGGAACCTCCCCGGCAACCATCCCCATGGTGCCGAGGCCCTGGAGGAGTGCGTAGTGGTCGAGGTCTTCTCGCCGGTGCGAGAGGACTATCTCTCCCTCTGAAGCGGATGGAACGCTGGGTTGTGCCGTATCGCCGGTCGGACAAGCGATTCGGGGGGCTCCTCGAATACCATTGGGACCGTCACGCGCGGTTTCGAAATCGAGCCTGCTCGTTCGACTCCATGTGACCGGCGCCACCGCTAGTCACCGAAAGGAGAACCGTCCATGCCGAGCACCATCCGCCTTCATCGGGTCCTCCGGGCCGCCCCGGAACGGGTCTACCGGGCTTTCCTCGATCCGGACGCACTGGTCAAATGGGTCCCTCCGAACGGGTTCACCGGAAAGGTCCATCACATGGACGCCCGCGTCGGCGGCTCCTATACGATGTCGTTCACGAACTTCAGCACCGGTACCAGCCACTCGTTCGGCGGGGAGTACGTCGAGCTGGTGCCGCACGAGCGGATCCGCTACACGGACGCCTTCGACGACCCGAACCTGCCCGGTGCGATCCAGGTGACGATCACCCTCGAGAAGGTGTCCTGTGGGACCGAGGTGCACATCACCCAGGAAGGCGTTCCTGACGTCATCCCGGCCGAGGCCTGCTATCTCGGTTGGCAGGAGTCGCTCGCCCTGCTCGCGAAGCTGGTCGAGGCGGAGATCCCGGACGGGGCGTGAGCCCGGCGCAGCCGCCTCGGCACAGCGTGCTCCGGCCGGCGAGCTTCTCTCGGGGCACGTGGTTCGCGACTGAGACCGGGCGTCGAACGCCCGTCCGAACGGAGGCATCGAGATGACACGGGTCCGAGTCGAGAGCTTCACCATCTCGCTTGACGGGTACGGAGCCGGTCCGGGTCAGGACATCAACAATCCGCTCGGCATTGGCGGTACTACTCTGCACCAGTGGGCCTTCCCGACGCGCACGTTCCAGCGGGCCCTGTTTGGCGCCGAGGACGGCACGACGGGGCTCGACGACGAGTTCGCCGCGCGCGGCTTCGAGAACGTTGGCGCTTGGATTCTCGGAAGGAACATGTTCGGGCCGGTTCGCGGGCCGTGGCCGGACACGAGCTGGAAGGGGTGGTGGGGAGACAACCCTCCCTACCACGTTCCGGTCTTCGTCCTGACGCATCACCCGCGGCGGCCCATCCACATGGAGGGCGACACGACGTTCCACTTCGTGACCGGTGGCATCCGCGAGGCGCTCGAGCGGGCGCGCGACGCGGCTCACGGGCTGGACGTGCGCATCGGCGGCGGGCCGCAGACCATCCAGCAGTACCTTCGGGCGGGCCTCGTCGATGAGCTGCACGTGGCCATCGCACCCGTCCTGCTCGGCGCGGGCGAACGGCTGTTCGAGGGCGTCGATCTGCGGGCCCCAGGTTACGAGTGCGTCCGGTTCGCGGCGTCGGAGAAGGCCACCCACGTGGTGCTCAGGCGCCGTTCTGGCAAGGACGAGTAGCGAGGACCGGGGATGCCCGGCCCCGGGCCCGCCGTCGGTGTCAGCTCAGACGGCTCCGACGTTCACTGCGACCAGGATCGAAATCCAGCGCCGACACCGCTGACGCCTCCCGATCGCCCTGACAGAAGGCACGCCCTGCTCCCTGATGCCTGCGAATCACCTAGCCCGCGGTATTCACCAGACTTCTCCTGCGACCGGCGATGCGCCGCGCTCAGTGGTGCTTTCTCACCTCGGGGTGCTCAACGTACTGTCAAGTACGCTTCCGCGCCCCTCGGCTCGAAAACCCCGCTGCGTGCGACAGCTCGGCACGGTCTCTGCGGCGACCCTCCACGAAGTTCGCCGCCGCGTCCGCCTGATCCTCGGTGATGACTGAAGCGGGTGCCAGCCTCTGGACTGATTTGGTGGTCAGTCTCGAGCGAGCTTGGCGCGCATCTCCGCCACCCAGTTGCTCACCAGGATGACGCGGCCGCCGCTGCTCGCCACCTTGAACTCGGTCACGATGAGGCCGTCGTCACCTGCGGTCATGCCGCCGAGGGGGTACCAGCCGCCGCTGTTGACGCTGGCCGTCGTCGCGACCCGTGTGACGTCGCCGCGTCGGCCGCGTTCCAGGTCCACCTCGGCGCGCAGGATCTGCGCAGCGCCCGGGTAGGACGGCGACCGCCAATAGAGGACGTCGCCTGACGGCGACAGGGTCCCGAAACGGCCACCCTCCGTGGTCAGCTGGATCGGCATCGACCCGGGTGTTCCGAGGTCGAGGGCGCAGACCTCGAAACGGCCGCTGCGATCCGTGTCGAAGATCAGCCACCGCCCGTCCGAGCTGATGTCGGTCGCAAATGCGCCGGAGTCGCCTTCGAGCAGCGGTGCGGACTCGCCCGTCGGCAACACCATCTGCGCCCGCGCGCGGCCGTCCTCATCATCTCCGGAGAAGACCAGTCGGCCGTCGGAGTCGGCGCCGATCGGCACGATCCAACCCTGCTCTTTCGTGAACAGCGGCTTCGGTCTGGCCCCCGGCGTGAGGCTGTAGCGCACCAGCTGACGGTAATTCTGCGGCGTGCGCTCCACGACCACCAGCGAGGCCCCGTCGGCGTCCCACGCCGGATAGGTCTCCCACTTGTCGGCCTGACCGATCGCACGCCTCGAGCCGTCGCCCAGCCCGTAGACCCACACCCGGCACTGGCGCCCCCCGAGCGGTTGCAGTCGACAGACGTCGACCGCGAGCCGATCACTCCGGGGCGACAGTCGGGGCCACGCCACCATGCCCGGAGAGCGCGCGATCTCGGTGCTCCCGCCCGCCGAGTAGCGGACGATCGCGGAGGTCTCGTCGGCGACCGCACCGCCCCCGACGTAGACCATCGAGCCGTCGGCGCCGACCTGGTACTCCCCGACCTCGACGGGTGCGCTGGGATGCTGACTCACGCCGTCGGTCACCGGCAACTCCGTGCCCGTGGTTGCGAGCCGGTCGAGATCGAGGGGGACGGCCCACACCCGGCCGTCGCGCCAGAACACGAGGTGGCCGTCGTGGTACGACGCCTGGCCGGCACCGCGGAAGACGCGCGTCCACTTCCCGCTCGCAAGGTCGAGGATCGCGGTGTCCCAGCCGTCGCTCAGGAACCCTCGGCCGACCGAGAACAGCAGGCGACCGTCGCCGAGGACCTGCGGCGCGGTGTGCTGGAGGCGGACGCCGGCCTTGTCGACCTCGAGGCCGAGGGTCACCTGCTCGGCCTCACCGCCGTCCGGACGGATTCTGGCCAGCCCGCACGACTCGGGGCTGGTGGCCCCCAGCCCGCGGCGGGCCGGAAAGTAAATGTAGCCGTCGGCGGCCCAGTCGCACGGGATGTATCCGGGGTTGGCGACCAGGGTCGGCCGCCCGCCATGGACGGAAACCTTCATGAGTGTGCGGTCGCCGACGTCGAAGTACGCGATCCACTCCCCGTCCGGAGAGAAGGTCAGCCAGCCGGGATTGACCGGTCCCTCGAGCGGCCGCGCTTCGAGCGCGTCGAGCTCCCGGACCCAGATTCCGCTGCCCTTGCTGGTGTGTCCGATGAAGGCCACCCGGCGACCGTCCGGCGACAGCGCCGGGTTGGAGAGGTCGTCGAAGCCGCCGAGCTCGGGAGTCTCGAGCACGGAGACCACGACCGGCTGCGGTGCAGGCACGACGGCGGGGGCCGTGCTGCGTCCCACAATCCAGGCCGCGATCGCCGCTACCGGCAGCGCCAGCACGGCCGCGACGGCGAACAGCCTCAGTCGAGCCGGCCGTACCGGCGGCTCGACTGTCTGCTCGGTGGCGGTCGGGACGAGACGACCGGCCGCGACGTCCTCGAGCAGTGCCCTCACGTCGCCCATCGACTGCCAGCGGTCCTCCGGCGACTTGGCGAGGCACCTTTCCACCACCCGGTCGAGCCCCGGTGGTGCGGCGGCGCGCAGCGACTCCAGGCGCGATTCCAGCCGCGGCGCCGGCCGCGCCATGATGGCGGCGATGACGCTCGCCTGAGTGTTGCTCTCGAACGGCCGCGATCCGGTCAGCATCTCGAACAGCACGGAACCGAAGGCGAAGACGTCGCTGCGCTCGTCGACCGGCTTGCCCTCGAGCTGCTCGGGCGCCATGTACTGCAACGTGCCGACGATCATCCCCTCGCTAGTCTTCAGCGAGGTCGGGGTCGCCGAGTCCGTACCCGGGGCACGGCCTGCGACGATGTCCTTAGCGAGGCCGAAGTCGAGCACCTTGGGGCCGTCGGGCGTCAACATCACGTTGCCGGGCTTGAGGTCGCGGTGGACGATGCCTCGGCTGTGGGCGCGATCGACCGCGGCAGCGATCTTGATCGCGACGCTCAGCGCCTCGGCGACCGGCAAAGGACCCCGATGCAGCCGGTCGGCCAGCGTCTCGCCCTCCAGCAGCTCCATCACCAGGAAGTCGGTGCCACTTTCATGGCCGACGTCGAACAACGTGCACACGTTCGGGTGCTGGAGCTGCGAGATCGACCTGGCCTCGCGCTCCATTCTTTCCCGCAGCGCGCGGTCGTTCCGCGCCGCGGCGGAAAGGACCTTGATCGCCACCGGCCGGTCCAGGCGGGTGTCGCGGGCACGGTAGACCTCGCCCATGCCACCCACACCGAGCAGCGCGACCACCTCGTAGGGCCCGAGTCGTGCCCCTGATGTCAGAGTCATCCGGGCCCAATGGTACACGAGTGGCCAGGCTTCCCTGGGTGCCACGTACCGCTGTGTTGCGTTGCCGGTGGCGGTTCGAGGCGGTCCATGTGGGCCCGGAGAGTGGAGTCACAATCTATCGGATTGGCGAAAGTACCTGGTAGATTGTGGCAGCCCGGCAGCACACGGCACGCCGCTTCGCCAGTAAGTAGGGAGAGAGACGACCGGAGGAGCCTCGTGACGGGAGAGCGCGCCGCCAACACCCCCCTTTCCCCGTTCGCCGCCCGGCTCGTCGGCGGGCTCGCCCTGTTCGAGCTGGTTCTCCTGCTCGCCACCACCGGCGCGTTCGGCTACGGCTTCTTCATCGACGAGCTCTACTTCCTGGCCTGCTCCCATCACCTCGCATGGGGCTTCGTCGACATGCCTCCGCTCATGCCGGCCCTGACCGCGCTCAGTCGCTGGGTGCTCGGCGACTCACTGCTCGCCGTCCGCCTGCTGCCGTCCTTTTCCGGAGCGGCGCTGGTCGTGCTCAGCGCAATGCTCGCCCGCGAGCTCGGCGGCCGCCGCGTCGCGCAGGGCCTGGCCGCACTGGCGGTCATCACGGCTCCGGTGTGGATGGTGATGTTCACCTACGAGAGCATGAACGCCTTCGAGCAGCTGATCTGGACCGGTTGCGCCTGGGTCGTCGTCCGCCTGCTGCGCACCGGCAGGGAGAGGCTGTGGGTCGTGTTCGGCGTCCTGGTCGGCCTCGGCCTCGAGAACAAGCACACGATGGTCCTCTTCGGTGTCGCCTTCGTCGCGGCCGTTCTCCTGACAGGCGAGCGCCGAGCTTTCGCCCGGCGCTGGATCTGGCTTGGCGGCCTGGCGGCCTTCATCCTCTTCCTGCCCAACCTGGTGTGGATCGTCCAGCACCACTTTCCCCACCTCCAGCAGCTCGAGGTCATCCGCCAGCACGGCCGCAACGTGGCCTTCTCTTCTCTCGGGCTCCTGGCCGAGCAGGCCCTCATGGTCAACCCGCTCGCACTGCCCCTGTGGCTCGGGGGGCTCATCTGGCTCCTCGCCGACCGCGAGGGCCGCCGCTACCGGATCCTCGGTCTCGCCTATCTGGTGCTGGTCGTCGAGCTGCTGGCCCTGAACGGCCGCGTCTACTACGCGGCCGCCGCTTACCCGATGCTGCTGGCCGCCGGCGGCGTCGCCGCCGAACGGTGGCTCGCCGCAGGGCGCCGCAGGCTCTTCCGGCCCGCGTACGCGGCGCTCTTGGCCCTCTCAGGCGTAGCCCTCGCACCCGCCTTCATACCTTGCCTGCCGCCGCAGACCTTCATCCGCTACTCGCAGCTCACCGGCATCAACCAGCCGCCTATCGAGCACCACCGAATGGGTCCCCTGCCGCAGCTGCTCGCCGATCGCTTTGGATGGCCCGAGATGGCCGCCGAGGTGGGGCGGATCTACCACGCCCTGCCAGCGGAGGACCGGGCGAAGGCTGCGATCTTCGGCCAGAACTACGGTCAGGCCGGAGCGATCGACCTCTTCGGGCCGAAGCTCGGCCTGCCGCCGGCGATCAGCGGCCACCTCGCCTACTGGTACTGGGGTCCGCGCGGCGCCACCGGCGAGGTCATGATCGTCATGGACGACGACCGAGAGACGCTTGAGAAGCTATTCGAGAACGTCGAGCTCGCCGGCCACGTGAGCCATCCCTACTCGATGCCATACGAGCACTTCGACGTCTTCGTCTGTCGCGGCTTGCGCGAGCCCATTTCGGCGCTGTGGCCGAAGGTGAAGAACTTCGGCTGATCCGTGGAGATTGCCTGCAGCGAGGCGCCACCGCCTCCTTCCAGACCGAGCTGCCTTCGCGGCGAGCCGATTGAGGGGCTCCGAACATGAGACCTGACATCGCGTGTGATGATCGGAGCAACAGGTAGAGGTGGGTTGACGGCCACACCATGCGCCTGGCGGGTCTTCCGCGGAAACTTCGGCTGGGTTCTGCGTCGAGGCGGGAAATGCGGTGGGCGTTGCAACCGGCGTGTTTCTCGACGACATTTAGTGTGAGATGAAGCTGCGTCGACAGTCCGACACCACACTCCCGGCCCGTGACACCGGCCAATGGCACCGCGCCGAGTGGAAACCGCCGCTTCCGAGCGAGCGGCCCAGATCGGTTCAGGAATCGCGACGGGCGGTACCGGAGCGGGCTGTCGCGACCACGACCCGGTTCCGTTCCAGATCTGAGGATGGGAGGACGAATGCGCCGTCCGTGGCAGTGGAATGAGGTAGGAGCCGCTCTTCTGGCAGCGCTCATCCTCGCGGCATGTGGGCTCTCATCCGCGGACGAGACGACGCCTCGACCCGATGAACCGATTGTCTCGCATCCGCCGGCGGAGAGCCTCGACTCTCTGCTCGAGCCGATTCGAGCGAGGCACGACCTGCCGGCGCTGGCCGCCGCGGTCGTCCACGACGGCGCGGTGGTCGCTCGAGGCGCGGTCGGACTGCGCGCGGTCGGGTCGGTCGAACCGGTGACCGTCGATGACCTCTGGCACATCGGCTCCTGCACCAAGGCGTTCACCGCAACCCTGATCGCGGTCCTCGTCGACCAGGGAAAGCTGTCGTGGACGACCACGATCGGCGAGACGTTCCCGGACTTCGCGGGCGAGATCCGACCCGAGTACCGCGAGGTCACCATCGAGCAGCTTCTGCGCCATCGTTCGGGACTGCCCACCGACCGCAGACCGGATCCGAGCGTCAGATCGAAGATCGCATCCCTTTCCGGCTCGATTCAGGTCCAGCGACACCGGGCCGCGAGGCTGGTGTTGCAGCAGACTCCCGCGGCACCGGCCGGGACCGAGATGCTGTACTCCAACTACGGCTACATGGTCGCCGGGGCCATGGCCGAGGCGGTCACCGGGCGCTCCTGGGAGGAGTTGATCCGGGAGCGGATCTTCGACCCGCTCGGCATGAGCACTGCCGGTTTCGGCGCGCCCGGAGTTCCGGGCGCACTGACCCAGCCCCGCGGACACAGCGGCGGGAGGCCCGTAGAGCCCGGCCCGGCCGCCGACAACGCCCCCGTGATCGGCCCCGCAGGCACCATCCATCTCTCGCTCGCGGACTGGGGAAAGTTCGCGGCTCTTTACCTCGCCGGCCTCCGGGGTGAGAGTCACGCCCTCCGGCCGGAGACCTTCACGAGGTTGTACACGCCCTCGCCCGGGACGGACGTCGCAATGGGTTGGGGTGTCGACGACTGGCCCGGGGGCATCGGGCGTCTGGTGACGCACGCCGGGAGCAATGGCTCGTGGTTCGCCCGGATCGTGCTCTCGCCGAGGCGAAACCTCGCCATTCTGGTAGCGATCAACAGCGGCGGCGCCGAGGCCGAGAAGGCGACCGACGAGACGGTTCTTGCCCTGCTACGTCGTTTCACGCCCGCGCCAGGTGTCGCTGCACCACGAGACGTCGTCGATCAGCAGATTGCGGCACCCGGCACTCAACCGTCATTTCCGGCGGTCGACCCGGGCGTCCTGACCAACTGCCTGTGGATCGGCCGCTCGCCGGCCGGGGACTCTGTCTACCGACTGGAAACGAAGGGCGACCGACTGACCGGCCACAGCTACCTGGTGCGCGAAGGCAAGGCGCTGACCGAGATTCCGGTGGACGACGCCAGCCTATCGGCCGAGGCAAGGGACGGCGGCGATCAGGAGATCCCGGTCGAGATGCGGCTCAAGACCGGGTGGATCTACCGCGGTCGACTGTCTGCCGACCGGTCGAGGATCGACGGCGAGCTCGAGGTGGGCGGAGGCCGACGTGAGGACCTCGACCTGGTACGGGCAGGGCTCGACGCCGTCCCCGCGATCTCCCCTCGGGCGCCGGGAGCACCCCCCTGGACCTCTACCCGACCGGAGGCCACCGACGACGGGTGGACCACCGCCAACGCTGCCGACGTCGGCCTGGATGTCGGTTCGCTGGGCGCGCTGATTGGGGACGTGACCTCAGGCGAGGCGGGTCTGGTCCACTCGCTGCTCCTGGTCCGCGGCGACAAGCTGGTGCTCGAGGAGTACTTCCACGGCTTCACCCGCGACGATCTGCACCAGATCAACTCGTGCACCAAGAGTGTCGCCTCCCTGCTCGTCGGGATTGCGCTGGAACGCGGCGAGCTGGCCGGCGTCCAGACCACCTTGCTCGAGCTCTTCCCCGAGCTCCGGCCGGTCGTGGCTGCAGGTCTCAAGGGACTGACGGTCGAGCACCTGCTGACGATGACCTCCGGGGTCGAGCCGCCGCGGGGCGGCAGGCCGCCCGCCGGACCGGCTCTGGTTCGGGCCGCCCTCACCGTCCCTCCGGCGGCGCCGCCCGGAACACGCTGGCGGTACTCCGACATGGACGCCGACCTGCTTGCCGCGGTGCTACAGCGTTGTTCCGGCGTCCAGGCGGATGCGTTCGCCGCCCGCCACCTGTTCGCGCCGCTGGGGATCACCTCGTGGGACTGGGAGGACGGCAGGACCGACGGCTCTCCGCGCCTCTACGGGACGCTCCGGCTGCGGCCGAGAGACCTGGCCAAGCTCGGCTCGTTGATCCTCTCCGGCGGCCGCTGGAAGGGCCGCCAGGTGGTTCCCGAGGCGTGGGTCCGGGAGGCCACCCGGGAGCGGGTCGAGACCCATGGTCGAGGATTCGGCTACATGTGGTGGCGCGAGTCGGCGCCGCCGAGCCTTCCCCGCGGGGTCATCTCCGCACGCGGCGTCGGCGGCCAGCGTGTCTTCGTCGCGCCGGATCTCGACCTGGTCGCCGTCGTGACTGGCGGCAACCGGCTCAACGGTCTCGAAGGTCACATCGGCGAGGTCCTTCTGCACCGCCTGCTGCCGAGCGGGCCCCCCGCCGTCGGGGGTGTCCTCGGGCCAGGGTAGGCCGAGCACGCAGGCGAACATTGCCATTGGTACCAGGTCAGATGGCGCGCCTGGCACGATCCCGGGCGTACGAGATCCTGCAAGTTCTCGAGGACTCCGAGATGGTCGCCGAAGCGTCGAGTGCCAGTGTCGAGGCGCAGCTCACCACACGGCTGCAGCGACAGGCGGCGAAGCTCGGAGCGGACGTCGTCATCGTCACGTGCAGCTCAGCTCAGCGGTCCGTCATCTCCTGCCGAGGGACCGCCATCCGATGGAAGGACGACAACTAACCCTACCCCTTTGCTTCCGCCCTAGCCCGACGATTCCGACGATCTTGACCCCATGGGCTCCGGGAAACGTCCCTGGCACGTCGCCCCACCGACTGTGGGAGCAGGTCGTTTCCGGTAGCACACCTTCCGGCCGCGGTCTTGCGCCGAATCGTGGGTCGCGGTAGCTTTGCAAACAGATCGCAAACTCTCCAGTGGAGGACGCCGTGCCATCGGGCTGCGCCAGTGACATCCGGCTCGAGGTCCGGTCGGACCCGCGGCTGCTGGCGTCGGTGCGGGGGCTGGTACGGGAGTGGCTCGCAAGTCACGAGGTGGCGCCGCAGCGGGTGGACCAGCTGGTGCTGGCGGTCGACGAGGCGTGCGCCAACGCGATCCGCCACGCCTACCAAGGACGTAGCGACGAGCTGGTGGAGCTTCACCTGCGGGCAACCGCCGACGAGCTCCTGGTGGAGGTGCGCGACAGCGGCGTGACGGCGCCGCCCGAGCGGGTTGTCCGGCGGGTGCTGCTGCCGCCGCAGCCAGAGGAGGTGTGCCCTGGCGGGCTCGGCGTGCAGCTCATTCACCAGGCGTTCGACGAGGTGCTCTTCTGCCCCGGCAGCCCGTGCGGCAACCGGATCATGATGCGCTTGTCCCGGAAAGGGTGACACGATGGAGCTGGTGATCGACACCACGCGCGACGACAACGGCTCGGTGATCTTGGTCGGTGGTGACGTCGACCTCTACAGCTCGCCGCGGTTGCGCGAGGTGATCTTCGCCGAGATCGACCGCGCGGTCGCGCGGTTGGCGCTCGACCTGTCTGAGGTGCGCTACATGGACTCGTCGGGGGTCGCGATCCTGGTCGAGGGCCTGCAGCGTGCTAAGGCGGCCGGCGCCCGGTTCACGCTCGTCGCACCGTCACCCAGGGTGATGCGGGTCTTGGAGATGACGCGGCTGGACTCGGTGTTTGAGATCGGACCCACGCTATGACCCGCCTGGTCGGCGCCGTCGGCCGCAGATCGCTCGACGCGCTCACGGCCTGGCTACGGGTGTCGGTCTTGATCGTGGACACGCTGGCGTGGATCGTCGTGCGGCCATTCCGCGGCCACCGCCTCCGGATCCGCGCCGCGCTCGAGGCCGTCGTCGAGTTCGGTGTGCGGTCGCTGCCGATCGTCGGCATGATCACGTTTCTGATCGGTGTGATTCTCGCCCTCCAGGCGTCCTACACTTTGTCCAAGTGGGGCGCCAACCGGTTCATCGCGGCGCTGGTGGCGGTGACCGCACTGCGCGAGCTGGCGCCGCTGATGACGGCGGTGCTGATCACTGGCCGCTGCGGCTCCGCGATCACCGCCGAGATCGGGACCATGAAGGTCGGCGAGGAGCTCGACGCCCTTGAGGTGATGGGTCTCGATCCGATCCAGTTCCTGGTCGCACCCAAGCTGCTCGGAATGGTGGTGGCGGTGCCGTGCGTCACCCTGGTCGCGATGCTGGTGATGATCGCCGGCGGCTGGACGGCGGGCACCACGATCGCGGGGGTCGACTCGGCCGTGTACCTGCATGAGACTGCCAATGCGCTGGTGACCAAGGACCTGACCACCGGCCTCACCAAGAGCGTGTTCTTCGCCCTGGTGATCTGCTGGGTCGGGGTCTACCGCGGCTTCCAGGTCGAGGGTGGCGCCGAGGGCGTCGGCCGCAAGACGACCTCGTCGGTGGTGACCTCGATCTTCCTCGTCATTATCGTGGACCTCGCGTTCACGGTACTCTTCTACCTGTTCTGATGATGGCTACCGACGACTCCCCCGAGGTTGTGATCGAGGTCGAGAACCTGGCGGTCGACTACGGCCGGCAACGAGTGCTCGAGGGCGTCAGCTTCAAAGTCCGCCGCGGCGAGATCCTGGTGATCCTCGGCGGCAGCGGGTGCGGCAAGACCACGCTGCTGCGGGCGCTGGTCGGCCTCGAGCACCCGGCTGCGGGCCGGATCCTGATCCACGGCCAGGAGGTCGCCGCCTTGACCCCGGAGGAACGGCGCCAGCTGCGGACCCGGATCGGCATGTGCTTCCAGGGCGCGGCCTTGTTCAACTCGATGACTGTCAAGGACAACGTCGCCCTGCCGTTGCGCGAGCACACCGATCTCGAGGAGTCGACGATCGACATCATGACCACCATCAAGCTCGAGCTGGTCGGCCTCGGCGGCTGCGGCGACGCGCTGCCGTCGCAGCTCAGCGGCGGCATGCGCAAGCGCGCCGGGGTCGCCAGGGCGATGGCGATGGACCCTGAGATCCTGTTCTACGACGAGCCGTCGGCCGGGCTCGACCCGATCGTCGCCGCCGGCATCGACGAGCTGATCCGCGACATGCAGCGCACCTTCCAGCTCACCAGCGTGGTGGTGACTCACGAGATGGAGAGCGTCAAGCTGATTGCCGACCGGGTGTGCGTACTCCACCGGGGCAAGGTCGTCGGCCTCGGCACCCTCGATGACATCAGCCGTTCCGAGCACCCTTACATCCAGCAGTTCCTGGCCCGTCGGCCGGACTCCGAGGCTGAGAGCGCCTCGGCCCTCGCCCGTTCGCTGATGGGCTCGAGTTGAGGATCGAGACTGATGACTGAATCCCGCGACCATTTCACCGCGACCGAGATCAAGGCCGGCGCCCTGGTGCTGGTGGGCGTGCTCATTCTGTTCGGCTTCATCGCGACGATTCGCGGCTGCGCGCTCAATGAGCCGAAGTTCCACGTCGTGCACGCCAACTTCACGAACGTCGGCGGGCTCAATGCCGGCGCCGCGGTGCGGTTCGGCGGCGTCGCTGTCGGTAAGGTGACGGCGGTCGAGCTCGACCCCGACAACCCGTTCCGGATTCGCGTCACCGCCAGGGTGCGCGCCGATGTGCCCGTCAATCAGGGCAGCATCGCCAGTATCGAGCAGATCTCGCTGACCTCCGATCAGCACCTCGAGATCTCGACCGGCGACAGCTCCAAGGCGCTGCTGCCGGATGGCGCGACCCTGCCCTCGGCGGGCGTCGCCAGCGGGCTGTTCGATATGCCCGACCTCGACGGCGTGATCACCCGCCTCCAGGTCCTGCTCGACGACGTCGACAGCCTGCTCGGCGTCAACCGCGCCCAGCGCGAGCAGTCGGCGGGCGGCCCGGAGTTCGTCGACCTGGCGCGGCTGGCCGCGAGCATCGACTCCGCCCTGCAGACGACCACCGACGCGGCCGCCGGTCTGCGGACGTTTCTCAGCCAGGACCCGGGCGGCGCCCACGAGGTGGTCGACAAGCTCATCGCCCTCGAGAAGACAGCCTCAGAGCTGCTCACCGAGCTGCACGGCGCGGTCGCCGACAACCGCAAGCCGCTGGCCGAAGTGGTCGACAACCTGGCGCGGCTGACCAGCTCCGCCAGCACGCGCCTCGACGAGCTGTCGGCGGTGCTCGCCACGGGGCTCGACAACATCGCCAATACCAGCGCCACCACCAACGATCTGCTCGATCGCGAACGACCCGCAATCGAGGAGATTCTCGCCAACCTGGAGCAGGCTTCGCGCAACCTGCGCGAGCTGTCGCGCACCCTGGCCGACAACCCGACCGCGTTGATCCGGAGGGTCGAACCTCCGGGGCGGGTCGCGGGGGAGAAACGATGAGGGTCACCAAGCGCCTCGTGATCGCGTCGCTGCCGCTTCTCGCCGCCTGCGCATCGGCGCCGGTGATCCACTACCACACGCTCGACATGGCGCCGTCGGGCCGCTCGCCAGCCGCGGTTGCGCTCAGGGTCAGGGGTTTCCGGACCACCGAGGCCCTCGGTCGGCGCCAGATCCTGATCCAGACCTCGCCGACCGAGATCGAGTACTACGCCACCGACCAATGGGCCGGCGACGTCGGCGAGCTGGTCACGCAGAAGCTCTCAGCCGAGCTCGGGCCGGCGCCGCCGGACGCGCGGGTCATGGCGGTCGCGGGCACCGTGATCGACTGCGGCCAGGTCGATCGACCCGGGGGCGGCGCCGCAGCCCGGCTGACCCTCGAGGTGACGATCCGCGATCCGACGCACCAGCGCTCCCAGCCACCATTGCTGGTCAAGACCTACACGTGCGAGCGGCCTGCTGAGCAGGCGACGCCGGACGCGGTAGCGCGCGCCCTGTCGCGCTGCGTCGAGGAGATCGCCGCCGAGCTCGCCGGCGACGCCGCCGTGATCTGATCGCGACGGGTCAACGTGGCGCGGTATTCCCCGCGCGACTCCCGGGTCCGAGGCCTTCGCAGTGGTGCCTCCCTGAGCAGTCAAGGTCGGATTGCTTCAATTCCTGTCGGGTTGCGTCACTGGTCTGGCCGTCCAGCAGCTCGACAACCCGCGCATGGGGCTGGCGGTATACCTCGAGGGGGTGATGAAAGACATTCCTGCTGGCCGTTGGGGCCGCCTGGCACCACGTCCGGCTGCGGCCCCTCGCCACGAAGACCGCTTTCGGCGCTGCGCCGTACGGCACCTACGCCGACTCGACCACTCCGACGATCGCGGCGATGTTCGGCACGGCTGCCACGATGTCCTACAAAACACCGACCAGGTCGATGGTATGTTCGTCAGGAGACGATGGACGTCATCCGCGACCCGGATCCGCTGGTGCTGGCGAACCGACTCCGCAGGCTGGCGGACCGTTTGGGCCGTGACGTCGCGCAGCTGTTCCTCGCCCGCGGTCTCGAGCTCGAGCCGAAGTGGCTCCCGGTGGTCCGGGCCCTCGCCCGCGACGGCGCCCTCAGCTCGGCCGAGCTCGCGCGGGCAGCCGGTCTCAGCAAACTCGCCGTCGGTCGCATCGCGGCGGCTCTCGAGCGTCGGGGCTGCATCGAGGGCCGCCGGGACCCGGGCAATGACCGGCGCCCGCTCTTCGCGCTGACCGACACCGGCCGTGCGGTCATCGATCGAGCCGAACCTCTGGCATCCGGACTCCGGATGGCGATCGAGGAGCTGCTCGCCGAGTCCGGTGGCGGGCTGCTCGACCAAGTCACCGCAGTCGAGGCTGCACTCGACGAGAAGCCCCTGGCGGCAATGCTGCGTCAACACGTCCGGCTGGAGCCGGACGAGATCGAGATCATCGACTACCGCCCCGCCTACCGCAAGCACTTCGAGCGCCTCAACCGGGAGTGGATCGAGGCCCTGTTCGAAATGGAACCAAAGGACAGGCGGATGCTGGCCGACCCCAACGGACAGATCATCCGTCGTGGCGGCGAGATCCTGTTCGCCCTCGTCGACGGCGAGGTGGTCGGCACCACAGCGCTGCTCGACTGCGGCCCGGACCACGTCCGGCTGGCCAAGATGGCGGTGGCGCCACCCTGGCGCGGGCTCGGCATCGGCCGACGGCTGGCTGAAGCGGCCCTCGAGCGCGCCCGCAGACGCGGCGCTGACCGGGTCACGCTGCTCACCAACCCGCACCTGCGGCGGGCAATGGTCCTGTACCTGTCGCTAGGCTTCACGACCAAGACGGACCAGCACTCGGCGGAGCACATGAAGCGCCCGTCGCTGGTCATGGAGCTGCGGCTCGACCCACCGCGGTGAATTTGTGCCGGTGTCGGGTGGGGTGCCACAAACCTGAGGAGTTCACGGCGGCCCTGGGCGCTAACTTTCTACCTGGTCGGGCGTTCCTCATATATCGCCCGTGTGTGGTGACGCCGAACCCGACCGGTCGTGCACGAGAAGGGAGAGGAAATGACCTCGACCAAGCATCAAGCGCGAGCCGCAGGATTTCTGTATCTGCTGCTCGCACTGATCGCCCCCATCGGCCTCCTGTATGTCCCCGGCAAGCTGATCGTGCATGGGAACGCGACCGCGACAGCCGACAACATCCGGGCTGCCGAGTGGCTTCTTCGCATCGGCATCGCGAGCGAGCTGATCCACCAGGCTCTCGGCGTTTTCTTGGTCCTGGCGCTCTACCGCCTGTTCAAGGCGGTCGACGAGAAGCTCGCCAAACAGGTGGTGATCCTGGGTGCGCTGGTCTCCGTTCCGATCATGTTCGTCAATGTGCTCAACGATATCGCCGCGCTGGTCCTCGTGAGCGGCGCCGATTTTCTGTCCGTGTTCGACAAGCCCCAGCTGGATGCCCTGGCGTACCTGTTTCTCCGTCTCCACGGCCAGGGCATCACCGTCGCCTCCATCTTCTGGGGACTCTGGCTGTTCCCGTTCGCGCTGCTGGTCATCCGTTCGGGCTTCATCCCCCGCGTGTTCGGCTTCCTGCTGATGATCGCAGGGGCCGCCTACCTGGTCAGCGCCTTCGCCACCCTGGTCCTGCCACGTTTCGCTCCGCTGGTAGGGCAGATCGCGCTTCCGCTCGAGGTCGCTGAAGTACCGATCATCTTCTGGCTCGTGATCTGGGGTGCGAAGACGCCTCCGACTGTCGCCGCCGCAGGTTAGCCCCGCACTCCACGTCAGACGTCAACTACGGCCAGATCGCCTGGAGGCCGGGCTTTGGCGCGTCTGTGCATGTTTCTGTCGCGACCGTGCCATGCGTTGTCGGCCCGCTCGACCTATGTTGACGTCGAGAGCCAGAACACAAGGAGCAGGACCATGAGCTGTTGCAGAGTGACGTGTGGCGTGGCTTTGGCGATCGTCGCGCTGTGGGCCGGCAGCGGCGCCGCCGAGGTCTTCGAGATTCCCGCCCTCCAGGAAGCAAGGGTGACGACCGACGCCGACGGCGTCCCCGTCAGCCTCGACCGGGCGGCGGCCGTGGGGGACAGCACCGAGGGGAGATACCTTCGAGCGGCGTTCACCTTCGATCTTTCGTTCCTACCTCCGGGAGCCGTCGTGTCGTCGGCTGTGGTCCACACCCGGGTCAGCGCGGCCTACGGAGACCTCGCCTCTCTCGGAACGCTGCGGGGGGGCCGGATCCTGGAGACGACAGGCCAGCCGAGCGTCGACATCCAACCTCAGTGGGGAACCTCGACCCTGGTCGGCTCGCCGGTCGATGTCACCGGCGCCGTCACCCGCGGCTCCGAGGTCACGGTCGATCTCACGGAACAGTTCGTCGGGTACTTTCCGACCCCGGAGAACAGCCCGCACCCCGGCCGGGCGGTGGTTCGGTTCCAGTTCAGCACCGAGAGCAGCTCGAACGGCACCGAGGACTTCTGCTACCTCGACATGACCCTGCTCGAGCTCGACGTCGAGCTTCCCGATCCGATCGCCGCCAGGCCCGTGGGCCGTCACCTCTTGCGCTGCATTCCCGTGGTGGCCTCGCTACCCGGCGCTTCCGGCACACAGTGGGTGACTGAGCTGCAGGTGACGGCACGGCACGACGGCTCGGTGTGGCTCTACTTCACCGAGACCGGCGAGAACGGTACAACCTCGTTTTCCGTCCGACGAGTGGATCTCGGGATGTGGCAGACGCGAAGCTGGCAGGACGTACTGCCCGACCTCTTCGGAATCACAGGCACCAAAGGATGGCTCGAGGTCTTCAGCACGGATCCCGAGGTCGTGGCGACCGCGAGGGTGGCCAACGTCGGCGGCACAGGCGCATACGGTCAGACGGTGCCGCTCGTCGATGAGTCGCAGATGCTACGCCTGAACGAGGTCCGCTTTGGTGACACCTACCGACGCCTGGTTAACCTGGTTGTGGTGGACGACGACAATCGGACCAACGTCGGCCTCGTCAACCTGGGACCGGGCGAGGTCGCCGTGCGCCTCATCGCTATCGCTCCCGGTGGGTCGTTCCTGGGCGACTACACCATCGACCTGGGCCCCTTCGAGCATCGGCAGATCGACCGCCTGGAGTCGGTCATCCCTGCGGCAGACGGGGTGGGTCTGGTCGCCCTGTCGTTCGGGATGGAGAGTGACACCGAGAGCCGAGGGCTCCGACAGGGCGTCGCGGTCTACGCCAGCCGGGTGGACAACACGACCGGCGACGCGGTCTTCGTTCTCCCTTGAGTCACGGGGGCTCCCGCACCGATAGATTGCTTTTCCTGTCGGCACGATGCTCACGGTCGTCGAGTCGGGCTTCGACAGCCTGCCCGACGAGCGCCGTGACGAGGCCCTGCGCAGGAACACCGAGGGATGGGAGATCCAGCTGCAGAACGTCCAGCACCATGTCACGGCGTAGCCCCCATGATTCACCAGATCACGTCGAGAACGCCGCGCCGCTCTTCGCCGCGCTCGCGGACGAAACGCGGTTGCGGCTGCTCATTCGACTCTCGTCGAGGAGTGAGCCCGTGTTCGGTACCGAGTCAATCGATCCCGATGGCTTCTCGGTCGAGGGCCGCGAGAGACCGGAACGAGGGCCCTCCTGAACCCATCGGATGTGGCAGAGGCACCCGGAGAGGCTGAGGCTTCAGGCTTCCAGTGGCGTACCTGGTCGACTCTCTACTCCGGCTCGTAGGTGACGGCGAAGGGCTGCTCACCCTTCATGAAGCTGATGGTAACGATGGTTCGCTGGCCGTTCCTGATCGTCACCGTGGCGGTGAGCTCGCGACCTCCCCACGAGGCGGCCAGCGGCTGCTCGCCCGCAGGGATGTAGGAGAGGTTCATCAAGAGGTCCGTCTTCTCGTAGAGCCTGCCCATGAAGCGCAGGGTGCAGTGCGTTGGCGTCGAGAACACCCGCAGGGACCCCTTGCCTTCGTGGACGACCTCGACCCTGCCGTCCTTGAGGTTGCCCCGGACAGTGACCTCGTTTCCCGGCTCGACCTTGACCACGCCGGCGATGGGCGCGAACCCCGGCTTGGAGAAGGAGATCGTGTGCTTGCCGGCGGCGAGGCCCCCGAGCGCGAGCTGCGGGACGTCCTTGGCCTGGGCCTTGCCATCGATCTCGACCACGCAGTTCTGCGGCGCCGAGGTGACCACCAGGCTGCCGACGAGCTCAGTGACCTCGCTCGGCGCGGGCTGCTCCTCCTCGGTGCGGGCTTGCGGCACCGGCTTGAACTCGCCCACCTTGACCTCGATCGGGGCGTTGAGGATCTCGACCTGAAAGCTCTGCGACAGGAAACCGTCCTTCTCGACCCACAACCGGTGCTGTCCGTTGGCGACGTTCATCAGGAAGAGGCCGTCCTCCTTCGCCGTCGACAGGCCCGCGAACTCACCGTCGAGGTAGACGCGCAGCCCGGGCTCGCACGAGACCTGGATGTCGCCCGCGAAGAGCGGCGCCGCCACGGCCACCACGCAGAACAGTGCAAGCCACCGTGCAGACTTCATGGATCCTCCTCGCACGTGCCAGCTGCCGCAGTCGCACTCTGTCGCACGTACGCGTCAATGACCATCAGATTGTGACAGCCGGCCTGGGATTTCAAGCCGATCCCTGGCGGACGGTACGAATTCGGCGATCGCATGGCGAGGAACCGCATCAGCAACTTGCTGAGCCTCGACAATCTCCTTGGCAGTCTGCCGCGGATCGTCCGACTCCACTGGGACGTTTTGCAGCTAGGTCAAATCCCCGCCGTGACCCGGACCCCGTTAGGCGCCGGAATCGGGTCCCGGGCTACTTTGACGACAGCACGAAGGTGTTGCCGTCGGGGTCCTTGAACATCGCGAAGGTGCCCCACTCCCTTGACGTGGGTGATCATGACCGGTCTCCTGTGCCGTCACGGTAGGTGACGGCACCGGGTCTGTCGAAGATGGAATCGAAAACCGCCGTCCAGACGGCGATCCACCGGCTGCGGACCCGCCGCCTGTTGCCGGTCCGGCAGCGCAGCCTCACGTCGACCCCGGCCTGCAGAGTGCTGCGCCCCTGGCGATGACCCGCCACGGCGGGCCCGCCGCGCTAGGGATGCTCGGCTCCAGACAGCTTCATCCGCCGCAGCAGCGCCTGGAAGCGCGGCTCGGAGCGGAGAGGATCGAAAATCGGCATGCAGCCGATGTAGGGCATACTGGGATCGCGGTCGTCGCAGGCCTTCTCGAGCCAGTCGAGGGCGTGTGTCGTGTCTCCGCTGAACAGGTAGTTCTGCACGATGTCAATCGCGGCGCCGGGCCCCTTGCCGTGCTTCTCCGCCTCGACCTCGGCCGCGCGGCGCCACGCACCGGCGTAGTCCCGCCCCGCGTAGCCCCGCTCGAGCGCCTCCCCCACGTCAGGGCACCAACCGGCGTAAAACCTCTCGGCAGTGGCAATCATCTCGTCGTGCCGGTCCGTCGCGTGCAGAGCCATCTCGAGCGCGAGCAGGGCAATAGGGGAGTCCGGCTGCAGGCTCAGCGCCTTGCGGGCCTGGGCGATGGCCTCGTCGTACCGGCGCGCGCAGTAGAGGTCGACCGAGTAGAACGTCACGGTTATGACGTTGAATGGGTCGAGCTCCACGGCGCGCTCGATCTGCCGCATCGCCTCGTCGCGCCGTCCCACGATGGTGAGGTAGTGAGAGTAGGTCGCGATGGCGACGGCGTCCCCGGGGCCGAGCTCCACCGCCCGCTCCCACTCGCGTGCGGCCGCCGCCCAGTTCCAGTCGGTCCAGGTGAGGATGTCCGCTAGTGCGAAGTGCGCCTCGGCGACCGAGTCGTCGAGCTCCACGGCGCGCCGCGCCGCCGCTCGTGCCTTCGGGCCGGCCTCGCCGGGCTTCGCGTACCCCAACTGCTGGCGGCAGGCCCACACCAGGGCCATCCCCGCGTAGCCCCGCGCGTAGCCCGGGTCCTTCTCCAGCGCCACGGTGAGGAGCCGTTCGGCAGTATCGAGGTCCTGCGGAGTCAGCCTGACCCAGTAGGAGGCGGCCTTCAGGTACGCGTCATACGCTTCGGGGTTGACGGAGCGGGCCGACGCCAGCCTGGTCTGCTCCGCCGGGAGCAGCTTGAGCGCGAGCGCCTCGGCCACCTTGCGCGCCACGTCGCTTTGAAGCGCCAGGATGCCCGACAGCTCCCGCTCGTAGGTCTCCGACCAGAGCTCCGTCTGGTCCTTCACCTTGACGAGCTCGGCGGTGATCCGGACCCGCCCGCCCTCGCGCTGCTCGCTCCCCTCCAGCACGTAGTCCACACCCAGCTCGCGGCCGATTTGGTCGATTGGGGTTTCCGCCTTCTTGTACCGCATCACCGAGGTGCGGGCGATGACGCTCAGGGTCCCGGGGTGTAGCCGCCCGAGCTGCGCGATCATCTCCTGCGTCAGCCCATCCGACAGGTACTCCTGTTCCGGGTCTCCCGAGAGGTTCGCAAAGGGAAGAACGGCCATCCGGATCGCCTGCGCCTGGCCGTTGCCCCGACCTGGCAGCAGGTGCCGCAGGCCGCCCACGTCGAGCACCGCCAGCACCGCCACGATGGCCGCCAGGGCCGCTGCGGCAAACGGCAACGGCCGACGGGCGCGGGCTGAGGCCCAGCGCACAGGACCAGGGATCACGCCCCCGGACTCGACCGTCTCCAGGGCGGCACGCACCTCCTCGGCCCGCTGGAAACGCTCGCCCGGCGCCTTGGCGAGGCAGCGCCTGATCACCGCCTGGAGAGCGGGCGGCACGTTTCCCGGCAGCGGCGCAGCCGCCTCGTTGAGGATCGCCGAGCTGAGCTCAAAGCCGGTCTGCGCAACGAACGGCCGTCGCCCCCCGAGCATCTCGTACAGCACCACCCCGAGCGCCCAGATGTCCGAGCGTGCGTCCGCTGGCTGTCCGCGCAGCTGCTCCGGCGCCATGTAGGCGAGGGTGCCCACCATGGCCCCGGGAGCGGTCAGCGTGGGCGCGTCCCGGGTCGTGGCCTCGGCCAGCGCCTCGTCGGCGAGCGGCTTCGCGAGCCCGAAGTCGAGCACCTTGGCCTGGCCCTCGGGAGTGATGACGACGTTGGCGCTCTTCAGGTCGCGATGCACGACCCCGCGCTCGTGAGCGTGGGCGAGCGCGTCCGCGATCCTCGCCCCGTAGCGTAGCGCCTGCTCGGTGGGCAGCGCCCCTCCGGCGAGGAGCTCAGCGAGGGACCGCCCCGCGACCAGCTCCATGGCGATGTAGACCTGGCCGTCCGACTCCCCGACCTCGTGGATGGTGCAGACGTTGGGGTGGTTGAGGCGGGCGGCCATCCGGGCCTCGCGCACCATCCGCGTCCGCGCCGTGTCGTCGCTCAGCGTCTCGGCGGGCAGCACCTTGAGCGCGATCTCGCGCTCGAGCCGGGGGTCTCGCGCCCGGTAGACCTCGCCCATGCCGCCCGCACCGAGGGACGAGAGCACCTCGAACGGACCGACGCGGGTGCCGGGGCTCAGCACGGGCCACCTCGCCCGGATCGAAGGTGATCGTGCACGGTCAGTTGCATGTCGGGGCTGTCCCGGCCAATTCTATCCCACTCTGGAACAGGCTCGTGCGGGTCGCTCGTGCCGCAGCCTCGTCGGGGTGTCATGACTCGTGGGGCCCAGCGCCATTCCTCCCCGGCGTGCGCCCCAAGGCTCGTCCTGTCACGGCGCCGCGGTCGATGTGCAACCCATGAGTTGCGCATTTCAACCAGCCGGCCTAATATGCAACTAAGGGGTTGCATATGACGGACACCGACCGCATCGAGAAGCAGGTTCTTTTGGGCGCCTCGAAGGCGCGCGTGTGGCGTGCCCTGACCGACGCGCGGGAGTTCGGCGCCTGGTTCCGCGTCGCCCTCGACCGGGAGTTCTCACAGGGCGCACGAGTCACGGGCCGCATCACCTATCCCGGATACGAGCACCTGCGGTTTGAGGTGGTCGTGGAGAGGATGGACGCCGAGAGCATGTTCTCGTTCCGTTGGCATCCGCTTCCGCCCGAGCCCGAAGGGGACGACTCGGACGAGCCCAGCACGCTGGTCGAGTTCCGGATCGAGGAGGCCGCCGGGGAAACGCTGCTCACCGTCGTCGAGTCGGGCTTCGACGGCTTGCCGGCCGACCGGCGCCAGGAGGCCTACCTCAGGAACACCGAGGGATGGGAGATCCAGATGCAGAACGTCAAGAAACATGTCGAGTCCTAGCCCGGCATCATTCACCAGAGTTCTACTGCGGCCGGCGATGCGACGCGCGCAGCGGTGCCTTCTCACCTCGGAGTACTCGACGTATTGCCCAATACGCCTCCGTGCTCCTCGGCTCGAACTCCCCACTGTGCACGCCGTCTCGCCGGCCTCGCAACGAACCCCGGTGAATAATGCGGGCTAGCCTGCGTATTTCACCGGTGTTCGCGGCGCTCGCCGACGAGACCCGGCTGCGGCTGCTCGACCGTCTCGCGACCGAGGGACCGGGGTCGATCACGCGTCTCACCGCCGGTTCCCAGATCTCCCGCCAGGCGCTCACCAAGCACCTGGAGGTGCTCTCGAGGGCAGGCCTGGTCACCGACCGGCGGCGCGGCCGCGAACGGATCTGGCAGATCGAACCGGCCCGGCTCGACGACGTGCGGTCGTTCCTCGACCTGATCTCCAGCCAGTGGGACGACGCTCTCGGTCGCCTCAAGGCCCTGGTGGAGGACTGAGCCGGAGCCCAATTGCGAGCGGGTCCTCTTGCGCCGGCCCCGGGCTGAGCCCGGATCGTACTCAATAGGTGAGAATGTCATACTCATGCTATGAGTACGCGACTCCAGGTGGTGATGACCGAGGATGAGCTGGACGGCATCCGGGAGGCGGCCAGGCGTCATGGCATGACGGTGTCGGAGTGGGCCCGCACCGCGCTGAGGGAGGCGCGTCGGACCGAGACAAGTGGTGATGCCGACAGGAAGTTGGCCGCGATCCGGGCCGCAGACCGGTACGCCTACCCGACGGCAGACATCGACCAGATGCTGGCCGAGGTCGAGCGCGGCTGCAGCGAGGACCCCTCCTCGTGATCCTGGTCGACTCCAACGTGCCGATGTACCTGGTGGGCGCGGCTCACCCCCACAAGGTCGACGCGGGCCGTCGCCGAGGGCCGCCGCCTCGTGACCGATGCCGAGGTCTTCCAGGAGATCCTCCACCGCTAACTCGCCGTAGGCCGGCGGGACGCGGTCCAGCCGTGCTTCGACGTCCTGCTCGAGCATGTGGACGAGTTGCTTGCCGTCGACCTGGACACCGTGCAGCGGGCGCGCGAGATCGTCCTGGGACACGCCGAGCTCACCGCCCGCGATGCGGTCCACGTCGCGGCGATGGAGCGGCACGGAGTGCGCGAGATCCTGAGCTTCGACCGCCATTTCGACGGTCTGGCGGGAATTGTGTCCGGCTGTACTGAGACGTACCCGAGCACAGAGGTTGTTGCAAAACAGAGACGAGAGGACGAGATGTGCGCCGAGGGCGGCGCATCCTCTCAGTTGTGAGAGCTGGGAAGATTCATCCCACGCAGAAGGGCTTGGAAGCAGGGCTCATCGCGGAGCGCGTCGAACCCGCTTTCGTGGACTCGGATCCACGGCAGCGAGGGGCGATGCGCCTCGTACCCCGCCTCGAGCACGTGGAGCGCCCTGTCCCGGTCGCCTAGCCCGGACTATTCATCGGGGTTCGTCACGAGGCGCAGGAGGCGTCGTGAATCGCGGCGTCCTCGCAAGATGAGGGAGCGAAGGCGTGCTGACAGCACGTCGAGCGAGTGAATCGAGAAGACGCCGTGAGTTGCGGCGCAGCCTGCGCCGCAGTAGATCACTGGTGAATAGTCCGGGCTAGGACCCGGATGCCCGAGTCCGCGTTGACGGGCTGGCCACGGGGTTGCTCCGCCGCCATCCGTCCCAGCCCAACAGGGAAGCAGGCTGGCAGCAGCGGGAGCCGGGGCTGCGTGGTACTCTGCCCTCGCTCAGGATCCGCGTTGAGGCCAGCTGCTGTTGCCAGATCGTGATGTCTGCCACGGAGCCCCTCCGGTCGATGTGGGGCCGGTGCCTGCCATGCTCCACGACGCCGACTCCGCTCGCGTCAAGCTCGCGGTGTTGGTCGTCTACATCTTCGACGCCGACCAGGAGTTCCTCTTCGACGTTCATCTCAACCGCATCCGGCGTCATACCGCTGGTGAGTACACCATCTACTGCGCCGCGGTCCGCGTTCCGCCGCGCGCGCGGGAGCAGCTCGAAAGAGCAGCCGATGTCGTGGTCGTCGAGTGCCGCAGCTTCATCGAACCTCCCGGCCAGCCCTATCGCAGGGTGCGCGAGCACTCCCACTACCTGGACCAGCTCGCTTTCCGAGCGCTGCAGGACGACCCGACGCACATCGTGACGCTGCACACCGACTCGTTTCCGATCAGCGACGACTGGGTCGCCACGTTGACGTGTCTCATATCGGACGAGCGGCCCCTGGTCACCCTCCACCAAGACTTCACGGCATGTCTGCTGATGCAGTCTGCGCTCGTGCGGGACAACCCCGGCTCCTTCCTGCCAAAGCCCGAGCTGATCTCGTCGGAGGCCTACGCCCTGTTCCGGTCCGAGCTGAGCTCCCGCAGCGCCAACAAGAGCCCCCTCTCGGGCACCGGGTACATGTTTGCGGTCTTTGCGGCCGGTCTGGACTGGACGACTCTTGCCCCCCAGACCGTAGGCACCTATGCCAATGTTGTGTTCCATCTCGGCGGAGCGACGTGGCGCGGCCGAGCGAAACAGCTGCCGCCCACAAAAAGGCGGTGGAAGGGTCTCTGGGATCTGGCCAGGAGGTCGCGCCGGCTCCTGCGGCCCGTGGCCCACGGCCTCTATGCGGTACCGGCCGTCGGGCCTCTCCTGCGATCGAGGTGGAACCGTTTGAGCGAAGAGTCCGCCGCGGACGATCGACGCGCACAGTTGGAGAGGTTCATGGCGGACGGGGTGCGGCCTTGTTCGGAAGCAACCTCTGGAGCCGGGTGAAGGAAAGATGAAATCGAACAGCTTCAATCACGATCTCAGGTCACGGCTCGCCGAGCTCGATCGTCCGATTCGCGTCTCGATGACCGGCGCAGGCGCCATGGGCCGCGGCCTTTTCCACCAGTTCCAGAAAACTCCCGGGATCGCGTGCGTCGTCCTGGCCGACGTCGAGATCGACCGAGCGATCGACTGCGCCCGCGCGGCCGACATTCGATATCGGATCGCCGAATCCGCTCGGCAGGTGGAGCAGGCCATTGACGACGGCATCCTGGCGGTTTGCACCGACGGCATGTTGGCCGCCAGCTGCGAGCAGGCCGACGTGTTTCTGGAGTCGACGAGCGCGATCGCCGACGCCGGTCACTACGCCCTGTCCGCGGTTCGTCACGGCATGCACCTGGTCCTGATGAACGCGGAGATCGACCTCATCTTCGGCCCGCTGCTGCTGCGCGAGGCACATCGACAGGGTCTCGTCTACACGAGCTGCGACGGCGATCAGCACGGGGTCATCAAGCGGCTCGTCGACGAGGTCACCCTGTGGGGCTTCGATCTGGTCATGGCCGGCAACATCAAGGGCTTCCTGGACAGAAGAGCCGATCCCACCTCAATCATCCCCGAGGCCGACAAGCGCCATCTCGACTACCGCATGTGCACGGCCTACACGGACGGGACCAAGCTAGCGATTGAAATGGCGTTGCTCGCGAACGCGCTGGACCTCAGGACGGCGGTGCCGGGAATGTACGGTCCCCGGGCATCTCACGCGTCTCAGGCCCTGACCCTGTTTGACCTGGAGAGCATCGGCTGGCGCCAGCGACCGGTGATCGACTACGTGCTCGGCGCGGCGCCCGACGGCGGCGTCTTCGTGATCGGTCACGACGAGAGCTCCTATCAGCGCGACATGATGGCCTACTACAAGATGGGCCGTGGGCCGTACTACGTCTTCACTCGTCCGTACCACCTGTGTCACGTCGAGGCCGTGCGGTGCATCGCCGAGGCGCAGCTCGACGGTTACTCGTTGCTCCAGCCCAGTCACGGCTACAGGACGAACGTCTTCGCCTATGCGAAGCGGAACCTGAAGGCAGGGGAGCGGCTCGACGGGGTCGGCGGCTACGCGGCGTACGGACTCGTGGAAGACGTCGGCACGGCTCAGCGGACCCACGGTGTTCCGATCTGTCTGGCGGAAGACATCGAGCTGACGAGAGACGTTGAGATGGACTCACCGATCACGCTGTCTGATGTCGAGTGCCCCGCGGCAAGACAAGATTGGAAGCTGTACGAGCAGGCTCTCCTGGTTCAGGAGATCGAGCTGCAGGGCTCACCAGCGTGACGGCTGGGGAGTCGGCGGATCATGAGAGCCGGCACCTGATCCGAGCATCGCGGCGCACCCGTTCTCTCCCAGGTGGAGGATCCAGCATGCACCTGTCAGACATCCCCTTCGGCACTACGGACTGGTCGCAGATCGAGCGGACCGAGCACGCGGGTGAGACCGGAGTCGCCACCTGGCGCACCCTGCAGCTGGGCGACCTCCGCGCCCGCATGGTCGAGTACTCGCCGGGCTACCTCGCCGACCACTGGTGTTCCAAGGGCCACGTCCTGCTCTGCCTCGAGGGCGAGCTTCACACCGAACTCCAGGACGGTCGCCGCTTCACCCTGAGGCCGGGCATGAGCTACCAGGTCGCGGACGGCGCGGAGCCCCATCGCTCCTCGACCGAAACCGGGGCGATGCTGTTCATCGTCGACTGAACGAAGGTCAGGGCCCGTAGAGACCGAGCTCGAAGGACCGCACCAGGAAGACCGCCATGTGACTCCGCGGCACCGGGCCCTGTGGGCAGAACCGTCGCTCGCCGGTCCCCTGGTCGTAGTAGCAGCCTGCCGTGATGCCCCGACGGAAGTACTCCTCCGCCCACCGGGACCAGCAGAAGACCGTCGGGTCGGGGTCGCAGGCCGGCATGTCCGAGAAGATATCCTGCCACGCCGGCTGGTCGACGACCCCCAGCGCCCGCAGGACCTGCACGGCCATCTGCTCGCGCGGAAGGGTCAGCGTCGGGCAGAAGCGCCGCTCGCCGGTCGACGGGTTGTAATAGCAGCCCGCACTGATGCCGCGGCGGTAGAGCTCCTCGGCCCAGCGGGACCAGCAGAAGACCGCCGGATTGGCGTCGCAGGCCGGCATGTCCGAGAAGATGTTCTGCCACGCCGGCTGGTCGACGACTCCCAGCGCCCTCAGCGTCTGGACCGCCATCTCACGACGGTTGATCTCGATGTCGGGGCAGAACTGCCCGTTCCCGCAGCCCGCGGTGAGACCGTAGTGATAGAGCGCTTCGACGAAGGGGTACTCCCAGCGCGAGCTTGGAACATCGGTGAAGCTGGAGCCGATGTGGAGCGTCCAGGTCCTGGACGCCCCCGAGGTGAGCGTCTCGGTGATCGTGGTGTCCCAGTGGGCAGCCGGTCGCGTCACGGGGTTGGAAACGGTGACGCGGTAGCAGTTGCCGGTCGCCCAGCAGCTCTTCATGTTGGCTGGCGCCACCGCCCCGTAGTCGGCGGCGCTGTCCGCGATGGTGTACGTGGCGCCCGCCGGGCCGGTGAAGGCGCTGAACGCGCCGGTCGGGCTGACGCTGCCGGTGGAGACGTTGGTCCAGGACGGCGCGATCACGGCGGACTCGCCGGGCTCGAGGATGCCGTTGAGGTCCGACGAGGATCCGGCGACGGCATGCGTGTCGACGTCGAGCAGCGACGCGGCCAAGGCGTTGCCGTTCGCCGCAGCGATGGTGAAACCCGTGTCCGTCGAGGCGAGGACGGCGACGCCGATGCCGGCCGCCGCGTCGCGGAAGACCTCACCGACGGTCCACATGGCCCCGGCGGCGCCGTTCGTCCCCTGCACGAGTGCGGGGATCGTCCGACCGGTGTCCACCTCGTGGATGATGACCGCACTCCCCGGCGTGCTCACGTCATAGCCGTTTTTCTTGCGGGCTTCGACAGTGTAGTAGTGGGTCGAGGACCCACCGATCGGGAGCCTGACCATCTCGAGGGCGGGTTTCGACGGCTCGGCGAGCCGTTCCAACGTCACCGTGTCGGAGGTGCCGACACCGATATCCTCGCGCTGTTGACTGCTCAGCCATCCCGCGAGGAAGGCCTTGTGGTAGGAGATCGTCTCCTGTCCGACGCTTCCGTAGGTCGGATCGTGGACCGTGTACGACCAGGTGTCGCTCATGATGTCCCAGGCGTTGTCGTAGACGTTGGCCGGGTTGAAGGCCGAGTGCGGAAACCCGAAACCGTGGCCCATCTCGTGCGACATCACGCAGACGTTGCCGTACCCCCACGGCGGCTCCCACGTGACCCGCCAGACGCGGGTAGTCCCGTCCAGAGTGGCGTACCTGCTCCCGCCCCACGCAAACGGACCGATGTCCCTGTTGAACATGAGGTTGATGCCGACATACGAGGGATAGTAGATCTGGGAATCCGCAACCTGGGTGCAGTCGGCGAAGAGGGCGTCGACGTCGGCGTTCCCTGAGCCGTCGACATAGTGGGACCTCGGGTACGGCAGCACGAACCAACCTTTGGCCGCGGACCCGACGACGTTGATCTTGTCGTAGGAGACCTTGCGCCAGTAATGGTCCAAACCGGGATAGCTGCTGCCGAACATGTTCTGGAAGTAGGAGAGCGACTTGGGCTCGTCCGAGTAGTCGGAGAACTTGCACATGACCGAGACCCAGGGCTGTGAGCCGCTGACCGTGTCGGGTGCGCCTGGGACCTCCCCTTCGACGAAGGCAATGGACGCGACCTTCAGAATGGTCTTGGCGCCGACCTCCGACGGGGCCGCTGCCCAATCTCCTCGCACGATCACCTGCTTCCCGTTGAGAGCCAGGAGGCCGCCCAGAGGTGCGGTCTGGGTCTGGGTCAGGACCAACTCGACCACGTGGCCGGCGGCGTCGGTCACCATCGCGACCGGTCCGACGCTCCGCTGGTCGTGCTCGGAGCCGTCTCCCCAGATCAGCGACACCACGCCCTGGATCGAGGCGCCCGTTGGCGGCTCGGCAGCGAGCGTCGAAGACACGGCTCCAGCCAGGACGAGCATTGCGAGGACAATGGCCGACAGCCTGACGGGCCGCCCGACGGCACCCTCACGAGCGTCGCCTGCTCTGCACAGAAGCGAGAGATCTCCGTTCATGACTGATTCTCCCTGAGCCACACGTGTGAATCTCGTGCGGCCACGCTCACGCGGGACGCACGACCACGTGTCTCAAGTATAGGTCGCCTTCCGTGACAAGGATGTGCGTTAAGTCACCGGATATCCTCGCCGAGCCGTTCGCGTGACGAGGCGCCCACAAGGGATAGGTCCTGAGCGAAGCTGCCATACCAGATCCTCAGGTTCCTCGATTCCGTCGCTCTGGTGCTTCCCGAGATGGGGACACTCTTCGGTATGGAGCCGAGACCATGCTGAAAAGGCGGTCGACTGGGCGAGAATAGTGCCACGACCGTGAAATCGACAAAGACCCGCGAAGAAAGGCACGAGCATGGCACCTTCCGACATCTTCCCCCTCGAAGGCGGTTGCGACTGCCGGTACATCCGCTATCAGATGGGGACCCGCCCGCTCTACATCCACTGCTGCCACTGCCGCTGGTGCCAGCGGGAGACCGGCGCATCGTTCGCCCTCAACGCGATGATCGAGGCCGACCGGGTCACGCTCCTCGGCGGCGAGCCCGAGATCGTGGACACGCCGTCCGAGAGCGGCCGGGGACAGAAGATCGCCCGCTGCCCCACGTGCCGCATCGCGGTATGGAGCCACTACGCGGGCGCCGGACCGGTGCTTGCGTTCGTCCGGGTCGGGACCCTCGACCAGCCGGACCACCTGCCGCCCGACATCCACATCTTCACCGCGTCAAAGCAGCCCTGGGTGGTTCTCCCTTCGGGCACGCCGGCGGTTCCGGAGTACTACGACCGCGAGGCGCTCTGGCCCGCCGAAAGCCTCGCGCGGTGGCAGGCCGTCCTGCCGGTCATCCAGGCCTACCGCGCCACCCTCGGGAAGGGATGATGGTGACCGGCGGGCTCGAGGCCGCCACCGATGTCGTGTCGCTCGACGGCGGCTCGGCCTGGGATCTGCTGTGGGCGAAGGACCGGGGAGCGAGCCTCCCCCACCTCCGGGCTCGGTCGATCGGGCCGATCCAGCTCGCGCGGCTCAGCGAGCTGCTCGGCCTCGGCAACCTCGAGGCGGCGCTCCGCGGCTTCTCGCTGCTCGCCGGCGAGAGCCAGGAGAGTCCGTGGGTGGTCTCGTTCCCCGAACCGCTGGCCAGGGCGCTGGTGGGCCTAGCGCCGGAGGGGCTCGAAGACGTCGCGTCGCGGTGGGCGCGGGCGGAGGACATGTCCATCGGACGCTCCTCCGCAGTGCTCCGGGCCTATCTCGAGGAGCTGCGGCGCCTGCTCGACAGCACTGCCGGCCCTTTCGTCCTGCTGGTACGAGTGGAGTAGGGGGCGTCAATGGTCGAGTCGGCGGAGGGCCCTTTCCGGCGTGATGCGGCGGTAGCGCTCGCCGGCACCTGGCTGGCATTCTGCCTGGCCGTCGGCCTCGCCCTTCCCCAGCCCCCGCGCCCGCTTTCCGTCGCATTGGGCGCGCTCCTGGGAGGGGCCCTGATCGCAGCGGGCTACGCGGCGGCCTTTCGAGTACGTTTTCTCCCCCGATATCCGCCCGCGCTCCGAGCACAGCTCGCGGCCCGGGCTGCGGTCGCGGGAATGCTGCTCGCGGCAGCTGCGCTCGCCGTGGTGGTTGCCGCCGCCACCGTCGAACCCGCCGTGCGCGCCCGTTTCGCGGGCCGCCTCGGCGAGCCCCTGTGGCGCCCGTGGGCGCTCGTCTTCGAGTCCTCCATCCTCGAGGAGGTCACTTTCCGCCTGTTCGCCATGAGCCTGATCGCCTGGCTCGCGGCCCGGCTGGTGCGTCGCGACGGCGCCGCGATGACCGTCGGGCTGGTCGGATCCGCCGTGCTGTTCGGAATGGCGCACCTGCCCGCGTGGTTCGCGGTGGCCCACGCGACCCCGCCGCTGATCGCCGTCGTGCTGCTGCTCAACGGCCTCGGCGGGCTGCTGTTCGGCTGGCTGTTCTGGCGCTGGGGCCTGCCGTACGCGATCCTGAGCCACATCGCGGCGGACGTCGTCGTCCAGACGCTCGGGCCCAGGCTGATCGGGTGAGGAACCGTCCCACCGCCTCCCCTTCCCTCACAGCGCCTCGGGAGGAGACCCGAAGACGGCGCCCGTTCCGGGCACTGCCGGCCGGCATCTGGGCGCTGGGCTTCGTGTCAATGCTCATGGACACTTCTTCGGAGCTCATCCACAGCCTGCTGCCGGTGTTCATGGCGTCGGTGCTCGGGGCGTCGATGGTGACCATCGGACTGATCGAGGGTGCGGCGGAGGCAACCGCCGCAATCACGAAGGTATTTTCGGGCGCCCTCAGCGACATCCTCGGGAAGCGCAAACTGCTCGCGGTGCTCGGCTACGGGCTCGCCGCCGCGACCAAACCGGTGTTCCCGCTCGCGACCACCATCGGGTGGGTTTTCGGGGCCCGTTTCGTGGACCGCATCGGCAAAGGCATCCGCGGTGCGCCGCGCGACGCACTGGTGGCGGAGATCGCCCCGCAGGACCTGCGCGGCGCCGCGTTCGGGCTGCGCCAGTCGCTCGACTCGGTGGGCGCGTTCCTCGGACCGCTGCTCGCCCTGGCGGCGCTCGCCGTCCTCGCGGACGACATCCGGAAAGTGCTCTGGATCGCGGTCGTGCCCGGGTTCCTCGCGGTCGCCCTGCTCGTCGCCGTTGTGCGCGAGCCAGAGCGCCCAGCGGACGGTCCCGGCGGACAGCCTCCGCTGACACGCGCCGATCTCAGGCGCCTGCCGGGCCGCTACTGGCTCGTGGTCCTGCTCGGTGCGGTCTTCACCCTCGCCCGCTTCAGCGAGGCCTTCTTGGTGCTCCGGGCCCAGGACGTCGGCCTCGCCCTGGCCTGGATCCCCCTGGTGCTGATCGCCATGAACGTGGTCTACACCCTTTCCGCCTACCCGGCGGGCGTGGCCGCAGACCGTCTCGACGAGCGCAGCGTCCTCGTCGCGGGCCTCGTGGTCCTGGTGGCCTCGGACCTCGTCCTGGCCGCTGCCAGCTCGCCCGCGGCCGCCCTCGTCGGAGCCTCGCTGTGGGGCCTGCACATGGGCCTCACCCAGGGCCTGTTCGCGAAGCTCGTCGCCGACGCCTCGCCGGTCGAGCTGCGCGGCACCGCCTTTGGGATCTTCAACCTGGTCACGGGCGGCTCGCTGCTCGTGGCGAGCGCCGTCGCGGGCGCGCTGTGGAGCGTCTTCGGCGCCCCGGTCACGTTCGCCGCCGGGGCCGGGTTCGCGTCGCTGGCGGCGCTCGGCCTGGTGGCGGCTCGGCGGAGTCCGGCCGCATGACGGCGCCACCGTCGGGTGCGGCGGGGGCTCACTGCCCGACCGAGTGCAGATCCACGTCACGGACGTGCTGGGCGAAGAACCAGCGGTGGCCCTCGAGGTCTTCCGCCGAGTAGACGCGGTCGCCGTAGGGCTTGTCCACGGGCTCGGTCAGGATGTGCGCGCCCGCCGCCTTGGCGCGCGCGAAGTGGCCGTCGACATCATCGACGTAGACGTAGACGAGCTGGCAGACGTGACCGTGCCGTTTGGGGCTCGAGTAGTCCGGGCCGGGATGGCCCATCATGACGACACCGTCGGCAAGGGTCATCTCCGCGTGGCTGGGCTTCCCGTCCGGGCCCGCCATGCGCAGGCGCTCGGTGAGCCCGAACGCGGTCGCGAGCCACGCGAGCGCGCCCGCCAGGTCCTCGTACAACAGATAGGGCGTGATCCGCGGCATGCCTTCCGGTGGGTTGGCTGGCATGAGTTGCTCCTTTCCTCGAGAGTCATTCTTGGTAACAGCACAAGAGGTCTGGCCTTCCCGGAACCGCGCTCGGTGGTAGGCTACGAGCCGAGCTCAGCGACATCGGATGCCGGCCCGCCTGTGCGGAGTCGGCCTGAGGAGGCGATGCGATGACAGCGACTGCGATCCGGGGATCGTGCCTGTGCGGAGCGGTCTCCTTCGAGATCAGCCCGCCGTACCTGTTCTTCCACTACTGTCACTGCAGCCGATGCCGCAAGGCGCACGGGACGCCGTTCGCCTCGAACATCCTGGTGCGCGGCGAGCAGTTCAGGTGGCTCGGAGGCGAGGACGTGGCCCGGCGGTGGGAGCTTCCGAGCGCGGCTCGCTTCTGCACCGGCTTTTGCAGCGTGTGCGGCTCGCCGGTCCCGTGGCGAAGCCGCGACGGAAAGGCGTTCCTGGTTCCCGCCGGCATCCTCGACGACGACCCGGGCGCCCGCCCGGTGAACAACATCTTCTGGGCGTCGCGGGCGACTTGGGAGGCGGCGGTCGGCGATCTGCCCACATTCGACGAAGGAGCTCGCAGGCCGGAGGCCCCCTGATCGTGGAGCAGGTTTCGATACGTCACTCTCGGCGCCTCCGGCCGGCGATCTCCTGTAGCGCGCTTCGCGCGCCGGGACTCAGGAGCCCGGAGAGAGGGTGGGCTCGTTCGGCCGGGTGCAGTCTGGTGCCCCCCTGGATCGCGAGCAGATGAGGGCCGTTCTGCTTCCCGGGCTCGAGGGCACGGGCCAGCTCTTCAAGTGGTTCAAGGACTCTGCGCCGCCAGGGTTTACCTGCATCGCCGCCCACTATCCGCCGAACCAGGTCCTCGACTACGACGGCTGCGCGTCCCTGATCCTGCGCGACTTCGTTCCCCAGGGCCGGTTCATCCTGGTCGCGGAGTCCTTCTCCGGCCCGGTGGCGATCCTGGCCGGTTTGCAGCGGCCTCCCGGCCTAGTGGCGGTCGTGCTGTGCAACACCTTCGCCGTGTCACCTGCCTGGCATGGTTTCGCCAACCTGCCCTGGACTGCGATGCTCTCGCTCGGCATCTCATGGTTCACCATCGGGCTCCACCTGACGGGGTTCAGGCGTGCCAGGGAGTTCTCCGGGCCGATCCGAGACGCCAACCGCCGTGTCGAACCCTCCGTACGCGCGGCACGGATGCGTAGCGTGCTCTCGGTCGACGTGCGGCCGCAGTTAGCGGCTCTGCCCTACCCCGTGCAGTACTTGCGCGGTAGCCGGGATCACTTGGTACTCTCGGGCAGCGTCCGCCGCGTAGTGGCGGCACGTCCCGGCACACGGGTCGTCACCATCGACGGGCCGCACCTGCTGCTCCAGGTGAAACCAGCCCTCTGCTGGGACGCGATCACGTCATTCCTTCGAGAGGCTGACATGCTGGACTGAGGAGGCCGCCATGGCCGAGATCGAGGCACGGTTGGGGTCGCTCGGGCTGGTTCTCCCGGCGCCACTGATCCTGCCCCCCGGAGTCGTTCTCCCCTTCCCCTGGGTGCGGCTTCACGGTGATCGGGCGTTCATCTCCGGGCACGGCCCGCAGCACCCGGACGGCTCGCTCGCGGGACCCCTCGGCAAGGTGGGCGCCGAGGTCACCCTCGACCAGGCTCGCCACTCGGCTCGCCTGACCGCGCTCGCGATCCTCGCCAGCCTCAAGCGCTCACTCGGCGATCTCGACCGCGTGTCGGCGTGGCTGCGAGTGTTCGGGATGGTCAACTCGGCGCCCGGCTTCGCTCGCCAGCCGGACGTGATCAACGGCTTCACCGAGGTGATCCTCGAGGTCTTCGGTCCCGAACGCGGTGCTCACGCCCGCTCGGCGGTCGGCCTCGCCGAGCTGCCGTTCGGCATCCCGGTCGAGATCGAGGGTGAGGTCGAAATCGATGGGTAGGGTCTACCGCCGGGTCTGGCTGATTGCCTTCCTCGCCACCGCGTGCGCGGCCAAGCAGCCATATGCGCCGCATGACGGAGACATCGTGTTCCAGACCTCGCGCTCAGCACAGAGCGCCGCGATCCAGCGGGCGACGCACTCCCCGTATAGCCACATGGGCATCGTGTACCTGCGCAACGGCGCGCCGTTCGTGTTCGAGGCCGTCGAGCCGGTGAAGCTGACCCCGCTCGAGGTGTGGGTCAAGCGAGGCCGGGGCGGACACTTCTTCGTCAAACGACTTCGGGACGCGGCGCAAGTGCTCACGCCGACAGCGATCCGACGTATGGTCGAGGTGGGCAGGACCTTCGAGGGCAGGCACTACGACCTCACGTTCGAGTGGTCGGACGACCGCGTGTACTGCTCGGAGCTGGTGTGGAAGGTCTACGAACGGGCGCTCGGGCTACGGCTCGGCGAGCTCCAGACCATCGGCGAGTTCGACCTGTCCGACCCGCTGGTGGAGGCGAAGGTGCGCGAGCGGTGGGGAGGGCAGCCACCGGCTGACGAACCAGTGATCTCCCCGGCAGCGATGTTCGGGAGCCCTCTGCTCGTCACCGTCTACACTCGGTGACATCGGGCTGAGGTGACGTGATGGCCTGGTACACGGCAGAGGTCTCGTGGCAGCGGGGCGACCAGGACTTCCTCGACAACCGCTACAGCCGTCGACACGCGATCCGGTTCGACGGCGGCGTCGAGGTTCCCGCGTCGTCGTCGCCGCAGGTGGTGCCGGTGCCAATGTCGGACGCCGCTGCGGTCGATCCGGAGGAGCTCTTCGTCGCCTCGCTCGCGAGCTGCCACATGTTGTGGTTTCTCTCGTTCGCCGCGAAGCAGGGCTTTCGCGTCGACCGCTACCGCGACGCACCGGTGGGAGTGCTGGGACGCAACGCCGAGGGCAGGACCGCGTTCACCCTCGTCACCCTGCGGCCCGAGGTCCGCTTCTCCGGCCAGCCGACCCCCACCACTGACCAGGTACTTCACCTCCACCACCAGGCTCACGAGGCGTGCTTCATCGCGAGCTCGGTCACGACCGAGGTTCGTTGCGAGCCGGTGGTCACGGACCAGCCTTCCGAGGGAGCATGACCGCCATGAACGTCCCGCTGATTCTCGCCGCCGTGCTCGCCGCAGGCGTTGGTGTTGCGCATTCATGGCTGGGCGAGCAGTACCTCCTCGTCCGCCTGCTGCGTCGCGAGGACCTGCCCAAGCTGTTCGGCGACGATCGCTTCACCAGGCGGACGCTGCGTTTCGCCTGGCACCTCACGACGATCGCCTGGTGGGGCTTCGCGGCGGTGCTCGTCGCCCTGTCTGGGTCGCTCCCGGGCGTGTCCGTTGCGCGTGCGGTCCCGCTCGCGATCAGCCTGACCTTCTTCGCCAGCGCGGCCCTGACCTTCGCGGCCTCGCGCGGCCGGCACCTCGCGTGGCTGGTCTTCCTCGCCATCGCCGTGCTCACGGTCCTGTCGCTCCGCTGAGCGGGGCGTATCGACGCCCCGCGATCACCACTGGCGGACGGGTCGAACGCCGACGCTACTTCGTGCGGGTGTAGAGGATCTCCATCGACTTGAACTCGCCCGAGTCGGTGAGCATGTACATCTCCATCTTCTCGTTGCCGCCCTCGAGGAGGTGGATCACGGTCCGCGACTTCTGCACCTGGCCGGTGATCGGGTCGTTGAACTCACCGTGAAACGTGCCGACCCCCGTGCCCTGGTCCCACTCGCCGGTGCTGGTCATGATCCCGGTCGACATGCTGTCGACCCATGTCGAGAACCACGTGCCAGACGTGTTGTCGTAGCCGGTGAGCGCGCGACCCTCGAACTCCTGGCCCATAGTGAAGCCGTTGACCGTCTCCTCGAGGTAGCGGCCGCCGAGGATCATGCGCCGGCTCGAGTGCGCGGTGCTGACCTGCGGCTCGGCGCCCCGGGACATAATGGACGTCACCTGGAGGGTGAACTCGCCCGCCATCTTCGCCAGCATTGCGTGTTGCGGACCGGGGGTCATGGCCTTCTGCCAGGTCGCCATCATCGCCGCTTCCTCTGGGCTCATCGCCGGTTGGTCCTGGGCACCTGCGAAGCCAAGAGAAAGCGCCATCAGGGCGATCACACACACCACGCATCGTCGCGACATCTTCATCGTTTCCTCCCCTGTCGAGATATACCGATCATATCGAGCCTCCGTCTCACAAGCAAGCCTGCCCTAACCCTCTAGCAACCAGCACCCCACGGCTGTCGAAGCGCTCCAGCCCCGGCAACCTCCTCGAGGGGAACCACGAAGCCGGTGCGTTCCCTCGGCCCCGACCCAGTCTGCACCTCTCTGGGACCTTGTCAGCGGATTCGCGAAGCGAATAATGAGCAGTGTGCCCCGCGGTGCAGTCCGCGTGAGTTCTCGCGGACCGCACCGCGGGGCCCGCTGCTAGGCGATGCCGCCGCGGCGCACCAGCAGCCAGAGGAAGAACGGGCCGCCGAGGAAGGCCGTCAGCACGCCAACCGGCAGCTCTGCGGGCGCGATGACGATCCGGGCGACGGTGTCGCACACGACCAGGAAGGCGCCGCCGAACAGACACGAGGCGGGGAGCACGGCGCGGTGGTCGGAGCCCACGAAGAGCCGGCAGATGTGGGGCGACATCATCCCGACGAAGCCGATCGGCCCGCACGCCGCCACCACCCCGCCGACCATCACCGAGGTGGCGAGGAACACCAGGCGGCGCACGGCGGCGACATCGACCCCCCGGCTCGCCGCGATGTCGGAGCCGGTGGCGAGCAGGTCGAGCTCGCGCGCGCGGAGGGCGAGCAGGCCGGCGCCGATGACGACGAAGGGCAGCATGCCGAGCACCGCGTTGCCGTCGACCGCGCCGAGCCCGCCCATCAGCCAGCGCACGATCCGGAAGGAGTCGCCGAGGGACGCGGTGTACTGGAGGAACAGGATCAGGCTGGAGAAGAAGAAGCTCATGGCCACGCCGGCAAGGAGCAGCGTCGTGGTCGAGAAGGCCGGCCGGAGGTGGGTCAGGGTCCATACGGTGGCCACCGCGAGCAATGCCCCGGCGAGCGCGGCGAAGGGCAGGAACGGCAGCCCGGCGAAGGCGACCGCGAGCCCGACCCGGGTCGCGGCGGCGACGCCGAACGCGGCCCCCGAGGCGAGGCCGAGAGTGTAGGGCGTCGCGAGCGGGTTGCGGAACACGGCCTGGAAGGCGGCCCCTCCGGCGGCGAGGCCGGCGCCGCCGAGCAAGGCTGCGAGCACGCGCGGAAACCGGATCCGCCACAGGATGATTGCCGCCGGCGAGCCGTCGCCGGGGTGAAGCAACGCGTCAAGGCCGACCCGCTCGATGCCGATCAGAGGCGCCACCACAACCACGGCCACGGCAAGCATGGCGAGCAGCAGCAAGCGGCGGCCCGGCCTCACCGCACGCCTCCCTCGGGCACCACCACCGGCAGATGACGACCCTCGGCGGGCACCAGCCGGAAGGCGGCGCCGTAGATCCCCGCCAGGGCGTCGACGGTGAAGAGGTCGCCCGGCCTCCCGTCGAGCACCACCCGCCCGTTGCGGAGGGCGAGCACCCGGTCGGCGGTGGCGGCGGCGCCGTTGAGGTCGTGGGTGACGAGCACGATGGTCAGCCCGCGCTCTCGGTGGAGGCGCTCGAGCACGGCGAGCACGCCGGCCTGGTGGCGGTAGTCGAGGAAGCTGGTCGGCTCGTCGAGCAGCAGCACCTCCCCACCCTGGGCGAGGGCGGCCGCCAGGAAGACCCGTTGCCGCTCGCCGCCGGAAAGCGACTCGAGCGGACGATCGACGAGGTGCACGGTCTCGGTCATCTCGAGCGCAGAACGGACCGCGGCGACGTCCTCGGGCCCGAGCCCGGACCACCCGGTCAGGTACGGGTAGCGGCCCATCTCGACGAAGGCGGCGACGGTGTAGTGCACCGAGCGGGTGTCGCCCTGGGGCACGTAGCTCACGACCCGCGCGAGCTCGCGGCGCGGGTAGGTCTCGACCGGACGCCCGGCGAGCAGGACGCTGCCCCTCGCCGGCTTGACCAAACCGTCGAGGCAACGCAGCAGGGTCGTCTTGCCGGCGCCGTTGGGCCCGACGATGGCGAGCCGCTCGCCACGCGCGAGCGAGAACGACACCTCGCGCAGGACTTCGGCGCCGTCCAGGGTGACACCGAGTCCGCGCGCCTCGAGCAGGTGACCGTTCATCGCGGAAACACCGCCTGCGGATGGATCGCTCGCGCCATCGCCTCCACCGCCCGGGCGATACGCGGCCCGGGCACGACCATGTAGTCCTGGTCGAGCACGGCGACGCGGCCGTCGCGGACCGCGCGCAGCTCGGTGAGACCGTCCCACTCGGCGCGCACGCGCTCGCGGTTGAGGCCGTGCTTCTGAAGCTCGGCCTCGACGTCGAGGATGACGTCGGGGTCGAGCGCGATCAGGCCCTCTCGCGAGACCTCCGGGTAGA
This sequence comes from uncultured Acidobacteriota bacterium, assembly GCA_963727925.1. Classification (GTDB taxonomy): domain Bacteria; phylum Acidobacteriota; class Thermoanaerobaculia; order Thermoanaerobaculales; family Sulfomarinibacteraceae; genus CAVSIS01. The sequence continues at coordinate 79,167 of CAVSIS010000003.1, read as the reverse complement.
GCACAGCGGCGGTGCCGTGCCAGGCGTTGGCGCCGCCCGCGAGACCGACGAGGTCGTCGTAGAAGGTCCCGGGACCGGCGACCCAGACGCTGCGCACCGGGCCCGCGCCGACCTCGCGCTCGACAACCACCAGGACTCGCGGACTCGCGAGGTCCGCGGTGGCGGAGGCGACGACATCGAGCCGAGCGCGCACCTCGGACGCGAGTCCCTCCCCCCGTTCCGTCACGCCGCAGGCGCGGGCGATGGTCACGAACGAGGTCAGGATCCCGTCGAGGTCGCCCTGATCGACCTGGAGCGAGCGGATCCCGAGCGTGTCGAGGCGGGCGCGCACGGCGTTGTGGTCCTGCATCAGCAGCACGAGGTCCGGCCGGAGCGCGACCAGCGCCTCCCAACTCGGGTCGAGGAAGCCGCCGACCTTGGGCAGGCTGCGTGCCTCGGGCGGCCACTCGCAGTAGCGGGTGACCCCGACCACGCGGTCGCCGAGACCGAGCGCGAATGCGGTCTCGGTGAGCGCCGGGGCCATCGAGACGATGCGTCGAGGGCTCCGCGTCGGTGCCGACTGCGGCGGAGCCTGGGCGCATGCGGACATGAGCGCCGCCACGAGCACCAGACCCCTCGTCGTCTGCCGCACCGCACCTCCGTCGGACGTCGCACCAGCCGAGCGCGAGTCTACCGCGCCGCGTCCCGAACGGCTCCGCGACCGGGACCACGGGCGGAGACAAGCTCCGCCCCTACGACGCCTCCTTACTTTCTTACCTTCTTACCCTCTTACCTTCTTACCTCTCATGTCCTGCTATCCTCGGGGGTGCGGCGGCGGCACCGCCTCCGCGACCCACGGAGGTGACTGATGCACACCCTGGTCCTGGTTCGCCACGGCGAGAGCGTGTGGAACAAGGAGAACCGCTTCACCGGCTGGACCGACGTCGACCTCACTGAGAAGGGTGCCGACGAGGCCCGCGAGGCGGGCCGGCTGCTCAAGGCCGGCGGCTTCACCTTCGACGTGGTCTACACCTCTGTGCTCAAGCGCGCGATCCGCACGATGTGGCTGGTGATGGACGAAATGGACCTGATGTGGCTGCCGGTCATCCGTCGCTGGCGGCTCAACGAGCGCCACTACGGCGCCCTCCAGGGCCTCAACAAGGCGGAGATGGCGGCCAAGTTCGGCGAGCAGCAGGTCCACGAGTGGCGCCGTAGCTACGCCACGCCGCCGCCGGCCCTCGACCCCGACGACGAGCGCTTCCCCGGCCGCGACCCCCGCTACGCCTCGCTCTCCCAGGACGAGCTGCCGCGCACCGAGTGCCTGAAGAACACCGTCGAGCGCTTCCTGCCGCTGTGGCACGAGGAGATCGCGCCGGTGGTGAAGTCGGGCACCAAGGTGCTGATCGTGGCCCACGGCAACAGTCTGCGGGCGCTGGTCAAGTTCCTCGACGGGATCTCCGACGACGAGATCGTCGGCCTCAACATCCCGACCGGAGTGCCGCTGGTCTACGAGCTCGACGACGAGCTCCGCCCGATCTCCCACCGCTACCTGGGCGACCAAGCGGCGATCGCCGCCCGCACCGCGGCCGTCGCCGCCCAGGGCAAGGCGAAGTAGCGGCCTGCCGCCACCGGAAATCCGGCCGAGCGGTCCGAGCTCACGCGGTGGTGAAACTTCGAGGCCTCACGCTCGAAGCGCCCTCCGACTCAGACGTCCCGCCACTTTCCGTCGATCAGCACACCCATGCCCGACTCCCCCCGGCGTCCCGCAAGGGACGCGCATCTCGGGCAACGCGGAGGAAGGTGGCAGGCTTCCGGACCCGATGTCGCATGTCCAAACAGAGAAGGCCGCCGTCGGATCCCTCAGGGGCGCGACGGCCGTTGGGAGGACTCCATGAAACGACACCTCGCCCTCGTCTCGATCCTGGTGCTCGCCGCGGCGTCGGCTGCAGCACTGACTCCAGCCACAATGCTGGTCATCCCCGCCGCCTCGAGGGGACCCGGAGCCGGCACCTCCGTGTGGCAGATGGACATGTTCCTCGGCAACGCCGGCAGTCAAAGCGCGAACGTGACGATGACCTGGCTCGAGCGCAACACCGACAACTCCGGGGCGCCGTCGGTCTCGGTTACCGTGCCGGCGGGCCGTACGATGGTGCTCGCGGACGTGATCCAGGACCGCTTCGGGATCGACGCCGGCAGCGGCGCCATCCTGCTCACCTCCAACGTGCCGATCAGCGCGACCTCCCGCATCTACAACCTGCAGGGCGGCGTCACCTTCGGCCAGGGCTTCGACGGCCTCGCCGCACCGGACAACACCCCGGCGGGGGGCGAGCGCTGGATCACCGGCCTGCGCCAGGACGGCGGGTCGCGCAGCAACCTGTTCGCGGTGGCGGGCCCGAGCGGCGCCGAGCTGAACCTCACCGCCCGCGCACCGAGCGGCAGCTCGATGGGAAGCGCCTCCTTCACGGTGCCGCCCTGGGGTGCACTGTACGCGCCGCTGACCGACGTTGTCGGCGGCAGCCCGGGTGATGTCACGGTGGTGGCAGCGGTGAGCTCGGGCAGCGCCTGGATCGCCGGCTCGCGGATCGATCAGGCTTCGGGCGATCCGTTCACCGCCGCCGCGTCGGCCGCCGACCCGACCCTGTTCGCGCCCAGCCAAGCCGCCGGCACGTACCTCGGGAGCTGGTTCAACCAGACCTTCTTCTCGAACGGTCCGGCTGCCACGACGGTGACCATCAATCCTGCGACCGGTGCCGCGACCGTGACCGTCGACCTCGGTGGCAACGTCTTCGGAGGCTCAGATCCGCCGCCGGAGACATTCTCGTTCATGCTCAGCCCCGGCGGCGGGACGTTTCAGACGAACTCGCCTATCTTCGGCACGACGACCACCATGGTTGACGCCCGCGGGCGGTTCTGGAGCGATTCACCCAACGTTCCGGCGCCCGGTATCGATCGTTTCACCGCGAGCGGGATCATTTCCGCGGAGCAGATGCTCGCCGGCTACACCGTGTTCTTCCCCGGCGGCACCACGGCCGAAGGCATGATCCGGTTGGTGAAGCAGCAGTAGTAGTAGCACGACACATCCGTTTTCGGTGCAGCACGTTCGCCGGTCGGATCGCTCCGTCAAGCGCCACGACCGGGAGGATCCGCCGCCGCTGCGGCATCGTTCCTGCGACGGACCGCTTTCCCGAGCACGTACGTCGGCCTCAGACGTCGTACCAGTCCAGGCCGCGCGCCTTGGCAAGAAAGACCGCCATCTGGCCACGGGTGACGGCGGCATCCTGACAGTAGTTGCCGCCGCCGCAGCCGGCGGAGATGCCGGAGGCGGCAAGGGCCTCCAGGTATTGAAAGAAGAGATGCCCGGTCGGTACGCCGGCGAACGTCGCACGTGCTGGGGCGGGGCTCACGACGCGGAGGCAGTGGGTCCGAACGGCGAACAATCGGACGGTGGAGTCCAACCGAACTCTAGCCGTCTCCCCTGGGCGCATCGCGCGCCGTTCGAGCACACCCTCCAACCGTCGATTGTCCGAGACATCTGAGCTTGTTCTACACCGCGTCCGGCTGCTGGGGGCCTGCTCGGATCCGGCGAAGCTTGATGTCCGCACAAGGTGCCCGTACCATCGCCTCGACCCAGGAGGCCGAACATGCTGCTCGAGCTCTCGGAACGCCAACGCGCGACGACGGCGGCCGCGATCACGATTCTCTCGGCGTGCATCATCGTGGTCGCGGTCGGCGCGCTGTTCTTTCTCGTCGGCTCGTTTTTCGCCCGATTCTCGGACGTCTTCCTGCCGCTCGCGGTGGCCGCGGTCGCGGCCCTCGTGTTCCGGCCCTACTACGACTGGCTGCGCGGCAGGCTCCGGCTCGGGAGAATCCTGGCGCTGCTCGCCGTGCTCCTGTCGATGGTGATCCCGCTCGGCGCCTTCCTGTGGTTCTTCGGAGCGCTGCTCGTGAGCCAGGTCTCGGAACTCGTCCAGCAGGTGCCCGCCCTCGCCGACAAGCTGTGGACGGGAATCAGGGACCGCGCTCCGGAGGTCGTCGCCTACCTCAAGGACAAGGGCCTCTACGACCGCCTGACCAACGTCTTCACGAGCCACCAGGACGCCCTCGTCCAGGGCATCCAGGCGATCGGCAACCAGGCGCTGTCGGCGGGCGTCGGAGTGCTCGGAATCATCGGCAGCCTGCTGGCGTGGGTCGTGCTGCCGGTCTACTTCGCTTTCTTCCTGATCAGCGAGCAGGCGATGCTGGGCGAGGTCGAACGCTTTCTGCCGTTCCTTAAGGCGGACACGCGCAAGGACGTCGGCTACCTGGTCACCCAGTTCATCGACATCCTGGTCGCCTTCTTCCGCGGCCAGCTCATCATCGCCTTCCTCCAGGGGATGCTGTTCGGGATCGGCTTCACCGTGGTGGGCTTGAGCTACGGCTTCGTGCTCGGTCTGGTGTTCGGTTTCCTCAACGTCATCCCCTACCTCGGCAGCACGCTCACCCTGGTGACGACGATCCCGATCGCCTTCTTCCAGACCGGCGGCGGCCTGACCCGAGCGCTGCTGGTGCTGATGGTCTTCGTGATCGTCCAGATGATCGAGGGCTACGTGCTCACCCCGAGGATCATGGGCGACCGCACCGGGCTCCACCCGATGGTGATCATCGTCGCGATCTTCTTCTGGGGCTCGGCCTTGGGCGGCCTGACCGGAATGATCCTGGCGATCCCGCTGACCGCCTTCCTGGTCGTGTTCTGGCGCCTCGCCCGGGAGCGGTGGGTCCGAGAACTCGTGTAGCCGTCGGGTCCCGCCCCAAGACGGCTGCGGACCACGCTGCGCAGGCATCTGCCAACGCCCCGCGGCCCTTGCAATGCCTCGGGTCGGGACCCGAAGGCTCTCCTGCACGAACGGGCTGCGCTGCACCATCTGTCGAAACCTGCGGGCTACTCGACACCCCTGAACGGCGCTGATCATGAGAGTCCTTGGCAGCTCGCCCCACGTCGAGTCTTGGATCCCCGGCCGCGCCTCTCCTGCTCCTGAGAACGAGATACGCCGGCTTTACGGATCCGGTCGAGAACCTCCCGCAGTCATGCTGCGTTTCTCCGGATGAACCGGAGGTCTTCATGCTTCGTCACATCGGATACGCCCCTGCCCTCGTCCTCGTCATGGCCGGCTGCGCGGCGACCGCTCCCGAGCACCGCAGCCTCCAGCTTTCAGTCAACAGCAGTGGCGGTGAATCTGCCTCCCTCGAGGTCTCCGGCGAGGCGGTCGACGGCGTGGTTCACGCGCTGCTCGATGGGGACCTCAGCTGCGGTGGCGACATCGATGTCGAGCTCGGCCGGGTCCTCACCACCCTCGACCGGCGCGGTCGCTCGGCACGCGCGAACATGAACGGTGAACATGGACGTCTCGAAGGCCGTCGGCACGGCGACAGCTTCGACCTCGCCTTCGTCGGCGCGGACGGTGGCCGCCTCGAGCTGACCGCGCCATGGGGCGTCGCCGAGTGCCTTCTCGGCCAACGCACGAGCCTGTCCCGGGCTCTCGCAGGGCACCGCCACCCGACCGCCTCGTTCCGCCTGCGATCGGGTTCGGGTGATCAGACGGCTGTCACCGTGCGTCTGAACTGACCGCCTCGAGCAGACGGTCGACCCGATAGCCGGAGGCGGCTTCAGCCGCCTCGAGGGCCGCGACGACGGCATCGGCCGTCGCCACTGCCATGCCGGGCTCGTGACCCGCTACCACGCTCTCCACCGCGACTACATGGCGCACCAACGCGCACCACTCGGCGAAGCACTCGCGGTTGAACCAGAGCACGCCGCCGTACCGGTTCACGCTGAGGAAACGCTGGCTCGCCGGGTCGCGCAGCGCCGACGCCAGCAACCGAGCCGCAGCGCGCTGCGCCGATTCAGCAACGGACGCCTCGATGGGCGCCGTCCACCCGGAGACACCCACCATGAGCCCGAGCGCGAGGCCGGCGCGTTGAGCCGCGGGCAGGTCGGCCCCGAGCGCGATCGCGGCGCGTTCGACCGCGCGGCCGAGTCGCCACTCGGCAATCCGGTCGCGGCTGCGCTCCACGGCATCCTCGTCGCCGGCGGGGAAGCCGAGGCCGGCAAGGGCGGCCCATGCGATCAGGGCGACACCCGCCTCGACCGCCTCCGGCAGAACCGGCTCTGAAGCGACGTCGGATTCGAGCGCCTCTGTCTCGACCGGCGCCAGTCTGCCGAGCGCAGTGAGGCGATCCAGCGCGGCCGCGGTCGCCGCCTCGGCGTCACCGTCAGACTCGGCCTCGGCGAAGGCCGCCACATAGAACGCGCTCACGGCATCGGTCACATCCGCCGGCGTCGGGGCGCTGTCGGGATCGAGGATTGCGGCCACGGAGGCCTCGGCGAGCAGGCTTCGAAGAGGCACCAGCACCTCTTCGAGCAGGAGCTCGGTCAGCGCCTCGTCGACGTCCGGAACGCCGCGCCCTTCGAGCAGCTCGGCGAGCCGCGCATAGGGGCGTTCTGCGCTGTCGCGGACCTCGCGGAGATCGACGAAGATGTAGAGCTGGTAGGCCTTGAGCTCGACGAAGAGGCCATTCCCAGCGAGCTCGCCGGTCGGGCGGAGGTACTCGAGCTCGCCGACCAGGTCGCGCATCACGAGGAAGGTCTCGTCGGTCGGCGCGATGCCCAGGCCCTCGACCAGCGTGCGCTGGACGATGTGCTTGTCGCCGTTCGCACCGCGCTCGGCGAATCCGACCGAGGTCCGGACCCAACCGGAGGTCTCGGCGAAGCGGTTGTGGTAGAGCACCATCGCGTGCTGCCCGAGGTGGCAATTGGAGTAGGCGAAGACGTCCTCATTGACCGCCCCGGAGGCTGTGAAGAAGTCGTAGAGCAGGAACTCTTCAACGTCGGCGAAGACCGCCCGGCGGTGCAGCAGCGGGAACACCTGCCGCTCGTGGCGAGCCACCAGGTGCTCGCTCGGCGTCTCGTCCCAGTAGGCGCGACGGAACTCCATGCCGTACTTCTCGCGCAGGCCCTCGACCTGACCATGGCCGAACATCGGCAGGCCCGGCAGGGTCGCCATCAGGGTGCACACGCCGAAGTACTTGTCGCCGTCGCCGAACTGGTCGATAGCGGTGCGCTCGTCCGGGTTCGACATGAAGTTGACGAACCGCTTCAGGATCTGGGGATCGAACTCGAGCACGTTCTTGATCAGCTGGCGGTACTCGGCGTTGCGCTCATCGCGCAGCATGTTCATGAACGCACTGTTGTAGACCCGGTGCATACCGAGGGTGCGGACGAAATAGCCCTCGAGCAGCCAGAACGCCTCCGCGAGGAGCAATGTGTCCGGCGCTTCGGCGGCGACGCGGTCGACGACCTCGCGCCAGAACTCGTTTGGCATTGCGGCGTCGAAGGCCTCGCGGGTGAGCCCGAGCCCGGCTCGCGATGGGATGTCGCCGCCCGAGCCCGGCTCGGGGAACCACAACCGCTGGTAGTGCTTCTTGGTGAGGGTCATGGCGGCGTCGAAGCGGATGATCGGCGACAGCCGCGCGACGTGGAGGATGGTCTGGATGACCGCCTCGCGGACCTCCGGGTTGAGGTAGTCGAGCTGGGCGGTGTCGTTCCACGGCATCGAGGTGCCGTCGTTGCCGTGGTAAATGTAGCGCGCGCTCCCGGTCCAGCGGTCGACCCGCTTGAACACGACCGCGGCGTCACGCCGGTCCCAATAGCCGTCCTCGATGAAGATGCCGACCCGGTCGTCGTCCGAGAGGTCGGGCCCGTTGAAGGTGTAGCTCGGGAACGGACTCCCGTTGAGACCGAGGAACCAGTCCGGATGCTCGACCACCCAGCGCGAGTCGATCCCCATGTGGTTCGGCACCATATCCGAGGCCAACCGGATGCCGCGCCGCCACGCACGCCGTTTGAGATCGTCCCACGCCGCCTGACCACCGAGATCGTCGGCGATTCCGTAGTCGGCGAGTGAGTAGGCCGACGCCACCGCGTCGTCGTGGCCCATCCGCTGCTTGATCCGGCGCGAGGCGCGGCTGCGCTGCCAGACTCCGATCAGCCAGATCCCGGTCACGCCCCAGGAGGCGAGCCGGTCGAGCTCCTCGTCCGGGATCTCGTCGAGGCGGTGGATCTCCCGCCCAAGCTGACGCGAGAGCTGGTCGAGCCACACGAACGCGTTCTTGGCCAGCAGCACCACCCGCGGCATCCAGTCCTTGTCCTGGCTGAACGCTTCGCTCTCGACTTCCTGGCCGGCGAACTCGTAGGGCTCGACCGGACCGGGGCCGGGACCGAACACCGGGCGGTGCTCCTCGGCGAGCAGGTCGAGACTCGACAGCAAGCGGTACAACGCCCCACCCAACAGCTTCCCCCAGTGGATGCGGATGTACTCAAGCTGGCCTTCGAGCGAGTGCGGCGAGGCCAGTGCGGGGGCGCGCAGGAGCTGAAACAGGTTCTCCCCGCCGGGGCCGGCCGGGCCCTGATCACCGAGGAAGGTCTCGAGCTCCCCGATCATTGGCAGGTAGGCCGTCGCCTGGCGCATTCGGCCGTCATCGAAGAGCTCGAGATAGCGCGAGAACGCCGGGTTTGCATTGGCCAGCCAGAGCAGGAGCAGCTCCTCGAGGGTGACCTCGCGATGCGTCTCCGAACTGGTGGCGCCGGCGAGGTAGACGGTCCCTTCGAGCTCGCGGCGGTAGACCGCCACCGGGGGAAACTCGTCCACGAACTCGGCGAGGGCTTTGTCGACGGGGTCCTCCCCGAGTCTTCCGGCCAGGTGCTCGAGGGCGTCGGAAAGCAGCCGCGGCGCGTTGTGCTCACGGAACTGTCGGATGACGAGATGGAGAACCTCGTCGATCAAGGCCATTGCGTTGATCTCGCCGGCGGAGACGGCCTGCTCCGGGTAGGTCAGGAGGTCGCGGCGGTCGTTCATGCGCTTGGCGAAGACCCGCGCGGCGCGGAAGTCCGCGAGAACCACGTTTCCGGTCAGCGTGAAGAGCCGGTCGTCGAAGTGGTAGCGGTCGCGCGCCAGGCGCGCGACGTGGAACTCGCGTCGCGCGAGGTCCCGGAGAGTGTCCGTCATGCGGGACTCCTTCGTATCTCTTCGATCATAGAACGGTCATGGCTCCGGCAACACTCCCGGACCCGGACGACGTGCTACCGTGCACCGGGCGACGACCGTAACCCGGCGCCGCACCCCGTCACCCGGAGGACGACTCATGGCCAACCCGACCGCACGGTTCGACACCACCCTCGGCAGCTTTACCGCCGAGATCTTCGCCGACACGATGCCGAAGACTGCCAAGAACTTCCTTGAACTCGCCGAGAGCGGCTTCTACGACGGTCTTCACTTCCACCGCGTGATCAACGGTTTCATGATCCAGTTCGGCTGCCCACACTCCAAGGACCCGTCGAGTCACCTCGCCGGCACCGGCGGTCCGCCGCATGGAACGATTCCCGACGAGCATCCGGCCGACGCCAAGATCTCCAACGAGCCCGGAACGCTGTCGATGGCCAACACAGGCAGACCCAACTCGGGCGGCTCGCAGTTTTTCATCAACACGGTCCACAACGCCTACCTGGACTGGTTCACCCCGGGACCCTCGAAGCATCCCGTTTTCGGACGGGTCACCGAAGGCATGGATGTCGTGCGCGCCATCGAGAGCACCCCGACCGGCCCCGGCGACCGCCCGAAGACCCCGGTGCAGGTCGTCAGAATCACCGTTCAGCCCTGACGGCACTCCCGACCTTTCGCCGTTCGGCGTACCGTCCTACACTCTGGCCGTGAACCAGGAAGCCGGACGCTCCGACCTTGACGCGGGCTCCCAGTCGCCCGGAGACCATCGCCGTGCATAGCGTTGCTCGCGAACGTCTCGCCGCCACCCGCCTGGCAGGCGCCGCCGCCCTCGCGGGCCTTGGCCAGTTCGCGATCGACATGCCGCACGGTTACTTCGGTCCGACCGACCGGATGACGCAGACCGGCATCGCGTTCACTGCGGCGGAGATCGCGCTCGCGGCCATTGCGGTGCTCGGCCTGCTCGGCCGACGGAGGTGGGCGCCGGTCGCAGCTGTGGCCGCGCTCGCACTCGTCATCGGCGCATTCGTCGGAGCGCTCGCCGAGAGCCCTGTGGTGGCGGGTGGCATCGTCCTGTGGTGTCTGGTGCTGGCCGGGAACTTTCTGTTCCCTGCGCCGCCGGTCCCGGTTCAGGAGGCACGCTCAGCCGCGGCGACCGACGCGCTCGACCGCTGGCTGTCGAAGAACGGACCCGCAGCCCGCCACTTGACCGCGGTCTCGCTGATCGCGACCACGGCAGTGGTCGGCTACGGGATCGGCGCGAGCGGCGTCCCGCGCGGGATCTGCCTCGGGCTCGCGGCGGCGGTCACTGCCTATACTGCGCGATTCCTGGCCCGGGTCTTGAGGTCCGGCTCTCGGGCCCCGTTGCTCGCCGTCACCCTTCTGTTCGCGGCCCTCGCCTCCGCCGGTCGACCGGCCACGGCTCTCGGATGGCTTGCCGCTTACCAGGCCGTCGTCCTGCTCCTGGTGGTCGTCCGCAGCGAGGCGGCAGCAGAGCTCATCGAGCACTTCGTCGGCCGGCCTGCGCTTCTGGTTTTGGTCTCGTTCGTCGTCCTGATTGCACTCGGAACGTTGGTGCTCAGCTTCCCGGTCGCGTCGGCCACTGGTGCGCCGGTGTCGCCGATCGACGCCCTCTTCACCTCGACCAGCGCCGCCTGCGTGACCGGCCTCATCGTACTCGACACGCCGCACGACTTCTCCTGGCCAGGCCAGCTCGTGATCCTGCTGCTGATCCAGATCGGCGGCCTCAACATCATGGTGCTGTCTGCGTTTGCCGCCCTGCTGCTGCGCCAGGGTCTCGGGCTGCGTGGCGAGCAGGCGCTGGGCGAGGTGCTCGACCTGCAACCGACTCGCTCGCCGCGACGACTGGTCGCCTTCATCGTGGTCAGTACGCTCGGCGTCGAGGCGGTCGGCGCTGCGATCCTCACGATCGCCTTCGCCGACCGCGGCGAGCCGGCGGCGGTTGCACTGTGGCGCGGCCTGTTCACCGCCGTGTCGGCCTTCTGCAACGCCGGCTTCGCACTTCAGACGGACTCGCTGATCGGCTATGCGGCAAGCCCGGCAGTGCTGCTCACCGTCGCCGCTTTGATCACCCTCGGCGGCATCGGCTTCGCGGTGCTCGCGTTCGGCTGGCTGCGTATCGGCGGCAAACGCGGGCTCGGCCTCGCCACCCAGGCCCGCCTCGTGGTCACCGTGTCGGCCGTCCTGGTGATCGGTGGCGCCCTCGTCTACGGTGCGATCGAGTGGCACCGCACACTCGAAGGGCTCGGATCCTTCGACAAGGCCTGCAACGCGATCTTTCAGAGCGTGACCATGCGCACCGCGGGCTTCAACTCGGTCGCGTTCGACCGGATGCACCCTGCGACCCTGCTGATCACACTGCTGCTCATGTTCGTCGGGGCGTCGCCCGGAGGGACCGGTGGCGGCATCAAGACCACCAGCGCAGCGGTGCTCCTCAGCTCGGTGGCCGCAGTCGCCCGGGGGGAGTCGCGCGTGGTCGTCTTCGGCCGCACGATCCCGCTCGAGACGGTCTACCGTAGCGCAGCGGTGACAGTGCTCGGCGTGCTGGTGGTCTCGGGGGCCGCCGTCGCCCTTCTCGTCACCCAGAGCGTCGGGCTCGACATGCTCCTCTTCGAGACCGTCAGCGCATTCGGCACCGTCGGGCTGTCGCTCGGGGCGACGGCGCACCTGGACACATTCGGCAAGCTCGTCATCGTGGTGGTCATGCTCATCGGCCGGGTCGGGCCGCTCAGCCTCGCACTCCTTTTCGGCCGGCGGCACGCCGGTCGTGTGGGGTATCCTGAGGCGAGGATCATGGTGGGGTAGGCGTGGCGCAGCAGTTCGTCGTCATCGGTCTCGGGATCTTCGGCCGCAATGTTGCCCTCAACCTCGCGCGCGCCGGTCAGACGGTTCTTGCCATCGACCGCAACGACGAGGAGGTCCGGGTCCTCGCTGGCGAGCTCGACGCCGTGATCTGCGCCGACGCCACCGACGAAGCCACGCTGCGAGAGATCGGCGTCGACCGCATGGCGTGTGCGGTGGTGGCGATCGGCGCCGAGTCCATGGAAGCGTCGATTCTGGTCACGGCCCTGCTCCGCCAGCTCGGGGTGCCCCGCATCGTCGCCCGTTCGCTGACCGAGCTCCACTCGAGAGTGCTCCAGGCTGTCGGGGCCCACGAGGTGGTCAGCCCGGAAGCGGAGATGGGGCTGCGTCTGGCCCGCCGTCTCGCTCAGCCCAACGTCATCGAGCGCTTCGACCTCGGCCACGACGCCGAGCTCGCCGAGCTCGCCGCTCCGCAGTCTTTCGTCGGCTCGACCCTGGTCGATCTCGACGTCAGACGGCGGTTCGGCGTCACCGTGGTCGCGATCCGCCGCGCCGGCACCATCCGTGCCACTCTCGAGGGCTCGGAGCGGATCGAGCCCGACGACGTCCTCATCACCCTCGGCACGCCGGACGCCATCCGGCGCCTCGCCGTCCGCGCCTGACCATGACCCTGCGCACGCGCATCCTGCTCGGGTACGGGTTCCTGGTGTCGCTGCTGGTCGCGAGCGCCTTCGGCGCAGCCCTCGGCTTCCACCAGCTCGGTAGCTCGATCGGGCGCGTGCTTACCGACAACGTCGCCTCGATGGAGGCCGTCACTTCGATGCTCGAGGCCCTCGAGCGGCAGGACAGCGCGCTGCTCGCCGCCCTGCTCGGCGAAGGTCCGGCCGAGATCAGCGCCTCCGAGTCCGCCTTCCGCAGTGCCGTGGCCCGCGCGCGGGCCAACATCACGCTGCCCGAGGAGCCTGCGATCCTGGCCGACATCGACATCCGGTTCGCCGCCTACCGGGCCGCGCGGGACTCGCTGCTCGCGGCGCGCCCCCGGCGCCCCCTGGCCGCCTACGAGGCCGAGACCTACCCGCTATTCGAGGAGGTCAAGGCCCGGGTCATCGACCTGCTCGAGGCCAACCACCGGGCGATGGTCGAGGCCGATCGCGCGGCACAGCTAAGTGCGACCCGGCGAGCGATCCTGCACGGGGTGCTGGTCAGCGTCGCGCTGCTCGCGCTTGCCCTCGTGTCGCGCGCGATGAGCCGCGACATTCTCGAACCGCTGACCGAGCTGCGCAACGTCGCCGAGGCGATTGCCGGAGGCGACCAACGGCGCCGTTCAGCCTCTGCGACACGCACCGACGAGCTCGGCGTCGTGGCGCGCCAGCTCAACAGCATGCTCGACGCCCAGGAGGGCCTCGAGGGACGCATGCAGGGCCTGCTCGGCCAGCAGCGGATGATCGTGCTCGGGCTACTCGGCAACCTCGCCGAGCCCGCGGTCGTGGTCGCGCTCGACGGACTGGTAGTAGCATCCTCTGCCGAGGACGCGACGACCCGAGCTGTCGAGGCTGCGGCCCGTCACCTCAAGGGGCAGCCGACCGGCGAAGACGCTCCTCGCGAGGTCGAGATCGCCGGGGCCGGACGAATGGTGGCCTTTCACCTGCTGCGAGCCTCCGGCGGCAGGCCAACCGGCTGGCTGGCCACTTTCGCCGATGGCGACAGCGACTGATAGGAAAAGGGCCCGGCACTGCCGGGCCCGTGACAATGGTTCAAGGATCCGATCTGAGTCAGCGTCCGGCGCCGAAAGCTCCAGGGCCGACGGCGGTTGACGGTGCACCGCCGTCGCTTTCCTCCGGAGGTGGCGCCAGGAGGCCCGCCGCCCGGAAGGCCGGGATCAGCGGCTGGACGCGCGCAGCGCGGCGGATGAAGCCGAGCCGTCCCGCCTGTTCCTCGTCGAGCAGTGCCTCGAATCCTGCGACGTAGTCCTGGTTGGCATCGCGGAGCTGGAGGTCGATCGCGTGGATCTCGATCACCTTCTCGCCAATTGCCGTGGCGTCCTCGCGGGTCGGTGTCGAGCAGCGCACGCAGCTCCTCGGCTGCGGCTCGCCGCGCCTCGCGCAAGGGTTCGGCGATCGCATGGTGGTCGGCGATGAGGATGTTCCATTGGTTGACCTGGTCCTCGCTCAGCTGCAGGAACTGGGCGACGGCCTGCTGTGCCGCACCGAAGATCGGATGATCCGTGCCGGGGTTCTCCTGGGCCATGACCGGCACGGCCAGACCGAGCACCAGCACTGCCAGAATCGCTCGCCTCATGCCCGCTTCTCCTTTCGTCATTCCGCTCACGACGGCACGTTGTAAGTGTGCGGCGGTCGCCGTCGGGCGGCCGTCATGGGTTCGGACGCCGACCGCGACCAGAAGTTGACATGGAGGCGGCGGGACACGCGGACATCTGTCCTCTTCCGCGCGACCGCACTTCTCACCACGTCACGTCACGAGGGCGCCGAGGTGCCTGTCAGCGCCCAGTCATTGAGCGGCGAGACGCCGAGGCGTATGGGGACATACGTCGCAGGCGCCGAGGCGTGAAAGGGCCGGCGGTGGCCGGCAGATCGGCGCCCGCAGTAGGGATGTGGTGAGAAGTGCGGGCTAGTCTGCATTGATCCCCCGCACAGAAGGTGGCATGCTCGATTCGCCGCCCCGAGGCGGTCGCGGAGGGGTCATGCCTGTTCCGGACTGGTACACGGGAACCGACACCTCGGGCGAGGTCGCCCGGATGATCGAGGCCGTCATCGAGAGGATGGACGCCGAGGCCGCCGACCACAGCGACATCGACAGCCTTCACCGCCTGCTCGAGCTCGAGCGCGACGCCAATTGGCGGTCCTTTCTGCTCGGGCTGGCCGGAACGATTCACTACGAACTCGAGGAGGAGGAGGACGCGGCCGCCATTCTCAAGCGGTCCATCGACGGCTACCGGATCTTCCTCGAGTCCTTCGACGGTGTGATCAACGTCTACACCCAGTCCTGCTACACCCTCGGTGTGATCCTCCACGACGCCGAGCGCTTCGCCGAGGCCATCATCTACCTGTTGCGCTGCCTGCCGTTCATGCACGAGGTCTTCGACGAGGTCTACATCGCCAACGTCCACATGTTCCTCGAGTCGTGCTACGCCGAGACCGGCCAGGTCGAGCGCGGACTGGTCTTCGCCGAGGCTGCCGCCTTCGCGCAGCCCGACGACTGCGAGTCCCTCGAGCGGCTGATGATCGCCTACGGCGCCGCCGGACAACAGCTCAAGGCTACCGAGGTCTTTCACCACATGGGGACCCGCTGTCGCTCGCACGAGAGCTTCGCCCGCGCCGCCGAGTGGGCCGGACGCCACCTCGGTGAGACGGGGGTCGTCAACTAGCAGCGCGCCCCGCATGGCCCCGAGAAGGCGCTCCCGGGTGGAGACTGCGGTCGAGGGGCCATGCGGGGTGCGCTGCTTTGGATTCGCTGTGCGAATCTCACCCAGACGCAGCGAGCGGGGCCGTTTGGCCCCGCTCGCGACGTTGACAGATTGCTCGAAAGGCTACTTTGCCGGCGCGGGAGCGGCTTCGATCGTACCCTCGCCGATCACGATCTCGACCCGGCGGTTCTTGCTCCGCCCTTCGGCGGTCGAGTTGTCGGCAACCGGGCGATCCCACCCGTAGCCGACCGCCGTGATGCGCTTGGAGTCGATTCCCTGGGACATGAGAAAGTCCTGCACCGAGAGGGCGCGCTTATCGGATAGGGTCTGGTTGAACTCGCGCGACCCGGTCGAGTCGGTGTGACCCTCGATGCGCAGGTTGAGCTGGGGCATCATGAGCAGGATCCCCGACAGCTTGGCGATCACCTCGCGGGCGCCCGGCTTGAGGGTCGCCTGGCTGGTGTCGAAAAGGATGTCCGGGAGGTTCACGATCAGTCCGCGCGCCGTGCTGGTGGTCTCGGCGACCATCGACAGGGCCCCTTGCAGGCGAGAGGACAGCTCCTCCTTCTCCTGCTTGAGCCGCTCCGCCCGGGCCGACTCCTCGGCCACCGATTGCTCGAGCTGCGCCTTCTCGGCGGCGAGCTGCGTCTTCTCTGCGGCAAGCTGCGTCAGCTCCGCCTGAGCCGCCACCACGGCTGCAGCCGCTGCGGCCTTCTGTTGGGTCGCCAGCTCGAGCTCGTGCTGGGCAGTCATCGCCTGCTGCTGGGCGGCCGTCGCCTGCTGCTGAGCACCTGCCGCCTGCTGCCGAGCCTCATCAGCCAGCTGCTGGGCTGCCGTCGCCTGCTGCTCGGCCGCGCTGGCGCGCCCCTCGAGGGCGGCCATCTCGGCCTTGCGGGCCGCGATCCGCTGCTCGAGCTCGGCGGCCTCGTTCTGCCGGCGGATGGTCTGCAGCGACTCGCTCGCCAGCGCAACGGCTCGACCGGCGTAGTCGGTGGTCGAGCGCTCGTGGGACCCCCTGGCGGCGAAGTTACGGGCCTGGCCGAGGGCGGTCTGCATCTCCCGCCACAGGTCGGAGGTCCGCTCAGCGGCGCCGGCCTGGCCGGCCAGCTCGACAATCCGCTCCGCCTGGACGACATCGAGGTTCGCCGTGCGGTCCCAGGCGATACCGGCAAGTGACCGGACCCCGACCGTGGGCGCCGGGTCGAGGCCGGAAAAGACGAAGCCCTCCGCCGGGTACTTCTTTTCCTTTTTCGGGGCGCCGGAGGTGAACATCACGAGCTCTGACGGACGCGACACCCGCGGATAGGTCTCGGCCGTGACCAGCAGGCTGAATGCCTTGAGCCCCGAGGTGAACTCGAGCTTGTCCTTGTCGTCGCGGACCTTGAGCTCGCCGAGGTTTTCGAACGCTCCGTCGCGGGCGATCGCCCACAGTACGTAGCTGGTGATGTCGCCGCCCAGCAGCACGGCCGGCTTCATGTCCCTGTACTGGATCTCGATCGTTGCCTGACCCTCGCGGAAGCTCAAGTCGGCGGTCATGTCGGCGTTCGGCGCCTGGGCCGTGGCCACCATCGGCACCTCAACGGTGCGCCGTTCGGGAACCGTGACCTGGTAGAGCGTGACCTCGCCCGCAGTCACGACCGTCGCCGTAGCGAGCACGCTCGCGACCACCCACAGAATCGCTCGTGTTGTCCTTGTCATTGTTGCTCCTCTCTGATGACCCTGCGGCTGCGGCCGGCGGCGCCGGGTGAGTGCAGTCGACTACGGGCAAGTGCGACGCACATTCTATATCAACTGTCCACGTCAAGGCGGCTCCGCCGCTCGGGGCAAACACGAAGGGAGCCGGAAACAGAGAGGTGGTGACGGACCACTCCTCCGATGCGACCTGCGCCCCGAGGTAGGCCCGCGCGGACCTCGGCTCCCCGATGTCTCAACCCAGCCAGCCAGGGTAGAGCGACGGCCTTCGATCGGGCAGAAACAGCCTCCGCGCGTGGCTCGAGCCGACCGCCGCGAGGTCGACGTCGACGATCAGCAGCTCGTCGGTCCCGGGCTCGGCGCGAGCTGTCACGGTGCCGTCGGGCGCGGTCACGAAGGACTCGCCGGCGAACTCGAGGCATTCCTCGCGACCGACGCGGTTGACGAGCGCGACCCAGTAGCCGTTCTGGAACGCCGCAACCCGCATCTCCGCCTCGTACAGCCCCTCCGGCCATTCGCCGACTGCGCCCGCCTGGGGCACCACGACCAGATCGGCGCCCCCCAGGGCAAGCGCTCGCATGTACTCCGGGAAGTGGCGGTCGTAGCAGATCGCCACCCCGATCCTGCCCGCCTGGGTGTCGTGGACCGGGGCCCCGGTGTCACCCGGAGCGTAGTAGCCGCTCTCGTGGAAGCAATCATAGTCGGTGATGTGCACCATCCGGGTGCGCCCGAGCAGCCGCCCGTCCGCGTCGAGAACCGGCGAGCAGTCAAAGCACCGGTTGCCGTCACGCTCGAAGAGGTTCAACACCACCACCATGCCCGTCCGCCGAGCGAGCTCGGCGAAGCGCTCAGTCGTCGGTCCCGGCACCGTCTCGGCGAGCCGGGCCACCGGACCGACCGCCGGCCGCTGCGGGTGGAAGCGACTGAAGGCGAGCTCGGCGAAGCAGACCAACTCGGCACCGCGTTGCGCTGCCACCTCGGCGGCCGCGAGGCCGCGGCGCAGGTTGTCCTCCGGGTCGTCACCGGCATGCTGTTGGACCAGGGCGAGACGCATCGTTCCTCCCGTCCGCGGCGGGCTCACCAGCCCCGTGCCGGCTGCCAGGAACCGATCACCTCACCGCGACGCAACAGATGGTAGCGGTCGAACGATGCAGCCGCCAGGCACGAGTGGTTTGGCACCACGCGCACCACCGAACCCAGCCGCAAACGCCGCCAGTCGAAGCCACGGCCGACCCGCACGACGCCGTGCTCCTGCGACAACGAGACGAGCCGAACGTCGCGGAGAGGCAGGCCGGTATCGAGGCCGACCACGATCCCGAACCCGCAGTCGGGATCGACGTGGACCGGGCCCGCATCCTTGCTCAAAGCGAGGGCGCCCGCATCGAGCACGAACGTGCCGCGCTCCGGAAACAGGCCGATGACGGAGGCCGCGACGGTGAAGGCCACGTCGTCCAACGAGGCGCTGCCGACGGCGATCTGGAAGGCGTCGAAGAAGACATAGTTACCGGGTCGGATCTCGGTCACGCCGGCAAGATCGTCGGCTGCGACCATGGTCGGAGTCGAACCGACGCTGACCTCGGGCACGCGAACGCCCTCGCGCTCGAGCCGTCCCGCCAGCCCGACCACGGCATCTCGCTCCTCGTGCGACACCCGGCGCAGGGCCTCGAGCCCGCATGCCGCGTAGGCGTGACCGGCGTGGGTGAGCAGCCCCCGAAACTCGAGTTCGGGCGAGGCGGCAAGTCGCGACGGAAGCTCGACCGCCTCACGAGAGGCGGGGTCGACACCGCTGCGCGCTCCTCCACAGTCCACCTTGAGCCAAACCGGAACGCGTATGCCGCGCGCGACGGCGAACGCCTCCGCCTCGGCAATGGCCGCAGGGTGATCGACCAGGAGTCCGAGCCGGACGCCGGAGTCCACGATCTCGCTGGCGCCGACCAGCTTCGCGGGTGCCAGCGGCACCGCAAAGGTCAGGTCGCGGAATCCGAACCGGGCCAGGTGACGGGCCTCGGCGAGAGTCGACACCGTGACCGGGCCGCTCTCGGCTGCCACCTGCAGACGAGCACCCTCGACCGTCTTGTGGGTCTTGACGTGGGGGCGCAGGCGCACGCCCAGCTGGCGTGCGCGGCCGGACATTCGTGCGCAGTTCCTCTCGACGGCGTCAAGGTCCACGAGAGCCGCGGGGGTCGCTATCCCGGCCAGGTCCACGCTGCCAGGATAACGCCTCTCGAGTGGTCGCGACGTCTCAAGACTGGACGGGCGCTGCAAAGAAGTCGGTCGGGTCGATGGTGGCGTCGCGCAGCTTCCCCGGCGCCTGCTGCAGGTAGTTGCGGCTGCTGCCGAACTGCAGCAGCGCGCGCTCGAGCAGGCGCCGACCGCGGTACAGGCGGGACATCACGGTACCCACCGGAACCGCGAGCAGGTCGGCGATCTCCTGGTAGGTCGCGCCGTGCAGGTCGGCCAGGATGACCGCCATCCGGTAGTCGTGGGGTAGACCTTCCAGAGCCTTGCGGATCCCCTGGTCGAGCTGCATCCCGATCAGGACCGACTCGGCGTCCAGCACGTGACCCACTCCGTCGGCCTGCAGGTTGTCCTCGAAGGCGTCGCGGAGCTCCTCGAACTCGACCAGGGTTGGCTGCGACTTGCGACGCCGATACGAGTTGATGTAGGTGTTCTTCATGATCCGGTAGAGCCACGCCTTGAGGTTGGTCCCTTCCTCGAAGCGGTCGTAGTACCGGTAGGCCTTGAGGTAGGTCTCCTGGAGGAGATCCTCGGCGTCCTCGGCCGACCGGGTCATTCTCAGGGCAAACCGGTAGAGCTGGCCACGGAAGGGCAGCTCGGTGCGGCCAAAATCCCAAACGCCGTCGTCGAAGTTCGTCGTCATCGTCACCTCCACACACCAACGAATCTAGGTCGAGGTTCATGTTTTGTCAAGATTAACTTTGGAAATACCAAAAAGATCTAAGTAAATCTCGCCAGGCGTCACCCCTGGATCATCCGTCGCCACGCACAGGTGTGCCTCACCGCCGCGCGCGTCGCGCGGCGGGGGCGGGCGAGAGGCATATCGGAGGATGAGGCTGGGGACACCCGGTTCGGGTGCGCGCTACCTCTGCGCGAGCAGCGCGTGCGCGAGTCGGGTCAGCTGAACCTGCTGCTCGACCCGCAGCGTGGCGAGCTCCTCGTCGAGCAGCGCCACAGCCAGGGCACCCACGGGTCGGGCGTACGGCTCGAACCCCGCGCACACCCGCCACAGCCCCCACAGGGCGCGAGACCCGTCACCGGGCGCAAGGTCGATCGCACAGGCCTCGAGTCGCGCTCCGAGGGCCTGCAACCTCTTGTTCTGCCGCAGAAGGAAGGAGGTGACCGCCTCGACGTCCATCGGGCGCTCCACGACCGTCGGCATATGACCGAGCAGGCGCGTCAAACCCGTCCTCTTGACCAAGCTAGCAACCAGCAGCTCGACCAGGACGCCCCGCTGGATGGGAGTCGGCTCGGCCTCGAGTGCGCGTTCAAGGTCCGCGACCCAGGCCCTGATGGCAACATCGGCGACCGCCAGGAAGAGCTCCTCGATTGTGGCGAACAGAAGTGCAGCCGAACCGGACGGTACCCCAGCCCTCCGGCTGATGCCATCCAGAGTCAGCTCAGGCAGCGGTCGACTGGCGAACGCTTCGTGCGCGGTCTCAAGCAGCGCACGGCGCCGGTTTTCGCGCTCCAAGCGAGCGCGGGCGCGGCGTTCCTGGTCGATCAAGCCTGCCACGGGGGCCCTTCTACGGTGTCTTTCCCGCGATCAGACGCTCGACCATCGGGATCAGCCACTCCTCGTTCGGCACCTGGACCTTCCATCCGTTGATGAAGTAGGTCGGGGTCGCCGAAACGCCGAGCGAGTTGCCCAGGGTGAGCTGGGCATGGACCGCGTCGATGGACGGGCTCTTCAAGAAGCACGCCCTGAACTCGTCCTCGGAGAGGTTGTGACCGGTGACGAAGTCGATGGCGGTCGGGCCCACCTGATCGAGCTGCATGTCCTTCTGGAGCGAGTAGAAGAGCTCCTTCAGAGGAAGGCACAGCGCCGGGTCCTGGGAGGCGACGCACCAGTTCGCACACGCCGCCCGAAACGACCACGGGTGGATCGAGGACAGGGGGTAGCCGACCATGCCGTGGCGCACCGCACCCTTGAAGTGGTCGAGGACCTTGGCAATGGCGGGCCACTTCGACTTGCAGGCGGGGCACTCGAAGTCGGAGAACTCGACGATCTCGACCTTCGCCTTGGCGAAGTCCTGGTCCCATATCACGAGTGGACTCGAGTTGAGGGCCGCCAGCCGGTCGGCGACGGGGTTGCTGTCAAGTGGCACCCACGAGCCGAGGACGAGAAAGTCACCGTCTGCGGTCACCGCCGAGGGTTTGCGGTAGAGCCCATAGCCGGAATCGACCATGAGACTGAACGGGATCAGCGCGCCTGCCTTGGCGTCGCCGCCGTCCCACTCCACGCTGGTGCGCATGCGCATGTTCTGCTCGAGCACCTGCGGCAGGAACTGGCTCAGGAAGGGGCGCAGCTGATTGCCGGATATGCCCTGCTGACGGGTGGGCAGGCGTCCGATGGTGCCCTCCCAGACCAGCCCGGCAACGTCATCCACGATCAGGGTCGAGGGAGTGGACAGAAACTCAATGTCGCACGAACGCTGGATCGTCACAACACGGTAGGCGCCGGAGGGCGTCACGTGCTGCTCGACACCACTCAGCCGAAGGGTTGAGTTCGGGCAGTACGGAAGCAGACCGGTGGCCAGCCGGAGAAGCTGCGGATCCTGCTCCACGACTGGGGTCGGGCTCGGGGCGGCGCCGGGGCTCGCGGCCTTCGCCGGCCTCGCGGCCGGCGTCGGGCTCGCGGCCGGTGTCCGACTCTGCGCACAGTCCGAGCTGACCGCGGCCCCAAGGAATACCAGCAGTAGAACCGGCAGGAAACTCCGCCTCATTGCGTACCTCCGTCGTGAATGGGCGCCGCGGACGGGGTCGGCCGCCCGCGACGCGCCTCTGCCCATAACTCATCGACAGGTCGTTTCATGCCGCGCCTCAGCGGCAGCGCGATCCGGGCTACGCCTCGGCTTCGGCCGGCGGCACCGGCTCCGCAGCGGCCTTCAAGCCCAGAGCTTCGCGGATGCGACCCTCGATCTCCTTCGCCTGGGCGGGATTCTCGAGGATGAAGGTGCGTGCGGCGTCGCGTCCCTGGCCGATGCGGGTCTCCCCATAGGAGTACCACGACCCGGACTTCTGGACGATCCGATGCTCCACCCCGAGGTCGAGCAGCTCGCCGGTGCGGGAAATCCCTTCACCGTAGAGAATGTCAAACTCGGCGGTGCGAAATGGAGCGGCGACCTTGTTCTTCACGACCTTGGCCTTGGTCCGGTTTCCGATGACCTCGTCACCCTGCTTGAGCGAGCTGGTGCGGCGGATGTCGATCCGGACCGACGCGTAAAACTTCAACGCCCGGCCGCCGGAGGTCGTCTCGGGGTTGCCGAACATGACCCCGATCTTCTCCCGAACCTGGTTGATGAACACCAGGCACGTGTTGGACTTGGACACGATGCCCGCGAGCTTGCGCAGGGCCTGCGACATCAGCCTCGCCTGCAGGCCCATCTGCGCGTCGCCCATCTCGCCTTCGAGCTCGGCCCGCGGAACCAGGGCGGCCACCGAGTCGACGACGATCACGTCGACTGACCCGGATCGGATCAACGTCTCCGCAATCTCCAGAGCCTGCTCCCCGAAATCGGGCTGTGCGATGAGGAGATCGTCGATCTTGACCCCGAGCTTCGCGGCGTACTCCGGGTCGAGCGCATGCTCGGCATCGATGAAGGCGGCCAGTCCGCCCGTGGCCTGGGCGTTGGCGATGATGTGGAGCGCCAGCGTCGTCTTGCCGGAGGACTCCGGACCGTAGATCTCGACCACACGGCCACGCGGAAAGCCGCCGACCCCGAGCGCCGCGTCGAGGGCGATGGAACCGGATGGAATGACGTTGACCTTGATCTGCGGCCGTTCCCCGAGCCGCATCACGGCACCCTTGCCGAACTGTCGTTCGATCTGGCCCAAGGCGGTTTCCAGGGCCCTGAGCTTCTCCTGTTTCACGGTCATGAGAGTCTCCTTCTGCGAGAGCCGCAGCGCGGTGGGACCGAATTATCCTAACATGGAACCCGGGAGCCACGAGCCGCACCCGCGAGGCCTTCGGAGGACGAAAATGAACGATCCGAACGACTGGCCCCTCGCCTTCGAACAGCACGATCGACGCCCCGTTCTGACACTGCTCCATGCGTTTCCACTCGACCGCCGGATGTGGCAACGGCAGTGTCGCGAGCTCGACGCCCATGCCCGGGTGATCGCCCTCGACCTGCCCGGTTTCGGGGAGTCTCAGTCGGGCCCCGCGCCCGCGAGCCTGGATGGGTGGGCCGACCTCGTCGAAGACGTGTTGGACGCGCTGGTCGGCGACACGCCGGTCGTCATTGCCGGGCTCTCCATGGGGGGTTACCTGGCACTTCGAATCGCCGATCGCCAGCCGGGTCGACTCGCCGGTCTCGTGCTGGCCGACACGCGGGCAGGAGCCGACACCGCCGAGGCGCGCGCCGCTCGGGACCAGGCGATCTTCTCGGTTCGACGACAGGGCATGGAGGCTTTGACCGATGATCTTCTGCCCAAGCTGCTCTCCCCCGAGGCAGGGCCCAAGATCGTCGAGCGGGCGCGGAGCATCATGCTCGATCAGCGCCCGGAGGCCGTCGCCGCGGCGTTGACCGCGATGCGCGACCGACCCGACTCCCGAGCGGTTCTGCGCAGGATCAACGTCCCTGCCCTGGTGGTGGTCGGCGAGCTGGACACCCTGACCCCACCCGACGAAGCCGAGGCCATGGCGCGCGCGATACCGGAGGCATGGCTCGTTCGCATTCCGGGCGCGGGTCACCTGGCCAATCTCGAGGCGCCGGAGGCCTTCAACCGAGCCGTGGCCGGATTTCTGACCGGGCTTTGAGCAACACGGCGCTTTCGCCGCGCCGATGTGTGGCTCGCGAGGCGTGTGCTGCCCACACCTCACTGTGCGGCGTTCTGCGCGGGATTGATGTATCTTTCCGAACAGCCCGTGGTACCGATCGTTCACAAGGAGAGCCGCCATGGCCCTGGTTGGCAAACTTGAGGATGTACCGACTGCGGAGATCCTCCAATTCCTGGCGATGTCAGAGAAGACCGGGAAGCTCAACCTCACCACCGGATCGGAAGAGGGCCTCATCGTCTTCCGCCGCGGCCGCATCATCTACGCTGCGTCGAGCTCGGTACGGGAGACGTTCGGCAGCATCGTGACCGGCCTCGGGCTGGTCACCGAGAGCCACCTCATCGACGCCCTGCGCCGCCAACACCGTTCCCAGGAGGAAAAGAGGCTTGGCACAATCCTGGTCGAGATGGGAGTGCTCTCCCGATCCGGACTCGAGGACGCCATGCGGCACCAGGTGATGCGGATCCTGCGCGAGGTCTTCGGCTGGGAGAGGGGGTTCTTCAAGTTCCGTAGCCTCAACATTGATGATTGTGGGGAGGTCGAGGTGGACGCGCGCAACCTCCTGCTCGAGCATCCGCTCGACACCCACCGAGTGGCACTGGATGCGGCCCGCAGCGAGGACGAGGACGCCCACCGAAGAGGAGAGAAGCCCGCTCGTCAGGGTCCATCGACACTGCACGACCTGATCGGCGATGTCCAGGCACCGACGATCACGGCGGAGACCGTGCGGACGGTCCTTTCGGAGGCCGGGGCGGTTCTCGCACGTGCGGTCGTGCTGGTCGTGCAGGGGCCTTTCGTCAACGGGATAGCACAGCTTGGCCTCGCCGACGGTACAGAGCCCCCGGCGCAGCGGATCCGTTCCCTGCGCCTGCCACTCGACGAGCCGTCAGTGGTGTCGGAGGCCATCGCTCGACGCCGCCCGTGGCGAGGCAAGCTCACTTCCAACCGCTGGAATCTCGCGCTTGCCGAGCGCCTCGGAAAGCCTATGCCCAAGGAGGTCGCCGTCATCCCCATCCTCACCGGCAGCGACGTCCTGCTGGTGGTCTACGGCGACAACGGGGAGGCACTCCTGCCCGTCGCGGAGCTCGACGGTCTCGAGGGCAAGCTGGCGGGCCTGGGACTGTCACTGTCGCCCACCCGGCGAGGCAAGCGAACCCAGGCTTCGGCATCCCTGCCGGTCTGAGATTCCCGATCGTCACTTCGCGGTGGTCGGGAAACGCTCGTCGTACATCCGCACCGCGAGGTCGGTCAGGTCTGCGCTCTCCGCAAGGTAGATCAGGGTCGAGTCCTTCAAGATGAAGATCGCGTCGTAGTCGTTCGCCTTGGCATAGTCGCTGACCACCGCGTTGAGCTTCTCAGCGACCGGCCGCAGGATGACATTCTGCTTTTCGTCCAGCTCTCGGTTGAGCGTGCGGGCCTCGTCTTCCAGCCGACGCCGCAGGGCGATGTCCTGGTCCTGGAGGTTCTTGAGCACGTCGGCACTGACCACGGGCCGCTTCTGCCGAATCTCGTTCTCGAGCTTGTCGAGCTGGTCGCGCATCTTCTGGAGGCGGTCCTCCTGCTGCTGCGTCCACTCAGTGAGCTGGTTCAGGGCAACTTTCCCCTCCTGGGTCGATGCAACTGCGCGCTCCGCCCGGACGAATCCGATCTTGCCGGCAATTGCCGGCGAGGCCGCCAGTCCGAGGATGACCACGATCGTCCATGCCACCGTCCGTCGCATTTCGCACCTCCTCACAGGGCCGCGAAGTGTACCACGACGAGGCGTACGCGTATTCGGTACAATTGGTTACATTGGAGCCCTACGGTGGCCTACCAGAGCCGATCATCTTCGAGGCCCCGCGTGCTGGTCGTCGAGGACGACCGCCGCGTCGCTGAAGGCGTCGTCCACAACCTGGCGCTCGAGGGCTTCGACGTCACCAGCGTCTCCTCGGCGGAGGAGGCCGCAGCCACCCTCGCCGCCGAGAGCGGGATCGAGCTCGTGGTCCTCGACATCATCCTCCCGGGGATGGACGGGCTCGAGCTGTGTCGCAGGCTACGTGAGGGCGGCAACACCGTCCCGATCCTCTTCCTGACCGCGCGCGGCAGCGATGGCGACCGCCTGCTCGGCCTGAGGCTCGGAGCCGACGACTACCTCACCAAGCCGTTCCTGGTCGAGGAGCTCGTGCTGCGTATCCGCGGCATCCTGCGGCGGTCCGACTGGTCACGCTCCCCGCCGATGTTGGGCCCGAGCCTGCGCATCGGCGGCCGCTCCGTCGACCTCGCGGAGATGCGCGCCGAGACCGCCGAGGGCAACCTCCAACTGACCGAGCGCGAAACGATGTTGCTCCGCTACTTCGCCGAGAACGAGGGTCGCGTGGTGACACGGCGTGAGCTTCTCGAGCGAGTCTGGGGCTATTCTTTCGACACCTCGACCCGCACGCTCGACACGTTTGTCCATCGGCTACGGAAGTACTTCGAGGACGAGCCCCAGCACCCACAGTTCTTCCACACGGTGCGCGGCGTCGGCTACCGCTTCACCTCCGGCGCCGAAGAGTAGAACCACAGAGGCACACAGGAGCACAGAGGGAATCCGTAGGCCGTCTCTGTGTCGCTCTGTGCCTCTGTATCTCTGTGGTGAAGAATCACGATGTGGCGTCGTTTCCGGGGCGCTCGATACCGTGTTCGCGCAGTTTCCGCCACAGGGTGACGCGGGAGATGCCGAGCCGGTCGGCGGCATCCTGCATCCGCCATCCCGAGCGCACGAGCACCTCGCGCAACATCCGCTCCTCGAGCGCTGCTAAGGGCCGATCCGAGGTCAGCATCTCGTCGACCGGAACGGCCGGCGAACCCAGCGCATTGAGGTGGGACTCCGTCAGCCGTTCGCCGCACGTCGCGACCGCGGTCATGAGCACGGGCTCGAGCAAGGAGAAGCCGCGGTCGAGGGCGAACCGGCACAGCCGTTCCAACGCCAGCGCCTCGAGACTCACACCGGGAGCCAAGCGAGCCGCCCACCCGGCGAGCATCAGTGGAAGATCCGCTCGACGCTCCGATGCGCCGGGAAGCTCGAACAGCTCGACCCGCCCGGCCCAGGTACCGAGGTCGGCAACGCCGTCGACGCCCAGCACCACCCGCCACCCTTCCGGCGGATCCTCAAGGAGCGGCTCGCCATCGACATAAAGGCTGCCGGGCGGCCACGCCGGGACTTCGTCCCAGCTCCCGCGCCACAGCCTGAACAGGGCATCGGGCAAACCGGCGAGACGGTGCATGGCACGGGACACGTCGACCCGACACGGTGCCTCACCGACGATCGCGACCTGGGTCCGATCCCTGGCGAGCTCGGACAGCTTGCGCCGAAGACCACCGACGAGCAGGCTGTCGCCGGCGAGATAGAAGCCGAGGTCCGGCTCCGTGGGCCTCAGAATCTCAACCGCGCCGCACATCTCCCCGCGCTCATCGCGCAGCGGGATCACGGTGATCGAGAGTGGGATCGGCTCACCCTCACGGCTTCGATAGGTGGTTGCAAAGTCGTCGACCGACTCCATCCCGCGTTCCAGGGCGAAGGTCAACGGACACGCACCCTCGCAGTCCATGCCCCGCGTCGTGAGTCGGCACCGTCCGCCGAGGACGTCACCCGCCTCGTAGCCGAGCAACTGGCGCGCTCGCCGGTTGACGAAGGTCAGGGTCCGGTCGCGATCCATGAGGATGACCGCGTCGCCGAGACGCTCCAGCAGGGCCGGCCAGGCGGACCTCAGAAGCTCGGAAGGATCGGTCACGAAACGGCGTAACAGATCCCCCCGAAAGGCGCATTCCTGCCGTATCGTAGCGCAAGGGGGCCCGGTGGCCGCAGGGGCGGTCCGCGGTCGGCCGTGGTCGCGATGGACAGCCCCCCCGGTGCATGCAAGTACCTGAAGCGAGTGAGTGAGTGAGACGCGGCCCGGTGCTCGGCCAATTCTCCGCCCAAGCGATTTCGGATCCTCTGCCGAAGCTCCCCGAGCCTGCACGTCTCACCACATCGCGTCCGCCGCGAAACGAGGGCCGAGAGGTGCCCACAGATCTCGTTATGACGGTGCGCCGCCGGCCAGAGGCGCTGCCCAGCCTGAAACCGACCCGCAAGCTCGGAGCGCTGCGGCCCGGTCGATCCGAGGATCGCCAGATGCTTCGTTGTCAGGCCGGGGGCCCGGTCCGCGGCCCGACACGAAGCGAGACGCGCGCGGCGACTCGCTGGCGTGGATGACGAGGAGCCCCGCACCAGAGGCGTAGCAGCGCTACGTCGAGGATGCGGAGCCCGAGGAAGCCCCGTCAGCGAGGATGCCGCGTGTGTCGCAGCCGTGACGGGACCGGCTCGGGCCTCCTCAACGTTCGATTTCGATCCCCTCCTCCGGCTCCGGCTCGGGTTCTGCGAAGACGAGGGCGGTCTCGGAGATCGGCGCGAACACCGCGTGGCGTCGCCCTTTGATGGCGACCTCGAGTTGGTAGTAGCCGTTGGGTGAGATGGCCACCAAGGTCGCGTTGGTGCCCTTCGCGTCGAGCAGCGTGCAGTACAGGGACACCTTACCCGGGATCTCCATGGCCGCTCCTTTCGTCTGTTCGAAGTATATCAGTCGCCGTCCTCGTCGCGCTCGCCGATCTCCCCGTACTCCTTGAGCTTGCGCTGCAGCGTCCGGAGCCCGATGCCGAGCAGCTGGGCCGCGCGGGCGCGGTGTCCTCCGGTATGCTCGAGGGTGCGCAGGATCGCCTCGCGCTCGAGATCCTCCATCGGGCGCGGCTGCCACGGCTCGGATGTCGTCGCCACGGGAGACGCCGTTGCCGTCCGGTACTCCACCGGCACCGCTTCGAGCCCGATCTCGTCGCCCTCGGCGAACAGCACCAGGCTCTCCATCAGATTGCGAAGCTCACGGACGTTTCCCGGCCACTGGCAGCGCTTGAGCGTCGCCAACACCGCCGGGTGAACGCTGCGGACGTGGCGACCGAGCTCGTGGTTGAAGTGCTCGAGAAAGTGCTGAACGAACAGCGGGATGTCGTCGGCACGCTGGCGCAGCGTGGGCAGCGTCAGGGTCACGACCTTGAGACGGTAGTAGAGGTCCTGACGGAAGCGCCCCTGCCGGACCCACTCCTCGAGCTCTCGGTTGGTCGCCGCGACCAGCCGGAAGTCGATCGGGATCTGCTGGTTGCCTCCGACTCGGACGACCCTGCGCTCCTCCAGAACGCGGAGCAGCTTGACCTGCAGGTCGGGCGAGAGCTCGGAGATCTCGTCCAGGAACAGCGTCCCGCCGGAGGCCGACTCGATGAGGCCGATCCGGCGCTGATGGGCGCCCGTGAAGGCACCGCGCTCATGGCCGAACAGCTCCGACTCGAGGATTTCTCCCGGGATCGCACCGCAGTTGACCGCCACGAAAGGGCCTTCGGCGCGCGGCGAGTTCTGGTGGAGCGCGTTGGCGACCAGCTCCTTGCCGGTACCGGACTCGCCGACCACCAGCACCGTCGACCGGGTCGGTGCGACCACCCGAAGCCGCTCGATGACCTCCTCCATGGCCTTCGAGTGACCGACGATGCCTTCGAACCCGAACGACTTGTCGAGCCGCTCGCGGAGTCGCCGGTTCTCGTCCGACAGGGTCCGGCGCTCGAGGTGCAGCTGGACGCGCTGCCGCAGCTCCTGCATTTTGACCGGCTTTGTGAGGTAGTCGTCCGCGCCCTCCTGCATCGCCGAGACCGCGCCCTCGACCTCGCCGTAGGCGGTGACGAGCAGAAACGGCAGTGCCGGCCGCTCGGCCCGAACCTGGCGCAGGAGGTCATAGCCGTTCATGCCGGGCATGCGCACATCAGAGACGATGACGTCGACTCCCTCGCCCTCCCGTAGCCGCTCGAGGGCCTCCTCCGCGCCCGCGAACGGTCGCACTGCGTATCCGACCCGCTCGAGGGCTCGGGTCATGGCGTCGCGGGAACCGTCGTCGTCGTCAACCAGGAAGATCACCGCAGCCATAGCCCCTCGCCTCCCCGCTCCCTCACGATCTCATCCAGCCTGGCCTCGTCGACCACCGGGATGCCGAGCTTCAGCGCTGCGTCACGCTTGCTGCCCGCAGCATCACCGGCCAGTACCAGCGTGGTGTGCCGGGAGACCGAGCCGGTCACCTTCGCGCCCAGAGCCTCGAGCCGCACGGCCACGGCGGCACGGTCGACCGAGAGGGTACCTGTCATCACCACGACCTCGCCCTCCAGCGCTGCGAAGGCCGACGCGGAGCCGGGGGAGACCGACGCCACCGTTTCCCGTGGGTCGAGACCGCGCCCGACCAGGCGGGCGATGAGGCCCGCGCTGGCGGGATCGGCGAACCAGCTCTCGACGGCGCGCCCTATAACGGGTCCGATCCCGTCGATCGTCTCGACCTCGGCGGCTGTCGCGGCGGCGAGAGCCGCCAGTGAGCCGAACCGTCGCGCGAGGGCCCTGGCGGCACGTTCGCCGACGTGGGGGATACCGAGCGCAAACAGCAGCCGGTGGAGAGGTCGTGAACGCGCCCTTTCGAGCTCGGCGATCAGGTTCGCAGCCGAGACCTCACCCCAGCCCGGCAGCTCGGCGAGGCGCGGCGCTTCAAGGTCCCAGAGCGACGCCGGGTCGCTGACCAGACCCTCACCGACGAGCTGTTCGAGCAACCGTCCGCCAAGCCCGTCGATGTCCATTGCGCCGCGGGAGACAAAGTGCCGCAGCCGGGACGCCACCACCGCGGGGCATTCCGGGTTGGGGCAGCGCACGGCGACCTCGCCTGGCACCCGGACCACCGCGGTGTCGCACTCGGGGCAGGACAGCGGGGGGACGTAGGGTGGGGCGTCCGCCGGCCGCGCGGCAAGATCGACGCCGTCCACCTTCGGGATCACGTCGCCCCCCTTCGACACCCACACGGTGTCGCCGACCCTG
Organism: uncultured Acidobacteriota bacterium; assembly: GCA_963727925.1. Lineage (GTDB taxonomy): Bacteria > Acidobacteriota > Thermoanaerobaculia > Thermoanaerobaculales > Sulfomarinibacteraceae > CAVSIS01. The sequence continues at coordinate 48,313 of CAVSIS010000003.1, read as the reverse complement.
ACGTCGAGGCGGGCAACTTCGTCGAAGTTGTGCAGCGTCGCTCGGGAGACCGTCGAGCCGGCGACGAGCACGGGTTCAAGCGCCGCAACCGGGGTCAGTACGCCGGTACGCCCGACCTGAACGAGGATGTCGCGAACGCGGGTCGTGACGCCTTCCGGAGGGTACTTGTAGGCGACGGCCCAGCGGACTGCACGGGCCGTCGCGCCCATTCGGCGCTGTTCGATGAGGCGATCGAGCTTGACCACGACCCCATCGGTGTCGAAGTCGAGCGTACGCCGCTGATCGGCCCATGAGGCGATGAATGTGAGCGCCTCGTCGAGGTCTCGGCAGTGCGCGCGTCCCGGACAGACCGGGAAGCCGAGCTCGACGAGACGGTCGAGATCGTCGCTGTGGCGAGACGCCGAGTCGGCCCCGGAGTGAACAACCTGGTAACACCACAGGGAGAGGCGACGCGCCGCCGCCTGCCGCGGGTCGAGCAGACGGATCGAACCTGCGGTCGCGTTGCGCGGGTTGGCGAGCTCGATCTCACCCGACTCGCGGCGGATCTGATTGAGCTCTCCGAACACGCTGCGCGGCATGTAGACCTCGCCGCGCACCTCGAGCTTGCCGGCTGGGACCTCGACTCGCAGCGGCAGCGCCCGGATCGTCCGTGCGTTGGCGGTGACGTCGTCGCCTGCCACGCCGTTGCCGCGCGTCACCGCGCGCTGCAGGAGGCCGTCCTGGTAGTGGAGTGCGATCGAGACCCCGTCGATCTTGAGCTCGGCCGCGAGTCCGTCGGGCGGGCCGTCGAGCTGGCGCACGGCCCGCTCGTACCAGCCTTGAAGGTCGTTGACGGAGTAGGTGTTGTCGAGCGAGAGCATCGGAACGGTGTGTTCGACGGTCACCAGCTCGTCGAGCGGCTCGCCTCCGACGCGCTGGGTGGGCGAGTCAGGGGTCGCGAGCTCGGGGTGCTCGCGTTCGAGCACCCTGAGCTCCGCGAGCAACCGGTCGTACTCTCGGTCGGAGATCTCCGGGCGCGCTTCGAGGTAGTAGAGGCGGTCGTGTCGCCTTATCTCTTCTTGAAGCTCATCGACCCTTGACCGCACCGCCTGCGATGCGGTCATGGCCGCCTCCTGCGGCGGCGCCGGCGCGGCGCCTCGGTCTTCGGGGTTGGCTCGTCGGCCGTGCCGGCCTTCTCGATCTGCCGCACGGCCCGCTGCCATCCGGCGAATCCGTCCCGTGGCAGCACGCCGCTTTCCACGCCGATCTGGGCGATCGCCCACGCCACAGGAAAGTAACTCTGGCGCGTGAGCTTGAGGACCTGTCGTCCGCGCTCGGGTGAACGCTGGAGCTTGCTGAGCGTGAACAGACCCTGCGCCATCTGGTGGAGCGTGTGGTTGGAAAGGTGCATCCGGGTGCCGATCGGGGCCAGGAGATCGCGGAGGCCCTCGAGCAGCGCAGGGTTGTCGATCCGACCGTTCGCCCCCGCCGCCGCGCGCTCGATCCCGGCGTACTGGGGCAGCAGAAGACTGCCGAGAAGTGTCGCCTCATCGGCGCGGCGTCTGTCCACGGCGCGCCGGTCGATCTCGACGAGGACGGCCATGACGTCCCGCCATCCCCTCGCGAGCTCGGGGAAGACAGCGTCGAAGATGCCGTACGCACGCCACGCGGAGCAGATCCCCGCTGCCGAGCCTGACTGCAGGCCTTCGACGAGCTCATAGGTCAAGCGTGGAGCGGCGGCCTCGGCGATGAGCCCGCACGACGCCCGGATTCCGGAATCGGTGTCGGGATCGAGGGTGAACCCCAACCGAACGGCGTACTCCAGGGCGCGCATCATGCGCACCGGGTCCTCCTCGAAGCGTTTCACCGGCTCGCCGATCACGCGTAACACGCCCGCCGCGAGGTCGTCGAGGCCGCCGACCCAGTCGACGATCGAGTAGTCGGCGATGTTGTAGAACAGGGCGTTGACCGTGAAGTCCCGCCGCCACGCGTCTTCGGTAGGGGTGCCGTACTCGCACGGCTCCTCGCCGACAGCGACCTCCTCGGGCTCGGCGGCGGCCTCGCCCGGCTCGGCCTCGTCCCAGGCGTCCGGGACCTCGGGTGGCTCGGGGCTGGAGCGGAAGGTCGAGACCTCGACCACCTCGTCCCGGAACAGGACATGAACGAGGCGGAAGCGGCGGCCGATGGCTCGCGAGTTCCGGAACAGGGACCGGATCTCCTCCGGACGGGCATTCGTCGCGATGTCGAAGTCCTTTGGCCGGCGCCCGAGCAGAATGTCGCGCACGCTGCCACCGACGAGATAGGCGAGGTAACCGGCGCGATTGAGCCGATACATCACCTTGATGGCGTTCGGAGAGACCTTGCGTCGCGACAGCTCGTGCTCGGGTCGGGTGAGGATCCGCGGCTGGATGGACTCCAATGCTGGAAGGGTCAAAGCTGAACTGCCTCCTCGAATCCGGCTCCCAGCAGGTCGAATCGCGCGCCTCCTGCGCTCGAGTTCCGCAACGCTTCGTTCGGCTCCCGGGAGTCGGCTGCGGAGCGTGCCTCGCCGCGCTCGGTCCGGCGGCGTCCGGCCGGCGCTCGGGCACGGCCGCGGGATCGCGGGCGGACGCCCGACTCACCCCGCAACGGACACGACGATCTTACCAAACTGCTCGGCCTGCACCATGCGTTGGTAGGCGGCCTGCCCATCGGCCAAGGGGTGGACCGAGTCGACCACCGGCCGCAGGCGGTTGGCGACCACGGTCTCGACGAGGCGCCTCCAGTCCTCCCGCGAGCCCATGGTCGAACCGAGGATCGAGAGCTGATTCCAGAAGATGAGGCGGATCTCCTCGACCGGGTTGGGGCCGCTGGTTGCTCCGCAGGTCACGATCCGGCCTCCGCGCCGCGCCGCCTTGAGCGACATCGACCACGTCGCCGCACCCACCGAGTCCACAACCAGGTCGACGCCGCGACCTCCGGTCCGGCGTCTGGCCTCGCGCGCGACCTGGTCGTTCGACGGCATCGCATCATCGGCGCCGAGCGCGAGCGCCCGCTCGAGCTTGGCCGCCGTCCGTGAGGTGACGAAGACCTTGGCCCCGACCAGCTTCGCCAGCGCCAGGCACGCCAGCGACACCCCGCCGCCAATCCCGTGGATCAGCACCGATTCGCCAGCTGCGAGGCGCGCCCGCGTAAACAGCATCCGCCAGGCGGTCAGGAAGGTGAGCGGAAAGGCGGCAGCCTCCTCCCAACTCAAGTGCGCCGGGCGTGGCGCCAGAGAAGCCGCCGGAACCAACACCTTCTCTGCGAGTGTGCCGTCACGGTGCTCTCCGAGCAGCCCGAAGCTCGCGCACAACGACTGCTCGCCCGCGAGACAGGCCGCGCAGTGCCCACAGGAAAGTCCGGGGTCGAAGACCACTTCCTGGCCCACGGCAATCCCCTGCACCCCGTCGCCCAGCGCCTCGACGACACCGGCGCCGTCGGCCCCTCCGATGTGGGGCAGCCCGATCCCCGGCAAACCCCTGAGCACGAAGATGTCGAGCTGGTTCAGGGCCGCGGCGCGAACAGCCACGCGGACCCATCCGGTCGGCGGTTCCGGGAGCGGCCGCTCGCCGGCAACCAACCGCTCAGGACCTCCATGCTGCTCGAAGTACAGGGCACGCATGACCACCTCCGGGAACGACGACACCCCGCCGGGGCGGGGTGTCGTGGTGTGCGCGAGTGCGTCGGGTCAGTTCAAGTTGTCGATCACGAACAGACGCTCGCCAACCCATGTCTGACCGCCGAAGAAGTCCTCGGTGCGGATCACGAGGCGATGCTCGCCGTCGGTCAACCGGGTCGTGTCGAGCAGGTACTCCCATCCCGCGTAACGGGTGTAGGTGTAGGGGTACCAGGGGTACTGGTCATGCAGGCCCGGCGTCGCGATCCCGATCTTGACCGGGTCCGACCCCGGCGTGTCCATGCGGACACCGTCGACCCAGACCTGGACTGCTTTCAGGTTGTCGTAGTCGATCGCCCACCCGCGGACCCAGATCGAGTTCTGGACCATCTCCATGTGGGTCGGCGTGTAGATGTCGCCCCACGAAGGACGGTCGCGATCGTCGTCGCAGTCGAAGATCACCGGAATAGTGTCGATGAACGAGGTGTGGCCGAGAATGTCTCCCGCCCGGATCGAGAGGTAGTGCAGTCCCTGGTGGTAGTCCTTGTTAATGATCAGGTCGGACACGTCGAGCACGAACGAGAAACCGGAGTCCTTGGCCTGGGGTACGTCAGGGAAGAGGCGCAGGATATCCGGGCGCTCGTGACCGTAGTAGTTGACCTCCTGATCGAAGGGCTCGTAGAAGAAGTCGTCAACCGCGGACGAGGCGATCCGGGTGCCGTTGATGTACAGCTCGACCCACTTGACGCCGCCCGGGTCGGTCGCCGAGCCGGTGTCCAGCGCCCAGCCCGAGATCAGCTCGACGTTGCCCGGATCCTCGTACGGCGGGAGCGAGACGTCGGGCGGTTCCTTGCAGCCGCGGGCGTACATGATGTGGTTGCGGATCGGCCAGTCGATGCGGCCGAATGGGACCAGGTTCGCGCCGGTGTTGAAGACCTGGACGAAACGGCGGCCGATGACGCGCGTGGCGCCCTGGTTGTCGCGCAGCCGCACCGCGATGACGTGGACGCCGTTGACCATCTCTCCGGTGTTGAGCATCAACAGGAAGCCCGCGTTGGCAGCATCGGGATGACCCGGGAAGCGGTTGGCGATGTCCGGCCGCGAGATCCCTGTGACGACCTCATAGCCGGTCAGCTTGCCGTCGATCATGACCTCGATGTCCTCGATCGACCCGTCGTCGAGCGCCCAACCGGTGACCGGGAAGACACCGTTCATCGGCTGAAACTCGCCGGGACGCTCGACCTCGCCGAACGGCGCCTGGTTGAGCTCGTTGTCGACGTTGACGAAGCGATTCCCGAAGTCCTGTGTCGACGCATCCGAGAACGTGACTCGCACGAACACCATGTGCGAACCGTTCGCCAGGTCATCAGCTTTGAAGGAAACGCTGAAGCCCGGGAAGGCGTTCTCGGTCCCGGCGTACCAAGGGTAGGCCTGGAGGATGTCGTAACGCGGGATATTGAGGTCGGCGGCAGCGACGAAAACTCCATCGACGTAAAGGTCGATATTGCTCACGCCGCGATCGTCGATGATCCAACCTGCCACCTCGACGATGCCGGTCACGGTCGCTCCGCTCGCCGGTGTATCCAGCCAGAACATCGTGGCGGCGGACGCGTTCGCTGGAAGCAGCGCGGCCAGCACCAGCAGCGCGGACCCGAGAACCTTGTAACGCATCGCTAACCTCCCGTGGACGCCACAAACCATCGATGAAATTCGATCGCGGTCATTTTATACCACAGAAAAGTCAGTGGTCAAACAGAGCAAATCTCGGTTTGAAGCGGAGCGGAATTCAACTGTGATCGCGCGCACATCTCGCCCCGACTATTGCGGCCCCTGGTGGCCAGGGAGAACCAGTTTGCCGGACGTCTGGCGCGGGGGGTCGCCTGCCAACGCCGCGACGTGAACGAGGACGCACTCGGCTAACGCCTGCAGGTTCACACCGCCCTCGAGAACCGACAGAATGCGGCCGCCGCACCAGCGCTCCGCGGTCTCGACCAGGGCTCGGGTGATGCGGAAGTAACCGGTCGGCGTCAGGCGAAAGCCGCCCACCGGGTCGCTCACGTGGCCGCCAAAGCCGGCCGAGATCACCATCGCCACCGGGCGGACGAGCGGGACCAACTCTTCGAGAACACTTTCCAGCGCAGTCAGCACGGTGACGTCGTCCGAGCCGATCGCCAGCGGGAGGTTCCGGTTGGCGCCCTCACCGGCTCCGGCGCCGATTTCGTCCGCACCGCCGCTCCCTGGGAAGCCCGGGTAGCGATGGACCGAAAAGGTCACGACATCGCCCCGCTCCCAGAAGATCTCCTGGGTACCATTGCCGTGCAGGGCGTCGATGTCCACGACCAGGACCGTTCCCTGCCACGCTCGAACGATTGTCTCGGCGGCGAGCGCCGCCGAGTTGACGAAGCACCAACCGGACGCGGAGGCGCGCTTGGCGTGGTGCGATGGCGGACGCACCGCGAGGAAGGCGCGGTCGAGGCGCCCGTTGACCATGTCGAGCGCGGTGGTGAGGGCGAGGCCCGCAGCGGCGAGGCATGCCGAGTAGGTCCCCAAGGAGACCGCACAGTCGGCGCTGTCGAGAATACCCGGGGCGGAGGCGCTCGCCTCCCGCAACCGTTCGAGGTGCGCGGGGTCGTGGATCCACTTGAGCGCACCCAGAGCGTCCTCGTCGGGCGGCAGCTCGGCCTCGCGCTCCACCAACCACGGGCCGGTCCCGTCGAGGGCGTCGAGCACCGCGCGCAGACGGGCGGGTGACTCGGGATGGCCGAGGCCCGGCCGGTGCTCGAGGCATCGCGGGTGCGACCTGACAAGCACGGGTTTCGTCATGACAGCCGATGATACATACTGGCGCCCCATGACGAAACGTGCAGTCCGCGTCGCCATATCCCTCCTGCTCGCCGCCGCACTGCTGGCGTTCTTCCTTTGGAACGTTGACTTTGCGCGGGTCGGCGAGGCCCTCGAGCGAGCCCACCTCGGCTGGCTCGCGGGGGCGACCGCGCTGGCGCTGTTTTCCTACTGGCTCCGCGCGGTCCGCTGGCAGTTGATCCTCCTCCCGGTGGGACGGGTCAGCCATCTCGGTGCGGTGCTCGCCACCGCGATCGGTTACGCGGCCATGACGGTGCTGCCGGCACGCATGGGCGACGTGGTGCGACCGCTGGTCCTCGCCCGCCATGAACGCATCCCGGTTGCCGCGACGTTGGCCTCGATCCTCACCGAGCGGATCTTCGACCTGTGGACCGTCGTGGTTTTCTTCCTCGTCTTCGTCGTCTGGCCGCCCCCGATGGCCGTGCTCGGCGAGGAGGCGAAGTCGACGCTGCACGTACTGAGCCTGACCGGCTGGGCGGTGGGCGCCGGGCTGGTTGTCGGCAGCGGCGTGCTGCTGGCCATGTTCCGCTTCCAGGAGAGCTTCATCGATCGCATCACCGCACCCATCGGACGGTGGCTGCCCCGCTGGCAACAGCCGATCGCGAGCTTCCTCGGCCACTTCCTCGACGGGCTGCGGGTGCTGCGCAGACCTCGCGACCTCGCGGTGACGCTTGCCGCCTCTGCCGCGCTGTGGGGCGTGATCTATTGGCAGGTCCACGTCACGTTGCTCGCGTTCGACCTCGACCTCCCGTTCCGGGCTGGATACCTGCTCGTCACCCTGGCAGTCATCGGTCTCGCGATTCCGACTCCCGGCGGCGTCGGCGGTTTCCACAAGGCCACGCAGCTCGGACTGACTCTGTTCTTCGCCGTCGATATCAACCTCGCAACCGCGATCGCGATCGTCTATCACGCCATCTGCTTCGTGCCGATCACGATCATCGGTCTGCTCTGTCTGCCCGCCGCGGGGATGTCGCTCAAGGAAGCCGAGGCATTGGCGTCCTCGAAGAAGGAAGCGAGCCCGTGAGGTGCCCGTACTGCGGCAGCATGGATGACCGCGTGGTCGACTCTCGCGAGGCTCGGGAGGGCAGCGAGGTCCGGCGACGCCGCGAGTGCGCGGCCTGCCACCGGAGATTCACCAGCTACGAGCGGGTCGACGAGCTGCCTGCGACGGTGGTCAAGCGCGACGGCCGGCGCGAGGCCTTCGACCGCGACAAGCTGCTCAGCGGGCTGTTCAAGGCATGCGAGAAGCGCCCCGTACCGCGTGGCGAGCTGGTGGCGATCGTGGACTCGGTGGAGGCCGAGCTCGCCGCCCGAGAGATCCGCGAAATGTCGACCGAGGAGATCGGCAACCTGGTGATCGATCAGCTTCGCCGGCTCGATCAGGTCGCCTACGTGCGCTTCGCCAGTGTCTACCGGCGGTTCGAGGATGTCAGCCAGTTCATGGATGAGCTGCGTCGGCTGCTGCGGAACCGAGAGGATGACACATGATCCCGGGAAACCGTTCCCGATCCGAAGCCCTCGCCCGCCTGCGCACGCAGCTCGAGCGCTTGATCGATGAGCTGAGCCGGGACACGCCGACGGTCAGCGTGTGGCAGCCCGCAGTCGATGTCATCGACGACGGCATTGCCTTCCGAGTCGAGGTCGAGCTGCCTGGAATGTCCAGCCGCGACATCGCCGTCGAGATCTTCGGCCGCTGCCTCGTGGTGCGCGGCAGCCGCCCTCGGCCCCCAGAGGCCTCAGCGGCGCGGCGTTTCCACCTCATGGAACGCCCGATCGGCGGATGCGAGGTAGCGGTGACGTTGGACGAGCCGGTGCGAGCCGAGGACGCGCGCGCCGTCCTCAACGACGGCGTGCTGACGGTGACTCTGCCCCGTGTGGCCGAGCGTCGCGGTCAACCGCTCTCGATTCCGGTGGTCGAGGAGGAGAAGCCCAGTGACTGACGAGCCCGAGATCGAGCGGACCTCGATCGAAATCGACGAGATCGTCCACATCCCCGACGTCCTGCCAGTGATGGCGCTGAAGGACGTCGTCCTGTTCCCGTTCACGATCATCCCACTGTCGGTTGGCCGCGAGCCTTCGGTGAGCGCGGTGGACCAGGCGCTGGCCGAGAACCGCTTGATCCTGCTCGTCACCCAGCGCGAGCCCACGGTCGAGACCCCGGGACCCGACGATCTCTACCAGGTCGGCTGCGTGGCGGTCATCATGCGCATGCTCAAACTACCGGACACCACCATCCGGCTGCTGGTTCAAGGGGTCGCCCGGGCCCGGGTCGACTACTTCACCCAGACCGAACCTCACCTCCAGGCCCGCCTGACCCGGCTCGAGGAGCCGACGGCGGGCTCCGCAGATATCGAGACCGAAGCGTTCGTTCGATCGGTCCGCCAAGGGCTCGAAAAGGTCGGCACTTTGGGACGCCAGATCTCGCCCGAGGTGATGCTGATCGCATCCAACCTCGACGACCCGGGCCGGCTCGCCGACCTCGCGACCTCCAACCTCGGCGTCAAGGTCCCCGACGCCCAGCGGGTACTCGAGGGCGCCGATGCGGGCGAGCGATTGCGTCTGGTCAACGAGCTCGTCGCCCGCGAGGTCGCCCTCCTCGAGATGCAGCAGGAAATCTCCTCCCAGGCCCGGGGAGAGATGGACCGCGGCCAGCGCGAGTACTTCTTGCGCCAGCAGCTGAAAGCGATCCAGAAGGAGCTCGGCGAGGGCGACGAGCTCGAGCGCGAGATACAGGAGTACCGCACACGGGCAGACGGCTCCGGGCTCTCCGAGGACGCGCGCGCGGAAGTCGACAAGCAGCTCAAACGCCTCCAGACGATGCACCCGGACGCCGCCGAGGCGTCCGTGCTGCGTACCTGGCTCGACTGGATCACCGGTCTTCCATGGGCGACCGTCAGCGAGGACACCCTCGACATCCCCGCGGCGCGCCGTATCCTCGAGGAGGACCACTACGATCTCGAAAAGGTCAAGGCCCGGATCCTCGAGTACCTGGCGGTGCGCAAGCTCAACCCGAATGGCAAGGGCCCGATCCTGTGCTTCGTGGGCCCGCCCGGGGTCGGCAAGACCTCCCTCGGCCGCTCGATCGCGCGCGCCCTCGGGCGCCGCTTCATCAGGATCTCACTCGGCGGCGTGCGCGACGAGGCGGAGATCCGCGGCCATCGGCGGACCTACGTCGGAGCGCTGCCGGGGCGGATCATCCAGAGCCTGCACCAGTGCGGAACCTCGAACCCGGTGTTCATGCTCGACGAGGTCGACAAGGTCGGCGCGGACTTCCGCGGCGACCCTTCCTCGGCCCTGCTCGAGGTCCTCGACCCGGAGCAGAACCACACCTTCAGCGACCACTACCTCGGCGTCGCCTATGATCTGTCGCGGGTGCTGTTTATCGCGACGGCCAACGTCACCGATACAATCCAGCCGCCGTTCCTCGACCGCATGGAGGTGATCGAGCTGTCCGGCTACACCGAAGAGGAGAAAATCGTCATCGCCCGCCGCCACCTGATCCCGCGCCAGGTGGAGGCGAACGGCCTTGAAGCGGCCCAGATCGGGCTTTCCGACATGGCGCTCCAGCTCCTCATCGACGGCTACACCCGGGAGGCGGGCCTGCGCAATCTCGAACGCGAGATCTCCTCGGTGTGCCGCAAGGTGGCGGTCGACGTGGCCGAGGGACGCGGCCGTCCGCGCAGGATAACGCCCGCGACAGTGGAGCGCATGCTCGGCGCGCGCCGCTTCCTACCCGAGCTGCGGCTCAAAGAGGACCGGGTCGGCGTCGTCACCGGCCTCGCCTACACCCCGGTCGGAGGCGACGTGCTCTACGTGGAGGCCCAGGCGCTCTCCGGCAAGGCCGACCTCAAGCTCACCGGCTCGCTCGGCGAAGTGATGAAGGAGTCGGCAGCCGCGGCCCTCACCTACGCGCGTGCCCATGCCGGCGAGTGGGGCCTGGAGCCCGCCTGGTTCGACGAGCACACCCTTCATGTGCACGTGCCGGCGGGCGCGGTGCCCAAGGACGGCCCTTCGGCCGGAGTCACGCTGCTCACCGCGATCGTCTCCGCCGCCGCTCGACTCCCGGTCCGCTGCGATCTCGCGATGACCGGCGAGATCACGCTCCGCGGCGACATATTGCCGGTCGGCGGGATCAAGGAGAAGGTACTCGCCGCGCTGCGCATGGGCGTGACCACGATCCTGCTCCCGGCCGGCAACCGGCGCGACGTCACGGAGCTCCCGAACAAGGCCCGTCGCGCCGCCCACATCATCTTCGTCGAGCGCGCCGACGAGGTGCTCGCCGCGGCGCTCGTGTCCTCGGCAGTCTCGGTCAGCTCCGACGAGCCGCGAACCAGTCGATTGTCCGGCGCAGCCCGTCGGCGAGCGACACCGTCGGCTCCCAGCCGAGGATCTCGCGGGCGCGGGTGACGTCGGGCTGACGGACCTTCGGGTCGTCGACCGGCAGCGGTTCGAAGACCACCTCGGAGCTCGAACCGGTCACGCGGACGATTTCGCTCGCGAACTGGAGCACCGTCATCTCCGACGGGTTGCCGATGTTCATCGGCTCGTTCCAGTCCGACCACAGCAGGCGCACGATGCCGTCGATGAGGTCGTCGACAAAGCAGAACGACCGCGTCTGCGAGCCGTCGCCGAACACGGTGAGGGGCTCGCCGTCCAGCGCCTGGTTGATGAACGTGGGCACGACACGGCCGTCGCCCGTGCGCATCCGCGGCCCGTAGGTGTTGAAGATCCGCACGATGCGCGTCTCGACGCCGTGGTGGCGCTGGTAGGCCATGGTGAGGGCCTCGGCGAAGCGCTTGGCCTCGTCGTAGACGCCGCGGGGTCCGACCGGGTTGACGTTGCCCCAGTAGTCCTCGGGCTGCGGGTGCACGAGCGGGTCGCCGTACACCTCCGAGGTGGAGGCGAGGAGGAAGCGGGCGCCGGTCGCCTTGGCCAGTCCGAGCGCCTTGTGGGTGCCCAGCGAACCGACCTTCAGCGTCTGGATCGGGAGCTTCAGGTAGTCGATCGGCGATGCCGGCGAGGCGAAGTGGAGGATGCAGTCGAGCCGGCCCGCGACGTGGATGAAGTTGGTTACGTCGTGGTGGACGAAGACGAACCCGTCACGCCCGAAGAGTTGCTCGATGTTGGAGATCGACCCGGTGATCAGGTTGTCCATGCAGACCACGTCGAGGCCGTCGTCGAGGAGCCGCTCGCACAGATGGGACCCGAGGAAGCCCGCGCCCCCGGTGACCAGCGCACGCCGTTTGTCCGTCATACGACCTCCGCCGGGCACCGTACTCCGCACACGCCCGGGAGACAAGCTCTTCTTCACCACAGAGACACAGAGGCACAGACAGGACACAGCACCCCCGCCCGCCCAGACCATGCCGTTTCAGGCCCGCGCCCGAGCGCGGGCCTGAAACGGCGTCCGGGTGGGAGGGCGGGCTCTGTGCTTCTTTGTGCTCTCTGTGTCTCTGTGGTTTACTCTTCGATCCGGACCGACACCACCTTCGACACGCCCGGCTCCTCCATGGTCACGCCGTAGAGCACGTCGGCGCGCGACATCGTTCGCCGGTTGTGGGTGATGAGCACGAACTGGGTGTGCTCGGTCATCGCCCGCACCAAATCCATCAGACGCTCCACGTTGGCGTCGTCGAGCGGGGCGTCGACCTCGTCGAGAATGCACACCGGCGACGGCCGGATGCGGAACAGCGCCACCAGCAGCGACAGTGCCGTCAGCGCCTTCTCACCTCCAGAAAGCAGCTGGACAGACTGGTTGCGCTTGCCCGGCGGCTGGGCGGTAATGTCGATTCCCGACTCGAGCGGGTTGTCCTCGTCCACCAAGTCGAGCCGTGCGCTGCCGCCGCCAAACAGGTGGCTGAAAGTCTCCGCGAACAGGCCGTTGACCTGCTCGAAGGTCGCCACGAAGCGCTCGGTGCAGGTGGCGTCGATGTCCCGAATGGTCTCTTCGAGCACCTTCAGCGACCCGACCAGGTCCTTGCGCTGGGCGCCGAGGAAGGTGGCGCGGTCCTCGAGCTCGCTCGCCTCGCGCAGCGCGAGCAGGTTGACCGGACCGAGCCGCTCGATGTCACCGCGCAGCTTTTCGACCCGGCGGGCGAGCTCGTCGGGGGCGTCGGGGATCGCCCCCGTCTCGGTGAGGAGGTGCTCGGGCGCCACGCCGACGTCGGCGAGCGCGACCTCGGTGAGCCGCTTCCAGTCCGCATCGACGCGGGTCAGCTCCATCTCGACCTCGTGCAGCTGTACGCGTGCAGCGTCATGCCGGGAACGACGCGAGCGGACCTCGCTATCGAGGCGTTCGACCCGCCCGGCAGCACTTTGAACCGCCTCGGCGAACCGGCGCTCCCGCTCTCGTGACGCGGCCAGCAACCCCTGCTCCTCGACCAGTCGGGTCCGGGACCGCACGCTTTCGGTCTCGGTGCTCTCGAGCTCGGTCTGGAGCCGTGCCGCCTCGGCGTCGAGCACCGACAGTCGTTCCCCCAGCGCCGACTGCTCGGTCGCGAGGCGGTCCCGTTCACCGTGGGCCGCCGACAGCCGTTCCCGCTCCAGCCGTTCCTCAGCGCGCCACCGGTCGAGGTGACGCAGTGCGTCGGCGGCCGCCGCGCGTCGTTCGTCGACGCTCGTGCCGGTACCTTCGACGGCCTGCTCGAGTTGCTCGCTGCGCGCCTGCAGACGGGTGACCTCGCCCTCCAGCTCGTTCCTGCGGGTTGCCAGCTCGCGTGTTGCCACGCGGGTACGCTCCAGCTCGGCCTCGACCGCCTCCAGCTCGCGTTCGAGGCGGCTCAGCTCGCCACCGGCTGCCTCCTCGGCGGCCGACGCACCCGCACGGGCCTGCTCCGCCGCGACCAGCTCCCGGCCGCGCACCTCAAGGGCGGCGTCGAGGCCGTCCAGGCTCTCCGCAGTGCGCCTCTGTTCTGCCGCGCAGGCGTTGGCCTCGGCGTTCGCTCGGGCGAGTTCGGACTCGAGCTGATGACGCTCCTCGTCGAGCTCGAGGGCGCCCCGCAACCGCGCCCCCTCTCCCGGCGGCTCCACCGTGCGCCCACGCCACAGCGCGCCGTCGGGTCCCAACACGACGGCATCGGGCCGGGCGTCAGAGATGGCCCTGGCACGTAGAACGTCGCCGACGCGGAAGGCCGGCGGCAGTACGCGCTCGAGCCAAGGGCGCTCGGCCGGGTCCAGACCGGCACGCTCGATCAGGCTCTCGGCTCCGTCCGGAACGGGAGCTCCGGGCAGCGGCTCGACCGCGCCCGAGACCGCGAGGCGAAGGTGGCCCTCGATGTCGGACAGCTCGCCGGCGGCTACTGCGGGCAAGACGCCGGCATCGACCACCGGGAGCTGCAGCCAATCCCGCCACACTCTGTCGAGAACCGGCGCCAGGCCGGGCTCGGGTTGAAGGAAGCGACTGAGCTGACCGCGAACTGCGCCCTCGGGCAGCCGCTGGGTGACCTCCTCGGCGGCGGCGGAGAGCCGGGCCTGCTCACGTTCGATGCCGGTGAGGCGGTGGCGAAGGTCCCACACCGCGTGGCCGAGGGCGTCGCCCCTCCGCTTGAGCTCGGCGACTGCCGCGACGACCTCGCCGCGCTCCTCGACCATTGCCCGCCGCGCGGTCTCCAGGGCGGCCACCCGATCGGCCGCCTCGCGGCTGGCCGTCCCGGCGCTGGCGAACCGCCCTTCAACCTCGCCACGACGGCCGGCGAGCCGGTCTCGCTCCTGCTCGAGCTGGCCGACGGCGTAGGACGCGCGGTCCTGCTCCCGCTCCAGGTCACGCAGCCGATTGCGGCTCGCAGTGACGGCGGAGATCACCTTGAGGAGGTCCTCGCGCAGCCGCCCGGCCTCACCTTCGATGCGGTCGAGCTCGGCGCGGACAGCCGCCTCGGCGTCGCGTGCGGTGGCCGCCTTGGCGGCGACCTCGGCGCCGGTCGAGGCCAGCCGATCGAGACGGGTGTTGGCCTCGCCGACCTCTGCCTCGAGCCGGGCGGCGCGGTCGGCGCCTGCCATGCGCTCGCGCCGGGCGGTTGCGAGCGACGTGCGCAGGCTCTCGGCGAGATCCGCCGAGCGCTCCAGGAAGCTCGTGAGCCGTTCGGTCGCGGCCAGGTGGGTGGAGACCTCGCTGCGGGCGGACTCGACCTCGCCACGGGCGCCGTCAAGCGCTGCCCGAGCCTCGGCAAGGTCGGCCTCGGCGCTACCGAGAGCCGCAGCAGCTGCGGCGACCTCGTTCTGCTGCTCGCCGCGCTGTCGCTTCAGCCCGCACCGGCGACCGTCGAGCGCTGCGGCCTCGAGCGCGTGCAGCGCGTGCAGCGCGGCCTTGAGCTCCGTCTCCAACTCGCTGTAGCGCTCGGCTTGCCGGGCCTGGCGCTTGAGCTGACGCAGGGCGCGCTCGACCTCGCCGATCACGTCGTCGAGCCGGAGCAGGTTCTGCCGGGTGTGCTCGAGCTTGAGCTCGGACTCGTGGCGCCGGGCCTTGTAGCGGGTGATTCCCGCGGCCTCTTCGAGCAAGACACGACGGTCGGTCGGCCGCGCCGAAAGCACCTGCCCGACCCTGCCCTGCTCGATGATCGAGTATTCGCGGGTTCCGAGGCCGATCGCGAGGAGCCGGTCGGCGACATCCTTCAGCCGCGCCGCACGGCCGTCGATCCGGTACTCCGAGGGACCGCTGCGTAGCACTCGACGGCTCACCTCGAGTCGGCCGCCGGTCGCCTCCCAACGTCCGTCGTCCGCGGTCAAGCGCAGGGCGACCTCGGCCGCACCGCCCGGTTGACGAGAGGCGGCTCCTGAGAAGACAACATCGGTCATGCCCTTGAGGCGCAACATGGTCGGGCTCTGTTCGCCGGTCACCCAGAGAATGGCGTCGACCAGGTTCGACTTGCCACACCCGTTGGGCCCGACGATCGCCGAGACATCCCCTGGGAAGGAGAGCTCGACCTCGTCGGGAAACGACTTGAAGCCGACGAGGCGCAGCGAATGGAGGCGAACCCTGCTCATCGAAGACACGAAACGGTAACAGATGCGGCGACCGCGGTCCACGAGCCCGCGCCGCGAGGGGAAGACCACAGAGGCACAGAGAAACACAGAGCCCGCCCACCCGGAAGAAGACGGAGGGTCCTCGCGCGTGGCGCGAGGACCCTCCAGCTGCTCTCGGGTGCGAGGGAGCTCTCTGTGTTCCCCTCTGTGTCTCTGTGTCTCTGTGGTGAAATCTCCTCCTTCCCCAGTCACAGGGCGAGGAGCTCGGCGACGGTTCCAGCGAACTCGGGTCCGGCCTGGACCAGCGCCTTGAGGTCCGAGCCCATGCCCTCGGGGTCGAGTAGCCGCTTGAGCTCCTGACGCTCGATCACCGTGCGCGCATCGAGGCCGGCGGACTCGCCGAGCCCGAGGCGCTCGACCTCTTCCTTGAGCCCCGCCCGCACCATCAGCTCGGCGAGAGACCACAGACCGATCTCGCACCATCCCGCATCGTCGCCGGCTCGGCGGAGTTCATCCCAATTGACGTGGGCCGTCAAATCGAGCTCACCGGGGTCGACGAGAGGATCCCGGGTCGCTCGGTGGGCGCGATAGCAGGCCAACGAACCCGCACCGCGCCCCCTCGGGTCGTAGAGCCTGCGCGCCGGGTAGCCGTAGTCGAGCACCACTGCGACACCCTCGGCGCCAGCCCAGGCGAGTCGCGCCGCGTGAGAGGCGCGCGCGGTGAGGTCGATCTCGGCAATCTGGCCCTCTGAAAGCACCACGCCGTGCCCGGCGAGGTAGTCTGCAAGGAGCTCAGGCGCCTGACGTTCCTCCCACTCAAGCCGGTCGTCGTCCCAACATCGGACCCAGTGCTCGGCGAGGCCGCCACTGCGTCCGATCACGCGGTGGACGGGCGCGGCGTCGTAGAGCTCCGAAGCGTGGATCACGGCCGGACCGCCCGGCCGCGGCGCCTGCAACATGTCGGCGGCAACGTGGACCGCGCGAGCGCTGAACCGACGTTCGAGGTCCGCGCGTCGCGTCGGCGAGCGCTCAACCGCAACCACCGCTCGCAGACAGTCGCCGCGCAGCTCGGCGAGTCGCTCGAGGACGCCGGTGAGGAAGGCGCCGTCGCCGGCGGCGAGATCGACCAGCGTCAACCCCCCGACCCGCCCTGCCAGCCGAGCAAGCAGACCGCCGAGGACCGTCGCGTACCAGTGGGAGGCGGTCGGCGCGGTGAGGAAGTCGCCGCCGCGGCCGGCCCGGGGACCGCCGCAGGCGTAGTAGCCGTGACGAGGGTCGTAGAGTGCGAGCTCCATGTAGGTCCGAAAATCAACTGCGCCGCCGCGAGACCGGATCGCACGCGCCATCCACGACATCGCGCCAGTATAGCGAAGAAGCCCCAGAGAAGCCTTGAACTTCGCCCGACCCTGTGGTATATACCAGCGGCTGCTTTCGTAAGGAAGTGGGCCAGTGGCCCACTTTTTTTAACGAAACAGCGGAGGACGATGAAGCTGACGACCCAGCTCCACGATCAGCTCGCCGATCTGGTGGCGGGCGAGGGCCTCGAGCTGCTCGCGGTCGAGACCGCCGGCAGTGGTTCGCAGACCACGCTGCGGCTGGTCATCGACGGCCCCAAGGGGGTATCGCTGGAGGACTGCACGAGCATCTCTCGGCAGGCCTCGGCGCTGCTCGACGTGGAGGACCCGTTCAGCCATGCCTACACCCTCGAGGTGAGCTCTCCCGGTCTCGACCGCAAGCTGTACGGTCCCCGGGACTATACCCGCTTCGCGGGGCACCGCGTCAAGGTCCGCATGGAGCCGTCGTACCGCGAGCATCGCGCCGTGGTTGGCGAATTGGTCGGGCTCGACAACGCGACGGTGGAGGTCCGGCTGGACAGCCAGGAGCTGGTTCGCCTGCCCCTGGAGAGGATCCACGAGACACGGCTCGAGGTGGACTGGAGCTCGGTCTTCAACGGAGGGAAGCGGCGGCCATGAAGCTGGAGATCAACACCCTGGTGCGTCAGATGGCGGCGGAGCGGGACATCGAGCCCGAGAAGCTGATCGATGCGATCGCCGAGGCCATCTCGTCGGCCGCCCGCAAGCACTACAAGGAGCGCAGTGTGCGCACCGAGATCGACCCGGTCACCGGCGACGTCTGGTGCTGGAAAGTGCGCTCCGTGGTCGAGGAGGTCGAGGACCCCGAGATCGAGCTCACGCTCGAGCAGGCACAGGCGTTCGACCCCGAGGTCGAGATCGGCGAAGAGCTGAGGTGGCCTCTCGACACCGCCCAGCTCGGCCGCATCGCCGCCCAATCGGCCCGGCAGGTGCTGTTCCAGCGCGTCCGCGAAGCCGAGCGGGCGGTCGTCTACCGTAACTACTCCGATCGTGTCGGCGACATGATCAACGGCATCGTCAAGCGGATGGACCGCGGCGCGATCATCGTCGAGCTCGGCGATACCGAGGGTGTCATCCCCCGCAACCACCAGGTCCGCCATGAGAGATACAGCCAGGGCGACCGCATCCGCGCGGTCGTGGTCGACGTCACCATGGACGCAAGCCGCCCCCAGGTGGTGATGTCCCGCACCGACCCGAAGCTGCTCGAAAAGCTGCTCGAGATGGAGGTCCCCGAGATCTACGACGGCACGGTGATCATCAAGATCTGCGTGCGCGAGCCCGGCGAACGGGCCAAGGTCGCGGTACACTCCAAGGACCGCGACGTCGATCCCGTTGGGGCGTGCGTGGGGCTCAAGGGCTCCCGCGTCCAGGCGATCACCCGTGAGCTCAAGGGTGAGAAGATCGACATCATCCCGTGGAACTCAGACCTCGTGAGCTTCGCCCAGAACGCCCTCGCACCGGCCAAGATCAACCGGGTCGCGGTCCGAGAGGAGCCGGTCGAGATCCTGCTCCGGGACGAGAACGGCGATATCCTGCGGGACGAGAACGGCGACGCCGTGATCGAGGAGCGCCGCGAGAAGGTGCTCGACGTCATCGTCGGTTCCGAGCAGCTCTCGCTCGCGATCGGCAAGCGGGGGCAGAACGTCCGCCTCGCCTCGCGCCTGCTCGGGTGCAGGATCGAGATCAAGAGCGAAGAGGCGGTGAAGGACGAGCTGGCGTCGGCCCTGGCGTCGATGCTGCGCGAGATGGAGGGCACGACCGAAGAGGAGGAGATGCTCCCGACCGTCGACGCCTCCGCACCGACCTACGACTACAACCAGTTGATCCCCCTCGAGGACCTGCCGATGCTGACCGACCGGTTGCGCGAGCGGCTGGAGACCCACAGCATCCATACTGTGCAGGACGTCTTGGCGAACTCGGCCGAGGAGCTCTCGTCCATCCCGGGCATCGGCCCGGTCACGGCGCAACGCCTCCTGGAGATGGCCCGCCAGAGCCTCGATGAGGCCCTGGCCGAGGCCTCTGACGCGGCCAGGGAGGAGTGAGCCCGAATGATGCAGCAGCTTCGCGTGGTCGACCTCGCCCGCACAATGGGAATCACGTCGAACGAGCTGATCTTCAAGCTTCGTTCGATCGGCGTCAGCGTGGCGACCGAGGAGGACACCCTCGACCTCGCGACGGTCAAGGCGATCATCACCGGTGAGACGCTCAGGAAGCCCAGCCGCGAGGTCTTCGTCCGCATCGACACCCAGCAGGACGACGCGTCGACCTCAACGGCACGCGACCGGCTCGCCCACAGGAGGCGGCGCCGGGTGGTGAAGACCGAGCACGAGATCCGCGAGGTCGCGACCGAGCGCACCGCGCCGGCCGTTGTCGAGGAGAATGCCGCCGCACCCGCCGAGGTCGAGACCTTCGAGGACGCAGCCCAGGAAGCGGCCCTGGAGGCCGAGCTCGAGCCGGTTGAGGTCGTTGCCAGCGAGCCTGACGAAGCCGTCGGGCCCGCCGAGATCGCCGCCGAGGTCGAAGCAGCCGACATCGAGGCCCAGGCCGAAGCCGACACCGGTGTCGAATCCGCGCCGGTCGAGGCGCCGACTGCAGAAGCGGTGGCCGGCGCCGAAGGTGCTGCCGCCGAGGTCGAGGAGGAGCTCAAGCCGGAGCCCGAGATCACCGAAGAGGAGCTCACCAAGGCGCGTGCCGCGGCGACCGAGAACAGGCCGCTGCGGGTGCGGCCGAAGCGAGCGCGGACCCCGCTCGAGCAGAGCCTCCGCGAGCTCAGCCCAGACGAGATCAAGACGCGGCTCGAGGCGCAAAAGGCGACCGAACGCCAGCGCAAGGCCGAGCGCGCCGCCGGAGGCGGACGCAAGGCGGCGGCCGCCAAACCGGCGACCGCCGACGCGCGCGAGATCCGCGACCTGCTCAACAAGTTCGAGGAGCAGAAGCTCAAGACCCAACAGGAGCCAGCCTCGACGCGGCCCGGCCCCGGCCGGCGCCCGAGCGGGGCGCGCCCCGGCGGCAAGAGGGGACGCAAGCGCCAGCCGCAGGAAATCGAGCGGCGGGTCGCGCCGCCGCGCGCAGTGCGCGGTGTCCAGTTCCGCGACGGCGTCAAGCCCGAAGGCCCGATTCTGCTGTCCGAGATGGTGACCGCTCGCGAGCTCGCGGAGAAACTCAACGTCACCGCCAAGGACCTTCTCGCCCTGCTGATCCAGAAGGGCGTGATGGTGACCACCAACCAGTCGCTGCCGCACGAGCTCGCAGAGGAGA
Organism: uncultured Acidobacteriota bacterium; assembly: GCA_963727925.1. Taxonomy (GTDB): domain Bacteria; phylum Acidobacteriota; class Thermoanaerobaculia; order Thermoanaerobaculales; family Sulfomarinibacteraceae; genus CAVSIS01. Next base: position 28,246 of record CAVSIS010000003.1, on the reverse strand, counting down.
TCTGCACCGAGCTCGGGGTCGACGCGATGGTCGCTTCGGTCGAGGAGATCATCGACTTCGAGCGCGAGGAGGCGGAGGAGTCGGTCGGACCGCAGCTGCCGCGCTCGCCGGTCGTCACCGTCATGGGCCACGTCGATCATGGCAAAACCTCGCTGCTCGATGCGATCCGGACCACTCGAGTGGCGGAGGGCGAGGCCGGTGGCATCACCCAGCACATCGGGGCCTCGCGCATTCAGGCCAAGGACGGGCGCATGGTCGTGTTCGTCGACACACCCGGCCACGAGGCGTTCACCCAGATGCGCGCCCGCGGCGCCCAGGTGACCGACATCGTGGTCCTGGTGGTCGCGGCCGACGACGGCGTCATGCCCCAGACCGCCGAGGCGATCAACCACGCGCGGGCGGCCAACGTACCCCTGATCGTGGCGATCAACAAGATCGACAAGGCCAACTCCAACCCCGAACGCGTCAAGCAGCAGCTCGCCGAGCACAACGTCCTGGTCGAGTCCTGGGGCGGCGACGTCCCCTCGGTGGAGGTGTCGGCAAAGAAGCACAAGGGGATCTCCGACCTGCTCGACGTGATCCTGTTGGTCGCCGAGATGCGCGAGCTCAAGGCGAGCGCCGAGGGTCCCGGCCGTGCGGTGGTGCTCGAGGCGCGCAAGGAGAAAGGCCGCGGTATCGTCGCCACCGTGCTCATCCAACAGGGCACGCTCTCGGTCGGAGACTACTTCTTCTGCGGTTCGACCTTCGGTCGCGTGCGCGCCCTCGCCGACGACGCCGGCCAGCGTGTGGACTCCGCCGGGCCCGCCGACCCGGTCGAGGTTACCGGCTTTGACACCGTGCCCGGCGCCGGCGACGTGCTGCAGGCGGTCGAAGGCGAGGAAAGGGCGATCGAGGTCGCTTCGTTCCGCAGCCAGCGCGACAAGGAAGAAGGCCGGGTCGCCCAGCGCAAGATCTCCCTGGAGAACCTGTTCGACCACATGACCGAGGACGAGGCCAAAGAGCTCAACGTCGTCATCAAGGCCGACGTGCAGGGCTCGGTCGAGGTGCTTCGCGAGACCCTTCCCAGCCTCTCCACCGAGAAGGTCAAGATCCAGATCCTGCACGGCTCGGTGGGCGCCGTGACCACCAACGACGTGATGCTGGCGTCCGCGTCCAACGCGATCATCATCGGGTTCAGCGTACGGCCTGAACGCACGGCCCGGGCGCTCGCTGAAACCGAGCAGGTGGACATCCGACTGTACACGGTCATCTACACCCTGATCGACGACGTGAAGAAGGCGATGGTCGGCCTGCTGGAACCGATCTTCAACGAGGAAGAGCTCGGTCGTGCCGAGGTTCGTGAGGTGTTCCGGGTTCCCAAGATCGGCGCCATCGCGGGCTGCCACGTCCTCGAGGGAGTCATCACGCGATCCGCGAAGGTCCGGCTGCTGCGCGACAACGTGGTCGTCTACGAGGGGGGCGTCTCGTCTCTCAGGCGTTTCAAGGACGACGCGTCCGAGGTCCGCCAGGGCTTCGAGTGCGGCATCGGCCTCGAGCGGTACCAGGACATCAAGGAAGGCGACGTGATCGAGGCCTTCCGCCTGGTCGAGGTGGCGCCGGAGCTCTAGCCCCGCATGATTCACCGGGGTTCGTCGCGAGGCCGGGGAGGTGCCATGCGCAGTTGGGATTTCGAACTGAGGAGCGCGGAGGCGTATTCGACAATACGTCGAGCACTCCGAGGTGAGAAAGCGCCGCTGCGCTCGTCGCATCGCCGGCCACAGCAGAACTCTGGTGAATAGTGCGGGCGAGCGCGGTTCGCGAACGGGAGGACGCATGAGCCCGACGCGCCTCTACGTCGCTGTCGCACGGCTCGAGCTGCACGTCCCCGACGCTCGCAGTCTCAAGGAGAAGCGGAGTCACACCCGCTCCTTGCTGGAACGGATTCGTGCTCGTCACCAGGTGCTGGTGATCGAGGCGGATGGGCAGGACCTTCACCAGCGCGCCACCTTCGCGATCTGCGCACTCTCGACCCGCGCGGCCGACCTCCACGAGCGGTTCGACCGGGTCGCGAGAACGGTCGACGAGACATGGGCGGGGCACGTGCTCGGCTGGAGCGTGGACGTGCACCAGGTATGACGGGAGGAACGCCATGACACGCCGCGCCTTCACCCGCAACGACCGGCTCTCCGAGGAGCTGCGTCGGGTGCTGACCGAGCTCATCGTCCGCGCCGCCAAGGATCCGCGGCTCGACGGCGTCACGGTATCGGGCGTGCGCCTGTCGGCCGACCGCTCACACGCGACGGTCTTCGTCTCGGTGATCGGGGACGACGAGCGCGAACGCCAGGCCCTCGACGGGCTTCAGGCTGCGAGCCCATTCCTGCGCCGCGAGCTGGGCCGGGTGATGCACCTTCGCTCCGTGCCGGAGCTGGGATTCAAGCGCGACACCAGCTACGCCTACGGCGACCGGATGGAACGGCTCCTCGACGAGCTTCACCGCGAACGCGAGGCCGACGAGAGCGAATCGGAGACCTGATGGGCATCGTCACCACGGAGCCCGGAGCCGCCGTCGAGCGGCTGCGGTGCGCACGACGCGCGATGGTTACCTCCCACGCGAGCCCGGACGGCGACGCCCTCGGCTCGGAGCTCGCCCTGGTTGATCTCGCCGACGCCCTCGGAGTGGCTGCCCTGATCGTCAATCGAGATCCGGCACCGCCGTCCCTGGCCGATCTGCCGGGCATCGAACGGGTGACTGTGTCGGCCCAGCTGCCGGTCGATTTCCCGGCCGGCTTCGACCTCGTGGTCACCCTCGAGTGCCCCGGCCTCGACCGGCCCGGCCTCGAGGGCCTCGACCGCCTGCCGATCCTCAACATCGACCACCATCGCGCCAACGAGTGCTACGGTGAAGTCGACTACCTCGACGAGGAGGCACCGGCGGTGGGGGAGATGGTGTGGCGCATGTTCGCCGCCGCGGGGGTGACACCGGAGGTCACCACTGCGACCAACACCTTCGTCGCGCTGTCCACCGACACTGGCGACTTCAGGTACTCCAACGCAACCCCGCGGGCATTTCGCGCCGCCGCCGAGATGGTGGCAGCCGGCGCCCAGCCCGACCGGGTTGCGGAGTGGATCCATCACCGGCGCAGCCCTGCATCGGTGCGGCTGCTCGGGGAGGCGCTCGCGACCCTCGAGCTGCGATGTGGAGGGCGGCTGGCGAGCCTACAGCTGACACCAGAGGCCTTCCGGCGCGCCCAGGCGACCCCTGCAGAGACCGAGGAGCTCATCAACCTGCCGCGCGCCATCGCCGGCGTGCAAGCTGTGGCGCTGTTCAAGCAGTGGGAGCCTGGGGTCGTGCGGGTCAGCCTGCGCTCCAAGGGCGAGGTGGACGTGCGCCGTGTTGCCGCGAGTTTCGGCGGCGGCGGCCACAGGAACGCCGCCGGCTGCACGCTGAGCGGAGATCTCCCAGAGGCCGCGGAACCGGTCTTGGCGCTGACCACAGCTGCCCTCGGCGGTTCACGGTGAGCCGGCGTCGACCATCCCGCTGGCACGGACTGTTGCCGGTGCGCAAGTCACCCGGACCCACGTCCCACGACATCGTCGATATCGCGCGGAAGGCGCTTCGCGAGCGCCGGATCGGGCACACCGGCACACTCGACCCGATGGCCGAGGGGCTGCTCCTGCTGTGCGTCGGCAACGCGACCCGGCTCCAGCAATACCTGCTCGCTTGGGACAAGACCTACCGCGGACTGGTTCGGCTTGGGCGCGCAACCACCACCTACGACGCCGAAGGCGAGACCACCGTCGCCTCGGCTGTGATCCCGGAGATCGGCCGCTCTGAGCTCGACGCTGCCGCGGCCACCTTCTCAGGCGCCATCGAGCAGCTGCCTCCTCCCTTCTCGGCCAAGAAGATCGCTGGCCGCAAGCTCTACGAGCTCGCGCGCTCGGGTGAGGAGGTCGAGGTCGACGCCAAGAAAGTGATGGTCCACGCCCTCAGCCTCGATCTCGCCGGGCCCGACCAGATTGCGCTCGAGGTCACCACCTCATCGGGCTTCTACGTCCGTTCTCTCGCCCACGATCTCGGCCGCCACTTCGGCTGCGGCGCTTACCTCGAGCACCTCGAGCGACGTCGCATCGGGCCATGGACCGTCGACGACGCGCTCCCTCAAGAGGCGCTCGAGGCCGCCGCAGGACCCGAGGACGTGATCGGCGGACCGGCGTGGGTCCCGCTCGAGAGGATCGACCTGCCGTTTCCACGAATCGACCTCAATCCGTCCGCCGCGGAGCGCTTCCTCCACGGCCAGGAGGTGATCCTGTTCCGTGCCACGCCCGAGCCCCTCGCGACCGGCGACCGCGTGGCCGTGCACTCGCTCGGCGGTGAGCTGCTCGGTATCGGCGCCGTTGCGACCGTGCTTGCGCGCGGCCGGACGATTGCAGTGCAGCCGGCCACGGTGCTCGGGTCCGCACCGCTCCGGCATGCCCCCCTCACCCTCGTCCAGCCGTCGGAAGAGGGACACTGATTCGCCCCCGGATGACGGCGAAGGTATTGCGGGACGAGACCCTTCCTGATACCGTACCGATGCCTTCGCGCCACCGGAGGTTGCTCGAAACTACGGGAGACTGATCGTGAGCCACTTCGACGTCAAAAAGCCTGCCATCATCGACGAGTACCGTACCCACCAGGGCGACACTGGCTCTCCCGAGGTGCAGATCGCGCTGCTCACGCGACGGATCGAGTTCCTGACGGAGCACTTCAAGATCTTCAAGAAGGACTTCCACTCCCGCCGCGGCCTGCTGCGGCTGGTCGGTCGTCGCCGTCGCCTGCTCGAGTACCTGAAGAACAAGGACATCATGCGCTACCGCCAGCTCATCGAGCGGCTCGGCCTGCGCGGCTGACACAACGAAACGGATGACTGAATGACGGAGATCTCAAGGTCCATCGAGATCGGTGGGAAGACGCTCGTCCTCGAGCTGGGCAAGATCGCGAAACAGGCCTCGGGCGCCACGGTGGTGCGCCTGGGCGACACGATGGTGCTGGTCACCGCGTGCGCCGAGGGCAGGGAACGCGAGGGTGGTGACTTCCTGCCGCTCACTGTCGACTATCGCGAGTACACCTATGCCGGGGGCCGCATCCCCGGCGGTTTCTTCAAGCGCGAAGGCCGCCCGTCCGAGCGCGAGATCCTCACCTGCCGCCTGATCGACCGGCCGTTGCGCCCGCTGTTCCCGGACGGCTACTACATCGACACCCAGGTCATCGGCCTGGTGTTGTCGGCGGACGGTCAGAACGACCCCGACGTCCTCGCCCTCACCGGCGCGTCGATGGCACTGATGGCGGCGAAGAACATCCCGTTCACCAATGCCATCGCCGGCGTCCGGGTCGGCCGCATCGGCGGCCAGTTCGTGCTCTTCCCGACCCACGACGAGCGCGAGCGCTCCGAGCTCGACCTCGTGGTCGCCGGAACCGAGCACGCGGTGGTCATGGTGGAGTGCGGAGCGAATGAGCTTCCCGAGCCGGTCATCCTCGACGCGCTCGACCTCGCCCACCAGGAGATCCGGCGCATTGTCGCCCTCCAGCGGGAGATCGTAGCCGCACTCGGAGTGGTCAAGGCGCCGTTCGATGCGCCGGGAGACCCGTGGCCAGCGGAGTTCGCCGACGGTGTGATCGCGCGCTGGCGAGAGCCGCTGCGCGAGTCGATGCACGTACGCGGCAAGTTCGAGCAGAAGGATGCGATCGCGGCGGTCCGTGAGCAGGCGCTCGCTGCCCTTCCCGATGATGCCGACGACACCGCGGTGGCCTGGACCAAGGCGATCTTCCGTCGCATGGTCAAGGACATCACCCGCGAGACCATTCTCGAGCGGCGCGAGCGGCTTGACGGTCGCGCATTCGACGAGGTCCGCCGAGTGACCTGCGAGGCGAGCTTCCTGCCCCGCGCCCACGGCTCCGCACTGTTCACGCGCGGCGAGACCCAGGCGATGGTCACCTGCACCCTCGGCACCGCGGAAGACCAGCAGATCATCGAAGCCTTCGAGGGCGACACCCGGCAACGCTTCATGCTGCACTACAACTTCCCGCCCTTCTCCGTCGGTGAGGTGAAATTCCTGCGCGGCCCGGGCCGGCGTGAGATCGGCCACGGCAACCTCGCCCGACGCGCTCTCGCGCCGGTGATCCCCAGCGAGGAGACCTTTCCCTACACCCTGCGCGTGGTTTCCGACATCTTCGAGTCCAACGGCTCGTCTTCGATGGCCTCCGTGTGCGGCGGCTCGATGGCGTTGATGGACGCCGGCGTCCCGATCGCGAGCGCGGTGGCCGGGGTCGCGATGGGATTGGTGTCGGACGGCGATCGCTTCGCCGTGCTCACCGACATTGCAGGGCAGGAAGACCACTACGGCGACATGGACTTCAAGGTCGCCGGCACCCGCGAGGGCATCACCGCGCTGCAAATGGACATCAAGGTCTCGGGTCTGCGGCGCGACATCCTCGAGCAGGCCCTCGAGCAGGCTCGCCGCGGCCGGCTGCACCTTCTCGACGTCATGGCTGGAGCGATCGACACGCCGCGTGAGGACATCTCGCCGTACGCTCCCCGGATCTTCCAGATCAAGATCGACGTCGATCAGATCCGCAACGTCATCGGCCCGGGAGGCAAGACCATCCGTGCCATCGTCGACAAGACCGGCGCGAAGATCAACGTCGAGGATGACGGCACCGTCCAGATCGCCACCTCCGACCAGAAGGCCGCCGAGGCGGCGATCGCGATCATCGAGGGACTCACCCGTCAGCCGAAGATCGGCGAGGTCTTCGAGGGCGTGGTCAAGCGTGTCGAGCCGTACGGTGCCTTCGTCGAGATCCTGCCCAACCAGGACGGTCTCCTGCACATCTCCGAGATCTCGCTGGAGCGCATCCCCGATATCCGGGACGCGGTCAACGAGGGCGACGCTATCACCGTCAAGATCATCGACATCGACGCCAACGACCGAATCAAGCTGTCGCGTCGTGTGATCCTCGAGGAAGAGGCACGTGCACGAGGCGAGGAGATTCCGGAGCGCGCCCCAGCACCCTCTGGCGAGGGTCGTGGCGGACGCGGCGACCGCGACGGACGGGGCGGTCGAGGTGGACGCGGCGACCGCGATCGTCGCCGTTCGCGGTAGCTTCGGGACGATCACTTCGCGGTCGGCCCCTCGGCCGACCGCGTGACGCATCACTATGGCTCTGCACCTCGCGGAACGTCGCGCGCTGCTGGTGCTCGGCGATATGGTCGCCGTGACAGTGGCGGTGGTCGTCAGTCTGTGGCTCGACCGGTTTGGCGGTCTTCCCGGAGAAGGCGGCCGGCTGGTAAAGGCCGCATGGCTGGTTGTCCTCAGCGTCGCGTGGCTCATTGCTGCGGCGGTCAATAGCTGCTACGACGTCCGCGTCGCGAGCCGTTTTCTGCCGACCGCTCGGATGCTTGCGTTCACCCTGCTCGCCACATCGCTGGTCTACGCCGGGCTGTTCTTCGTCTTCGGACGCCCGATCGTCGCCGTCGGCGGGTCCGGTCTCGCCTCAGCGCCAGCCGCGCCGCCGCGCGTCGCGGCTGCGGTCTTCCTACTCACCCTGGTTGCAGCGGTCTTGCTGTGGCGAGGGTTGTACACGCGCCTCGCGGCCGGAGAGCGTCTGCGTCGGCGGCTGCTGGTAATCGGAGCCGGGCGGGGAGGACGCACCCTCGCAGCCGAGCTCAGATTCGCGGTGGACGACGTCGCGGTGGTCGGCTTCGTCGATGATGACCCCGCCAAGCTCGGCGGCGAGATCGAGGGCGTTGCTGTCCTCGGCGTCAGCGAGCAACTGCTCGACCTGGTGCGCGAGCTTCGTGCCGACGAGGTCGTGCTCGCCGTCGGGGGCGAGATCGGCGAGCCGCTCGCCGAGCGCCTGCTCGAGTGCTACGAGGCGGGAGTGATCGTGCGCGGAATGTCCGAAATCTTCGAAGATGCGCTAGGCCGCGTACCCGTCGAGTACCTCGGGCGCACGGCCTTCCCCTCGCTGTTCACCAAACAGACCGGCCTGCCGACTGTGCAGAGGGTCGCGAAGCGGGCTTTCGACCTGGTCGCCGGTGTTGTCGGGCTGGCGGTCTTTCTGATCGCGCTGCCGTTCATCGCCGCCGCGATCCTCATCGACAGCGGACGACCGGTGTTCTACTCCCAGCCCCGTCTCGGACGCTCAGGCCGCCTCTTCCGGATCTTCAAGTTCCGATCGATGGTTACCGTCGCCGAAGAGAACGGCGAGGAAGTGTGGGCGGCGCCGGACGACCCCCGGGTGACCCGCATCGGCCGTTTTCTGCGCGTGTCACGGCTCGACGAGCTGCCTCAAGTGCTCAACGTGCTGCGCGGGGAGATGAGCATCGTCGGGCCGCGGCCGGAGCGCCCGCAGTTGGTGGAGCGTCTGGCCAAGGAGATCCCATTCTACCGCGCCCGCCTCGCGGTCAAGCCGGGGTTGACCGGTTGGGCCCAGATCAACCACGGTTACGCCAACACCATCGCCGAGGCGATGCGCAAGCTGCAGTACGACCTCTACTACATCAAACGCCAGGGCCTGTGGCTCGACCTGCTCGTCCTGATGCGCACCGTGCGGGTGGTGCTCAGCTTCGACGGCACCTAGGGGATCCGAACTTCCCGACCGCGCCTGCTGCGGGCCGCGATCTGCGCGCATCTGACGTCTTTTCGGCGGGCCGACGGGCTCAACGTAGCTGGGCTACGCCTTCGCCCGCCGCCTCCGCCGAGAAAGCCGCCAGCTGCAGGCAGCTCGCGGCCCTCGCGACGGCGCGGTACGTCGGCCCAGATCCGGAAGTCGAGGAAATGACCGCGTCTACAGGATCGGTCTGCGCACGGGGTCCGCGGTGGAACCTCTCGCCGCTTCAACGGCTGTGCGCAGCCGAACGGCCGACCTCTCGAGATCCTCGGCCCGGAGCTGTCAGCGCAGGACTGCGGCGCCCGAGCGCCTTGACGCCGCCCGCTGACCACATTCCTGGTCGGGTCCCGCCTGTGTGTTGCCCTACTTCGAGAAGTCGACCTTGGGAACCTCTTTCGCGCCCTGGTCCGCCTCGAAGTAGTCGCGCTCGCCGAATCCGAACAGGCCTGCCAAGAGCCGGGTCGGGAAGCGCTTGATAGTGGTGTTGAACGCCCGCACCTGGTCGTTGTAGCGCATCCGCTCGACCGCGATCCGGTTCTCGGTTCCGGCGAGCTCGTCCTGGAGCCTGAGGAAGTTCTGGTTGGCCTTGAGGTCCGGGTAGCTCTCAGCGATCGCGAGCAGCCGTCCGAGGGCCGACGTCAGGCCGGCGTTGGCGGCCGTTGCCTCTGCAGGGGTGGTCGCGCCTGCCAGGCGCGATCTCGCATCGGCGACCCGCGTGAAGACCTCCTCTTCGTGAGCCGCGTAGCCCTTGACCGTCTCCACCAGGTTCGGAATCAGGTCGGCCCTGCGCTGGAGGACGTTCTCGACCTGCGCCCATGCGGCGTCCACGGCTTCATTCGAGGTCACCAGGGTGTTGTACTGCCCGACCAGCACGCCGCCGACGACCAGCACGATCAGAAGGACTACTCCACCGACTGCCAGGCATCCGATGCCGAGCTTGCTCATTTCGATCCTCCGTTCGGAGACGGTGTGAAGCGGTCGATCGCCTCGACCGTACCCATTAGCTGTTCATAGTACGCGGCGAACACCGACTGTAGGTCGGAGACCGGGCCCTTCCCCTTGCGAAGCTCCGCAACTGCCTCGAAGGGGCGCGGGTCGAGCGCCGTTCTTGCACAGAATGCGCCAATCACCTCGCGTGACGAGGCCGGCGGCCGCTCGCCGAACAGGCGCAGCCCACCGCGGAGGATGGCGGCAAACGAAGGATAGGACTCGACCAGCAGGCGGCGCAGCTCGCGCTTGGAGCCACGGCCTGCGATGTAGCCTGCCCGGAGCCGCATCAGCTTCTCGCGCAGCTCGCGCTCGCACTGCAGCCGAAGGTCTCCCGCCGAGACCTCGATCCCGGCGAGCGGATCGTCGCCGACCACGACGACCCGATGCTCGGCAATCTCGAGAAACTCAATCGGAAAAACGTCGACCGATTCGACGAGGGTTGCCCGACTGAACAGGGTTGGCATCGGTTGGCCGCTCCGAATCCAGCGCTGGAGGCTCGGGGCCGCCGCGTCGAGGGTTGACGGCTCGAGGTCGGCGAGCACGAGCATCAGGTTGAGATCGCTGGCCCCGGGCAGAGCGTCCCCACGAGCGGCCGAGCCGAAGACGACCACGCTCACCAGTCGTTCGCCGATCGCTTCCCGCAGGCCGCCGACGAGCCGAACGACCAGCCGGTTGGTACTCACGGCATCCGCCGCCATCGCCGCCTCCCTTCAGAAGCTCCGTCCGGCTCCGCCGCCGCCAAACCCACCGCCGCCGAAACCGCCGAAGCCGCCACCGCCACCGAACCCGCCACCGAACCCGCCGCCACGGCGGCCGCCACCGGAGAGCAAGATCGCGAGCAACAGTCCTGGGTGACGAAAGAGCATCCATAAGAAGATGAGCCCGACCAGGATACCGACCACGTTACCGAGGGCGCCTCCCGGCGGGCGGTCGGGTGACGGCCGCGGCCGCTCGCGCTGACCGAGGTCGGCGCCGAATGCCTCGGCGCAGGCCTCGGTCAAGGCGATCGACAGGTTGTCGATCGCAGTCGAGTAGTCGTGACGGCGCAGGTAGGGCACCGTGACGGCGTCGAGGATCGCACCGACCCGGCCGTCGGGCAGGAAACCCTCGACGCCATAGCCGGTGGCGACAAAGACCCGTTGGTCCCGGACCGCGAGTGCAATCACGATGCCGCGGTCCTCCCCGCGCCGCCCGAGACCCCATGTCTGCCCTGCACGCACGGCGAGCTGCTCGATGGTCTCGCCCTGGAGACGGGGTACGGTCAGCACGGCGATCGCAACCCCGGTGGCCGCTAAGAGGCGTCGATGACGCTGCTCCATCGCCGCGCTCCGGTCGGGCGCAATGACCCCCGCCACGTCATGGACGCTCGCGTTTCCGGCTGGCGGCAACGGCGTTTCATCGGCACCCGAAACAGCGCCGACTAGAAACGCCAGTGCAAGCACCGCGGCGCAGCCCTTCGCGAGCTTCATCCCCACACTCCCCGCGCGATTGTAGCCGTTCGCTCGGTACCTAGGAGAGTGGAGCCCATAGCGTGCACGGCGTCTTTCGGGCGGCGTGTGGAATAATGGGCTTCGTCACTCTTCGAGGTGAGGTAGGTGCTGTCGTGATTGCCTTCGACATCCTCCTGCTCGGGTTGCAAGATCCCTCGTCCGTCGGACGGGTCCGTTTCCTCAACGCCATGGAGAGGCTGTCGGGCCGAGCGGCCGACGAGCACACCGCCGTCCTGAGCCGAGCCGGGGAGCCGCTGTTCCGGGCGCTCGACCGCGAGCAGGCGCAGGTCGTGGCTCGGGTCCTCGAGGAAGCCGGAGTCCGGATCGAAATCCGGCCCACGAAAGATCGACCTGTCAACGATCCCGAGTTGGACATCCGCACGGCTGCTTGCCCGCGGTGTGGCTTCATCGGGAACGCCGGTGGCCAGGAGTGCCGGCGTTGCGGCCTGGTGTTCGCCAAGTGGGAGCGAGAGAAGGTCCAGCGCATGCAGACGGAGCGGCGGCTCGAGGAGGCGCTGCAAAAGGCACTGCAAGTTCGCCAGGAGTGGGTCCAACGGGCCAAGGTCTATCTCGAAACCCACCCGTTGCCACCGGATGCGTTGACTCCATACTCAAGCGTCCTGCTCAAGGATGAAATCCCGTTCCTCTCACTCAGCGCAGAGGAGGGCCCGCTGCTCATGACGTCGCGCCGGTTGCTCTTCGTCCGAGACGGCGCGATCGGGTCGATTCCCTACGAGATGATCGCAGACGTCGATGTCGGCGGCGGACTGGTGGTGCGCAAGGATCGTATGCGCATCGTGCTGACCTTCCACGGGCCTCTGACCATCGGCGAGGCTCAGGCCAAGAATATGTCCTGGCAGCTTGACAAGGATTCCTCGTTCTACAAGGACGTGTTGCTCGACTGGTGCTTCGCACGCAACTTCCAGTGCGGCTCCTGCGGCGCGGGCGAGCTCGAGTTCAGGGTCGAGCGCAGCAAACCCAGGGCGCGATGCATGCGCTGCGCGACCGACCACGAGATCGACCTCACCGAGGCGGTCGCGATTCCAGTCGCGACCGACTAGGTTTCAAGCAGCCGCGCGCCGACGCCATCGAGGACCTCCTCGAAGCGAGCCTCGAACGCGCCTCGGAAGGGGGCGTGAAGGGGAGCCACCCGCAAGCCGAGGAACTCGGCGGCGAAGCCATCGTCGCTCTCCTTCACGGCGAAACGTAGCTCGCTGGTCCCGAGGCGCGAGAACCGGACCACCAGCGTGCCACCAGCGAGCTGCACCGACACGATATCGTCGAGGCCCTTCTCGGCCAGGATGCTGCGCACGCGCTCGACGAAGCTGTGCGGGCTCGAATGGGCGACCGAGAATGAGCGCATCCTGCTGCCCCCCGAAGCCGTACCGACAGAAAAAGGGCGCGGCCCGGCGGCCGCGCCCCGTCACATCCGTACGCCTTCGAACTGATCAGCTCGCCGGCGGGTTCTTGAACTCGTGAATGGCCTTCTTGTTGCCCAACTGGTCGGCAATGACGACCGTCTTGGAGTGGCCATTGGCGACGTGACAGCCATTGCAAGTCGCCTGGGTGGGCATCACAAGGCCGTTCGCCACGGCGGCGTCCTTGTCCTTCATGATGCTCATCTTCTTGTAGTCGGAGCCCGGACCGTGGCACGCCTCGCACTGCACACCCGCCATTGCCTCGTCGGCGTTGGTGGCGTGGCACTTGAGACACGCAGGTCCGAACTTCGGGTCGGTCGACGCCTTCGCGTTGTCGGTCGCCTTGGCGTGGACGGTCTCCTGCCAGGAGTTGAACTCCACCTTGTGGCACATCTTGCATTTGTCCGCACTGACGTAGGTGTGGTCGGCAGCCTGGACGGTGTACGCGGCCGCGAGCACCACGGCCAGCACGAAGACCCACACGGCGCTGCGAGCTCTCATCGCGCCTTCCTCCTTGTCTTCGCTCCGGACCTCGGGCCCCGGGGCGATCGCCACGAGGGTACCACTGACATCTGATGGGTTCAAGGCTCACCAGCGAGTCGGGTCGACCCCTTCGAAGACCAGCACGGCGCCAGTACTGGAACGCCGGTTGAGGACCGGCCGACCCGTGACGGGATCAACCGTAAACGGGAGATTCTCGATCTGTGGCGGCGGCGGCGCACCAAGCTGGATCGAGCTCGCCCGTCGCCAGCGCCACGCGCCCACCTTCGCCTGCCAGAGCTCAAGCGCGCCCTCGACCCGCCGCAGCTGCCACAGCGTCTCCCCGTCGCGGCTCCAACCGAGCTGGGTCGGAAGGTCACCCACGCGCTGCGCTTCGCCACCCTCCGCGGGCACGACCCACGCGCCCTGGTTGGGGTCCGACGCTTCGGTCCACACCACGTACGCGATCATCCGCCCGTCCGGGCTCCAGCGCGGGTAGTCTCCGCCCGACGGACTCACCTTGCGAGGCTCACCCCCACCGGGTGAGACCACCCAGGCATTGATCGGGGAGCCTCCGGCATAGACCAGGAAGCGACCGTCGGGCGACCACGACGGGTACTCCGAGCCCTCGACGCCGGTCGCCACGGTGACCGGCTCTCCGCCGCCGAGCGCGAGAACGCGCAGCTCGGTACCGCCCTCGGCGCCTGGCGCTAGATACGCAACTGCTTTGCCGTCCGGGGAGACCGCAGGGCACGAGCCCTCCTCGCCGCGAAGCGTCAAAATCCGCTCATCCCCGTTCGGCGTTCGATGGTAGAGCTGCATCGCGCCGGCGGCGAGCTTGCGGTAGACGACCGAACCGTCGGGTCCCACGCTCCCCCAGCCCGCACCCTGCACTCCGCACAACACACAGCTCGTGATCCCGGAGGCGGGGTCGACCTCGACAAGGTCGTTGAGGCTGCTCTGGCGGACTGCGCCAAGCCGGGCTCCGTCCGGGGCGAAGGCAGGATCCCACACACGTTCGAGACGCGGCATCAACGGTGCAGCCCCGTCCTCGGTGACCCGCATCAGCGTGCCGTCGATCGAGGCTACCAGCGAGCGTCCTCCGCGGGCCCACGAGAAGTCGAACAGCGGCAGGCCCGGCGGCAGCCACTGCCGGGGCTCGGCCCCCGCACGGCCGGTGGTCCAGATGCCCGCGCGGCTCTCGGTCGAGCCGCCAATCAGTGCCAGCCCACCGCCGGGCCGCGATTCGGCGCCGAACCACCAGGCGTCAGGCCGCGGCGCGAGATACTCCCGATCCTCACCGCTTTCGAGATCCCGCAGCCGGAGACCGGCCACACCGTCGTCGTAGCGCGAGTAGACCAGACGACGGCGGTCGATCCAGGCGGCGTGGCGGCCGCCGGGGATCTCCGCGATGGGTGGCCCTCCGACCACCGGTAGGATCTGCAGCGAGACCCGGTCCTCGGCGACCGCCGACACCACGAGCGCAGTGCCGTCGGGTGAGTATCGTGGCCAGGCGAGGCGTTCCCCGGCCGGAGCAAGCGCGAGGACCCGAGCCTCGCCGCCGTCCGCAGGCACTGCCAGGACCTCTCCCCGGTCCCCCAGCAGATGATCGACCGCGAGCTCGGTTCCCGCCGGGTTCCAGGCCGGGTGACGCAGGCTGCCGGGCAGCTCGAGGATCTCGCGCACCTGCCATTGCCCCGGATCTGGCCGGCGCGGCTCGAACCCGTGCCGCCCCGCGAGAGCGCCCAGGACGAGGCCAACAACGGCCGCACACCCGGCCAGGCCGACCCGCCGCAGCCGTGCGCGGCGGCGGCGATCGACCAGGGCTTTGACGGAGTCGCTCCCCACCGCGACGGTCGGGCTCTGGGCGAGATCGCCCTGGGCCAGCGAACGGCGAAGAGCCAAAAGGTCCTCCTGGAGCGCAACCGCAGAGGCGTAGCGCCGTGCCGGATCGCGCGCGAGGCAGCGTTCGACGATGGCGCCCAGTGAGGCCGGCAGGCCTGCACAGACGTCGTCGATCGGAGGGTATGTACAGGCCACCACGGCCTGTAGGACGCGCATCGGAGTGTCGGCTTCAAAGGCGCGACGCCCGCTCACCGCCTCGTACAACACCGCGCCCACCGCAAACAGGTCGGAGGCCGGGACGACCTCGTGTCCGAGGGCCTGCTCGGGGGCCATGTAGGGACAGGATCCGAGGACCATACCAGGCGAGGTCAAGGTCACCTCTCGCACACGGCCCTCGCCATGCCCCAGTCGGGCAAGGCCGAAGTCGAGCACCCACACGTGCCCGCTCTCGGCGACCATGATGTTCGAAGGCTTCAGGTCGCGGTGGATGACTCCGACAGAGTGGGCCGCCACGAGCGCTCGGGCGACCTGCTCGATGACCGCGATGGCATCGTCGAGCTGCATCGGCCCGTCACGGATGATCTGGTCGAGGGAGCGGCCGCGCAGAAGCTGCATCACCAAGAACGGCAGCTCCTCCCCGGTACCGGGGTCAGCGGAGCCGAGGTCGTAGATGGTCACCACGTTGGGATGCTGGAGTCGCGCCAGCGCCCGGGCTTCGCGCTCGAAGCGTCGCCGCACCTCGGGATCTTCTACCAACATCTCGGGCAGGACCTTGACCGCGACCTCGCGCTCGAGGCGCTCGTCGCGTGCCTGCCAGACCGCGCCCATCCCTCCTTGAGCGATGAGCCGCACAAGCCGGTAGCGCCCTACCAGCGTGCCGGGCTGGAGCTCGATCGTCACGACAGCATCATACGCCGCCGGCCGGCACGGACCGGGTGAGCTCGTATGTCTCACCACCTCTCTACTGCGGGCGCGGCGTCGGAAGTCCCTGAAGTGGAGGGACTACCTCTGCAGCCTTGCGGTACCGCATTCCACACCTCCTCACGAGTCTCACTTCGCGGGGAATTTCCGGCCGGGCCACTGCGGAGGCGCACAGCAGGCGAACCGGGTAGGATACGCACTGAAGGAGCGCAGATGTTCGCCGTCAACCGTCGGGACAACGTCGCGGTCGTGACGTCCATTGACCAGCTCGACAAACGCAACGCGGAGCCCGCGAAGGAGTTCTTCAAGGACCTGGTGGCTCGGGAGGGAAGCCGGATAGTGGTCGACCTGTCGGGGCTCGCCCTTGTCGATTCCTCGGGCCTGGCCGCGCTGGTCGCGGCCCTCAAGGCGGCACGAGCTGGAGGTGGCGACGTCCGTTTGTGTGGGCTCTCCGGTCCGGTTCGCTCGGTGTTCGAGGCGACCCGTTTGACCCAGCTCTTCGGCATATTCAACGACGTGGAAACCGCCTTCAACTCGTTCGAATGACGCCGCCGGCCACGAACCGGCGCTCGGACAAGGGGCACGATCACGAAAGGGGAGACCTCGACATGAAGGGCATCGTTCTCGCGGGAGGCTCCGGCACCCGCCTCCACCCGGTCACGAGGGTGGTCTCCAAACAGCTCCTGCCGATCTACGACAAGCCCATGATCTACTACCCGCTCAGCCTCCTGCTCCTAGCCGGGATCCGCGAAGTGCTGGTGATCTCGACGCCGCACGATCTCCCGGCCTACCAGGAGCTGCTCGGTGACGGGCGTCGCTTGGGCCTCCGGCTGAGCTACTGCGAGCAGCCACGGCCGGAAGGTCTCGCCCAGGCATTCGTGCTTGGCCGCGACTTCCTCGCCGGCGGCCCGGCATGCCTGGTCCTCGGCGACAATATTTTGCACGGTGGGGGGCTGACCACACTCCTGCGCCGCTCGGCAACCCTGTCTCGCGGCGCGCGGATCTTCGGCTACCGAGTGCGCGATCCCGAGCGCTATGGGGTGGTCGAGCTCGACGCTACCGGCCGGGCGGCGTCCCTCGAGGAGAAGCCGGCCCACCCGAAAAGCCGGCTCGCGGTCCCAGGCCTCTACTTCTACGGGCCCAATGTATGCGAGCTGGCTGCGACCTTGAGACCGAGCAAACGCGGCGAGCTCGAGATCACCGATCTCAACCGGATCTACCTCGAACGTGGCGACCTCGAGGTCGAGATCCTCGGACGGGGCTTTGCCTGGCTCGACGCCGGGACGCCCAAGAGCATGCTCGAAGCCTCGAGCTTCATCGAGGCGATCGAAGAGCGGCAGGGGCTCAAGGTCGGCTGCCTCGAGGAGATCGCCTGGACTAACGGCTGGATCGACGACGCCGCTTTCGCGGCCCTGGCCGAGAAGGCCGGCAACTCGAGCTACGGAGCCTACCTCCGAGAGATCGCGGCGGATGGCGGAGGCACCGTTGCGGGTCCGTGAGACCTCCCTGCCCGGCGTCCTGATCCTCGAGCCGCGCGTCTTTCCCGACCCACGCGGCTTCTTCTTCGAGTCCTACAACCGGCGGGCTTTTCTCGAGCTCGGGATCCGCGACGCGTTTGTTCAGGACAACCACTCGCGCTCGATCCGCGGAGTGGTGCGCGGCCTCCACTACCAGCTCGGCCATCCGCAGGCCAAGCTGGTTCGGGTGATGCGGGGGCGGGCCTTTGACGTGGCTGTCGATGTTCGGCGGGGCAGTCCGACCTTTGCAAACTGGGTGGGCGTCGAGCTCGACGACGTCGCCCACCACATGCTCTTCGTCCCCGAGGGCTTTGCGCACGGCTTCCTGGCCTTGAGCGAAATCGTCGACCTGAGCTACAAGTGCAGCGACTTCTATGACCCCGCCGGCGAGCGAGGAGTGGTCTGGAACGACCCCGACCTTGACATCGCGTGGCCCCTCGAGGGACTCGAGCCGATCCTCAGTGCGAAGGACGCCGCGCTCCCGTGCGTGAGCCACGCGCAGGGGTCCGACCTGCCGGTATTCTCCCCTGTGGAAGGAAGCCCCGAATGACGACCTCCGCCCGACACCTGCCGCGCACTGTCCTGGTCACCGGCGGCGCCGGCTTCATCGGCTGCAACATGGTTCGTTTCCTGCTGGAGAAAGATCCAGAGCTCCGCGTGGTCAACCTCGATGCCCTCACCTATGCCGGCCACCTCGCCAATCTGCACGGCATCGAATCCCGCTTCGGGAAACGCTACCGGTTCGAGCACGTCGACATCCGAGACGTGGAAGGCGTTCGGCGGGTGTTCGTCGAGCACCGGCCGGACACGGTCATCCACCTTGCAGCGGAGAGCCACGTCGACCGCTCCATCGACGGCCCGCTCGACTTCATCGACACCAACGTGCGTGGCACCGCCAACCTGCTCGAGGCCGCACGGGCCGCCTGGCGGGACCGTGCCGACGTGCGCTTCCATCACGTGTCGACCGACGAAGTCTTCGGCTCGCTCGGGCCGACCGGCGCCTTCCGCGAGGACACGCCCTATGATCCGTCGAGCCCCTACTCCGCTTCGAAGGCCGCATCCGACCACCTGGCGCGAGCGTGGCACCGCACCTATGGCATCCCGATCACCCTGTCGAACTGCTCGAACAACTACGGCCCCTTCCAGTTCCCCGAGAAGCTGATTCCGCTGATGATCGCGAATGCTGCTGCGGGCCGTCCGCTGCCGGTCTACGGCGACGGCGGCAACGTGCGCGACTGGCTGTTCGTGGAGGACCACTGCCGGGCACTCGATGCGGTGGTTCGGCGGGGGGTGCCGGGGCGAACCTACAACGTCGGCGGCCGCAGCGAGATGACCAACCTCGAGGTCGTGCACACCCTGTGCGATCTCGTCGACGAGCTGCAGCCGTCCGACTCGAGCCACAGTCGGCGCGAGCTGGTTGTCTTCGTCACCGACCGTCCCGGGCACGACCGGCGCTACGCAATCGACGCTGGCCGCATCGAGCGTGAGATCGGCTGGCGCCCGGCCGTGAGCTTCGCGGAAGGCCTGCGCCGCACCGTCGCCTGGTACCTCGAGCATTCCGACTGGTGTCGGGAGGTCACCGCGGACCGCTACGACGGCGCTCGGCTCGGCCTCGGGGACTGATCCGCCTCGCCGTTGCACCACAGCGACGTTGCGACTCCGGTCGCTGCACACGGGCTATACTGAAACCCCAGATCATGCAGAGGAGGCACCGTGACGGCCGTCCTGAGCATCCGGGAACTCACCAAGACCTACCGCCCCGGCCTGTTCGAGAAGGACGTCGAGATCCTCAGGGGGCTCAACCTCGAGGTCGAGCGCGGCGAGGTGTTCGGATTCCTGGGACCCAACGGGGCCGGTAAGACGACCACCATCAAGGCGATCACCGGCATCATCCGACCCGACTCCGGAGAGATCCGGATCGCGGATGAGCCGCACACCCGACTCTCGGCGAAGCGCAAGATCGGCTTCATGCCGGAGAGCCCCTACTTCTACAACCACCTCACGGGACGGGAGTACCTGCGTTTCTGTGCGGACCTGCTCGGTCTGGGTCGTCACGGGCTCGAGGCCCGCATCGGAGAGCTCCTCGTGCAGGTCGGGATGGAGGACCCGGCCGACCGCCCAATGCGAACCTTTTCCAAGGGGATGCTGCAGCGCCTCGGCCTCGCCCAGGCCCTGCTGGGCAGTCCGCAGCTGCTCCTGCTCGACGAGCCCATGAGCGGGCTCGACCCAGTCGGCCGCCGCGACGTCCGTGATCTCATCCTCGCCGAACGAGAGCGGGGCACCACCGTCTTCTTCTCGACCCACATCATTCCCGATGTCGAGACGATCTGCGACCGGATTGCGATCGTCGCCGGGGGCACGGTCCGAGCCACCGGATCGGTCCGCGACCTCGTCGCGCACGAGGCGGAGAGCTACGAGGCGACCTTCGTCGGGCTCGACCCGCACGAGCTCGGGACCCGCGTCCAGGGCGCCCGGGTCGGCACCGACGCGTCGTGGGTCCGGGTCGAGGTTGCAGATCGCGACGCGCTCATCGCCGAGCTGGTGGCGCGCGGCGCGCGGCTCGTCAGCCTGACGCCGGTGCGCAGCTCGCTCGAGGACTTCGTCGTCCGCCACTACCGAGAGGACGCACCATGAAGGCGATGGTCGCAGTCGCACGCAACACTTTCCGCGAGGCGGTCCGGGACCGCGTGCTCTACCTCTTTCTCGGGTTCGCCCTGATCCTCCTGGTCTCGTCGAAGCTCTTCGGCATGCTCACCGTCGGTGACGAGTCGAAGGTGATCAAGGACCTCGGCCTCGCCGGCATCCAGTTCTTCGGGATGCTGATCAGCGTCATGATGAGCGTGATGCTCATCAGCCGCGAGGTCGAGAGGAGAACGGTTTTCATTATCCTTGCCAAGCCAGTCCGTCGCTGGCAGTTCCTGCTCGGGAAGTACGTCGGGCTGGTGGCGACAGTGACCGTGAACCTGCTCCTCATGGCGATCATCTTCCTCGCCGTGCTGCTGCTCTACACCGGTCGCCTGGAGGCAAGGATCGTGTTCGCGGTCGGAATGATCCTGCTCGAAATGGTCCTCGTCGCCGCCTTCGCCACCCTGTTTGCCGTGGTCTCCACGCCGATCCTGGGCGCCGTGCTGACCCTCGCAGTGTTCGTGGTCGGTCACGTCAGCGACGACCTGTGGATGCTCACCGCCCACCTGCGCACCGGCTGGAGCGAGCCGCTGATCGCCGTCGTGTACTACGTGCTGCCGAACCTCGAGCGCTTCAACTTCAAGACCGAGGTCGTGCACGGGCTCGCCATTGCACCCTCCGAGGTGGCCTGGGCGGTTCTCTACGGCCTCACCTACACCGCACTCGTTCTCCTTCTCGCGTGCTTCCAGTTCGGGCGCAAGGACCTCGCATGACCCAAACTCTGGTGAGGATCGGCGCCGTCGCTGCGACTCTCGCCATTGCGGTCATGTCGCTGGTCAAGCTGCAGGCGTTCCCGGACCGAAACCCTCTCGGGCGCGAGCTCCTCTTCCTCCCGTCGCCGGAGGCGATCCGGGTGCTCTCCCTCGGCAACACCGGTCTGGCGGCCGACATCGTCTACCTGTGGTCGATTCAGTACTACGCAGACTTCAAGCCGAAGGACGAGTTCCTCTACCTCGACCGAGTATTCGACATGATCACGGACCTTGACCCCCACTACATTGACGCCTACCGCATTGGGTCGTTGATCATGGAGATGGAGGCGAGCGGCGAACCGAGTCTCTGCCGGGCCTCGGTGAGGCGGCTGTACGACAAGGGACTCAAAGCCAATCCGGACAGCTGGGCGCTGGCGGAGGCCGCCGCCTGGGACGCCTTCCTGTTCTTCCGCGACCACGACCTCGCCATCCACTACGCGTCGATCGGGGCGTCGATTCCGGGCGCACCCACCCGCATTCTCCGGGTGCTCGGACGGTGGCGTGACCGCGCCGGAGCATGGAGCCTCCAGGACTCGGTCGCCTACTGGCGGCAGGTTCTCGACGAGGCCTCCAACGACTCCGAGCGCGCGCTCGCCGAGAGTGCGCTCTACGACGTCCAGGTCAGGATCGACCGGCAGACCGTGGATCCCCTGCTCGAGCGCTGGAAGCAACGGTTCGGCGCATGTGCCAAGAGCTGGCAGGACCTGGTGCGCGCGGGCTGGCTGAGGAGCCCGCCGCTCGACCTGGTCGGCACACCCTACGAAATCGACCCGACGGCATGCCGGCTGGTGGCGCTGAAGAAAATCAAGGGCTAGCCCGCACTCTTCACCAGACTTCTCCTGCGACCGGCGATGCGCCGCACTCAGCGGTGCTTTCTCACCTCGGGGTGCTCAACGTACTGTCAAGTTTTCCACCAGCCACCCCTCACAGACCCGCGGCCCCCTCCGCGCCCTCCCCACCACCCCTCCCCGCGGGTTCGCCTCACGCCCCTCGGCTCGAAAACCCCACTGCGCACGCCACCTCGCCGGTCTCGCGACGCCAACCTCGCCGCAGGCGAGTCGCTGAAGGGGGACAGGGTGGGTGTGAGCAACCCAGGTGAATAATGCGGGCTAGAACAGCAGCTGCACCATCATGCGGAGCCGATAGTCCACCTGCTCCGGGGCCTTCGCGATGCCGGCCGCGGGGTCGGGCGCAAACTCGCGACCGAGCCGCGACACGTCGGTGACCACCTTGATTCGGTGGTTGCCGGATATGTAGGTCGCGGCACCCACCGTCCATTCGGTCAGGCGCTTCTCGAGAGAGGTGACCGGCCCGTCCGTGCCGTGGACCTGAGCCAGACCGAGGCCGGAGTCGACCGCGCGTTGGGCGGTCGGATCCACTAGGCGTTCGACCTCAGCGTGGCGCAGCAGGACCTCGACGCGCTTCGCCTTGACCATGTACCCCGCCTGGATCCTCCAGCCTCGCCTGTCGAACGGGTCGGCGAAATCGTCGTAGCCGAAGCTCTCGGTGCCCCACTCCGCGTCCACCGCGAGCCCGCGGTAGCGCGAGGCGACGGCCAGGTCCGCACCGTGCTCGTCATAGCCGCCGCCGAGCTCCTCTCGGTTGGCGTAGAGCGACGCGAAGACGCCCAAGCGAAGTTTCGGGCTCGGCTCGAGGTCGCCCTGGCGGCTCCAGTCGACGAAGCCCCACGGGTGCCACCCGACGCGCACGGAGAGAAGATGACCCGTGCCGACATTGGACAGGCCCCGCGTTGCGCGGCCCTGCCATATGCCAAGCTGGTACTCGAAGGTCGACCGATCGTCGCTGCCTCGCCGCCCGCTCAGCTGGACGCCCTGAGATCGGTACAGGCACAGACCGCCGGTGGCAAATCCGGTTCGCACCGATGACGATGCGAGACCGAACTCAGCGGTGCCTCCGCCCGGCCAGGTGGGACCCGACGACGTCACACCGGCGCCGCGTTCGATGTCGGTCTCACCGTACATGATCGAGCGCTCGACAAAACTCAGGGCCATCCCGGAGTTGAGGAACTCGAGGCCGTAGGCGATCTTGTTGCGTCCCGCCCCGACCTGCAGCAGGTCCGAGAAGGTGTACTGCAGCCACAGGTCGTGGGCATTGACCTGACTGGTTGGCTCGAGCTGGATGTGGATGAAGTACGCCAATCTGGGGTCGAGGGCGTAGCCGGCCATCCACACGCGCGCCCGCCGCATGAAGAAGTTCGAGTAGTTGCTCTCGTTGCCTACGATGTGATGGTCATAGTCGACGTAGGAGTAGCGGAACTGAAGGCCCGCAGTCAGGCGGAGCTGGAACTTCCCGTCCTCGCTGGTCAGGACGTAGCCCCCCTTGTATCGCAGGGCCGCAAGATCGCTCTGGGCGGGCCGTTCCTGGGCCCGAGGCGCTCCGACCGCCGCCAGCAGAACGACCACCGTGACGACCGCGAGCCGGACTCGGTTCATGTCATCCTCCGCGACGAATGCGAGGTCTTTCCTTCAAGCAAGAACCGTGTCCGCACCCGAAGCAGGAAGCAACCCGGCAGTCGGCCCCACAGCACTCTTCCCGTTACCACGCGGTAACCAGGCTGGAACGCACCGCGCCCCCAACGCCACGGGTGCTCGGATGAGATGACCTCCACATTCCGAGTCCTGATAGCCGACTAGTCGGCAATCTGGTGGTGCTTGATCTTCTCCCACAGCGTCTTGCGACTGACGCCGAGGAGCTCGGCGGCCTCGGCGCGGCGACCTCCGGTGGACGTCAGCGCCGCCTGGATGGCCTCGATCTCTGCCTGCTCGACGGCCTCCTGCATCGAGACCACCCGGCGGCGGACCTGGCGCTGCGGCGAGCTCGCCGCCCCGCGCAGGCTGCCGGGGAGGTCATCGGCGGTCACCACCGGACCGCGGCAGAAGAGCACGGCTCGCTCGATCACGTTGCGCAACTCACGCACGTTGCCTGGCCAGGGATGGGCGTCGAAGAGCGCCAGCACCTCGTCGGAGAAGCCCTCGATGCGACGCCCACGCTCCTCCGCGAACTCGTTGAGGAAGGCGTTTGCCAGGAGGGGAATGTCCTCGGTCCGCTCGCGGAGGGGCGGGAGGTGAATGGTCACCGTGTTGACTCTGAAGTAGAGGTCCTCACGAAAACGGCCCGCCGCGATCTCCTCCTCGAGCGGTCGCAGCGAGGCCGAGATGATCCGGACGTCAACGTCGATCGGGCGGTTCGAGCCGAGCCTCTCGATCTGTCGTTCCTGCAGGACGCGCAGCAGCTTGACCTGGAAAGTCAACGGCAGCTCACCGATCTCGTCGAGGAAGAGCGTGCCCCCACTGGCGGCCTCGAATCGTCCGATGCGGCGCTCGCTGGCGCCGGTGAAAGCCCCCTTTTCGTAGCCGAAGAGCTCCGACTCGATCAGCGACTCGGGCAGGGATGCACAGCTGACGCGGATGTACGGCTTGGCGCGACGTGGGGAGTTGAAGTGGATTGCAGAGGCCACGAGCTCCTTACCGGTGCCGCTCTCGCCGAGCACCAGTACCGAAGCGTCGGAGTCCGCCACCAACCTGATCAGCTCAAAAACCTCCTGGATCGCCTTCGACTTGCCGATGATGTTGGCGAACGAGTAGCGCTGCTCGAGCTGCTCCTGGAGGCGGACGTTCTGCTCCCGGAGCAGGCGGACCGAACACACGTTGCGCAACCGGACCATCAGCTGCGCCATCGAGAACGGCTTGGCGATGAAGTCGGCAGCACCCTCTCGCATCGCCTCCACCGCCCGATCCACGGTGCCGTGGGCCGTGATGATGATGACGGTAGTGTCGGGTGCCAGGGCCTTGATCCGCTTGAGGAGGTCGAGGCCGCCCATCCGCGGCATCACCAGGTCGGTGAGCACGAGGTCGTGCATGTGCTGCTCGAACAGGGCCGTCCCCTTGACGCCGTCTTCGGCGACGTCCACCGCCCATCCTTCCTTGCGCAGGGCGTCCGCCATGGTGATGCGCAAGAGCGGCTCGTCTTCGACGATCAGCAACCGGTGCCCGCACAAGGTCGTCATCCCACCTCTCCCCTGCTTCGCTCGCGCGGCACGGCGGCGAACGCGATCCGGAAGGTCGTGCCCACTCCGACCGTGCTGTCCACCGAGATGGTACCCCCATGGGCCGCAACGATGCTGTCGGACACTGCAAGCCCGAGGCCCGTTCCCTGACCCACCTCGCGAGTGGTGAAGAACGGATCGAAGATCCGTGGCCTTGTCTCCGGCGGAATTCCGCTGCCGGTGTCTCGCACCTCGACGACGATTCGTCCATCGCGGACGCGAGTTCTGAGCGTGAGCACCCCCCCATCGGGCATCGCCTGGACGGCGTTCAACATCAGGTTGAGGAATAGCTGCTCCATCTGAAAGTGATCGGCCATCACCAGCGGCTCGTCATCGTCGAGCTCCAATCGCGCTTCCACCCCGGCCTGGCGCAGCTGGTAGCCGACCAGCTCCGTGACGTGGCGGAGGTTGTGGTTGATCGAGGTCGGCTCGAGTCGCATACCGCGCTGATGCGAAAAATCGAGGAGGTTGACGACGGTGCGTTCAATCCGCTGCAAGCCATCGCGGATCAGGGCCAGATAGCGCTGGCGCAGCTCGTCGTCCTCGGGGTTGGCCTCGATACCGTCCAGGCAGGCCAGGATGCCCGAGAGGGGGTTGTTGACCTCATGGGCGACCCCAGCCGCGAGCGTGCCGACGGCGACCATCTTCTCGGTGTGCGCGAGCTGCTGGCGCTGTACTTTCTCGCGGTCGCGCGCCTCCTCGAGCTCGTCCATCATGCGGTTGAATACCTCGCTGAGCTCGCCGACCTCGTCGCTGCGGCGTTCCGGAGCCCGTACCGAGAGGTCGCCTCGCCCGGCCCACTTCATGGTCTGATTGAGGTTGAGGATCGGTCGGATCAGCGTTTCGACGTAGAGTGCGGTGAGAACCGAGTTGAACACGAGCAGAACCAGCGCGACCAGAACGGCGCGCCGGGCGACCACCGCGACCTGGCGCTCGATCGGCTCGAGCGACAGCCCGATGGCAAGCGACCCCAAGAACCTGGTCGCGACACTGAGAGTCGTCCGCACCTCGATGATCCGTTGCCCGTCGCTGTCGTCAATCTCGGCCGCGACCGGGCGGCCGATATCGCCACGGCCGAGCGCGCGGTCGAAGCGGCTCCCGAGCAGCTGGGAACGGTTGCTGTGGATGACGGTGCCGTCGGCGTCGGTCACCACGACATACCGCAGGAGGTCGCCGTTGCGAGAGAGCATCTCCGTGATGTAGTTCTCGACCAGGCGGGCCTCGTCGAGCACGCGGACCTGCTCATCCGTCAGGATGTCGGTGATCGGGATCGCCATCGCTTCGGCGATCGACACGCCTCGGCTCACGATGGCCTCGTAGCGGGCCTCCCGCTCGTGCACCACGCTGAGCAGGGTCACCAGCGTCATCGTCCCGACGATCAGCGTATTCGAGTACAGGAAGAACTTGGTGCGCAGGCCGAGCTTGACCATCTCAGGCGGCCTCGGGGCGGCGCTGCGGTCGGCGCGCCACCATGTGCGCAGGCTCAGCCAAGGGAGCCTTCAACTCGAGCCACCAGCTCGTCACCTTCGACTCTCTCCGCGAGCTCCACCACGCGCTGCCAGCCACGCCGGCGCGCGCGCCGGGCCGTCTCCGGCCCGAGGCACCAGGAAACCGTTGCGTCGCTCCAACCCGCACCGCTGCGCTCATCGTCAAGCCAGTCGACCTCGGCCGGCGATCGCACCAGGCACCCGGTCAGCGGAAGAGCGTCCATCACGATCCGCGCCGCAGCGCTCGTCGGCAACGGCACCTGGATCACGTCCGCTCCAGCGTCCTCGAGCGCAAGGGCGAGACCGTCGGACGAGGCCGGTACCACGATCCGGTGCCCAGCGAGCGGACGCCGGGAGACCCAGTCGAGGCGCTCGGCGTGCGCCACCGTGGGCCCGATCACGAACAGCGCCGGCGGACCCAGGCCCGCCTCGGTCACCGCCACCTGCAGCCCGGCGAGGGTCGAGACCACCGAGCGCTGGGCCGAGGTCGTGCCCTGCTCCACCAACGCGGCCGGGGTTTCGGGGTCCATTCCAGCAGTGATCAGCCGCTCGACCACCTGCGGAAGCGCGGTCACGCCCATGTATCCAACCAGTGTCGCGTGGGTGTCCTGCGCCAGCAGGTCCCACCGCACCTGCGGGCCGTCGCTCTTGATCGCCTCGTGGGCCGTGAGCAGCGTCAGGCGGACGGACTCGTGGCGATGGGTCACGGGGATCCCGGCCCACGCCGGTGCCGCGATCCCCGACGTCACACCCGGGATGACCTCGAACGGAACGCCCTCGGCCGAGAGCACCTCGGCCTCCTCCCCGCCGCGCCCGAACACGTAAGGATCGCCGCCCTTCAGGCGCACCACCCGCCGGCCTTCACGGGCGAGCCTGACGAGCAGGGCGTTGATCTCCTCCTGGGGTACCGGATGGTTGCCGGCGGTCTTGCCGACCGGATGCAGGATCACTCCAGCTGCCAGGTCGCAGGGCAAGGCCGCCGCCGCGAGGCGATCGTAGACCACCACGTCGGCTCGCCGTAGCCGTTCGAGCGCCCGCACCGTGAGCAGGCCCGGGCAGCCGGGCCCGGCACCGACCAAAGAGACTACGCCGGTCATGGAGCCCGTGGCTCCGAGCGGCGCGCGGTGGTCGGGGGCGCGTTCCGCTGTCGCTTCGTCGTAGCCTTCGAGCCAGCACGCCTCCTCATGAACTGAAGGAACCCTGGCCGTCAGCGCGACCGGGTCCACGGTGGCGTTGAAAAAGCGATTGTAGCGGACCTCGCGCTCCGGCCTGGGCAGACCGAGGGCCCTGACTGCTGCTCGGTAACGTCCGGCCGACTCGAGCCATTCACCCCATTCGGCGCCGAGCCGTCGCTCGAACAGCCGGCGCAACCGGTGGACCACGAATGGCGCCTCGCCGGCCGAGCCGATTGCGATCTGAAGCGGCCCACGCCGGATCCGGGCCGGCAGATGAAAGGTGGCGGCCTCCGGGTCGTCGGCGACGTTGGCCCACACCCCGGCACGCTCCGCGTCGTCGAACGCCATTCGGTTAACCGCCGGATCGTCGGTGGCGGCGAACACCAGCGCGTATCCTGCAGCTTCTCCCTCGGAATATCCACGGCGCTCGAGCCGGATCGCCCCACGCTCAGCCATCGCCTCGAGGTGGCCGACCGCGGCGGGCGCCACCACCGTCACCTCGGCGCCCTCCTCGACCAGGCCCTGGACCTTGCGCAGCGCGACGCCGCCGCCACCCACGACCAGGCAGCGGCGTCCGCGCACGATCAGCATCACCGGGTACATCTGTCAGCCCCCTACCCTCGGGTCTCAGCCCCGCATGGCGAGACCCGAGGGCAGTGTAGCGCGCTCTTCGAAAGGCTCCGAGGCCGGGTCTCAGCATCGAGAGGAGCACCCGGAATATCACGGAGACACGGAGAAGTGAGAAAGTTAGGAAGTGAGAAGGTAAGAAGGTTGGGAGGCAGTCAGCCCCC
>CAVSIS010000002.1:0-14313 GCA_963727925.1 uncultured Acidobacteriota bacterium | reverse complement strand
TCCGGCTCGGCGTCCAGACCGTCGTGACGCGTGCTCCCGGCAACGCCGACGATGCTGCTCCACCGGAAGTCCTCGTCCTCGGGGTCGCCCCACCCGATCCGCTTCCCGATCGGGTCCTCCCCGGGAAAGAAGCGCTTCGCGAACGCCTCGCTCACGACGGCCACCTTCGGGTCGTTGGGTCCGTCTGCACGGGTGAAGGGCCGGCCGCGCAGGATCGGGATGCCGAGGGTCTCGAAGTAGCCGTCGCTGGCCGCCTGGTAGCTCGAGACGGGCTCGGCCCCGGGCTCGGCCGGCCTGCCTTCGATGTGGAAGGTCAGCGTGGCCCCGATGGCATTGTCGACCGGCAGGCTGAGCACGGCGCCGGCCGAGGCGACGCCGGGGAGGGCGCGCACCCGTTCCAGAACCTGGCTCTGGAAGATGCGCAGATCGTCGTCCTCCGGAAAGCGGGTTCCCGGGAGCCAGACCCTCGCGGCCAGGGCTTTGCGCTCGGAAAAGCCAGGGTCAACCGCCTGCAGCATCGACAGCGTGCGGGCGAGCAGCCCGGCTCCGACCAGGAGCGAGAGCGACACCGCGAGCTCGGCGACCACCAGAACGGAACGGGTCCGACCGTGCGCCCTCCCGGCGACCGAACGGGAACCCGCCTCCCGCAGGGCCTTTGCGGGGTCCGAGCTGGCCAGCCAGAGCACCGGCGTGAGACCGAAGAGAACGCCCGAGAGCAGTGACACCGCCAGCGTGAACAGCAGCACCGTCAGGTCCACGGAGACGTCCCCGGCGCGCGGAAGCTCCGAAGCCGCCAGGGAGACCAGCGTCTTGGTCCCGGCGAGCGCCAGCAGTGCGCCTCCCGCCCCTCCGGCAAGCCCGAGCAGGACGCTCTCAGTGAGGAGCTGGCGGGCCAGCCGGCGGCGGTTGGCTCCCAAGCTCGCGCGCACTGCGATCTCGTGCACCCGGCCGGTCGCACGCGCCAGCAGGAGGTTGGCAACGTTGGCGCAGGCGATGAGCAGCACCAGCCCGACCGCACCGAAGAGCGCGAGCAGCATCGGGCGCACCGACGAGACCAGGGTCTCCTGCAGCGGCTCGAGGTCGAAGCCCTCACCCTTCTTGGTGTCGGGATAGGCCTCGGCGAGCCTCGCCGCAAAGGCGGTGCCCTCGGCCCTCGCCTGCTGCTGGCTCACGCCTTCGTCGAGCCGCGCGACGACCCGAAAGTAACCAGCACCGCGGTTGGCGGCGGGGTCGTCCCCGAGTGGAACGGGCGGCTCCGGGACACGGTAGCGGGAGGCGACCCAGAGCTGGGAGTCGGAGGGGTACGAGAAGCCGCGCAGCGCCACACCCACCACGGTGTACGCCTCGCCGTCGAGCTCCAACGTCTGCCCGACGATCGCGGGATCGGCGGCAAAGCGCGACTGCCACAGGCCGTTGCCGATCACGACGACGCGCGCCCCGCCGGGCACGTCGATGTCGGGGTCGAACAACCGGCCGAGCAGGGGAGGCAGGCCGAACACGCGGAAGAACTCCGGCGTCACCGAGGCGCCGCGGATCCTCTGCGGCACGCTGTCCTGCCGCATCGCGAACCCGAGGTTGCGACTCCCCGCAATGGACTCGTAGCTCTTCGACTCCGCGAGAAGGTCGATGAAGTCGGCGCCCGACCAGGCGCTGGGCGCGTCCTTTTCTGTGGAGTAGAGACAGACGAGTCGCTCGGAATGCGGGTACGGCAGCGGCTGCAGCACGACGCCGTTGACGATGCTGAACATCGAGGTCGCCGCGCCGATCCCCAGGCTCAGGGTGACGACGGCCATCACGGTGAAGCCCGGATGGCGCGTCAGCGAACGGATGGCGGTTCGCAGGTCGTGAGTCAGAGAATCCACGTCGTCCTCCCGGTTCCGGGTCGCTGGGCTCTCGACAGTCTCACACCTGGCTTCAACGCAACATCTGTGCCCGTGGGTCTGCTGAGATCGCGAAGGGGGCACGAGCACAACGTTTGCCCTGTTCTCTTGGTGCTTCCCGGCCCGCTCCGGGTCCCGTTCGTGTCCGGAAGCGGAACCCGAGTGCCCGCATCCGAACAGTGCGGAAACGGGGCCCACGGCCCGTCCCAGTTGAGAGGACTGAGCTTGCGTCCGTGAGCGAGCTTCGGAGGTCGTGGGGCGCCGAACCTCGCCGATGCGGTGGAGCAACTGTCCAGTGTCACGTCAAGAACCCGGCCGTGAGGAACATGACACAGCGCCGGCCGGGGCCGACCGCGCGAGGAGCTCGGCCTGCGGCCCGGAAACTGCCGGCATCGACCTTTGTCTGTGCCTGTAGGATGCTCGGGTGAGCTTGGTGGGATCTTCGTGATACGTCGGCGTGCGCGCAGGGCGCTGGTTGAGCTTCTCGTCACGCTGCGGACAGAGGGGAGCGGCGCCAACCGGCAGGCGTGGTCGGCCGGGATCGGCGCCTTCATCGGCTCGCTCCCGCTCTACGGCCTCCACCTCCTCCTGTGTGCCGTCACCGGCAAGCTGCTCAGGCTGAGCCGCGCCACGATGTACCTGGCCGCCAATCTCTCCAACCCGCTGTTCGCGCCGTTCCTGATCTGGCTCGAGCTCCAGACCGGCAGCCTCTTGCGTCGAGGCACCGTGTACGCCTTCTCAGTCGAGACCGCGCGACACGTTGATCCGTGGGCATTCGCCGGCGACCTCGTGGTTGGAAGCCTGGTCGTCGGCGCGGTGGCCGGTATCACAGTAGGACTCTCGGCCTTCGCCGTGCTCAGCCGCACACGCCGAAGGTCCCCCGAACGCGAGAAGCTGATCGAGAGGATCGCTCGACCGTATCTCGAGGCGGGCCTCCTCCACTGGGAGTTCGTCCGCGGGAAGCTGCGCCTCGACCCCGTCTACTTCGGCTTGACCGCGCTCGGCGTGCTGCCCGCCACCGGCCGTGTGGTCGATCTCGGCTGCGGTCGCGGCATCATGCTCGCTCTGCTCGCAGCCACACAATCCGGTCGCGCCAACCGCGAGCTCGTCGGTATCGACGCCAGCCGGCGCGCCATTCGCATCGCTCGCGTTGGCGTGCCGCCGCACGTCCATCTCGAGGTCGGCGACCTCGCCGAGGCCGGAATCCCGCGATCGGCAGCGATCCTGCTGCTCGACGTGCTGCACTACCTACCCTTGGCCGACCAGGATCAGGTTTTGGAGCGCGCCGCAGCGGCGCTCGAGCCGACCGGCACACTGCTGATCCGCGAGGCCGACCAGTCCGCCACAGTGCGCTTCATGGTGACCTCCGCTGCTGAGCGCGCGCGAGCGTTCCTGCGCGGCCACTTTGGCCAGCAATTCACCTACCGCCCGCTGACCGATCTCGTCGTCACACTGGAGAAGCTCGGTCTCGTCGTGAGCTGCCGACCGATGGACTTGGGTACGCCTTTCCGTAACGCATTGATCACCGCGAGGTGGCCAACCACCCCAGCCAGGAGTGTGTAGCTCATAGGTGGATGGTGGATTTCGGAGCGCCGTGAAGCCCCTGTTGAGGCGCATTCGAGGAGCAGTACTCCGAGTACGGGCCGAGAATGCAACGACAACAGGGCTTCACGCCGCCCGAAAGACGCCGTGTACGCTATGGGCTACACACTCCTAGAGCTACCAGGTGATCACAACCGTCGACGGTTCGGTCTTCGCCGCCGTCCCGCATCGCCCGCCGGCACTTCTGGCGAGAACCCGCTCATGCCTGACGGGGGCAGGAAAAGCTCCGCAAGCGCCGGCAGAACGAGGAGCGTCGCCACGAGGCAGGCGCTGACTCCGACACCCACGAGCAGGCCGCCCGCCCTGAGACTCGGGAGATGTGAGATCACGAGGCTGGCGAAGGCGGCGACGGTGGTCAGCGTGGTGAGCACCATTGCTCGACCGGTCTCGCGGACCGCCTTCGGCAGGTCAGGCCGTGATGCCCCGGCATGAGCGGCGTGGACCGCGTGGAGGCCGTCATCGATACCGATGCCGAGCAA
Organism: uncultured Acidobacteriota bacterium; assembly: GCA_963727925.1. Taxonomy (GTDB): domain Bacteria; phylum Acidobacteriota; class Thermoanaerobaculia; order Thermoanaerobaculales; family Sulfomarinibacteraceae; genus CAVSIS01. The sequence goes on along the minus strand of CAVSIS010000002.1, from coordinate 10,352 downwards.
GACCGGGACGAAGATCAGGCTGAGCACGTCGAGTCGGACGCCGATCAGACCCCACAGGCCGAGGGCCCAGAGCGTACCGAGCACCACTGGAAGCATGGAAAGGACCGCCGTACGCAGGCGTCCCTTGAACGACACGATGACGACGCCGGAGATGACCAGGAGCGCCACCATGGCGAGGCGCTTGAGGTCCGAGGCCGCGATCCGCCGCAGCTCGGCGCCGACCGCCGTTGCCGACGCGACCGCCACCCCGGGCGCGACGCGCTCGAGCTCGGCCACCAGCTCGGGCGGAGGACCATCCGGCCAAAGACCCAGAGGCGCTCGCACGTAGACGGCGGCCCATACGCCGTCGGACCCCTCGCGGACCAGCTCGTCGAGCCAACTCGGCCATCGGTCGCGCGGCGCCACGGGGTCGACACGACCGTCGACAAGGCCGCGGAGCAGATCCAGGGTTGAACGGAAGGCGCTCGGCGCGATGCCCGCGGCGCTGAGATCGGTCTCGAAGCGATCGAGCGCCGTCCCGAGATCGAGCCCGCGCAGCGCGTCAAGACGCTCCTGGCTCGTGCGGGCACGCGGCAGCCAGGCATCCGGTGATGTCACCGACCCCGCGCCGCGGAGCTCTGACCGCAACGCCGCCGCCACCGCCGCCGCACGTTCGAGGGCCTCATCGAGACTTGCACCGTGCACGACAACCCGCGTCGTGTCGAGGCCGAGGTTGAAGCGCTCGAGCAGCTGGTGCTCGGCCTCGAGCGCGGGGTGGTTGGCCGGGCGCAGGCCGCGCAGGTCGGCGACCAACGTCAGCCTCGGCACGCTCGCGAGGGCGACCACGGTGGCGACCGCGGCAACGCTCAGCACGACCCGTGAGCGGCGCTCGGCGAACCCGACAGCCGCCTCGACCGCTCGCCCAAGTACCCGCCATGCGGGCCCGTCCCAGCCGGCACGCCGCCCTCGTCCCTGCATCACCAGCAGGGCCCCACCAAGGGACGCGGTGGCAGCAAGGATCGCCGTCATGCCCAGTGCCACCGTCACTCCGATCTCTCGGATCGGGCGCAGATGGGCAGCGGCTAGCACGGCAAAGCCGGCGGCGGTCGTCGCCGCCGAACTCAGGATGGCGGGTCCGACCGTGCGGTACGTCGCGGCCAAGGCGTCGGCCGGAGTCATGCTCTCGGCGATGAAACGAGCAAAGCGGGCGCCGGCGTGGATCCAATAGTCCACGCCAAGTCCGACCAGAACTGCGGCGAACGCGAGACCGATTGCCGACACCCGACCGAATGCGAAGGCAAGCGCGGCGGCGGTCCAGACGAGTCCGACCACGACCACGGCGAACCCCCCTGCGGGCGGACGCCAGCCACCGCTTGCGATGACCAGAATGAGCACGCACATGAGGGCCGAGCTCGTGACAGTGCTGGCGAGGTCAGCATGCACGATCTGCTCGTCCTGGGCGGCGTAGAGGGGGCCGCCGACGGCGGAGAGTTGGAGATCGTCGCCAAACTCCGCACGGAGCCCGGCAAACGCCGTCTCGAGCCGCGCCAGGAGCTCCCTGCCGCCGGCGGCGTCCATCTCGCCTCGAGCAGGCGTAATCATGACCAGGGCGGCGCGCCCGTCGTCTGAACGAAAGGTGCCGCTCAGCGGGTCGATCGGGATTGCCGCGGCTGGTCGCAGTGCGTCGAGCAACGGCGCGAGGCCGAGCGGATCGGCCACCAGCCACGGCGCCGTGAACTGGCCGCCCGGCGCGAGCAGCTCGTCACGGATGGTGTGGGCGCGATCGCGCAGCGCCTCGGGCGTCAGGCGTTTCGCCAGCTCGTCCCGCCAGTCGTCCGACGAGAGCAGGAGCGGCGCCCGCGGCAGCACCTCGGCGGTCAGGAAGGCCTCGTCGCTTGGCTCGAGACCGATCCGCACGTTCGCGATCTCGGGCTCGCCTTCGAGCCTCTGCGCCAGCTCCTGCTGAACCGCGACAAAGTCCAGGTCGGTGGAACCCTCGATGAGGACGAACACGCGATCGAGCCCGCCGAAGTGCTCAAGCGCGATCCGGTAGGCAGCCGCCATCGGCGCGTGGTCGGGCAGCAGGTCGACAACATCGACGTCGATCCCGAGGTGGGTGGCGGGGACGGCGGATATCGCGGTCACCAGGAAAACCGCAGCGGCGACGCGAACGGGGTGGGCGGCAATCCAACGCACGACACGGCCGCTTGGCGGGGGCGACCCACTGGAATCTGTCATGGTCAGGCGGAGGTCCCAGCGTCGACGGTGAGGATCTGGCCGGTGATCCCGGCGGCGGCGGCGGACAAGAGGAAACGAACCGACCCGGCGACGTCTCGTGGTTGGACGCCCGGAGGCAGGCACTCGTGCTCGCGCAACACGGCGACCGATTCCGTCGACAGTCCGGCCGTGAGGTCGGTCGCGACGTAGCCCGGCACGACCGCGTTCACGCGGATGCCGCGGCGGCCCATTTCGCGGGCCACGCAGCGCGTCATTGCTACCAGGCCGGCTTTCGCTGCGGCGTAGGCCGAGTGTCCTGCCACGCCGCGCAGAGCGGAAAGCGAGGCGATGTTGACGATCGCCCCACGTCGCCGCCCAACCATCGTCCGCAGCGCCGCCCGCGTGCAGCGGAAGGGGCCGCCGAGGTTGATGTCCATCATCTCGTCCCAGCTCGCGTCCGTGGTCATCGCGAGGAGCTGGTGGCGCTCGATCGCGGCGTTGTTGACCAGGGCTTCGACCGGTCCGAGGCCGGCCTCGACCTCCGCGACGAGCGCGTCCGGTCGCGCCCGTTCTGCGAGGTCGAGCTGGAAGGCGACGGCCCGCCCCGGGTGCTCACGTTCGACCTCAGCGGCAGCGTCACGGTTCGAGCACCAGGTGAATGCCACCGTGAGGCCGGCATCAACCAACTCGGCGACGATCGCTCGGCCGATCCCCCGGCTGCCCCCCGTCACCAGCGCGACCTTCGTCGTCATTCCGACCCCTGCCCCCCAGGAGCTTCGAGCGTGGCACAACCCTGTGCCTGCGGCAAGGGCCGGTTGAGATCACGGCCCAGCCTGGTTTGAGAGCCGTCTCGGGACGAGCCCGGCGACGCGGGTCCTCCCTCGACGCCGACTTCTCGGCCCTGACACCGGTGCCTTGTTCCCGTTCCCTGAGTCCTCAACCGAGATAACGTGCCACGAGCACGGCGCGGGCGATGCGCAGGCTGTCGAGGAGGGGCCGGTAGTGGCTGGTGCGGCGGCCGTCGACGACGGCGAGACGGACCGGCACGCCGACGACCGCGAAGCCGCGTCGGGCGGCGCGGACGAGGACCGCGCTCTCAGCCTCGAAGCGGTCCTCGGGAAAGCCCACGCTGTCGATCAGGCGGGCCCGGTAGACCCGGAAGCCGGTCTGGACGTCGGGCACCGGCTTCCCGGCCGCGAAGGAGATCGCGCGCGACGAGAGACGGTTCGAGGTTCGCCTCAGTGGGCTCATCGAGGCGAAGAGGTGGTCGCGGGTGCCGAGCACAAGATCGGCCCCGGCATCGAAGGCGGCGAGGAGCTTCGGAATCTCCTCGGCCAAGTGCTGGCCGTCGGCGTCGAGGGTGACGACGCCGGGATGACCATCGGCGAACAGGTTCGTGAAGGCGGTGCGCAGGGCCGCGCCCTTGCCACGATTCACGCCGTGTGACACGACCTCGGCGCCGGCCGCCAGAGCCAGCGCCGCGGTCCGGTCATCAGAGCCATCGTCGACCACCAGCACGCGCGGCATCACCGCGCGCGTCTGGTGTACGACGTCGGCGATCCAAGGCTCGGCCTGGTAGGCAGGGATGGCGGCGGCGAGCTCGGAAGTCACGACGACGCGGCCTCGAGCACCGCCCACGCTGCAGCACCGCCGGCCGCGGTCGACAGGGCGAGTACCCGACGCGGTGGCGGGAGTTGCCGCCCGTCGTGCGGGATGAGGCCGAGCTCGGGATCGGGCTCGGCGAAGCCCGGAGTGGCGCCGAACGGCGCGCCGCCCGCGGCAAGCACGCCCGCTGCCAGCGGACCGACGCCGGTCTCACCGGTCACTGCCCGCGGCGCCAGCGTCGTCGGCAGAGGACGGCCCGCCCACAGCTCGCGGAGCAGCAGGGCCTCGTATCGGTCGTGGGTTGGGATGCCGCTCGCGCCCGAGACCACCAGGTCGAGGTCGGAGGTCGTCAGCCCGCGCCGTCCGAGCTGAAGGGACAACGTGTCCGCAAGCCCCGACGGATTCCTGCCCCAGCCGGTGCGCGACGCGGTCGGGTCGAAGGCGGAGCCGGCGGCGAGCACACGCGCCAGCACCCGCGCGCTGCGCGCCGCTGCCGCCGCCTCAGGCTCGAGAACCACCGCCGCCGCCCCTTCGCCGAGCAGGCAGCCGTCGCGGCGGCGGTCGAACGGGCGGGCGACCTCGTCGCTGTCCGGGCCAGATGACGGCGCGAGCGCGCCGAAACGATCAAGGACCGCGTGCAGCAGTGGGCTCACCTCGTCGACCGCCGCCACCACGGCGAGGTCGGAGGCGCCGCTGCAGAGGAGTGCGGCTGCGTGGGCGAGCGCGATCAGCGGGCCTGCCTGGCGCTGGGTGAAGGTCAGGTTGGGGCCGCGCGCCCCCACCGCCAGCGCCACTTGGGCCGCCGGCGCGTTGGCGACCGACTCGGTGAAGAAGGCCGGCGACACCGCCTCGGGTCCCTCGAGGAAGATCTGGCGCAGGATTTTCTCGGTCACGACCGCGGCGCCGTAGGCGTTCGAGGCCACGACTGCGGTGCGTTCTCCCCTCTCGGGACCGACTCCCGCCTGGCGCACGGCCATTTTCGCTGCGGCCACCGCCCAGCGTGAAGCCGGCGACATTCGACGGGACGCCATCGGCGCCAACCAGCTGGTGAGGTCTACGTTGCCGACCAGGGCGGCGCGACGCGAGCCCCGGTCCCGGTGGTAGCCGGCCGAGCGGTCGACCACGGCGGTGCGCACGGTCGAGGTCGCAAGATCGGTGGCGAGCGCGTCGGCGCCGGCGCCGGCAGCGCTCACGGCACCGAGTCCGGTGACGACGACCGGCGAGGGCGCCCTCATTCGCCCGCCTCGAGCCGGCTGGCGGCGGCGAGCACAACGGCCGCGTTGGCGCCGCCGAAGGCGAACGAGGTCGATACGCCGACGGCGTTCGGCGGCAAAGGACAGGGCGCGCCGAGCACGAGGTCGATGCCGAGCTCTGCGTCTACCGGACCAGCCCCCGGCGTCGGCTGGACCGCTCCGTCGAGCAGCGCGAGCACCGTCGCCACTGCCTCGACCGCGCCCGAGGAGCCGAGCAGGTGGCCGATGCTGCCCTTGGTCGACGTGACCGGGATCGTGCGCCCCCGCTCGCCGAACACCTCGAGGATCGCCCGCGTCTCGGACGAGTCGTTGTGCGGAGTCCCAGTGCCATGGGCGTTGACGAAGCTCACGTCGCCGGGTTCGAGCCCGGCACAAGCGAGGGCGGCGCGGATCGCCGACGCAGCGCCGCGACCTTCTGGGTCAGGGGCCGTCATGTGGTGGGCGTCGCAGCTCGAGCCGCACCCGGCAAGCTCGGCGAGTGGCTCCGCTCCCCGCGCCCTGGCGTGCTCGAGGGTCTCGAGCACGAGCACCCCCGCACCCTCGCCGAGGTTCAGGCCCTCGCGGTCGGGCCGGAACGGGCGACAGGGAGCGGAGTCCACCGCGCGCAGCGAGTTGAAGCCGGCGTAGGTCAGCAGACACAGTGCGTCCGAGCCGCCGGCGAGAGCGATCTCGACCTCGCCGGCCACGAGAGCCTCGAAGGCGAGACCGAGGGCGAGCCCGCCGGAGGCGCAGGCCGACGAGACCGTCATGACCGGTCCCCAGACGCCGAGCCGGCGGGCGACGGCGTCGCCGGGTGAGTTGACCTGCTGCGCAGCGACCTGGGCGAGGCGCGGCCGGCCCTCGCGCACGCCCAGCAGGCGCCCCGTATACTCCTCGCACTCCGCCATTCCGGCGGTGCTGCCGCCGAAGTAGACGCCGACTGCGGCCCCGGCCGGCGCGAGACCGGCGTCGCGGCACGCGGCGGCGGCGGCGGCGATGGCGAAGGCGTCGGCACGGGTCGTGGACGGGTCGAGTCGGAGGTCGCCAGGCGCAATCCCGGGCACCTCTCCGGCCAACCGGGTTCGCTGGGCGGCCGTGTCGAGTCGTCGCGGCTCGCAGATCGCGACCCGGCCTCCCGCCAGTCCCGCACGAAGATCAGCCACATCCCAGCCCCAGGGGCTGACCGCGCCGAGCCCGGTCGCTACGACGTGCGGATGCCGGCTCAAGCTGGCGACGGACCGGCTCCTTCTGCGCGAAGGTGATTGACGAGATCGCTCAGGGCCGCCACCGAGGCGAAGGCCTCTCGGGTCGCGTCTCCGGCCTCGATCTTGATGCCGTAGGCCTTTTCGAGTGCCACCACCAGCTCGAGCGCGTCAACTGAGTCCAGGCCCAGACCTTCGCCGAACAGCGGTTGCTCATCGCCGATCATGTCCGGTGTCATTCCCTCGAGGTTGAGTTGATCGATGATTAGCTGCTTGATCTCGATCCGCATCGTCGGTGACATCGAGCCTCCAGACGAGAATCGCCGCATCGCCGGGCTCACGGCTCTCGGTGCTAAGGGTGAAAACGAAGGGCACCCCCCCAGAAATGGCACGTCCCACTACCGCGGGCGAATAGGCACCCAAGTATACTCCGAGTTCACTCCCGGTCCGGGATCGCGCCCCCGGCCGCCGAGCGTTCCAGATGATGGCCCACGACCCGATCCTGGACGCCTTTGCGCGCGTCGTCGCATCCCGTCCCGACGCCACCCTGCTGTGGTCGCCGGTGGCGGCGGTGCGGGCCTCGGAGCTCGACGCCTTGGCCCGCAGGATCGAGGCGCGTCTCGCCTCATCCGACCTCGGCGATGCTGCCCTCATCGCCCTCCAGGCGCCGAATGGGCCGACCTTTGCCGCTGCGCTCCTCGCCCTGCGCCGTTGCGGCCGCGTGGTCGCCCTGGTCGACCAGCGAACGCCCGGGGATGAACGGCGCCGGGTGCTTGCCGCCTTCGGCGCCGGCGCTGTCGTGCGCAGTGGTCCCGGCTGGGACCTCGATCCGGACGACGTGGTGATTGAGCTGACCGGGCACCCAGCGGTCCCTCTGCCGCCGGGCACCGCCTTCGTCAAGCTCAGCTCCGGTTCGAGCGGAAGCCCGCGCGGCGTCGCCGTCAGTGCGGAGGCCCTCGCCGCAGACGATGCCGGTCTGGCCCGCACCATGGGGCTGGTCGCCGACGAGCGGATCCTGGCTGCGGTACCGCTGTCGCACTCCTATGGGCTGTCCTCGGTGCTGCTGCCCATGCTTGTGCGCGGCTCGACGATTGTGGTGCCCTCTGACGACGGACCCTTCGCTGCGATCGACGCCGCCCGCGCCGCCGATGTCACGTTTCTGCCGACCGTGCCGGCGTACCTCGAGGTGCTGATGCGGATGACGGACCCGCCGCCGCTGCCTCCGTCGCTCCGCCTCGCCGTCACCGCCGGCGCGCCGCTCAGGCCCGAGACAGCGGCGATGTTCCGCGCCCGCTATGGGCGCCCTGTGCACGTCTTCTACGGCGCCAGCGAGGTTGGCGGCATCTGCTTCGACCGCGAAGGTGGCGCCGGAGAGCGCGGCACCCTGGGCACGCCGGTCGACGGTGTGTCGGTCGAGCTCGAGCCGGTCCCGGGGGTGGCCGACGACGTCGGCCTGGTGGTGGTTCGCTCGCCGGCGGCGGCCCTCGGCTACGTTCCGCAGCCCGATCCGGCGCTGGCCGACGGCCGCTTCCGGACCGCCGACCTCGCCGCCTTCCGCGACGGCGAGCTGGTGCTGCTCGGACGCGCCGACGCCCAGATCAACGTGAAGGGCAAGAAGGTCGACCCGCGCGAGGTCGAGCGGGTGCTGGTCGCCTTCAAGGGCGTGCGCGATGCGGTCGTCGTCGGCCGCACGCCCTCGAGAGAGGCCGACCCGGCGGTGTTCGCCGTTGTCGCCGCCGCGGGGACCGCGGTCGGCGTCGCCGGGATTCTCACGTGGTGCCGCAGTCGATTGGCGCCGCACAAAGTGCCTCGCGGAGTGGTCGTGGTCAGCGACATTCCGCGCACTGCCCGCGGCAAGCTCGACCGGAACGCGATCGACCGCCTGCTCGAAGCGGCCTCGTCGACCTCGACGGGGAGACTCGATGGGGACTGACCCAACGCCCGGGCGCTGGCGGCCGTCGCCCCTCCTCGTCGCCTCCGCAGCCATGCATGTTGCGGGCGGCGCCGCGGTGGCCGCGACGCCGGCGTGGTGGCCGACAGTGCTGGCGGCACTGGTCGCCGACCATGCGGTCGTCGTCGCGAGCGGCCTGCTGCCCCGCTGCTCCTGGCTCGGCCCTAACCTGCGGCGGCTGCCGCCCGAGGCCGCCGAGCGCGGCGAGGTCGGTCTCACCTTCGACGACGGACCCGATCCCGATGTGACACCGGCCGTCCTCGACCTCCTGGATCGGCACGGGGCGACAGCGAGCTTCTTCGTCATCGGTTCGCGGGTCGAGCGCCACCCTGATCTGGCCGCCGAGACCGCTGCCCGCGGCCACGCCCTCGAGAACCACACCTTCTCCCACCCGCATCACTTCTTCTTCTTCCCGCCCGCGGCCCTGGGTCGCGAGATCGACAAGGCCCAGGCGGTGATTACCGCAGTAGTGGGACGGCCCCCGCAGTACCTCCGCGCCCCCGCAGGTATCCGCGGGCCGCAGCTCGAACCGATGCTCGTTCACCGTGGGTTGCGGCTCGCCTCGTGGACGCGGCGGGCCTTCGACACCGTCGCCCATGACCCGCGGAAGGTGACTGCACGCCTGCTGGCGGAAGTTGTCGGTGGCGACCTCCTCCTGTTGCACGACGGCAATCTTCGCCACGACCCCGGCGGCCGCACGGTGTTGCTGCCGGCGCTCGCGGCGGTCCTCGAAGGACTCGCCGCCCGCGGCCTCAGGCCCGTCGCCCTGCCGCGACCCGAGCGCCCGGATGTCGCTGCCACGAAGGGAGTTTGACGCCTCACTCGGCATGTCCTACGCTGATGCGAAGATGGATGACGTCCCGGCATCCCAGTCTCTGGTCGCGTTGTGGGCTTGGGGTCCCATCAGTCCGCCACAGTGGGCGGTCGGGCTCCTGGGGGCGACCCGATCGATCCGCGAGCCGACGAGCGGCGTCGTCGTACAGCGGGCGAAGGACGACTCGTTCTGCCTCGCGACCGTTCGCGTCGCCAACGCGGCGAACCTGTCGGCAAGCGACTTTCAGGATGCGACGACTGAGGCCTACCGGCGGCTGCGCGCCGCATTCGAGGAAGGCGACGCCCGTCACCTGGTGCGGGTCTGGAACTTCATTCCCGGCATCCTCGAGCCTCTCGACGAGCTCCCTCAGCGCTACATGGCGTTCAACGCCGGCCGTTTCGTAACCTACTCGGACTGGTACGCCGGCGAGCAGGATTTCAAGAACCGGGTTGCGACGGCGTCCGGGGTCGGCCACGACGGCTGCGACCTCGTGATTCACGCCCTGGCCGCGCGCCATCGCGGCGAGCCGGTCGAGAACCCGCGCCAGGTGCCGTCCTACCGATACTCGAGCCGGTACGGCCCACGCCCACCCTGTTTTTCGCGCGCGACTCGCGTTGTCGTCGCGACCGGCCAGCCGCCCTGGCTGCTGGTCGGGGGCACAGCCAGCGTCTGCGGAGAGGAAACGCGGAACGAAGGCGACCTCGAGGCGCAGCTCGAGGAGACCCTCCGGAACCTCGAGGCCCTGGTCGGCAGCGGCCTGTCCAAGACGGCGGACGTGATGGACATCCGAAGCGCGCTGGGTTGCTTCCGCCACCTCCGGGTCTACCACGTCCGTCCCGGCGACGAAGGCTGGGTGCACCGCTCGGTTGAGAAGCACTTCCCTGCCCTCGAGAATCTCTCCGTGTACCGAGCGGACCTTTGCCGCCCCGGCCTTCTGGTCGAGATCGAAGGCGTTGCGGTCCTCTGATCTGCTCATCTCACAGCTTTTCATGCCGAGGGCCGCGAGGCGCCCTGCACGCCGGAACCGACGAGACCTCGCAGACATGGTGCGCGCGAATCAGACTGTGACCCCGGGTATAGTGCCGCTCATGCGCACGAGTCGCCTGCTCGCTGCTCTGTCTCTCCTCTCGGTCGCCGCCGTCGGCCCGTGCCTCGGTGCAGATTCACCCTGCAGGCCGTGTGCAGGGCTGGCGGTCACCTCGCCCCTCGATCTCCGGTCGACCCTCTCCGGAAGCACCCCACTCACGACCGAGGAACCGCTCTACATACGGTGGACGGCGACGCCCGACGACGTCACGACCGCCGCCACCGCGGATGAGATCGCCGCCGCTGGAGCGGTTCCGTGGATCGCG
>CAVSIS010000001.1:0-49311 GCA_963727925.1 uncultured Acidobacteriota bacterium | reverse complement strand
GCTGGCCCGGCGCGTGCTCGCCGTGGTTCGAGGTGAAACGCCTCCCGCCGGCGCCGAGGCGCTCGCGTCGGCGGGTCTGATCACGCTGGTTCCGTTCGAGGAGGCGTACGAGGACGGTTTCGAGGACATGGTCCGCCGGGTCCCGGACATCGGCAAGCTCACCTGCCTGACCGGCTGGAGTCCACGGGTAACGCTCGACGACACGCTCCGACGCATCGCGGCGTCGTTCTCCGAAGCGGCAGCCGCTTCCTCCGACGGGTGAGGTCGACACCATGGCCCATCATGTGTGTCCCTGGTGGCTCGGCTACTGGCTGGTGAACCCCCTGCGGCGGCTCTGGGAAAGCCCGGTCAAGCTGCTCGGCCCGTTCGTCCGCGAGGGCATGACGGTGCTCGAGCCCGGCTCCGGGATGGGCTACTTCACCCTCGACCTGGCGCGGATGGTGGGACCGATGGGCCGGGTGGTGGCGCTCGACATCCAGGAGCGCATGCTGGCTGGCCTGCGCCGTCGAGCGACTCGGGCGGGACTGCTCGAGCGCATCGAGATCCGGCAGGCGCGGCCCGACGGGCTCGGCATCGGCGACCTCGCCGGCCAGATCGACCTCGCGCTGGCGCTCCACATGGTCCACGAGGTGCCCGATCCCGCCGCCTTCCTCGGCGAGCTCCGTGAGGCGCTCGCGCCGGGAGGCGCGCTGGTCATCGTCGAGCCCAGGGGCCACGTCTCCGCCGCCGACTTTACCGCCACCTTGGCCGTCGCCGCGGGGCAGGGATTCGACCTCGACGAGCGGGTGAAGGTGAGGGCGGACCGCGCCGCCCTCCTGCGCAGGGTGGGGTGACGAGGGGTATGCCGGCCGCACGGGTCGCTCGCATCGCCGCGGTTGCGGGCTCGATCCTGATCATCCTGCTCGGCGTCGCGCGCGGCTTTGGCGGGCTCGTGCTGCTGACGCCGATGCGGGGCTCCGTCGGCGAGACGGCGGCCTCGCCGGCGGACCTGACCGTGCTCGGGATCGGGCTGGTCGCGGTCGGGTTCCTGTGCATCTGGGCCGGGGTGTTGGTCCTGCGCCGCCGGTCGTCCGGGGTGTCGCTCGGCCTGGTCGCGCTCGCCGCCTTCGTCACCGGCGGGATCGCCAACGGGACCGCGCTCTACGGCGCGCCGCAGCCCGCCGGGATCGCCGTCAACCTGGCCGTGGCCGCGGTCATCGCCGTGCTCCTGCTCCTCGGGCGCAGGTCCTGAGGCGCCCTCCTCAGCGCACGACCACATCCCAGAGGGCGATCCAGACCGGGAGGGTGAGCCCGCACGCGACATAGGCGAGCAGCATGTGGCTCGACAGCTCGCGCTCGCGGCCGCCGTAGGTGCGCACCATCAGGATCAGGTTGGCGGCCGGCGCCACCGCCGACTCGATCACCAGGAAGCGGGCCAGCAGCGGGTCGACCGCCGCGACGTCGAGCGCGAGCAGCACCGCCACCGTCGCCGCCGGCAGCAGCACCAGCTTGACCGTCAGCAGCCGTGCGGCGTCCCAGCCGTGCCCAGAAGGCGCGAAGCGTGCGCCGCCGAGAGAGGCCCCGAGCACCACCGTGGCCACCGGAACCGCCGCCTGGCCGACCAGCGCGACCGCGTCCACCGCGACCTGCGGAATGTGGGCTGCGAGCCCGGTGAGCACCGCCGTGACGGCGCAAAGGGTCGCCACCAGCGGCGGGGTGATCAGCCCGCGCAGGCCGCGGTCGTCGGCCCCACCGGTGACGAGGTGCTTGCCGACGCTCCACAGCCACGGGTTGAAGCCGAGGATGAACAGGAAGCAGTAGAGCGCGAAGGTGTCGAACTGCGCCGGGAACAGCGCGAGACCGACCGGCAGCACGAGGTAGCCGGCGTTCTGCATCGCCGCGATCGGCAGCAGGTGACGCTTCTCGCCGACCCTGCCCGCGAACAGCGCTGCCGCCAGACCGAGCCCGACCACCGACATCGCGATCGCCACCAGGGGCAGGACCCACCACCACGGCAGGGCGTGGGGGTCGAGGTGCTCGGTGATGTTGGAGAACATCAGGCACGGCAGGAAGAGCACCACTGTGGCCGTGGAGAGCGAGTTGACGATCGTCTCGGTGAGGACGCCGCGGCGCACCAGCACGCCGGCGGCCACGATCACCAGCGCGACCTTTGCCAGGGCCAGGCCCGCCGCCACGAATGCCGCCGCGAAGGTCGCCATGGTCGGCGATTCTACCGGTATCGGCGGAATCGGGCTCTTACCACAGAGACACAGAGGTCACAGAGAGTCACAGAGAGTCACAGACGGGCCCCCGCCCGCCCAGTCGTCCCGGAGCCCCGCGGCTGGCTGACCAGCCGCGGGGCTCTGAACAGACGGTGGGAGGGAGGCTCTGTGTTCTTCTCTGTGTCTCTGTGTCTCTGTGTCTCTGTGTCTCTGTGCCCTCTGTGGTTTAGAAGTATGCGAGCCCCCACGCGGCGAGGATCTCGCCCACGCGCTCGGCGGCGCCGGGCGGGTCGAGCAGGAGGTGGTCGGCGTCGTCGATGGCGACGAAGCTCTTCGGGTGACGGGCCGCGGTGAACAGGCGCCGGGCGTGCTCCGCGGGGACCACGGTGTCGGCCGGGGCGTGGAAGATCATCAGCGGCCGGCCGAGGTCGGCGGCTGCGGCCTCTGGATCGTGGCGGAGGACGTCGTCGAGCAGCGCGCGCCCGATCCGGGTGGTCTTGCCGAACAGGGTCACGTCCGCCTCGCACTTGGTGAGGATTTCCGGGGCGCGCCGCGCGAGCAGGTTGCGCAGGTGGCGGGTGTCGGAAGGGGCGTTGACGGTCGCGACCGCGACCACGTCGTCGATCCGCGGGGCGCCAACCAGAACCGCGGCGCCGCCGAGGCTGATCCCGGCGAGCAACAGGCGCCCGGCGCCGCGCTCGCGGGCGGCGCCGCACGCTGCGGCGAGGTCGTCGACCTGGGAGGCGAAGGTGGTGTCGGCGAACCGGCCCTCACTCTCGCCGATCCCGGTGACGTCGTAGCGCAGCACCGCGAGCCCCCGTGCCCGCAGCGCCCTGCTTGCGTGTACGATCGCCTTGGCGTCCTTGGCGCAGGTGAAGCAGGGCGCGAAGACCACCCAGCCGCGGGGCCTGCCGTCGGGCAGCTCGAGCCGGGCCATGAGTTCGGCGTCGAGGCTGCCGGGGAAGCGCACGCGTTCGGTGGTCGCACTCACGGCTCGACCCGGTCAAGCTCGAGCTCGGCGCGGGCGGCGGCGAGGACCCGGTCGTGGATCGCGCCGTTGGTGGCGAGGATGCCGCCGGCCGGCGCCATGGTGCGCGCCGAGGCGAGGTCGAGCGGCCGGCCCGCGAGGTCGCTGACGCGACCGCCGGCCTCCTCGAGCAGGAGTGCACCGGCGGCGTGGTCCCAGGGCTTCTCCCGGTAGCCCGCCGAGCGCGGCAGGCGGAGGTAGATCGACGCCTCGCCGCGGGCGAGAGCGCCGTACTTGCACTGGCTGTCGAGCCGGACCGGAGGACGATGCATGCCGAGCCGGGCCGCGATCGCCGCGGTCCGGTCGTGGGAGGAGTGGCCGCCCTCGACCGACTCGAGCAGCACCGCCTCGGCGGGGTCACAGGCCGTCGACACCGAGATCGGCCGGGCGTTGCCCCCGGCAATCGCCCGCACCGTGGCGCCGGCGCCGCGTGCGGCGGCAAAGAGGCAGCCGCGCGGTCCGTCCTCCCGTCCCGGCTCGAGGGGGAGGTTGGGACAGCCGAGCACCGCCACGGCGACCTCGCCGTCGTCCACCAGCGCGAGTGCGATCGCGTACTGCTCGCCGCGCAGGAAGCCCTTGGTGCCGTCGACCGGGTCGAGCATCCAGAAGCGTCCGCACCGGCCGCCGGCGTGGCCGCCGCGGTCGAGGGCGGCGGCGGCCGCGTCCGCGTCGAGCTCGGGAAGGCGGGTCCGGGCGAGCGCCAACACCTCTCGGGCGATGCCCTCGGCGCCCGGGCCGGTCAGCGGACGAGAGTCCTCCTCGGCCATCAGCGGGTCGTCGGGAAGAGAAGCGCGCAGGCCCTCGCCGATCACGATCTGGGCGGCGAGGTCGGCGATCGTGACCGGAGAGCGGTCGGCCTTGGACACTGCGTCGTGGTGGGCGGCGATGCGCTGCTGGACCGCCGAGGTCACGGCGCACGCCTCGCGCACGGTCGCGATCGCCAGCTCGAGCTCGCTTTCGTACATTCAGCCCTCCGGGGCTCGAGAGTGTACCCTACGGGGAGATTCGCCTCGTGCGTCGCCGGGTTGCTCAGTCGGAGGTCATCACATGATCACTCGCGTTTCCGCATGGGCGGCAGAGACCCAGGGATCCTCGCTGCGGCCCTATGAGTTCACCATCGACGGACCGGAGGACCACGAGGTCGTGGTCGAGGCGGTTGCCTGCGGCATCTGCCACTTCGACATCCACTCTGGAAGCTGCTCGGCAAGCGGCGCCGGATCACCGGATCGCCGATCGGCGGCCGCGCGATCATGACCGAGATGCTCGATCTCGCCGATCGTTTCGGGATCGAGCCGGTGATCGAGCGTTTCCGCTTCTCCGAGATCAACCGGGCGCTGGATGCGGTCCGCGAAAACCGGGTGCGCTACCGGGCGGTCCTCACGGGGTCATGAGCGCGACGGCCGCACCCGGCGCACCGGCGCCGCCGGACGCCGATTGGCGGCTGTGGGCGGACGCCACCTGCGCCGGGCTCTCGGCCCTGGTGCCGATCCCGCTCCTCGATCTGGGATTCGAGCGCTTCTTCCGCCGCAGGATCCCGCGGGCCGTCGCCAAGGTGCGGGGGATCACTCTCGACCCGGAGGTCGATCGTGTTCTCGGTCGGCGCTTCGGCTCGGCTCTGATGGGCGGATGTCTCGGGGTCCCGATCACGGTCGGACGGTCCCTGCTGCGGAGCGTGTGGCACAAGGTGATCTACGTGCTCGCGGTGGCCGATGCGACGTCGCTGATCAGCGAGTACTGGCACCGCGCCTACCTGATCAACCACCTCGCCCGGGCGGGCTATCTCGCCCCGGACGTCGACCGCGCCGCGGTGCTGCGGACCTTCGAGCAGGCCTTGCGCGAGGCCGACACCAGTCCGCTCAAGGGGATCGCACGGCAGGTGGCGGGCAGGGCACGACACGGCCTCAAGCTGCTGCTGCGAGCGCGGCGGGAGGGTGCGGCCGCGGCGACCGAGCCGGTGGCCGAGCTCGTCCGTGCGCGCTGGATGGCGGGCGCCGACCGTTCGCTCGTCGAGCTCGCGGCCCGCTTCGACAAGCTCTACCGTGGCGCCGGTGAAGCCGACTGAACCACAACGGCACAGCGCGGACGTTTCCCGCAAGCCAAGATAGCTCCAGGGGCGGGTCTGAAAGCCGGTGCTGCCGGCGGTGATTCACAGGCATCGGGCGCCCGAATCCGGGGGACGGGCGGCGGGCAGCCGGCGGTGGGGTCGGGTTCGGCATTCCGGCCGGCGACGCCGTGGCGTCCCGATCCCGGCTTCCCGCTCCCTGCCGCCCGCGGCCTGATCCCGGACCCGAGCGCCGGGGAGCGGAGCAGCTGGGCCCAGTGGAGGGGGGTGCTCGGTCGAATCCGGGGGACGGGCGGCGGGCAGCAGGTGGCGGGTTCGGGGTCCAGGTGCCCCTTGTGGCCGGGCTGTCTGGACGGTGAGTGTGCTGGCTCGGCGGGTCTGAGTAGGCGACCGGCAGCCGTCGGTCAAGGGCAGGCTCGCTTCGCTCACGGCCTGCGGCCGCCCTTGACAGCCGGCCACCGGCCGCCTTGGGGACAGGTATGAGCCAGCACACTCCCCCGTCCAGACAGCCACGAACCTCCCACCGCAGCCTGCCTCGGGGCCGGGCCAAGCTGGTCGCGCTCTCACTCGCCGTGGAGCTCGCCGCGATCCTCGCCGAGCTGTCGCTGCCCCGCGGCCTGTCACATCTGCGGGACCACCTGGTCCGAGCCGCGGACAATACCGCGTTGCGGCTGTCGGAGGCCAGCGGGCGGACGCTGGGCAACCGGTATCAGCATCTGGAGGCGGCCTACGCCGAAAACCAGGAAGTGCAGAGCGATCTCCTCCTGATGCGAGCACGCGGTGTCGAGATTCCCGATGCGATCCTCCGTCAGGCGGATCGGCTTGGTGGTCTGATCTACGGGCTGCTGCGCGCAGAGCTGGGGCGGGCTGACCGGTGACGGGTAACCTCGCTGTGACGGCGGGGTTTCTCAGTGATTCACGACTCCGTATCTTGAATGTAGTGAAACACTTTCGAGTCGCCGCCTCAGGAAATGTCGCTCACTGTCCGCAACTTCTGACCCGGGAGTAGCACAGAGACGCAAGAAGCAAGACGCGAGAAGCGAGATGTGGGGTCGCTGGCTGCAAGATCGAACGCTGGCGGGATACTGAGCTGTGGTCTCACGAGTGCTTGGGTCTCTGAGCACCGGGACACCAGGGTGCGACAGTCGGAACGTTCCCACGCGAAAACGTGGCCATCCGCGAGTTCGCACTGCGCCACTATGCGCTGCACCTCTCGCGTCTCGCGCGCTGTGCCTCTGTGGTTCAGACGCGGGTGGGCGGAGGAAAGGGGGGAAATGGAGCGGGAGACGGGATTTGAACCCGCGACGTCAACCTTGGCAAGGTTGCACTCTACCGCTGAGTTACTCCCGCTCAGCGCCGGCTCGCGCCGGGAGAGAAAAGCTAGCAATCCGCGCCGCCGGTGTCAAGTCCCGCAGATCTCGGGCTCGGAGGCCGGAAATCTGCATGTGGGGTCCGAAACCGGCAGCACCGGCGATCCCGGGATCACCCCGGGGTGGCCGGTGACGCGCTTCGAGCGTCGCCATTTGCCATCTGGTCAGCGCGACCTCGAATCACTTCGAAGGCCACTTCATCCCGAGCTCCCGGACCAGGAAGGCGAGCTTGTCGGCGGCCTCTTCGACCTGTTTGGTGACCGGCTTGCCGGCGCCATGCCCGGCCCGGGTCTCGACCCGGAGCAGGATCGGCGCGTCGCCGGCCTGGGCCGCCTGCATCGCGGCGGTGTACTTGAACGAGTGCCCGGGTACGACACGGTCGTCGTGGTCCGAGGTCATGACGAGCACTGCCGGGTAGTGGGTGCCCTTCTTCACGTTGTGGTACGGGGAGTAGGCGCGGAGTACGGGAAACATCTCAGGGTCCTCGGGTGAGCCGTAGTCGCTCACCCAGGCCCAGCCGATGGTGAACTTGTCAAAGCGCAGCATGTCCATCACCCCGACCTCGGGGATCGCCGCCGTAAACAAGTCCGGGCGCTGGTTCAACACGGCGCCCACGAGGAGCCCGCCGTTGGATCCGCCATTGATGGCGATGCGACCTGCCCGGCTCCAGCCGCTGGAGACGAACCACTCGGCGGCGCCGATGAAGTCGTCGAACACGTTCTGCTTGTTCTTCAGGCGGCCGGCGTCGTGCCATGCGTCCCCGTACTCGCTGCCGCCGCGGAGGTTTGCCGAGCCGAACACGCCGCCCATGCGCAGCCACTGGACGATCCAGTCCCGGTAGCGCGGCACGACGGGCACGTCGAAGCCGCCATAGCCCTGAAGCAGCACCGGGACGTTGCCGTCGGGCTTCACGCGCTTCAGGTGGCTGACGAACATCGGCACCTTGGTGCCGTCCTTGCTCGTGGTCCACACCTGCTCGGTGACGAAGTCCGCCGGGTCGAAGGGCACATCCGGGCTGCGGAAGGTGTCTGCCGAACCCGTCGTCGGGTCGAGGCGGTAGATCGTCGGCGGGGTGATGAAGCTCTGGTAGGTGAAGAAAGCGTCGGCCGCGCTGCGTCTGCCGTTGACGCTCCCGACCGCTCCCGGCCCCGGCAGCGCCACCTCGGCTTTCGCGGCACCGTCGAGGCCGACCAGCTCGAGCTTCGCGGTCGCGTCGACCAGGCGCTGGACGATCAGCGTGTCGCCGGCGGCGGTGACACCGGTGAGCACCGAGGAGCCCTCGGACACCAGCTCGCGTCGCTGCTTCGGGTGGCGGGCGTCGATTGCGACCACGCGACGAAGGGGCGCGGCGTCGTCGGTGCGGAAGATCAGCTCGTCGCCGTCGCTGGTGACGAGGTCCCAGCCGGCGTCGAAGTTGTCGATGAGGGGCATGAACTCCGCACCCTTCCGGTGCAGGTCGCGGACCAGGACCATGTTCTTGCGCGCGGTGTTACGGCTGATGCTGAGCACCTGCCAGCGTCCGTCCTCGGTGTCCTCGGCATGGAACATCCAGGTCGGCTCGTCCGGCCGCTGATAAACCAGTTCGTCCTCGGCCTGGGGAGTGCCGATCCGGTGGCGCATCAGGCGCGGCGCGGAGGTGATCGCCTTGCGTTCGCTGCCCGCCGCCGGCTGATCGAAGGCCGCGTAGGTGAACGAGCGGCCGTCCACGGCCCAGTTGGCATTCGAGAACTTCGACCACTCGAGCCGGTCGGGGCGATCGTCGCCGGTGGCGACGTCGCGCACCCGCCAGGTGCGCCAGTCGGAGCCGCCGTCGGAGAGGGCATAGGCGAGCAGAGAGCCGTCGGGTGACGGTGTCGGCGAGAACACGGCGATGGTGCCGTCTGCAGAGAGGCCGTTGGGGTCGAGCAGCACTCGCGGCTCGGCATCGGGCCCGTCCTGGACCCAGATCACGTCCTGGGCTTGGCTGCCGTCGTTTGCGAGCCAGAACACCCGCGTCCCGGCGGAGAACGCTTGTGTGACGCTGGGCACCCGGTAGAGGGCGTCGAGCGGGGCGACGAGGGCCGCACGGGCGGGGATCGCGTCGAGGTAGGACCTCGTGAGTGCATTCTCGGCCTCGACCCAGGCGTGGACCTCGGGCGAGTCGATGTCCTCGAGCCAGCGGTAGGGGTCCGCGACCTTGACACCGTTGTAATCGTCGACCACGTCGACGGTCCGGGCCTCTGGGTAGGTGAGCTTGGGGTGGCCGGGCCCTGTGCCGCACGCGACGGCGGTGGCGAGGGCGATGAGGAGGAACGGAGCGGAGCGTCGGGTCATGTCAGGCCTCCAAGGGAAAGGTCATTCGACGATCACGGTACCTTCAACGAGAAGGTCGAGCCGAAGGTTGCTGGCGAGGGTTCGCCCCTTGTAGGTGAGTGGGACGTGCCTCTGGCGTTCGACGTGAAGCCCTCGGGTTTCGATCTCGAACACGAGTGCCTCTTCGCAGACGGTTTCGAGGAGCCCCAGGCCACCGAGGGTGCGGTGCACCGCGATCGCGGCATCGACGATTCCTGCAGCGATGGCGTTCTCGGGCACCGACCTGCTCATTCGACGGTCCCCTCGCGTCCTGGCGTTGGTCCATGCTGCCGTTTCACCAGCGGTCCGACCTCCACGAGCAGCAGGGCGCCGAAGATCAGGGTCGCGCCGAGCAGGGCGAGCGGGCCGAGGCGTTCGCCGGCGAGGGCGAATCCGAACAGGCCGGCGAAGACCGGTTCCATGGTCAGGATCACAGAGGTCCGGGCGGTCGAGAGACGCTTCTGGGCGGCGGTCTGGATGAGGTAGGCGAGGGTCGAGGCAAAGATCCCGGTGACGACGAGTGCAAGCCACACCTCTCGCGGCGGCATCACGGGCCGAGCGGCGATCGGCCACGCGACCAGAAACAGCACCGCCACCGCGAGCATCTGGGCGGCGGTCAGGGCGAGGGCGTCGTGGCGCGGAGAGTGGCGCGAGAGCAGCGCGATGTGGATCCCGAACGCCACCGCGCAGCCGAGGGTGAGCAGGTCGCCGAGAGCGAGATGGGTCGGCAGCCGGCCGGTGAGCAGGGTCATCCCGACCAGGCTGATTCCGACCGCGGCCCACGCCACCGGGCGCAGTCGGGTGCCGTAGAGCAGGCGGTCGGCGATCGGCGCGAGCACGACGAACAGGCCGGTGATCAGCCCCGAGTTGGTCGCGGTGGTGTGGCGCAGACCCCAGGTCTGGAGCAGGTAGCCGGCGGCGAGCACGATCCCGATCCCGCCGCCGCTGACCAGCGCCGCCCGGCTCAGGCGCCGGCCCCACAGCACGAGCGACAAACCCCCGGCGATCGCGAACCGGACCGCCAGGAAGGGGATGACGCCGTAGATCGCGATCGCGTCGCGCACCATCACGAAGGTCAGCCCCCACACCGCGGTGACCCCGATCAGCAGCACGGTCGCGAGCCAGGTCGGCACGATCAGGGAGTGTACGCGATTGTGCCGGATGAGGGACCACCGCAGGAGGCGCTCTCGCGCGATCCACTCTGCAGGCTGCGTGCGACGGTCGCGGATGGCGTAAGGCCCGATCGGCTGGACGAGGGTCCTGACCTTGGAATGGACTCAGCGTATGCACGCGGGCGAGCGGCTCAGATGTGCGGCGGGGGAATCCCTGGCCCGGGGTCCGGGTATGATGTCCGGCATGGCTGACGAGCATCTCCTCGAGCGCAGGCTGAGCGGACGACGGGCGTACGACGGAAAGCTGCTGATCTTGGACGTGGACGAGGTCGAGATGCCGGGCGGCGGACGCGCGGTGCGCGAGGTCATCCACCATCCCGGCGCGGCCGTCATGTTGCCGCTGCTGCCAGACGGGCGGATCCTGATGGTCCGCCAGTACCGCTACGCCGCAGGGGAGATCCTGCTCGAGCTGCCGGCCGGCAAGCTCGACGACAAAGAGGAGCCGGAGGCCTGCGCTCGACGCGAGATCGTCGAGGAGACCGGCTACGAAGCCTCCCGAGCAATTCGGCTGGGGAGCTTCTTCGTCTCGCCGGGCTACAGCGACGAGATCATCCACGCCTTCCTGCTGACCGGCCTCGAACGAGCCGCGCATGGCGCCGGCACCGATGCCGACGAGGCCCTTGAGGTGGTGGTCCTGACCCTCGACGAGCTGCGCGGCCTGGTTCGCCGAGGCGAGATCCGAGACTCGAAGAGCCTGACGACTCTCGTACTGGCCGAGGCCCGGGGACTTCTCGGCGATCTCAGGCCCGGTTCCGGCGACCACGGCGAGCCGTGAGAGCCAGCGCGCGGCTTTCACCACAAAGACGCAAAGACACGAAGAGGGCCCAGATGGGCTCGACAATGGGAGCTCTTCGTGGATCGGCCGCTCTCATGCCGTTGCGATTGCTTTGTGTCTTCGAGTCTTTGTGGTTCAGTCCCTTGACTCGTTGAGCAGGCGGTCGAAGTCGGCCACGGTGAGGTCGCCGACGGCGCCGACGACCAGGTGGGCGCTGGAGCGCGCGCTGAGCTCGGCCACGTCCACGGTGGTGGCGACGGCGATACATCTCATACCGCCCGCGAGCGCGGCTTCGATGCCGGCGAGCGCGTCCTCGACCACCACGCAGCGGATGGGAATGGCTCCGAGGCGTTCAGCGGCGATCAGGAACGGCTCGGGGTCGGGCTTCCCGAGGCGGACGTCCTCTGCGCAGACGAAGCCGTCCATCAACTCGTCGAGCCTGAGCTCGGCGCGGAGAAAATCGAGGTTGGAACGGGGTGTCGAGCTCACCAGTGCAGTGCGAAAGCCTGCGTCGCGGAGGGCGTTCAGAAGTCCGCGCGCGCCTTGCCACAGCTCCACGTGCCCTCGCGCAGACTCCCGGTAGAGAGCCTCTTTGCGCTCCGAGAGGGCCGTCACCTCGACCGGACCGAGGACGCGGCCGAGCAGCCGCGGCAGGATGCGTCCGTTGGTCATCCCGAACGTCTGCCAGAAGAAGGCGTCGTCGAAGGGGACGCGCAGCTCCGCCGCCATCCGCCGCCACCCCTCGAGATGGAAGCGGGCGCTGTCGAGGAGCACCCCGTCGAGGTCGAAGAGAGCTGCGCGCGTCGCCATCGTCGCGGCATGGTAGACGGCTTCGCCGGTGAAGAGTCAAGGGTGAGGAGGTGAAGAGGGATGAAGGTGAGCAGGTGAGGAGGAGAGAGGGTGACGGCGTGGGACGTCAGTCGACCGCGGGGCTGGCTTGTTTCGAAACCTCTTGACTCCTTTCTCTTCACACTTCACCGGTGGCTTCGCCGCCGTACGCCTCGCTTCTCGCGTCTCACGTTCCGCCTGGATCTGGGATAATCCCCGCCATGGCCGAGCGCCCGACCATTCTCGTGACCAACGACGACGGCTACGCCTCGAAGGGTCTGCACGTTCTCGCCGACGCGCTCGAGGACCTGGGCGAAGTCTGCGTGGTGGCGCCCACCCGCGAGCAGTCCGCAGTCTCGCATGCGCTGACCCTGGTCAACCCGTTGCGGCTGCAGCGCTTCGGTCCAGGCAGGTACGCGGTCGAGGGCACTCCCACCGACTGCGTGACCCTCGCGCTCGGGCACGTGATGACCGAGAAGCCGCCGTCGCTGGTGGTGTCCGGGATCAACTTCGGGCCCAACATGGGCGCGGACGTGCACTACTCGGGGACGGTGTCGGCGGCTTTCGAGGGTGTGATTCTCGGTGTACCGGCGTTGGCGGTGTCCCAGCAGCTCGGTGAGGGCTTTGACTTCGTCACGGCCGCCGGGCTCGCCAAACGGCTCGCGGCCTGGGTCCTCGAGCACGGATTGCCGGCGGACACGCTGCTCAACGTGAACGTCCCGGCGAGGTCTCCGCTCGGAGTTCGCCTGACCCGTCTCGGGTCTCGCCGCTACACCGAGGGCGTGACACGCCAGCTCGACCCGCGCGGCCGCGAGATTTTCTGGATCGGTGGCGGCAGCCCCATTTGGGAGGCCACGCCTGGGACCGACTTCCACGAGGTCGCCTCCGGCTGGGTCTCGGTGACACCGCTCCATCTCGACATGACCGACCACGGGTTTCTCGAAACCCTACGTGATGCGAGGCCCTCCTGGGTCGGAGCCGCGAGCAGCGATGGCTGACGGCTTCGCCTACCGAAGGGCGCAAATGGTCGAGGCGCTCCGTCGCGCCGGGGTCCGTGACGACCGCGTGCTCGACGCGATGGCCGAGGTGCCGCGGCACCTGTTCGTGCCGGAGAACCTGCGCCACCAGGCCTACACCGAGGACGTTTCGATCGCGATCGGCGAGGGCCAGACGATCTCGCAGCCGCGCGTGGTGGCGGTAATGACAGAGGCGGCCCGGATCGGACCCGAGGACAAGGTGCTCGAGGTCGGGACCGGCTCGGGCTACCAGGCCGCGGTGCTCGCCCGGATGGCCCGGTTCGTGTTCACCGTCGAGCGCATCCCGTCGCTCGCGCGCCAGGCCAAGCGGCGGCTGGACACCCTCGGGGTCGAGAACGTCAGCGTCAAGGTGATGGACGGGACCCTCGGCTGGCGGGCTCAGGCGCCGTACGCCGCAATCCTCGTGACGGCGGGCGCGCCGACCGTTCCCGAGCCGCTGCTCGAGCAGCTTGCCGACGGCGGACGGCTGGTGGTCCCGGTCGGACCGCGCGAGTCCCAGGTGCTGACGGTGGTCGAGCTTCGCGGCGGCAGTCGTTTCGTGACCGAGCTGCAGGGTGCGTGCTTCGTGCCGCTCATCGGTCGGCACGGGTGGGAGGGCGGCGACTGATGCGCGAGAAGCTGTTCGCCTGGATCGACCAGATCGCGGCCTCGCCCCACCCGGGGCTGTGGCTGGCGCTCCTGGCGTTTGCCGAAAGCTCGTTTTTTCCGCTGCCACCGGACGTGCTGCTGATCACCCTGGGGGTGGCGACTCCAGACCGTGCGATCGGCTACGCGCTGATCTGCTCCGCAGCGAGCGTGCTCGGCGGGGCGGCCGGCTACGCGATCGGGCTGTTCGGCGGGCGTCCACTCCTGCACAGGTTCTTCAACCAGTCCAAGGTCGCCGCGGTCGAGCGCATGTACGATCGATACAACGCCTGGGCGACCGGGATTGCGGGGCTCACGCCGATTCCCTACAAGGTCTTCACCATCGGCGGCGGAGCGTTCAAGATCAACTTCCGGGTCTTCATGCTCGCCTCGCTCGTCTCGCGCTCGCTGCGCTTCATGGCCGAAGGCGTGCTGCTCTACTTCTTCGGCGCTCCAATCAAGGACTTCCTCTTCGAGCAGTTCAACTGGCTCTCGATCGCCTTCGTCGTGCTGCTCATCGGCGGGTTCTGGCTGGTCCACCACGTCGGCCGCCGCGCCCACAGGGGCTCGGCTCAGCCCGGAGACGGCTGAGTGGCGGGTTCCCGCGCGGGTGGTAGATTACGTTGAGATGACAGTTGCGCGAAGGTTTCGGATCTGGGGGCGGGTCCAGGGCGTGGGCTACCGCGCCTTCGTGTGGCGGACCGCCTCAGAGCTGGCGCTTGCCGGGTGGGTGCGCAACCGGCTCGACGGAACGGTCGAGCTGGTCGCGTGCGGCCCACAGGAGTCCGTCGATGCGCTGGCCGCCCGGCTGGGTGACGGACCGCGGTTTGCAAGGGTCGACCGGGTCGAGGCAGTGTCCGAAGCAGTGGAGTCTGTGGTCGAGACGGTTTTCACGGTGTACCCAACGACATGATCCCGTTGCGCCCCGATCCGCCCGCTTCGGTGCGGCGTCCGCTCGAGTCCGTTGTGGAGCAGGCGCAGAAGCTGGGGGCCCCGGCGCCGCCGTGGATCGCCGTGGAGGACGAACGCGGGGAGTGGCTCCGGCTGCTCGCCGCCACCACTCCCATGGAGAGGGCGCAGACGGTTGCGGCGGTTGCATCGGAGGTCGCGCTTCTCCAGGCCATGCGGCTGGGGGCAGGGGGCGCCCTGTGGTTGCCGCCCTCGACCCCGTCCACGGTCAAGGCGTTTCGAGCCGCCGCCGCACGGACCCCTCCGGTACCTGCTGCGGAGCCCCCGGTGCTCGAGGCGTTGGCCCATGAAGTGCCTTCGATTCTCGTGGTCACCGTCGCGAATCGCCCGTTCTGGCGGCTCCAACTCGGCGACTGCACCATTGCGTCGCTGCTCGCCGAGACGGCCCGCCGGTTGGACTGCCTGCCGTTGCTGCTGCCGTGGCCGGCCGTGGCATTGACCAACGCTTCCGAAAGGGATCTCGACGGCGCCTGGGCAGCGGCCTGTGCGGATCGTTCCGCACCGCGAGAGGGCCTGGTCGTGGTGCGGGTCGCGACCGACGCGCCCTACCGCGGCGTGGCCGTGCTCGCGCTGGAGGCGCTGGCAGCCGCCGAGGCCGGAGAGGGGCGTGGCAATCACGGAGAAACCCGCCCAGTGTGCGAGCTGCCGAGCGGACGCCTGGTGGGGCGGTGGGCCCCACGGGCCGGACCTACCCGGCCGGACGGGGGTTGGTTGGCGTTTCCGGAGGGCGTGGAGGGCGGGGGTCTTGCGTGGCGCCTCGAGAATCCCGACGGGTCGATCGGTCGAGCATGCGACGTGCTCAGTACCGAGGAGGTTCGCACCCTTGCGGGCGAGATCCCGAGAATGGCGGGATGGGCTGCCGGAAACCTGCGCGATGGAGGCCCATCGGCGCTGCTTGCCGCGCGCTTGGTGTCAGCGGCGGCGCGGGCCGGCTCGACGTTGTGGGTCCCCAACGTCGATGCGGTCGCCCTAGGGCTCCTTTTGAGGCTGGGCGCCTCAGTTTGGGTCGATGGACCTGCAGTGCCCGACCCCTGATCCGTCCGTCATACGATACCCCGCCAGACACCAGCTTCTCGAAAACTTCACGAGACAGAGACCCTCGGAGGCGGTAGCTTACCGCCCGGGGAGGGAGGAATGAACCACCGTTTCTGGCGCGCTGTCGTCGGCGCGCTGAGCTGCGTCCTGCTCCAGGCTGCGCTCGCGACCAGTCAACCCACCGATGTCTTCTTCTCGGAGTACATTGAGGGCAGCTCGAACAACAAGGCCCTCGAGATCTACAACGGCGTCGGCGGCCTGCGCAACACCGACACCTACACCCAGGCGTCGCCGACGCCCGACGCGGACAATCAGTGCGGCCCGGGCCCGGCCCCGGTGGTCGAGATCTTCGAGATCCAGGTCAATGGCCTTGCCCCGCCCTACGCCGGGGCGGCGGTCGAGACCGACGACGACATCGTGACCGCGGTCGGTCCGGACGGCTTCACGATCCAGACCCTTGCAAAATGGTGCCTGGCACCCATCGGAGCCGTTTTCCCCCGTCATCTCGACCGGAGCGGGCGCAGCCCGCGCAGTGGAGAGATCCCCGACCCACGCGACTCCATCACCCTATCGGGCCCGGAATACGTCGCGTGGAGCCCCTCCACGTCACCGCCAGCCCGTCGGGGCCGCTCTTGCGCCGGTGCGGAAGATCACCTCAAAATCACTGTATTGACATGCTGTCACCACTAACGTACGGTGATTTCAAGGATCCTCGGAAACAACCAAAAATCCTCGAAGAGTCCTGGATATTCCACGCTGGAGCTTGGAAGGGGGAGTCTATGCAACGTGCGATGGTGGTCGTCGGAGCGCTCCTTATTCAACTGTGCCTGGGCGCGATCTACGCGTGGTCCGCGTTCACCCAGGCGCTCACAATGCCACTTGCGAAGGGCGGCCAGTTCGGCTTCACCGCCACGCAGAGCCAGGCGATCTTCTCGGTCGGCCTGGCGGTGTTCGCGGTGGTGATGGTCCTGGCCGGCAAGTGGCTGGCCAAGTCGGGGCCGAGGATCGTGGCGCTATCGGGTGGCATCCTGCTCGGGCTCGGCTACATCGGCGCCTCGTTCGTGGGTCAGACGTTCATGGGTCAGCTCATCACGATCGGCATCATGGGAGGGGCGGGGATCGGCCTCGCCTATGTCTGCCCGATCACTGTCGGCATTCAGTGGTTCCCCGAAAAGAAGGGCATGATCACCGGGATCGCGGTCGCCGGGTTCGGCTTCGGCGCACTCATCTGGGTGAAGCTCGCCGGCGCGTGGGGCCACCTCATCGAGACACAGGGGGTGCTCGGTACCTATCGAATCTTCGGCATCCTGTTTGCCATCGGCGTCGTGATCGGCTCGATCTGGATGGTCAAGCCGAAAGAGTACGAAGCAGCGGCGAAGGGCTCGCCAAAGGCTGGCGTGCCGCTTGGCATGCAGCCGGCAGAGATGCTGAAGACGCCACAGTTCTACATCGTGTGGATCACCTTCGTCGTCGGCGCGATGGCCGGGCTCATGGTCATCGGCGTCATCAAGCTCTTCAGCATCGATGCCTTGACTGCGGCGGGGGTGGAGGCAGCGAGGGCGTCCGCGATCGCCGGGACCGCCATGGGGGTCTTCTACGCGATCTTCAACGGCCTCGGGCGCATCGCCTGGGGCAGCGTGTCCGACAAGCTCGGGCGGCAGCGCTCCGTCATCCTCATGTGCCTCTTTCAGGGCATCATGATGTTCGCGTTCTACTTCGTGCTGTCGTCCTCGGAGTGGCCCCTCTACCTCGGGGCGGCGCTGATCGGCTTCAACTTCGGAGGCAACTTCGCCCTCTTCCCGGCCCTCACCGCGGACCTCTTCGGCACCGCCACGGTGGGGCGCAACTACGGCTGGGTCTTCACGTCGTACGGGGTTGGCGGCATCTTCGGACCGATCATGGCGGGACACTTCAAGGACATCGGGATGGGCAAGGGGGTCAGCGCGTGGATGCCGGCGTTCGTGATCGCCGGTGTCGCTCTCGTCATCGTTGCAGGACTGATGACGCGTCTCAAGCCGGTGGCGAAGGCCTAGGAGAGTGACTCGGGTGATGAGATCGGTCGGCCGCATCGCGCTGGTTGCGGTAGCGGTCCTGTCGCGTGGGTCCGCCACCCGAGCGCACGTCAAGACCATGATCGAACCCGGAGGGTCGTCACCGACCACCACTTCAACGTGAACCCAGGGTTCGCGCGGCTTAAGAGAGAAGGACGGCGCCAGGGACCGCGATCAGCTCGATCTGCGGTTCCGGCTCCGGCTTTCCTCGAGGCTTCCGCGGGCCCGTAGCCGAGAGGGGTGAACCATGGCGGATGAGAACCGGAAGGACCAGAACGTCACCGAGGCCGAAATCGCGGTGCACTGGAAGGAAGAGGCACTGATCCAACCGCCGGGCAGCTTCATCGCGCAGGCGAACATGACCGACGAGACGGTGCTCGAACGGTTCGGCGAGGCCAACTTCCCGAACTGCTACAAGGAGTATGCGGACCTGCTCGACTGGTATGAGTACTGGCACACGATTCTCGACGAGTCCAACCCGCCGTTCTGGAAGTGGTTCGTCGGCGGCAAGATCAACGCCTCCTACAACTGCATCGACAGGCACCTGGCGAAGCACAAGAACAAGACCGCCATCCACTTCGTCCCCGAGCCGGAGGACGAGGCGATCCACCACATGACGTACCAGGAGCTGTACGTCAAGGTGAACGAGTTTGCCGCACTACTGCGCGACTTCTGCGGGCTCAAGGCCGGCGACACCGTCACCCTGCACATGCCGATGACGGCCGAGCTCGCGGTCACCATGCTCGCCTGCGCTCGGCTGGGCGTGATCCACTCCCAGGTGTTCTCCGGCTTCTCGGGCAAGGCCGCGGCGGACCGCGCCGTCGACGCGAAGAGCAGGGTCTTGATCACCGGCGACGCCTACTACCGCGCCGGAAAGCTGCTCGACCACAAGGAGAAGGCGGACATCGCCGTCGAAGAGGCGGCGAAGGAAGGCCAGAAGATCGAGCAGGTGCTGATCTGGCAGCGCTACCCGGGCAAGTACTCGGCGGCCACACCGCTCGTCGAGGGCCGCGACTTCATCGTCAACGACGTCATCAAGAAGTACCGCTACGCCATCGTCGAGCCGGAGCAGCTGCCGGCGGAGGGCACGCTGTTCCTGATGTACACCTCGGGAACCACGGGCAAGCCGAAGGGTGCGCAGCACTCGATCGGCGGCTATATGGCGTACGTGACCGGGACCTCCAAGTACGTCCAGGACATTCACCCCGAGGACGTGTACTGGTGCATGGCCGACATCGGCTGGATCACCGGCCACTCCTACATCATCTACGGACCCCTCGCACTCGCCGCGTCATCGGTGATCTTCGAGGGCGTGCCCACCCACCCCGACGCGGGACGTCCGTGGCGGGTGTCCAAGGAGCTTGGGGTCAACATCTTCCACACCTCGCCGACGGCGATCCGCGCGCTGCGACGGGCGGACCCCGACCTGCCGCTCAAGTACGACCACAAGTTCAAGCACATGACCACCGTGGGCGAGCCGATCGAGCCCGAGGTGTGGAAGTGGTACTACAAGAACGTCGGCCACAGCCAGGCCGTGATCGTCGACACCTGGTGGCAGACCGAGACTGGCGGGTTCCTGTGCTCGACCCTTCCGGCGCTCCACCCGATGAAGGCCGGCAGCGCCGGCCCCGGAGTCCCCGGGATCTATCCGGTCGTGTTCGACGATGAAGGGACTGTGATCCCGCGCGGCGCCGGCAAGGCCGGCAACATCTGCATCCGCAACCCGTGGCCGGGCCGGATGCTGACCATCTGGGGTGACGACGAGCGCTTCGTCAAGCAGTACTACGCCCGCTACTGCAAGAACCCGGACTCGAAAGACTGGCGCGACTGGCCATACTTCGCGGGAGACGGGGCCGTCTACGCTGCCGACGGCTACTTCCGAATCCTCGGCCGCATCGACGACGTCATCAACGTTTCCGGCCACCGCCTCGGCACCAAGGAGCTCGAGTCGGCGGCGCTGACCGTCGTCGAGGTCGGCGAGGCGGCCGTGGTGCCGGTTCCGGACCCGATCAAGGGCCGCGTTCCGCACATGTTCGTCTCGCTCAAGCCGGGCTACACGGCGAGCAAGGAGCTGGAAGAGAAGATCTCCCAGACTCTCTCCAAGGAGATCGGACCGTTCGCGAAGCCGGGCAGGGTCTGGATCGTTCCCGACATGCCCAAGACGCGCTCGGGCAAGATCATGCGCCGGGTGCTCGCCGCCATTGCGGACCACAAGGACCCGGGAGACGTCATGACGCTGGCGAACCCCGAGGTCGTCGAGCTGATCCGCAAGATGTCATAGCGATCCGGCACCGCGGTCGGGCGGGCGCCCAGCGCCCGCCCGACCCCTTTCGAGCGGGTCCGAGCGTCGCCTTCCCCACGTCCCCCTCTCCCTCCGACACTCCCCGCGGACCCGGCACGCGTGCAGGCCTCGACTGCCGGTGCGCCGTGCCTCGGCACGACCTCACCTCCATGTGGTCAATTGGTGCTACCCTCCGCGCACCGAACTGGAAGGCCAGTCCGAAGAAAGGGCTCACGCTCATGACCAAGACAGCGAGCCTGGTTGGACTCTGCCTGCTGCTCGCGACGGCAGCGCCGGCGTCTGCACAGAACCTCATCGTCAACCCCGACTTCGCCTCAGACCTGTCAGGCTGGACCGTTCCGCTGCTGCCGTTGGGCTGGGGCGTGGGCTGGATCGGAGGCGGAGGAGCCGACGGACCCGGATCGGTCAGGATCAGCGTCAACGCGGATGTGGGGGCGAACAACGTCGTCCTCACCCAGTGCGTGGACGTCGCCCCGTCGTCGAGCTACGACTTCGGCGCCCACGTCTTCCTCGTGGGTGGGCTCGACCGGATCCCGATCGGGCAGCTCTCCGTGGCGTGGTACACGAGCGCCGGCTGCGTGAACGTGGTCGGAGGCGCCCTTTCCAGCACGACCGACACCACGGTGGACGCCTGGCAGAGCGTCTCCGCCGCCGGCCAGATGTCGTCCGCCGGGGCGGTGAGTGCGATGGTGTCCCTGATCTTCCAGACGCCGGGCTCCGGCACCGCGACGCTCTTCTACGACGACGTCTATCTCGCCGAGTCGGGCGCCGCGGCGACGCCGACCCCGACGCCCGCGAGGACCCCGGTCGCGACGCCCACCTCGACCCCGGCGGCGACCTCGACTCCGGCGCCGACCGCGACCGCGACCCCGGCCCCGGCGCCGGTCCCCGCCGCGGGGCGGGGCGGCCTTCTCGTCCTGCTCGTGTGCGTGGCCGCGGCCGGGTTCCTGATCCTGCGGGCGAGGTAGCAAAGGGGCCTCGATCGATCACTTCTTCAGATCGTCGGAATCATCTGACCTGGTGGCGCGGTTCCGCTGGGTCGCCTCCGACCTGTGCGGCTTCGGACACAGCAGCCCGGGCGGTGAGGCGAGCTGGCGGCGGAAGCTCGCGAGACGCGCCCGGCAGGTGCGTGCCGCGGGTCCTACGCGCTCTTCCTCGCCAGCTTCTTCGCTGCCAACCCGACCAGACTCTCACCGAGCGCCCGGTAGGCCTCGAACTGGGCGTCGTCGAAGAACTGGTCGGCCGTTGTCTCGTGCGGGAAGTGCTCGTGCCCCTTGGCGTAGTTCGCGACGTGGACCGGGCAGTCGGTCTTCGGGATCGACGCCTTGACGTACAGCAGCCGGCCGGTGGAGGACGTACCGCCGGGACTGCACGCCGGATATCGGATGGTGCCGACCACCACGTTGGTGGTGCTGACCTTGAAGCCGGCCGGAGTCTCCGCGCGCTCCATGATGGGCGTGAGGTCGATCTCGATCTCGATGTTCTCCTCGGTGAGCGCCATCCGCACCGCGTTGTTGAATGAGGCGAAGGCGAGCTCGCCGTCCGCCTCGGCGTCGCACACGAGGATGGTCGTGCACCGCCGCTGCAGCAGCGGTAGCAGGCCGACGTTGTCGCCGGTGTGGCCGCCGTCCGACACGTTCACGCGCGGCCCCTGGGCCGAGGCCTTCCCGAGCGCCTCGAGCAGCAGGTACCTCGGCCAGAAGGTCAGCCGGCTGCGGGCTCCC
This sequence comes from uncultured Acidobacteriota bacterium, assembly GCA_963727925.1. GTDB lineage: Bacteria > Acidobacteriota > Thermoanaerobaculia > Thermoanaerobaculales > Sulfomarinibacteraceae > CAVSIS01. The sequence goes on along the minus strand of CAVSIS010000001.1, from coordinate 27,803 downwards.
TTCGGTGCCCCGTTGCGGTAGAACCAGGGGTTCTCGGTCCAGAACCCGAGCCGCGCGTTGAGCAGGGTCGTCACGAACGCCTGCGCAGCGAAGGTGTTCGATCCCATGGCCGAACCCACGGCGGCGGCCGAGATGGCCATCGCGCGAGCGAGCCGGGTGGTGCCGCCGCGGTAGGCGCCGGTGTCGACCCAGCCGGTCACCCGCGACCCGACATAGTCGCGGCTGAATATGAAGTGCTCTGACAGGAACGACTTGCGGTTGAGTTCATTGGAGCCGGTGAGGTTGATGGCGGCGACGATCAGGTGGTAGGGCCCGCGCCCGTTGCCCGTACCGAGGTCGCACAGCTTGAGGTCCTCGTCGTCCCGCAGGACCGCGAGGGGCATGCCCTGACGGTCGTTGTCCAGGCGCCTGGTCCGGGCGTCCGTCTTGAGGTAGGCCTCGGTCAGCCGATCCCGGTAGAAGTAGTGCGGGGAGATCCGGTTGGCATCGACCACGACCCCGAGGATCAGAAAGAGCGCAAGCGCGCTGCAGCCGACCACGATGCTGTACAGCCAGATGTGATCCGGGTTCATCGCCCGATAGCGGGTCAACAGCAGCGCTGACACCTGGGCGAAGGCGAAGCCGAGGAAGAGCAGCAGCGCGATGTTCGCCAGCGGCCGCTGCAGCCAGCCGCCAAGCTGGAGGGCCCGGGACCCGCCTCCACGGCTCGCTGCGTACGTAACCGCGAGTGCGATCAACGACCAGAAGAACTTCAACGGCAGCCCGGACAGGGCGAACAGCAGCACGAGCACGGCCGGCACGGCGGCCGCGGCCGCGACCCCGTAGATCGACGCCCCTCGCAGGGTGGCGTAGAGGGAGCGGCGGAATCGGCTCTCCTCGATGGCACCTCCCGGGCTCCACGCCCGGCGGGCGTAGCTGGACTGGAGCCAGTGGGTAAGGCCCTGGCTCATGAGGAGCCCCCCGAGCGCGAAGGCCAGCGGGACCACCAGCGCCGCCAGGTACGCCTTGGGCTGGGTCTCCGGCCGGCAGTGGATCGAGACCCACATCATGAGCGTGAGCGCGGCCACCACTGACCACACGTTGAACCGCCAGACGAACCTCGACTCGCGTTCGTCCTCAGGCGTCCAACCGGCGCGGGTCGTCCGGGTCGGCCGGGTCAGGACCGGCTTGAAGTTCCTTGCGAGGTATGTCGCGCGGGCCGCCGCGATCGTGCACCACCCGGCGCCGATCATCGCGATCCACAGTAACGGCTGCCAGCAGAGTCTGGTCTGCGTCAACAGCGAGTTGAACGGCGGCTTGATGCGATCGCGGTACCACACTCCTGGAACGGTCTTGACGTACTCGAGAGTGGACAGCTTCGCCTCGTCGGGTATGTCCAGGCTGGCGGTGGGCGCGAGCGTGGCGAGGTCCGTTTCGATGCCGGTGAGCATCAGGTGGATGCCCGCGACGATGGCGACGAAGAGCAGCAGAAAGAGCAGCGCGGTGTGGAACGTGCCTGGCAGCACGCTGCCCACCGCGCGCTGCACGTCGCGGCTCATCAGCCTGCTGCGCGGGATGAGGTACCCGCCATGCGTCCGCAGGTGGTGGATCTGGTGACGGACGCTGAGCTTGGTGTGCTCGGGGCTCGTGTAGTCGTCGTACTCCCGCAGACCGGTAAAGGGGGAGTCGCCGTTCTCGAGCCCGGTGTCGTCGTGCCGGGTGAGCAGCGACGACAGACAGCTGCCGATGTACCCTCCGCCCGACACCGTGCTGAGGTAGTCGAACCACTTCATCACGCCGCTGCGGGTCAGGGCCTGGATCGCGCCGAGGCAAAAGGTTGCCGAGCGCACCCCGCCGCCGGAGAACGCCAGTCCCCACAGCGGCGCGTCGTCCGTGAGCGGCGGGAGCCCGTTCTTCTTGCGCCGCTCGGCGACGTACTCCCGCTCGACCTTGATGACGTCCGCGAGCTCCGAGGTGTACTGCTTCCTCTCGTCACCGGCCTTGGCCATGGCGACCTCCGTCTCGAGCCTCCGACCCGCCGACCGCGATCGGCTGACCGAGTGGCTGTGCAGGGGCGATGGCGGTACTAAGTCGTCTTCGCAGTACAGAGCTTCCCCAGACTGCGTCTCGCGGCAACCCGACCGACAGGAACCCGGAGACAGTTCGTGACATGATCCGGCTGTTCACCTTTTCTTGACTCAAATCTTCTTCCTGTCAGGCCCGATGTCAACAGTCTGGGCGCAGATCAGAGCCTCGAAGTCGTCCCACTCTCACCTCATCGCTGAAGCGCGTCCAGCTCAAGGTCATGTGACGCGCCATGCGTCCTCGTCGGGCCCGAGTTGCCCTCGTCCCCGTGTCGCCCCACGGTATGATCGGCCGAGGTGCAGGTGGTGTGTTGTCCGGCCCCGTCGCGTGCGAGGTGTCCTGCCGCCTTTTCGGCGCCGCGGGCACCGAACGGACCACTGCGCGGCATTGGTGCGCATCCCCGTTTGCACGGGCGGAGCGCTGCCACCGTCGCCGCGCTGAGGATCGTCGCCCTGACCGCCATCTTCGCCATCGCCGTCTCGTGTGCTCGTGGCCCGGACGCGTCGGATGGAGTCGACCGGTCGCTTGACGCTGCCATCGCGGAGATCGTGGCGGGACGCAGGACGACTCCGCTGGTCGTGCAGCCGACCCCTGGGTCGGCCGCGACGGTGACCTTTCTGGTGAAGAGCACCGACGGCCAGGTGCCGCGCATCGTCTCGGACGTCACCGGCTGGGGCGAGAGCCCGGACGACAGCTTCTTCGATCTGAACGTCGGCACGATGACGCGGATCGGCTCCACGGACTGGTACCGGCTTGAGGCCCAGGTCGCGCCACGCGCTCGCATCGAGTACCTGGTCGTGCACGGCCAGACCGACTACCGAGTCGACCCGAACAACCCCCGGCGGGCGTGGTCCCGCGGCGGCTTTGCCATCTCCGAGCTCGTGGCGCCCGACTACGTGCCGCCGCCAGAGCTCACGGACCCTCCGGTGATGCCCGGCGGCAGGACGGTCGAGGCGACCATGGACAGCCGCGCGCTCGGCCGACCGCGCCGGGTGCTCGTGCACCTGCCGCCAGGGTACCGGGACGGCGGCGCCTACCCGGTCGCTGTGTTCCACGCCGGGTGGGGCGTGGCCAAAGAGGGCGAGGCGCCGCGGGTGATCGACTGGCTGATCGCGCACCGGAAGATCGAGCCGATCGTGGGGCTGTTTCTGGAGTCGTACCTTCCCGGCGAGGGTAACAATCACGAGGGTCCGCAGATGCGTGCCTTCCTCGCCCGGGAAGCGCCGGCGTGGCTGAGGTCGAGGTATCCCAGTGTCACGAGACGCGCCGACGAGTGGGCCGTCCTCGCCATCTCCTACGGCGCGAAGGACGCGCTCGACGCCGCCCTTGCTCCCGTCGGGGCGTATGGACGTCTGGGCCTGCTGATCCCAGGCCGAAGGCTCACCCGCGCCGACCTCGAGGCTTTCGCGCTGCAACGAGATCGTCGGTTGCGCGTGGCCATCCTTGCCGGCCGCTACGACGCAGCCAACCTCTCAACGGCGCGCAGCGCGAGGCAGTCGCTCGCCGATGCCGGCCACGCTGTCGACTACACCGAGGTTCCGGAAGGCCACAACGGGACGACGTGGCGAAACCACCTGCGAGACGTTCTCGTCAGCCTTTTCGGGGCTCCGGCCGCCAAGCCTGGCACGCCTTGATGTGCGCCACAATGCCGCGTCGACCAGCTCTCGATGGATCGGTTACCGGCTCAGGACCGCGGCGAGCTGGCCCAGGAGTTCGCTGCCGTTGCCGGTCCACGACGAGCCGTGCATGCACGCCAGGGTAGTCGGCTGCGTGGCGGCGAGCTTGGCGATGAGCGCACCGGTGTCCCTGGCGTGGGCGTAGTAGTCCATGGCGTCCCGCATGGCCTCGCTCGGTCCCAGGATGTCGCTCTCGGTGATCGGAGAGTGCTCGGCGCCTGGCTGCGTGAAGAGATCGCCGCAGAATAGGGTGTTCGTCCTCGTCTCGAACAGATAGCCGCAATCCCACCCGTGAGGCAGGTGGGGCGTGTCGATCCACCCCACGGTGTGCTTGCCGAGGCTGAGCTGCTCACCATCGCCGAGGCCGCGCGCCGCACGATCGGCGACATCGTCGACGGACACCATCTTCGCCACGGCGCTACAAAGTGGTACGGCGCGAGGCGCCACGGCCAGGAACTCGTTGAGGGCGCCGCATTCGTCGGCCTCGAAGTGCGAGATGCCCAGATAGCGCAGGTCGCGCACCGGGATCACCGCCTCGACGGCCTCGCGGACGAGAGGAAACATCCGGCGCAGCCCGGTGTGGAACAGGAGCGATTCGTCATCGACGATCAGGAACTGGTTGAAGGTGAAACCTGCCGGGAGGGCGGGGTTGGGCGGCACCGGGGTGCTGATGCGGTAGATGCCGTCACCGATCTCCACGATGCTCGTTTTGGACTCGGAGTTGGTGATCTTCATGATGGCTCCTTATCGGACTGCACAGATGAACGTAGAGACCGCCATGGCGATGACGATCAGCGAAGCGATGCTGAAGAACGTCGCGCGGACTTCGTGCGGCTTTGCGGTGAGGTACGCCCAGAAGTGCGCCAGCCGAGCGGCCACGAAGCCGAACAGCAGACACTGGGCGAGCCAGAGAGGGGGCTGGGTCCAGGCAAACAAGAGCCCGGCCACCAGAAACACCGGGATGTTCTCGGTGTCGTTGCGGTGCATACGCCTGGATCGCTCGACGTAGTCATCGGCATCGAGCTGGCCGGGACGGGGCTTCGGATTCGCCATGCCCGCGGCGGCGTCCTCGGGGTTGAGGAATCCTCCGCCGACCTTCATCATCCGATAGACGGTGATCCACCCCTGTCCCATCATCTTGATGATCATGATCGTTGCGGCGATCACATAGGTCACAAAGACCGGGTTCTCAAACGTCATTTCGCACCTCCGTGGAGCGCTGCGTCTCGAAACGTTGTACAGACATCGTCTATCAGGTCCTTGTCGCTGTGGATCAAGGGATCCTTGGCCGACGCCGCGATCGCCTTCATGTTGAGAAGCCCGAGCACGGCCATGTGCGCGGTGAAGGCGAAGCGACGCGGGTCACGGCTCTTTGGGAAGGCGCCCGTACGCTGGTCGGCACAAAGACGAGTTTCGGCGCCCCCGTACAACATGCCGTTCACCGGTCGGATGCGCTCGAGCTCCTTGGGGCCGATGATGCCCTCGAAATCTCCGCCCGGTCCCATCTTGTAGAACAGCATGAAGAGCTCGAGACGGTCGCGATAACGGTCGAATACCGTGCGCATCAGCTGCTCGACGGCGTCGGCCCCACTCTCGGTCTCAGCGACCGCCGCCTCCACCTCGGTCGCCATCTCGAGCCACTCCCGCAAGAGCAGCTCGAACAGGAGGGCTTCCTTGCTGTCGAAGTAGTAGTAGAGCGCCGGCTTCGTCAGTGCGAGCTCGTCCGCGACGGACGCGAGGGTAAAGTTCGCCAATCCGCTCTGGAGGACGGCATCTCGCGCCGTGTCGAGGATCTCGGCGCGGGTCTGGTCCCGCCTGCGCTCGTTCCGGGCTTCTCGTTTGCTGCGGGCAGTGACGGCGTCAGGTGAATCCATGGGCACAATTTAATATGAGTTAAAATATTTGTCAAGTGGTAAATTTCACTGAGCGGCCACGACAGACCGGGAGGTCCCGCCTCGCAGGTAGTTTCGATCGCGACGTCACGGCACGGAGCGCCCCGGTGATTCGGGTCACTGCGGAAGGCGGTAGGGGGAATGGCGGCCTTGACAAACGCCGAGTCTGATTCATATTAGATACTAGGTCTCAGAGTCATTTTATGCACGATGCACCGCAGGTGCGGCCAACCCTGCAGAAAGGAAAGAGTTGATGGCACAGGGAAATACGGCAGCAGCGAAAGTCGCGCAGTGGGACGACCGGACCATCCGGATCCACATCCCGGCGAGCGTGGGGTACGACCTGAAGAAGATGCAGAAAATCACCGCCTCGGTGTTGGGAAGGCTCGGCTGCGAAGGGTGCCACTCTGGTTGGGACATCCGTTTCCTCCACGAGCGTGACTTCGTCGTCAATCCGGCGACTCTCGAGGTCGAGACGCGCTTCATCGCAGGGATGTGAGCCTCACCGATCTCGGAGTGGGAATCGTCTTCTGGCCCGGGCTCGAGCCCTTGCTCGAGCCCGGGATCGACCTCGTCGACGTTGTCGAGGTTGAACCGCAGGCGTTCTGGTTCGAGACCCCAAGCGAACAGAGATCGTACCGGGTCAACGCCGGCGCTATGGAGCGGCTACGCAACCTCAAGCAGGCCAAGCTCGTCCACGGTGTCGGCTTCCCGGTCGGCGGCTCCCGAACGGCCGAGCCGCAGCAGCTCGTGCCCACATTGAAGGCTGTCGATGACCTCGGGGCGGCCTGGGCCAGCGAGCACCTCAGCTTCAACCGTGCCGGCAGTGACGGGCGGACGTTCAACACCGGCTTTCTGCTACCGCCCGTCCAGACCGCGAACGGGGTGAGGTCGGCGGTGAAGGCGATCCGGTACGTGTCGGAGCAGCTGCCGGTGCCGTTCGCAGTCGAAACCGGCGTCAACTACCTGCGTCCCCGCGACGGGGAGATCTCCGACGGGCGCTTCGTGGGCGCCGTTGCGGAGCAGGCGGACTGCGGGATTCTGCTCGACCTCCACAACCTCTGGGTGAACGAGCGAAACGGTCGGCAGTCGGTCAGGGAGTACCTCGAGGAGCTGCCGCTCGAGCGTGCCTGGGAGGTGCATCTGGCCGGGGGTTTCGAGCTCGACGGGTTCACGATCGACGCCCACTCCGGCGCGATCCCCGCGCCTCTTGCGGCCATCGCAGCAGAGGTCCTCCCCGAGCTGCCTGAGCTCCATGCGCTGGTCTTCGAGGTGCTGCCCGACTACCTCCGCAGGTTCGGTCTCGACGGTGTCCGCGAGCAGCTCGAGCTGCTGCACCGGCTGTGGGACGGGCGCCTTCAGCGACGACGTCCGCCCCGACCGTCCCCTCGACAGCGGGTCGCGGAGATGCAGGCGGACGAACCTGCACCGCCCTCACCCCGCCAATGGGAGGACGCTCTCGGCGCGCTCGCGATCGGCCGCCCCTGCGACGACCCGCTGGGGGAGGAGCTGCGCACCGATCCTGGCGTGGCGCTGCTCCAGAAGCTGGTCGGCGAGTTCCGCGCGGGAATGATCGTGGATGCGCTCAAGCTGACCTCGAGGCTGCTCATTCTCAGCCTCGGAGAAGGAGGCTACCGGAAGGTGCTGCGCGACTTCTGGGACCGCCATCCTCCGGAGGCCTTCGCTTCGACGGAGGCGGACGCGTTCGCCCGGTACCTCGAGTCGCTGCGCATCGACGTGGCGTACCTTCCCGACGTACTCGCCTTCGAGCTTGCCCTGATCCGCGCCCGGGTCCAGGGTCTGGCGACCACGGTCCACTTCCGCCACGACCCGGCCGAGCTCCTGGCGGCCCTAGCGGATGGTCACCTGCCGACGTCGTGCCCCGTCGGCGACTTCCCGGTCGAGATCAGCATCGACTGACCTGCCCGGCTGCATCACGTCACGAGGGTGCCGAGGTGCCTGTCAGCGCTGAGTCATTGAGCGGCGAGGCGCCGAGTCGTATGAGTTCATACGTCGCAGGCGCCGAGTCGCGAAAGGGCCAGCGATGGCAGGCAGATCGGTGCCCGCAGTAGGGAGGTGGTGAGGATATGCAGGCTAGAACCACCACCAACGGCGTGTCGGGCGCTGCTCGACCTCTGGCACGTCTTCGGGGGCTTCCATCGCCGCGAGGGCGGCCTCCCGTTCGTGTGCGTCACGGACCAGAAACGGCTCGCCCGTCGACTCGACGGCGGTCAGCAGCTCCGGCGCCGAGTTCAGAATGAGCACGTCCAGGTAGAGGTCCTCGGGCAGGCTGTGGGCGACGGCCTCGCTGACCAGGTTGAGGGACGAGCGCAGCGAGCGCACGCCGGCGGGGAGCAGCCACACGAAGAGGGTCGGATCAGGATGGCGGGAGTGCTCGGGGACAATGACCTCGACCAGGTGGGCGAATGCGAGGTCGCGGCAGCTCGAGAGGCTCGAGCGCAACGCCTCGAGCACACTTTCTGCCGGTCGCTTCGCAAGCGGCTGGACTATCATGCCGTCGATGGCAGCAACCGGTCGGCGACTCATGGCACGATCCTACCGCGTCTTCTCCGTGACCGGAGTGATCGGCGCCGCGCTGCTGGCCGTAACCCTCGGCGTACCGGGGACACTTCGCGATCTCGCGGCAGCCGACGACGCCCCGTCGATGCTCCAACAGGCCGAGGAGCTCGCCGCGCACCACCGGTACCAGGAGGTGGTCGATCTCCTCGGCCCGTTGGTCGAGAGCCCGACGGCCCCTGCGGCGACCCCTGAGAGCGTCCTCGAGCTCGGCCGAGCGTACTTCCACCTCGGGCGCTACAACGAGGCCTACGACGCGTTCAAGCGCGCAACCGAGGCACGGCCGGCCGGCTCGGAGGGCCTGGAGTACCTCGAAGCGTCGGCGTACCTCCTCGACCGGAAGGACGAGGCGCTGGCGCTGCTGGAACGCGTCCTCGCGTCGGGTCGAACCGACCTGGTGCTCGCGCTGACGCTGCCCGGGGAACGAGCCTTTCTCCGAGACCCGGCGGTGTGGCAGGTTCTCAAGCGGTACGCCCGTCGCCTCGACATCTCCCTGGTTCAGGGGACGGTCATGGGCTTTCCACTGGGAACGGCGCGGGCCGAGGTCGAACAGGCTCTGCAGGATGTGCCGCGGCAGCTCGATGACCCGGACGGCCCGGCCTCGCTCGAGGTGCTTCAGCTGCGTTTCAGCGACGACGGTCGCCTCGCTGGCCTGGCCCTGTCGGCCGAGGACCTGCTCCGATACACACCATTCCGGCTCGGCCTCGACGACGGGCTCGGCTGGGGAAGCGCTCCTGACGAGGCGGTCGAACGCTACGGCGCACCGACGACCTTTGTACCCCAATCCGATGGGGGGGTCCGCCTGACGTGGACATTCCAGGGGTGGTCGGGGACGCTGGGCTTCGGCCCACCGCGTCTGCCGAGACCCGCGCCGATCGGAGAAGGCCGCGCCATGCTGCGCGAGGTCGAGCTGCATCGAGCGGCGCCGATCGCGACGCGGTGATGAGCCTGCTCTTCTCACCAGCTCCCGACCGCGGGCACCGATATCCAGCCATCGCCGGCCCTCTCGCAACGTGACCTGGTGAGAAATGCAGGTGAGCGCAGGCGCCTGCCGGGACTCTGCTAGCATTCGGGTGTGGCGACCGAGCTCCAGTCCCTGTCCGGCTCGCTCCTGATCGCGATGCCCAGCCTGGCCGACCCGAACTTCTGGCGGTCGGTGGTGCTTCTGGGTGTGCACTCGCAGGACGAGGGCGCATTCGGGCTGGTGATCAACCGCGCGCTCGACCTGGCGCTCTCCGACGTCCTCGAGGACATGGGCGACAGCCCTGGACAGGACCTGATGCCGCAGGTCCTCGGCGGAGGCCCGGTCGACCAGAGCCACGGTTTCGTGCTCTTCGAGACCGAGGGTGACGGTGGCCGGAAGGACGAGCAGGCGCTCGGCCTGGGCGGCCGGGTCGCCATTTCGGGCAGCGCGGAGACCCTCAGCGACCTGGCCCACGGACGACGAGGCGGTCGCTTCTACCTGCTGCTGGGATATGCCGGATGGGCTCCCGGTCAGCTCGAGCGGGAGATCGAGGAGAACTCGTGGGTCGTCGCCCCCCTGGATCCCAGGATTCTCTTCGACGTCCCGTTCGAGGACCGTTGGACAGCCGCATTGCGCTCGATCGGCGTCGATCCGGGGACGCTGGTCGACACCGGCACGAGCATCCCGAGCTAGCCCGCATTATTCACCTGGGTTGCTCACACCCACCCCTGCCACCATCAGCGACTCGCCTCCGGCGAGTTTGCTCACGCCCGCCCATTCCCCCTTCAGCGACTCGCCTGCGGCGAGTTGGCGTCGCGAGACTGGCGAGGTGGCGTGCGCAGTGGGGTTTTCGAGCCGAGGGGCGTGAGGCGAACCCGCGGGGAGGGGTGGTGGGAGGGCGCGGAGGGGGCCGCGGGTCTGTGAGGGGTGGCTGGTGGAAAACTTGACAGTACGTTGAGCACCCCGAGGTGAGAAAGCACCGCTGAGTGCGGCGCATCGCCGGTCGCAGGAGAAGTCTGGTGAATAGTGCGGGCTAGCCAGCTTCGGGTCGGCTGAAAAAACACCCGGCGGCTTGGCCGCCGGGTATGGAGTGGTAGGTCGGGAGGGTCGGTAGAGCTTGAAGGGCAGGCAATAAGGATGGAATGAAAGGTAGGCCTGACAAAGGTTGGCCCGTTATGGTGGGAACAAGGTGGTCAGCTTTTCCGGATCCCTCCCTTTGGAATCTGAAGCAAGAGTAATCCAGGAAACTTGTCTTGTCCAGTCCCTTTGGGCAACAAATTCAATGTCGTGAAACATAGTCTCATGTCTGGGTGCCGTCTGGGAACGCGCACGCGGAGCGATCGCTGCCCGGCTGTCGAGAGCGCTCCTCGCTCAGCGTCCTGGGGGCGCCTTGAGGGTACGCGGTATGCCCGGGGAAAGCCGCGCGAGGATCTCGTAGTTGATCGTCCCGGCGAGGTCCGCAAGCTCTTCCGCACTGATCTGGCGACGCCCGTCGCGTCCGATCAGCACGACATGGTCGCCGACGGCTGCTTCCGGAACATCGGTGACATCGACCATGGTGATGTTCATGCACACGCGCCCAACGACGGGTGCGGCGACTCCCCTGACCAACGCGCGCGCCCTGTTACCGAGCTCCCGCGGGTAGCCGTCGGCATAGCCTGAAGGCAGCACAGCAAGGCGGGTCGGCCGCAAGGCGGACCAGGTGCGACCGTAGCCGACCGTTCCCCCGACCGGGACATCCTGAAGCTGACCGACCCGCGCCTTCCAGGTCAGCGCCGGACGTAGCCCGAGCCCGTTGCGACCGTGCTCGAGGATCCACGAGAGCTGGGTCTCGCGTGAAGGCCAGTGGCCGTACAGCCCGATGCCGACCCGCGCGAGCGTGAAGTCGGCCTCCCGAAACAACAGCGCAGCCGCAGAGCAGGACGCATGGACCCATGCCGGCATCTCGCCGAGAGCACGTCGGGTCGTCTCGACCGCCGCGCTGAAGCGCTCCATCTGAAGGCGGGCAAAGTCGTGTTCGAGGGTGTCCTCGATGTTGGCAAAGTGGGTGGCGAGGCCCACCACGGAGAGGCCTTCCCGTGCGGCGCGGCGACACAGGTCGGGGATCACCGAAGGAGGGACTCCTTGGCGATGGGTGCCAGTCTCGACCTTGATGTGGATCGGAGGTGCGATACCGGTCCGGCGTCGGTGGTCGCCGAGCCAGCCCACCACCTCCGGTGTCGACACGACCACGTGCGTGTCGGAGTCGAGCTGTGACACGGCTGACGAAGGAACGAAGCCCATCAGCAGGATCGGATGACGGACTCCGAGACGGCGGAGACTGACTACCTCCTCGGCGGAGTGGACGGCGAACCAGTCCACGTCCGATTCGATCGCGGAGGTGACGACTTCGAGCCCGTGCCCGTAAGCGTTGGCCTTGACGACGGCGGCGATCTGCGTGTGTTCCGAAACGACCTCGCGGAAGACACCGACGTTGTGGCGAAGCGCTTCACCGTCGACTTCAATCCAGTGCGTGGCGGACTCGATGGGATTCATGGCGGAGCGGAGTGTAGCACGCGCCCAGCGGTCGAGAATGCAATGGCGATCGATATTCTCTCGCCCATTGGGCAGCTCGAACGGATCATGATTGCACCGTCCTTGCTCCGGCTGCGACCCGAGGTTGTCGGTCGAATCCAGGCTTCATTGACATAGGATTGACACCGGAACTTGACATAAGAAAGCGAACTCGGTATCGTGTCTCGGATATTACTGGAGGTTGACCATGGGATTCGAGCGATTCATTCCGCCGAAGGATACGGGCTCTCGTCCTAAAGTCACAATTCGACCGACTGGACTGATTTCATTCGATGCGTCGGCAGTGTCGTCGTTCGGCCTCGACAAGATGACGCACGCCATTCTCTTCTTCGATCGGACGCGCAAAATCGTCGGCGTCCAGGCGACCAAGGACGGCAAGGCCGATGGCGCCTACAAGCTCTCGCGGCGTCGGCGTTCGGTGAGCCTCAAGGCCCCGCAGTTCTTCGAGGCCTACGCACTGACCATCGAACAGGCTCAACGCTTCGACGTTTCGCAGAGTGATTCGGACGGCATGCTGCTGGTCAACCTGAAGAGCGTACAGCGCCGTCGTGGTCGTCGGCCAAAGGGCGAATGAGCCATCGGAGCGTGTAACCTGTCGCGTGTACGGCGCCTTTCGCGTCCCTGCGGGCTCCTCGACTCCAGGAGTCCATGTTCTGTCCCCCGTGCTTCTCATTCGGATTCTTATTCGTAAACCACGCCGCGGGAGCGGCGAGTGACTCGCGAAGCGCAGGCATCAACCGGCGGAGAAGGACCTCCCGGTCCGCGCATTCACTCTGCACAGCTCGCTCGCAATCCAACACAACCGAACGGCACATTCGAGCTCGTCGCCGTGGCGCCACGCGCCCATACGTGGCCGAAGTCTCCGGTCGGATTGGCTGAACCCGGTTACCTGTAGACTGGTGCCCCGTGCGTACGCACCGGGTCAGAGACCCGGGGTTGGCGCGCACTCTTAGATGATGAGGAAGGACGCGAGCCCCCCCGACGATTCGACCGAACCGCGCCGACGGCGAGGTCGGGGCATTGCCATGCGCCTTGCCGCCGTCACCGTGGTGCCGCTTGCATTGCTCGGGTCGCTCGAGATCGGGCTGCGGGTCGCGGGCTACGGCTACGACCCGTCATTCTTGCAGCCGGCGCCAGGCGGGTATTTCACGAGCAACCAGCGCTACGGAGAGCGCTTTTTCCCCCGCGAGCTGGCGCGTTCGCCGACTCCGTTCCGGGTCGAGCGGGTGAAACCTCCGGGGACGATCCGCATCGTGATCCTCGGTGGCTCGGCGGCGATGGGCATTCCCGACACCGCCTACAGCCTTGGGCGCGTCCTGCAGGCGATGCTCGACGAGATGTTCCCGTCGACCCGGATCGAGGTCGTCAACGCTGCGATGACCGCTATCAACTCGCACGTGGTGCGGGACATTGCATCCGAATGCCGTGACCTGGAACCGGATCTCTACCTCGTGTACATGGGCAACAACGAGGTCGTGGGTCCTTTCGGGCCGGGCACCGTGTTATCCGGTTTGAGCCGGTCGCGGACCCTGGTCAGGCTGAGCGTATGGGTGCGGCGGTTCCGTGTCGGCCAGTTGATCGACCGCCTCGTGGCTCGGATCGGCGCCGCGGGGCCGGCGACCTGGCGCGGCATGGAGATGTTCGTGGGCCACACCGTGGCGGAGCGCGATCCCCGCCTCGATGCAACGTACGACTCGTTCGCGTCGAATCTCGAGGACATCCTTTCGACCGCCCGCCGGGCGGGAGCGGGGGTCGTGATCTCGACCGTGGCGAGCAATCTGGCCGACTGTCCTCCGTTCGCTTCGCTACACCGCGCAGGCCTCGCCGCCGGAGATCTCGGGAAATGGCAGGACGCCTTCAACCGAGGGGAGGCTCTGCTGCGTGGGGGCGAGCCGGAGGGGGCCGCCGCGGCGTTCGAGGAAGCCTTGGCGATCGACGACGAGCCGGCCAGCCTCCACTACCGCCTCGCGCAGTCCGCTCTCGCGCTGGGGCGTACCGAGGATGCGCGCCGGGAGTTCACCCGCGCCCGTGACCTTGATGCGCTCCGCTTCCGCGCCGACAGCCGCATCAACGAGGTCATCCGCCGGATCGCAGGCCGGTTCGCCGCCGAGAACGTCCACCTGGTCGACGCCGAGAGGGTCCTCGCGGATGCGCCGGAAAGCCCCCGGGGGATTCTCGGGGACGGGCTCTTCTGGGAGCACGTGCACTACCGCGTCATCGGCGAGTACCGGCTGGCCGCAGCGCTCCTGCCCGCGATCCGCGACGCCCTCGGGGACCGCCAGGCGGCGAGCACCTCCGCTCCCGCTCCCGGACCTGCCGAGGTCGACCGCCGGCTCGGGCTGAACGAGTGCGAGCGCTTCCGCATGGCGTACGAGATGCACGGCATGATGCTGCGTCCGCCGTTCACCGGGCAGCTCGACCACCAACAGCGCAGCGCACGGCGAGCCGCCGAGCTCACCGAGCTGTGGGACGAGGCGGTTGCGGAGCGTAAGGACTGCCTGGCGGAGCAGAGATCGGCGGTCGAGGCGCATCCGGATGACCTCGACCTGCGCACCAAGTTGGCCTCGCGGATGGACCGCCAGGGCGTGCCCGGCGCCGCTGCACAGGAGTGGCAGTGGCTGGTCGAGCGTCTGCCCGACAACGAGGAGTTCAGGACTCGCCTGGGTTTCTCCCTGCTCGACGCGGGGCGGGCCGAGCAGGGGTTGAGGGAGCTCCGCCGGGTCGTCGACGAGCAACCGAGCTCGGCGCAGATATGGTCGAACCTGGGGTCGGCCCTCAAGCAGACCGGGGATCTCGACGGCGCGGTCCGCGCGTTCCGCTCGGCTCTGCGGCGCAACCCGCGCCTGGGGGAGGCCTATCTCGGATTGGCGGCGGTCGAGTTGGCGCGCGGCCGTCTGCAGTCGGCGATCGAGCTCGAGCGGGAAGCGATCGCCCATGACCCGGGCTTCGGTGAGGCCTACAACGCCCTCGGGTATCTCCTCGAGCAGGCCGGACAGGCGGGGGAGGCCGAGGCCGAGTACCGGAAGGCCGTCGAGGTGGCTCCCCAGCTCGTCGCCGGGTGGAACAACCTGGGCGTGCTGCTCGAACGCGGCGGCAGGATCGCCGAGGCCGAGGCGTGCTTCCGGCGGACGCTCTCGGTGGAGCCGGGCCACGCTCTGGCTGGCTTCAATCTCGGCGACCTGCTGCTCCAGCACGGCAGGCCGGCCGAGGCCGTTGGGGCCTACGATCGGGCCTTGCTCTCGGATTCGTCCAACCTGCAGGGGAGGATCAATCTGGCGGTGGCGCTGCAGATCGTCGGACGCACCGACCGGGCGGTCTCGCGCTACCGAGAGGTGCTGATCCGTGACCCGGAATCGCTCGCGGCACTTCAGGGCCTCGCGTGGATCCTGGCGACCTCGGACGAAGCTTCGCTGCGCGACCCCGAGGAGGCGCTGGAGCTGGTGCGGCGGGCACGGGAAGCGGGGGCGGCCGACAGCGCGGACCTGCTCGAGACCGAGGGTCTCGCGCTTGCTGCCTCAGGACGCAGAGACGAGGCGGGTCAGGTCTTCGACCGGGCCGCGGCTGCGGCGGACGCGGCCGGCAAACGAGAGGACGCGGAACGCCTCCGTCGGCGACGGGCGACGCTGGGGGGGAGATGAGGAAGCGCAGCTTCGAACACGCCGCCATGGTGGAGGCGCGATGACCGCGATCCTCGGGATCTCGGCCTTCTATCACGACTCCGCGGCCGCACTGGTGGTCGACGGCGAGATCGTGGCCGCCGCTCAGGAGGAGCGCTTCACCCGGATCAAGCACGACCACGGCTTCCCGCTCCACGCGATCCGCTTTTGTCTCGATGCTGGCGGTCTCGCGCCCGAGCAGCTCGACATGGTCGGCTTTTACGACAAGCCGTTCCTGAAGTTCGAGCGGTTGCTCGAGACCTACCTCGCGGTCGCGCCGCGCGGGTGGCGCTCGTTCATGCAGGCCATGCCCCTGTGGCTCAAGCAGAAGCTCCACCTGCCGCGGGAGATCCGCGCCGGGCTCGACGGGCGCTACCGGAAGCGGATCATCTTCGCCGAGCACCACGAGTCGCATGCCGCGAGCGCCTTCTTCCCGTCGCCCTTCGAGGAGGCGGCGATTCTGACCCTCGACGGGGTCGGAGAGTGGGCGACGGCGAGCTTCGGGCGTGGGCGTGGCAATCACGTGACACTCGACCGCGAGCTTCGCTTTCCGCACTCCCTCGGGCTGCTGTACTCCGCGTTCACATACTTCTGCGGGTTCAAGGTGAACTCGGGGGAGTACAAGCTGATGGGCCTGGCGCCCTACGGCGAGCCCCGCTGGGCCGACACGATCCTCGAACGGCTGATGGACCTCAAGCCGGACGGGTCCTTCCGCCTCGATCTCGGGTACTTCAACTACTGTCAGGGGCTGACCATGACCTCGCCGGCATTTCACCGACTGTTCGGAGGCCGCCCCCGACGGCCCGAGTCGCCGCTGACCCAGCGCGAGATGGACCTCGCGGCCTCGATCCAGGCGGTGACCGAGGAGGTGATGCTGCGGGCGGGCCGCCATGTCCACGAGCAGACCGGAGCGCCCGACCTGTGCCTCGCGGGCGGCGTCGCGCTCAACTGCGTGGCCAACGGGCGATTGCTGCGCGAGGGACCGTTCGACCGGATCTGGATCCAGCCGGCCGCTGGTGACGCCGGCGGCGCGCTCGGTGTCGCATTGCTGATCTGGCACCAGCTGCTTGACCAGCCGCGGACGGCGGCCAGCCCGGACGGTCAGCACGGATCGTTGCTCGGGCCGGAGTACTCCGACGACGAGATCCGTGTCTTCCTCGACGCACGGGGCGCGCATTATCGGACCCTCTCGGACGACGACACGCTGATGGACGCGGTCAGCGAGCTGATCTCGGCCGAGAAGGTCGTGGGTTGGTTCCAAGGCCGCATGGAGTTCGGACCCCGCGCACTCGGCTCTCGCAGCATCCTCGGCGATGCCCGCTCCGAACGCCTGCAGTCGGTGATGAACCTGAAGATCAAGTTCCGGGAGTCGTTCCGGCCGTTCGCGCCGGTGGTGCTGCGCGAGCGGGCGAGCGAGTACTTCGAGCTCCCCGACGGGGTCGAGAGCCCGTACATGCTACTGGTCGCCAAGGTCGCCAGTGCCAAGCTCCGCCACGACGGGGGGACCTCCGCGGTCGGGCTCGACAAGCTCAAGATTCCGCGCTCGGTGGTCCCGGCGATCACCCACGTCGACGACTCGGCGCGCGTCCAGACCGTCGATGCCGAGCGCCATGGACGGCTCTATCGCCTGATGCGGGCATTCGAGGCGAGGACCGGCTGCCCGGTGCTGATCAACACCAGCTTCAACGTCCGCGGCGAGCCGATCGTGTGCTCCCCGGAGCACGCCTGGCGGTGTTTCATGGCGACCAACATGGACGTGCTCGTGCTCGGCCGCCAGCTGCTGCTCAAGAACGAGCAGCCGGACGCCACCGAGCACCCGCTCGACGACTACCTGGCACAGTTCGCCCTCGACTAGGAGAACACGGAAATGGCCCTGATCGAAATCAATCGTGACCCGACCACCCGCCAGCTGCGTCAATTCGGCGGACTGTGGCTGGTCGCGCTTTCGCTTCTCGCCGTGCTCGCATGGCGGTCTGGCAGGCCGGTCGCCGTGGTCTCGGCCCTGGCCGCGCTCGCAGTCCTGGTGCCAGTGGTCGGCTGGGTTGTCCCGCGTGTCCTGCGCTGGGTCTGGATCGGGATGTCGGTGGTCGCGTGGCCGATCGGCACGGTGGTTTCGTTCTCGGTCCTGACGCTGGTCTTCGTGGCGGTGGTCACACCCGTCGGCCTGGTGATGCGGTTGCTGGGCCGTGACCCCCTGGAACGTCGCTTTGAGCCCGACTCGGCGTCATACTGGACGCTGCGAGCTGAGGAAGGAAGCGCCGACCTGCGGCGTTACCTCCGCCAGTTCTGAGGGGGAGTGGCGATGACGGACAGCCGAAAGCCGGAGAACGGGAGCCGAGCGGAAGACGCCTTCCGCCGCGAGCTCGAGGCGGCGCAGCCGGGTGTTGTGCGGGAGTTCGTCGACTTCCTGCGCCACAACAAGAAGTGGTGGCTGACGCCGATCGTGATCGTGCTGCTGCTGGTGACCTTGCTGATCGTGCTCGGCGGCTCGGCTGCGGCGCCGTTCATCTACACCCTGTTCTGAGGGATGCCGAACTCGTCGCATGGCGTTGTGGAAGGAGCACGAATGGACGAGCGTGGCCTGACCGACGGACCCGAGCTGGTCGTGGATCAGGAGGAGCTGGCGGCTGTGGACGGATCACTGGCGCGGATGCGACCCATCCCCGGCAGCCGCATGTTCGAGATCAAGAAGGCGCTCAAGATCTACCTCGCGACGAGTCCGGGCGCGCCGACCTTCGACGCCAGCCAGGGCGACGGCGGAGCGAGTCTGCCCGGCGTGCCGGCGGAGATCCTCGACGAAGCGCACCGCCTGCTGCGGGCAAAGGGCACGGCCTACGACCAGCCCTACGGTACCGACGACTTCCGCCGTGCCGTCGTGGAGGACTACTGGTCCCTCGACCAGGCGACCGGCTGGGGTCCGGGCAACGTCCTCGCTTGTCAAGGGGGCCGGGACGCGCTGCTGCGCGCCTACGAGGCGGCGTTGGCCCTCGGTCACGGTCGCCGCGGGGACTTCGTGCTCGTCTCCAGGGTCCCCTGGATCTCTTACAGCTGGGGCCCCTATGGCCTCGGCGCCAATGTCCTGCTCGCACCAGGGCGCGAGTCCGACGCCTGGCAGCTCACACCCGAGGGCATCGCCGAGTCGGTGACTGCCGCCGAGGCCCTCGGCGGCCGGCGGATCGCGTTGGTCGTGCTCACCAGCCCCGACAATCCGACCGGGCGGACCCTCACCCTCGAGCGCCAGCTTGAGCTGACTCGAGCGGCGCTTTCAGCCGGAATCCCGTTCGTGCTGCTGGACTGGATCTACCATCGGGTCACGGACGGCGCGCCGCACGACGTGAACGCCTTCCTGGGTGCCCTCGACCCATCCGAACGGAATCGCTGCATCATCCTCGACGGGATCACCAAGTCGCTCGGCGGCTCGAACATCCGCAATGCCCACCTGGTCGCTTGCGAGGCGCTGGTCAAGTTCTCAGCTAGCCGTGCGTCGCATGGCGTGATTCCGTCCTTCCACAGCCAAGCGGTCGCGATCGCGGCCTATCGGGCTGGTTTCGACCGCGTCGCCGCCGGGATCATCGGGCCGACCAACGCGAGCCGCGCCGTGCTCCAAAGGGAGCTCGATCGGCGCGGGATGCGGCACATTCTCGGCAAGGGCTACTACGCCTTTCTGGACGTCGGCCCGTGGCTGGACCGCGCCGGGTTCGCCGACAGCGCCGCCATCGGCTCGCTGCTCGCTGAGCGCTTTGGCGTCGCCGTTGTCCCCGGGGTGTACTTCAGCCCCGCAGGGGGACGCTGGCTCCGCTTCTCGTACGCGCTCCAGCCGGCGATCACCGAGGCGGCGTTCGCGCGGATGTGGGAGGGGTTGAGCTCGCTGTAGAGGCTGCGCCTCACGGATTTCCATGGCCCCTGAGAATCTCCAGACCGGGTGAAATGAACAGACGGGTCCGCGTCTTGTGTCAGACAAGGAGAGCACGAGCCGATGACCGCCACCATTTCCCGATCGTCCTGGGACGCGTATCCGCCGCGGACCGCCGCGGTGCTCGCGTTGGCCTCCGAGCTGATCCGCATCCCCTCGGTGACCAACTGCGCCGCGGAACGGCTCGACGAGGTCCGGCGCTGCGCCGGTGTCATCGCGGATCGACTCCAAACCGCCGGACTCGAGGTCCGCCGTTTCGACGATGGCGACTACCCGGCACTCCTGGCCGAGCTCCCCGGGGCGCCACCGGCTCGGGTGACGCTCGGCGGCCACTTCGACGTCGTCCAGCCGGAGCCCGACGAACGCCAGTTCGATCCCAGGATCGAGGGCGACTGGCTGTGGGGGCGCGGTGCCGCGGACATGAAGACGGTGGTCGCGAGCTACGTCGTGTGGCTCGACGTGGTGCGACGCGCCGGCCCGCCCTTCCCGCCGGTCAACCTGCTGCTGGTTGGCAACGAGGAGAACGGTGAGCAGCGCCGGTGGGGTACGCCGCACGTGCTCGCGGCGTTGGCGGGAGAGCGCGGGTGGCGACCGGAGCTGATGATCTTCGGCGAGCGCACCGGCGAGGGTGGGACCGAGCTGTTCACCGACGTTTGCACGGCCAACCGCGGCGTGCTCCGGATGCGGGTGGAGGCGCGCGGCGAGCGGGGCCACTCCGGGACGGGTGCGGTGCCGGTCGACCTCGTGGACCGCCTGATCGCGGCGCGGGCACGGCTCGGGACGCTGTTCACCGAAAGCCTCACGCTGACCGGCGCGGACGGCTGGGAGACCACCGCACGGTTTCCGTTCCTGGTCGCCGGCGAGCCGGGGGTCTACAACATCACGGCCGGCGAGGGCGTACTCGGTGTCGAGGTGCGGAGCATCGCAGAGGACCGGCTGGCGCCGCTCGCCGAGACCGTGCGCGCCGTGTGCACTGACCTGGGTCTGGAGACCGTCGTCGAGGTCTGCGAGGACGGGATCTCATGCCCGAGTGACAATCGCTGCCTCGCGGCGCTGCTCGAGGCCGCGGGCGAGGTTGCCGGGCGCCCGGCGAAGGTCGGGCGCAAGAAACCCGGCACGTCGGCGCGGTTCGCCCCGGGCGGCAACGCAGTGGTCTGGGGTCAGAGCGGGATCGGCCCCCACTCGGCGGCCGAGCGCCACTTCATCCCATCGATCGAGCCCTATCTCGCTACGCTCGACGCCTTCGCGAAGCGACTGACCATGCGCGCGGAGGGATGAGCTGGATTTCGGCGGGACTCAGTTCCCGTCGAAGATCCCCCCGATGCCACCGAGCTTGCCGAGCACCGAGCCCTCGCCCTTCGACTGCCCGCCGGCCTGTGGGGCGGCCTGCCAGACGCGGCCGGCGAGCCGGCTGAACGGGAGCGACTGCAGCCACACCCGTCCGGGACCGGTGAGGGTCGCGAAGAAGAAGCCCTCGCCACCGAAGATCGCGGACTTGACCCCGCCGACGAACTGGATGTCGAAGTTGATCGAGGACTCGAAGGCCACCACGCACCCGGTGTCGGCGCGCAGCACCTGTCCGGCGGCGAGTCGGCGCTCGACGATGGTGCCCCCGGCGTGGACGAAGGCGAGCCCGTCGCCCTCGAGCTTCTCCATGATGAAGCCCTCGCCGCCGAACAGGGCGACGCCGATCTTCTTCTGGAAGAAGATGCTCAGCGCGACCCCCTTGGCGGTGCACAGGAACGCGTCCTTCTGGCAGATGAGCTGGCCGCCGAGCTCACGAAGGTCCATGGGGATGATCTTGCCCGGGTAGGGGGCGGCGAAGGCGACCCGCTGCTTGCCGGCGCCGTGGTTGGTGAACACGGTCATGAACAGGCTCTCGCCGGTGATCAGCCGCTTGCCCGCGCCGACCAGCTTGTCGAGGAAACCGCCCGCGGTCGAGGCGCTGCCGTCGCCGAAGATGGTCTGCATCTGGATGCCGTCCTGCATGTACATCATCGCCCCGGCCTCGGCGACGGCGCTCTCGCCCGGGTCGAGCTCGATCTCGACGAACTGCATCTCGGAGCCATGGATCTCGTAGTCGATCTCGTCGGCGCTGCCGCGGGAGGCGCCGCTGGGACGCTGCGCGACCGCCGGCGCGGCCGACGCGGTGCCGCCGTTGCAGCGGCCGGACCGGAGAACGCCGCGGCGAGCTGCGGCACCTGGCGTGCGGGCACCCACCCGGCCATGCCCTGGGTGAAGACATAGGTCTCGGCGGTGTAGGTCCCGGCGTTGATGGCGGCGATCAGGTCGGCCAGGCTCATCGGACCGACGCTCTGCCCGCCGACCGCTACGAACCAGCTCTCGTTCTCGGTCATTTCACCCTCCCTGTTGGAGCAGCGACGCCCGCACGTCCGGACGGGCTCGCCATTTCGTTGCGACAGAGTATACGCGGACCGTGTCGCCTCGGTTCTGAGCTCTGGGATCAGCACGGCGCGCGAGCCGGCAGCTTGAACCACCAAGACACCAAGACACCAAGCCGTTACTGAACCAGCACGACCGCGGGCCGCGCCCGCAACCCAAGCGGGCGAGACGCCAGAGGTGAGGAGGTGAGGAGGGGGCTCGTAGGGGCGGAGCTTGGAGGCCGTCTCGAAAACCGGGCAGATCTCCTGCTCCGAGCCCGAGAGCGCCTGTTCGGACGCGCGCGAGAATGTGAACCGCAAAGACGCGAAGAGCGCTAAGTATCTTGTTTGAATGCTCTTCTCTGTGATCTTTGCGCTCTTCGCGGCCTTCGCGGTTCAATTGAAAAAGCTGGAAGTCGCGCCTCCTGAACCCGGCAAGGCCTGGCGGTGGGAGTTGTGAGACAGCCTCCTTGCCTCCGCCCGGTGGGGCCGGAGGTGTTCCCGGCACGGGCGCACGCAAGGTGCGCCCCTACTCCAAACTGCTCGGCTCTCACCCCTTCTCGGCTCAGTTGCCCGAAATCCGTGAGGAAACTCCAGAATCTCAACCGACCTCTTCGTGTGTTGGTGTCGTGGTGGTGAGAATCCACGCCGGACGGTGCGCACTGATGCGGCAACGCCCACGCGTGTCACATTGCGTCTCACCTCTCGCTTCGTACGTCTCGCGTCGTACCTCATTCCTGCCGCTCGATGCAGGTGGGGTCGTCGTTGGCCGGGCTGTTGACGTGGCGGCTCACGGGGTAGGCGGCCATCTCCTCCGCCGGGTAGGCCGACAGGACAGCCGAGAGACGCTCGGGCGGGAGCTCGGCGGCGCTCAGCCACTCGTCGTAGCGCTCGGGCGGCAGGATCACGGGCATGCGGTCGTGCAGCTCGGCGACCAGCGGGTTGGGGCTCGTGGTGAGGATGGTGCAGCTCTCGACCGCGTCGCCCTCCACCGGGCGCCATCGCTCCCACAGCCCGGCGAAGGCGAGCGGCCGCGAATCCGAGAGGTGGATGAAGTAGGGCTGTTTGGCGCCGCCCTTGTGGCTCCACTCGTAAAAGCCGGAGGCGGGGATCAGGCACCGCCGCCGCCGTACGGCCTGGCGGAAGGCCGGCTTATCGGCGACGGTCTCCGAGCGGGCGTTGATCATCCGCGAGCCGATCGACGGGTCCTTCGCCCAGAACGGGACGAGCCCCCAGCGCACCTCTCGCCATTCGCGGGGCTCGGCCGCGCCCGCGCGTACGATTGGCACCGACTGTGTCGGCGCGATGTTGTAGCGAGGGGTGAGCGTCGGCACCGACGGCAGGTCGAACTGCTCCGCCAAGGCGCGTCCCGACAGGATGAGGGCATAGCGACCACACATGAGCTCATGGTAGGACGCGACGGTCGTGGCGGCAAACCTTACCGCCCGAAGGCCGTGTCGTCGCGGATGAGCGGCCCGCTCCAGTATCATGGCGCCGCGACCGGACGCCCCGGCGTCGGTCGACGCTCCCGACTCTGGAGAGGCCAATGACCCTTCGGGCGACCGTTCGTCACCTCGCGGCGGCAGGTCTCGCGCTGGCCGTGGTTGCTCCGGCGTTCGCCGCCGGCCGCGCCTTCGAGATCGCCGACTACTATCGGACCGCGTTCGTCGAGTCGCCCTCGCTGGCGCCCGACGGCGGAACAGTCGTCTTCGCGGTCCGCCGGTATGCGCTCGAAAAGGGCGAGAGCTGGTCGGAGATCTGGATGGCGAACGTCGACGGCGGCAACCTGCGCCAGATGACCTTCGGGCGCCACCACGACAGCTCCCCGGCGTTCTCGGCGGACGGTCGGCGGATCGTCTTCGTCTCCGACCGTGCCGACGAGTCCCAGCTCTGGGTGATGCCGGTCGATGGCGGCGAGGCACGCCAGCTGACCCGGTTCCCGACCGGGATCGAAGGCCCGGTGGTCTCGCCCGACGGCCGCTTCATCGCCGTGCTGTCCCAGGTCTACCCGGAGTGTGGCGCCGACGCCGAGTGCAACCGCACCACCCGCAAGGCAATCGAGGGCGGACCGCTCAAGGTCCACCTCGCCGATGAGCTGCTCTACCGCCACTGGACCGAGTGGCGGGATGGGCGCACCCGGCACGTGCTGCTGGTGGACGCTGCGAGCGGGGAGGTCACAGCCGACCTCACGCCGGGAAGGTGGGACAGTCCGACCTTCTCCGTTGGCGGGCCCGCCGGGTACGCGTTCTCCCCCGACGGGCGGCAGCTGTGCGTGGTTTCTGATCACTCCGACGTGCCGGCCTTGTCGACCAACTCCGACCTGTGGCTGGTGGACCTCGCAGAAGACGGCCGCCCTGGAGCTCTGCGCGACATCACCGCCGCCAACCCGGGTTGGGACGGCGACCCGGCGTACTCGCCCGACGGCCGCTTCATCGCCTTCCGCAGCCAGGCCACTCCGGGCTATGAGAGCGACCTCTTCCGGCTCGCCCTGTACGACCGCGCGGCGGGCACGGTCCGCTATCTGACCGACCGGGAGCGCTTCGACAACTGGGTCGTAGGCGTGGGGTGGGGGGGTTCCCACCTCTTCTTCCAGGGTGAGGTCAAAGGGACCAACCCGATCTTCACGGTCGACCTCGCGTCCAACGCCATCTCCCAGGTGCTGCAGGACGCTACCATCGACGCCTGGCATGCGGATCCCGACGGGACCACGATCGTCTATGCCCGGCGCGCCGTCGACCGGCCCCAGGAGCTCGCCCGACTGCGGATCGCGGCCGGAGCGCCGGAGAGGATCACGTGGTTCAACCGCGAGCTCGAGACCGAGGTCGACCTGCGCCCCGCCGAGGAGATGTGGGTCGAGGGCGACGGCGGGCGGCCGGTCCAGGTCTTCATCGTGACCCCGCACGGCTTCGATCCGTCCCGGCGCTACCCGCTGATCCTCAACGTCCATGGCGGACCCCAGAGCCAGTGGGCCGACTCCTATCGCGGCGACTGGCAGGTCTACCCGGGCAAGGGCTACGTGGTCGCCTTCGCGAACCCGACCGGCTCGACCGGCAACGGCCAGGAGGTGACCGACGGCATCGCCTGCGACTGGGGCGGTCGGGTGTGGCGCGACGTCATGAAGGTCACTGATGCGCTCGCCAAGCTGCCGTACGTGGACGCGGACCGCATGGGCGCCATGGGCTGGTCGTGGGGCGGCTACGCCATGATGTGGGCCGAGGGCCACACAACACGCTTCAAGGCACTGGCCTCGATGATGGGGGTCTACGACCTGCGCTCGATGCACGGCGGCACCGAGGAGCTCTGGTTCCCCGAGCACGACATGTGCGGAACTCCATGGAGCAGCGAGGATTATGAGCGCTGGTCGCCGTCGCGCTCGGTCGAGCGCTTCGCCACGCCGTGCCTGGTGATCACCGGCGAGAAGGACTACCGCGTCCCCTACACCCAGAGTCTGCAGTTCTTCACCGACCTGCAGCGGATGAAGGTGCCGTCCCGCTTGGTTGTCTATCCCGACGCGGGTCACTGGCCGGGCTGGTACGAGATGGCGTTCTACTACCTCGTGCACCTCGACTGGTTCCACCAGTGGCTCGGCGGCGAGCCGGCTCCGTGGCCGGTGGAGAGCTTCGCGCACAATCAGGTTTTCACCTCAGGCGGCGGCGACTGACCGCCACACGGGTCCACAAGGAGCACTCATGGCGGGCATCTTCAAGGCGTACGACATCCGGGGGACCTATCCCGACCAGGTCAACGAGACGATCGCGTTCCGGGTCGGCACCCACTACCGCGAGCTGCTCGACGCGGAGGACCTCGCCCGCGGTCCGGTCGTGGTGGTGTCGCGGGATATGCGCTCGCACTCGACCCCGCTGGCCGAGGCGCTCACCCGCGGGCTGCGGGCGAGCGGCGTCGCGGTGATCGACATCGGCGTCGCCGACACGCCGCAGAACTACTTTGCCATCGGATACCTGAGGGCGTCCGGCGGCATCCAGGTGACCGCCAGTCACAACCCGGCGGTGTACAACGGTTTCAAGATGTCGCGCCGGGACGCCATCCCGGTCTCCTGGGACACCGGCATCGCCGAGCTCGAGCGCCTGGTTCGCTCGAGCACCGTCGCCCTCGATGCGCCACCCCGCGCCGAGCAGACCAGCCGCAACGTCTTCGACGCCTACGTCGAGCACGTGCTGAAGCACCTCGAGCACCGCGAGCCCCGCCTCATCCTCGCCGCCGATGCCGCCAACGGTATGGGGACCCTCTACCGGCCGATGCTCGACCGGCTCAACGTCGAGCTGGTGCCGCTCTTCTTCGAGCTCGACGGCAGCTTTCCCAACCACGAGGCGAACCCGCTCAAGGCGGAGAACCTGGTCGACCTCCAGCGCGCCGTCACCGAGAGCGGCGCCGACCTCGGCGTCGCCTTCGACGGCGATGCCGACCGCGCCATGTTCGTCGATGCCGGCGGAACCGCGATCTCGGCCGACAAGGTGACCGGCCTGCTTGCGCCGCGTTTTCTGCGCAACGAGCCGGGTGCGGCGATCGTCTACGACCTGCGTTCGTCGTGGGCGACCAAGGAGGCGATCGAGGAGGCGGGCGGCCGTCCGGTGCGTGAGCGCGTTGGCCACTCGTTCATGAAGGCGACCATGCGCAAGCTCGGCTCACCCTTCGGCGGCGAGCTCGCCGGCCACTTCTACTACCGCGCGAACTTCACGGCCGACTCCTCGATCCTGACCCTGATCGAGATCCTGAACCACATGCGGGAGACGGGACAGACGCTGGCCGAACTGATCCGGCCTCTCGACCGCTACTTCGCGACCGGTGAAGTCAACTTCCACGTTGACGACAAGGAAGGGATGATCCGCCGCCTGGGCGAGAGCTTCTCCGATGGCGCCATCGACCACCTCGACGGGATCACCGTGCAGTACGCGGACTGGTGGTTCAACGTCCGTCCCTCCAACACGGAGCCCTTGCTGCGTCTCGTGCTCGAGGCGAGGACAAGGGTGCTGATGGACGAGAAGAAGGACCTGCTTCTGAGCTTCCTCGGCGAGCCCGAGTAGCGGGGCGCCTCCCTACCTCCCGCGCCCCGAGACGCGCGCCGCCCATGCCGAGCCCGAGCGTACGAAGGACGCTCGCGGACGCCGCGCGTGTGCCTGCCGGGCGCGAGGCGGCACTTCACGCCCGACGGGTGTGCTGCAAACCTCACGTGAACTGAGACTGGTGCCATCCCCGATTCACCCATCAGGAGACTGCGGAAACTGTCATGGTGTTTCCACTATGAAACATTTCGCTCCGCGAAATGTTTACACTGCGTCTCTTGACAGTCCACGAGGCGGGACGTATCATTCTTGCAACATGGAGGTGGCGATGTCGCACGCTCAGACCACGTGGGATTTCAGCTCGGGTTCGCTGCCATACCGCGACCAGCTCTTCAAGAGCGCCCTCCGTATGACGCGTTCGGTCGAGGACGCGGAGGACCTGATCCAGGAAACCTACCTCAAGGCATTCAAGTACTACGAACGCTTCGCCGAAGGCACCAACTTCAAGGCGTGGCTGTTCAAGATCATGAAGAACACATTCATCAACTCCTACCGGAAGCGCAAGCTGCAGCCGCCGAAGGTCGACTTCGACGAGATCCACGAGGGGCTCGAGCGCACGCTGGTCGAACAGGCCGCGATCGACCCGGAAAACCCGGAGGTCCACTTCCTCATCGGCGAGATCGACCACGAGGTCGCCGTTGCGCTTGCGAACCTCCCGCACGACTACAAGATGGTGGTGCTGCTCGCAGATCTCGAGGGCTTCGCCTACAAGGAGATCGCCGACATCCTCGAGGTTCCCGTCGGAACCGTGATGTCACGCCTGTACCGGGGCCGCAGGATCCTCGAGCGCTCGCTGCTCAGCTACGGGACCCGCTATAACTACCTGTGCCACCCGCCCGAGAAGCTGCGTGACAGCCGCATCGACCTGAGTGAGTTCTTCGATGAGGGCGCGCGCCAACCCGAGGCGGAGGCGACGTCTCACTGACGCCAAACAGGGTTTCGAATACTCGACGCGGGCCGGGGTCACTCCCCGGCCCGCTGTGTGTCCAGTGAGATTGCGCCGCCACTCGACCCGAGCAGCGACT